>NZ_JBFPNJ010000030.1:0-425672 GCF_040815575.1 Stenotrophomonas sp. LST15-1-1.1
AATGATTCTGGCAACGTATCGCTTGCTTTAAAACAATTAATAGTTGCTTGATCAAACGTCTGCAAGATGGACAATCATCCTTCCTGCAGGCGCCTTCACAAGATACCTGCGCATACTTTCAAAGATCTTGGGAAGTGGCCTCAGCGCCATTCCCGCGTGCTGCGAAGTTTCCTTCGTAGCGAGCCGCCTATTATGCCGGACTTTTCGAGTCCGTCAACACCTTTCGTTCGATCATCTCGTTCGGCGGTGATGGCGTCCCTTGTGCCGCTGAAGCCCCTTGTTGGCGACCCCTGCGACGGGGGAGGGAAAGTATGTCCCTATTCGCGGCCTTTGTGAAGGGGGTGTGGCAACTTTTTTCATCGGATGTTGCATCCGTTCATCCAGAAGGTCCTGGCAGGGACTATTCCGCGGAGAGCAGAAGCAGCCGAGCGTGGGCTCGGCTCTACAAGAGCACAAGGAAGGGCCGGCTGCGCCGGCCCCTGCCTCCGGTCAGGCAGCGACCAGGCGCACGCGTGCGAAGGTGCGCTTGCCGACCTGCAGCAGGCCCTCGAAGCCAGGCTGCAGCACCTGCTGGCCGTCTTCCACCACTTCGCCGTCCACCTTCACCGCACGCTCCTTGAGCTTGCGGTTGGCCTCGGAGTTGCTCGGGGTCAGTCCGGCAGCGGTCAGCAGAGCCGCGATGCGCAGGCCCTCGGCCGGGATCGCCACGTCCTGCAGCGGCAGCTGGGTGATATCGCCCTGCCCCGTGACAGCCGCTTCCCAGCCGGCAATCGCCTGTTCGGCGGCTGCAGCGTCGTGGAAGCGGGTGGCCAGTTCACGGGCCAGGCGCAGCTTCACCACGCGCGGGTTCAGGCCAGCGGCGATCTGCTCGCGCAGAGAGGCCGCTTCGGTCTGGCTGATATCGAAGGACAGCAGCTCGATCCAACGCCACATCAGGGCGTCATCCACCTTCATGGTCTTGGTGACGATGTCGATGGCCGGTTCGCTGATGCCGATGTAGTTGCCCAGCGACTTGGACATCTTGTTGACGCCATCCAGGCCCTCCAGCAACGGCATGGTCAGCACCACCTGCGGCTTCTGGCCGTGGTGCTCCTGCAGGCCACGGCCCATCAGCAGGTTGAACTTCTGGTCGGTACCCCCCAGCTCGACGTCCGCTTCCAGGGCCACCGAGTCGTAGCCCTGCACCAGCGGGTACAGGAATTCGTGGATGGCGATGGACTGCTGGGCGGCGTAGCGCTTGGCGAAGTCGTCGCGCTCGAGCATGCGCGCCACGGTGTGCTGGCCGGCCAGGCGGATCATGTCGGCCGCGCTCATCTTGCCGAACCACTCCGAATTGAAGCGGACCTCGGTGCGGCTGCGGTCCAGCACCTTGAACACCTGCTCTTCATAGGTGCGGGCGTTGGCCAGCACGTCGTCGCGGCTGAGCGGCTTGCGGGTGAGGCTTTTGCCGGAGGGGTCGCCGATCATGCCGGTGAAGTCGCCGATCAGGAAAATGACCTGGTGGCCGAGGTCCTGGAACTGACGCATCTTGTTCAGCAGCACCGTGTGGCCCAGGTGCAGGTCAGGCGCGGTGGGGTCGAAGCCGGCCTTGATGCGCAGCGGACGGCCTTCCTGCAGGCGCGCGCGCAGATCCTCGAGCTTGAGGATCTCGTCGGCACCGCGGCCGATCAGGGCAAGGGCTTCTTCAATCGAGGACACGTGACTACTCCCGGCAACGCCGTTTCTTATGTGGGGTGTTAAAGCGAAGTTAACCCGATCGGCTTCACAAAAGCCAATAGGCACAAGGGTTTGACGCGAATTTGTTAGGTGTCTATGTTACCGGCGTTTGGGCCCGCGTTCCCGGGTCAGCCAGAGACCGACATCTGATGCTCAATTCCGATCAAGGCCGCGCACGCAAGCAGCGCTTCCAGGAACGACTCCACGTCCTGCACGACAACGCCCTGCACCGGAAGCTGAGGCAACACCTCCCCGCTGCGTTCAATGAGCGCTGGACGCGCCGTCATTGGATGCACGCCAGCCTGTTTGTGACCATCGGCGCACTGGTGGCCACGATCGTGCCGGGCTTCTCGCACACCATCGATGCCCCCTACGCCGACAGCCATACCAGCCTGGCACTGCCGTTGCCGCCGCTGGCAATGGCCCGCCAGCAGCAGATCCCCGGCGACAGCTGGCAGGTGCTGCGGGTACAGCGCGGGCAGACCCTGAGCGACCTCTTCGACAAAGCCGGCATCTCCGCGACCACCCTGCACCGGGTGCTGGACCATCCAGGTGCGCGCGAATCGCTGACCAAGCTGCGCCCGGGCGCCGAGATCGCCTTCGACATGCCGCTGTCCGGTGACCTGCGCAGCATCCGCTTCGACCGCGACGCCGACAACCGGGTCGAGTTGAGCCTGAGCGGCGATGACATCAAGGAAACGGTGACCAAGCGCGAGACGTCCACGCGGACGGTGGTCACCAGTGGCGAGATCACCAGCTCGCTGTATGCAGCGGCACGCCGCGCCGGACTGTCGCCATCGGCAATCGCGACGATGACCGACGACATCTTCAAGTACGACATCGACTTCTCCAAGGACCTGCAGCCGGGCGACCGCTTCAGCGTGGTGATGGACGAGACCTGGCGCGAAGGCGAGAAGGTCGATACCAGCAAGATCCTGGCGGCGACCTTCACCACCGGCGGCAAGACCTATTCCGGCTTCCGCTTCGACCGCAACGGCAAGTCCGAGTACTACGACATCAACGGCCGTTCGCTGAAGAAGAGCTTCATCCGCATGCCGATCCCCTTCGCGCGGCTGAGCTCGACCTTCGGCGCGCGCAAGCACCCGGTGCTGGGCAAGATGCGCATGCACAAGGGCGTGGACTACGCCGCGCGCACCGGCACCCCGATCATGGCCGCCGGCGATGCCCGCGTGCAGTTCGCCGGCGTGCAGCGCGGCTACGGCAACGTGGTGATCCTCGACCACGGCCGCGGCCACACCACCCTGTACGGCCACATGTCGCGCTTTGCGAACATCAAGACCGGCCAGCGCGTGGCCCAGGGCACGGTGATCGGCTATGTCGGCTCGACCGGCCTGGCGACCGGCCCGCACCTGCACTACGAATTCCGGGTCAATGGCGAGCACCGCAACCCGCTGACGGTGACCATGCCGCCGCCGGAGCCGCTGAAGGGCGCCGAGCTGGTGGCCTTCCGGGCGCAGACCGCGCCGGCGATGGCCCGCATCCAGGGCATGGAGAAGCTGATCTACGCCGACGCCAGCCCCGCCCCGGCCGCCGAAAGCGCGACCACCGAGGTGGCCAGCGCCAAGGACAAGGCACCGGCAGGCCGCAAGCGCGGCTGAGCCCCGCGTTGACGAAGGAGGACACGGCAGCACAAGCTTGCCGTGTCCTTTTTTTATGCCCGCCATGAACACCACTGCCGATCCGTCCCTTCCCCTCTACCTGGGCCTGATGTCGGGCACCAGCGCTGACGGCATCGATGCCGCGCTGGTGCAGTTCCCGGCCGACGGAGGTTGCCGCTTCGTGCATGGGCTGACCGCCCGCTGGGAGCCGGTGCTGCGGGCGCGGCTGGTAGCGCTCGGCGAGGGCGGCCCACTGCAGTCGCTGGAGGAGCTGGGCGAGCTGGACGCGCGGATTGCGATCAGCTTCGCCGCCACCGCCAACCAGCTGCTGGACGAAGCCGGTGTCGACCGTTCGCAGGTGCGGGCCATCGGCTCGCACGGGCAGACGGTGCGCCATCGACCGCTGGCCGATCCGGCGTTCACCCTGCAGCTGGGTGACGGCAACCGCATCGCCGAACTGACCGGCATCACCACCGTGTGCGATTTCCGCCGCCGCGACGTTGCCGCCGGTGGCCATGGCGCGCCGCTGATGCCGGCTTTCCACCTGGGCATGCTGGGTGCGGCCGATGAGGACCGCGCGGTGCTGAACCTGGGCGGGATCGCCAACCTGACCCTGATTCCGCGCGAAGGCGTCGTGCGTGGCTTCGATACCGGCCCCGCCAACGCGCTGATGGATGCCTGGTGCCAGCGCCACACCGGGCGCAGCTTCGACGCTGACGGTGCCTACGCGGCCAGTGGTGCGGTGGATGACAGCCTGCTGGCCGGCTGGCGTGCAGACCCGTGGTTCGCGCTGCCACCGCCCAAGAGCACCGGGCGCGAGCAGTTCCACCTGCCGTGGGCCGAAGCGCACATGGAGGAAGGCCAGTTTGCTGCCGCCGATGTGCAGGCGACGCTGCTGGAGCTGACCGCGGCGACAGTGGTGGATGCGCTGCTGGCCCAGCAGCCGGACACGCGTAGGGTGCTGGTGTGCGGCGGTGGCGTGCGCAACGCGCAATTGATGCGGCGGCTGGCGGCGCGGCTGCCGGGCGTGGTGGTCGAGTCCACGGCGCTGTACGGGCTGGACCCGGAGTATGTGGAGGCGATGGGGTTTGCCTGGCTGGCGCAGCGGACGATGGACGGGCTGCCGGGCAACCTGCCGAGCGTGACCGGGGCGAAGGGGCCGCGGATTCTCGGGGCGATCCATCTGGCGTGAGGTGACGCCATCCGCCGGGCATGGCCCGGCGCTACCCGTCGGCGGCGCGCGGTAGCGCCGGGCCATGCCCGGCGACACGACATCAGATCAATCGAAGCCTTGGCCTGCGGGAAGCGCCTGCAGTGCGGCGATCGCGTCGGACAGGGCGTCGACTTCGGGATCGCCGAAGCCGGAGCGGACCTCCAGTTCACTGCTGAACAGGCCCTGCTCCAGCAGGACCGCGCAGGTCTGTTCGTGGGTCCAGCCTCGGGCAACCGAGACCCGTTTGATGCGTTCCAGCAGCAGCGGGTCCAGGTCCCGCAGCACTACGTCGGCCATGCTCACTTCCCCGTTCGCAAGGCACCGCCCCCTCGGCGCGTCGGGGCGATCATCCCGCAGTAAGCGCGGACAGGCAATCAGGCGGCGGGCGACGGCCCACGGTCAAGGATGCGTGGCCACAGCCAGGCCAGCAGCAGCATGGTCGGCACCACCGTGACAGCGCTGAGCATGAAGAAGGTGCTGTACGAGGTGGCCTCCACGATGTAACCGGAGACACCGCCGACGAACTTGCCCGGCAGATTGGCCAGCGATACCAGCAGGGCGTACTGGGTCGCGGTGAAGTTGCGATCGGTCAGCGAAGACATGAACGCTACCAGCACCGTACCGGCGAAGCCCTGGAACAGGTTGTCGGCACTGAGCGCAGCGTAGAACGCCCACAACTGCCCCGGATTGTGCGCCATCAGCAGGAAGGCCAGATTCGATAGGGCCACACCCAGCGCGGCGACAAGCAGCATCCGGCGGAAACCGAAGGCGGCCACGGCAATACCGCCGAGGAAGGCGCCGCCAATGCCCATCCACACGCCGAACAGCTTGGAAACTGTAGCGATGTCGGCCTTGTCGAAGCCAGAGTCGAGATAGAAAGGTCCGGCCATCACGCCGATGACCTGGTCGGGAAACTTGAAGAACCCGACGAACGCCAGAAGTGCCAGCGCCAATGCCATGCCGTTGCGGCTGAAGAAGCTGGTGATGGGCTGCACGAACGCTTCGGCAATGTCGATGCGGCGCTGGACGGCGTTGACCGGACGCTCGGGCTCGCGGCAGAACAGGGTGGTGATGATCGGCACGATCATCAGGGCGGCCATGGCCAGGTAGGCAATGATCCAGCCTTCGAACTGCGCGAGATACAACGCGCCGGCACCCGCCAGGATCAGACCGATGCGATAGCCCAGCGTGTACGTGGCGGCCAGAGCGGCCTGCGCGGTCTGCGGCGCGATCTCGATGCGGTAGGCGTCGACCACCGAATCCTGGGTGGCGCCCGCAAACGACGCCACCAGTACCCAGGCCACCAGCGGCCACACGCCCTGCTCCGGCCGCACGAACGCCAGTGCAACCAGGCCCACCAGCACGAGGATCTGCGAGACCAGCAGCCACGAGCGGCGGCGGCCGAGGAAACCCAGCAACGGAAACGCGTAGCGATCCAGCAGGGGCGCCCAGACGAATTTGAGCAGGTAGAAGAAGCTGGCCAGGCTGATCAGGCCGATGCTGCCCAGATCGAGGCCGACATCGCGCAGGCGGGTGGACAGGGTCTGCGAGGCGATCAGCAGGAACGGCAGGCCGCTGCCGAAGCCCAGCAGGGCCATGGTCAGCGCCGAGGGCGTGCCGAACGCACGCTTGATGCCGGCCCAGCCCTTGTAGCCCGCCGGCTTGGCAGCCTCGGTCACAGGTCGTAGTCCACGATGAACGGTGCGTGGTCGGAGAAGCGCTGGTCGCGGTAGATCGAGCAGCTGCGCAGGCGGTCACGCAGGCCCGGGGTGATGAACTGGTAGTCGATGCGCCAACCCACGTTGTTGGCGCGGGCGGCGCCACGGTTGCTCCACCAGGTGTAGTCCTCACCGGTCGGATTGAGCAGGCGGTAAGCGTCGGCCCAGCCGCGACCGGTGGCCACGTCGGTGGCCTGGCCGTGGTCGGCGCACAGGGCATTGAGCCAGTCGCGCTCCTCGGGCAGGCAGCCGGAGTTCTTCTGGTTGGACTTCCAGTTCTTGATGTCCAGCGCCGAGCGGACGATGTTCCAGTCGCCACACAGCACATAGTCGCGGCCGCTGCGCGCCCACTCTTCGAGGATCGGCCGCAGCCACTCCATCACTTCGAACTTGAAGCCCTGGCGCAGGTCACCCGAGCTGCCGGACGGAATATAGAAGGAGACCACGCTGAGGTTGCCGAAGCGCGCCTCGATGTAGCGGCCTTCGTCGTCGAACGGGGCCCAGCCCAGCGAGGTGATGACCTGGTCCGGTTCGCGCTTGCTGTAGATCGCCACGCCGCTGTAGCCCTTCTTGGTGATGGCATCGCGGTAGAAGCAATGGTGGCCGTCCGGGCGGAACATCGGGTCGGTCAGCTGGTCTTCCTGGGCCTTGGTCTCCTGGATGCAAAGGACGTCGGCATCCTGGCCACGGAACCAGTCGAGGAAGCCCTTGGTCGCGGCCGAGCGGATGCCATTGGCATTGAAACTGATGATGCGCATGCGGAAGAACCTACGGCGGGAAACCGGGCAAGCATACCGGTTGCCTGCCGGGCTGAGCAGCCCGCGGGGGCAGCTCTGGACACCCGCGTGAAGGGGCAGGACGAGCGCAGAAAGCCCAGCTGGATTAGGATTTGCGCTCCAAATGAAGATGAATCGAGTTTTGATGAGCGACCACCGTCACCGTTTCCTGCAGCTGGCCCTGACCGCCGATGCCCTGCGCTTCGGCCAGTTCACCCTCAAGTCCGGCCGGCTGAGCCCCTATTTCTTCAACGCCGGCCGTTTCGACTCCGGCTCCCTGCTGTCGCAGCTGGGCGCGTGCTATTCCGACGCCATCGACGCCACCGGGATCAAGTACGACGTGGTGTTCGGCCCGGCCTACAAGGGCATTCCGCTGGCCACCGCAATGGCCTGCGAGCTGGCCCAGCGTGGCCGCGACCTGCCGTTGTCGTTCAACCGCAAGGAAGTGAAGGACCATGGTGAAGGCGGCCAGCTGATCGGCGCCGACATGACCGGCAAGCGCGTGCTGATCGTCGACGACGTGATCACCGCTGGCACCGCGATCCGCGAGGCGCTGGCGATCATCCGCGCTGCGGGCGGCATTCCGGCCGGCATCGTGGTGGCCCTGGACCGCCAGGAGATCGCCTCGGACAGCGACCATCGCTCCGCCGCTCAGGCCGTGGCCGAAGAAGCCGGCATCCCGGTGATCGCCGTGGCGACACTGGCCGACCTGCTTGATTTCGCGTCCGGAAATCCGGAACTTGTAGGCTACCGGCAGCCGCTGGAGGCCTATCGCGCCCAGTACGGCGTCCGTTCCACGCGCTGACCATCAGGGGAAGGTCGCATGTTCCGAGTTCCTGCCATCGTTGCTGCGAGCCTGCTGCTGGTGATGCCGCAGACGCTGCTGGCACAGTCCGGCGGCAAGGCCGCAGACAAGAAGCTGTACTGCTGGAACGAGGGCAAGGAGCGGATCTGCAGCGATGCGCTGCCGGCCGATGCGGTCAACCACGCCCGTGATGAGTTCAGCGCCAACAGCGGCCTGCGCAACGCGCAGGTGCAGCGCGCGTTGAGCGATGAGGAACGCGCTGCCGCCAGCACGGCGGCGGCGCAGGTCCAGCTGGACCAGATGGCCGAGCAGACCCGGCAACGCACCGAACAGGCGATGCTGACCACCTACGGTGATGAGAACGCGCTGCGGCGCGTGTTCGCCGAGCGCCAGGAGGTGCTCGACAACAACCTCAAGACCGCCCAGTACAACGTGGCCAGCCTGCGCGATTCGCTGGTGGCCCTGCTTGCTGCCGCCGGTGACCGCGAACTGGCCGGCGGCAAGGTGGCCGACAAGCAGGCCCAGGCGATCAGCCAGCGCCATGCGCAGCTGCAGTCGCAGCAGCGCCTGCTGGCCAGCTTCGAGCAGCAGCAGCAGGCATTGAAGGTCGAGATCGAGAGCAGCCTGCAGCGCTATCGGCAGCTGAAGGGATTGGCGCCGGCGAGCCAAGCCCCGTGATTGCCGGTAGAGCCGAGCCCACGCTCGGCTCCGCTTGACCTCGGGAAAGAGCAGCCGAGCGTAGGCTCGGCTCTACAGCAGGCGGGGCTGGTTACGGGTTGGCCCACGGAATTTATGCACTCTTTACGCGTCGGCCCGGTCCGGCGCGTAGTGCGTTTATGGGGGCGGGGACGACGATGACGGCCTGAGGTGGAGGGGTTCCACCAGGTCTCAATTCCATGTCCCCCTGGCTGTCGTTGCTGTGTGGCGTGCTGGTGCTGGTTGCCGCCGCCTATCTTCTTTATGTCGTGCTGCGGCCCGAGTCGTTCTGAGCGGAGCCTGCCATGACTGAAATTCTTGCCATTCTTGCCGCCAGCCTGCTGCTGGCCTGGCCCTTGGGCCTGTACCTCGCCCGGGTGATGCGCGGCACGCCGATGAAGGTCGACGTGCTGTTCCACTGGATTGAAAAGCCGCTGTACAAGGTGCTCGGCGTTGATCCTTCACGTTCGATGTCCTGGCGGGGCTACGTGCTGGCATTCGTGCTCAGCAACGTGGTGATCGCGGTGCTGACCCAGGCCGTGTTCATGACCCAAGCGTGGTTGCCGTTGAATCCGGACCAGATCCCGAACATGCGCTGGGACACGGCGCTGCACACGATGATCTCGTTCCTGACCAACACCAACCAGCAGCACTACTCCGGCCAGGCACAGCTGTCCTACTTCTCGCAGATGACCGGCATCACCGGCCTGCAGGTGGTGACGCCGATGATGGGCCTGGCGCTGGCCGTGGCGACGCTGCGGGCGTTGTTCTCGCGTGCGCCGAAATCGGTCACCGCTCCCGTTGCGGGCGATGACCGCCAGGTGGCGGTGGGCAATTACTACACGGACGTCGTGCGCTTGTGCGTGCGCTTCCTGTTGCCGCTGTGCCTGGTGTGGACGCTGCTGCTGACCAGCCAGGGCGTGCCCTCCACGATGGCCGGTGGCCCGCAGGCCACGCCGATCGACGCCAGTGCCGGCATGGCGCAGCAGAAGCTGCCGCTGGGTCCGGTTGCGGCGATGGTCGCGGCCAAGCAGCTGGGCGCCAATGGTGGCGGCTGGTATGGCCCGAACAGCAGCTTCCCGCTGGAGAACCCGACCCCGGTGTCGAACATGCTGGAAGTGATCGGCATCCTGCTGGTGCCGATGGCGGTGATCTTCATGATCGGTGCGTTCACCGGGCGCCGTCGTTTCGGCGCGCTGGTGTTCAGCTGCATGCTCGGCATGTCGCTGCTGTCCACCGGCGCGATGGTGTGGAGCGAGGGCCATAGCGCCAGCGCGGCCACGCCGCTGCTGATGGAAGGCAAGGAAGTGCGCTTCGGCGCCGATGGCACCGCGCTGTGGGCGGCGGTGACCACCCAGGTCTCCAACGGTTCGGTCAACGGCATGCACGATTCGCTGAGCCCGCTGTCTGGCGGCCTGGCGATGGTCAACATGCTGGTCAGCGCGATCTGGGGCGGCATCGGCTGCGGCCTGCAGCAGTTCATCGTGTACCTGCTGCTGGGCGTGTTCCTGGCCGGACTGATGACCGGCCGTACGCCGGAACTGTTCGGCCGCAAGCTGGAAACACCGCAGGTGCGCCTGCTGGCCCTGCTGGTGCTGCTGCAGCCGATCACCCTGCTGCTGTTCACCGCGATCACGCTGGCCGTGCCCGGGCTGGCCGGTACGTCCAACCCCGGCTTCCACGGCATCAGCCAGGTGTTCTACGAGTATGTCTCGGCTTACGCCAACAACGGCTCGGGCTTCGAGGGCCTGGGGGACGCCACGCCATGGTGGAACCTGAGCTGCTCGCTGGTGCTGCTGCTGGGCCGGTTCCCGCTGCTGATCATCCCGCTGGTGGTGGCCGCGCAGCTGGCCGCCAAGCGGCAGGCGCCTGAATCGGCTGGCAGCCTGCAGATCGAAACTCCGACGTTCGCCCTGACCCTGGTCTCGGTGATCGTCATCCTGACCGTGCTGCAGTTCATGCCGGCGCTGGTACTCGGCCCGATCGCCGACCACCTGAGCCTGGGACTGCACTGAGGACACCCCCATGAGTAGTCACGCAACCGCAAACCGTTCCTCCTCCGTGGCGTCCCGCCCGGCCCTGCTCGATGCCGCCGGCCTGCGCCGCGCGCTCATCGAGGCCGTACGCAAGCTTTCGCCGATGCACCTGGTGCGCAGCCCGGTGATGGCGGTGGTGATGGCCGGCACGATCGTCGCCGCGATCATCACCCTGACCGGTAACGCGCCACTGGGCTTCGGCCTGGCGGTGACGGCGATCCTGCTGGTCACCGTGCTGTTCGGCAATTTCGCCGAGGCCGTGGCCGAGGCACGTGGCCGTGGTCAGGCCGCCTCGCTGCGCCGCGCCCGCCAGGACCTGGTGGCGCGCCGTCTGGCGTCGGCGCAGGCCGGTGCCAGCGAAACCCAGGTGCCGGCCGCCGAGCTGCGCCCCGGTGACAACGTGATCGTCAGTGCCGGCGAGCTGGTGCCGGCCGACGGCGAGATCGTGCAAGGCCTGGCCACCATCAACGAAGCGGCGGTGACCGGCGAGTCGGCACCGGTGCTGCGCGAGGCGGGTACGGATCGCTCCGGCGTGATCGGCGGCACCAAGGTGCTGTCCGACCAGATCGTCGTGCGCATCACCGCCGAGCCGGGGCACAGCTTCCTGGACCGGATGATCGCGCTGGTAGAAGGCGCCAACCGCCAGAAGACGCCGAATGAAATCGCGCTGACCCTGCTGCTGGCAGCGATGACGCTGACCTTCCTGGTGGTGGTGGCGACGCTGCCGGCGATCGGCGCTTCGGTGGGCGTCAAGGTCGATCCGCTGCTGCTGATCGCGCTGCTGGTGTGCCTGATTCCGACCACCATCGGTGGCCTGCTGCCGGCCATCGGCATCGCCGGCATGAACCGCGCGCTGGCCGCCAATGTGCTGGCCAAGTCGGGCAAGGCGGTGGAAGTGGCCGGTGACGTCGACGTGCTGCTGCTCGACAAGACCGGCACCATCACCTACGGCGACCGCCAGGCCAGCCACTTCCATGCACTGGCCGGGATCGACGCCGACCAGCTGCGTGAGGCGGCGCTGCTCTCTTCGCTGGCCGACCCGACCCCGGAAGGCAAGTCGATCGTGCGCCTGGCCCGCGAACAGGGCTGCACCACCGCCGAGCCGGACCAGGCCGACTACCTGGCCTTCAGTGCGCAGACCCGCATGTCCGGTGTCGACCTGATGCACGGCCGGCAGATCCGCAAGGGCGCTGCCGATGCGATCCGCGCCCATGTGCAGGCGCTCGGCGGCACCGTACCGGCCGAACTGGCCGGTCGCGTGGATCAGGTCGCACGCAACGGTGCTACGCCGCTGGTGGTGGCCGAGGGTCGCCATGTGCTGGGCGTGATCGAGCTGTCCGACGTGGTCAAGCACGGCATGCGCGAGAAGTTCGCGCAGCTGCGGGCGATGGGCATCCGCACGGTGATGATCACCGGTGACAACCCGCTGACGGCCGCCGCGATCGCTGCCGAAGCCGGTGTGGACGACTACATCGCCGAGGCGCGGCCCGAGGACAAGCTGGCACGTATCCGTGCCGAGCAGGCCGGTGGCCGCCTGGTGGCGATGGTCGGCGACGGTACCAACGATGCGCCGGCGCTGGCCCAGGCCGACATCGGCCTGGCGATGAACTCGGGCACGCAGGCGGCCAAGGAGGCCGGCAACATGGTGGATCTGGATTCGGATCCGGCCAAGCTGCTGGCGGTGGTGGAGGTGGGAAAGCAGCAGTTGATCACCCGCGGCGCGCTGACCACGTTCTCGCTGGCCAACGATGTGTCCAAGTACTTCGCGATCCTGCCGGCGCTGTTTGCCGCCACCGTGCCTGCGATGGCCGCGTTGAACGTGATGCAGCTGTCGAGCCCGCGCAATGCTGTGCTGGCGGCGCTGATCTTCAATGCCCTGGTGATTCCGGCCCTGATCCCGCTGGCGCTGCGCGGTGTGCGCTTCCGCCCGGCCACCGCAACGGCGCTGCTGCGCCGGAACATGCTGGTGTACGGCCTGGGTGGCGTGCTGCTGCCGTTCGCGGCGATCAAGTTGATCGACCTTCTTCTTGTCCTGGTATTCGGCGCATGAACCGTTCTGACTCCCCTTCCCTTTCCCGCGAACTGAAAAGCGAGGCGCGCGTGGCCACGCTGCAGGATGGCGCCAGCTGGCGTCCGGCCATCGGCCTGGGCGTGGCTACCCTGCTGCTGGCCGGTGCGGTCTACGCCGGCATCGCCACCGGCTTCGCCGGCCTGTCGTTCCCGGCGCAGGCCGAAGGCAGCCTGCTGCGCGATGGCAGCGGCCAGGTGCGTGCTTCGGCATGGCTGTCGCAGCCGTTCACCGGCGATGGCTACTTCCAGGCACGACCGTCGGCGGCCAACTACGACCCGATGGCGGCGGCCGGTTCCAACCTGGCTCGCAGCAACCCGGCGCTGGCCGAACGCGTGGCAGCGAGTACTGCGGCAGTGGCCGCGCGCGAAGGCGTAGCGCCTGCGCAGGTTCCTGCCGATCTGGTCACCCAGTCCGGCGGCGGCCTCGATCCGCAGCTGTCGCCGGCGGCAGCACAGCTGCAGGTGGCACGCGTGGCGCATGCACGAGGCCTGCCGGTGGAGCGCGTGCAGGCGCTGGTGAAGGCCAACACGCAAGGGCGGCAATGGGGCGTGTTCGGCCAGCCACGGGTGAACGTGGTGACGCTGAACTTCGCCCTGGACCACGCGGAACGCGCACCGTGATGCAGGCCTGCACCCGCTGCGCGCACAATGGCGGCCATGACAGCGGCTCCCATGACTGACCTGCGGACCCGCCAGGCCAACGCCCTGGTGGAAGGACTGCAACGCGAAGCCGGTGGCAAGCTCACCGTGTTCCTCGGCGCTGCGCCCGGCGTCGGCAAGACCTACACCATGCTGACCCGTGCGCAGGAACAGCTGCGCCGTGGCGTGGACCTGGTGGTCGGGCTGGTGGAGACCCACGGCCGTGCCGATACCCAGGCGTTGCTGGAAGGCCTGCCACGGCTGCCGCTGAAGGACGTCGCCTATCATGGCCACGACCTGCAGGAGATGGACCTGGACGCCGTGCTGGCACGCAGGCCGGCGCTGGTGCTGGTGGACGAGCTGGCCCACCGCAATGCGCCGGGCAGCCGTCATGAACGGCGCTGGCAGGACGTGATGGAACTGCTGGACGCCGGCATCGACGTCTGGACCACGGTCAACATCCAGCATCTGGAAAGCCTCAACGATGTGGTGATGCGCATCACCGGCGTACGCGTCAGCGAGACCGTGCCCGACGGCGTGCTCGACCGCCTGCACGACATCGTGCTGGTGGATCTGCCGCCGCGCGAACTGATCGCGCGCCTGCAGCAGGGCAAGGTGTACGTGCCCGAGCAGGCCGCGCAGGCACTGCAGGCGTTTTTCTCGCCGGCCAACCTGACCGCATTGCGGGAACTGGCCATGCAGGAGGCCGCCGACCGTGTTGACAGCAGCCTGCGCGAAGCGCGCGCCGCGCGCGGTGAGAGCAATCTGCCGCTGCGTCGCGGCGTGCTGGTAGCGATCGATGGCGGCGGCCAGAGTGAATATCTGGTGCGGGTGGCGCGCCGCATCGCCGAACGCCGCGATGCACCGTGGACGGTGGTGACGGTGCAGGGACGCCGCCAGGACGAAGCAACCCGGCGCGAGATCGATGCGGCGTTTGCGCTGGCCCGCCGCCTGGGTGGCGAAGCCGAGCTGCTGCACGGCTCAAGCATCGCCGACGCATTGCTCGATCATGCCGCGCACAACGGCGTATCGACTCTGGTGCTGGGCCGCACCCGCGAACGACCGCTGGCGCGGATGTTCAACCGCACCCTGACCCAGCAGCTGATCCAGCGCGGCGCGCACTACGAGATCACCATCATCAGCACGCCGCAGGCGCGTGCGCGTTCCCGTCGGGAGGGGCTGCTGCCACCGATGCGTGGGATCAGCCACGAACCATTGCAGGCGCTGTTGGCTACTGCGCTGGCCTGCCTGGTGGCGTGGCTGGCCGAACGCTGGGTGGGCATGGCCGATCTGTCGATGGTGTTCATCGTGGCCGTGGTGCTGGTAGCCGCGCGCACCCGCGCCAGCGTCGCGGTGATGGCGGCGATCCTGTGTTTCCTCGCCTACAACTTCCTGTTCATCGCGCCGCGCTTCACCTTCGCCATCGGCGCCCGGCAGGGCGTGATCACCGTGTTCCTGTTCCTGGCGGCTGCCTTGGTGGCCGGGCGTCTGGCGTCGCGCCTGCGCATGCAGGTGATCGCCCTGCGCGCGGCCAACCGCCATGCACGCGCGCGTCAGCAGCTGGGCCGGCAACTGGCCAGTGCGGCCGGCAACGGCGAAGTCGCACAGGCCGGCCGGCATGCGCTGGAACAGGCCATGGATGTGCCCGCCTGGCTGCGGATCGGCGCCGATATCGCGGCCGGTGGCCGTCACCTGCCCGGTGATACCGATCTGGCGGCGGCCGATTGGGCCCTGCGCCACGGACAGCCCAGTGGTCGTTTCACCGATACCCTCGCTGGCGCGCAATGGTGGTTCCTGCCGCTGCTGGACGGCGAAGACCGTGCGATCGGCGTAGCCGGCCTGTACCTGCCGGGCGCGCAGGCGCGGCTGCTGCCCGAGCAGCGCCAGCTGGCCGAAGCGATGGTCGATGACATCGCCCAGGCCGCGTTGCGCACGCGCCTGGTCGCCGAGCTGGAACAGGCGCACGTCAGCAACGAGACCGAACGGCTGCGCTCTGCCCTGCTCTCTTCGGTGTCGCACGACCTGCGTTCGCCGCTGGCGGCGATGATCGGCTCGGCCGACAGCCTGGCCAGCTACGGTGCGGCGATGGATCTGGCCGACCGCCGCGCCTTGCTGGACACCATCCTGGTCGAAGGCGAGCGCTTGGACCGCTACATCCAGAACCTGCTGGACATGACCCGGTTGGGCCACGAGGGCCTGAAGATCAACCGCGACTGGATAGGCGTGGATGAGCTGATTGGCTCTGCCGCCCGCCGCCTGCAGCGCTACCAGCCAAAGGTACGACTGGAGCTGGATATCCCGGCGACGCTGGCACCGATCTGGGTGCATCCGGCACTGGTCGAGCAGGCGGTGTTCAATGTGATGGAGAACGCTGCCAAATTCTCGCCAGCCGATGCCGCCGTGCAGGTGCTGGCGCGCGAACTGGACGGTCAGCTGCGCATCGACGTGATCGATGCCGGCCCCGGCATTCCCGACGACGAGCGCGCGCGCATCTTCGACATGTTCTACAGCGTCGAACGCGGCGACCGCGGCCGGCACGGCACCGGCCTCGGCCTGACCATCTGCCAGGGCATGATCGGCGCACACGGGGGCAGCGTGCAGGCGCTGCCCGGGCGCGACGGTCGCGGTACCCTGATCCGCATCACCCTGCCCCTGCTCAAGCCAGCCTCCCACGATGAGTCCGACCCCGACTGATGCCAGCGCGCCGGCCCCGCGCGTGCTGGTGATCGACGATGAAACCCAGATCCGCCGGTTCCTGGACATCAGCCTGCGCGCGCAGGGCTACCAGGTGCGCCAGGCCGCGACCGGCCAGGAAGGCCTGCAGATGGCCGCCAGCGAGGACATGGATCTGGTGATCCTGGACATCGGCCTGCCGGACATGGAAGGCCATGAGGTGCTGGAGCAGCTGCGGCAGTGGAGCCAGGTGCCGGTGATCATGCTGACCGTGCGTGCCGGCGAAACCGAGAAGGTGCGTGCACTGGACAACGGCGCCAACGACTACGTGACCAAACCCTTCGGTACCCAGGAGCTGATGGCGCGGGTACGGGCGCTGCTGCGCACACGCAGCGTACCGACCGATGGCACGCCGCCGCTGTTCGACGATGGCCACCTGCACGTGGACCTGGTGCGCCGCGAAGTGGCGATCGACGGCGAGCTGGTGGCGTTGACCCGCAAGGAGTACGCGCTGCTGTCGCTGCTGCTGCGCAATGCCGGGCGGGTGGTGACGCAACCGCAGATCCTGCAGGAAATCTGGGGACCCACCCACCAGCACGACACCCACTACCTGCGCATCCTGGTTGGCAAGCTGCGGCACAAGCTGGGCGACTCGGCGCTGGATTCACGCTACCTGTTCACCGAACCGGGCGTGGGGTTGCGGTTCAAGGGGTGAGGCGTGCCGACCAACGGTCGGCACCCACCAGACACGTAGATCCACGCCATGCGTGGATGGACATCCATTGAAGCGCATCCACGCATGGCGTGGATCTACTGTGTCGACCAAGGTCGACACCTACCAACAGCAGCACAGAACGCTGTTCCGACAGATCGCGGAAATCTGTCGAAGGCGGGGTGGGTCCGGTTGCGGGGGTGTCCGCGGCATGGATGCCGCGGCCAAGCCCCCATGGATGGGTTCACGGCGTCCCCCGCAACCGGACACACCCCGCCATCCCACGAAATGCACGCTGTTGCTCCGGCTGTTGCCTTGGATTCGGCGGGTGCCGGGCGCAGCCCGGCGGCACCTCAGAAGCCCAGCGGGGTGTCGCCCAGCACCGGCTGCAGCTGGCTGCGGAACAGCGCCTGGATGCGCTCCAGTGCCGCTTCATCGTTGCCTTCGAAACGCAGCACCAGCACCGGCGTGGTGTTGGACGCGCGCACCAGGCCCCAGCCGTCGGCGAAGTCCACCCGCAGGCCGTCGATGGTCGACAGG
The DNA here is from genome assembly GCF_040815575.1 of Stenotrophomonas sp. LST15-1-1.1. Taxonomy (NCBI): domain Bacteria; kingdom Pseudomonadati; phylum Pseudomonadota; class Gammaproteobacteria; order Lysobacterales; family Lysobacteraceae; genus Stenotrophomonas; species Stenotrophomonas sp. LST15-1-1.1. Next base: position 17,214 of record NZ_JBFPNJ010000030.1, read on the forward strand.
CGACCGCCGACATACGGGTTGTCCGGTGACTGCGCAGCAGCCACCAGCATCGCCACCAACGCATGCGGGGTTCCCTCGGCCACCGGCACCTTCAGCTCCGGCGTCGCCACCATTTCCGGCAGTTCGGCCAGCACCTCGTCAGGTGCTTCTTCGCGCTGGGCCAGTATCTCCAGCAGGCGCGCGGCGGCGTACAGGCCATCGTCGAAGCCGAACCAGCGTTCCTTGAAGAAGAAGTGGCCGCTCATCTCGCCCGCCAGTTCGGCGTCGGTCTCGCGCATCTTCGCCTTCATCAACGAGTGCCCGGTCTTCCACATCAACGGGCTGCCGCCATTGCGCAGCACGTGATCGGACAACTTGCCGGTGCACTTCACGTCGTAGATCACCATCGCGCCCGGATTGCGCATCAGCACGTCGGCGGCGAACAGCATCAACAGACGGTCGGCGTAGATGATCTTGCCTTCGCCCGTGACCACGCCGAGGCGATCGCCATCACCATCGAACGCAACGCCGAGATCGGCGCCGAAGCGCTTGACCGTCTGCACCAGGTCTTCCAGGTTGGCCGGCTCGCTGGGATCGGGGTGATGGTTGGGGAAGGTGCCGTCGACATCGCAGTACAACGGGATGACTTCGGCGCCGATCGCTTCCAGCAGCTGCGGCGCGAAGGCACCGGCCACGCCATTGCCCGCGTCGGCGACCACCTTCAACGGGCGATCCAGCTGCACGTCATCGGCAATACGCTGGATGTAGTCTGCGGCGACCTCGCGCTGCTGGTAGTCACCCGGTTCCGCGGCCTGGACCAGACGGCCTTCGACAATGCGCTGGTACAGGTCGGTGATCGCGTCGCCGGACAAGGTCTCACCGCCGATGACGATCTTGAAACCGTTGTAGTCCGGCGGATTGTGGCTGCCGGTGACCGCTACACAGGTTCCCGTGCGCAGATGGAAGGCCGCGAAATACACGACCGGGGTCGGAGCCAGGCCGATATCGATCACCGCACAGCCGGCTCGCCGCAGGCCTTCGGCAAGACCGGCCGACAGTTCCGGACCGGACAGGCGCCCGTCGCGACCGATCACCACCTCGCGCAGACCCTGCTCAAGGGCGACGGTGCCGATGGCCTGGCCGATCAGCGCGGCGGTGCGCGGCGTCAGTTCGCTGCCGACCACGCCGCGGATGTCATAGGCGCGGAAAATGCCCGCAGCCAGTTCCTCGGCGGGAACCGGTGGCGGCGGAGGCGGCGCAGCCTCTGCCACCGCCTCGCCGGGTACCGTTGGCGGGACCATCTGCAGGCTTTCACGCAGGGTCGGGCCATGATCGGCGTCAGCCACTGCACTGCGCCGGCTCGGCAGCGGCAGCGACTTCGGCAGCCGGCCACGGCCTACCACCAGCAGTACCGCGATGAAGGCCAGCAGCAGGGCAACAATCGCGCTTGCCAGGGCTCCCAACCCCAGCGGACCGGGTTCCACGTTCGGCACCCCGGCGGCCAGTCGCAGCGGGGTTCCAGCCACTGGACGCGCCATTGCTTCGGCGCTCTCGGACAGGCCGCTATCGCCCTGCACCACGATGTTGTGCGTTCCCTGGCGCAGCGCCAGGAAGCCGTTGCCGGGGGCCCGCACCTGGTCCAGTGGCGCGGTCAACCGCAGCAGCGGCTGGCGCACATACACCACCGCCGGTCCGACACCGGCCAGCTGTACCGGCGCGGCCAGACCCAGGCGGTTGCCGCCGCCATCGCGGACCACGCGCAGGGATGCCTTGCCGTCGGCCAGCGCCGATTCCAGCAGGGCCAGGCGTGCGTAGCCAAAGGTGGCCGCATCGGCATAGCCCGCAGCCAGGTCAGCGCCCAGCACCTCCACCTGTTCGACGCCGGTCCAGCTTTCCCGCAGCGCCAGCGCAGCGCCGGCGGCATCACCGGCCTGCAGCGCCTGCTGGACGCGGTCGCCCTTCAACTGCTGCTGCAGCTGCTGCAACTGGCCGGCGGCAGCCTGCTGCAGCCCTTGCACGGCCTGGTCGCGCGCCTGTTCCAGCGCGTCCCCGCTGGCCACCTGCCGCCACTGTTGTACCGCGCTCCAGCCGAACCACGCGGCCAGCAGCACCAGCAGCACGCCCAGCAATGGCGCGCTCCGTCCCAACGACTTTCCCCGCTGTGCTTCCCCGATGCCGCTCATCGATGTCCCCTGTCAACGCACCCCGGTATGGCCGAATCCACCCGTTCCCCGCACGCTGTCGGTGAAAGTATCCACCACCTGCAGGCTGACGCGGGCAATCGGCACGACCACCAGCTGGGCAATGCGATCGCCCGGCTCGATGGTGAAGGCCTCGCGGCCACGGTTCCAGACACTGATCAGCAGCGGCCCCTGGTAATCGGCGTCGATCAGGCCGGTGCCGTTGCCGAGCACGATGCCATGCCGATGGCCCAGGCCCGAACGCGGCAGGATCACTGCACACAGGTTCGGATCGGCGATATGGATGGCCAGGCCGCTGGGGACCAGTGCGGTATCGCCCGGCTGCAGGGTCAGCGCGGTTTCCAGCGCCGCGCGCAGGTCCATGCCGGCGCTGGCTTCGGTGGCATAGGCCGGCAGCGGCCAGCTGTCGCCGAAGCGCGGGTCGAGCAGCTTGACCTGCAACGGTTGCGGGGAAAATCCGGGGGTGTTGCCTGCCTGGGTCATGCCTGAAGCCTCCGCGCGATCAGCGCCAGCAGTTGTTCGGCCAGCTCACGCTTGGAAGTAGCCGGGAATACCTGTTCGCCATCCTGCCAGAAGGCCGTGGCGGCATTGTTGTCGCTTTCGAAACCGCCGCCGCTGATGCCCACCTGGTTGGCGATCACCAGGTCCAGGCGCTTGTCGACCAGCTTGCCGCGCGCATATTTCTCCACGTCGTGGGTCTCGGCGGCAAAGCCGACCACCAGCTTCAACGACTGCGTCTGCGCGGCAACCTCGGCCAGGATGTCCGGGGTGCGCACCAGCTCGATCACCAGCGACTGGCTGTCGGCGGTCTTCTTCAGCTTCTGTGCGGCGACCTGGCGCGGGGTGTAATCGGAAACGGCGGCAGCACCGATGTAGATGTCGGCCGGCAGCGCATTCAGTACCGCCTCGCGCATCTGCGCGGCGGAGCGCACATCGATGCGCTGCACGCCGGGCGGCGTCGGCAGCTGCACCGGGCCGCTGACCAGCACCACCTGGGCACCCAGCCCGGCGGCAGCGGCGGCCAGCGCGTAACCCATCTTGCCGCTGCTGCGGTTGCCCACATAACGCACCGGATCGATGTCTTCATAGGTCGGGCCGGCGCTGATCAGCAGGCGCAGGCCCTGCAGCGCAAGCGTTTCCGGCGCCGCAGCGACGGCGGCGGCAGTGCCGTTGGCGGCCAGCGCAGCGACGATGTCGCCCGGCTCAGCCAAACGGCCGGGGCCGGACTCACCTTCGGCCAACGGCCCATCGACCGGACCGATCACCTGCGCGCCACGCTGGCGCAGCAGGGCGATATTGGCCTGGGTAGCCGGATGCAGCCACATGCGATGGTTCATCGCCGGGCACACGGTCAGCGGCGCGGTGCTGGCCAGGCACAGGGTGCTGACCAGGTCGTCGGCCTGGCCCTGGGCCAGGCGTGCCAGCAGGTCGGCGGTGCCCGGCGCGATCACGATGCGATCGGCCCAGCGTGCCAGTTCAATGTGGCCCATGGCCTGCTCTGCGGCGCTGTCCCACAACGTAGTGCGGGTCGGCTGGCCGGAAAGGGCCTGGAAGCTCAGTGGTGTGACGAACTGCTGGGCGCCGGCCGTCATCGCCACCTGCACCAGCGCGCCGGCGTCGCGCAGCCGTCGAACCAGTTCCAGGGCCTTGTAGGCCGCGATCCCGCCGCCGACACACAAGAGCAGTTTCTGGCCTTCCAGCGCGCGGATCCGCGTCGGGGAAGCGTTGGGAGAATCAGCCACCTGGAATTCCTGTGCAAACGAGGGCGTTAGCTTACCCGAAGGCCAGCAACGTCCCGGTACACGCAGCACATAGCGGGCGGCTATCAGCACATGGACGGTCCCCAAGGAGTTTTCCGGGTTTGCGGCGCTCCGTTTCGGAACTTTCCTATACCTCTTCGCGTCCCCTCTTTGCAGAATCGTCGCAGGCCACCTTGGTGCGCCGTTCGATTTCCCAGGAGTTCCCGTGCAACCGCGCATCATCATTGCCGACGACCATCCGGTCGTCCTGCACGGCATCCGAATCGTGCTTCAGCGACACCAGATGGAGGTGGCCGGTGCCGCTGCCGACGGTGCCGGACTGCTGCAGCTGCTGGTACAGCAGCCCTGCCATGCCGTACTCACCGACCTGTCCATGCCCGGTCCCGGCCCGGACGGCCCCGAACTGCTGGCCGTGCTGCGCCAACGCCATCCCGACCTTCCCGTGGTGGTGCTGACCGGGGCCCGGCACCCGGGGTTGCTCGATGGCCTGCTGCGCGATGGCGTACACGGTCTGGTCGACAAGAGCGCCGACTTCGCCGAACTACCGCAGGCCCTGCACGCCGCCATGGCGGGGCAGGTGTTCGTCTCCGATCAGCTGCGGCGCCACCTGCAGGCCCGCGACCTGCTGTTTCCCCATCCACCGGCCGCGTTGTCGACACGCGAACTGGAAGTGCTGCAACTGCTGACCGACGGGCTGAGCATCAATGCCATCGCCGAACGCGGCGGACGCAGCCCGAAGACGATCAGCCGGCAGAAGGCCGAAGCCATGCGCAAGCTGGGCCTGCAGACCAACCAGGAGCTGTACGACTACCTGCAGACCCGGCGCAACTGAGGACTCGGCCGACCCGCGGGTACGGCAAGGGCTTATGGGAGCGGTCGGCGATGATCGCCATGATGGGTGCCATGCCCATCCATGAATGGCCCGAAGAAGAGCGTCCCCGCGAAAAGCTGTTGGCCCGGGGCCCCACGTCACTGTCAGACGCCGAACTGCTGGCCCTGTTCCTGGGCTCGGGCATTGGCGGTCGGGATGCGGTACAGACCGCGCGCGATCTGCTGCTTGCCCACGGTCCATTGCGGGTGCTGCTGGACCGCCCCGCCCGCGAACTGTCGAAACTGCCCGGCCTGGGGCCGGCGCGCAGCTGTACGCTGGCCGCGGGGCTGGAGCTGGCCCATCGCTACCTGGCCGCTGAACTGCAGCAGGGCGAATCGGTCGGCAACAATCCTGCCGCCGTCGGCCGTTACCTGCAGCACCGCCTGCGCGGGCAGGCCCGCGAACTGTTCGTGGTGTTGTTCCTGGACAACCGCCACCGCCTGATCGCCTGCGAGGAACTGTTCGCCGGCACCATCAACGCAGCCCCGGTCTACCCCCGCGAAGTGGTGCGCAGAGCCCTGCTGCACAACGCCGCTGCGGTCATCCTCAGCCATAACCATCCCTCCGGCGACCCGGAACCCTCGGCCGCGGACGCTCAGATCACCGAGGAACTGCAGCGGGCCCTCGCCCTGGTCGACATCCGCCTGCTGGACCACTTCGTGGTGGGCGAGGGGCGTCCCGTTTCGTTTGCTGAACGAGGCCTTCTCCCGCCGCTTCAGGCTCGCCTGGTCGGATGATCCCCGCGGCAACAGGCGGCCACGCCCGCCCTGGCAGGCAGGCCCCGGTCAGCGTTGGGGCCGGCATCTGCGCTAAAATGGGCGATTCCGCCGCTCATTCTCACAGCAGGCCTCGTGAAAAATCTCCTCCGCGCCCTGATCAGCCAAGGCATCGAAGCCTTGCGCGCCAATGGCACCCTGCCCGTCGACTCCCTGCCGCCGGACTTCGTGGTCGAGCGCCCGAAGACCCGCGACCATGGCGACTTCGCCACCAACGCCGCGATGCTGCTGGCCAAAGCCGCGCGCAGCAATCCGCGCGCAGTGGCGCAGGCGCTGGTCGAGGCGCTGCCGCGCAGCGAAGACGTCAGCAAGGTCGAGATCGCCGGTCCTGGTTTCATCAATTTCCACCTGGCACCGGCCGCGTACCAGCGTGAAGCCGTCACCGTGATCAAGGAAGGCGCCGATTACGGCCGCAACCTGTCCGGCAATGGCCGCACGGTGGGCGTGGAGTATGTGTCGGCCAACCCGACCGGTCCGCTGCATGTCGGCCACGGCCGCGCTGCGGCCATCGGCGACTGCGTGGCACGCGTGCTCGATGCCAACGGCTGGAACGCCAAGCGCGAGTTCTACTACAACGATGCCGGCGTGCAGATCGAGAACCTGGCGCTGTCGACCCAGGCCCGGGTGAAGGGCATCGCTCCGGACCAGGAAGGCTGGCCGGAAGGCGGCTATCGCGGCGACTACATCGCCGACGTGGCGCGCGCCTACATGTCCGGCGCCAGCGTCGACCTGGAAGGCACCCTCGTGGTCGGTGCGAAGGACCCGGACGACATGCAGGCGATCCGTCGCTTCGCCGTGGCGTACCTGCGCAACGAGCAGAACCTGGACCTGGCCGCGTTCGGCGTGGATTTCGACATCTACTTCCTGGAAAGCTCGCTGTACGCCGATGGCAAGGTTGCCGAGGCAGTGGCCAAGCTGCAGGCGTCGGGCCACACCTATGAAGAAGGCGGCGCGCTGTGGCTGCGCAGCACCGATTTTGGTGACGACAAGGACCGCGTGATGCGCAAGTCCGACGGCACCTTCACCTACTTCGTGCCGGACGTGGCCTACCACCTGTCGAAGTGGCAGCGCGGCTACGAGCGCGCGATCACCGAGCTGGGCGCGGACCACCACGGTTCGCTGGCGCGCGTGCGTGCCGGCCTGCAGGCGATGGAAGTGGGCATCCCGCAGGGCTGGCCGGAATACGTGCTGCACCAGATGGTGACCGTCATGCGCGGCGGCGAGGAAGTGAAGCTGTCCAAGCGTGCCGGCAGCTACTTCACCCTGCGCGACCTGATCGAAGAAGCCGGCCGCGACGCGACCCGCTGGTTCCTGATCGCGCGCAAGCCCGATTCGCAGCTGACCTTCGACATCGACCTGGCCCGCCAGCAGAGCAACGACAACCCGGTGTTCTACGTGCAGTACGCGCATGCCCGCGTCTGCAGCCTGCTGCGCCAGGCGCAGGAGAAGGGTCTGGTCTACGAACAGGGCACCGGCCTGTCCAACCTGGGCCGCCTGGCCGATGACGCATCGCTGGCCCTGATGAACGAGATCTCGCGTTATCCGGAAGTGGTGGAAGCGGCCGGCGTGGCGCTGGAGCCGCACCTGGTCGCGCAGTACCTGCGCGAATTGGCGCACGCGTTCCACACGTGGTATCACGGGACGCCGGTGCTGGTGGACGACGCGACCGATCGCAATGCCAAGTTGACCCTGGCCTGCGCGGCGCGCCAGGTACTGGCCAACGGCCTCGACCTCCTGGGCGTTTCCGCCCCGGAAAAAATGTAAGTCTCAGGAGACGCAGTAGACATGGCAGCACGACGCGGCAAGACACAGGCTCGGCGCAACAGCAGCCAAGGCACGCCCGGATGGGTGTGGCTGGTTGCCGGCGTGGCGATCGCCGCCGTGGTGTTCCTGGCGGCGCCGAACCTGTTCAAGGGCGAGGGCGATGGCTTCCTGCGCGCCGGTCCGCAGCCGAACCCGAACGCGCAGCCGGCGCCGGTGGCCGATGGCGAAAGCGATGTCGGCACCCAGCCGGCCGCACAGCCGGCCACGCCGAAACCGGCCGAACCGGAAAAGCCGGCCGCCACCCAGTACGACTTCTACACCTTGCTGCCGGGCAAGGAAGTTGAGATGTCCGATGCCGAACTGGCCGCCAGCGCGCGTGCCGAAGACCAGCGCCGGGCCAAGGCCGAAGCGCAGCGCGCGCAGGCAGCACTGGAAGGCAAGCCGGTACCCGCGGTTGCGGCCACCGCACCTGCAGCGACCGCGAGCGTTGCCAGCACCGCGCCGGTGACCGCCACCAGCCGTCCACTGCCGACCCCGGTCAGTGAACGCCCGGCGGCAGCGACGCCAGCGGCCGGTACCACCGCGCCGGCCAGCACCAGCACCGTTGCTGCCGCTCCTGCGGCACGCAGCGAAGCCGCGCCGGCCGCCGCCAGCGCTGCGGCAGCCCCGGCACCGGCCGACAATGCCCGCTACATCCTGCAGGCAGGTGCATTCGGCGCTTCCGGCGATGCCGAAGCAACCAAGGCCAAGCTGGCGATGATGGGCCTGGCCGCACGCGTGGAGTCGGCGCAGATCAACGGCAAGACCGTGTACCGCGTACGCATGGGGCCGTATGGCAGCGCCGGTGAGCTTTCCGAAGCCAAGCAGAAGCTGGATGGCACCGGCCTGCAGGCGATGGCGATCAAGGCACAGTAAGTCTGCGGGCATGAACGAAAAAGCCGGGCATTGCCCGGCTTTTTTTTTGCCTGTAGAGCCGAGCCAACGCTCGGCTGATCGTCCATCAAGCCGAGCATCAGCTCGGCTTTACAGAACGCATCCAGGGCGCGGATCAGCCCTCGCGGGCAACCTGGAAGCCGGCGAACGACTGGCTGACCGGCATCAGTTCCAGGCGATTGATGTTCAGGTGCGGCGGCAGGCTCGCTACCCAGAAGATCTGCTCGGCGATGTCCTCGGCGGTCATCGGGTTGGCGCCGGTGTACAGCTTGTCCGAGGCGACCTGGTCGCCATGGGTGCGGACCACGGTGAACTCGGTTTCGGCCATGCCCGGCTCGATGGTGGTCACCCGCACGCCGGTACCGTGCAGGTCCGAACGCAGGCCCAGCGAGAACTGGCTGACGAAGGCCTTGGTGCCGCCATAGGCATTGCCGCCCGGATACGGATAGACACCGGCCACCGACGAAATGTTGATGATGGCGCCCTTGCGCTCCACCAGCTGCGGCAACAGGCGATGGGTCAGGGTGACCAGCGCGGTGATGTTGGTGTCGATCATCGTCGTCCAGTCCTTCAGGCTGGCGCTCTGCGCCGGCGCGGTGCCCTGGGCGAGACCGGCATTGTTGACCAGCAGGTCGATGTCACCGAAGGCCGGCGGCAGTGCCAGCAGCGCCGCTTCCATCGCGATCGGATCACGCACGTCGAACACGGCCGCGTGCACCACCTCCTTGCCGTAACGCTCGACCAGCGGCTGCAGGCGCTCGCTGCGACGGCCGGTGGCGATCACTTTCCAGCCCGCCTGGGCGAAGCGGTGGACGGCAGCGGCGCCGAAGCCGGAGGTGGCGCCGGTAATCAGGACGGTTCGGGTCATCAGACAACTCCGTGGGAAACCAGACCGCCATTCTGGCACCGTCGGTCCACGGCTGCGTTGCCTGATCGGCCCGCTGCGTCGCGCGCGGTCAGCGCAGGCGGAACACGCGTGCCTTCGGCAGGTCTTCGTCAACCTGCAGGAACCAGCGCCCCGCGATACCCGGGATCACCTCGATCTGCGGCGCCTGCAGGGTCTTGCGCAGCTTCATCTGGCCCTTCATCACCTGCCACTGCTGGCCGTTGTCGAGGGTGAACACCGTGCCCGGCTCCCAGCCCGCAACGTCGCCGACCACGCGGGCGCTGACCGGGCCCTCTTCCAGGCCCAGGTGCATGGCCGCCGGGGCGGGAACGTTGGCCGGCAAGGGTGCGCCGGTGCTGGCGGCTATCGGCGCGCGCGTGGGGGCGGGCGTCGACGCCTCGGCCTCGCGCAGCACGCGGTTCAGGGTCTGCAGCTGGGTCGCGTCCAGGCCCACTTCAGCCAGCTGGGCCGCGCTGAGACGCTGCTCCACGGGCACGAAACGGTCCTGGGCGGTGGCGGCGAAGCTGCTGGCGACCAGCAGAACGGAAAGGAGATACCGGCGCATCGGGAAGAGTCTCTGCAGAACAGCGCTCACGATGCTGCAATCCGGTGACAGTCCGGTTACAGCCGCCGGGCCGGTACAATGGGCCATGATCAATAACGATGTGCTGCGCAGCGTGCGCTACTCCCTGGACCTCGGCGACCACCACGTGGTGACCCTGTGCCAGATGGCCGATCCGGCGTTCGAGGTGGATGTCGAGCAGGCCAAGGCCTGGCTGCTGCGTGAAGACGAGCCGGGCTTCCAGCCGATGAGCGACAGTGCGCTGGCGCACTTCCTTGATGGCCTGATCCTGCACCTGCGCGGTCAGGATGAGGGCCAGGCCCCGCGCGCGGTGGAAACCCGCATCGACAACAATCTGGTGCTGAAGAAGCTGCGCGTGGCCTTCCAGCTGCGCGATGTCGACATGATGGAGATCTTCACCAGCATCGGCTTCAATGTCTCCAAATCCGAACTCGGCGCGCTGTTCCGCCAGCCCGGCCACAAGAACTATCGGCGCTGCCTGGACCAGATGCTGCGCAACTTCCTCAAGGGCCTGAGCCTGCACCTGCGCGGCTGAGCACGGCATCGACGAAGGCGCGTGCGGCTGGCGTCGGCAGGCGCTGCCAGATCAGATGTACGTGCCGGGTCGGGGTCGGTTGCAGCGGCACCTGCACCACCCCTTCGAAACCGTCGGCGATCCGCACCGGCACGATGCCCACCGCCAGGCCGTGGCGGACGAAGCGCTCGACCAGTTCCATCAGGTTGACCTCGAAACGCACCTGATGCGGCAGGCCCGCTGCGGCGAACGCATCATCGGTCTGCCGGCGCGCGCCGGTCCCCCGCGGGAAATCGACCAGGGCCTCATCCTGCAGCGCCGCCAACGGCAACCGGAGCCGCGTGGCCAGCCGATGCTGCGGTGACAGCACGGCCACCAGATCCTCTTCCTGCAGCATCTGGTGGCAGACGCCTTCAAGATCGGCCGACGGTGCCAGCCCCACCAGCGCCACGTCCAATGCACGTGACTGCACCTGCTCCAGCAGGGTCTCGCTCTTGTCCACCCGCAACTGGAATTCGACCTGCGGATGCTGCTGCTGGAAGGCCGCCAGCATCGCGACCACGTCGATGCCGGTCAGCGACGAGATCTGCCCGATCGCCAGCAGCCCGCGCACCTCACCACTGACGGCGGCGACGTCGGCACGCAGGTGGCGCAGGCTGGCCAGTACCTGCCGCGCGTGCACCAGCAACGCTTCGCCCGCGGCCGTAGCACGCACCTGGCGCGGCAGCCGCTCGAACAACACCGTGCCCAGTTCCTGCTCCAGATGGGCGATCTGATGGCTCAGGGCAGACTGCACCACGTGGCAGCGCGCGGCCGCACGGGTGAAGTTGCCTTCTTCCGCCAGGGCCACGGCGAACTCGAGCTGCTTGAGGTTCACGCCAGTATCTCAATTCCAGATGACAGGGATGATGATGATTCATTTCCATCATGCCCGCAGCAGGCGGACACTGTACTGCCCTGTTTCACGGAACATCGCGTGTCCCCTTCCCTTCCTCCCCTGCAGCGTTGGCAGATCCTGTTGATGGCGGTCGCCACCGGCGTCGCGGTAGCCAGCAATTACTACGCGCAGCCGTTGCTGCATACCATCGCCGATGCCTTCGGCGTGCCGTTCGGCCAGGTCGGCATGGTGGTGACCGCTGCCCAGTTGAGCTACGCCGCCGGCCTGATCCTGCTGGTGCCGTTGGGTGATCTGTTCGAGCGCCGCCGGCTGATCGTGGTGATGACGTTGTTGTCGGCCAGCGGACTGGTGATCAGCGCATGCGCGCCGTCGTTGCCGTGGCTGCTGGCCGGAACCGCGATCACCGGGTTGTTCTCGGTGGTGGCGCAGGTACTGGTGCCGTTCGCCGCTACCCTGGCCGCGCCGGAGCATCGCGGCCGTGTGGTCGGCACCCTGATGAGCGGACTGCTGCTGGGCATCCTGCTGGCACGCACCGTGGCCGGGCTGCTGTCGAGCCTGGGCGACTGGCGCCTGGTCTATGCGATCGCTGCAGGTACGCTGGTGCTGACCGCGCTGGCCCTGCAGCGCGGCCTGCCGCGCTTCCACCACACCGCCGGGCTGGGCTATTTCGCGTTGCTGCGTTCGATCGGCACGTTGTTCCTGCAGGAACCGGTGCTGCGCCAGCGCACGCTGCTCGGTGCCTGCAGCTTTGCGATGTTCGCGATCTTCTGGACACCGTTGGCCTTCCTGCTGGCGCAGCCGCCGTATGCCTACAGCGACGCCACCATCGGCCTGTTCGGCCTGGTGGGAGCCGCCGGCACCCTGGCTGCCGGCCTGGCCGGGCGCATGTCCGACCGTGGCCAGACCGGTCGAGCCACGGCCATTGCGCTGGTGCTGTTGCTGCTGTCCTGGCTGCCGCTGGGGCTGTCGGCGCACTCGCTGCTGGCGCTGCTGATCGGCGTGGTGGTGCTGGACCTGGCCGCGCAGCTGCTGCATGTCAGCAACCAGAACCTGATCTACGCGCTGCAGCCGGAGGCACGCAATCGCCTCAATGCCGGTTACATGACCGGCTATTTCATCGGTGGCTCGCTGGGCTCGCTGCTGTCGGCGCAGGTCTACCAGCGCTTCGGCTGGACCGGTGTGTGCGTGGCCGGTACCGCGGTGGCGGTACTGGCCCTGCTGGTGTGGCTGCCCTCCGCCTGGCGCACCCGCCAGGCAACATCGGCCGACTAGAAGCTGCCCTGCAGCGCCAGCTCCCAGCGTCCACCCGCATTGCCCGGGAACAACCGTTTGGCGGCGCTGTCGGTGTCATGCACGGTGGCGCGCAGTTCCCAGGCCGGCGTCAACGTGGCGATGGCACTGAGCTGGCCATGCAGGTAGTCCGGCCCCTGTGCGGTGGCCAGCCAGTACTGCCCCACCGCTGCTTCCAAGCGCACGCGCTCGTTCAACGGTACCCGCACGCCCAGCTGCGCGTAGGTGCCGCGATGGCCGCCGGCCAGGGCATCGTTGGAGTGGGCAACCTGCAGCCAGGCGCGTTGCTTCCAGGTGGTGGTGACATTGAGTTCGGTCCAGTCCAGGGCGCGGCCGGTGCCCGGATAGACATACCGGGTGAGGTTCGCATCCAGGCTCCAGTCCGGCGACAGCGCGCCGGACCAGCCGGCGACCAGATCGAACTCGCTGCGCGCACCGTTGTCCGGCATGAACGAGACATTCGAGCCCCACGCGCTCGCATACCAGCCCGAACCCACCGTCACCTTTGCCCCCACCTGCGCGGCCGGATCGCCGTCGCTCTGCGAGCTGCCGCGCCACACATAGTCGCTGGTCAATGCCGCCGTGCCACTCACCTGCACCTGCGCCTGCACGCTGCCGGCGCACAGCAGCCCCGCCAGTGCGGCCGCGCTGGCCACGATCATCCCCTTGCTCTTCACTGCACTCACTTCCTCGTCGAAGGCGGTCTGTCCGCCGGGACGGCAGTGTCGACGGCATGGCCGTAACGGTTCGATGGCGATGCCGCCGTGCCAGCGCAAATTCAGCGTAAATCCGCGCCGCGGTGAGCGCGGTATCATGCGGGCCTATTTCCAGGAACCAATCCCGTGGACGCCATCCTGACCCCGGTATCGATCGGCGAGCTGATCGACAAGATCACCATTCTCGAGATCAAGGCCGAGCGCATCGACGACGCAACCAAGCTGGCCAACGTGCGCACCGAGCTTGACGGCCTGCTGCCGCTGCTGCAGCTGCAGCTTGACGCGCAGCCGGCACTGGCCGCGCTGAAGACGCAGCTGAAGGCCATCAACGAGCGCATGTGGGAGATCCAGGACCAGCTGCGCGACAAGGAAGCGGCGCAGGTGTTCGACGAGGCGTTCATCCAGCTGGCGCGCGGCGTGTACGGCACCAATGGCGAACGCGTGCAGGTGAAGAACGAGATCAACCGTGTCGCCGGTTCGGCGCTGGTCGAGGAAAAGCAGTACCAGGGCGAGTAAGCGCGCCCGTCAGCCGCACTCGAGCAGGTGGCGGATGCGGAACAGTTCGACATCGCTGCGGATGCCAAGCTTCTGGTAGGCCGTCTTCTTCTGCGTGCTGATCGTGCTGGCCGAGCGCTGGAAGCGCCGGGCCACTTCGCCGGTGCTGCACCCTTGCAGCACCAACCGCAGCACTTCACGTTCACGCTGGCTCAGTGGCGCCAGGGTGGGCGCCGACATGCGTCGCGAGCGTGATCGATTCAGCTGGGTGCGCAGATCCGGGGGCACGAAACGCCCCCCGCGGGCCACCACGTCCACCGCGCGCAGCAGCATTTCCGGTGTGGTCGCCTTGGACAGGAAACCGCGGGCGCCGGCCTGCATCGCCGTGGCCACGGTGCTGGCATTGCAGTGTGCCGACAGCACCAGTATCGGCACGCTGGGCCAGCGTCTGGACAACCCGCGCAGCAGCTGCAGGCCATCGCCAAGATCCCCAAGCGGAAGTGCATCGATCACCAGCAGGTCAACGCAGCCGGGTTCGCTTTCCAGCAGTTGCAACAGGTCACGTTCGTTGGCGTAGCTGCCCCGCACGTGCACGCCGTTCTGCTGGCGCAGCAACACCTCCACCCCCAGCCGCAGCACCGGATGCGGATCCAGTAGTGCCAGATGGCGCGGCCGATCAGGGAGCAACGGTGGGAGTACGGGCGGCATAGCGGTGTATCCGGCAGCACGGGATATCCACCGTAGGCCGCCACCGGCAGTGGCGGAATCCAATTCATTGCAATGCAACATGAGCCGTGCATCGCAGTCAGACTCTGTTTTGATTCCTGCACAACGCAACAGGCCCGGCAATGCCGGGCCTGTTGCAGCATGAACGGCGAGCGGGGGCGCCGTAGATGCAATTACCAGCTGAAGCGCGGGCCGACGGTGTATTCCTTGTCGCCGTGACGGTTCATCTTCAGCTCGCCGTTCAGGCCCCAGTTCTGGTTCAGCTTGACCTGGCCACCCAGACGGCCGTACCACTGGCTGTCGATGTCGATGCCGTGCTTCTTCGAGTAGTCTTCGTAACCGACCAGGCCGTAGACCTCAGCGTGGGCGCCGAACGCGGTACGGATACCGGCTTCAGCGCTGTAGCCGTTGAAATCCAGGCCGTGCTTGCGGTCGAACTTCTGGTAGGCAACGCGGGCAACGAAGTCGGTCGACGGAGCGATTTCGACGTTGTAACCGGCACCGACCTTCCACTGGTCAACCTTGATGTTGGTGTGGTCGACTTCCTGACGGCTGTACTCGCCGAAAGCATGGAAGTTCGGCAGGAAGCCGTAGGAACCCTTCACGCCCCAGCCATCAGCCTTGATGCCGTCAACGTCGGTCTTGGCGTAGTCAGCCTCGGCGTAGTTGTAGGACAGGTTCTCAGCAGCCGAAGCGGTGAACGGCAGGGCAGCGGCCAGAGCCAGAGCAATCAGCGAATTCTTCATGGGGGTACACCTTTTACTTTCTTATGGTGTGCAGCAGCGCCAGGGCGCCATCGCATCGGGAATGTAAATTCTCCGTTATTCGCCACAACGCTCCCTGAAAACAGCGGTCTTCGCATTGCTGAATTTTTTGCATTGATTCAGCAAGGCTCAGGCATACGCGCGCGGTGCGCGCACGCGCTTCGATTCGACGGTGGGGTAGACGATGTCGATTTCCCGCGCCCTGCAGCGTCGACTCAATGAAGGCCGTGCACCTGGCACGGTCCATTCCGGAGGCAAGCGATGAGCTACATCGATGGTTTCGTACTGGCAGTGCCTACCGCCAACAAGGAGAAGTTCCTCGCCCATGCACGTGCAGGTGATCCCGTTTTCATTGAATACGGCGCGCTGCGTGTGGTCGAGTGCTGGGGCGATGACGTGCCGCACGGCAAGACCACCGACTTCTTCGGCGCGGTGAAAGCCACGGCGGAGGAAACGGTGGTGTTTTCCTGGATCGAGTGGCCGGACAAGGCCACCCGCGATGCAGGCATGCAGAAAATGATGGAGGACCCGCGGTTGGACCCGGCGAAGAATCCCATGCCGTTCGACGGTGCGCGGATGATCTACGGCGGATTCGAGCCGATCTTCGAACTCAAGCACTGACCCGGGCGGGCGTCCTCAGCGGGCGCCCGCTTCATCCTCACCGGCCGCATGGCCCGCACCCAGCGCAGCACCTGCGCCAACACCCAGCCCGCCCATTCCGGCGCCCATGCCGCCGCCACCGCCACCGCCACCGGTGCGACCTCCCTTGCCTTCGCCTTCGTTGCGGCCCTTGCCACTTCCGCCCCCGCTGCCCGCAGGGCGGGTGGGCCCTTGGCGCGGGATCTCCAGGTCGGCCGGCACCGGCGCAAGGTCCAGCGCTTCGCGGACGAAGTCGCGCAGCGAGATCACCAGTTCGTGTGTGTGCACCGCACGCCCCTGTGCCAGTTCACTGGCAGCGCGCGCGGCCAGCCGTACCTGCTCGTCGGTGCCCAGCAGCAGGATGTCCGACAAGGCCGCTTCGACCGCGTCGCGGATGCGCCTTGCCCGATCCGAGCCCGGCTCGGCGATGCCTTCTTCGTGGGCGCGCTGGCGCAGGTCACGCAGATGGGCCGGGTCGACCCCCAGCTCACCGGTGAAGGAACCGCCCAGCGTCTTGTAGGCCGCCATCAAGGTACGCAGCCGCTCGTTGATCTGGCGGTTCTCGCGTTCGCGGCGCTGCTGCAGGGTCTGCATCACCAGCAGGCGGATTCCCACGCCGAGCAGGGTGATCAGAACCAGCCCGGCCAGGGTGGACAGCACGCCCTGCCAGGAACTGAAATCGATACCGCGCATGGTCACAGCTCCTGCGGAAGACCTTCATCTTGCCCCAGCCTGCGGCCGCAGATCCACGTCAGGCGCGGATGAGCGCCCCCGAAAACGCAGAAGGCCCTCCCGCCCGATGAGCGGAAGGGCCTTCGAACCACGCGCGATTACTTGCGCTTGGCAGCCTTGCGCACGGCCTTCTTGGCCGGAGCCTTCTTGGCCACGGCCTTCTTCAGCGGTGCAGCCTTCTTGGCCACGGTCTTGCGGGTAGCGGCGACCTTCTTGCCGACAACCTTCTTGGCGACGGCGGTCTTCTTGCCGACGACCTTCTTGGCAGCGGCAGTCTTCTTGCCGACAACCTTCTTCGCAGCGACGGTCTTCTTGCCGACAACCTTCTTGGCAGCGACGGTCTTCTTGCCGACAACCTTCTTGGCGGCGACGGTCTTCTTGCCGACGACCTTCTTGGCAGCGACGGTCTTCTTGCCGGCGACCTTCTTGCCGACAACCTTCTTGGCGGCCACAGTCTTCTTGGCTACAGCCTTCTTGGCGGTCGCAACCTTCTTGCCGACAACCTTCTTGCCGACAACCTTCTTGGCAGCAGCGGTCTTCTTGGCCACAGCCTTCTTGGCGGTCGCAACCTTCTTGGTGGCGGCCTTCTTCACGGTGGCGACCTTCTTACCGGCAGCCTTGGTGGTCTTCTTGGCAGCAGCAGCCTTCTTGGTCACGGTCTTGCCGGCAGCCGCCTTCTTCTTGGCCACTTCCTTCTTCAGGGCAGCCGCTTCGGCCTTGGCGTTCTTCTTGGCCGCTTCCAGCTTCTTCTTGGCGTTGGCAACGGTCTTGCCGACCGACTTGGCGGCCTTCTCGGCCTTCTTGGCAACGGTCTTCTCGACCTTGGCCACGACCTTCTTGGCCTTGGCGACGCGGGTGGTGGCAGCCTTGCGGGCGCGCTTGACGGTCTTCTTGACCGACTTCACTGCGTCTTCGGCGGCGTGGGCGATGGTCTCGCCGACGTTGGTGGCGGTTTCTTTCACGTTCTCGACGGCGTCGGTCACGACCGACACACCATTACCGTTGCTCATGTTGCCCTCCTAGGGGCCTGGATTGTCAAAACGGGGCGATGCTATACCGACAATGGCTATCGTGGAACGGGCATGGCCAGTCAATCGCATCCGGTGCGACGCAACTGATGTAAGCGATAGCGACGGCTGACGCGCCGCGCAGTCAGGAAACCCCTTTTTTTAAGCAGTGTGCTGCGCGACCTGCCTGCTGCCGGCATGCCGATGCTGGCCTGGCAGCAGCAACACGTCCACGCCGCGATGAGCGTCACTGCAAGGTCAGGATGCGCGGAACTGCGCAAGTATCGCGGTGTGTCACGGCACCGTCCGCTTGCCTTGCGACGCTCGCTTGCGGCTGTCGCGATCGACGTTACGGCACGCGCGGCACCTTCCCGGCGCCCTCGGCACGGGTCGGATTTTCATGGGGCATTTATCCAGATCGCGACACACTCATTCAGCTTGTTCTACCGTATGCGTCAACGGCCCCCACCCCAGCCTGCGAACCGACTCCCATGCGACCGCTTCCCACCCTGCTTACGCTCGCAATCGCCGCTGCCTTCGGCGGCTTCGTTGCCACCGGCCTCAACGCGCACCTGGACAACCGTGCCGATGCCGCTCCGCTGCCGGCGGTACTGCCCACCACCGCAGCGCTGCCAGCATCGGTCGCCGGGCAGGCGGTGCCATCGCTTGCGCCGATGCTGGAAAAAGCCATGCCGGCGGTGGTCAGCGTCAACACCAAGCAGGTGGTGCGGGTACGCAACCCGTTCTTCAACGACCCGTTCTTCCGCCGCCTGTTCCCGGACATTCCGCAGGAGCGGATCAACGAATCGCTCGGTTCGGGCGTCATCATCGATGCCACCGAAGGCCTGGTGCTGACCAACCACCACGTCATCGACAATGCCGATGACGTGCAGGTGACACTGGCCGATGGGCGCACGGTCAAGGCCGAATTCCTCGGCTCGGACCGCGACACCGACATCGCGCTGATCCGCATTCCGGCGCAGAACCTGACCGACATCAAGCTGGGCAACAGCGACCAGCTGCGGGTGGGCGACTTCGTGGTCGCCATCGGCAATCCGTTCGGTTTCAGCCAGACGGTCACCTCGGGCATCGTCTCGGCGGTAGGCCGCAGTGGCATCCGCGGGCTGGGCTACCAGAACTTCATCCAGACCGATGCATCGATCAATCCGGGCAACTCCGGTGGCGCGCTGGTCAACCTGCAGGGCCAGCTGGTGGGCATCAACACCGCCAGCTTCAATCCGCAGGGCAGCATGGCCGGCAACATCGGCCTGGGCCTGGCGATTCCATCGAACCTGGCCCGCAGCGTGGTCGACCAGCTGGTCAAGCATGGCGTGGTGGTGCGCGGCACGCTGGGTATCGAAAGCCAGAACCTGAGCGCGCAGATCGCGCAAGGCCTGGGCCTGGGCGAAACCCGTGGCGCACTGGTGACCCGCGTGCTGGCCGGTTCGGCCGGTGCCGCCGCAGGGCTGAAGCCGGGCGACGTGGTGGTCTCGGCCAACGGCCAGCGGGTGGACAGTGCCGAAGCACTGCACAACGTGGAAGGCCTGGCGGCGGTGGGCAGCGTGCTGACCCTCGACGTCCGCCGCGAAGGCAAGCCGCTGCAGATCAAGGCAACGCTGAAGGAACAGGCGCGCGTGGTCAGCGGCGAGAGCCTGGACCCGCGCCTGACCGGTGCCAGCTTCGTCGACCTGCCCGAATCGCTGCGCCAGTCCGGCGTGGGCGGGGTGCTGGTCAGCGAGGTCAAGCGCGGCAGCCGCGCGGCGACCAATGGCCTGCAGCAGGGCGACATCATCACCGATGCCACGGTTGGCGAATTCGCCGACCTGGCCAGCTGGCGCGCCAATTTCCAGCAGCGCCCGCCAACCCTGGTGCTGCGCGTGCTGCGCAACAATGGCCAGCAGCAGGGCCAGTTGGTGATGCGGTGATCGCCTGGCCGTAACGCCCCCTATACCCCCGTGATGCTATTGCTGTATGTCCAGGTCGGCTGAGCCGATCGCCCGTTCCCCCATCGCAACAGGAGTGATTCGATGAGCCCCACCAATACCGAAAACCTGAAGGACCACCTGGGTGAAGCCGGTTCCCACCTGAAGCAGGCCGCCAGCGCTGCCGGCGGTGCGATCAAGGGCGCTACCGGTGCCGCGACTGACGAACTGCGCATCGGCAAGGCCAACGTCAAGGCTGAACTGTCCGACAGCGCGCTGTCGGGCCTGGCTGCCGCCGAGTTCGGTGGTGCCGCCGCCAAGGAACAGGTCGACGCACTGATGGACAAGGGCAAGGACCTGATCGACAGCGCCGCTGAACTGATCCGCGAACGTCCGCTGGCCTCGTTCGGCGTGGCCTTCGCTACCGGCTGGATCATCGCCAAGCTGGCCCGCGGCAGCGACAAGTAAGCTGCGGCGTGAGCGAAGACACCACGCAACGTCCTGATCCGGCGGCCACGCCGCCGTTGGACGAGAGCATCCGCCAGGTCGGCGCTGCCGGCCGGGCGACCGTCGATTCGGCCAAGCACTCGCTGCGTTCGCTGCGCCGGTTGGCGTCGGCGGACTTCGCGCTTGCACGCAGCGCATTCGGGCGTGCATTGGCCTGGGCCGGCGTCGCCATCGTGTTCGGCGCCTCGGCCTGGTTGTTGATGGCCGCCACCCTGATCGCCCTGCTGCAGAGCCTCGGCCTGAGCTGGCTGCAGGCGCTGCTGATCACCTCGTTGCTGAGCCTGGCCGTCACCGGCTATGCGATCTGGCGGGTTTCGTACTTCTTCCACCACACCGGCATGCACGCCACCCGGCGCCAGTTGTCCCGCTTGGGCCTGTTCGATGAGCCCAGCGATGATGATCCCGATGCCGGCGTGCAGATTCCGGAGGGCAAGCCATGAAGTTCGGTGCACTGCAGCGGCGGGTAAAGCGCTGCGAACAGGTGATGGCCGTGCGCATTGGCGAAACCCAGGACAACTGGGGCGTGCTCAGCCAGGTCTGGCGACAGGGCTGGTCGCCACTGCGCATCGTGCTGGTGGGCCTGGCGGGAGGTTTCATTGCCGGCAAGCTGGAGGTTCCTGGCAAGGTCAACGGTGCGCGTTGGCTGCAGATGGTGGGTTCGGTGTCCAGCCTGTTCGCCAGCGCGCAGGCCGCGTTCGCCACCGTGGTGGCGGCGCAGGCGGCGGAAACCGCGGACGACGCCGCCGACCAGGCGGATGAGGCCACCGAGCAGCCGGCGCCCGCAGCTGCACGGCCGGCAGCAAGACCGGCAGCGCAGCCGGCGCCCTCGGTCGACACCGAGCTGCGTGGGCCGCGTCCGGCCGAAGCGGCCACCGAGATGTCCGAACGTTGATGATCCTTACCCGCCGCGTTGATCGCGGCGGGTCGATAATGGGCTTCTTTTCCCGGTCGGTATGTCGATGAGCGAGTCCCTGTTGTCCCCGTCGTCGCCTGCGCCGGACGCCCCCGCACCGCTGCCTCCCGCCTCCCGCCCACGTGGCCCGATGTCGCTGGTGATACTGGCGACCCTCGCCGTGGCGTTCACCCTGTGGGCGGCACAGGACATCATCCTGCCGGTCCTGCTGGCGATGTTCTTCGCCCTGGTCGGCAACCCGATCCTGCGCCTGCTGCAGAAGCTGTGGATTCCGCGCGCCCTTGGCGCCCTGCTGGTGCTGGGCGCCGGACTGGGCGTGACCGGCGCCTTGGCGGTGCAGCTGATCGGCCCGGCGATGGACTGGGCACAGGAAGCACCGCAGCAGCTGCGCAAGGTCGCGCGCCAGGTGCAGGACCTGACCAAGCCGGTGCAGCAGGCCAACCAGGCGGCGGAGAATTTCGCGCGCGTGGCCGGTGGCGACGGCAACCGCAAGGTGCAGGTGATCCGCACCCAGCTGGACGACCCCTACCGCATGCTGACGCGCGCGCCGCGGCTGGCCGCCTCGGTGCTGGCCGTGGTGCTGCTGACATTGTTCTTCATGATCTACGGCCAGAGCCTGCAGCGCGCGGCGATCGCCCTGTTCCCGAACCGGCAGCAGCAGCGCTTCACCAGCGACATCCTGCGCTCGATCGAACATGAGGTATCGCGCTATGTATTGACCATCAGCGTGATCAACACCGTGGTCGGCCTGCTGTTGGCCGGCGTGCTGATGCTGCTGGGCATCGGCCTGCAGGAAGCACTGCTGTGGGGCACCGTGGCAGCGCTGTTGAACTTCGCCCCCTATGTCGGCCCGCTGCTCGGCGTCGCGTTGATGCTGCTGATGGGCTTCGTCGAGTTCCGCGACCCGCTGCAGGCGCTGCTGCCTGCGGCCGCCTACCTGACCCTGCATACCCTTGAAGGGCAGCTGGTGACGCCGATCGTGCTTGGCCGGCAGATGAAACTGTCACCACTGGTGCTGATCCTGGCACTGATGGTGTTCGGCTGGGCCTGGGGCATGATCGGCCTGCTGCTGGCGGTGCCACTGCTGGTGTGCATCAAGCTGGTGCTGGCACGACTGGAGGGCATGCAGGGCTGGGCGCGCTTGCTGGAGTGAGCCGGCCAAGGCAGTCATCGCGCCGATGGCAGGGCCGGAAACAAGGGCAGAACTGGCAGAATAGTCCCCCTTTTTTCGGATGGATCCGTTCGGATGACCTCGTTCGCCACGCGCTGCCTCGCCCTTGCCTGCCTTGCCACCCCTGCTTTCGCCGCGACGCCACCGGCAATCGAGCAGGCGCGTGCCCAGCTGGTCGAAGCGGTCACCTGCCAGCGCCACCTCAGCCCCAAGCAGTTCGAAACGATCGCCCAGTTGCTGGCGCCGCCGCCGCTGCGGGCGGAAAACGGGGAGTCCAGCGGTGAGTTCCTGTTGACCACGCCGCTGATGGTGCTGGGCCAGCCAGTGAACCGGCTGCAGGCGTATGACGGCGACAGCGGCGAGGATGGCGTCGACAGTTTCACCGCGTACTTCAGCACCGCCAGCGTCGAACAGATCGCGGCACTGGCGAAGCTGTCCGACCCAGTGGCGGGCAGCTACACGCGGGAAGTGGGCCGGCACAACCTGGATGTGCGGCGGTTCGACGGCCAGACCACCATCAGCTGCTCCTACGACCTGCGCTGACGCACCCTGCAGCGCCCCCTGCCCGTCGCGCGCATGAAAGCGCGCGCGGGCAGGCGTAGAATGGCGGGGTGAAATTTCCTGTCCTTGCCATCACCCTCGACCTCGACGATACGCTGTGGCCGTTCGCTCCGATCGGCGCCCGCATCGACCAGGTCCTGTTCGACTGGATGCGTGAACACAGCCCCGCCACCGCCGCGATGTATCCGGTGGCGGCCATGCGCGAACTGCGCGAGCGCTCGTTCCGCGACAACCCCCACCTGCATTTCGACCTGAGCGCGCTGCGCCGGCTGACAATCCAGGAGGCGCTGGAAAACAGTGGCGCCAGCCTGGATCTTCTGGAACCGGCGTATGAAGTGTTCTACGCCGCGCGCAACCAGGTGGAGTGCTACCCCGATGCGCTCGACGCCCTGGCGCGGATCGCCGCGCGGGTGCCGGTGGCCGCGTTGAGCAACGGCAACGCCGACCTGGAACGGATCGGCCTGGCCCACCACTTCAGCTTCCAGCTGGGCGCGCGCGAGCATGGCGCGGCCAAGCCCGAAGCGAGCATTTTCCACGCTGCCTGCGAGCGCCTGGGCGTCGCCCCGGCGCAGGTGCTGCACGTGGGCGACCACGTCGAGATGGACGTGGCCGGCGCGATGGCTGCCGGCCTGCGCGGCTGCTGGATCAACCGCGAAGCGGCCACCTGGAACCATCCGCAGCTGCAACCTGACCTGCAGTTCGACACCCTCACCGGCCTGGCCGATTGGCTCGATGCCAACCTCGACGCCGCCGACGCTGACGAATCCCGGAGTACCTGACGCATGAGCGAGATCACTGGTTTCACCGCCGACACCACCGCCGCGCTGCCGTTGCACGTGCTGGACCGCAGCCAGTTCGAGGCGTGGAAGAACAGCCAGTCCGCTGCAACCCAGGCGTGGTTGAAGTCGCAGGGGTTCACTGCCGGCGCGCATTCCGTCGCGCTGCTGCCCGGCGCCGATGGCCTTGCGGGCGCGGTGATCGGCGTTGGCGATCGCGGCGATGCCTACAGCTACGCCCATGCACCGCATGCCCTGCCGGAAGGCAGCGTGTGGCAGCTGGCCAGCGAACTGCCGGCCGCCGAACAGGCGCTGCTGCAGCTGGGCTGGGGCCTGGGCAGTTACCGCTTCGACCGCTACCGCAAGCGCAACCGCACGCCGGCCCAGCTGGTTGCCGCACCGACCGGCGAGGTGGCCGACCTGATCGCCGCCAGCCTGCGCGTGCGTGATTGGGTCAACACGCCGACCGAAGACATGGGCCCCCAGCAGCTGGAAGACGCCGCGCGTGCCCTGGCTGAAGCGCATGGTGCGCAGGTTGAAGCCATCACCGGCGACGAACTGCTGGCGCAGAACTTCCCGGCCATCCATGCGGTGGGCCGTGCCTCGCACCGCGCACCGCGGCTGATCGTGCTGCGCTGGGGCAAGGAGTCCGACCCGGCGCTGGCGCTGGTCGGCAAGGGCGTGTGCTTCGATACCGGCGGCCTGGACATCAAGCCGGCCGATGGCATGCGCAACATGAAGAAGGACATGGGCGGCGCCGCACACGCGCTGGCGCTGGCCGGGCTGGTGATGGCCCAGCAGTTGCCGGTGCGCCTGACGCTGCTGGTTCCGGCGGTGGAAAATGCGATCGGTCCGGATGCCTTCCGTCCGGGCGAAGTGATCGCCACCCGCAAGGGCCTGAGCGTGGAGATCGACAACACCGACGCCGAAGGCCGGGTGATCCTGTGCGACGCGCTGACCTTCGCCGGCGAGCAGAAGCCGGACCTGGTGCTGGACTTCGCCACCCTGACCGGCGCGGCACGCATCGCGCTGGGCCCCGATCTGCCGGCGCTGTTCAGCAACGATGACACGGTTGCCCAGCAGTGGCTGCAGGCGGGCGACGCCACTCGCGACCCGGTGTGGCGCATGCCGCTGTGGCGCCCCTACCTGCGTTACCTCAGCAGCGGCATCGCCGATCTGGCCAATGCCGGTTCGCGCATGGCCGGCTCGGTCACCGCCGCGCTGTACCTGGAACGCTTCCTGGAAGATGGTCAGCGCTGGGCACATCTGGACGTGTATGCCTGGAACGATGGCGAGCGCCCGGGCCGCCCGGCCGGTGGTGAAGCCCTGGCCCTGCGTTCGGCCTGGGCGATGCTGAAAGCGCGTTACGCCTGATGCAGCCGCCGGGCATGGCCCGGCGCTACCGATGCCGGTGCGGGTGCTGATCCGCAATTCCGGTGGGTGCCGACCTTGGTCGGCACTGCATCGCGGGGCAGATTTGACGAAAATTTGAATACCGGGCCTGGAAGGGTTCTGCGAGGATGTGGTGGTCGCCCCCCCACACGTCCGTGAAGGCAGGACTCCGACCATGTCGCTCTTCCGCTACACCCGCGCCGGCCAAGGGCCGCAGTCACCGCGCACGCATTCACCGCTGCCTTGGATCGCCCTGATCGCACTGATCCTGGGCGTCGTCGCCCTCGCTTTCGCCTGGTTGGCCGGCTGGATCGGCCGCGACCGGCTGACCGCACAGCGCTTCACCGACACCATCGAGGCCACCGGCCCTGCGCATCCCGGCTTCCGCCGCGCGCACAGCAAGGGCGTGTGCGTGAGTGGTTGGTTCGAACCCAGCGCGCAGGCACCAACGCTGTCCAGTGCGCGGGTGTTCTCGCAGGCGCGCGTGCCGGTGATGGGCAGGCTGTCGATCGGCGGCGGTGACCCCTACGGCGCCGACAACACCGCACGGGTGCGCAGCATCGCGGTGCAGATGGTCGGCGATGACGGCCAGGAATGGCGGATGGCGATGAACAGCTTCCCGTTCTTCGCCGTGCCCACCGCCGAAGCCTTCTACGAGCAGACGCGCGCGCAGATTCCGGACCCGGCCACCGGCAAGCCCGACCCACAGAAGATGGCCGCCGTGCTGGCAAAGTACCCCAGCGCGCAGGCCTTCCAGCAATGGGCCAAGAGTGCACCGTGGACCAGCAGCTGGGCCAACACCACCTTCAACAGCGTCAACAGCTTCTGGTTCACCAACGCTCAGGGGCAGAAGCGCGCGGTGCGCTGGCGCTGGCAGCCGCAGGCACCGGTGGTGGAGATGGATGCGGACGCACGCAAGCAGGCCAACGTCGATTTCCTCAGCCAGGAACTGCAGCAACGCCTGGCCACCGGGCCGGTGCGCTGGAACCTGGTGGTCAGCCTGGCCGCGCCCGGTGATGCCATCGATGATCCCTCGGTGCCGTGGCCGGAATCGCGCGATCAGGTGGTGGCCGGTGTGCTCAGCCTCGACCGCATGCAGTCACAGGAAGAAGGCGCCTGCGGCCAGCTCAACTTCGACCCACTGATCGTGCCGAGCGGCGTGCGCGGCAGTGATGATCCGATCCTGGCGGCGCGCTCGGCGGTGTATTCGCAGTCGTTCAACCGCCGCGAGCGCGAGCGCGCCAGCGGCAACGTCGAGCAACCGAAGGAGGCTGCGCAATGAACACCGGCAACGGCCACTTCAACCTGCTCGCCCGGGTGCTGCACTGGTCCATGGCGCTGATGATCATCGCGATGCTGTTCGTCGGCGTGACCATGGTCGCCTCGCTGCACCTGCGGCCGATGCTGATCGACCTGCACCGTCCGCTGGGCATCGCCATCCTGCTGCTGGTGGTGCTGCGCCTGTACAACCGCCTGCGCCATCGCCCACCGCCGCTGCCGGCGGATCTTCCCGCATGGCAGGTGCTGGCGGCGAAGGCTTCGCACTGGATGCTGTACGCGTTGATGCTGGCGATGCCGCTGATCGGCTGGGCGATGCTGTCGGCCGGCGGTTACCCGATCGTGCTGGGCGGTGGCCTGCACCTGCCACCGATCGTGCCGCATACCCCGGCGCTGTACGCCGCGCTGCGCAATGCGCACAGTCTGCTGGCCTATGTGTTGTTCGCCACGGTGCTGATGCACGTGGGTGCGGCGCTGTTCCACCTGTGGGTGCGCCGCGATGGGGTGTTCCAGGCGATGGCGCGCGGGAAGGATTGACGGGGTTCGCCGGTTGTTCCCGGCGGGTCATTTCCGCGACTGCGGGGAGGTGTCACTTTCTTTGCTCGTGCACCGCGCTGCAGGAGCAGCGCGGAACGGCGCAGCCGGCCCGCAGGGGGGCGCACAGGGATGTGCGCCATCAAGAAAGTAACCAAAGAAACGCTCCGCCGGCCGCGAGCCGACGTGCTTCGCACGCCGGTGCCCTGCGCTCCTCGGTCCGTCGAGGGACGGCGCGGGAACTCGCTGCGCTCAGACACCCGCGCCTCTTCGCCCTCGCCGGACCTGCGGTGCTCGGCTCGCTCAAGGCGGACGGGAAGGGCAACAGCGACAGCGACAGCGACAGCGACAGCGACAGCGACAGCGACAGCATCCACGCATGGCGTGGATCTACTGGGTGCAGGTCTGGCGTTTGACGTTGGGTCCGCCTTCTAGCGAGCCGAGCATCGCAGGGGAATCAGGGGCGTAGAGGCGCCGATGTCTGAGCGCAGCGAGTTCGGCGCCGTCCCCTGATTCACCGAGAAGCGCAGGGCACCGGTGCGCAGCACCGGCTCGCGACCTGGCGGCGTGTTCTTTGGTTACTTTCTTGCACGAGCAAGAAAGTGACACCCCTCCGCGGTCGCGGAAATGATCCGCCGGGCATGGCCCGGCGCTACCGGTGCGTCGGCGCACGCTACTACAACCACCCCTTCTGCCGCGCCAGCCGATACGCCTCGATCCTGTTGGCCACGCCCAGCTTGCCGATGCATTCGGACAGGTAATTGCGCACTGTGCCGTGCGACAACCCCAGCTGCTCGGCGATCTCGCTGGCGGTACGGCCCTCGCCCGCCAGGCGCAGCACGCGGCGCTCGCGGTCGGTCAGCGGGTCGGCCTGCGACCAGGCGTCCAGGGCCAGCTGCGGGTCGATCGCGCGGATCCCCTGCTTCACCTTGCGCAGTGCCTCGGCCAGGTTCTCGGCCGGTGCATCCTTCAACAGATAGCCCAGCACGCCCGCTTCCAGCGCACGGCGCAGGAAACCGGCGCGGGCGAAGGTGGTCACGATCACCACCTTGATCGGCAGTTCATGGCGGGCGATGCGCTGGGCCAGCTCCAGCCCGCTCAGCCCGGGCATTTCAATGTCGGTGACCAGGATGTCCGGCTGCAGCTGCTGCAGCATGCGCCAGGCGGCTTCGCCGTCGGCAGCACTGCCCAGTACCTCGATATCCGGCTCCAGGCCCAGCAACGCCGACAATGCGCCACGCACCATCGCCTGATCCTCGGCCAGCAGGATGCGGATCATGCCGCGCCTCCCTGTGCCAGCGATGCCGGCGAAAGCGGCGCAGTCGCGGCCATCAGGGGCACGCGCACGGTCAGCACCGTGCCTTCCCCGCGCGGCGACTGCAGCGTCAACTGGCCACCCAGCGCCGCTGCCCGCTCACGCATGCCACACAGTCCATTGCCCTCGGCCTGCACGCCACCGCGGCCGTCATCGCGTATCTGCATTGCCAACTGTCGGTCCTCAAGCATGAAATCCACCTGCACCCGGGTCGCCTGCGCGTGGCGCACGATGTTGGTCGCCGCCTCGCGCAGCACCAGTGCCAGCCCACGCTCCACCTCCACTGGCATCGGCGGCGGCGGCATGTACTGCAGGTGTACCTGTTGGCATTCCAGCAGCAGGCGTGCCGAGGCCAGTTCCCCGGCCAGGTCGCTGGCGCGGATGCCGGTGACCGCACTGCGTACCTGCGCCAGCGCCTCGCGGGCAATGTCCTCGGCCTCGCCGATTTCCTGCCGGGCACGCGCGTCATCGCGGTCGTACAGCTTGCGCGCCAGTTCCAGCTTCAGCGTGATCAATGACAGCGTATGCCCCAGCAGGTCATGCAGATCACGGCCGATGCGCTCGCGCTCGGCGGTGGTCGCCAGGCGCCGCACCTCATCCTGGGACAGCTGCAGGGCGACGTCACGCTGATGGCTCAAGGCCTCCACGTTCACCACCAGGCCGACAATGAACGACACCGCCGGCATCCACACCATGGCCTGCCACGGATAACCGAAGTAGAGCGCGGTGCTGCAGAACAGGAGATTCAGGCCAGTGAGCTGCAACAGGTACACCCACCAGCCGCCGCGGCTGCTCATGCGGATCATCACGCAGCCGAACACGAAGTAGCTCAGTCCCGACGGATACCACGGCAGCAGTACCAGGGCCATCGCAATCATGCCCAGCGCGTAGCGCCAGGCGTGGTGACGTGGCGCCAGCATCACCTTGGCATAGAACAGCAGGAACAACGGATAGCTGGCCAGCGTCAGCAACAACCAGCGCAGCGTGAAGCCATTCCCGAGCAGCGGGGTGAGGAAGATCCAGACCGACCACAGCAGGTGGATCGCACCACTCCAGGGCGACTTGCCCCGCCGCAGCAGTTCGGCCACCGCCGAATCCGGGGCGGGGCGCAGCAGGGACGCAAGCCAGCTCGGTGGCACGGAAGATTCCAGGCGGGGACGATCGCTGCCGATCATGCCAGTTCAGCCGACCCGGCGCAGGCGACGGCGCGCCAGCAGCAGTGCGACCGCACTCACGCCCAGCAACACCAGCAGATGGCCAACGGTACCGCCATGTGCCGGCTGCCCAAGAATGGGCAGGGCCAGCTGCGCCAGGTGCCAGGTCGGCCACAGCGGCGCCATCGTCGAAAACACCGTCGGCAACGCCGACAACGGCAGCCACAGCCCCGACAGCAGGGCCAGCGGCAGGTAGACCAGGTTGACGATGGCCGGTGCCGCGCTGGCGCCGACATGGCTGCCGATCAGCAGGCCGATCGACCCCAGCGGCAATGCCGCAAACGCCGCCACGGCCAGCAGCTGCAATACCTGCGCCGCCTGCAGCTGCACGCCACCGAAGAGGCACGCCACCGCCATCAGCATCGCGGCGATCAGCACCGCGAACAGCATGGCCATTGCCAACCGCGCCAGCAGCGGCGCTGCAGAAGGCAACGGCAGTGCGCGCTTGAGGGTCAGCAGGCCGCCTTCGCGGTCCAGCGCCAGCTGCACGCCAAAGCCAAACAGCGAGGGTGCCATCGCGCCGAACACGCAATAAGTGGCCAGCAGATAGACCGGCGCGTGGCCACGGCCCAGCAGTACGCCGAACAACAGGTAGAACAGCACCGGAAACAACAACGAGGGCAGCACGAACGACGGCGAGCGCCAAGCGCGACGCAGCTCTGCCAGCAGTTCGGCGCGATAGGGACGCAGGATACGCAGCCAGGCGGAAGGCGCTGCACCGGCGCCGGTGGTACGGGTCAACGTGTTCATGCGGCCTCCCGGGTCAGGTCGAGGAAGGCGTCGGCCAGTGCCGCGCCCTGTACTTCCAGTTCACGCAGCTGCGCATCAGCGGCGAGCAGGCGGGCCACCACCGTCTCGGCCGGGCTGGCCAGCACCTGCAGATGTTCTCCGTCGCGCTGCACCTGCTGGACGCCGGGCCAGTGCTGCACTTCATCGGCGGCCAGCGTGCTGCGGCAGCGGATGCGTCGCGGCCGGTCGGCCAGGCGCAGTTCGGACAGCGGCGCATCGGCCAGTATCCTGCCCTGCTCCAGCACCACCACCCGTTGCGCCAGCGCCTCGGCTTCTTCCAGGTAGTGGGTGGTCAGCAGCACGCCGCAGCCTTCGGCCACCAGTTGCCGGATCGCCTGCCACATCGCCTGCCGCGCCTGGATGTCCAGGCCGGTGGTGGGCTCATCGAGGAACAGCACGCGCGGGCGGCCGCAGATGGCGATGGCGAACTGCACGCAGCGCTGCTGACCGCCGGACAGCTGGCCATAGCGACGCCGGGCAAGGTCCTGCAGGCCCACACGCTGCAGTACGTCGCCCAGCGGCAATGGATCGGGATAGCAGGCACTGGCCTGCGCCACCAGTTCATCCACCTGCAGCATCGGCGGCAGACTGGTGCTCTGCAGCATCACGCCGAGGCCGAGCCGATGATCGCGTTGCTGCGGATCGCCGCCCAGCAGCTCGACCTGGCCGGCGTCGGCGCGGCGCAGGCCCAACAGCACGCTGATCGCGGTACTCTTGCCGGCACCATTGCGGCCCAGCAGGGCCAGTACCTGGCCAGCGCGGACCTGCAGGTCGATGCCTTGCAGGGCGGTATGGTCGCGGTAACGCACCTGCACGTGCTGCAGGCGGGCCAGCGACGGAGCGATCGGATCCATGGGCAGTACCGGTAGCGGGGACGTTGCCATCCTGTGCCGCCGTGGTCACATTTCGCAGTTGCCGCCGTCAATGACATCGGATGACAGCTGTCACTGCCATCACCGATGCACCTGCCTTCATGCTGTGCCGCACGCTCCACCGCCGGAACCGCCGCTGCCTGCCCTTCCGGTCACACCCGCCCGAACGCCTGTGATGGAACGAATGAACGCTTCTGCCGAGCTGTTGAAGGAACTCCGTATCGACCGCAAGTCGCCGCCGCCTGCCTCCAGTGGTGGCAGTGGTGGCCGCCGCTGGCTGTGGGTCGCCGTGGTCGTGATCATCGTGTTGCTGGCCGGCGGTGCATTCGCGCTGTTCGGCCGCACGCCCACCGTGGAAGTGGACACCGCGCCGGCCGTGGCCATCCAGCAGGGCAGCGCCAGCAGTTCGGTGCTCGATGCCAGCGGCTACGTCGTCGCACGGCGCATGGCCACGGTGTCGGCCAAGATCACCGGCAAGGTGCGCGAGGTGATGATCGAAGAAGGCATGCGGGTGGAACAGGGGCAGGTCATGGCCACCCTGGACCCGATCGATGCCGACGCGCAGCGCAGCCTGTATGCCTCGCAGCTGCAGGCCGCGCGCAGCCAGGTGGTCGGTCTGGAAGCCCAGCAGAAGCAGGCCGCCGCCGAGGCCAGCCGCCTGCAGGCGCTGGTCGGCCAGCAGCTGGTCTCGCGTTCGCAGTACGATCAGGCCGTGGCCCAGCGTGACAGCCTGCGTGGGCAGCTGGAAACCGCACGGCGCAACGTCAAGGTGGCCAACGACCAGCTGTCCATCGCCGATCTCGGCGTCGACAACAACATCGTGCGCGCGCCGTTCTCCGGGGTGGTCACCGCCAAGGCCGCGCAGCCCGGCGAGATCGTCTCGCCGCTGTCGGCCGGTGGCGGTTTCACCCGTACCGGCATCGGTACCATCGTCGACATGGAATCGCTTGAGATCGAAGTCGAGGTCGGCGAAGCCTTCATCGGCCGCGTGCAGCCGAAGATGCCGGTGGAAGCCACGCTCAACGCCTATCCGGACTGGAAGATCCCGGCCGAGGTGATCGCCATCATTCCCACCGCTGACCGCGGCAAGGCCACGGTGAAGGTGCGGGTGGCACTGAAAGTGAAAGACCCGCGCATCGTGCCGGAGATGGGCGTGCGGGTCAGCTTCCTGGAACAGGCGCAGCCGCAGGCGGCCAGCAAGCCGCAGGGCGTTCGCGTGCCGGGCGGTGCCGTGGTCCAGCGCGAGGGCGCCTCGGTGGCTTTCGTGCTGGGTGACCAGAACCGCGTGCAGCAACGCACGGTCGAGGCAGGCCAGGCGATGGGCAAGGACCGCCAGATCCTCAAGGGCGTGAGCGCGGGAGAGTCGGTCGTGGTCAACCCGCCGGACACCCTGCGCGATGGCGCCAAGGTGCAACAGAAACAAGCGCAGTAACGGCCTGGCGCCCACGGGCGCCGCCGGCAGCACCGCTCGACGCACGCCCGCGGCCTCCGCCGGTGCGCTCCCCCGTTTCCCGCCTTCCGTGGAGAACCACCCATGTCGACCCTGGTTTCACTGCGCAACATCACCAAGACCTACCAGCGTGGCCCCGAGAAAGTGCAGGTGCTGCACGGCATCGACCTGGATATCGCCAGCGGCGATTTCGTCGCGCTGATGGGCCCGTCCGGTTCCGGCAAGACCACCCTGCTCAACCTGATCGGCGGCCTGGACAACCCCACGGGCGGCGAGATCAGCATCGAAGGCGAGCGCATCGACCAGATGAGCGGCGGCCAGCTGTCGACGTGGCGCAGCCATCACGTCGGCTTCGTGTTCCAGTTCTACAACCTGATGCCGATGCTGACCGCGCAGAAGAACGTGGAACTGCCGTTGCTGCTGACCCACCTCAGTGCGGCGCAGCGCAAGCGCAACGCCGAGATCGCGCTGACCCTGGTCGGCCTGGCCGACCGCCGCAGCCATCGCCCCAACGAACTGTCCGGCGGCCAGCAGCAGCGCGTGGCGATCGCCCGCGCGATCGTCTCCGACCCGACCTTCCTGATCTGCGACGAACCGACCGGCGATCTCGACCGCCAGTCCGCCGAAGAGATCCTGGGCCTGCTGCAGCAGCTCAACCGCGAACACGGCAAGACCATCATCATGGTCACCCATGACCCGAAGGCCGCCGAGTACGCCACCCACACGGTGCACCTGGACAAGGGCGAGCTGGCTGACGCCCCGCTGGCCCACTGACGGAGGCCACAGCGATGAAATACTTCTCGTTGGTCTGGGCGCAGCTGTTCCGCAGCCGCACCCGCACCCTGTTGACCCTGCTGTCGGTGGTGGCCGCGTTCCTGCTGTTCGGCATGCTCGACTCGGTACGCGTGGCGTTCTCGTCCGGCGGCAGTGTGGAAGGCGCCAACCGGTTGGTGACAGCCTCGCGCCTGTCGATCACCCAGTCGTTGCCGATCCGCCTTGAAGCGCAGATCCGCCAGGTCAGTGGCGTGCGCGATGTCACCTACGGCATGTGGTTCGGCGGCATCTACCAGGACCCGAAGAACTTCTTCCCCAACTTCTCGGTGGCACCGAACTACTTCGATGTCTACCGCGAACTGCAGATCGACCCGGCGCAGCTGCAGGACTGGCAGCAGACCCGCACCGGTGCGATCGTCGGCGAGACGCTGGCCAAGCAGTTCGGCTGGAAGGTCGGCGACACCATCCCGCTGCAGGCCACCATCTTCCCGCGTGGCGGCAGCAACGACTGGCCGCTGGAACTGAAGGGCATCTACCGCTCGAAGGATCGTGCATTGGCGGCCAACGAAGAACGCCAGTTGATGATGAACTGGAAGTACTTCGATGAGTCCAACGACTACATCAAGAACCAGGTGAGCTGGTACACGGTGACGCTGGACAACCCGGAGCAGTCGTCGCGGGTGGCGCAGGCCATCGATGCGATCTCGGCCAACTCCGACCACGAAACCAAGACCCAGACCGAGTCGGCGTTCCAGCAGGCGTTCGTCAAGCAATTCGCCGACATCGGCATGATCGTCACCTCGATCATGGGCGCGGTGTTCTTCACCCTGCTGCTGTTGACCGGCAACACCATGGCCCAGGCGGTGCGCGAGCGCATTCCGGAACTGGCGACGCTGAAGACGCTGGGCTTCAAGGACAGCACGGTGCTGACCCTGGTGATGGTCGAATCGGTGCTGCTGATCGGCCTCGGCGGACTGATCGGCATGGGCCTGGCAGCGCTGATCCTGCCGGCCATCAGCCCCAAGAGCATGGGCATGCTGCCACCGCACGTACCGACGCCGACCTGGCTGGTGGGCATCGTCCTGATCGTGGTGATCGGCATCGTGGTCGGGCTGCTGCCCGCACTGCGTGCCAAGCGCCTGAAGATCGTCGACGCGCTCGCCGGCCGCTGAAGAGGACACCGACATGAACAAGCTCAAGAAGTGGCTGGGAAACGCGGTGACCGTGCTGTTGCTGGCCGTCGGCCTGGCGGTGTGGATCGGCCTGCCGTGGATCGGCGTGCTGGCCATCGCGGTGCTGGTGGGGTTGTGGCTGGCGCTCACCCGCAGTGGACGGCTGGCGCTGGCCGCCACCCGCATCGGCATTGCCAGCCTGCCGCAACGTTGGGGCGCGTCCTCGGTGATCGTGGTCGGCATCGCCGGCGTGGTCGGCGTGCTGGTGGCCATGCTGGCGATGGGCGAAGGCTTCCAGGCAACGCTCAACAACACCGGCGATGACACCACCGCGATCGTGCTGCGCGGCGGTTCGCAGGCCGAGACCAACTCGGTCATCACCCGCGAACAGGTGCCCACGCTGTCCACCCTGCCCGGCATCACCCGCGATGCGCAGGGGCGGCCGCTGCTGTCACCGGAGCTCTCGCAGGTGGTCAACCTGGTGTCCAAGGCCGATGGCACCGACGTCAACGCGCAGTTCCGCGGCGTCGGCCCGCAGGCGTGGGCGGTGCATGACAAGGTCAAGATCGTCGAAGGCCGCCGGTTCGCCGCCGGCCTGCGCGAGATCGTGGTCGGCCAGGGTGCCAAGAGCCAGTTCCGCGATATGGACGTTGGCAAAACGCTCACCCTGGGCAACCAGACCTGGACGGTCGTAGGTGTGTTCGCCACCGGCGATGCGCATGATTCGGAACTGTGGACCGACGCCGACACGCTGGCCACCACCTATCAGCGCAGTGCCTGGCAGTCGATCAGCGTGCGCACCGATGGCAAGGCCGGCTTCGAGCAGTTCAAGGCCGCCGTCGCCGCCGATCCGCGCCTGAAGCTGGACGTGGAAACCACCCGCGTCTACTACAGCAAGCAGGGTGGCGGGCTGACCAAGCTGATCGACATCCTCGGCAAGGTGATCGGCACCATCATGGCGGTGGGTGCGGTGTTCGGCGCGCTCAACACCATGTATGCCGCCGTGGCCACGCGCGCGCGCGAGATCGCCACGATGCGTGCGATCGGCTTCCGCGGCCTGCCGGTGGTGACTGCGGTGATGCTGGAAACCATGCTGCTGGCGCTGCTCGGCGGATTGCTTGGCTGTGCAGTCGCGTGGCTGCTGTTCAACGGCTACAGCGTGTCCACCATCGGCAGCAACTTCAGCGCGGTGGTGTTCAAGTTCCATGTATCGCCGGAACTGCTGTGGAGCGGGTTGAAGTGGGCGCTGGGCATCGGCCTGGTCGGTGGATTGTTCCCGGCACTGCGCGCCGCGCGGCTGCCGATCACCACGGCACTGCGCGAGACCTGAGCACCAGGCATTGATTGAATGAGCATTGCGCAGGGACGGAGCGAAGGCTCCGTCCCTTTTTCGTTGCCGAACTCAGAAGTCCACCGACGTGGTTTCAATTGGCGAGGCACGCGAGGCCAGATGCTGGCGCAGGGCTTCCTCCGGCGCATATGCCGTGCCCAGCGCGTGCTGCTCGCCCGTATGCCTGTCGACGAAGATCGGTCCATTGCCGGCCAACGCATCCGATATCTCGCCCGATTGCAGGTAGCGCAGCGATTGGAAATAGAACAGCCAGCCTTCGACGACTTCATGCTCGTGCGTGATGACAACCGGCTCATCGTCGGTGGCAAGTGCAGCCTCCACTCGGCGGCGTGCCTCTTCGAGGTGGATCATCCTTTCATCCCTTCATCTCCTTCTCTCGACGACAACGCGAAGAGCATTTCATGCGGGACGGGATACCACAACTTATAGCGACGTACGTACTGCGATGCGTTGTTGCAACCACTCAAGCGTGCCGGTTTCGTGCCGCTATCGATGCCTCTGCCCATCGCAGACACAACGCGCGTGACGTTGCGCACAGTGCACCTGTGGATTGTTGGTTGCGATTCATTTTCGCGGCGTTACAGCGCGCGCGGACAAACAGTTACCAATGAAAACACTCTAGAATCCGGCCCCCACGTTGGTTTGCAGCACCCCACGCGTCCATAGAACGGACGCATGTTTTTTCTGAAACACGAGATTTCACGGATGTCCCTGAAGACCACCCCGCTGCGCAACGCGATTGTCATCGCGCTGGCCGCCAGCTGCACCACGCCCGCTTTCGCACAGGAAGCCGGTGATACCCCCACCAACCTCGACCGCATCGAGATCACCGGCTCGCGCATCCGCCAGGCCAGTGTCGAGACCGCGCAGCCGGTGGTGGCACTCAACCGCGCCGACATCGAGAAGAAGGGCTACGTCAACGTTGCCGACATCCTGCAGGACGTCACTGCAGCCGGCGCACCGAGCCTGAGCCGTTCGTCCTCGCTGAGCTCCTCGCGCGATTTCGGCGGCATGTATGTCAGCCTGCGCAACCTCGGCCCGGAACGCAGCCTGGTGCTGATCGATGGTCGCCGCATGGGCGTCAGCGCCGGCGGTTACTCCGATCTGGCCTCGATTCCGTCCGCCATTGTCGAGCGCGTGGAAGTGCTGACCGACGGCGCTTCGGCACTGTACGGCTCGGACGCCATCGCCGGCGTGGTGAACATCATCACCCGCAAGAACTTCGACGGTGGCGAAGCCAGCGTCTATGTCGGCCAGTACGGTGAAGGCGACGGCCAGAAGCGCTCCTACAGCGCCACCTTCGGCAAGACCTTCGACCGCGGCTGGTTCAGCGTCGGCGCCGAGCGCACCAAGGAAGACGAGATCCTCGGCGATGCGCGCGAGTTCAGCCGTTACCCGGGTGGCCCGCGCCACGCCGACGACGTCGACGCGCTGAGCCCGACCACCCAGTGGGGCACCGTTACCGTCGGTGGCAAGCCGCTGACCGTTGGCCCGGGCGGCGACCCGAGCAGCGCTGGCAACTTCCACACGCCGAACCCGGCCGACGGCGCCAACGCCAAGACCAACATGAGCCTGCTGAGCGGCCTGGAGCGCACCTCGGTGTTCGCCAACGGCGGCTTCTCGATCACCGACAACCTGCGCATCGTCGCCGACGCGCTGTACAGCAAGCGCGAGTCGACCAAGCACCTGGCCGGCTACCCGTACTCGGTCTCGGCTGCGCAGTCGCGCAACGGCACGCGCGCTGCGCTGTCCAAGGACAGCACCTTCAACAAGTGGGGCCAGGACGTGCTGTTCTCGCACCGCACCGAAGAGCTGCCGCGCGGTACCGAAAACACGCTGGAAACCAAGCGTGCCAGCCTCGGCCTGGAAGGCAGCTTCGAAACCGGTTCGCGTTACTGGGACTGGAACGTCAGCTACATGTACAACCGCAATGAAGGCGAGCGCGTCGGCACCGGCAGCATGTACCAGCCGCACGTCAACCTGGCCGTCGGCCCGTCCTTCATGGACGGCGACGTTGCCCGCTGCGGTACGCCGGGTGCGGTGATCGCCGGCTGCGTGCCGTGGAATCCGGCCGCGCCGATGGGCTACACCGGCCCGGGCTCGCTGGGCAACCAGGACGTACAGGACTACCTGTTCACCCGCTTCGTCGACAAGATGCGCAGCACCACCAAGGTCGCCAGCGCCAACATCTCCGGCTCGCTGTTCACCCTGCCGGCCGGCGACATCATGGGCGCGATGGGCTTCGAGCACCGCAGCGAAGAAGCCAGCTACACCCCGGACCTGATGGTGCAGAAGGGCCAGATCGCCGGTACCACCGGCCAGCCGACGCGTGGCGACTACTCGCTCAACGAGGTCTACCTGGAAATGCAGGTGCCGCTGCTGGCCGACATGGCCTTCGCCCGCGAGCTGTCGCTGGACCTGGCCGGTCGCTACACCGACTACAACACCTTCGGTTCGACTACCAACAGCAAGTTCGGCCTGAAGTGGAAGCCGATCGACAGCCTGCTGGTGCGTGCGACCTACGGCACCGGCTTCCGTGCCCCCACCGTGGACGATCTCTACGGCGGCGCAGTGTCCAGCCGCGATTCGTTCACCGATCCGTGCGATACGAAGTTCGGCATCGCCGCCAGCAGCCCGACCGTGGCAGCACGCTGCCAGGCGCTGAACGTGCCGGCCAACTTCCGTCAACAGACCGGTTCGGACGGCAACCTTGCCAACCGCCCGGGCCAGCAGGCCACCTCCGATTTCAACTCCGGTTCCAACGCGGAACTGAAGCCGGAAACCGCCAAGACCTGGACCGTCGGCCTGGTCTACAGCCCGGACTTCGTGCAGGGCCTGGATGTCAGCCTGGACTGGTGGAAGATCCGCATCGACAACGCCATCGTCGGCGAGTCGGCTACCGACATCCTCAACCAGTGCTACGTGCAGGGTGTGGATTCGGCATGCGGTCGCTTCACCCGTTCCACCGCTGCGGCCACCCGTGGCCAGGTCTCGGCGCTGGATCGCTCGCTGGTGAACGCCGGCTACCGCGAAACCGCCGGCTATGACATCGGTGTGCGTTACCGCCTGCCGGAAACCGCGTACGGCAAGTTCGCCATCAACTGGAACACCACCTACACCGACTACCTGGAGCAGCGCAACGACAGCGCCGCCACCACGCCGGTGGAACAGCGCGTGGGCTGGGCCGGCGACTTCCGCGTGCGTTCGACCGTCAACCTGGATTGGCAGTACGGCAACCTGGGCATCGGCTGGACCGCCCGTTACTACTCGGGCATGAAGGAAGCCTGCTCGTACGATCTGGGCGGTGGCCCGGACTGCAACATGGCCGACTTCTCCTCGCCGTATACCGATGCACAGCCGAGCCGCAAGGTGGGTTCCAACACCTTCCACGACCTGCAGGTGCGCTACAGCCTGCCGTGGGATGGCACCGTGTCGCTGGGCCTGAACAACGTGTTCGACCACCAGGGTCCGATCATGTACAGCCAGCCGAACAGCAGCTTCACCTACTACGGTGGCTTCGACATCGGTCGTTTCATGTACATGAAGTACCAGCAGCGCTTCTAAGCCTGCAGCCGCGTTCCCGCCTCGGCCAACTCTCTCCTGGCCGTGGATGGAAGCAGAACGGCGCCCCTCGGGGCGCCGTTCTTTTTTTGCGGGGTCGGATCCCAGCGCTTTTCCAGGGTTCGGGGTCAGAGCCCTCCGCGTTGCGCAGGGATCCGACCCCGCGCCGCGCGCATCGTGCGGATGTTGTCTGCGACGAACAGGATCAACCCGGCCCAGATCGCCGCAAAACCAATCGCCTTGCCGGTGTCGAAGGCCTCGTGGAAGAAGAACACGCCCAGCAGCAGCTGCAGGCTCGGTGCGATGTACTGCAGGATGCCGACCAGCGACAGCGGAATGCGCTTCACTCCGTAGGCGAAACCGATCAGCGGCACCGCCGTGACCACCCCACCGAAGATCAACAACAGATCGTTGCCCCAGCCCCAGCCGCCGAAGAAACCGCCGCCATGTCCGTTCTCGGCCCACAGTGCGAAGCCCAGCGCCGGCAGGAACAGATACAGGCTTTCCACGCCCAGCCCGGCCACCGGATCGACCGACACCAGCTTGCGCAGCAGGCCGTACAGGCCGAACGAGCAGGCCAGGCCCAGCGCGATCCACGGCGGCGTACCCGCATCGATGGTCAACCAGGCCACGCCCACCGCAGCGATGGCCACGGCCAGCCACTGCACGCGGCGCAGGCGCTCTTTCAGCACCAGCACGCCCAGCAGCACGTTCACCAGCGGGTTGATGAAGTAACCCAGGCTGGTCTCGATCACGTGACCGGCGTTGACCGCCCAGATGTACAGGCCCCAGTTGAAGGCGATGGTCAGGCTCGACACCGCCAGGATCGGCAGCGCGCGTGGCTGCGCGGCGATCTTCTTCCACCAGCCGAAGCGCGAGGCGATCAGCAGCCAGGCCACCACCAGCACGGTGCTCCAGATGATGCGGTGGGCGATGATCTGGAACGACGGCACTTCGTTCAGCAGATGCCAGTAGACCGGCACCAGCCCCCACAGCACGAAGGTGGACGCGGTGACCAGCAGGCCCCGGCGTTGTTCTTTCTCGTCCATGCTCATCGCTTGCGTGTCCTTGCCATCGTCAGTACCACCACACCCAGAAGTATCACCGCCATGGCCAGGAAGTCGCGCCAACCAAAGCGTTCACCATTCAATGCAGCCCCCAACAGGACAGCAATCACCGGATTGACGTAGGCATAGCTGCCGGCCAGCGCCGGGCGCACGTTCTGCAGCAGCCAGACGTAGGCGGTGAACGCCACGATCGAACCGAACACGCACAGGTAGGCCATCGCCAGCAGGCCACCGCTATCGGGCAGCGTGGTGGGGCGCTCGCCGACGACCAGGCCGATCACCACCAGCAGCACGCCACCGCAGATCATCTGCCCGGCGGCCGTCATGAACGGCCCCGGCAGGTCCTGCCCGCGTGCCCACACCGAACCGAACGCCCAGCCGACCGGCGCGATCAGCAGCAACACCAGCCCGGTCGGCGATGCGGTCAGGCTGCTGCCGGCGTTGAGCCAGACCACGCCGACGAAGCCAACGGCGATGCCCAGCCATTCACCCTTGCTGGCATGCTGCCCGCGCAGGGCCGAGAACAACGCCATCCACAGCGGCACCGAGGCCACCGCCGTGGCGGCCAGGCCGGATGACACCTCGCGCTCGGCCAGCACCACCATGCCGTTGCCCAGCACCAGCATGGTCACGCCCATGATGGCCAGGTTGCGCCACTGCCGCAGGCTCGGCCGCGGCATCTTCCAGAACAGGCGCAGCGCCAGGTACATCACGCCGCCGGCAATGATGAACCGGCTGCCGGAAACCATCGTCAGCGGCAGCGCGCCGCCGTGCAGGGCCTTGGCGATACCCAGGTAGGTCGAGCCCCAGACCACGTAGACCAGCAGCAATGCCAGCACGACAAGGCCGCCCCGTGGGGCAGCCGCAGACGGAACGGGGGGAGCCGACATGACACACCAGGGAGCTGGGGGAACCGGGATTTTAGGACGTTTTGGTTATGGTCCGGCAGCCCGTGTAGTGGCACGCTGTCATCCATCCATGTCCCGCCCGCCCTTCCGGCACCCGGCGTTGACGTGGGATGCAGTACCCAGGAGGCTGGCCGGCAGCGCACTGCGCGCCCCTGGCACCGATCTTTCCCGCATGGACGCACCGCATCGAGGATTTCCACCCAGATGAGCACCACGTCCCAACCCGCCGTACCCGCCAGCGATGGCGCCGCCCTGCGGCGTTCCATCTCCAACACCCTCAAAGGCTCCGCCGGCAACCTGGTGGAGTGGTACGACGTCTACGTGTACTCGGTGTTCGCCGTGTACTTCGAATCGCAGTTCTTCTCGCCAGAAGACAAGAACTCCACCATGTACGTATGGGCGATCTTCGCCGCGACGTTCCTGATGCGCCCGATCGGCGCATGGTTCTTCGGCCGCTTCGCCGACCGTCATGGCCGTCGCCTGGCGTTGACCGTGTCGGTCACGCTGATGGCCTTCTGCTCGTTCATCATCGCCATCACCCCCACCGCTGCCAGCATCGGCATCTGGGCGGCGATCATCCTGCTGTTCGCGCGTCTGCTGCAGGGCTTCGCTACCGGTGGCGAGTACGGTGCCAGTGCCACGTACATGTCCGAGGCCGCCATTCCCGGCCGCCGCGGCTTCCTGTCCTCGTTCCACTACGTCACCCTGGTGGGCGGCCATGTGCTGGCCCAGCTGACCCTGTTCGTGATGCTGACGTTCTGGGCCAAGCCGGAAATCTCCGAGTGGGGCTGGCGCATCGCCTTCGGTATCGGTGGCATCGCCGCCGTGGTCGTGTTCTGGCTGCGCCGTGGCATGGACGAATCGCTGTCGGAATCCTCCATCGAAGCCGCGCGCGAGGGCAAGGACAAGAAGTCCGGCTCGATGTACGAACTGTTCGTGCACCAGTGGCGTCCGCTGCTGCTGTGCTTCCTGATCACCGCCGGTGGCACCATCGCCTTCTACACCTATTCGGTGAACGGCCCGAAGATGATCCAGAGCGCCTTCGCCGGCAACGATCCGATGACCGGCACGCTGATCAACCTGGGGGTACTGGCCTTCCTGATGGTGCTGCAGCCGGTGGGCGGCTGGCTGTCGGACATCATCGGCCGCAAGAGCCTGCTGGTGTTCTTCGGCGTGGGCGGCGTGCTGTACAGCTGGTACCTGATCACCCAGCTGCCGCACCAGCACGATGCCACCCTCGCCTTCCTCACCCTGGCCCTGGGCTTTGTCATCCTCACCGGCTACACCTCCATCAATGCCGTGGTGAAGGCAGAGCTGTTTCCCACCCACATCCGTGCGCTGGGCGTGGGCTTCGGCTATGCATTGGCCAACTCGCTGTTCGGCGGTACCGCGCCGCTGCTGTACCAGGGCGCATTGAAGACCGGCCACGTGGACTGGTTTGCCATCTACGTCACCGCGACGATCGCGGTATCGTTGGTGGTCTATGTGTTCTTCCTCACCAACAAGGGCCCCAACTGGCTCGACGGCACCCGCAAGTAAGCGCGCCGTAGCGATCGCGGCCACCGGTGCAATGCCGGTGGCCGTTTTGTTTTCCGCGTGGACGCTGCTGCGGCGCGGCAGCGCGGCTGAAGACGTGGAAGTGCCAGCCGCTGGCCGGCAACTGCACATCCCTTCGGAAGGTTCATGAGGTTGCCGGCCAGCAGAGGCCGCCGTTGCCGTGCGCTTACCGGCGGGCGGCTTCGCTCTTCTCGCGGGCGCCGTGGAATTCCGATTCCTTCTCCCACTGCGGCCAGCGACGGCTGTTGGCCAGCTCCGCGCCCAGGTCGTAGACCAGCAGGGTATCGGCCGCGTGACCGGCCGGATCCCAGCTCGTCGTCCATGCATCGCAGGCCTGGTGGTAGCAGTCGGCGAAGTACTTCTCGCGCAGCGCGCGGCCAGCCTCGACACCGCCGTCCAGCTTGTCCAGGCCCGGGCCGATGGTGATCGCCGGCACGCCCAGGCGGGCGAAGGCGAAGTGGTCGGCACGATAGAAGAAGCCGGCTTCCAGATTCGGGTCCGGGCTGTAGCTGCGGCCACGGGCCTTGGCCACGCGTTCCAGGTCACCTTCCAGCGACACCCGGCCCTTGCCCCACGAGGCGATGTCACGGGTGGCACCATCCGGGCTGAACATCTCGATGTTCAGTACCGCAGCGGTCTTGTCCAGCGGCGCCAGCGGGTGCGCGGCGTAGTAGCTGGCGCCCAGCAGGCCTTTCTCTTCGGCGGTCAGCGCGACGAAGTACAGGGTGCGCTGCGGCTGCGGGCCGGCGGCGAACACCCGGCCCAGTTCCAGCACGGTGGCCACGCCGGTGGCGTTGTCGATCGCACCGCGGCGGATGCGGTCGCCCTTGGCGTCGGCCTGGCCGATGCCGAAGGCATCCCAGTGCGCCGAGAAGATCACCGCCTCATCGGCGTGCTCGCCGCCGGGCAGCTTGGCCACCACGTTGCGGGTCACCACCTGCTCGCGCTTGAGCGCGAAATCGACGCTCAGCTTGGCGTTGTCCAGCGCAACCGGACGGAAGTCCGCGCTCATCGCCTTGCGCTTCTCAGTGTCGAAATCCAGGCCCGCGTCGGCAAAAATTGCTTCGGCCAGCTCACGCTGCATCCAGCCACGCAGCGGCGTGTGCTGGGCCATCGCTTCGGCCTGGCCGCGCTCGATATCGAACAGCGGCGAGGTGCCCGAACTCTTCACCGTGGCCCAGCCGTAGGCGGCCGGTGCGGTCTCGTGCACGATCAGCACGCCTTCGGCACCACGGCGTGCGGCTTCCTCGAACTTGTAGGTCCAGCGGCCGTAGTAGGTCACCGCCTTGCCATCGAACGCACCCGGCGCATCGGCTTCAAAGTCGGCGTCGTTGATCAGCATCACGGCGATCTTGCCGTGCAGGTCCACGTCCTTGTAGTCGTTCCAATGGCGCTCGGGCGCATCGATGCCGTAGCCGACGAACACCAGCGGCGCATCCTTGATCTGCACACGCCTGCGCGGCTGCAGGCTCTGCAGGGTCACGTCCACGCCATTGGCCAGCGCCCGCTTGCCGCCCTTCAGGGCAAGACTGGCCTTGGCCGGGCCATCCAGCTGCGCGCGCACCAGCGGCACCGGCTGCACCCAGCTGCCGTCCACGCCACCCGGCTGCAGGCCGTAGCTGCGGAACTGCTCGATCAGGTACTGCACGGTGCGTTCTTCGCCTTCGGTGGCCGGTGCACGGCCTTCGAATTCATCCGATGCCAGCACGCGCACATGACGCGACAGCGCCTGCGGATCGATGCCGCCGCCGGGCAGGTCATTGGCCGCATGGGCCAGGCCACCGACGAACAGGCAGGACGACAGCAGCAACACGCGCATCGGGTTCACGGCAGTACCAC
The DNA here is from genome assembly GCF_040815575.1 of Stenotrophomonas sp. LST15-1-1.1. Taxonomy (NCBI): domain Bacteria; kingdom Pseudomonadati; phylum Pseudomonadota; class Gammaproteobacteria; order Lysobacterales; family Lysobacteraceae; genus Stenotrophomonas; species Stenotrophomonas sp. LST15-1-1.1. Next base: position 61,671 of record NZ_JBFPNJ010000030.1, read on the forward strand.
GGCAGGCTTGGGAATAGCCAGAGTGTAACGTGACAGTGCAATGACGGCGCGGGTTGCGCGCGGCGGCATTCACGCGTGGCGCGGATCTACCGCGACGCGCGGTCCAGCCAGCAGGCCAGGCCCTGCGCGTTGAGTTCGATATCCATCGCCAGCACCTCGGTCACCGCAGCCTGGTCCAGTGCGCAGCCATGCTGCTGTGCACGCTCCAGGTACAGCGCCTGCAACGCGGCCTGCAGGCAGCGATGACGATCGGGGCGGCCGTCGCACTGGCGGCCGATTGCCGCCATCGCATCGATCTGTTCGAACAGATCCTCGGCCAGCTTTTCGACCTGTTCGACACGACCGTAGTGGGTCAGGTACATCGCCTGTGGTGCGTAGCCGAGCATGCGCTGGATCGATGCCTTCATCGCGTCCGGATCGAACTGCACCGGCGATGAGGTGGGGAAGATGAAAGCGCCCTGCGCACTGTCCAGTTCGCGGTAGGAGATACCGAAGGTATCGCCGGTGAACCAGCTGCGGCTGCGCGCATCCCACACGCAGTAGTGGTGCAGCGCATGGCCCGGGGTATGCAGCAGCACCAGCTCGCGGCCTGCCAGGTCGATGCGCTGGCCGTCCTCGGCCACCACCACGCGATGCTCGGGAATCGCTTCGATGCGGCCGTAGCTGCGGGCGATTTCCTCGGCGCCATAGACGACGGTGGCCCCGGCAATCAGCCGCGTCGGATCGATCATGTGCGGCGCGCCGCGCGGATGCAGCACCGCACGCGCATTCGGCAGCTGCTGCATCAGCAGGCCAGCGCCGCCGGCATGATCCAGATGCACGTGGGTCAGCAGCAGCCAGTCCACCGCCTCCACGCCCAGCCCGTTGTCGGTCAAGGCCTGCAGCATCGCCGGCACCGACAGGCCGGTACCGCAGTCGACGAACGCGGCACGACCGTTTTCGATGATCAGGTAGGCGGCATCGAAATCAGGCCGTTGGAAACCGGTATCGATGGTGTGGATGCTGGGATCGGCGGTCATCGACGCGCACCTGGCAGGATCGGGAACAGAGGCCCATGGTAGGCGCGCCAGCATGGCGTGATCGATGCGGCTTTGGTCGGAGGGGGCAATTCCGTAGAGCCGAGCCCATGCTCGGCTGCCTTTCTGCCAGACATGAGCCGAGCATGGGCCCGGCTCTACAGAGGGCACACGCGGGGCGCTACATCAGAGGCGCAACCAGCGCGGCCGCAGCAACAAGGCCATCACCAGCACCGCCAGGAACGCGCCATAGGCATACAGCACCGCCAGCACCTGCGGCCAGATTGGTCCGGCGCCCGGCTGTACCAGACCGATGTGGTGGCCCCACAGCATGGCCACGATGCTCAGGGCGAGCGCCAGCGCCAGCGTGGCGCCATCGAACAGGCGTCGCCGCGTGGTACGCGGCTGGCGCGGGAACAGCCAGTACAGGCTGCCCAGCAGAATGAACCAGGGCAGGAACAGCAGCAGCGACAACCAGGCCATTGCAGACTCCATGTCATCGCGCCAGGGGCGCGCGGACATCATGCCATGGCCGCAATGCCCTGTAGAGCCGAGCCGATGCTCGGCTGCTTTTCCGCCAAGCCGAGCGTGGGCTCGGCGCTACATATGCAAAGCAAAGCCGAGCGTGGGCTCGGCTCTACAAAGGTGGTGCAGGTCAGGCCGCTTCGCGCAGCACGGCCAGCGCCGCCAGCACCGCATCGACTTCGGCTTCCAGCTTGAACAGATCGCTCTGCAGCTGGTCGCCCTGCTCGGCCTGCTTCAGCACGGCGATCAGCTGGCCGGCATCGCGCGGCGAGTCGAAGCCTTCGCTCTGGATCAGCAGCGTGCCGTCGCCTGCGGTCAGCTTGAAGTAGAAGCGGCCATCCTTCTCGCGGTACTGCTTGAACAGCGGCGGCGCGGCGCGGGCTTCACCGGCATCTTCGCTGGCGATGTCGCCGGCATCGGACAGATCACGCAGGCCCACCGCATGGCGCAACTCTTCCAGCAGCGGTGCCGCCAGCTGCTCACGCAGCTGCTGGCCACGGCGCTTGAGCAGTGCCTCGATCTTCTCCGGTTCGGCCATCAGCGCGTTGTAGCGCTCGCGCAGTGGCGACAGTTCGCTGTCGATGCGCTCGAACAGCTGCTGCTTGGCATCGCCCCAGCTGATGCCGTCGGCGAAGGCCTTGGCGAATGCGGCGGTCTGTTCCGGGGTGGCGAACGCCTGGTACATCTGGAACAGCGCCGAACCTTCGGTGTCCTTCGGCTCGCCCGGTGCACGCGAGTCGGTCAGGATCGAGAACACCAGCTTCTTCAACTCCTCGCGCGGCACGAACAGCGGAATGGTGTTGTGGTAACTCTTGCTCATCTTGCGGCCATCCAGGCCCGCCAGGGTTGCCACCTGCTCGTCGATCACCACGTCCGGCAGCGGGAAATACTCCTTGCCGTACACGTGGTTGAAACGCTGGGCGAAGTCGCGCGCCATCTCGATGTGCTGGATCTGGTCACGGCCCACCGGTACCTGGTTGGCCTTGAAGATCAGGATGTCGGCCGCCATCAGCACCGGGTACATGAACAGGCCGGCGCTGACACCTGCGTCCTCGTCCTGGCCTTCCTCACGGTTCTTGTCCACCGCCGCCTTGTAGGCATGGGCGCGGTTGAGGATGCCCTTGCTGGCGATGGCGGTCAGGAACCACATCAGCTCGGTGGTCTCGCGGATGTCACTCTGGCGGTAGAACCACACGTGTTCCGGGTCCAGGCCACAGGCCAGCCAGCTGGCGGCGATCTCCAGGGTCGCGCGCTGGGTGCGCTGCGGGTCCTGCGACTTGATCAGGCTGTGCAGATCGGCCAGGAAGAAGAAGCTCTCGATGTCCGGCGCGCGGCTGGCCGCGATGGCCGGACGGATGGCGCCAACGTAGTTGCCCAGGTGGGGCGTGCCGGAGGGGGTGATGCCGGTAAGGACTCGGGTCGTCATGACTGCGTACGGAAACCTTCTATGAACGGCGCCAGTTTACCGTGCACACGGTCAACCCCGTCAGGGCCCCCGGCACGTTCATTCACCCAACCCCGCTGGAGACGCCCGATGAAACGCCTGCTGCCCCTGCTGCTGATCCTGCCCCTGGCCGGCTTCCGCCCGGCCCCGCTGCCCCCGCCGGTGCCGCAGGACGGCCCGGTGCGCGTGGCCCTGGTCGACCGCGACCGCGGCACCGAGCTGCGCAGCTACCCGGCCGACGGCCAGCGCTGGGTGGCCGGTGAGCGCGGCCACCGCTATGCGGTGCGCCTGTACAACGACAGCCCGCGCCGGGTGCTGGTGGTGCTGTCGGTGGACGGCGTCAACGCCATCTCCGGCGAAGATGCCGATCCGTCGCAGACCGGCTACGTGCTCAACCCCGGCCAGCGCGCGGACATCACCGGCTGGCGCAAGACCCAGGACGAGGTGGCCCAGTTCGTCTTCAGCAGCCCCAGCGGCAGCTACGCCAGCCGCACCGGCCGCCCCGACAACGTCGGCGTGGTTGGCGTAGCAGTGTTCGAGGAAGCGCGCCGCTGGTACCCGCGTCCGCAGCCGATCCTGCGCGAGCGCGCCGGGCCGGCACCGGCGGCGGCCGAAGCCTCGGCGGCCGCCGACGCCAGCGCCAGCCGTATCGAAGGCTACTCGGCCAAGTCGCAGGCACCTGCGCTCGGCACCGGCCACGGTGCGCGCGAGAGTTCCTCGGTGCGCGATACCGATTTCGAACGCGCCACCCGCAGCCCGGCACAGGTGCTGCAGCTGCGCTACGACAGCGCCCGCAACCTGCGCGCACGCGGCATCCTGCTCGATTCGCCGTCGCGCCTGGACCGCCAGCCGCAGGCCTTCCCCAACCGCTACGTGCCCGACCCGCCGGCACGTTGAGGGCCACACAACACAACGCCCGCACCTTCCGGCACGGGCGTTGTGTGTGGGGGCAGAACGCAGGCGTGCAGTGCCCGGTTACTTGTAGTCCGGGTAATCCTTGTGCATCGCCTTCTCGAAATCGCGCACTTCGGTTTCGGCGCGGTCCTTGGCCCAGCCATAGCGCTCCTGCAGGCGGCCCGCCAGATACTCGGCATTGCCCTCGGCTACATCGAAATCGTCATTGGTCAGATCGCCCCACTTCGCCTGGGCCTTGCCCTTGAGCTGGGACCACTTGCCGGAAATGATGTCTTTGTTCATTGCTGAGGCTTCCTTGGAATGCAACGGCGTTGTTACCGTGGCTGCAGCATCGCGCAGTGCACGTTGAAGCACGGTCAACCGGCCATGAAAACGCTGCTCACCTGCTTGAATGGTTCACTACGCATCCACACGCGGCGTCCACACTTGGCAATTACGCATGAAAAAGGCCGGGAAGATCCCGGCCTTTTCCGTACTGCGCACCACCTCAGGCTCAGTTGCCCTTGGCAGCATCCTCAACCTTCTCACCAGCCTTCTGCACGTCCTTGCCGGCACCGGCAACGGTGTTGCAACCGGCCAGCAGGGCCACCGAGAACATCGACAACAGCATCAGGGCAACTACGCGCTTCATGGGCTTCTCCTTGGGTTTGCCGCTACACCGCTCAATCACGGGGTTCGGTTGTAGTGATCGGGGCGGCAGGCTGGTGCGAAGCCAACACTGCCGCGTGAGGTGCAATCTGGCGGCAGGGGCGTGGAGCGCGTGTGAACGGTTCGTCCAACCGTTCAGGCTGGGCCGTCTCAGTCGCGCATCAGGGTCGATTTCCCGAACAGACTTTCCACAAGATCCACGGCCAGTTCGGCGGTGCTGTTGTGGTTGTCCAGCAGCGGATTGAGTTCGACGATATCCAGCGAGCCCATGCGCCCGCTGTCGGCGATCATCTCCATCACCAGCTGCGCTTCGCGGTAGTTCACCCCGCCCGGCACGGTGGTACCCACGCCCGGGGCGATGCTCGGGTCGAGGAAATCGACATCGAAGCTGACGTGCAGGTGGGTGTTCTCGTCGATGCCGGCCAGCGCCGCTTCCACGGTGCGCTTCATGCCGTTCTCATCGATGTAGCGCATGTCGTAGACATCGACCTTGTGGGTCTTGATCAGGCGCTTCTCTTCCGGGTCCACCGAACGGATGCCGATCTGGTGCATCTGCGAGGGCTTGATGGCCGGCGAGGTACCGCCCAGCTTGGTCAGCGCATCCGGGCCAAGGCCGCACAGGCAGGCCACCGGCATGCCGTGGATGTTGCCCGACGGGGTCACCTCACTGGTATTGAAGTCCGAATGCGCATCCAGCCACAGCACGCGCAGGTCCTTGCCCTGTTCCCGGCACCAGCGTGCCACGGCGGTGATCGAACCGATGCCCAGGCAGTGGTCGCCACCGAGCATGATCGGCATTCGCCCGGCCTGCAGCTCGGCATAGCTGGCTTCCATCAGCGCGTGGTTCCACGCCACCACTTCGTCCAGGTGACGGTAGCCCTGCACCGGCGCGGTCCACGGGTTGCGCGGGCCGTCCAGGTTGCCGAGGTCGCGCACGTCCACGCCACGCGCTTCCAGGGCTTCAGGCAGGCCAGCCACGCGCAGGGCTTCCGGCCCCAGCCGCGCGCCGCGATGGCCCGCGCCGATGTCGGTAGGGACGCCGATCAGGGTAACGGCGGGATGATGGGCCATGGGTGCCTCCTGCGAACGAAAAAGAAGCACAGTCTAGCCAGACGCATGTGACACCACTCGCGGCGGTGCAGCAGGGCCATCGCATGGCATGATGCCGCGCGGACCCGACCGCCCTTCATGGAAGATTGCGATGTCGCCCTTCATCAACACCGCTTGGCCGCGCTTTTTCATCGGGGCGCTGCCCATCGCCGCTTTTGCGATTCTGTTGAGCAGCTCGATGGATGCGTCGCCGAATGGCTGGCTGATGCAGGCGACGCTCCTGCTGGTGCCGTTCTCGACCCTGGTATTCCTCGGGTTGGGTTGGCAGCGTCTGCGCAAGGCACACGCCGAATATCCGATCCTGAAGAGCGAGCCGCAGCGGATGCTGGCAGCGTTGATCGGCAACGTGAAGGTGGCGGCGCTGTGGTTTGGCCTGACGTTCGCCGGCATGTTCGCCCTGATGCTGGCGTGGGTAGTGCTGTACAACGCCGCCGGCTGACGGCACTTCGGGCCGTGCTCAGAGAATCGCCGACGACCACGCTTCGGTGCGGAACAGGCGCTTCTTCAGCATGTCGATCCGCCACTGCCCAGCCACGCGCTTGAGCACGAACAGGCGCTCGTAACGCAGCGCGCGGGATTTCTGTGCATGGTCACGTACCAGGACTTCGGCCTTGGAGGCCGTCGGCTGACCGACCGCGGCCAGCAGGTCCTCCGGCACGTGCACCGGCGGATTGCCCACCGACATGCCCGTGGAATACACCCGCTTCCGGTCGGTACACCAGGCCGCGAGGATGTCCGCGCGCTCCTGTTGGAATGCTGCACTACCGAGCAGGACTCCACCGACCTTGGCATCACGGTAACCACGCGTTTCCCACTCATTGCAGGCCAGCATATAGCCACGCACCACTGATGCCGGTTCCCCCTCTGCGGCCGGTTCAGGCCACGCAAGCGGCGGCGCCTCCTCCAACATCGGTGGCATCTGCGCGCCCGCTGCCTGCAGGCACTGCACCACAGCCGCATGCCCGCGCGCTTCGGCCAGCGACAGCGCATTACGTCCTTCGAAATCCACGCGTTCGACATCAGCACCGCCAGCCAGCAGCAGCTCGACCATCGGCAGATGACCGCCCTGTGCCGCCACCATCAGCGGTGTGCGATGCAGTTCCGGGGAGGCCGCGTCCAGCGAGGCGCCGCGTGCGATCAGCAGGCGTCCGATGTCTGCGTCGTTGCGCTCGGCCGCCCATCCCATTGCGGTAAAGCCCACCGCCGTGCAGGCGTGCTGGATGTTGGCGCCACGGTCCAAAAGCCGCAACACCGAGTCAGTCTTTCCGGCGATCACAGCCGAAAGCAGCGGAGTACGTCCGGTGCCCTTGTGCTGCCACTCGATATCGGCACCCGCATCCAGCAATGCGTCGATTCGGTCAAGATCCTGTTTCTCGGCTGCCTTGGCCAGAAGATGGGACATGGTGGTGCCGCCAGACGGGTGTAAGGGTGGTCACCTTAGGGCTGCAGGCACGATGAGCTCAACCCCCGCGGCGGCGAATCGGCGTCACGCTCTGCACCCGGCCGTCGTTGCGCATCATGCACAGGAAACGGCCATCGGGATAATCGATGATCAGTTCCTGGTAATCGGTGCCGACCGGCACCTGGGTCACCAGCGTGCCCTGTGCGCCTTTGCTTGCATTGCACGAACCGAGCGCGGTATCGCCCGCTGGCGCGTTGGCTGCAGCCTTGGACATGTTGCGGAACGTCGCGCGGCAGCCACCGTTGACCCAGACCGAATGCCGCGACAGGCCCCAGTTGCTGCCCTGCTCGCAACGGGTACGGCTGAGCTGGCGCACGATCTCCACGTTGCCACGCGTGTCCATGTCACAGGACACCTGGCGCTGGTCGGTGGATTCGCAGGTCACCTCGCGTGGCAGTGCTTCATCGTCATCGCGATCCTGATCACGGTGGTGCCTGCCACCTTCCACGGCAGCCGCCGGCGTGCCGTTGTTGCTGACCTGGCAGATGCCGTTGGCGCCGCCGCGCCCGGTGTAGCTGACCTGTGGCGTACCGTCGTCACCGGTGCTGATTGAAAGCGTGGTGCCGCTGTTGGCATCGCGCGCTTCGAAATAGCGATCGTTGAAGCGCTTGAGGGTGGTCTCGCGGCCCTGCACGTAGACCGGCCCGCCCTCGTCTGCATGGACATCCAGCCCACCGGGGCAGCTGGCATTGAAGAACGGCACGGCGGCCATCGCCGGTGCTGTGAAGGCGCTGGCGAGCAGCGCGGCGGTCAACGGCAAGCGGTGGCGGCGCATGGTCGGCTTCCTTGTAAGAATTGAGCGGAGGGCGCCAGTATGGGGGCTGCCGGAGTTGCTCGACCGTGAGGAATATCAAGCAACCGATCACGGGCCGCAGACCACCGCCATCGAGCCAGCGCTATCATCGGGCGCATCACACGGACGTCCGGTATGCACACATGACAGTTCCGCCCTTCGACCACGCGCAGCAGCAGCTGCTGGCGCTGCAGCAAGGCATCCATGCCTTCAATCTGGACAGTGCCGCCGAGCATGAGCTGGATATCCAGGACCCGGCCGGCCCGCTGTGGGCAGCGCTGCAGGAACGGGTGACCGTGGCGCCGTTGTACGGCGGCCTGCACGTGGAGTTCTTCGGCAACCCATGGGAAGAACCATTCGCATGGACGCTGGCCTGCCTGTCCGATCAGCGCGTGGGCGATGCAGTCATGTCGCTGTCGTTCACCGGCCCGGACGAAGGGGCCAATGGCACGCGTGAGTGGGAGTGGGTGTGGTGAATGAGGAGTTCCCGGCAGTGATCCGGAGCATGGACTATGCAGAGTGGGATATCCGGCAACGCCTTGGATTCCTGCCCCAGCTTGGTCGTCTCAAACTCATCCCTGGTCGAGGCCCGTCCATGGCACCCGTCATCAACAATGGTGACGTGGTGATGGTCGATACCGCCGTCGATTACTTCGATGGTGACGCCATCTACGTGATCAACATTGGCGGCGAAACGCAGATCAAGGGCCTGTAGCGCCGGTCCGATGGGGTCTACATCGTCAGCGCCGACCTGCTGTTCCCGCCATATGCTGCCCCCGATGACCTGTTCATTGCCGGCAAGGCTGTTGTTCAGTACAGCCCCCGCCAGATCGCGTAAGGCGTCTGGCTTCAATTCCGCACGAATTGCTTGCGTTAGGCGCCGCCGACGTGCAACTGCCGGCGGCGCGTTTTACCTCAGCGCAGCAGAAGCTGCGCCTTGGCCATTTCAATGGTCTGGACGGTCACACCGATCGCGCAAGGTCCTGGTCCTGGGGCCATTCGGAATGTTGCCAGTGCACCTCCAATGGTGGTGCCGACCAGCGAATTGGCCCGCGGGTCATGCGGAACCTGAAGAACCAGTAGATTGGGATACTGCGACAGAAGAGTTCGCGTCGAAATGCAGCCTCCGCGAAGGTCGAATGAAAGCTCTTCCAGCTTTCCCACAGGATCGAGCTGTAGCGCAACATTTGTGCCAGTGAGTTGATCACCGATAGCCAGATCAGATACTTCTCCGCTAGGCAGACGGCCGTGCTCCAGCGCAATAGCACGCTTGACGCTGTCCGCACCCGCCACGGCGGCAAATGAGAGTTGTTCCACCTTCTTCCACAAAGCTCTTTGGTCTTCACGAGAAGCCGGTTCTGAGGCTTTAGGAATGGATAAATCCGTGCCTGCCGCTCGCACGTGCAAAGGCGCCACGTGAAGTATAACCAATGCCGACATGGCGGCGAAAAATTTGATCTTCATAGTTCAGACCTCCGTGCCATAGAGGGATTGTACGCCCACGTTCTCGTCGTACCATCTCCCATAGAAGGTGCGATAGTTTTCGCCTGTCAATGAATTGGTGTTGTTGTCGCAGAAGCTGCTCCCAACCCTTTCGTCAAGCTTCTCGCCGCCGGCCAATATGATTGCCTGTAGCTGTGAGGCATTCGAAGCGATAAGTGGAATTTCTGCCGTCCCCTCTGATGTATCCAAGATCTCTGATCGGGCTTTCCAATTGTTCAGGACAGCACGCCCCTCATCCGTGCACATGCGCTTGACGAATGCATCCTTGGGTCCTGCCAAGGATGCCGGCGCATCAAAAAATGCATGCCCCATCTCATGTGAGACCTGGCCCACGGCTCCATAGAGGCCATGAAGATTGGTCGGAGAACAGGTGTAGTTCATCACGTAAACCACCTTGTTGTCCTTATCGATCCATGAAGAGCTCGAGTACACAAAGGTGTAGGGAGCGGTATTCACTTGATTTGTCAATGTAGACGAACCGTAGATCATGAAATCTACGCATTCACCCAATCCTGTCTGCACGGGCTGCTGCTGCGCTTTTGTTGGCGCGCTTACTACTAAAGCCAATAGCAGTGTCCCAGATATGACCAACTTCATGCATGCTCCTTTGCGAGAAAGTGGGATCCCCCCTGCAACGCCACAGCGCTGCGGTTCCGATCCTAGAGGGGTATTTCTCGGCAAGCAAAGCGTGACGCACGTTTCATGAGCGCATCCGCGAGCGATGAGAGCGGCGAGGCTGGCCATGGCCTGAAGCATGAGACAAGCGTTTCCCGCGACACCGTCACGAAGTGGACGTAAGAACTGCGCGACGCCGCCAGCTGGCTTCAGGCGTACAGGAAAGAGCGGATGGGCGCCCATCGCCGGCCCACGCCGATCAACCCGGAACAGCGGCGCCTGATCGTCACAGAGTCGGCCCCCCCCTGAGCAAGTCGGCGCTGGACAGCGCCTGGCAGGGGTTGATCCGACGTGCCATGTCCGAGGGATCATCGACAGGAAGAGCCGCTTCGCGCTTCACAGCCTGAAACATCGAGGCATCACCGACAGCGGGGGACAAGGCATGCGGTGGCCACATGACCGAGGCCATGCGACAGCTGTACGACCACTCCCTGCCGGTGGTCAAAGCGGCCGTGAAACCAAAAAAGAGCCGGTAATTTTCCCGGTAGACGCAAAAAGGCCAACGCACCGCGCTGGCCCTTTTCTTTGAAACCCCTATTTTCAAGGCGTTTCGGCGCTTCCGAAATGGTGCCGCTTATCCGAATCGAACGGATGACCTACTGTTTACAAGACAGTTGCTCTACCAACTGAGCTAAAGCGGCACGGGGTGAAACGCCGACGGCAGCGCCGTGGTGGGGGAATTCTAGCGCAGTCGCGTGCATTCCAGCGACCGTTGCTGCGCGGCGCCGCTGCGCTGCTGTGCCTGGGCCGGTTCGGCGGCAGCCGCCAGTTGCCCTTCCAGCCACCATTGGCCGGCATCACCACTGGCGACCAGACGCGGCTGGAAGCCAGCGGCCTGCACCGCAGCCATGCGCCGCTCGGCGCCCTCGCGGTTGCGGTACTGGCCCAGTGCAATGGCGTTGGTCTCTTCGCCCTGGCTGATGATGTAGTAGTCGCTGAGGCCGGCGGCGACGATGCGCTTGACCGTGGCCTGCGCGTCATCCCGGCTGGCGGCGGCGGGCAGCAGCACGCGGTAACGGGCGCTGCCGCTGGCGGCGGGCTGCTCGCGCAGGCGCACCTGGCTCAGCAGGTTGCCGGCACGGCCTTGTGCGGCGGTGACGGCGGCACGGTCGGGGAACGGGCCCAGTGCCAGGCAGCGCGGCGGTGCAGGCGGGGCTACGGGCTTCCCGGCCACCGGTTCCGGCGCTGGCTTGGCGATGGCGGCGACCGGTTCGAGCGCCTTCACCGGTTCGGCCGGCTTGCTGACTACTGCGGGTGTCGCCGCTGCCGGTGCGGGCGCAGCGGCCACGGCATTGGCCGGTGCGGCCTCACGCTCCACCAATGCTTCTGTGGGTGCCGCTGCTGAGGCCTGCGCGGCCACGGCCGCATCGGTCCCGCCGGGCAGCCAGCGCAGTTCGGCCACGCCGGTCGGGGGCGGCGGCAACGGCGCGCGCGCGGGCTCATCGCGTAGCAGCCACCAGGTGGCGACACCAAGATTGAGGATCGCCAGCACGACGATCAGGGCACGGGTCAGCATGCGCCGATACTAGCCTGCGGGCTGGTGCACCGCCCAGCGGGCGAGGCCATCCAGCACCAGCGACGGGTGGTAGTCGGCACCGTCCAGCAGCGGCATCAGCGCGGGCGCGCCACCGCCATGCACCAGCAGCGACGGCATCACCCCCAGCAGCGCCTGCGCCTGGCGGGCACTGCGTTCGACCAAGGCAACGGCGGCACCATCGCAACCGGACGCCAACGCATCGGCGGTGTCGTTGGCGAATTCGCTGTAGTCACCACCGCTGGCCGGCAGCTGCACCGCGCGCGCGTGCAATGCCTCGCGCATGGTGGTCGGCGAGGCGGAAATACGTCCACCGTGATGCTGGCCATCGGCATCAAGCAGGTCGATGGTCAGGGCGGTGCCGACACCGACCACCAGCACCGGCCGTTGCGCCTTGGCGGCGGCAAGCAGGGCCAGGAAACGGTCGACACCGAATTTTTCCGGCTTGGCGTAGGCAATGCGTACGCCTGCACACTGGGCGCTGGTGCGCACCACATGCACGTGCTCGAAGCGGCGCTGCAGCTGATCCAGCATGGCGCTGGTCAGCGACGGCGCGGCGACGCTGGCGACAAACGCGGTTTCACCACTGGGCAGGCTGTGCGGCGGTTGCCCGGCCATGCCTTCGGCACCATGCGCCCAGGCTTGTACGTCGCCAGCACGGTCGCCATGCAAGGGGGCAAACTTGAAACGCGAATTGCCCAGGTCGAACAACCAGTCGCTCATGCTTTTCTCACACTGACTTCGCCCGCATGCAGCAGTCGCTCGCGGCCATCGATGTCCACGCGCAGCGCGCCATCATCGGCCAGGCCGAGCGCGGTACCGTGCTGCCACTGTCCATCCAGCTGCACGCGCACTTCGCGACCGGCCAGCATGTCGAACGCGGCGTAGCGCGGTAGGAACGGTGCCAGCCCTTCGCGGTCGAATTCTTCCAGCGCCGGCAGCAGGCGCGCCAGCACCGCGGCCACCACCGTGTTGCGATCCACCGATGCACCGGCCAGCGTGTCCAGATCCACCCAGGGCTGGGTGATCTGTTCGGCGAAGGCCGGCGGCATGTGTACGTTGATGCCGATACCGATCACTGCGCGCGCCGGGCCGGCGTACTCGCCACCGCCCTCGGCCAGCAGGCCGACCAGCTTGCGGCCATCCACCAGCACATCGTTCGGCCATTTCAGCTGCGCCTGCGCGTAGCCCAGGTCGTGCAGCGCTTCGGCCACGGCGACACCAGCGACCAGGCTCAGGCCGGCCAGTCGGCCCAGGCCACCCTCGAACAGACGCAGCACCGACAGATACACGTGCGCGGCCAACGGCGAGGCCCAGGTGCGGCCGCGACGGCCACGGCCACCGGTCTGGCGCTCGGCCAGCAGGACGCTGACACCGCGCTGCGGCGCGCTGCAGCGCAGCAATTCGGCGTTGGTGGAGTCCACCGTCCAGGCCACCTGCAGGTCATGCAGCAGCGCTGCGGCGTCCTTGGGCAGGCCAGCACGGATGGTCTTGGCCTCCAGCAGGTCGACCGGCCGGGTCAGCCCGTAGCCCTCGCCTGCGCGTCCTTCCACCTCGACACCGGCGGCCCTAAGCCCTTGAATACGCTTCCAAATGGCGGCCCGGGTCTGGCCCAGCTCACGGGCCAGGGCGTCGCCGGACAGGCGACCGGCAGCGAGTTTGGCCAGCAGTTGGCGATCGTCCACGGCAGCTTCCACAAGGTCAGAACGGAATTATGCGGGAAAGCCGCCAGCGACGCCCGCCAAGCCTGGTTCCGCCGGGCTTCCAATCTGGCGCCGGGTTCGGGCTAGAATCGAGAGCTCACCTTCCCTTAACGTGGATGTCGTCAATGCGCCGTTATGCCCATTGCCTGATCCTGCTGACGATGCCCTTCGCGGCGTCTGCCACAGCAGCGCTTGATGACAGCCGTGGCGCCTGCGTCTACTCGGCGAGCGATGCGGCCTCGCAGCGCACACCGACCACGGCGCCTGCCGCAGCTGCCGCCAAGCCGGCACCGGTACGCCCGGCCGCCACGACCAGCAGCGGCGGTGGCGGTGACGACGATGTACTGCAGCGCATCCGCGCGCCGAAGTGGCACAGCTACCTGCCGGGCATGTTCCGCTGATCAAGACGTTGCTGCAGTGGCTGCGGCCAGCGCCGCGGCCGATCGAAGACGCACACTGGAACGATGCCTGTCACCGCGCCGCGTGGTTGCGCGGCCTGGACGACGAACGGCGTACCCGCCTGCGCGCGCTGGCTACCCGCTTCCTGCATGAGAAGACCATCTTCCCTGTCGGCGAGCTGCAGCTGCAGCCGGCCGATGGCGTGCTGCTGGCCGCACTGTGCTGCCTGCCACTGCTGGAGTTCGGCGAGGTGGGCCTGCAAGGCTGGTCGCAGCTGATCGTCTACCCCGATGCATTCCGCGTGCAGAGCAGCCACATGGACGCAGACGGCGTCCTGCACGAATGGAATGGCGAAGTGATCGGTGAAGCATCGGACGACGGCCTGCTGATCCTGTCGTGGGCCGATGTGCAATCCGAACTGGCTTCACCGCAGGATGGCTTCTGCGTAGCCGTGCACGAGATGGTGCACAAGCTGGACGCACTGGATGGCGCGATGGATGGCACGCCGCCGTTGCCGCGCGCGTGGCAACGCGAGTGGGCGGCGGACTTCCAGAAATCGTACGACGCGTTCTGTGCGCAGGTGGATGCGGGCGCGGAAACGCTGATCGACCCGTACGCGGCGGAAGCACCGGAAGAATTCTTCGCGGTGGCCAGCGAGTACCACTTCTCTGCGCCGGACCTGCTGGCCGAAGCGCTGCCGGAGGTGGCCGCGCATCTCAGGCGGTTCTATGGCGAGCCGCCGAAGATCGGAATACGCTAGTGCCGGCCGTTGGCCGGCAACCTGGCAATGCCACCGAAGATCATGACGTTGCCGGCCAGCGGCCGGCACTACCTATTGCGCGGCCTTACGGCCCCGGCGGCAGACGCACTTCGAAACGGGCGCCGCCCAGTTCGCTGGAACGGGACACCTGCAGCTCGCCGCGGTAGTCCTTGATCAGGTCCTGCACGATCGACAGACCGATGCCGTGGCCCTGTACGCGCTCGTCGCCACGCACGCCACGCTGCAGCACCTTGCCGATGTCTTCCGGTGCGATGCCCGGGCCATCGTCATCCACCGCCAGCAGCAGGCCGGCGCGACGCGCGTTCGGTGCCGGCAGCGGCTGCGCGGTCAACAGGACGCGGCGCTTGGCCCACTTGAACGCATTCTCCAGCAGGTTGCCCAGCAGTTCCTGCAGATCGCCCGGTTCACCGTGGAAGCGTGCGGCGGGGTCGATGTCGAACTCGCACAGCACGCCCTTCGACGCATAGACCTTCTCCAGGCCGCGCACGATTTCCTCGGCGTTCGATTCGATCGGCAATGGTGCCGAGAACAGCTTGTGGCCTGACGAGGCCGCGCGTGCCAGCTGGTAGGACACCAGGTTGTTCATGCGCTGCAGCTGCACGTCCAGTTCTTCGCGCAGAGCGCCATCACCGGCGCCGCTGTCCATCTGCGTGCGCAGCACCGCAATCGGTGTCTTCAGGCTGTGCGCCAGGTCGGCCAGGGTATTGCGCTGGCGCTCGAGATTCTCACGCTCGCCCTCGATGAAGGCATTGATGCTGTCGGTCAACGGCTCCAGCTCGCGCGGGTGGCGCTCGCTCATGCGCTCGGTCTCGCCGCGCTGGACCTTGGTCAGCTCGGTGATCACGCGCCGCAACGGACGCAGGCTCCACTGCAGGATGACCGTCTGCAGCAGCAGCAGGATCAGGCCGATGCCGCCCAGGTAGAACCAGACCCGGCTGCGGAACACGCGCAGCTGCGCACCCAGCGCGCGCGAGTCTTCCATCACGTAGATGGTGTACGGGAATTCGGTGGCCGGGTCGGCGTCGGCATCCCACACCAGGCCCAGGCCATAGCGGTACACCGAGCCCTGGCTGCCGTCGATCTGGATCATCGGCAGCGGGCCTTCGAACACTTCCTGACGCGGGGCCAACAGACCGCCGCCAACGGTGGGCAGCATCGGGCCTTCGGCGGACATCGAATTGCCCTTGCCGTCAGGCATGACGACCTGCAGGTACAGGCCGCTGCCGGGCACGTCGAAACGAGGATCCGGTGGCTGCTCGCGGATGTACAGCGAGCGGTCGCGGGTGAAGTCGATGCCGGCCGCATAGGCGGTGGCGTAATTCTTCAGGCGCTCACGCAGGTTCGCCTTCGCCGTGTCGGCGAAGGCGGCATCGAGCGCGTAACCGGCCAACGCCAGGAACGCGACCAGACCCACGGACGCGGCGAACATCTGGCGCGCCTGCAGAGAGCGCGGCCGCCAGCGTCGGAAGAACCACAGACGGCCGGACATCGTTTATCGCCTGCTGAAGGCCTCAGCCCTCGTTGCGCGGGATCGCGAAACGGTAGCCGCGACCGCGCACGGTCTCGATCGGCTTCAGTTCGCCATCCGGGTCCAGCTTCTTGCGCAGGCGCCCGATGAACACTTCCAGCACGTTCGAGTCGCGGTCGAAGTCCTGCTGGTAGATGTGCTCGGTGAGGTCGGCCTTGGAGACCAGTTCACCGGCATGCATCATCAGGTACTCCAGCACCTTGTACTCGTAGCTGGTGAGGTCGACATTGCTGCCGGCCACGCTGACGGTCTGCGCTGCCAGATCCAGGGCGACCGGGCCGCATTCCAGGGTCGGCTTGCTCCAGCCTGCGGCACGGCGCAGCAGCGCGTTGACGCGGGCCAGCAGCTCTTCCACATGGAACGGCTTGACCAGGTAATCGTCGGCGCCCTGCTTCAGGCCCTCGACCTTGTCCTGCCAGCTCGAACGCGCGGTCAGGATCAGCACCGGGAACTTCTTGCCTTCGTCGCGCAGGGCCTTGATCAGCTCCATGCCCGACATCTTGGGCAGGCCAAGGTCGATGATGCCGACGTCGAACGGGACTTCGCGGCCCATGTACAGGCCTTCTTCGCCGTCCTGCGCTGCATCGACGGCAAAACCTTCGCGCTTGAGCCGGGCTGCCAGGGTCTCACGCAGCGGGGCTTCGTCTTCGACCAGAAGGATACGCATGAACTCTCCCTAGTGTGCTGGGTGCGGCCCGGAGGCCTGTGGGTACGGGTTGATAGCGACAACTATCCCTGTTCAGGGGTTATCGCCGCGTAGTGATGACATATCCGACCGCGGTGTGCGCGGTTGTGAACGTGCCGGGGCGGGGTCGTCCATGTAGCGGACCCGACCGCGGTCGTCCATGTATTTGACCCGGTTGATGTCACGACCATCGAACGGCACCCGCTCGGCGCCCAGGATGTGGCCGCCGGTGGTGCGCTGCACGCGGCGCACGGCATCGGACAGCGAACGCTCGTTGCTGGCGCCACGGCCACCGCGCTCCATCATTTCAGCGCGCCCCTGTTCCCGCTGCGGGTCCTGCGCCAGCGCCGAAGACAGCGGGGCAGCCGCCAGGACCACGCAGGTGGCCAGGGCAAAACAGCGGTGGAAGGGAGCGGAAGACATCGATGCGATCCTAGCCGAGCACGGCGATTCGTTCAAAAGTCGTAAATCCGGGCACCGGAATGGAACCCGGCGTTTTACAAATCTTTTGCAAATTCTTGGTTTCGGGCAGTGAATCCGGTCTGAACTTTTCCAGATGCTCCAGACCGTTGTTCAGCTAAGTGAACATTCGGGACGAAATGGCCGCCCTTGTCAAGTCAGGAATGTGACTGGCGTCACGCAGCAGCGCGATCGGCGTCCCGTTCGGTGACCGACAGCGCCTGCTCGATCAGCGTCCAATCGGCGCCGGAGCGATGGGCGCCCTCGCTCAGCACCTGGCGGAACGCGCGGCCACCGGGCTGGCCATGGAACAGGCCGAGGATGTGGCGGGTGATGTGCTTCAGGGCCAGGCCTTCGCCCAGGCGGGCGTCGATGTACGGGCGCAGGGCGCGCAGCAGTTCACCGCGCGGTCGCAGCGGCGCGCCGGTATGCAGGGCCTCCAGCTGATGCAGCAGGTAGGGGTCGTGGTAGGCCGCGCGGCCGAGCATCACGCCATCGACGTGCGCGGCCTGCGCCTGCACCGCCTCGATGCTGGCCAGGCCGCCATTGAGCACCACCGGCAGCGCCGGGCGCTCCTGCTTCAGGCGATAGGCCCAGTCGTACTTCAGCGGCGGAACCTCGCGGTTCTCCTTCGGCGACAGGCCCTTCAGCCAGGCATTGCGGGCGTGCACCACCACCATCGCGGCACCGGCCTGGACCTGGTGGTCGACGAAGCTGGCGAATACGTCGTAATTGTCGTCCTCGTCCACGCCCAGGCGGCACTTCACCGTCACCGGAATGTCCACCGCCTCGACCATGGCCGACACGCACTCGGCCACCAGCACCGGCTCGCGCATCAGGCAAGCGCCGAAACGTCCGGCCTGCACGCGGTCGGACGGGCAGCCGCAGTTGAGGTTGACCTCGTCATAGCCCCACTCGGCGGCGATGCGCGCAGCCTGTGCCAACAGGGCCGGATCACTGCCACCCAGCTGCAGCGCCAGCGGTTGTTCGCTGGCATCGAAACCAAGCAGGCGCTGGCGATCGCCGTGGATCACAGCGTTGGCGTGCACCATTTCGGTGTACAGCCGCGCACCCGGTGCCAGCAGGCGGTGGAACACCCGGCAGTGGCGGTCGGTCCAGTCCATCATCGGGGCGACGGACAGGCGCAGGGAATCAGCGTAACGGGCGGTGGCGGACGTCATCGGGCGGTTGATCGTGGAGACTGGCATTGCCAGTGAGATCAATAGTTTACACCGCCGGGCTGAACGGAGCCGGGGTGGCTCCGCCCGGCGAGAATCTGACCATAAAGCAGTTGATCGACTGACGTATCGATGACCTGGCCGCTGTGAAGGCGGCTGGCCCGACCCAGACGGGCAACTACTGCGACTGTTGAAGCTGGTGGCCAAATCCGAGAAGCGCGACCGGCGACCGACCGACGAAGAACTGCAGCGCCTGCACGCGTACTACGTAGCGGCAGCCTGGCGCTCAACCATTCCGATGAGCGATATCGTCACCTTCGCCATCCTCACGGCGAAGCGGGAAAGCGAAATCACCCGGCTGCTGTGGTCGGATCTGGACAGCGAAAAGCGGACGGCGATGCTCAGGGACGCAAAGCACCCCCGCGCCAAGATCGGCAACCATAGGACGTTCCCTCTGCTGGGCGAAGCCTGGGACCTGGTGCAGCGACAACCGCAGATCGCCGGCGAAAACCGGATCTTCCCCTACAACTCGAAATCCGTAGGCACGTCCTTTACCCGCGCCTGCAGCGCGCTCGGGATCGAGGACCTGTGTTTCCACGACCTGCGGCACGAAGCCACGTCGCGGCTGTTCGAGCAGGGCTACGATATCCCCGAGGTCGCCGCCGTTACGCTTCATACGTCGTGGAACGAGTTGAAGCGCTACACGCAGCTGCGTCCGGAATCCCTCCACCGCACCGCCCACCTCTCAGGAGTTGATGCTGCATGAAGCCACCTTCAGTGCTGGCCATACTTGGAATCGCGCTCCCATCTGGAGTGGCGGGAGCGGTTCTTGCATACGTTGCTGCAACACATGGCTACCCTGTCGATTGGGATGCCACAGGGACAATGCTGCAGGGCGAGGCCGCCATCCTAGGCGCGGCGGCAGCGGTGTGGGGCGTCAACCAATGGCGCAAGGAGCTGCGGTACAAGCGCAACTCAGAACTGGCTGTGCAGGTCATGGTCGCCGTCGAAGGTTTGGTGCGAAACATGAAGGATGCGCGACGTGCCCCGGAGGCGTTCGAGATTGATCGCGAGCACGGTGATCGAGTCCTGCATTCTTTCTCTTATAGCAGTCGCTTGGCAGCGCTGAAGTCGAAAGATTACGCCGCCGAACTTGCCGGGTTGTCGAATCACGTCGCCGCGATCTTTGGGGAGAAACATCGGAAAGCCATCGATGGTCTTGTTGCCATCCATTTCACTGTCCTCAACTCCTATCAGCAAACGATTACGCTGAGAGAGGCGGCTGGAGACACCCCCCCCATGAAGAACGCATACCGGCTGATCGACCAGATTTCAGCCATTCTGTTCCCTGGCGCAGATGGCCAAGACGGCATCGGGAAAGGCATTGTCTATGCTGCGGACGAAGTGAGAGGGCTCTTCAAAAGCTCTATGTGATCGCGGGACTTAAGGGCATCACGCGGCGTGGATTTTCTAATCACTACGCTCCGCCCCGCCTCGCAATCGGACCTACCCCATCCAGCCGAAGGGCGGCGGGGTGTTCAACTTGGCCAGCCTGTTCGCGCGCACAGCCTCCCGCCAGCGGTTGATGGCTGCCACCTCCTCGCGGAGCCGTGCCTCATGCCTGGCCACCCACAGCTCAGCGCCGGCGCGCCCCTGCTCATAGCTGGTGCACCGCCGGGAAGGGCCACCGGGGCCATTGCGGTGGCGATCCAGCAAGGCGATCCAGGTCTCGTCGTCAACGCGTTGTGACATGGCGACCACCCACACCCCATCGCAAGCAATCACGGTCAGCGGATCACTTGGCCAGCGTGTCGTCCAGTAGAAGTCGGGGGGCAGCGGCATGGGCGGCAGGATACGGCTGGCCGTCGCAAAGGCTGCGGCAACACGACGTGCGTCCAGTGAGAGTGCAGGTGCGGCAGCAGAGATGCCAAGGCAACCTTCCGGCCCTTTAGTTGCAAAAAATCATTCGGCCACCGGGAAGTAGCAATTTCTGCAATCGACGCTTCCAATCCCTATAAATTACTTATAAATCAATTATTTATCCATCTATATCAATGGCAATAGTTTGGCAACCTTCGAGCAACCACATTGCCTTTTGAGGGGGGCAACTTCGACAGGATTTTTTTCCCTTAAAAATCAATGACATTACATTTTGGGGCCTTAAAAATTGCTCTGAATTAACATCTTTTGCAATCTCACATACCCATAGATATCAATGACTTACAGGGATAAACGACGGCCGATTGCAGATGTTGCCCCTTTCCGGACACCCCCCATCCCCCTAAACGGACACGCCGACGGCGCTCGCCACCCAGGGCACGTAGAAAAGCCCCCTTGCGCGCAGGGAACCGCAGGGTCGGCAGGCACTCGGACACCCCGGAGAAAGCCATACAGGGCCTCGCCGGGGGGCTGCTGCAGGGGGTGCAGGAAAAACACCCCATGAAGTGCGCAGGCGTGGCGGGGAGACGAGTGCGCGCGTCGGGGTCCGAACGGTCACTCCGTACTGATTAGATAATTTTAGTACGGTGTTGCCGCGTCATCGACCGTCGGCAGACCAGCGAGACCTGGCAGGGCGCTTGGCTCCGCCCTCAAGGACGCGCACCTGCCGCCGATATCCCCACAGGGGACACATCAACTCAGACTGGAGAACGCTTCATGCTGCAAGGTTTGTCAGAAGGTTTCGCGCTGGGCATCTGGACCCTCATCGGCGCAGCAGCCGGACCCCTGGTCGTCGCTGTCGGGTTTGGCTTCCGTCGGGTTGTCGCCTACTTCAACGGCGTTCCCACGCCTGAGCGCCCGTTCATGGCATGGTGCGCGCTGACGGCGGTCCTGTTCGCCATCGCAGGTTCGATGTGGCAGGCCAAGGCTGGCCCGTTCGCCGAGTGTCGGGCGGCTGGCGGCACTAATGGACAGTGTCTCTTCCTGCCGCAAAGCAGCAAGGCGTAGACGGGAAAGGCCGCCCAATAGGGCGGCCTTTCTCAGTTGCTATTCAATGGAGGCGTGCCTGCGCAAGAAATCAGCGATCTGCCGGCACCAAGCAAACCGGCGACCCCACCCTCATTAATCATCGGGAAGGCCGCACGGGGCGCCGCATGTAGGATTAACCCTACCCCGAAACCGGAACCTTGTCTCAGCGCGTAAATGCCTGATTGCTACAATCAACATGCGCACGAGGCGCAAAAAGGAAGTATCCACCACACCGGAAGGGAGTAGACATGAAGTCGGCAGTTTTACTTTTTCTTGTCTTGCTTGGAATTTATGTGCCACAGGCACAATCTCAGGATCAACCCGTCGATACGGGCCTTGGCGACTGCGTAGATTTCGTCATCTATGGATCGCCCACGTTGACGACTCAGGTTAACAGCACTGACTTTCAGTTCCTATATGGGCCCGGATCTTACCTTGATAAACCGGGCAAGAAGGTGTATGTCAGCAACTACACTTGCAGCCCAAACAATCTCGCGGGCTTAAATTATGCGGTAGCTCAAGTTGCCCATGAGATGGGCCACCTTTACCTCGATCAAGGGTGGCCACTAGGAACGAGGGCTGACTACATCGAAAAAGCATGCACCAATGAGGGGCTTGCGGTATTGAATAATGTCACGGCGAGAAACGAGATCATCGCCACTTCAGAGAACACCGTAGATATCGGTTTGGCGGCGGCAAATTCAACTGCATTGCTGGCTGTTATTGCCGGCGGCGGCGCCAATCTCGCAAAGCGGGTCGGCGACACCTTCTGCGATGGCAATGTGGCCTCAACCACGGGCGAGAACTACAAAATCTACTACGGCAAAGAATATGACACAATTTACGGACCCAAGCCGGATCCGAAAGGGGAGGAGTAATTAATGAATCTCGTAACCTACGCTATTGCTGCCGTGGTCTCCCTGACCCCCTTCACGGCAATTGCAGCAAGCACTCAAGCCAATTCTGCGGCGGAAGCCAAACTCTGGGCATTCTCTGAGGAGATCGCCCTCAATCTCCCGGGTCACTCGGACGATGTCTCGAAAATTGTCTCCGGATCCGCTAAGACGACTGCGGAGCGGTTGAGTCAAGGAAGTACTTTGCCAGACAAGGAAATCGGACCGTCTTTGTTTACGCGTGACTCCGCCATTGTGATGGGCGCAGGACATCGTGCTGATTCCGTCTCATTCAACTTGTCCGGGAGCTGCGTTCCGGTTGCCTCTCTTCGTTCGCGCTACCCAAGCCTGATCGTGATGGACTACGCGCGCGGCGACAGCGAGCACGCCACATACACATTCGGGGCTCAGGTTGGCGACGCAATCATTGCGTACTCCTTTCCCGCAAAAAAACTGAACTGCATGAATCGGGTGGAAATTACTCCTGCTGCCGTAACTAAGGCCCGGTTGCGGATGAAGTAACTGAATTTCAAGCAAGATATGACCAGGCCGTCAGCTGCCCTAGCTGACGGCTTTTTTGTGCGCCCAATTGAACCATCTCGCAGGTATCTGTCCGGAGGAGATGGTGCGAATCGCGGCGAATGTCGGCAGATCAGCTATCTGGTGTGCGGAATCACGCGGTCACTGCGGCCAGCTCGAAGGGATCGAAGGCGATCACGTCCTGGCCCAGCCATTCGTTGACCGCAGTCATGCGCGTCTGCAGTGGCGCCAGCTCCATGGCAGACCACACCATTGCCGCCTCGCGGATGGAGCCGAAGCCACCGCTGTTCTGCGGCACGATGCCCAGCAGCTGAGGCGGGGTCCGCAGCGATGCCAGCATGTCGTCGCGGGTAACGCTCTTGATGCCGGTGAATTCATCCTTCGCCGCCACCTCGCTGACCGGGATCAGCTGCAGGCCGTCCTTCTTCTCGTTCGGTGAATGCACGAACAGGTTGCGGAAATTGCCCGGCCCGCGCGACTGCCGCAGCGCCTCGCGCAGTTTGGACACGTCCCCGTCCTCGGGCTGCGGATCAGTCAGGTACAGAATGAATCCGGCAACGAAGTGGCCGTGCCGCGTAAAAAACGGAAAGCAGCCGCCACGATGGTCCGGCCCAATAGCTCTCAGTCTCGGCCGACGTTGATCGCCGATGCCAGTGGCAGAGGCTGTGAAAAGAAAAAGGGTTGCTGCATGTCGCAGCAACCCCACGTCAATCGAGATACGTTCAATTTGAAGACAGCGCAGGGAATTGGCAGCATGCCGCGCGCCTGTTGCGCGCTCTTCGCCCAACAACAGCTCGGGATTTAGTCAGCGTTTTTTGGCGGACCCACAATAACCACACCGCCACCACCACTACCACCACCGCCACCACCACTACCTCCGCCGATGTAGCCGCCACCGCCGCCACTACCGCCACCACCACCGCCACCGCCACCGCTGCCGGTACCACCATTACCACTGCTGGCCGGCTTCTGCGTACCGGGAGTCGGCTGCACACAGACGCTCCCGGCTAGACATACGACGGTCGCTTCCTCGGTCGAGCCATCGGCCCAAGTGACCTTGATCTTGGTACCAACAGGAGCAGAGCCAAGTCCGTTGGTGCATCGATACATACCAGCCAAACCGGTGAGGCCTGCGATGCGAAGTTCTGCCATTTCATAAGCAGACAGACCTTGTGCCGCTGGAACCTGGTTATACGGGAATGCCTGGGCATTGATGCTGATCGTCGCCGCAATGACAGAGAACGCGACGAAAGACAACCCTACTAAGCTCCACTTCTTCTTTCGAGAAATCCGACTCAGCAAAAGTTCCTTTTCAAGATGGTTTTTTGCCGACAATCCTCTGCACTTCAGCTATCGCTTTATCCAGCGCTTCTTGTTGACCGACCGGGACCGCCTGGGTCCGGATGGCATCTTCAAAATCACCTGTACCGCAAATTCCTGTATTGACGCAGAGCGAGTCCATTCGATACGAGCCACTCGAGCAATCAGCACCCAAGCGGCAAGCGGCGATCCCCCACGCATAACTCGCATATGGACCCGTCATACCGGACTTGAACTCCGCAAGCTCAGCGGTTTCCGGAGCGAGAGCCAGCAAGTCACCGAGTGCAAAAATTGCTTCCGGATCGGCTGAATTGACCACGTCCCGAGCGAGAGACTGATAGTCCCCAGGTTTGAGTTCACTCCAGTTGCGGGAAGCAATCGCAACCCTGGAGTACGGGTCGCCCTGAGCGGCAGCACGTTCAAACCAGTTCCCGTAGGCCTCTTGCGGTATGACTTGACCACCATCGACGCCGGAGCAGGCAGCTGCAAATCGCTTCTTGATATCGTCATAGGCACCTTCTGGTGCCCCACGTATGCGAGCGTACGCATCCAATGTCGAGTACATGTTCGCCGGGGATAGGCTGAAGACCGAACAGCGTTGATAGATCTCCGCTAGATCCCTTTGCGCTACGACATCTCCCGCATCGGCGCGAGAACGAAGGTCTGCGAACCAACTCCCCGACACATGGGACTCGGCCCGTGCCCAAGGTATCGATTCAATGGAGTTCACGGAAGTTGCGCGCCCCCCTTTTGCCACAGGCTGGCCGCCAGATTGCTCTGAAGCCCCTGCGTCAGTTGGAACACTGGGGGGCGATTGATACCTACCAACGCCGTACCAAGCCACGCCAATCACAAGCACAGCAGCTACGGTTACCGCGACGATCTTATTCACGCTGCCCATCCGTCTTCCTGACTGAAAAATGAACGCAGCGAATGCTAGCACGCGGATGCTGTTTGAGGACGGGCTTACGCGCAGCTTCCATCCGTCACCGTCAAATGCACCATGCGAAGTTCTAAGCGCTTAGGCGATCACCTGTGCCAATAATGTACCGGGTGCTCCGAAACCGTTGCCCGGCTAAGCTGTCGGCCCTATCCATCATGGGGGCGACGGACAGGCGCAGGGAATCAGCGTAACGGGCGGTGGCGGACGTCATCGGGCGGTTGATCGTGGAGACTGGCATTGCCAGTGAGATCAATAGTTTACACCGCGCGGATGAATGGCGGCGGGGGCGCCACACCACCAAATACGAATGAGAAGTGATATCATTTGTGCGCCGCATAACGATGTGCGGCCATGGATGTCCCAAGCAAACGGAACATGTAATGCAGCAACGCACCTATATCGAACTGGTCCTGGAGCTGTTCGCCTTCATCAGCCTGTGCATGGCGATGACGACCTCCGGCATCCCGGTGGTGGTTTTTGGTCTCTCGACCATCCTGCTCACGGTATGGATCCCCTTCCAACGGCGCGAGGTCCATCGCTTCACCCGCGCCGTTTCGATTGCGCTGGTCATTGCGGCAGTAGCCAGGATCGTCATTCATTTCCTACCCAATCCATCCATCTAGGAATCGAATTCGATGAGGCTGTTCCGCTACGCCACTGCTGTGGCGTTGCTGCTCTGTGCGCAGGGAGCGCACGCGCAGTTGAAGCACATACAAGACATCCCGTGCGAAGGTTGTTCATACGCTCAGATGCAGGCAGCCGCGCTGTCGGACGTCGACGTCGGCGGTGCTCTGGTAACCAGCATTTCCACGGGAGAAATACGGAAGTTCGTCATCCTGTGGGATCGCAGGATCCAGGAGCTGCCGATCGAGCAGGACCTGGAAGACTACTTCGTAGCACTGGTCCGCTTCTGGCACGCGAATGGACGCAGCCTTGAAATGAACTACGACCTTGCGTCGAACACATGGAGGCTCCCCCAGCAGGCGATGGGGACTGCACGCGTGCGACGGGCACTGGCGGCCCCCACTGCAGACAGACCCGTTCCGGCAACCGTGTACGAAGCACTGCAGAGTCCGGCCAGAATGAACAACGCGATCGAGCAATTGAATGCCTCCTGGCTGGCCCGCGGGTACGCGGCGCACATGACGTTCATCAACTCGGTCAGGGGAAAGAACATTTCGCTGACCGCGGGCCGCCCGGTGACCACCCTGAACTTCGCCGATGGCTCGAAGATCAAGGCCTCCTACAACATCGAGATGAAGAGCTGGGCGGCGATCCCCGGCACCGGCAGCGACGTTCACGGCAACCCGGTTCCAGAGACGAAAGAGGACGTTGCCAAGGACGGCAGGCCGGTGGTGTACGAATTCCCCGGTGGCATCACCAGTGACGCCTATATGGACTTCATTCGCTACCTCTTCGATCTGGGCGTGCGCCCCAACATTGGGCCGGGCGACAACCAGATGATCTGCACGAGCGAGGTAATGGACGCCGACATGCGGGTAGAGGTCAGGTGCATGGGGCGAAGGCACTGATGCAACAGCACGGGTGACCGCCGCTACGGTCACCCGGGTGCGCCCTGTTGAATCAGCGGCAGACGCAGGTGGATGTCACCGGCGCCTGCCAAAGCGCTTATGGTCCCGCCTTTTCCGATAGTAGGTGACGGCCGGTGAGTACGAACTCAGTGACCACCACCGCGCCCCCCTACCTGCTCGACCAAGGTCTGGCTGGCGGCATTGAGGCCCACCACCGTCACCTGCGCACCATGCGCGGCCAGCTTTTCCTGCGCGCGTTCCAGTGCGGCCACGGCAGTCAGATCCCACAGGTGGGCCTCGCGCAGATCGATCTCGACCTTCGCCGCCACACGCTGGTAATCAAACGCCGCACCCAGCTGCCCGGCGGAGGCGAAGAACACCTGGCCGCGCACACGGTAAACCTGCGCATGGCCTGCGTCTTCTCGCTGCACATCCAACATGCGGCCCACCTTGCGGGCGAAGAACAGCGCCGACAACAGCACGCCGCTGAGCACGCCCTTGGCCAGATCATGGGTGGCCACGGTGACCACAACGGTCAGCAGCATCACGGCTGAGGAACTGCGGGGATGCGTGCGCAGGTCGCGCAGCGAGCGCCAGCTGAAGGTGCCGATGCTGACCATGATCATCACCGCCACCAGTGCGGCCATCGGAATCTGCCGCACGAGGTCGCTGCCGTACACCACCAGCACCAGCAGCAGTACGCCGGCCACCAGGCAGGACAGGCGCCCGCGACCACCGGAGGTCACGTTGATGACCGACTGGCCGATCATCGCGCAGCCGGCCATGCCACCCAGGAAGCCGGTAATCGTGTTGGCCACGCCCTGGCCGACGCATTCGCGGTTGCGTTCGCTGGGCGTCTCGGTGATGTCCTCGACGATCTGCAGGGTCATCATCGATTCGAGCAGGCCGACCACGGCCAGCGTCGCCGACACCGGCAACAGGATGCGCAGGGTGTCCCACGTCAGCGGCACATCAGGCAGCAGGAAGTGCGGCAGGCTGTCGGGCAGTTGGCCCATGTCGCCAACCGTGCGCACCTCGATGCCGAACCCCACCACCACGGCAGTGAGCAGGCCAATGGCCACCAGCGGAGAGGGCACCGCACGGGTGATGCGCGGCAGCAGGTAGATGATCGCCAGCGCGGCCGCGCACAGCACATAAACGGTAGGGCCGCGACCGACCAGTTCCGGCAGCTGCGCCAGGAAGATCAGGATCGCCAGCGCATTGACGAAGCCGGTGATGACCGAGCGCGAAACAAAACGCATCAACGAACCGAGCTTGAACAGGCCGGCCACTACCTGCAGCAGGCCGGCCAGGATGCTGGCGGCGAACAGGTACTGCAGGCCGTGATCACGTACGAGATCAACCATCACCAGCGCCATCGCACCGGTGGCAGCGGAAATCATGCCCGGGCGGCCACCGGCGATAGCGGTGATCACGGCAATGGAGAACGCGGCATACAGGCCGACCTTGGGGTCGACGCCAGCGATGAGCGAGAACGCGATGGCTTCGGGAATCAACGCCAGGGCGACGACGGTGCCGGACAGCAGATCACCACGGAGATTGCCGAGCCATTGCCGGCGCAGGGGATAAGACGTTTGCATGGAAAAGCTCCGCGCACACGCGGGCGGGGCCACGTGGCGCTGCAGTGTGAAGACACGGGTTCCTGAGCCGGATGGGCCGGCTGCCGAAGGGCGGCAAGGGTCAGGGTGGTGTGATCACTGCAGTGCGTCGTCGGAAAGCGTGGAGGGTGCGGAGTGTACTGCAGCCGATGACCCGCAGGTAGGCAAGACGGCGTGAGAGGCAGCGGAGCATGGCTCCGCTCTACAATGCCGCATGGTCACGGCCCCTCCCCGCTTCTTCGATCCACGCACCGAACAGGGCGTGCTGCGCCTGTCCATTGTCGGCTCGCTGCTGCTGGCCGCAGCGGCGGTGGTGTTCGGCCTGCTGGCCAACTCTTCGCTGATCATCTTCGACGGCATCTACGGCCTGATCGACGTGGTGATGACCTGGTTGTCGCTGCTGGTCGCGCGGCTGATCGCGCTGTCCACGCAGACCGACGCCCTGCAGTCACGCCTCAACCAGCGCTTCACCATGGGTTTCTGGCACCTGGAACCGATCGTGTTGGGTGTGAGCGGTACGTTGATGATCGGCGCAGCGCTGTATGCCCTGGTCAATGCGGTCGATGCGCTGATGTCGGGTGGGCGGCAGATCGCGCTTGGTCCCGCGATCATCTTCGCGGCACTGTCGATCGTGGCCGAGAGCGCGCTGGCCTGGTTCGTGCTGCGTGCCAACCGGCGCATCGGCTCGGAGTTCATCGCACTGGATGCGAAGAACTGGGTGATCGCCGCGAGCATGTCGGCCTGCTACCTGGCGGCCTTCCTCGGCGGTGTGCTGGTCCACGGTACCTCATGGGCATGGGTCGGGCCGTACATCGATCCGGCCATCCTGGCGTTCGTCTGCGTGCTGGTGATGATCGCGCCGCTGGGCACGGTGCGGCGCGCGCTGGCCGGCATCCTGCTGGTCACGCCGCCGGAACTGCAGGCACACGTCGATGCCGTGGCGCGGGGAATCGTTGCAAAGCACGGCTTCGTCGAACACCGCAGCTATGTGGCCCAGGTGGGCCGTGGCGAACAGATCGAGCTGTTCTTCGTGGTGCGCGAGGACGACCCGCCGCGGCCTCTGCTGGAGTGGGATCACCTGCGCGACGAAATCGGCGACGCGCTGGGCGAATCATCGCCGGACCGCTGGCTGACCATCATGTTCACCACTGACCGGGAATGGACGATCTAGGCTGACAGGACGTTCAATCAAGTTTTTCGGACGTGTTGTAACCCAACGTGCGCAGAATCCGGGCAAAGTAGGCTCCAACGCATCACCCACCCACTGACCAGGAGCATCCCGATGTCCATCGAAAAGGTTCTGTACACCGCCCAGGCCACCTCCACCGGCGGCCGCGAAGGTCGTTCCGTTTCTTCCGACAACGTGCTGGACATCCAGCTGTCGACCCCGCGCGAGCTGGGCGGCGCAGGCGGCCCGGGCACCAATCCGGAACAGCTGTTCGCTGCGGGCTATTCGGCCTGCTTCCTCGGCGCACTGAAGTTCGTGGCCGGCCAGGCCAAGGTCGCGCTGCCGGCCGACACCACCGTGACCGGCAAGGTCGGCATCGGCCAGATCCCGACTGGTTTCGGCATTGAAGCCGAGCTGACCATCAACGTGCCGGGCGTGCCGCGCGAGCAGGTGGAAGAGCTGGTGCAGAAGGCGCACATCGTCTGCCCGTACTCCAACGCCACCCGCGGCAACATCGACGTGACGCTGATCGTTGCCTGATGCAACGAGGGGTCGGATCCCTTTGCCAAAGGCAGAGGGCTCTGACCCCGTTGCGGTGTGTCTGGGGTCAGAGCCCATTCGCGTTGCGAAAGGGATCCGACCCAAAAAAATGGGCGGATGCCGGTCGAAACCGTGCATCCGCCCATCCCACCTCGGGTGGGCCCCGGCACGTGGCCGGGGGCGCATTCGCTTGCGTAGAGCCGAGCCCATGCTCGGCTGATCCATCCGGCGCCGCGATGCGCGGTGGAAAGGCAGCCGAGCATGGGCTCGGCTCTACACGTCCAAGCCCTATTTTTCGCTGGTGATCAGCTGCACGACGCTGGAGAAATCCAGCTTGCCGCGACCGGCCTGGTGGTTCATCGAGTACAGGTTGCGGGCCACTTCGCCCAGCGGGATCGAGGCGCCGACGCTCATCGCCGCTTCCACCGCCAGGCCCATGTCCTTCAGCATCAGGTCACTGCCGAAGCCGCCGCTGTAGCCGCGCGACGCCGGTGCGTTCTCCAGCACGCCGGGCCACGGGTTGCACACTTCGGTGGCCCAGCTGCGGCCGGTGCTGACCGCCATCATCTGCGACAGCACCTTCGGGTCCAGCCCGTGTGCCACGCCGAGCGCGATGGCTTCGCCGGTGACGGCCATGATCACGCCCAGCGCCATGTTGTTGCACAGCTTGGCGACCTGGCCGGCGCCGCTGGCACCCACATGGAAGATGTTCTTGCCCATCGCCTGCAGCACGGGGCGGGCGCGTTCCAGCGCGTCCTCTTCACCACCGACGATGAAGGTCAGCGTGCCGGCCTGTGCGCCAGCAGTACCGCCGGACACTGGTGCATCGATCATCTGCAGGCCTCGTGCCGCGGCCGCTTCGGAAACCTTGCGCGCGCTGGCAGGTGCAATCGTGCTGCAGTCGATGACCAGCGCACCGGCGGGAATCGCGGCAAGGATGCCGTCGTCGCCCAGGTACACGCCTTCGACGTGGCGGCTGGCCGGCAGCATCGAGATCACAACCTCGGCGTCGGCAAGCGTATCGCGTGCGGATGGCGCGGCGCTTGCGCCTGCATCCACAGCAGCCTGTACGGCGGCCGGCACCAGATCGAACACGCGCACGGTGTGGCCGTTCTTGACCAGATTGGCGGCCATCGGGCCACCCATGTTGCCCAACCCGATGAATGCAATGCGGCTCATGCAAGGCTCCTTTCAGCAATGGAGGTACCCAGGTCGGCCAGCGGATGCGCGGCATCGGCCCAGGGAGAAGCGAAGAACGTATCGGCCCATGCGCGGCTGGCCTCGGTCAGCGAGGCCGGGTTCCACGATGGAGTGCGGTCCTTGTCGATCAGCAGCGCGCGGATGCCTTCGGCGAAATCGCCATGCGCAGCGCAATGCAGCGCCGTGATGTACTCCAGCCGGTACACGCTGGCCAGGTCCTGGCCAGCACTGCGGCTCTGCAGTTCGAAGGCCAGCCGTGCCGAACCCGGCGCACCGGCGGCCAGCGTCTTCTGTGCGGCCTGCAACCAGGCATCATCGGTCTGCAGCGTGCTGATGCGTTCGACGATGGCGGCGAGATCATCGCCTTCGCACAGCGCATCGACCTGCGCGGCATTGGCCAGCAGCGGGCCGGTAGCCGCATCGCTGGCGAACGACAGCAGCAGCTGTGACAGGCGTTCGTGGTTGCGTGCGGCATCGGCCGACCACGCGACCTGCAGCAGCGCATCGAACACCGCACTGCGGCGCTCCTCGGCCACGTGCACGTCGGCCAGGCCGGCGTAGATCGCATCGCCGGGGTTGAGCAGCGCACCGGTCAGTGCAAGGAACAGGCCGCCGTTGCCCGGCACACGCGGCAGCAGCCAGCTGCCACCCACGTCCGGGAACAGACCGACAGTGATTTCCGGGAAGGCCAGCTTGGAACGCTCGCTGACCACGCGATGGCTGGCGCCGGACATCAGACCGATGCCGCCGCCCATCACGATGCCATGGCCCCAGCAAAGGATCGGCTTGGCGTAGGTATGGATCAGGTAGTCGACGCGGTACTCGACGTCGAAGAACTCGGCGGCGTAGTCGTTCTCGCGGATGTCCGTGTGGCCGGCCTCGCGGTAGGCGAGCATGCTCTGGTACAGGCTGTGCAGATCACCGCCGGCACAGAATGCCTTTTCGCCGGCACCCTGCAGCACCACCAGCGCGATGCCGTCGTCGTCAGCCCAGGCGTTGAGCTGCGTCAGCAGCAGATGTGCCATCGGCAGCGAGAAGCCATTGAGCGTACGCGGTGCGTTGAGCGTGGCGATGCCGATGCGCGTGCCGTTGCCAGCGGCGCGTTCTTCGAACAGTACCGGTGCTTCGGCAACGTTCGTGTCGACCGCAGTCATGCGTTCTTCCACTGCGCGGCGCGCTTTTCAAGGAAGGCACTCACACCCTCGACCTGATCGGCGGTGTCGAACAGATCGACGAAGGCCTCGCGCTCGGCCACCAGCGCCGATGCATGGGTGCCAGTGCGGGTGGACTGCACCAGGGTCTTGCAGGCGGCGATGCTGGTCGGGCTCTGCTTGCCAGCCTTCTTCGCCCATTCCAGTGCCAGCGCCTTGGATTCGCCCTTGCCGACCTTTTCTTCGGCAAGACCAATCCGCACCGCGGTCTCGGCGTTGATGCGCTCGCCGAGCAGGATCATGCGCTTGGCCCAGCCCTCGCCGACCAGGCGCGGCAGGTTCTGGGTGCCACCGGCGCACGGCAGCAGGCCAACGGTGGCCTCCGGCAGCGCAACCTGGGCGTGGTCTTCGATGATGCGCAGGTCGCAGGCCAGCGCGCATTCCAGGCCGCCACCCATGGCGTAGCCGTTGATCGCGGCAATCGATACGCCACGGAACGCGGACAGCGCCTCGAAGGCTTCACCGAAGCGGCGCGCGGCTTCGCGAGCGGCCGCCTTGTCGCCGGAGGCGAACTGGTTGAGGTCGGCACCGGCGGAGAAGAACTTCTCGCCGTCACCGGTGATCACCAGCGCGTAGATGTCGCGGTCTGCGTTCAGCGCGCCCACCAGGTCGCGCAGCGCCGACAGGCTGTGCACGGTCCAGGTATGCGCCGGCGGGTTGTTCAGGGTGACCACGGCGGTGTGGCCATCGGCCTCGACCTTCAGGCCCACGTGCTCCTGGGTACGCCAATCCTTCATCGCAGTTCCTCTTCGGTGTTGAGCAGGTGACGGGCAACGATCACCCGCATGATCTCGTTGGTGCCTTCCAGGATCTGGTGCACGCGGCTGTCGCGCAGCAGGCGCTCGATCGGATATTCGCGGATGTAGCCGTAGCCACCGTGGATCTGCAGGGCTTCGTTGCAGATGTTGAAGCCGGCATCGGTGGCAAAACGCTTGGCCATCGCGCACCACACGTTGGCATCGCTGGCACCGGCATCGAGCTTGCGCGCGGCGGTATGCACCATCTGCCGCGCCGCGACCAGTTCGATGGCCATGTCGGCCAGCTTGAACTGCAGTGCCTGGAACTCGGACAACGCCTTGCCGAACTGGCGGCGCTCGCCCATGTAGCGGCGCGCTGCATCCAGCGCACCCTGCGCAGCACCCAGCGAGCATGCGGCGATGTTGATGCGGCCACCATCGAGCCCCTTCATTGCCAGCTTGAAGCCGCCGCCTTCCTCTCCCAGAAGGTGGCTGACCGGCACGCGGACGTTCTCGAAGGTGATGCCGCGGGTGGGTTGGCTGTTCCAGCCCATCTTCTCTTCCTTGCGGCCGTAGCTGATGCCCGGCAGGTCGGCCGGCACCGCGATCGCGCTGACCCCGCCTGCACCAGCACCGCCGGTGCGTGCCATCACCACCAGCAGTTCGGTGGCACCGGCGCCGGAAATGAAGGCCTTGGAGCCATTCAACACGTAGAAATCGCCATCGCGCACGGCGCTGGTCTTCAGCGAGGCTGCATCCGAGCCGGCACCCGGCTCGGTCAGGCAGTACGAGGCCAGCTTGCTGCCCGACGACAGGTCATTGCCCCATGCATCGCGCAGGGCCGGCTGGCCCCACGTGGACACCATCCACGAGGCCATGTTGTGGATGCTGATGTAGGCCGCGGTCGACGGATCGACGTTGGCGAGCTCCTCGATGACGACGGCGGCGTCCAGTCGGCTCAGGCCGCTGCCGCCCACTTCCGGGTCCATGTACAGACCGCAGAAGCCCAGTTCACCGGCCTTGGCGATCGCCTCGCGCGGAAAGATGCCCTCCGCATCCCATCGCGCGGCGTGCGGCTCCAGTTCGGCCTGTGCGAAGTCACGCGCAGCCTCACGATAGGCCTGCTGCGCTTCTTCCTGCTCCGTCGTCATCGAGTGGCTCATGGCTGCTCCTGCCCTTACTTCAGGCTGATGGTGGTGTTGACGCCGTGGCTCAGCGTCTCGTCGTCGAACCAGCGCGCGGTGACGGTCTTGGTCTGCGTGTAGAACAGCACTACCTGCTTGCCGTACGGACCCAGGTCGCCGAGCTTGGAAGCGCGCGAACCGGTGAACGAGAACAGCGGCACCGGCACCGGGATCGGCACGTTGATGCCGACCTGGCCGACGTCGATGTCCTCCTGGAAGCGACGTGCAGCGGCGCCGGACTGGGTGAACAGCGCGGTGCCGTTGCCGTTCGGGTTGCTGTTGACCATCGCGATGGCCTCATCCAGCGTTTCCGCTTCGAGGATGACCAGCACCGGCCCGAAGATTTCTTCCTGATAGATGCGCATGTCGGTGGTGACACCGGCAAAGATGGTCGGGCCGACGAAGTTGCCCTTCTCGAACCCATCGACCTGCGGCTTGCGGCCATCGAGCACCAGCTTGGCGCCCTGCTCCACACCCGACGCGATCAGGCCTTCGACGCGATCACGGGCGCTGCAGGAAATGACCGGGCCGACGTCGGTGCCGGCGACGGTGCCACCGCTGACCTTCAGGGTCTTGGCCTTCTCGACCAGGTCCTGCACCCAACCGCGCGCTTCACCGACCAGCACCAGGGTGGAGGCAGCCATGCAGCGCTGGCCTGCCGCACCGAAGGCAGCGCCGACCATCGCGTTGAGGGTCTGCTCCTTGTTGGCATCCGGCAGCACCACGGCGTGGTTCTTGGCGCCCATCATGCACTGCACGCGCTTGCCGGCCAGCGAGGCGCGGTTGTACACGTGGGTGCCGACGCGGGTGGAACCGACGAACGAAACGGCCTTGATGTCCGGGTGGTCGCAGATGGCGTTGACCACTTCTTCGCCACCGTGGACGACGTTCAGCACGCCCTTCGGAATGCCCGCTTCCAGCGCCAGTTCGACCAGGCGCATGGTGACCATCGGGTCCTGCTCGGACGGCTTGAGGATGAAGGTGTTGCCGGTGGCAATGGCCATCGGGAACATCCACAGCGGGATCATCGCCGGGAAGTTGAACGGGGTGATGCCTGCGCATACGCCCAGCGGCTGCATGATCGAGTAGGTGTCCACGCCGTTGGCCACGTTGTTGGCCAGTTCGCCCAGCTGCAGGTTGCCGATGGCGGCCGCATGCTCGACCACTTCCAGGCCGCGGAACACATCGCCTTCGGCGTCCGGCAGCGTCTTGCCCTGTTCGGCGGTGAGGATGTGCGCCAGCTCGCTCATGTTTTCGCGGATCAACTGCTGGTACTTCAGGAAGATGCGCGCGCGGGTACCGATCGGGGTCTTGCGCCAGGTCTTGAAGGCTTCCTTGGCGGCGGCCACGGCCGCGTCGACTTCACCCGTGGTGGCGAACGGCACCTGGGCCAGCACGTCCTGGGTGGCCGGATTGATCACGTCCTGCCAGTGGGAGGTGGCCGATTCAACGAACTGGCCATCGATCAGCATGCGGATACGGGGCGCTGCAACAGT
Source organism: Stenotrophomonas sp. LST15-1-1.1 (assembly GCF_040815575.1). Taxonomy (NCBI): domain Bacteria; kingdom Pseudomonadati; phylum Pseudomonadota; class Gammaproteobacteria; order Lysobacterales; family Lysobacteraceae; genus Stenotrophomonas; species Stenotrophomonas sp. LST15-1-1.1. Next base: position 97,379 of record NZ_JBFPNJ010000030.1, read on the forward strand.
CATGACGACAATCCACGGGGTGCGAAAGATGCTTGGCATTATTCACAGCATCCAACTCGATTTCCGGCCTGAATCCGCTTAATCTGGCCAATGCCCGCCACGATTCCTGTTAATTCTGTGAATTATTCAGCCCCCCAGCGCCAACTTGGCCTGCGCCTGCTGCGCCTGCGCGAGCAGCGCGGCTACAGCCAGGCCGACCTTGCCCGCGCATTGGGGCTGTCGGCCAGCTACCTGAACCAGATCGAGCGCAACAAGCGCCCGCTGACGCCTGCGGTGCAGAAGAAGCTGGGCGAGGTGTTGGGCGATGTTTCCGCCCTGTTCGACGACAATGAGCCCGCCGCGCTGCAGGAGTCGCTGGGCGAGACCCTGCGCGATCTCGGCCTGGCCGACGTCAGCGCGACCGAACTGCGGGCGTTGGCCGGCAACCTGCCGCAGGTCAGCCGCGCGCTGCTGGACCTGCACCGCCGCCATCTGGCATTGCGCGAGCATGCCGCCGCGCTGGAATTCCAGTTGGGCGAGCCAGGCGCGGGCAGCACGCTGCCGTCCGGTGACCAGGTGCGCGAGTTCTTCAACCGCATGCACAACCACATCCCCGAACTGGATGAACTGGCCGAGCAGCTGTTCGCCGAATGGGGGCTGGCGCCGGGACACGTAGCGCCCCGGCTGCGCCAGTTGCTGGCCGACCGCCACGGGGTGCTGGTGGAAGTGGCCGCGCTGCAGGCCGGCCGCGAGAAGCGCCAATACGATGCCGGCAGCCGCACGCTGTGGCTGCCCGACTACCTGGAACCGGGCCAACAGGCGTTCCAGATGGCGGTCGAGCTGGCGCTGCGCGGCTACCTGCCGCAGATCGATGCGGTGATCGCGCGCACCGGCTTCACCGACGACGCGCGTATCGCGCAGGCGCGCATCGGCCTGTCCAATTATTTCGCCGGCGCGCTGGTGATGCCGTACATGCGCTTCCTGCGCGCGGCCGAAGCCAGCAGCTATGACATCGAGCTGCTGGCGCATCAGTTCGGCGTGGGATTCGAGGCGGTCTGCCATCGCTTGAGTACGCTGGCACGCCGCAGCGCCCCGGGCCTGCCGTTCTTCTTCATCCGCGTGGACCGCGCCGGCAATGTGTCCAAGCGCCACTCGGCCACCGATTTCCACTTCTCGCAGGTGGGCGGGTCGTGCCCGTTGTGGATCGTCTACGAGGCCTTCAACCAGCCCGGACGCATCCTCACCCAGACCGCGCGCATGCCTGATGGCCGCCGCCATTTCTGGCTGGCACGGCAGGTCAGCAGCGGCCCGGTCGGCCACGGCCAGCCACGCAAGACCTTCGCGGTGGCATTGGGCTGTGATCTGCAGCATGCGGACAGGCTGGTGTATTCGCTGGGGCTGGACGTGCAGAGCCCGGGCAATTCGGTGTCGATCGGGCCGGGTTGCCGGGTGTGCCCCCGCGAGGACTGCATGCAGCGTGCGTTTACCCAGTTGCCGGGAAGGTAGGGGTTGGTTCGGCAGGGCTGCGCCCTGCACCTGCTTCAATCCAAGACAACAGCAAAAGCAACAGCGGGCATTCCGTGGGATGGCGGGGTGGGTCCGGTTGCGGGGGCCGCTGCAAGTACGTCCATGTAAGCTCGGTCGCCGCATCCATGCGGCTCACGCCCCCGCAACCGGACCCACCCCGCCTTCGACAGGTTCCCGCCGCTGTTGGTGGGTGTCGACCTTGGTCGACACGGTAGATCCACGCCATGCGTGGATGTTCTTCGATGAATTGTCGACTATTCAATTTCGATGGAGATCCATCCACGCATGGCGTGGATCTACTAAACCTTCCTCGCGTAGGCTGCATCCCACTGGGGATGCCCTCCCCGGAGACCGCCATGTCCCTGCTGCGACCCTGCCTCGCCCTGCTGCTTGCTGCCGTCGCTGCGCCGGCATGGGCCACGTTCTCCATTGCCGCCTGCAACGAGGCCGGTGACTGCGGAGTTGCCGTCGCCACCCACAACCTCGCCGTCGGCGGTGTCGGTGTGCCGTGGGCGCAGGCCAAGGTTGGCGCGGTCGCCAGCCAGTTCGAAACCAACCCGACCTATGGCTCGAAGGGGCTGGCGCTGCTGGCCGAAGGCCGCACGCCGGCGCAGGTGCTCAAGCAGCTGCTTGACGAGGACGGCGACTTCGATGGCACCACCATCGCCGAACGCCAGGTCGGGCTGGTCAGTGCGCGTGGCGGCAACGCGCAGTACACCGGCGCCACCGCACAGCAGGCCGTTTGGGCGGGTGCCGTTGGCGAGGGCAAGGTGAGCGTGCAGGGCAACGGATTGGCCGGGCCGGACGTGCTGGCGGCGATGCAACGCGCGTTTGCGGCCACCCACGGTGAGCTTGCCGCGCGCCTGTTGGCCGCGCTGGAAGCAGGACAAGCGGCAGGCGGGCAACGCAGTGGGCAATGGTCGGCGGCACTGCTGGTGCGCACGCCGGGCGGCGACTGGCAGGACACCGACCTGCGCGTGGATGCCGACCCGCGCGCCGTAGCGCGATTGCGCGAGCTGTACGACATGCGGCTTTCAAATGACGCGATCATCCGCGCCGAGCAGCAGTGGGAACGCGACGATGTTGCGGCTGCGCGCGCATCGCTCGCCACATCGCTGGCGCTCGCGCATGGCTGGGACCGCACATGGGCGCGTGCCGCGCGATTGGCGATGTCACACGGTGAAACCGCATTGGCCCGCGAATACCTGGCGGGATTGCGCGCGCTCAACCCGGGATGGGTGAAGCAGGAACTGGCCTTGCCGTTGTACGCGCCATTGCGCGGCGATGCGGTGGTCGAGCCGTGGCGATAGGCGGTAGCGCCGGGCCATGCCCGGCGAGCGCAGCGGTACGAAAGGTTGCCGGACATGGTCCGGCGCTACCGGACAACGATCAATAGATCGGCGTCACCTTCATCTGCGGCAACGGCCGTGGCGAGCCGTCGGTGAGGTCGGGACCGAGGTCATCCCAACTGCGTCCCTGCTCCACCATCAGCCCCCACAGCTGCTGCGATGCCAGCCGCTTGTCTTCCGAGCCCAGCTTGTAGGACGGCGGTGGCGGCGTGCCTGTGGCCACCATCGCATAGGCCGCGCGATAGGCCAGCACCTGCTGCGCCGGATCATCGGTGCGCGAAATCTCCAGCGTGTAGCGCTGGTAGGCCGAGGCCAGGTTGCGCCACCGGATCCAGTAATGGTTCTCGAACGAGAACGAACAGAAGCGTGCGCCGGCCAGGCTGCCCTTGTCGGCGATGCGGGTCAGCACCTCCTGTGGCATGTCCAGGTTCATGCCGCCCTCGTCGCCCTGCAGGCTCACATGCACGATGCGGTCGCGATACCCGGGCGCACGCGCCTGCAGCAGATCGCGCCAGTTCTGCATGGTGGCCACCACCGCAAACAGGAAGCGGCCCAGTTCGCCGGCCGCCAACGGCGTGGCAATGGACTGGTAGTGCCGCTGCCATCCATGGCGGTTCTCGGTGGGCAGGAACACCGAGCGTTCCAGCGCCTGGCGGCTGTCGCTCTCGCGCACCACCGGCTCGGGGCGTTGCGGGTAAACCAGGTTGATGGCGAAGGTCGGCCAGCGCGGCAGCGCCGCATCGAACAGGTGGATCGGGAAGTTGCTGCTGATGCCGCCATCGGAGAACCAGCACACCCGGAACGCGGTGATCACCGGACCGCAGGCCTGGCCTGCGCTGGTCAGGCCTTCCATGCTGTCGGCCACGTTGTGCCCGGCCTCGCCTCCAGCCGTCGATGTCGGTTCGCAGCGACGCTCGCGACGCGAGGGCTCATGCAGCGGCACCGCGCTGATCAGCAGCGGGAAGCTGAGGCTCATGCGCGTGGCCACCAGTACCGGCAGCGACGCGCCCTGCGGCAGGTGGTAGTAGTTGCGCCCTTCAACCTCGCGCGGTGGACCGGCGCGGTCGACCATCCACTGCACCACGCTGGCGGGGAACAGCTGCTCGAATTCCTCGCGCAGGAACCAGAACTGCGCACCACCCAACGGCAGCGTGCGCGGTTCGTTGTGCGACACGCAGGTGGTGATCATCTGCAGGGTGATCGCATGCGGGCTGTCCGGCTCGCCTGCATAACGGGGCGCGTCGTGCAGATCGGCGAAGGTCAGCGGTGCATCCATCGGCTTTCCCGACAGCTGCTGCAGGCTTTCATGCAGCCACTCGGTCAGCGCCGGCGTACCTGCGTCCCGGCTCAGTCCACTGCACAGCCCCAGCAGGTTGCGTCGCGCCACCCGTGCCACGCGCAGCGCCGCCCCGGCTACACCTGCACCATAGGCACACAACAGCGACGGCAGCAGGGTCGCCGCCACGCCGCTCCAGCCACCGCCCCACCAGCCCAGGCCGAGCAGCAGTGCAAGCGACACCAGCACTTCCAGCGGCGCGATCTGGAACACCGCGATAGCCAGGCACAGCAGCTTGCGCGGCCAGCCGGCGTTGCCGGTCAGCACCACCAGCAGCCGATACGCTGCGCGCGCGCCAGCGGCGGGTTGGAACAGGCTGTAGATGAATCCACGCCGCGACAGCTGTGCCGACACCGCCGACAGGCCGCCATATCCCGCATCGCCCGGCAGGTGTTCGCCCAGTTGCTGGCGGCGGTCGCCGTATGCCGCAGCGGCCGCCACGGCAGCGGCGATCGCACCGGCCGAGGTGCCGCCGATGCTCTTGAAACGGTATTCGCGGGCCAGTGCGAGCACCGCGTTGGGATACACGATGCCGCTGGTGATGCCGCCTTTCATGACCAGATCGCAGTACTTGTCTGCCACTACCCTTCCTCCGCTTGCCAACGGCGCGCCGCAGCGCGTACTGCCATCCCTGGACCGGTGAGACCTGCCTGTCATTGCCATAGCGCTTGGGCGCGGGGCACGGGAACGTGTGAAAGGCTCCCATCCAACGCCAGGAATGCAGTATGACGTGGAGCCCTCTCACCGCCTGAGACCACCGCCGCAGTTGTGCAGGCACGTGGCCGGCAGGCAGCCGCCATACCGTGCTGGCAGCTGTCTGGCACCACTGGCGGATACTTGACCGGCGGCACCGAAGGCGTAGCATCTGCAGCAAGCCAAGGGACAGACCCTTCGCTGCCACAACGACATGAGGGATTCTCATGGAATTCGACTATCTCGTCTTCATCGGGCGTTTCGAGCCCTTCCACAACGGCCATGCCGCCGTTGCCCGCCTTGCCCTGAGCAGGGCCCGCAAGCTGATCTTCCTGGTCGGCTCTGCCGATACCCCCCGCAGCCTGCGCAATCCCTGGACCGTGGCCGAACGCGCCGTGATGATCCAGGCCGCCCTCGATGGCAACGCCGATCGCCTGCTGATCCAGCCACTGCGTGACCACCTGTACAACGAAGCCCAGTGGATCGCCAGCGTGCAGCGTCATGTGGCCGAAGCCCTGCGCAACGATGGTGCCGCATCCGATGCGAAGGTCGGCCTGATCGGCATGGACAAGGATGCTTCCAGCTACTACCTGCGGGAGTTCCCGCAATGGCCGCTGGTCGACGTGCAGCACACTGCTACCTTGTCGGCCACCGAGCTGCGCCGTTACCTGTTCGAAGCCGGCGACGTGGATTTCCACGGTGCACTGCTGATGCTGCGCGGCAATGTACCGGCACCGGTGTACGACATGCTCGAGGCGTTCCGCAGAAGCTCACCGGCCTACGCGCAGCTGGTGGCCGAGTACCGCTTCATCGAGCAGTACAAGGCCGCCTGGAAGGATGCGCCATACGCACCGACCTTTGTCACCACCGATGCGGTGGTCGTGCACTCGGGCCACGTACTGCTGGTCCGCCGTCGTTCGGCACCGGGCAAGGGCCTGTGGGCGCTGCCCGGCGGCTTCGTCGGCCAGGAACAGAGCCTGCTCGACAGCTGCCTGCGCGAACTGCGCGAGGAAACCCGGCTGAAGATTCCACTGCCGGTGCTGAAGGGCTCGCTGAAGGGCCAGCAGGTGTTCGACCACCCCGAGCGCAGCCAGCGCGGCCGCACCATCACCCATGCCTTCCACTTCGAATTCCCCGCTGGCGAACTGCCGGCGGTGCGCGGTGGCGACGACGCCGACAAGGCGCGCTGGATTCCGGTCAGCGAGGCGCTGGACATGGGCCCGCAGCTGTTTGAAGACCACCTGCACATCCTGGAGTACTTCCTGGGCCGGGGCTGATCCGACCGGGCCCTGCAGAACCCGTTTTCCCCACCGGCGGACAGACCGCCGGTGCCACTCGACGCGAAGGAGCTTCCGTCATGCATTACCTCGATAACCTTCTCCTCAACACCGACAGCTACAAGGCCAGCCACTGGCTGCAGTATCCGCCGGGTGCCGACGCCACGTTCTTCTACGTGGAGTCGCGCGGCGGCCTGCACGATCGCACGGTGTTCTTCGGCCTGCAGGCGATCCTCAAGGATGCCCTGGCACGGCCGGTCACCCACGCCGACATCGACGACGCCGCAGCGCTGTTCGCCGCGCATGGCGAACCGTTCAACGAAGCCGGCTGGCGCGATATCGTTGACCGTCTCGGCGGCCATCTGCCGGTACGCATCCGCGCCGTACCCGAAGGCAGCGTGGTGCCCACGCACCAGGCACTGATGACCATCGAGTCGACCGACCCCGCCGCCTTCTGGGTGCCGTCCTACCTGGAAACCCTGCTGCTGCGCGTGTGGTACCCGGTCACCGTGGCGACCATCAGCTGGCATGCGCGGCAGACCATCGCCGGCTTCCTGCAGCAGACCAGCGATGACCCCCAGGGGCAGCTGCCGTTCAAGCTGCACGACTTCGGCGCACGCGGCGTCTCCAGCCTGGAATCTGCCGCACTTGGTGGTGCCGCGCACCTGGTCAACTTCCTCGGCACCGATACGGTGTCGGCGCTGTGCCTTGCACGTGCGCACTACCACGCGCCGATGGCGGGCTATTCGATTCCCGCCGCCGAGCACAGCACCATCACCAGCTGGGGCCGCGAGCGCGAAGTGGATGCGTACCGCAACATGCTGCGCCAGTTCGGCACGCCCGGTGCGATCGTGGCCGTGGTGTCGGACAGCTATGACATCTACCGTGCCATCAGCGAACACTGGGGTACCACCCTGCGCGAGGAAGTGATCGCTTCTGGCGCCACGCTGGTCATCCGCCCGGATTCTGGCGACCCGGTCGAGGTGGTCGCCGAGAGCCTGCTGCGGTTGGATGCCGCGTTCGGTCACACGATCAACGGCAAGGGCTACAAGGTGCTCAACCATGTCCGCGTCATCCAGGGCGATGGCATCAACCCGGACACGATCCGCGCGATCCTGCAGCGCACCACCGATGATGGCTACGCGGCTGACAACGTGGCCTTCGGCATGGGCGGCGCGCTGCTGCAGCGGCTGGACCGCGATACCCAGAAGTTCGCGCTGAAGTGCTCGGCCGCGCGGGTGGACGGTGACTGGATCGATGTCTACAAGGATCCGGTCACCGATGCCGGCAAGGCCAGCAAGCGCGGCCGTATGCGCCTGCTGCGCCGTCTGGACGACGGCAGCCTGCATACGGTGCCGCTGCCGGCCGGTGGCGATGACACCCTTCCGGCCGGCTTCGAGGATGCGATGGTGACCGTGTGGGAGAACGGCCGACTGCTGCACGACCAGCGCCTGGATGACATCCGCGCGCGGGCCGCTGCGGGGCGTTGAGTAGGCAATCTCGGTTTAGGTAGGCCCGCAGTCGTACGTAGCCAACGTGGCCCGGCCGACGCTCAGCGTCGTTCCGGGCATTTCGGATACGGATGCCAGGGAATAAATGCGAGCACAGGAATTTTCCAGCAGATTCGCGCAAGTACGCCCCCTATTCCTGGCACTCGTCTGCCATTCAACCGGACTGGACCACCAGCACGAGCCTGTCCGAGCTGCCACCTTTCTCAATCGGCCACGCTCAGTCACTGCTTGAAGCAATGGCAATGGCCTGCCAATCTAGGCGTCAATCGCCTGCCATACTGGCGAGCGTGTAACGTCATTAGGGGATGACATGGCAACTTTTTTGGGAGGCGTGAGCGCCTCTGACTTTGAAAAGTACAAGGCCTGGGTGGTATCGCGTTTCGAATCAGTTGAAAAGCTGGCGAATGATACGATTTCTGAAAGGATTCCAGCATTGGAGTCCCGTATCACTCAAACTGCAAGCGAGTCCGCAGATGCAGCGTTCGAAGCTCTGCAAGCTGTCACCCATCGTCGCGAACAGCTTGAGAAGATTGTGGCGGAAATGGACGAAGCTCACGCCGAGATCGAACAGGCCAAGTCCGCGCTCGTTGCCACGATAGAAGACGTATCAAATCAACAGGCAGCCTTCTTGGCAAACGCGGCAAGTTTGCTGTCGACGTCAACTGAAGCGCTATCTCTGCATCAGTCTTTGCTGCTTACGGATGCACAGACACAGTCGGCGGCAGCCGACATACAAGGCCGCTTGGGTGAAGTACAGCTACTACTGGAACAAGCTCGCGCAATTCCAAGTGAACTTGAAGCCCTCAAGAAGACGGCACAAGATGCCAGCGCTGAGAGCGAGAACATCAAGAGCTTGCTCACGCACTCGATGAAAAGAAAGGGTGAGTTCGACGAACTGCACAAGGCTCTGTTTGGGCATGAGATTTTAGACGCTGAAGGGAACTCCCAGAGAGTTGACGGCTTACGAGATGAACTGAGCAAGACGTACAATTCGCTCAAGGGGGATCTCGAAAATCTCGATAAGACCGCTGCAGAAGCGATTGAGCGCGTGGAAGGAGCTCAGAGATTCACGAGAAGCGCACAGAATGATGAATTCAATTCAGTACTTGAGAAGGGAAAGGCTGATTTGAAAGATGTTTCCGATCAACTCACAGCACTATTGCCCGGCGCACTGGCGGCGGGACTCAGTGCTGCTTATGACAGCAAGAAAAATGAGGAAGCAAGCTCTCTCGCGACCCACGAGCGAAACTTCATGGCGGCCGTTTTCGGCTTGATTCTTATTTCACTAATCCCATTCGGAGTCGATGTTCATCTCCTTGCTCGCGGCGACGAATTGACTAAAGTTCTGCAAGGGACTCCACAACTAATTCTTGCCATCCTTCCGCTCTACTTCCCCGTACTCTGGATGGCATATTCATCAAATAAAAGACTTAACCTTTCCAAGCGACTGATCGAGGAATATACGCACAAATCAGTGCTCGGCAAGACGTTCTCCGGGCTCTCGAACCAGATTGAATCCCTTTCTCAGGAAGGCGGAGTGAAGGCCGAGCTCCGTACCCGTTTGCTATTCAATGTTTTGCAGGTCAGCGCCGAAAACCCCGGAAAGCTGATCACAGACTACAACAAGTCCGATCACCCATTGATGGACGTGCTTGAGAAGAGCACTCGTCTTTCCGAGTCCATTGATTCTCTGTCAAAGATTCCGGGACTATCCGCAGTCGCAAAGGCTCTCTCAGAACGACGAGATAGTCTGCTCCGCGAGCAGGCACAGAAAGTCGAAGAGGGTGTGGCAGTGAGCGGACAAATGGAAGAGAAGCCAGCCAGCACGCCAAGCTGATCTACGGAATCTTTGCTGATGGTGCCACGCTTGTCATGCTACGGGTTGGGGGAGGATGGGCAGAATCTTGCTGCCGTCGGAGGACCCTTGACTGGCGCCGCCAACGCGTCCACCGTAGGCGCGCCGAAGGTATCCCTGCCGTGGTCTGGATGACGACAGGGATTTAAACGGGAATCCGGTGAAGGTGCCTCGCGCGCCCATTCCGGAGCTGCCCCGCAGCGGTGAATGGAAACGAATCCTGCCAACAGCACTGGGCTCGCGCCTGGGAAGCGGCAGGTAGTAGGTGGGCTGCGGCCCGTGTCCATCAGCCCGAATACCGGCCCCGGCCGGGGGACTCGACCGTCCCCTGACTCGACCTGGAATCTCCGCGGGGAGGTTGCCGGGGCCATCGTCGTCCTGCGCGTGCAGGCTGCGTGGCCGCGCGCGTCCTGTTCACGGTTTCCGGCCAGACCCGTTGCCCACGCCAAGACGCACCCGACGATGACCGAGCTCCAACGCCCCACCCTGACTCTTCCCGACAACGGCCAGCGCCTGCTGCTGCATTCGTGCTGCGCGCCGTGCTCGGGCGAAGTGATGGAGGCGATCACCGCCTCCGGGATCGACTACGCGATCTTCTTCTACAACCCCAACATCCACCCGGTGAAGGAATACGAGCTGCGCAAGCAGGAGAACATCCGCTTCGCCGAACAGCACGGCATTCCCTTCATCGACTGCGACTACGACACCGACAACTGGTTCAGCCGTGCGCGTGGCATGGAGAATGAACCCGAGCGCGGCATCCGCTGCACGATGTGCTTCGACATGCGTTTCGAGCGCACCGCGCTGTACGCGCACGAACACGGCTACGACACCATCAGTTCGTCGCTGGGCATCTCGCGCTGGAAGAACATGGCGCAGATCAACGACTGCGGCGTGCGCGCCGCCTCGCACTACGAAGGCCTGCAGTACTGGGACTACAACTGGCGCAAGGGTGGTGGTGCCAGCCGCATGGTCGAGATCAGCAAACGCGAGCAGTTCTACCAGCAGGAATACTGTGGCTGCGTATATTCGCTGCGCGATGCCAACCGCCACCGCCGCGAGAACGGCCGCGAGCGCATCAAGATCGGCCTGCTGTATTACGGAGATGAGCCACAGCCCCTCAAGGACTAACGATTCCTCTCGCTAGAGACGCCAAAGAGACGCCAAAAATTAAAGAGCCCGCGATCAAAGATCGCGGGCTCTTTCCTTAATTACTTTTTGCTTGACGGCTTCGGGTTTCTTTCTCGCTGGGTGGTGCTTGGATGCTTCAAGGCATAGCGCTCTGTGACAAAGCGACCAGATACCGAGCTTCTATGGGCCGTAGTTCTTGAAGAAGACTTGCTAGTCATGATTATTCCTTTTTAGGGGTGGACGGAAGGAGCTGTGTCGTTCATGTCTCGAAGTACCTCACGAGGGGGAAGCCCCCTCGTGAGGTATGACGCTTAAGCCCCTGGGGCCGAGCGCCAGTGATTGCATACGCTCTCCCACTTCCCGAATCGGAAGCGAGAGTAGTTGCGTACGAACACCGTCTTCGGACGAGAATTCGACATGGCTACCTCCATTGAGTTGGAGGGTGCCTACTGGGACCGATCCGTCCATCCAATCCAAGAACAGAACAACTACTGTCCAAATCAATTGACAAGCTGTTATAATTCCCGGATTGTTCCAATCAAACCCGCTGCCAAGCGAAAGTCTGAATGAAGACTGAACGAGTGACGTACAGAGTGAAGCACCCGCAACTCCTTACGCCTCGGACCTGATTTAGGTTCTGAGGACGTTGCAGCGTCCAAGACCCTAAATTCTTATATATCAATGTTTTAAAGAGCCCCTCGGTCCCTTCAATGAGACCGGGGTGGATTTTTTTATCCAGTTCATAGTCTATCCTGAACAACCTGCAGATGTAAAGAGCTAGTGCATTTTTTGTGACGAAATCATCTAGTGAATACCAATCCAATGGTGTAGGGTCATAGAAATACGTGATTCAGCCAACACTCGATCATCTTGCAATAGCCGCTGATGTCGCCCTGCTGGTGATCGACCTGCAGCCGGACTTCATGCCCGGTGGCGCCCTCGCCTGCGAACAGGGCGATGCGCTGGTGGCGCCGATCACGGCACTGCTGGCCGAGCGCCGCTACCGCACCGTGGTCGCAACCCAGGACTGGCACCCGGCCGACCATGCCTCGTTTGCCAGCCAGCATCCGGGGCATCTGCCTTTTGAAGCGATCCTGCTGCACGCACAGCCGCAGACCCTGTGGCCGGACCACTGCGTGCAGGGCAGCGCGGGCGCCGCACTGCACCCGGGAGTGGACTGGACCGTGGCCGACCTGATCCTGCGCAAGGGCGCCCGCCAGCAGGTGGATTCGTACAGCGCGTTCCGCGAAAACCACGGCCCCGACGGCACGCGCCCGGCGACCGGACTGGCCGGCTGGCTGCACGAACGTGGAATCCGCGAGGTGCACGTGTGCGGGTTGGCACGCGATTACTGTGTGCTGTGGAGCGCGCAGGACGCGGTGAAGTCCGGCTTCCGGGTGAAGTTCCTGTGGGAGCTGACCCGCCCGGTGACCGATGCCAACGACGGCATGGTGCGCGAGGCCCTGGCGAAGGCGAGGATTGCGATCCTCTGACCCGCTTCCGCCGGGCATGGCCCGGCGCTACCCGTCGTCCGATCCTGGTAGCGCCGGGCCATGCCCGGCGAGCGGGCGACGCGGCCGTTACCTGAACACCACCGTGCGGTGCCCGTTGAGCAGGATGCGGTGCTCCACGTGGCGGCGTACCGCCCGCGCCAGCACCTGCGATTCGGTATCGCTGCCCAGCCGCACCAGCTCCCTCGGGGTCATCGCGTGGTCCACGCGGGCCACGTCCTGCTCGATGATCGGACCTTCGTCCAGATCCTCGGTGACGTAGTGCGCGGTGGCGCCGATGATCTTGACCCCGCGTGCGTGCGCCTGGTGGTACGGCTGTGCGCCCTTGAAGCTGGGCAGGAAGCTGTGGTGGATGTTGATTGCCCTGCCCGCCAGCGCACGGCACAGCGTGGGCGAAAGAATCTGCATGTAGCGCGCCAGCACCACCAGGTCGATGCGCTCGCGTTCGACCAGGTCGATGATCTGCTGTTCCTGGGCCGCGCGCGTGTCCGCGTTCACCGGCAGATGGTGGAACGGCACCTGATAGGACGCTGCCAGCGCTGCGAAGTCCGCATGGTTGGATGCCACTGCGGCGATATCCACCTTCAGCTGGCCGCTGTGTGCACGGAACAGCAGGTCGTTCAGGCAATGGCCCTGCTTGCTGACCAGTACCAGCAGGCGTGGCCGGCGGCGCCCGTCATGCAGCTGCCAGTCCATGCCGAAGTCCGCTGCCAGTGCGGCCATCGCGTTGTGCACGGTGTCCAGCGGCAGGCCCGCATCGCGGTCGAAGTGCACGCGCAGGAAGAAGCGGCCGCTCTCCTCGTCGCCGAACTGCTGGGCGTCGAGGATGTTGCAGCCGTGGTCGAACAACAGGCCCGACACGCGGTAGACGATGCCGGTGCGGTCGGGACAGGAGAGGGTGAGGATGGAATCGGGGCGCATGGCCCGAGTGTAGGGCAGCACCGTGGCGCAGTGGACGATGGTCACCGATGCAACCGACTGCTTGGTACAGACCCAAGCGATACTTGCCCTTCCGCATGGCAAGCTGGTCGGTCATGAACCTGTTGCAGCTCATCCGCAGCTTCACCCGCACCGCAGAGACCGGCAGCATTGCCGCTGCGGCACGCACCCTTGGCATCAGCGCCACCGCCGTGGGCCAGAACATCAACCGTCTGGAAGCCCACCTGGGCGTGCGCCTGCTGAACCGGAGTACGCGCCAGCTGGCACTCAGCGAGGCCGGCACGGTGTACCTGGCACAGGTGCGGCATCTCGAAGCCGATCTGGCACGCGCGCAGGCCATGGTCACCGGCGATGTCGAACCGGCCGGGCCCCTACGCATCGCCAGCAGCAGCGCGTTCGGCCGGCACGTGCTCGCACCATTGCTGCCGTCGCTGCAGCAGCGCTACCCACAGCTGCAGCTGGAACTGCGCCTGACCGACCGCGCCGTGCAGCACGGTGCCGAGGCGGTGGATGCAAGCATCCGCATCGGTGCGCAGCTGGAGGACGGGCTGGTAGCGCGGCCACTGGCACGTATCCCGTTCGTGTTCTGTGCGTCGCCGGCTTATCTGAAGGCCAGCGGCACACCGCTGGAACCGGCACAGCTGGCCGCCCATCGCGGCCTGCTGCACCGCTTTCCCACCGATGGCCGGCCGCTGCGCTGGGGCCTGCTGAGGGATGGCGAGCGGGTGGACGCGGTGCTGCCGCCGAGCATGGTCTGCGATGACATCGATGCGCTGGCCGAACTGGCCGCTGCCGGAGCCGGCATCACGCGGCTGGCCGCGTTCGTGGCCGAACCGTACCTGGGCGACGGGCGACTGCAGGCGGTGTTCGGGCCCGCCACCGAATGGAAGCCGGAGCCGATGGAGGTCTACTTCTGCGTCAGCGACCGCCGCGATTTCACCGCCAAGATCCGCGCGCTGTTCGAGCACCTGCAGGCCGGCCTGCCGCCGGCCTGGCAGGTGTAGTGCTCAGCGCGGACTGAACACGCCGCGGGCGTCGCGCGGCTCGCAGCGCAGGTACTGCGGCGCCGGCACCACGCTGTCACCCAGCGCCGCAGCGGCGTGCCACGGCCAACGCGGGTCGTACAGAATGCCGCGGGCCAGCGCGATGGCATCGGCCTGGTTGTGGCGCAGAATCGACTCGGCCTGCTGCGGCTCGGTGATCATGCCTACCGCGATCACCGGCATGCGCACCTTCTTGGCCTTGATCGCCGCCGCGAACGGCACCTGGTAGCCCGGGCCGACGCTGATCTTCTGGCGCTCGTGCAGGCCGCCGCTGGAGACATGCAGGAAATTGCAGCCACGCGCGTCCAGCACCTGTGCCAGCGCCTCGCTCTGCACGATGTCCCAGCCGCCCTCGACCCAGTCGCTGGCGGAAATACGCACGCCCACGGCGACCTTGTCCGACACCGCGGCACGCACCGCGTCGAACACTTCCACCAGCATCCGCAATCGGTTCGGCAGCGAGCCGCCGTAGCCATCGGTGCGTCGGTTGCTCAGCGGCGACAGGAACTGGTGCAGCAGATAACCGTGCGCGGCATGGATCTCGATCAGCTCGAAGCCCAGGCGCTCGGCGCGCACTGCGCTGGCGGCGAAGGCAGCAACGACTTCGGCGATGCCGGCCTCGTCCAGTTCCTGCGGCGCCGGATCGGCGGCATGGAACGGCAGCGGCGACGGTGCAACCGTGGCCCAGCCGCGCGCATCGTCGGCCGGCAGCTGGCCACCGCCATCCCACGGGCGCGCCGTAGAGGCCTTGCGGCCGGCATGGGCCAGCTGCACACCCAACGGCATCTGCGACCAGCGGCGAACGCTGGCCAGCACCTGCGCCAGTGCCGCTTCGGTGCCGTCATCCCACAGGCCCAGGTCGGCCCAGCTGATGCGGCCTCGCGCTTCGACCGCGGTGGCCTCCAGGATCAGCAGGCCCGCACCGGACTGCGCCAGGTTGCCCAGATGCATGGCGTGCCAGTCGCTGGCGCGGCCGTCTTCGGCGGAGTACTGGCACATCGGCGCGACGACGATGCGGTTGGACAGGGTCAGGGGGCCGAAGGAGATCGGCGAAAACAGCTGGCTCACGGCAGTGGGGGTGCATCAAAGGGGGTGCGTATTGCACCGCTGCGCGGCCGATAGATCAACCGTGTGGGTGGATCGCTGTTTCGTGGGAAGGCGCAGCCGATGTGTCAGCGCACCCAGCCGGCCAGCGCTTCGGCGCAATCACGCTCGTCCTTGAACTGCAGCAGGTCGTCGGCGCGGGTGCGGCCACGGTTCAGCGCGGCCACCGGCAGGCCAGCCTTGGCTGCGGCCTGCACGAAGCGGAAGCCGGAATAGACCATCAGCGAGGAGCCCACCACCAGCACCGCATCCGCCTGCTGCAGGTGCCCATGCACCGCATCCACGCGCTCACGTGGCACGTTCTCGCCGAAGAACACCACGTCCGGCTTCAGCAGGCCGCCGCAGTACGGGCAGTCCGGCACCGCGAACGCCGAGAAGTCGGTTTCCAGGTCGGCGTCGCCGTCGGGCGCGATACCGGCCTGCAACGATTCCCAGCCGGGGTTGGCGTCCAGCAGCTGCTGCTGGAAGGCCTCACGCTCGCTGCGACGTTCGCAGCCCATGCAGCGCACCAGGTCCAGGCGACCGTGCAGGTCGATTACGTTGCAGCTGCCGGCACGCTGGTGCAGGCCATCCACGTTCTGGGTCAGCAGCACCTGCAGCTTGCCGCTGTCTTCCAGTGCGGCCAGCGCCTGATGCGCGCCGTTCGGCCGGGCCCGGCCGAAGCGCGGCCAGCCCAGCAGGCTGCGCGCCCAGTAGCGCTGGCGGGTGGCGGCCTCGCCCATGAAGGCCTGGTAGGTCACCGGCGGCGTGCGCTTCCACTGGCCATCGGCATCGCGGTAATCGGGAATGCCCGAAGCGGTGCTGCAGCCGGCGCCGGTCAGCACGAACAGGCGCTGGGCGCGGTCGATGAAGTCGGTGAGCGGCAGGGTCATGGCAGCCAGATGGGGACGCGCGGGCGCCCCCGCAAGCATCGGCTCAGGCCGCCGGCGCGCCGGGCAGCTGCGGCACGGTCACCGGGTGGCCATCCTCGCCCAGGGCGATCATCACGAAGTGGCCGCGGGTGCACAGCTTGCGCTCGCCGCTGTGCAGGTCCTCGGCGATCAGTTCCACCTCGACCTTCATCGAGCTGCGGCCGACCTCGACGATGCGGCCGATGGTCTCCACCATCTGGCCGATGCGGATCGGCAGCTTGAAATCGACCTGGTCGCTGCGCGCGGTCACCACGGTGCGGCGCGAATAGCGGGCGGCGGCCAAGAAGGCGGCCTTGTCCATCCATGCCAGTGCCTGGCCACCGAACAGGGTGCCCATGTGGTTGGTGTGGTTGGGAAAGACGATTTCGGCCATGCGCACTTCGGTCGGCGGCACGGTCTCGGGGATGGGGGTCATGGGGGCGGTTCGGGTGTGGGGTAAGACGGATTTTAAGGCAGGTGGCGTGCAGGCGGCGCTACACTTCGGCACCCCCACTGCGTGAAACCGCCATGCCCGCCACCTCCGACCTGCTGGCCTTCGCCCTTGTCTCGCTGGCCATGGTGCTGACGCCCGGGCCGAACATGATCTACGTGATCTCGCGCTCGATCTGCCAGGGCCGCGTGGCCGGGCTGATCTCGCTGGGTGGGGTCGCGCTGGGCTTCGTGTTCTACATGCTGTGCGCGGCGCTGGGCATCACCGCGCTGCTGATGACCGTGCCGTTCGCCTACGACGCGCTGCGCATCGGCGGCGCGCTGTACCTGCTGTACCTGGCCTGGCAGGCACTGAAGCCGGGCGGCCGCTCGCCGTTCGCGGTGCGTGACCTGCCGGTGGACGGCCCGCGCAAGCTGTTCGCGATGGGCTTCCTGACCAACGTGCTGAACCCCAAGGTCGCGGTGATGTACCTGTCGCTGCTGCCGCAGTTCCTGCACCCGGACAGCGAGGGCAGCGTACTGATGCAGTCGCTGGTGCTCGGCTCCACCCAGCTGCTGGTCAGCGTGAGCGTGAACGCGGTGATCGCGATAATGGCCGGCAGCATCGCCGGCTTCCTGGCGGCCCGTCCCACCTGGCAGGCGGTGCAACGGTGGTTCATGGGCACGGTGCTGGCCGGGTTGGCCGTGCGCATGGCGGTGGATGGGCGGCGATAGCGCCGGGCTATGCCCGGCCGATTGCGCACGGCGCCCTGAAAAACTTCCGCGCTGCGCGCTCGCCGGGCGTGGCCCGGCGCTACCGTAAAAACGAAAAACCCCGGCGTTGGCCGGGGTTTTCGCGACAGGCCTGATTGGATCGATCAGAAGTTCATGTCGAAGGCGACTTCGCCCTTCACGCCCACCTGGTAGGCCGAGGCGCGGCGTTCGAAGAAGTTGGTCAGTTCCTGCACGTCCTGCAGTTCCATGAAGCTCAGCGGGTTGCGCACGTTGTACTTGCGCTCCATGCCCAGGCGATGGAAATGGTTGTCGGCGCAGTGCTGCAGGTACTGGCGCATGTCACGGGTGGAAATGCCCGCCACGCCACCGGACAGCACGTCCTCGGCAAACTGCACTTCACACTCGATGGCTTCGGCCAGCATGTCGTAGACATCCTGCTTCATCTTGTCGTCGAACAGGTCCGGCTCTTCCTCGCGGATCACGTCCACGCACTCGAAGGCGAATTCCATGTGCGCGCTCTCGTCGCGGAACACCCAGTTGGTGCCCGAGGCCAGGCCGTTGAGCAGGCCGCGCGAACGGAAGTAGTACACGTAGGCGAACGCAGCGAAGAAGAACAGGCCCTCGATGCACGCAGCGAAGCAGATCTGGTTGAGCAGGAACTGGCGGCGCTCTTCGCGTGTCTCGATGCGCTTCAGGTCCTGGATCGAGTCGATCCACTTGAAGCAGAAATCGGCCTTCTTCTTGATCGAGTCGATGTTCTCCACCGCAGCGAAGGCTTTGACGCGCTCGTCCGGATCCGGCAGGTAGTTGTCCAGCAGGGTCAGGTAGAACTGCACGTGCAGCGCTTCTTCATACAGCTGGCGCGACAGGTACATGCGCGCTTCGGGCGCGTTCAAGTGCTGGTACAGGTTCAGCACCAGGTTGTTGGACACGATCGAATCGCCGGTGGCGAAGAACGCGACCAGGCGGTGGATCAGGTGACGCTCGCCCGGCGACATCTTGCTGTGCAGGTCGCTGATGTCGATCTGGAAGTTGATCTCTTCCACCGTCCAGGTGTTCTTGATCGCATTCCGGTACATGTCATAGAACTGCGGGTAGCGCATCGGGCGCAGGGTCAGTTCAAAACCGGGATCGAGCAGCATCTGCTTGGGCTTGTCGGCCATGGGTGTTTCCTTGAATTCCTGGGTGAGCGGCCGGGCATGGCCCGGCGCTACCGTGGGTGTCTCTCTGCAGCCGAGCATGGCTCGGCTCTACAGGCATGAGGTGCCGGCGATCGCCGGCACGGCGCGTCTTACTGGCAGGCCTCGCAGGCTTCCGGGTTCTCCAGCGAGCAGGCGATGGCCTCTTCCGGGCTGAACACCTTCTCCGGGCCGGCGGTGGCCACGTGGCTGACGGTGGTCTTGGCGATCTTGGTGGCCGGACGCGAACGCAGGTAGTAGGTGGTCTTGATGCCCTGCTTCCAGGCGTACATGTACATGGACGACATCGCGCCGATGCTCGGGCTTTCCATGAACAGGTTGAGCGAGGCGGACTGGTCGATGAAGGCACCACGGTCGGCGGCCATGTCGATCAGCGAGCGCATCGGCAGTTCCCATGCGGTGCGGTAGACGTGGCGCAGCGTCTCCGGAATCTGGGTGAGAGCCTGGATCGAACCGTCGGCCAGCTTGATCGCATCGCGCATTTCCGGGGTCCAGTGGCCAAGCTTCTTCAGCTCGTTCACCAGGTAACGGTTCACCTGCAGGAAGTCACCGGACAGGGTCTCACGCTTGAACAGGTTGGACACCTGCGGTTCCACGCACTCGTAGCAGCCGGCGATGGAGGCGATGGTGGCGGTCGGGGCAATCGCGATCATCAGCGAGTTGCGCAGGCCGTGTTCCTTGATGCGCTCACGCAGGGCGTCCCAGCGAGCGGCATCTTCCGGCACCACGTTCCAGGCATCGAACTGCAGCTCGCCGCTGGCCGCACGGGTGTCGGCGAAGGACGGGTGCTTGCCACGTTCCTGGGCCAGTTCCACCGAGGTTTCCAGCGCGTGGAAGTAGATGGTCTCGGCGATCTTCTTCGACAGCGCGCGGGCTTCGGCGCCATCGAACGGCAGGCGCTTGCGGAAGAACACGTCCTGCAGGCCCATGCAGCCCAGGCCGACCGGACGCCAGCGCAGGTTGCCGCGACGTGCCGATTCGATCGGGTAGAAGTTCAGGTCGATCACGCGGTCCAGCTGGCGCACGGCCAGGCGCACGGTGTCGGCCAGCTTGTCGAAATCGAACTCGCCGTTGCCGTCGAAGTGGTTGCCCAGGTTGATCGAACCCAGGTTGCACACTGCGGTTTCTTCGGCCGAGGTGACTTCCAGGATCTCGGTGCACAGGTTGGACAGGTGGATCACGTTGCCGGCGCGCAGGGTCTGGTTGCTGGCGCGGTTGCACTTGTCCTTGAAGGTCATCCAGCCGTTGCCGGTCTCGGCCAGGGTGCGCATCATCCGCGAGTACAGCTTGCGTGCGGAGATGGTGCGGTTGGCCTTGCCCTGTGCCTCGGCCTGCAGGTAGGCAGCCTCGAAGGCTTCACCGAACAGGTCGGTGAATTCGGGCACCACGCGCGGATCGAACAGCGACCATTCCTGGTCCGACTCGACACGCTTCATGAACAGGTCGGGGATCCAGTTGGCCAGGTTCAGGTTGTGCGCACGACGCGATTCGTCGCCGGTGTTGTCACGCAGCTCGAGGAAGTCCTCGATGTCAGCGTGCCAGGTTTCCAGGTACACACAGGCCGCGCCCTTGCGCTTGCCGCCCTGGTTCACCGCAGCCACCGACGAATCCATGGTCTTCAGCCACGGCACGATGCCGTTGGAATGGCCGTTGGTCGACTTGATCAGCGAGCCACGCGAACGCACGCGGGTGTAGCTGACGCCGATGCCGCCGGAGAACTTGGACAGCTGGGCGATGTCGCCGTACTTGGAGTAGATCGATTCCAGCGAATCCTGCGGCGAGTCCAGCAGGAAGCACGAGGACAGCTGCTCGTGGGTGGTGCCGGAGTTGAACAGGGTCGGGCTGGACGGCAGGTAGTCCAGGTTGCCCATGCGCTTGTACAGCGCCAGGGTTTCCGGCACGTCCTCGCTCAGCGCGCTGGCGATGCGCAGGAAGAACTGCTGCGGGGTCTCGATCACCTTGCGGGTGTGCGGATGGCGCAGCAGGTAGCGGTCGTACAGGGTACGCAGGCCGAAGTAATCGAAGTTCAGGTCCAGCGAGATGTCGATGGCATCGTTGAGCTTGCGTGCGTTGGTCTGCACGAAGTTCAGCAGGCGGTCGTTGATCAGGCCCACTTCGTGGCCACGACCCACCGACTGCGAGAACGCGTGGATTTCCTGGTTGGACACTTCCTTGGCGATGAAGTTGGCCAGCAGGCGCGCGGCCAGGCGGCCGTACTCGGGTTCTTCGCCGATCAGCAGCGCCGCGGTGCGGATGGACAGTTCGTCCAGCTCCTGGGTGGTGGCGCCGTTGTACAGGCCGGAAATGGTGCGGGTGGCCACGCGCATCGGATCGACGGCGTGCAGGCCTTCAGAGGAACGCTGCACCGCGCGGACGATCTTGTTCAGATCCACCAGCTCGGTCGTGCCATTGCGCTTGGTCACACTCATCGCGTTGGACGTCGGCGGCGACGTCAACAGGAACTCGCTTTCCTTCTCGATGGTGGCGCTGGTCTCGGTGGTCACGGCGTGTGTCCTCTTGGCGTGATGGATGGTGGCTCGGAGCATCGGGTGACGCGGCCCGGGACATGACAGCCCAGGGTGGCAGGCCGGTGTCGCAGGAAGTGAGACCCTGCGCCTGTGGCTGCCGCTGGCAGTGCTGACCGGTGCCGCTGCGGGCATGGAGGGCGTATCACCGGAGGGTCCGGCGATCCATTCCATGGACCCGGCGGCTTGGGGTCCCCACAACCGACAGCCACAAGATAGTGGGGGTAGTTGGGTCCGTCAACGCCAAATGTAGTGAAATTCGTCAATCCCTTGCGCCGCAAGGATCGTGCCATCGGCGCCCGGTTTGGACGCTTTGGACCTGCTGGAACGGGCTGCGCAGTCAAGCCCGAAAGGCGTCATTGCGGTGGTACAACGCACCGCGAAAACGGAACAATGACAGCTTCACATGACAGTGATGAAACTGGCTAGGGACAACCCTGTGGATAGGTGGTGGGCAGCCGGTGGGAATCCGGTGGACGGGTGACTTCCGGCCGGTGACGCCCGCGCGCTGGCGGCGGATGCTGGCCGCCCGCTCCCGGAAAAGGATGCTCCGATGCACCTGCGGTTGCCCGCGCTGGCCCTGCTGCCTGCCCTGTTCATTGCCCCGGCGCTGGCCGCCGAGGGGCCGGACCTGCGTTCGGACCAGTGCGGCATCCATACCGACTACGACGTGCTGGTGGACAGCGGCGGCATCTGGCTGCGGCATGGCCCGCAGGCGCCGCATGAAGTGGTGTTCCACGACGGCGAACTGAGCCTGGACGGCAGGATGGTCACGGTCAGCGCCGCCGACGCCGCCCGCCTGCGGCAGATGGAAGCCGGTGCGCGCCAGCTGATGCCGGCGGCCACCGCGCTGGCCCACGAAGTCTCCGGAGTCACCTTCGATGCGCTGGACGCCGCCTTCGAGGCCATCACCGGCAAGTCCCGCAATCGCCAGATGCGCGCGATGCGTGGCGAGATGCAGGAGTGGATCGACGCCAGCCTGGGCCGTGGCTACTGGGAACAGGACGCCTTCGGCGACGGCTTCGACGCGCACATCGAGCAGATGGCCGAGACAATGGCCGGGTCGATGACCCGCAGCGTGCTGTGGCAGGTGTTCACCGGCCGCGCCGGGGCCATGGAGCGCCGCGCCGACCGCCTCGATGCGGAAGTCGACCGCCGCATCGAAGCACGCAGCCAGCAGCTGGAGGCCAAGGCGATGGCACTGTGTCCGCTGGTGCAGTCACTGGCCGCGACCCATGACGCGCTGGAGGTGCGCTACCAGGGGCAGCCGCTGCGGTTGCTGGAGCGCGGCGAGAGCGTACGGGTGGAGCACGACAGCGGCTCGGGGCTGCATATGTCGGCCGGGCCGGATGAGCGGCCGCGTGACAACGCTGTGGCACCTTCCCGATAGCTGCGCGGCGCTGCTGTAGAGCCGAGCCCATGCTCGGCTCCCTTTCGGCACATCGTCCAGAAGCAGCCGAGCGCGGGCTCGGCTCTACAGTAAACCGCCCTCACGCCCGGTGCGGGGTACCCAGGTATTCCGCGCTCTGCATCTCGATCAGGCGCGAGGCGGTGCGCGCGAACACGGAATTTCTGACTGCTGGTGCCAGAGGAATCTGGGGCTTCTACACATGAGCAGACTACGCTTCGATCAACCCCAGCGATTCACCCAAGCCTTCAACAAACCCGGCCTGCTCCCCTGAATACTCCATCGCGATGCTTTCAAACTGCACGCACAAAGATGATTTGGACTCCACATCCATCATTTGCAATGTCGAAGCCAATCGTTCGAGCCCCTGCACTGCAGCATCTGGATCCAATACGTCATCCGTCGAAAACTCGAGGAAGATGGCAAGCTCAACGATCGCTCGCGCAACGTGCTTGTTGATTTCCTGACTCACGAATCACCTTTACTTGTACAGGCACTTCCCAGCGCGCAGTTGAATCATTCTGGACCTGGCACGTCAGGTAGAGCCGAGCATGGGCTCGGTTGCCTTTCGGCACATCATCCAGAAGCAGCCGAGCGTGGGCTCGGCTCTACAGTAAACCGCCCTCACGCCCGGTGCGGGGTACCCAGGTACTCGGCGCTCTGCATTTCGATCAGGCGCGAGGCCGTGCGCTCGAACGCGCCCTGCAGGCGGGTACCGGTGTACAGCTCCACCGGTGAAGTACTGGCGGTGCAGACCAGGTTGACGTGGCGGTCGTACAGTTCGTCGATCAGGTTGACGAAGCGGCGCGCGGCATCCTCGTTCAACCGGTCGAAGGCCGGAATGCCGCCCAGCAGCACGGTGTTGAACTCGTGCGCGATCTCGATGTAGTCCGACGGCCCACGCGGCCCTTCACACAGGGCGGCGAAGTCGAACCAGGCAATGCTCTTGCCACGCGCGCGCACCGGGATCTTGCGGCTCTCGATCTCGATGTTGCCAGCCTTGGCCGGTTGGCCGCCACTCAGTTCGCCCCAGCGCGTGGCCAGCCAGGCGTCACTGTCGGCGGCCAGCGGCGCGCGGTACACCGGCGAACGGGTCAGCGCGCGCATGCGGTAGTCCTCGGTGCCCTCGGCGTACAGTTCCACGCAGTAGCGCTGCAGCAGGCCGATGGCCGGCATGAAGCTCTCGCGCTGCAGGCCGTTGAGGTACAGGTTTTCCACCGCCGTGTTGGAGGTGGTGACCAGGGTCACGCCCTCGGCGAACATCCGCTCCAGCAGGCGCGCCAGCAGCATGGCATCGCCGATGTCGGTGACGAAGAATTCGTCCAGCACCAGCACGCGCAGGTTGCTGCGCCATTCCTGGGCGATCTTCGCCAGCGGGTCGCTCTGGCCCTGGTGCTCGCGCAGGCGCTCGTGGACGCTACGCATGAAGCGATGGAAGTGGGTGCGGTACTTCTGCTTGATCGGCAGGCCGTCGTAGAACAGGTCGACCAGGAAGGTCTTGCCGCGGCCGACGCCGCCCCAGAAGTACAGGCCCTTGACCGGCTCGGGTTTCTTCCAGAACGAGGACAGGCGGTCCAACCAGCCATCCTCGGCGCTGTCCACCAGGGCCAGGTGGATCCTGTCCAGCTCGGCCAGGGCCGCATGCTGGGCCGGGTCGTTCTGCCAATCGCCGCGTTCCACCCCGGCCGCATAGCGCTGCGTCGGGGTCAGTTCCACCTCGCTCATGCCGCCGTGCCCAGCCAATGCTTGACGCCATGGGTGAGCGCGCCGCGCAGGTCGATCAGCTTGCGGTGGAAGAAGTGGCTGGTGTCCGGCATGCGCACCAGCTCATGCGGCGCATCGAGGGTGTCCAGCCACTGGTAGACGGCCTGCGGGTCGACGATTTCATCCTGCTCGCCCTGGATCACCAGCCAGCGCGCCGGCGGCGTGATGCCGCCGAAGTCCCAACGGCCCGCCGGCGGCGCGATCGAGATCAGCGCTTCGGGCTGCAGCTCGGCGGCGGCCTTCAGCGAAACGAACGCACCAAAGCTGAAGCCGGCCAGCCACAGGCGGTCGTCCGGGCGCTGCTGGCGGACCCAGGCGGTGACGGCCTTCAGGTCCTCCTGCTCGCCCACGCCGTGGTCGAATTCACCGGCAGAACCACCGACGCTGCGGAAGTTGAAGCGCACCGTGGCGATGCCCAGCTCGCGCAGGGTGGTGGCGGTCATGGTGACCACCTTGTTGTGCAGGGTGCCGCCTTCGGTGGACAGCGGATGGCAGATGACGGCCACGATCGGCTGCACCGGCACATCGGCCTTGGGCAGGTCGACGAGCACTTCCAGCGGGCCAACCGGGCCTTCCAGTGAGATGCAGGCGGTTTCGCCGGGGGCGACGGGGAACGAGGGCTTGTGCATGGCACCATGATAGCGTCCCCCGCCGCTGCCCTGTGCCCGCCCCATGCTCTACCTGTCCCTGGCCGTGATCTGCAGTGTGCTGGTTTCGGTGGTGTTGAAGCTGGCTGGTCGTCGCCAGCTGGATGTTGCGCAGATGGTGACCTGGAACTATCTGGTCGCCGCGACGATGACGGCGGTGGTGCTGCAGCCGCCGCTGGAGGCCTTGCGCGCACCGCATGCACCGTGGGTGTCACTGCTGGCGCTGGCGGTGGTGCTGCCCTCGATCTTCCTGGTACTCGGCCGCGCGGTAGCGGTGGCCGGCATCGTCCGCAGCGACGTGGCACAGCGCTTGTCGCTGCTGCTGTCGCTGGCGGCGGCGTTCCTGTTCTTCGGGCAGACCGCCACGCCTTGGAAGCTGGTTGGGCTGGGTCTGGGCCTGCTGGCGATGGTGGCCATCAGCCTGCGTCCACGCGGCCCGGCAGTGGCCGCTTCCGCCGGCGGTTGGGGCTGGTTGCTGGGCGTATGGGCGGGCTTTGCGGTGGTGGATGTGCTGTTGAAGCAGGTGGCGCTGTCGGGCACGCCGTCGATGGCGGCAGTACTGGCCAGTTTCAGCGTGGCCTTCGTGCTGATGCTGGCACTGCAGCTGTGGCGGCATTTCAGTGGGCGCAGCCGCCTGGCCTGGCGCAACCTCGGTGCGGGCGCGCTGCTGGGCCTGCTCAACGGCGGCAACATCCTGTTCTACGTGCATGCGCACCAGTCGATGCCGGAAAGCCCGGCCACCGTGTTCGCCGGCATGAACATCGGCGTGGTGGTGCTGGGTGCGCTGGTGGGCGTGTTCGCCTTCGGCGAGGCGACCACGCGCTGGAACCGTGCCGGCCTGGCGCTGGCGGTGCTGGCGATTGGCTTGATCGCCTGGGGGTAAGTCCGCCCGGGGTCGGATCCCATTCCAACGGAATGGGCTCTGATCCCTGCGTTTGAGACCCCGCGATGCATTGGGGTCAGAGCCCATTCCGTTGGAATGGGATCCGACCCCGGTGTTGGCTTACTTACTTACCGAAACCCAGCAGCAGCGGGTCGTGGTCGGAGCTGCGCCACGGGCCCTGCACGTTGCGGCCCTGGTAGCCGCTGGCGTCCTGCTCGTCGGCGTTGCTGTGCCACTCGGCGGCGCCACGCAGGCGCTTGGCCATCGTCGGGCTGAGCAGCGCGTGATCGAGGCGGCCGGTATAGCCGTTGTAGACGTAGCTGTAGGGCTGTTCGACCTTGGCCACCTTGAAGGCATCCTGCCAGCCCAGGTCGTGCAGGGTGCGGATCGGATCTTCCATGGCGTAGGCGTTGAAGTCGCCCATCAGCACCACGTCCGTCACCTTCATGCGCGCGGCTTCGGCCTGCACCCAGGTGTTGAGCTGCCTGGCCGATTCCACACGCGTGGCGTTCCAGCAGCCCTGCCCGTCATTGCGGTCGGCGTCGGCGCCGCTGGCCTCGCGGCAGCCCTTGGACTTGAAGTGGTTGGCGACCACCATGAATGGCGCGCCCTTGCCCTGGAACGCCTGCGCCAGCGGTGCACGGCTGTGTTCGACGAAGGGACCGTCGAGCTTGGTCAGCGGCTTGCCGAGCGGCTTGAATTCGCTCCTGCGGTAGATGATGCCGACGCGGATCGGATTGCTGCCGGGGCCTTCACCGGCATCGACGAACGCCCACTGCTTGTCGGCCGCGAGACCGACATTGAGTGCGTTTACCAGTTCAGCGATGGCCGACTGCGGGCCGTAGCCGTCGTTCTCCAGTTCCATCAGCGCGGCGATATCGGCGCCCAGCGCGTTGACGGTGGCGACCAGCTTGCCGACCTGCGCCTTGTGCTCGTCCAGCGTGCGCGCGCCGCGCAGGGTCGGGAATCCGCCGCCCTGGCCGTCGCCATTGAAGAAGTTCTCCAGGTTGAAGGCGGCGATATGCAGGCTGCCGGGCACGCTCGGCACGGCCGGCCGCTGCAGTTCCGGCAGCTTCAATGTGCCATCGACCTGCAGGCTGGGGCGGCCCTGCGCATCGACGCGCACGGTGCCTTCCACGTTGCGCAGCTGCATGCCGGTACGCAGCACCGGGTTGCCCGGTAGATAGGCGACGCTGGCCGGGTCACGTGCATCGCTGCCGTCGTCCAGCACCAGGCGGCGGCGCTGGTTGTCGGCCATCACCTGTTCGATACCGGCACTGCCGGGCACGGCCACTTCGGTCGGCTGCCACAGGCGACCATCGAAGGCGACGGTGAGCTGGCCGAAGCGCTCCAGGCCATCGGTGCCGGCCAGGGTAAGCGGCGCGGCGATGCGCACGTGCTGGCCCTCCAGTGCACGCCAGTCGGCCGGCGCGGCGGCCAGGGTGACGGTGGCCGGGCTGCGCGGCGCGGTCGCCGTGGTCGGCGCAACCTGCGGCTGGGCCTGGGCGAAAGCGGATGCCGGCAGGAGCAGGGACAGGGCAAGGGCGAGGGAACGGCGACGCATCGACAGACGACTCCACGGAAGAGGCGCACAGACTAACCCTGAAATGCGAAACCCCGCCTGCGCAGCGGGGTTTCGGCCTTGGTGGGCAAAGGGGGTGCTGCGGCGCCCGTTATTTCAGATTGCCCAGCATCCAGTCCACGGTCGCGTGGATCTGCTCTTCGGTGAGCGCCGGGTTGCCGCCCTTGGGCGGCATGATGCCGCCGTCGGGGCCGGTGTAGCCCTCGATGGCGTGCTTGTAGAGGGTGTCCTTGCCCTGCGCCAGGCGCTTGTCCCAGTGCGAGTGGTCCAGCGTCGGCGCCATGCCCACGCCGGTGGTATGGCAGGCGGTGCACAGGTTGTCGAAGATCACCTTGCCGTCCTTGGTACCGCCGTAGGCCACCTGCGAAGCGGCCTTGGCCAGCGCGGCGGCATGCGCTGCAGCCTGTGCGGCCGCGCCGGTACTGCCTGCGTACACCGCGCCGGTGGGCGAAATGCGCTGTTCGGTGCGTTTGGCGGCGGTAGGCGACACCTCGGGCGGAATCCGGGTGTGGATGAACGCGGCCAGGAGGATCAGACCGAGGGTGATGGCCATCAACAGCGCGATCACCATGGAGAAGCGTTTCAGGAACTCCAGATCGTAATTCCGCACTCTTCGTTACCCCTGGCTGATAGTCGTTGGACCACGGCTGAGCGACTGCGTGATGGGCCGAGTATAGAACGCACGCCGCGCCCGACAACAGGCGTCAGGGCTGGTGCGGCGCAGCATGCGCCGTGGCCGCATGCGGGTAGTGCCGGGCCGCGCCCGGCGAGCGCGAAGCGCGGCAGAAGCCGCCGGGCATGCGCAACAACAGCATCACCCTGCGCCAACAGCCCGCAGGCAGAAACTGCAGATGGCCTCGACCAGGGCATCTTCGTCGCGGTGCGCTTCGCGGCTGGGCGCGGTGGGGCCGACCATCGCTTCGGTGAAGGCCCCCACCAGGCAGGCGGCGGCAGCATGCGCGTCCTGCGCCGGCAGTTCACCGGCCGCCACGCCCTCCTCCACCAGGCGCAGGAACACGTCACCGAAGGCACGGCGGCCGCGCATGCGCTCGGCTTCCACGTCCGGGTCCACCGGCTCGACGATGAAGGCGTGGGCCAGGCCCGGGCCGGCAAGGGCACGGCGGACAAAGGCGGTGATGGCCTGGCGCAGGCGCACGCTGGCCGGCTCCGGCGCACTGGCGATGCGCTCCATGATCGCCACCTCGTGGGCCACGGCGGCGTTGAGCACTTCCACGAACAGCTCGGCCTTGGACGGGAAGTGGCGGTAGATCAAGCCGGTGGAGACCCCGGCCTGGGTTGCCACGGCCGTTACCGGCGCATTGCGCCAGCCGCCAGTGGCGACCAGTTCGCGGGTGGCCAGCAGGATCCGTTCACGGGCCCCGGCCAGGCGTTCTTCCATCAATGCTGAGCGTTTATAGGCCATGTTCTGAGTCTAGTTTCAATTTTTGAATTTGTGTTCACTTCTTACCCGAACCCCGCTACGCTGGGGTCCAATCGCCCGTGCGGGCTGCTGCTGTGAACAGCGGCCCGCTTCCCCCTTCCGGGTGCGTCCATTCCCCACCTTCCCTCGTGGAGCCATCGCAATGCACGTGCCATCCCTGAACTTCGACCTCGGCGAAGATATCGACCTGCTGCGCCAGAGCGTGGCCCATTTTGCCGCTGCCGAGATCGCGCCGCTCGCGGCCGAGACCGATGCGACCAACCAGTTCCCGTTGGCACTATGGCCCAAGCTGGGCGAGCAGGGCCTGCTGGGCCTGACCGTGGAAGAGGAATACGGCGGCACCGGCATGGGCTACCTGGCCCACGTGGTGGCGATGGAAGAAGTCTCGCGTGCTTCTGGTGGCATCGGCCTCTCCTACGGTGCGCACTCGAACCTGTGCGTGAACCAGCTGCGCAAGAACGGCACCGAGGCGCAGAAGCAACGTTTCCTGCCGGACCTGTGCAGCGGCGCCAGGATCGGTGCGCTGGCGATGAGCGAACCCGGCGCGGGTTCGGACGTGGTATCGATGAAGCTGCGCGCGGACAAGCGCGGTGACCGCTACGTGCTCAACGGCAACAAGATGTGGATCACCAACGGCCCCGACGCCGACGTGCTGGTGGTCTACGCCAAGACCGATGTCGAGGCCGGTGCCAAGGGCATCACCGCCTTCCTGATCGAGAAGGGCATGAAGGGTTTCTCCACCGCGCAGAAGCTGGACAAGCTGGGCATGCGCTCCTCGCCCACCTGCGAACTGGTGTTCCAGGACTGTGAGATTCCCGAAGAGAACGTGCTGGGTACGGTCGGCGGCGGTGTACGCGTGCTGATGTCCGGCCTGGACTACGAGCGCGTGGTGCTGTCCGGCGGCCCGCTTGGCCTGATGGCCGCCGCGATGGACGTGGTGATGCCGTATGTGCACGAACGCCATCAGTTCGGTGAGCCGATCGGCAGCTTCCAGCTGATCCAGGCCAAGATCGCCGACATGTACGTGGGCCTGGGTGCCTGCCGCGCCTATGTGTATGCGGTGGCGCGCGCCTGCGACCAGGGCCGCACCACCCGCCAGGATGCGGCCGGCGCGATCCTGTACGCCGCCGAGAAGGCGACCTGGCTGACCGGCCAGGCGATCCAGATCCTTGGCGGCAACGGCTACATCAACGAATACCCGACCGGCCGCTTGTGGCGCGACGCCAAGCTGTATGAAATCGGCGCCGGCACCTCGGAGATCCGCCGCATGCTGATCGGCCGCGAACTGTTCCAGCGCACCCTGTAAGGCACCCCATGAGCATCCTAGGCAGCCAGCTGCAACCGGGCAGCGATACGTTTGAAAGCAACCGCGCTGCGATGCAGGCCGTGGTCGACGACCTGCACGCCACCCTCGCCCGCACCGCCCTGGGCGGCAGCGAAGCAGCGCGCGCCAAGCACACCGCGCGCGGCAAGCTGCTGGTGCGCGACCGCATCGATGCCCTGCTCGACCCGGGCAGTGCGTTCCTGGAAGTCGCGCCGCTGGCCGCGCACGGCATGTATGACGACGCGGTGCCCGCTGCTGGCGTGGTCGCCGGCATTGGCCGCGTCAGCGGTGTGGAGTGTGTGATCGTGGCCAACGATGCCACGGTCAAGGGCGGCACCTATTACCCGGTGACGGTGAAGAAGCATCTGCGTGCGCAGGAGATCGCCGAGCAGAACCACCTGCCGTGCATCTACCTGGTCGACTCCGGTGGCGCCTTCCTGCCGCTGCAGGATGAGGTGTTCCCCGACCGCGACCATTTCGGCCGCATCTTCTACAACCAGGCCAATCTCTCCGCGCAGGGCATTCCGCAGATCGCCTGCGTGATGGGCAGCTGCACCGCCGGTGGCGCCTATGTGCCGGCGATGAGCGACGAGACGGTGATCGTGCGCGAGCAGGGCACGATCTTCCTCGGCGGCCCGCCGCTGGTGAAGGCGGCCACTGGTGAAGTGGTGACGGCCGAAGAACTGGGCGGTGCCGATGTGCACACGCGCATTTCCGGCGTGGCCGACCACATGGCCGACAACGACCTGCAGGCACTGGCACGGGTACGCGCGATCATCGCCCAGCTCAACTGGCGCAAGCCCGAAGCAGCAATGGCGCTGCAGCCGGTGGAAGAACCGCTGCTGCCAGCGCACGAACTGTACGGGGTGATCCCGGCCGATACGCGCAAGCCCTACGACGTGCGCGAAGTGATCGCGCGGCTGGTCGACGGCTCGCGTTTCGACGAGTTCAAGCCGCGCTATGGCGCCACGCTGGTGACCGGCTTCGCCCATCTGCATGGCTATCCGATCGGCATCATCGCCAACAACGGCATCCTGTTCTCCGAGTCTGCACTGAAGGGCGCGCACTTCATCGAGCTGTGCACCCAGCGCAACATCCCGCTGGTGTTCCTGCAGAACATCACCGGCTTCATGGTCGGCCGCAAGTACGAACAGGGCGGCATCGCCAAGGACGGCGCCAAGCTGGTGATGGCGGTGGCCTGCGCCAAGGTGCCCAAGTTCACCGTGGTGATCGGCGGCTCGTTCGGTGCCGGCAACTACGGCATGTGCGGTCGCGCGTACTCGCCCAACTTCCTGTGGATGTGGCCCAACGCACGCATCGGCGTGATGGGCGGCGAACAGGCGGCCAGCGTGCTGGCCACGGTCAAGCGCGATGGCATCGAAGCCAAGGGCGGGCAGTGGCCGGGCGAGGAAGAGGAGGCGTTCAAGGCACCGATCCGCGACCAGTTCGAACAGCAGGGCCACCCGTATTACGCCAGTGCGCGGCTGTGGGACGACGGTGTGATCGATCCGGTCGATACCCGCCGGGTATTGGCCCTGGCCCTGTCGGCCAGCCTCAACGCTCCCCCGCAGCAGACGCGCTTCGGCGTGTTCCGCATGTGACCTGTGCCATGACCGAGTCTGTTGCCATGTTCAGCAAAGTCCTGATCGCCAACCGCGGCGAGATCGCCTGCCGCGTCATCGCCACCTGCCGTCGCCTCGGCATCGCCACCGTGGCGGTGTATTCCGATGCGGACCGCAATGCACGCCATGTGCGCCTGGCCGACGAGGCCATCCACATCGGTCCCGCCGCCGCGCGCGAGAGCTATCTGCGCAGCGATGCCATCCTTGATGCCGCACGCCGCACCGGCGCGCAGGCCATCCATCCCGGCTACGGCTTCCTGTCCGAGAACGCCGACTTCGCCGACGCCTGCGTCGCGGCGGGAATCACCTTCATCGGCCCGCCCGCCAGTGCGATCCGCGCGATGGGCGACAAGAGCGCGGCCAAGGCCTTGATGGCCAGGGCCGGCGTGCCGCTGACGCCGGGCTACCACGGCGACCAGCAGGCGCCGGAGTTCCTGCGCACCCAGGCCGATGGCATCGGCTACCCGGTGCTGATCAAGGCCAGCGCCGGCGGCGGCGGCAAGGGCATGCGCAAGGTCGAGCGCAGCGAGGACTTCGTCGATGCGCTGGCCAGCTGCCAGCGCGAGGCGGCCTCGGCGTTCGGCAACGACCACGTGCTGGTCGAGAAGTATGTCGAGCGCCCGCGCCACATCGAGATCCAGGTATTCGGCAGTGGTCATGGCGAGGCGGTGTATCTGTTCGAGCGCGACTGCTCGGTGCAGCGTCGCCACCAGAAGGTGCTGGAAGAAGCGCCGGCCCCGGGCATGAGCGCCGACCGCCGCGCCGCGATGGGCAAGGCCGCCGTCGATGCCGCGCGCGCGGTGGGCTACGTTGGTGCGGGCACGGTGGAGTTCATCGCCGGTCCGGACGGCGATTTCTATTTCATGGAAATGAACACCCGCCTTCAGGTCGAACACCCGGTCACCGAGTTCATCACCGGTACCGACCTGGTGGAATGGCAGCTGCGCGTGGCCGCCGGCCAGCCGCTGCCCAAGCGCCAGGACGAACTGACCATCCACGGCCATGCGCTCGAAGCGCGCTTGTACGCCGAAGATGCCGACCGTGGCTTCCTGCCGTCCACCGGCACCCTGCGCCGCCTGCGCCTGCCGACCCCGTCGGCGAACGTGCGGGTGGATACGGGGGTAGAGGAAGGCGACAGCATCACCCCGTACTACGATCCCATGATTGCCAAGCTGATCGTCTGGGACGTGGACCGCGACGCTGCGCTGCGGCGCATGAGCCAGGCCCTGGCCGACTGCCAGGTGGTGGGCGTGACCACCAATGCCGGCTTCCTGCGCCGCCTGCTGCACACTGATTCGTTCGCCAACGCAAAGCTGGATACCGCGCTGATCGAGCGTGAGCAGGCCGCACTGGCGGTGACCGGTGACGGTGAGCAGGCGCTGTGGGAACTGGCAGCGATCGCCGCCGTGGTGAGCACACCGGTCGCTACCACCGATGTGCGCGACCCGCATTCGCCGTGGCAGGCACAGGATGGCTGGCGGCTGGGCGCGCCGGCCGCACGCGTGGTGCCGCTGCAGCAGGGAGAGCGGGCGCACACGCTGAAGGTGTGGGCCACGGCCGATGGCTGGCGCGTGCAGTGCGATGACGCCGCGCCGAAGCAGGTTGTCGGCCGTGTCGATGGCCACACCCTGTCGGTGCAGCTGGACGCGCGTCGCTGGCGGTTGCAGCTGCAGCGCGACGGCGACCAGCTATACCTGTTCGGCGACGATGGCCAGCACCGCTTCACCCTGCACGACCCGGTGGGCGAATCGGAACAGGCCAGCGCCGACGCCGGCAGCCTGCTGGCACCGATGCCCGGCAAAATCGTGGCAACGCTGGTGGCGGCAGGCACGCAGGTGAAGCGCGGCACGCCGCTGGTGGTGCTGGAAGCGATGAAGATGGAGCACACCCTGCAGGCACCGGTCGATGGCACGGTGAAGGGTTATCGCGCCAAGGCCGGTGACCAGGTGGGAGATGGTGCAGTGCTGGTGGATTTCGAAGCGGCGTGATCCCGTCCGGTCACGCGTTGTCGATCAACGCGTGACCGGCCACACCTGGCCAAGCGGGTCCAGTTCGGCCGTCACCCGCTCCGCTGCACGCCAGCCAACGCCACAGACCGCCAATACGCCCTCGGCCATCGGCTGCAGGCCAAGCGCCCGCTCGGCCTCGGCCTCGTTGATCGCTGCGGTGACGAATGCGCCCAGCCCCTGCGCGGTTGCCGCGCTGTAGATCGCCTGCGATACGTGGCCAGCATCCAGAGTGAGCGCGCGATAGGCCTTGGCATGGCCGCGGTACTTCCAGAACATGCGCTCGAAGCGGCATACCAGGATCAGCTGCACCGGCGCGTTGGCGAACCAGTGCTGACCCGCCAGCAGGCGTTGGCAGAAGCTGTCCAGGTCGCCGGGCGGTACCGCTATCGGGCCCAGTTCGTGTGCGGTGGCATGGTAGTGGTAGAGGCCCGGTGGCAGCCCTTCCACGTTGCGCGCCACCACATACGCTTCCAATGGATGCAGGCTGCCGGCCGACGGAATGTTCTTCTTCAGGAAACGCACCCCCGGTTCGGTTTCCACGTGCGCCTGCGCCATCAGCACCTGCTGCAGCAGCCGGGCCAGCATCGGCAACGGCACAGCGCGCGCATCGTCGAAATTGCGGCAGGTCGCACGCGCCTGCAGCTGCGCCTGCATCGGGTCGTCATCGCAGCGCGGCAAGGGCCGCGCATCGGACCGACGGGCCGGCGCTTCGGCGGGCGGCGGGCCGAAGCTGCGCACCAGGTCCTGCGCGGTCATCAGCTGGCTGCGCTCCATGTCGCCGACACTGTCCACGCCATCCCACCGCGAGTGCTGGTAGTGCAGCGCCGATAGCGGCCACCATTGGCTGTCACGTACCTGCTGTTCGACCGCTGCTGCCCCGGCATGCGCCGGATCGTCGCTGACCAGCAGCCCCTGCTCCAGCAGCGCCAGCACACGCTGCCGTGCCTGCGGCTCTGTCGGTAGTGGCTGCCACTGCTCCGCGCTGCACTGGAGCAGCCACAGGCAGCTGACCGCGTCGACCGTGCATGGCGACGGCAGATGTGCGGCGCGTACCTGCAGGGATTGTTCGAAGCCAACGCCACTGCCGCCGGCAAGCAGCGCATCCAGGTCGAAATGCGCCCGCTCCACCGGTTCGACGATCATCGTCCTGCAGCGACGGAAGTTCATTCGATGCGCATCCGGAAGCGTGGGTGGCCGGCGATGATAGCGTGGTGGCCGACACGCACCATCAATTCCCGCTGCGTCCAGCCGATACTGTTTTTTTCCCCTCCCTGCCGGTAGTGAACCATGTCCCGTGCTCCTCTCTCCCCCGAAGTGGTCCAGACCCTGCTCAAGCACCTTTCCAGCGACGATGCCTTCCGCAGTGCCTTCGCTGCCGACCCGGCAAAGGCACTGATTGCGCTGGGCGCAGATGCTGACAGCGTTGGTGCGTGCAACACGCCGCTGGACTCGCTGGGCGGCAAGGAAGAATTTGCCCGGGCGGCGGCGCTGTTGAGCGAACGCCTGGCCGTGACCGGACCGTTCAAGGTGCCCTTCATGTTCGAAAGCGGCCTGAAGGGGCTGCAGGACTGATCCGCCCTCAGGGTGCGCCTGCTGCCTGCTGCGCGCTGGCCGCATCGGCCAGCCGGCGCGCATCGGCCACGTTCAATGGCAGCAGGACCAGGGCACCGGCGTCTTCGGCGAAGGCCATGCCCGTGCGCTGGCGCAACCAGCGCTCCCGGCGCTGCACGGCCTGATCGCGGCCGAGCGCGCGATCGATATCCAGCTGCAGTACATGCCACTGGTACAGCGTGCCGTTGGCCAGCGGCTTCAACAGTGCCGAAGCGGCCTCTGCATTGCCGGCGTCCAGTTCGCCACGCGCGCGAAGCAGCAGCCACAATTCCTGCAGCCGCGGGTCGGTGCTGCGTTCAACCAACGCCTGCAGTGCAGGCCGGCGGGAGCGCAGCTCGGCGTCCAGGCCGGCGCGCTGCAGGTGGTAGGCCACGGACAGCGCAATGAAAGCCCGATGACGCGGTGCGGCACCGACTCCCTCATCGACTGCCGCCAGGGTACGGTCCAGCAACCGTGCGTATTGCACTCGGGAACCGCTGCCGCCGGCCTGTGCAGTCCATGCCAGTGACTGCAGGGCCAGGATGTCGCACAGCTCCGGCACACTCGCGCACTGCTCGACGGCCTGCGTCATCTCAGCGGCCGCATCGTTGACCCGACCTTGCAGGGCGAGAAGTCCGCCGTACTCCATGCGCGCGCCGAGCCCGCGAGAGGTAATGGCTTCACTGCGCTCGTGCGCCTTCTGTACCTCGCCATCCAGCAGCAGCGCGACCGCCTCCAGCATGTCGCCGTGCCAGTTCGGCAACGCGCCTGCTTCCTTGAACGCAGCGACGGCGGCCTTGACCTCGCCACGCGCAAGCTGGGTGCGGCCAACGAAGGACAGGACCAGCGCGCGATGTGTCTGATGGCGTTCCAACAGCGGCATCATGTCGGCCAACGCGCCGTCATAGTCGCCATAGGCAAACAGGGCCATCGCGTGATTCATCCAACCGGCCGGATCATCCGGATACAGCTGGGTCAGCATCCGCCACTTTTCCGCACTGCGCTGCGGGGGAGCGCCACTGAAGTCCGCACCCCAGGCGTCCAGATACAGCTGGTCGCGCGCACTCAACCGCGTGCGCCCCGACACCGCCTGACGGTACAGTTCGCCGGCCGCCGACACGTTGCCCATGGCGTACTGCAGCCGCATCTGCCCGATGTAGGCAAAGGTGAACTGTGGATCCAGGCGGGTCGCCTGCTGGAAGAACAGCAGCGCTTCATCGAAACGCTCCTGCGCCAGCGCATCGCTGCCCTTGGCATAGGCATGCAGCGCATCAAGATTGGCTGTGGCCACCGTGGGCAGTGGTTTCTGCTCGCGGCTGACATCGTGCAGCGCCTCACCCAGGTCGCTGCGCAGTGCCTTCACCACGGTATCGGTGGAGGCCAGGATCGAATCCAGGCCGTTGCCATCGGCGAAATGCGTGTACACCGTCTGCCCAGTGCGTGGGTCCACCACCTCCACGCCCACCCGCACCTTGCCGTTGAGCTCGAGCACGGTGGGCATCAGTACCGCACGCGCGCCATCGCGCAGCGCAACCTCGATCGCCAGGGCGCGGTCCAGCCGTGCATTGGCCGGGCGCTGCATCAACTGCAGGGTGTCACGCACCTTCAGTTCACTGAGGATGTTGACGAAGCGCGACTGCCCCAGGCTGATGTAGAGCGCCTGTTCCAGGCTGGAATCCAGCTGCGGATAGGCCGTGCTGTTGCTCACCGCCGCCAGGATCACCCAGTCGCGCTCGGCGAATGCGATTGCCGGCGCCGGCCGCAGCAGCGTCCACATCACCACGGCCAGCGCCACCGCCAGCGTCGCCTCGGTGAACAGCGCAGCCGGGCGACGCCACAGCGGCAGATCCCGCCAGGCCTTGTCGCCCGAACGCGGCCGGCGCAGCGGCGCGCGGCCACGGATGCCGACTTCGAACACATGCTGGCGCTCGCCAATGCCCTTGAAGCGCCAAAGCCCATGGTCCTTCCAACGCAGTTCGTCCGCCGCCCAAGGCAACTCGCTGTCGGCCCGCCGCGCCATCTGTTCGGCCGCTGAGGACAGCAGCACCTGCCCAGGCCACGCCAGCTGCATCAAACGCGCGGCCATCGGCTTGGCCAGGCCCTCGACCTCCACCGCCTTTGCGCCGTGGGCAACGGCCTCGGCACTGTTGTCCCACAGCAGCACGTCACCCACGTGCAGACCAGCGCGAGCGCGCAGCACGATGCCGCGCTCGTGGCCCATCGCGTCGACCGCGTTCTGGTAGGAAATGGCGAAACCGATGCCATCGATGGGACGTTCGAACAGAACGAACAAGCCATCGGAGCGATCAATCAGCTGGCCGTTCCACTGCTGCTGCAGCCCCAGGACCAGACGGTCATGCTGCTGGAAGAATTCGGCGGCGGCGACATCGCCGATACGCTCCACCAGCTGCAGCGAATCGCACAGGTCGGTGAACAGCAGCGCCCGCAGCTGGGCGTTATGTGGAGCCGACGTTCCGTTGTCGCCATTCATCGCCAGGGTCTCCGCTCATTGTCCATCCGGACCATCGGCCCACCGCAGGCAGTTGCCGCCTGCCCGCTTGGCTTGGTACAGCGCTCGATCGGCGCGAGCGTACCACCCGCTCCAGTCCGCGTCAGGAGCCAGCAGGCTGGCACCGATGCTGGCCAGGCTGACGTGCGGGGTGCCATGGCTGCGTTCGAGCAGGCCGTGCACCGCGCTCAGGATGAACTCGGCGGCATGCTGCACGATCTCGACATTGGCCCGGCGCAGGATCAGGCAGAACTCGTCGCCGCCCAGGCGGCAGGCCAGGTCGTGCTCGCCGGCCATCGAGCGCAGGATGTTGCCCATGCTCTGCAGCACCCGGTCGCCGGCCTGGTGGCCGTGGCGGTCGTTGATCTGCTTGAAGCGGTCACAGTCGATCAGCAGCAGGGCCTGCGGCGCGCCATCGGGATGGCTGCGGCATTCCTGCAGGTACAGGGCCAGGCCGCGGCGGTTGTGCAGGCCGGTCAGTTCGTCGGTGCGCACCAGTTCGCGGGTATGGGTGAGCTGGTGGGTGGTGATGTACAGGTTGTCCAGCGCGGCTTCCAGGTCATGGTTGCGCCGCCGCAGCTGGCTGATCAGGGCTTGCTCGTTGGTCAGCACGCGCAGGATCGTGCGCCGCAGGAAGTAGGCCACCAGGCCCGGGTCGGACTCGACCAGGCGATGGAAATCCGCCGGCCCCAGTTCCAGCACGTGACAGTCGGCCATCACCCGTGCGCTGGCGCTGCGCGGATGGTCGCCCATCAACAGGCCGAGCTCACCGAAGAACTCATGCCGGCCGAGCGTCTTCAGCACCAGGTCCTCGCCGAAATCCAGCTCGATCAGGCCTTCGAGGATGATGTACATGCACTCGCCGCGATGGCCGCGCTGGAACAGCCACTGGCCCGCTTCCAGCCTGCAGGGCTGGGCAAACCGGGCGAACAGGGCAACCTCTTCTTCGGAGAGCAGCGCATGCACGATCTCGGCCATCGCCGTCTTGGCGATACCGGTTGTCGTGTCGATGTTCTCGGCCGCACCCCTGCCGGTCATTCCCTGCACCCGCCGCCAGCGTCCCCTGGTGAGCCGCGGAGCATATCAGTGAATCAAACTGTGCGCCGCTTCTCATTTTTGTGAAGACGCAGCGCTCCGCATCATCCGCACGGAAATGCCCCATTCACGCGTGTTGGCAGCAGAAGGAAAGCAAGCCATATCAATGCCTTGGCGTGGCCGCGACGCCGATTGTCGCAGCGGCCGCAGATACAACAACGCCGGCAGATCCCCCGATCTGCCGGCGTCGTCTGGCCCTTCCCTGGCCACCCTGATCGGATCCGCAGCCCCGGTGGAGCCGGCTGCTGGCCGGCTGCCACGCAGCGCCCGGAGCATCGTGTGGTTGCCGGCCAGCGGCCGGCACTACCGGATCACGCGGCGCGTTCGCTGCGCCCGCCGTGGAACTGCTCTTCCTCGGTCGAGCCGGTCAGCGCGGTGGTCGAGGACTGCCCCTGCTGGATCGCCTGGGTCACCGCATCGAAGTAGCCGGTGCCGACCTCGCGCTGGTGCTTGACTGCGGTGAAGCCACGCTCGGCCGCTTCGAACTCGGCTTCCTGCAGCTCCACGAAGGCGCTCATCTGCCTGCGCGCATAGCCGTGGGCCAGGTTGAACATGCCGTAGTTCAGCGCATGGAAACCGGCCAGGGTGATGAACTGGAACTTGTAGCCGTAGCTGCCCAGCTCGCGCTGGAACTTGGCGATGGTGGCGTCGTCCAGGTTCTTCTTCCAGTTGAAGCTGGGCGAGCAGTTGTAGGCCAGCAGCTTGCCGGGGAACTTCGCGTGGATGGCCTCGGCGAATTTCCGTGCGAATTCCAGGTCCGGCTTGCCGGTCTCGCACCACACCAGGTCGGCATACGGCGCATACGCCAGGCCGCGGCTGATGGCCTGGTCCAGGCCGTTGCGGGTCTTGTAGAAGCCTTCCACGGTGCGCTCACCGGTGGCGAACGGGGTGTCGTTCGCATCGATGTCGCTGGTCAGCAGATCGGCCGCTTCGGCATCGGTACGCGCCACCAGCAGGGTCGGCACGCCCAGCACGTCGGCGGCCAGCCGCGCGGCGTTGAGCTTCTCGATCGCCTCGCGGGTCGGCACCAGCACCTTGCCGCCCATGTGCCCGCACTTCTTCACCGAGGCCAGCTGGTCTTCGAAGTGCACGCCGGCGGCACCGGCTTCGATCATCGCCTTCATCAGTTCGAAGGCATTGAGCACGCCACCGAATCCAGCCTCGGCGTCGGCCACGATCGGCTGCAGAAAGTCGATGTCATCCTTGCCTTCGGCATGGTGCAGCTGGTCGGCACGCAGCAGCGTGTTGTTGATGCGCTTGACCACTGCCGGCACCGAATCGGCCGGATACAGCGACTGGTCCGGGTACATCTGCCCGGCCAGGTTGGCATCGGCCGCCACCTGCCAGCCGGACAGGTAGATTGCCTTCAGCCCGGCCTTCACCTGCTGCATGGCCTGGTTGCCGGTCAGCGCGCCGAGCGCATTGACGAAGTCGCGCTCATGCAGCGACTTCCACAGCTTTTCCGCACCCAGCCGGGCCAGCGAATGCTCGATATGGACGGTGCCACGCAGGCGCACCACGTCGGCGGCGCTGTAGTTGCGCTGGATGCCTTCCCAGCGCGGATTGGTGTCCCAGTCGTGCTGGATCTGTTCGGCAGTGGGCAGCGTGCTCATGTCTATCTCCAGTTCGGTTCGTGCGGATGCAGCGGGGAAGGAAACGGCGGGGA
Organism: Stenotrophomonas sp. LST15-1-1.1; assembly: GCF_040815575.1. Taxonomy (NCBI): domain Bacteria; kingdom Pseudomonadati; phylum Pseudomonadota; class Gammaproteobacteria; order Lysobacterales; family Lysobacteraceae; genus Stenotrophomonas; species Stenotrophomonas sp. LST15-1-1.1. The sequence continues at coordinate 137,952 of NZ_JBFPNJ010000030.1, forward strand.
AGCGACGTGCAGCGATCAGTCGATGCGCGCGTACGCCGGCAGGGTCAGGAAGTCGGTCAGTTCGTTGCTGCGACTCAGCTCGGCCAGCAGGGTGATGGCTTCTTCGATGCGGCCGCCACCGGGCAGCGCCGAGGTATCGCCGAGGCGCGCCGGCAGCTGCGCCAGGGTGGTATCGAGCAGTGCCAGATCAATCGCGGTGCCATCGTCCAGCTGCTGGCCCGGCGTGTGCAGCCACTGCCACAGCTGGCTGCGGCTGATCTCGGCAGTCGCTGCATCCTCCATCAGGTGGTGGATCGGCACGCAGCCATTGCCGTCCAGCCACGCGGCCAGGTAGCGCACGCAGACTTCGACATTGCCTTCGAAGCCGGCGCGGGTGATCGTGCCCGGCGGACGCGCAATCAGTTCATCGCGGCCCACGCGCACGTCCTGGCGCAGCACGTGGTGCTGGTTGGGCGTGGGCATGTGTTCGTCGAAGATCGCCATCGCCACCGGAATCAGCGCCGGATGCGCGACCCACGTGCCATCGTGGCCGGCGCTCACTTCGCGCAGCTTGTCGGCACGCACCCGCGCCATCGCCTGCTCGTTGGCGGCCGCATCGTTGTTGATCGGAATCTGCGCGGCCATGCCACCCATCGCATGTGCGCCGCGGCGATGGCAGGTCTGGATCAGCAGCTCCGAATACGCCTTCAGGAACGGCTGGGTCATGGTCACCTGGCCGCGCTCGGGCAGCACACGGTCAGCGTGGCGGCGGAACGTCTTCAGGTACGAGAAGATGTAATCCCAGCGTCCGCAGTTGAGGCCGACGATGCGGTCACGCAGGGCGTGCAGGATCTCGTCCATCTCGAACACCGCCGGCAGCGTTTCGATCAGCACCGTCACCTTGATCTGGCCGTGTGGCAGGCCGAGCATGCCTTCGATGTGCGACAGCGCGGTCTCCCACAGCGCCGCCTCTTCCATGCTCTGCAGCTTGGGCAGGTAGAAGTACGGGCCGCGATCCCTGGACTGCAGCGCGCGCGCATTGTGGAAGGCGAACACCGCCGCATCGAACAGCCCGCCGGCGAGGAACTGGCCATCGACGCGCACATGCTTTTCGTCCAGGTGCCAGCCGCGCGGGCGCACGATCAGCACCGCCTGCTCGTCGTAGGGGCGCAGCGCGTAATGCTTGCCCGCCTTGCCGTTGGATGCCGGTGCGGTGTACTGCAGGTCGCCGCGCACCGCAGCAGCCAACGACTGCTGGCCAGCCAGCAGGTTGCGCCAGGTCGGCGAGGTTGAATCCTCGAAGTCGGCCATGAACACCTTGGCGCCGGAGTTCAGCGCGTTGATGACCATCTTCGGATCGGTCGGCCCGGTGATCTCGACGCGGCGGTCCTGCAGCGCGGCCGGCAGCGGCGCTACGGTCCAGTCACCGGCACGGATGTTGGCGGTGTCCTGGCGGAAGTCCGGCAGGCCGCCCTGGTCGAAGAACGCCTGGCGCTCGCGGCGGGCCTGCAGCCGCGCCTGCCGGCCGGGTTCCACCGCCCGGTGCAGGGACACCAGCAGGGCCAGCAACGGCGCCGGCAGCACGGTGGCCTGGCCCGCCACCTGGGTCGCCAGGGCGATGCCCGGCGTGGCCTTGGCAGCGGTGGAAGGAACAGCGGAAGCGACGGCGGACATGGGAGGACTCCAGCGTGGGGGAACGACTCCACCGTGCGGCCGCAGCCCTGTATTTGGCAAAACAGTTTTTGCAATGCTTTACATAACTTGTGCTAATACTTGTGACGCCATGACCACGCGCACCTCGCCAAGTCCTCGTTTTTCCTACAAATCCGATCGACTGAAGCCGCTGCGCGCGTTCTGTCAGACCGTGCGTCTGGGCTCGGTCTCACGGGCGGCTGAGGCGCTTTTCGTCAGCCAACCGGCCATCAGCCTGCAGTTGCAGGCGCTGGAGCGCGAGCTGGGGGTGCCCCTGTTCGAGCGCAGCGGCCGGCGCCTGGTGCCCAGCCGCGAGGGCCAGCTGCTGTATGAAATGGCGCAGCCGCTGGTGGAAAGCCTGGACGGCCTGGAAGCACGCTTCCGCGACAAGGTGCGCGGTCTGGACGCGGGCGAACTGAACATCGCCGCCAACAGTTCGACCATCCTGTACCTGCTGCCGAAGATCGTCGAACGCTTCCGCCAGCATTACCCCGATGTGCGCCTGACCCTGCACAACGCCATCAGTGCGGACGGCACCGACCTGCTGCGCGAGGATGCCGCCGATCTGGCGATCGGCTCGATGACCGATGTGCCGGCCGACCTCAGCTACGCCCCGGCCTACCGTTTCGAGCAGGTGCTGATTGCCCCGCATGACCATCCGCTGGCCAGCGGCGGCGAGCTGGAACTGGCCGACATCGCCCGTTACCCGCTGGTGCTGCCTCCGAAGCGGCAGATCACTTACCGGCTGGTGGACCAGGTGTTCCAGCGCCACCGCATCGCCTACACCGTTGCGCTGGAAGTGGGTGGCTGGGAAGTGATCAAGCAGTACGTGGCGATGGGCATGGGCATTTCCATCGTGCCGGCGCTGTGCCTGAACGATGCCGACCACGAGCGGTTGGCCGCACGGTCGATGAAGCGCTGGTTCCCGGAGCGCAGTTACGGGGTGATCGTGCGCCGCGGCAAGGCGCTGTCGGCGCAGGCGCGGGCGTTTGTCGAGCTGATCCAGCCGGAGCTGTTCAGTCCGCGCGATTACGACCAGAGCGGGCATTCGGAGCGGTGAGGGTTTGCCGGCAGGGCTGCGCCCTGCACCTGCAGAAGCAACTGCAACTGCAACGGCAACGGCCTGCATTCCGTGGATGGCGGGGTGGTGTGGGTGGGCAGGACACGCCGTAAACCCTTCCATGGGGGCTTGGCCGCGTCATCCATGCCGCGGACACCCCCGCAACCGGACCCACCCCGCCTCTGACAGATTTGCGCGATCTGTCGGGGTCGGATCCCGTTGCTACGCAACGGGCTCTGACCCCTGCTTGGTAGGGATCGAAAACTTCGGTAGATCCACGCCATGCGTGGATGGGGACTCGTGGGGTCGGGCTGGATAGACTGCACGCATGTCCATCGAACTCCGCCATCTGCGTTACTTCCTCGCCGTCGCCGATACCCTGCACTTCGGCCAGGCGGCCGAACGGTTGGGGATGTCACAGCCGCCGCTCAGCCAGCAGATCCGGCAGCTGGAGGAGCTGATCGGTGCGCGGTTGTTCGTGCGCAGCCATCGACGCGTGCAGCTGACGCCTGCGGGAGAACTGCTGCAGGAACGTGCGCGCGGCATCGTGCAGCAGGTGGAATCGGCGGTGGATGAAGTGCAGCGTGCGCAGCGTGGCGAGCAGGGTGAGCTGCGTATCGGCCTGACCCGGGCCACGCCGTTGTCACCGCAGATTCCGCGTTCGATCCTGCAGTATCGACAGCAGTACCCGCAGGTGCGGTTGCAGCTGAGCGAGATGAACACCCTGCAGCAGATCGATGCGCTGCTCGATGGCTCGCTGGACGTGGGCATCATCCGCAAGCGCACGCTGCCGGCCGAGCTGGTGGCGCACAGCCTGTTCGTCGATCCGCTGGCGTTGATCGTGCACGCCGACCACCCTGCCCTGCGCCGACTGTCGAAAGGCGGCACGCTGGCGTTGCGGGATCTGGCGCAGGAACCATTCGTGGCGTTCCGCCGCAGCGCCGGGGCGGGCATCCATGACCACATGATCGCGCTATGCGCGGCGGCGGGCTTCACGCCGCGCATCGTGCAGGAAGCCGGTGAGGCTTCGACGTTGATCAGTCTGGCTGCTGCGGGACTGGGTGCGGCGATCCTACCTTCGTCGTGCGACCACATCCGGGTGGAGGGTGCGCGCTTCGTGCCGCTGGCCGATGCCGGTGCGCATTCGGAAGTGCAGCTGGCGTGGCGCCGCGAGGGTGTGACGCCGTTGATCCGCAATTTCGCCGGGCTGCTGCGCGAGGCGTTTGCCGAAGAGTGAGCTGCATCGCACCCGGTAGTGGCCAACCTTGGTTGGCCCAGGAGCACAGGGCCGACCAAGGTCGGCATCTACCAGAGCAGGATCAGGCCGTCACCGGCTGCGGGGCGCGCTGCTGCAGCGCCCAGACGATGCCACCGCCGATCACGGTCAGCAGCGCGGCGAACGCGCACACGCCCAGCCAGTCCCACGCGGCATAGGCCAGGCCGCCCACGCCGCCCAGCACGCTCGAACCCAGGTAATAGGCGAACAGGTACAGCGCCGACGCTTCCGCACGCATCGAACCAGCGCGGCTGCCGACCCAGCTGCTGGCCACCGAATGGCCACCGAAGAAGCCGAACGTCACCAGCGCGATGCCCACGGCCATCGCCGACAGCCACGGCATCGCCAGCAGCACGATGCCGGCGGCGATCAGGCCGAAGGAGATCGACAGGATGCGGCCGCGCCCATAGCGCGTCGCCTGCTGGCCCATCCACGCCGAACTGAAGGTGCCGACGAGGTACACGCTGAAGATCAACCCGACCACGGTCTGGCTGAGGTGGTACGGCGGCGCCAGCAGGTGGTAGCCGAGGTAGTTGTAGAGGGTGACGAACACGCCCATCAGCACGAACGAGGTGGCGAACAACCACGGCAGGCCAGGGTCGGCGAACAGCGTGCGCCAGCGCGCGGGCAACTGGCGCAGGCCACTGCGGCTGGCCTGGAAGTGGCGCGACGGCGGCAGCTGCAGCCACAGCAGCACGGTGCTGGCCACGGCGATGATCGAGACCACGCCGATGCCCCAGCGCCAGCCCCAATGGTCGGCGATGATGCCCGCCAGCAGGCGCCCGCTCATGCCACCGATGGCATTGCCGCCGATGTACAGGCCCATCGCCAGGCCCAGCGCGCGGCTGTCCATCTCTTCCACCAGGTAGGTCATCGCCACTGCCGGTACGCCGCTCAGCGCCAGCCCCAGCAGGGTGCGCAGCACCAGCAGGGTGGCCCAGTCATCGACCAGTGCGGTGCACAGCGACAACGTGGCCGAAGCCAGCAGCGCAACAATCATCAGCGGGCGCCGGCCGACCGCATCGGACAACAGGCCCGCCAGCAGCATGGCCACGGCCAGGGTGCCGGTGGTCAGCGACAGCGACATCGCGCTGCCCGCAGCGGACACACCGAAGTGGCGGCTGAACTCGGGCAGCAGCGGCTGCACCGTGTACAGCAGGCCGAAGGTCGAAAAGCCGGCCAGGAACAGCGCCAGCGCGGTGCGGCGGAAGGCCGGCGTTCCCTGCTGGATACGGGTATCGGCGGCAGCGTGGTCAGTACGGGGACGGTCGGCGAGGGTCGCCGGAGTTTCGCCAGTCATGGGGGCGGTGGGCCGTGGGGGCGGCCGGAATGGAGGGGACGGGCCTCAGACTAGGCCCGTCCATCCAGTCGATCCATAACCTGATAGGTAAGGATTGATACTTCTGGCATATCGATTCAGCTTATAGCCGCTGCCACTCGAAGCCGTCGCCACGGCGGTAGTAGACCGCCACCGCACGGCCGTAGATCTTGTCCGCATCGACGAAGCCGAAGAAGCGGCCATCGAAGCTGTTGCCGCGATGGTCGCCCAGCACCAGTACCTTGCCGGCGGGCACCTGCAGATCCGCGATGTCCGGGCCACCGCCCCTGTCCAGGTCGAGGCTGGCGCGGCGCTCACCGAAGGCTTCGGTATCGGCCAGGTCAGCAATCTGCAGCGGCTGGCCGTTGATGCTCAGGTGGCCATCGTGCAGTTGCACGTGGTCGCCGGCCACGGCGGCGACGCGCTTGATCAGGCGGGTACCGTCGGCCGGTGAATCGAACACGGCCACCTCACCACGCTGCGGCGTGCCGGTACCCAGCAGTTCCTTGCTGGTGAACGGCAGGCGCAGGCCATAAGCGCGCATGTCCACCACCACCCGGTCGCCCGGTTGCAGCGTCGGCTGCATCGAGCCGCTGGGCACGACGTAGTGGTTGGCAAGGGTATCGCGGGCGGCCGCGAGCAGGCCCAGCATCACCAGCAGGGGCAGCGCCTCCTTCTTCAGCCAAGTGAGCGTGCGCTGCGAAAACGGCGGGCGGGCAACAGCATCCATGTCAGGCTCCGGGTGGTTGGTATCGGCGTCAGACCACGAAGGACAGAAGAGGTTCCCGCGCCCGCATACTGTAGAGCCGAGCCTATGCTCGGCTGCCGTTCCGTAGCGTCGAGCAAGCCGAGCATGGGCTCGGCGCTACAGGAGGGGTTACGCAGGTTTTACGCCACTGCGCGTCATCGGGCATCGCACCTTTACGGCCACCACGCGCATCGTGTGCCTACCGCGCCGCAGGGCGCTTTGCGCAAGGTGTTGTATGACCCTCCTGGTGATCCGGCATGCGTCGCCGTCGGTGCCGCGTCCGCTGCTGCCGGCCGAGTTGTCCGGCCATCCGGTGCTGTGCACCGACTGCGCCAGCCTGGCCGATGTGCGCCAGTGCCTGTGCCAGCCGCAGGCGCGCACCGCGGACTGGGTGCTGCTTGATGTAGGCGTGGCCGACGAGGCGCAATGGTGTGCCGAGGGCGGTGCGCTGCAGGCGGCGTTGGACGGTCTGCCGGCGGAGTACATCGAACTGCAGTCACCCCATCAGCCCGGTCTGGAAGCGCGCCTGCGCCTGCAGCATGGCCCGGCCGCTGTGGTGGTCGACCAGCGCAGCCAGCAGGCGGGTTATCCGCTGTCGTTGGCCATCGTCGGCCGCCGCCTGGCACGGGAGGGCTGAGCCATGTCGATCTTCATCATCCGTGGCCCGGAAGCGGCGGGCGCGCTGATCCGTACCGCCGCGCCGCTGCCGGCGCCGGTGCTGAAATCACTGGTGCATCGTGCGATCGATGCGGGCACCAGCGTGGCGATCCGCGCCTGCGGTTCGGAGCAGGAACTGCTGGACGCGCTGCGCGTGGCCGACCACAGCCGTGGCGAAGTGACGCTGCTCGATCCGGGCGCATGCGCCGACAGCCTGCGTCTGCAGCGGCTGCTGCCGTACCTGCACAACGCCTATGTGGAAGTGCATGACGACGGCGCAGTGGCGGAGCCGTGCCTGCCGGCAGGCGTGGGCCAGCGATTGGGGATCGCGGCCGGCTATGGCGCGCAGAGCTACGTGCTGGCGCTGGATATCGCGCTGGATCACCTGGGGTTGGCCGAGCAGGCGAACCGGGTGCATGTAGGGACGTGATGCGCTTCGGTAGAGTCGACCCATGCTCGACTCGCTTTTCCGCCTTTGTAGAGCCGAGCCCATGCTCGGCTGCCTTTCCAGAAAACATCAGCCGAGCATGGCTCGGCTCTACACAACGAAAAACGGCGGGGTTGCCCCCGCCGTTTTTTCTTTCGTACTTCAGGCCGCGCTTATTTCAGGCCGCGGAACTTCAGCAGCGGTTCCACCGACGGGTCCTTGCCGCGGAAATCGCGGTACAGGGTCGACAGTTCCACGCTGTTGCCGCGCGAGAGGATCTTGTCGCGGAACTCCTGGCCGTTGGCGGCGGTCAGGCCACCGTGTTCGGTGAACCACTGGTAGGCGTCATGGTCCAGCACTTCCGCCCAGAAGTAGGCGTAGTAGCCAGCCGAGTAACCGCCACCCCAGATGTGGTCGAAGTAGGTGGTGCGGTAACGCGGCGGCACCTGCGGCAGGTCGACCTTGAACTTCTTCAGCGCGCTGGCTTCGAAGGCGCCGACATCCTGCAGCGGGGCATCGGCCTTCTGCGTGTGCCAGGCCAGATCGAGCAGTGCCGCCGACAGGTACTCGGTGGTCGCATAGCCCTGGTTGAAGCTGCGCGCCTTGAGGATCTTGTCGACCAGTTCCTGCGGCATCGCTTCGCCGGTCTTGTAGTGCTTGGCGTAGTTGGCGAACACCTTCGGGTCCAGCGCCCAGTGTTCGTTGAACTGCGACGGGAACTCGACAAAGTCACGCGAGGTGGCGGTGCCGGCGATCGACGGATACTTCACGTTCGAGAACATGCCGTGCAGTGCATGACCGAACTCATGGAACATCGTGGTGACGTCGTCGAAGCTGATCAGCGCAGGCTGGCCAGCGGCCGGCTTGGTGAAGTTGCAGACGTTGTAGACCACCGGCTTGGCACCGGTCAGGCCGTCCTGTTCGACGAACACGTCCATCCAGGCGCCGCCGGACTTGCTGTCACGCTTGAAGTAGTCGGTGTAGAACAGGGCCAGCGAGGTGCCGTCCTTGTCGAACACTTCGTACACCTTCATGTCCGGGTTGTAGGTCGGAATGTCGGTGCGCGGCTTGAAGGTGATGCCGTACAGCTGGGTGGCGGCGTAGAAGACGCCGTTCTGCAGCACGTTGTCCAGCTCGAAGTACGGCTTGATCTGCGACTCGTCCAGATCGTACTTGGCCTTGCGCACCTGCTCGGCGTAGAAATCCCAATCCGAGGCGGCCACCTGGAAACCACCCTTCTGGGCGTCGATCACCTTCTGGATCTCGCCGGCTTCGGCACGCGCCTTGGCGGTGGCGGCAGGCACGGTGTCGGTCAGCAGCTTCAGCGCGGCCGCCGGGGTCTTGGCCATCTGGTCGCCCAGCTGGTAGTCGGCGAAGGTGTCGAAGCCGAGCAGCTTGGCCTTCTGCGCACGCAGCTGGGCCAGGCGCTGCACGGTCTGCCGGGTGTCATTGGCATCGCCGCGCTCGGCGCGGGTTTCCGAAGCCTTCAGCACGGCAGCGCGCTGGTCGCGGTCGGTCAGCGAGCCAAGCACCGGCTGCTGGGTGGTGTTCTGTAGCGGCAGCAGGAACTTGCCGTCCAGCTTGCGGTCCTTGGCGGCGGCGGCGGCGTTGTTGACCGCGCCCTCGTCCAGGCCGGCCAGCTTGGCCTTGTCGTCCACCACGACCGCGGCAGCGGCGGTTGCCGCCACCAGGCGGGTGTGGAACTGGGTGGACAGCGTGGTTTCTTCCACGTTGAGCTTGCGCAGGCTCGCCTTGTCGGCGTCGGACAGCTGCGCGCCCGAGCGCACCAGACCATCGTAGTAATGCTCGACCAGGCGCTTCTGCACCGGATCCAGGCCCAGCGTCTCGCGCTGGTCGTACAGCGACTTCACGCGCGCGAACAGCTTCGGATCGAGGTTGATCTCGTCCTGGTGCGCGGCCAGCTTCGGCGCTACTTCTTCCTGGATCTTCTGGCGGGCATCGTTGGTATCGGCCTGGACCAGGCCGAAGAAGATGCGCGACACGCGGGTCAGGGTCTCGCCGCTGCGCTCCATCGCCACGATGGTGTTGTCGAAGGTGGCCGGCTCGGCGCTGTCGGCGATCTTGCGCACGTCGGCCAGATGCAGGCGCATGCCTTCTTCGAAGGCCGGCAGGTAATCGCTGTCCTTGATCTTGTCGAACGGCGGTGCCTGGAACGGCAGGCTGCTGGCGGTCAGCAACGGGTTGGTGGAGGCTTCGGCCGGCTGCTGGGCCGGTGCTTTCTGGGCTTCGGACACGGGGGTGGACTCCTTGCCGGAACAGGCCGCCAGCGCCAGGCTGATGGCGGCGGCCAGGACTACGGTACGCGACATGTAAAACGCTCCTTGGGCAGACGGTACGGGATGGCAGCCGTCCACCCTACTCCTGTCACGGGCACCCGGCATGTGCCGGACGTGGCGTCTACGCTGCCGGCAGCGACCGGCTCAGACCGTGCCGCGGGTCTTGCCGATCCACGGCCGGTAGAACTCCCGGATGGCGGCCATGTCGGCGGCATCATCGCCGGTCGGCGTGAACACCGGACCGATGCCGATGATCTTCTCCGGGTAGTGGAAGTACGCCGCCAGGATCGGCACGTCGGCCATCCGCGCGATTTTCAGGAAACCGGCCTTCCATTCCTTGACGGCCTTGCGGGTGCCTTCCGGGGTGATCGCGAACCACATCTTCTCGTTGTCGCGCAGCAGATCCACGGCCTGGCCGACGGTGCCCTGCGGCGAGCTGCGATCGAGCGGGATCACGCCCAGCTTGTGCAGCAGCGGACCCAGCGGCCACCAGAACAGCGAGGCCTTGCCCAGCACCTTCACCTTCATGCCCAGCGCGATCTTCGCCGCCATACCCCACAGGCCGTCCCAGTTGGACGAATGCGGGGCGATGATGAACACCAGCCTCGGGATGTCAGGCAGGGTGCCGGTCACCTTCCAGCCGCCCATGCGCAGCGTGCAGCGCGCCAGCCAGCGCAGGAAACGGTTGGGCTTGACCTGCGGCATGTTCGGCGGAATGGCCGGCAGCAACGGCGTCGGGTTGTTCAAGCAATCACTCCCAGTCACGTGATGAGCGCCCGCGCTTGATCTGCGCGCGCCCGCGTTTGGCGTCCAGACGACGCAGTTTCGACCCGAAGGTCGGCTTGGTGGCCTTGCGTGGTTTGGGCACGCTCAGCCCGGCCTGGATGAAGGCCGCCAGCCGCTCGCGCGCATCCTCGCGATTGCGATCCTGGGTGCGGAAACGTTGCGCGTCGATGACCAGCACGCCTTCGCCGGTCATGCGCCGGTCGCGCCGCGCCAGCAGGCGCTCGCGCAACGGTTCGGGCAACGAGGGCGAACCGGCCACGTCGAAACGCAGTTCCACCGCGGTGGAGACCTTGTTGACGTTCTGGCCGCCGGCACCACTGGCACGCACGAAACGCTCGACGATCTCGCCGTCGGGGATTTCAAGCTGCGCGCTGATGGTGACCGGTCCGTTGCCCATCCGCGCATTGTAGCGGCAGGCGCGTCGCCGTGGCTGCCATCGCGCACCGTATGCCGCCGATCAGGCACCGAACACGCCGCCTTCGCCTTTGCCGGGGGTATGCTTGCCGTCCCGTGTACTGCAGGACGCTCCGCATGATCCGCTTCGTTCCCTCCGTGTTGCGCCGCGCGACCCTGCTGCTGGCGCTGGCCGCAGCAAGCGCGCCGGTGCTGGCCGCAGCGCCCACCGATGGCGACATCAACCGCCTGCTGTCGGCCTCGCGTGCGCAGAGCATGATCGACACCATGCTGCCGCAGATCGAAGCGATGCAGCAGCAGCAGTTCAAGCAGGTCGCTGCCCAGCGCCAGCTCAACGCCCAGCAGCAGGAACAGCTGCAGCGCATCCAGGCGCGTACCAGCCAGACCCTGCGCCAGGCACTGTCGTGGCAGCAGCTGCGGCCGATGTACGTGGACCTGTACAAGAAGACCTTCAGCAAGGAAGACGTGCTGGCCATGGCCGAGTTCTACGAGAGCCCGGCCGGCCAGAGCCTGCTCGACAAGACCCCGGCGCTGATGCAGAACGTGATGGTGGCGATCCAGACGCGCATGCAGCCGCTGTTCGCCGATCTGCAGAAGGATCTGGAAGCGATCGTCAACGAGCCGGAAAAAAAGTGAGGTAGCGCCGGCCGCTGGCCGGCAACCCGGATTTCCGTAGCGCCCGAGCCCATGCTCGGGCGGCGGCGCGCAGCGCCGGGAAGCGCCGGGAAGCGCAGCCGAGCGTGGGCTCGGCTCTACAGATCCTGGCTCCAGCCGAACAGGTCCAGCGCCTTCTGGAACTCACCGTCGACCGGGGCGCGCACGTCCACCGTGCCGCCATCCGGATGCGGGAAGCGCAGCCGTTCGGCATGCAGCAGCATGCGGTGCACCCCCTGCATGCGGAAGTTGCGGTTGTGCCGGCCATCGCCATGGCTGGTATCGCCGATCAGGTGGTGTGACAGGTGCTTCAGATGCCGGCGGATCTGCCGGAAGCGCCCCGTCTGCGGCTGGCAGCGCAGCAGCGCGTAGCGCGAACTGGCGAACTCACCCACCGGCACCGACAGTTCGCCGGCCGCCAGACGCTGGAAGTCGGTCACCGCCGGCTTCTTCACCGGCTTGCCCGGACCGCCATCCAGATCATGGTCGACCTGCCAGGCCTCCTCGGCCGGCCAGCCGCGGCAGATCGCCAGGTAGTCCTTGCTCACCTCGCCGCCCATCAGCGCCTTGCCCAGCATGCTGGCGGCGTCGCGGTCGAAGGCCAGCAGCAGGCAACCGCTGGTGGCACGATCCAGCCGATGGACCAGGAAGATCGGCCGACCCAGCTGCTCACGCAGGCGATCGGCGAGGAAATCGTCTTCGCCACGGGCCAGCTTGCTGTCGTGGACCATCAGCCCGGCCGGCTTGTTGACCACCGCCAGGCGTTCGTCCAGGTGCAGCAGCTGCAGGGGCGCGGTTTCAATCTCGACCGCAGCGAGGGTGTCAGGTTCGGTACTCACCGCGGGATTATAAAGGCCTGCCCTCCGTAGAGCCGAGCCCACGCTCGGCTGCTCCGCGCGACCGGCAATAGCGTGCCAACCAAGGTTGGCACCTCCCTGTAAAGCAGTCAGGCGTTGCGCAGCGCCAGCAGCTCGCCATTGCCCACCGGCACCAGGCTGGTGGCGAACCCAGCATCTGCGGCCAGCAGACTGCACAGCGGTTCCATCTCCTCTGCGTGCGAGGTGGCGTTGTCGACCACCAGCAGGCCGCCGGGGCGCAGTACGCGGCGCAGCTGCGGCCACCAGCCGGCGTACTGCCCGCGATCCGAATCCAGGAACAGCAGATCGATGCAGCCCTCGTCGGCCTGCGCCAGCCACTGCCCGGCATCAGCGTGGACCAGTTCGATGCGCTCATGCAATCCGCTACGGGCGAAATTCGCACCGGCCATCGCCACCTTGTCGGTGGCGAACTCCAGCGTGGTTACGTGGCCATCGATGGCGGCTGCCGCCTCGGCCAGCCACAGCGTCGAGTAGCCATTGGACGTGCCGATCTCCAGCACACGGCGGGCGTTGCCGAAACGGACCAGCACCGACAGGAATTCGCCGGTGTCCGGCGTGATGTTGAGCATGCGGCGGCCGCGTTCGGATTCGCACGCATCGTTGTTGGTGCCGAAGCGGGCCAGTTCATCCTTCAGTGCAGCCAGGTCCATCGGCTAGATCTCCGCAGTACGGGCAAACGCCGGATGGCGATGCGCCAGCACCATTCTCGCTGCTTCCAAAGCGCATGTCCGCATCTGTCTATTGACGTCATCGGCCTCCATGGAGCCCTGCAGCGGCTGCCGGAGGCCGATGCCTTGTCACGCCAGGTTGTTGCGCGGCAAGCCCTGGGCGGAGCGTCGACGCGTTTTCGTAATGTTCCTAGGTCCTTTTTCACCTGGCCATTGCGATAGTCCGCGCCCGCTGCAGTGCGTTCAACGCGTCTGCCGCATTTCCCCTGGATTCCCGCAAGGACATGGCCATGGCCCACGACATCCTGGCAATCGGCGCCCATCCCGATGACATCGAACTGGGCTGTGGCGGCAGCCTGGCCAAGCTCGCATTCGCCGGCGCCCGCATCCATGCCCTGGTACTCAGCCGCGGCGGGCGCGGCTGTCACGATGGCGCTGACCGCAGCGACGAATCGCATCGCGCGCTGCGGCAACTCGGCGTTCGCCAGGTGCTGCAGCATGATTTCCCGGACACCTGTTTTCCGTCCTGCCGCAACGACATCATCAGCGCGCTGGAGCAGGCCTGCGACGCCATCCGGCCACAGCGCGTCTACACGATGTGCGGCGAAGACCATCACCAGGATCATCGCACCGTCCATGAAGCCTCGATCGTCGCCTGCCGCAGTGTGCCGCAGATTCTCTGCTACGAAAGCCCAAGCACACTGCCGCTGTTCGCTCCACAGGTGTTTGAAGACATCAGCGTGCAGCTGGAACTGAAGATCCGCGCGCTGCGCGAACACGCCAGCCAGGGCGATCGCCACTACATGCAGGAAAGCCATCTGCGCTGCCACGCCCAGTTCCGCGGGCAACAGGTGGGTATCGGCCCCAGCGAGGGCTTCCTGCCTCATCGGCTGGTGCTGTGATGAAAACCCTGCTGTTCCTGGCCATGTGCGCCTTCATCGTCGTGCGTCTGCTGGTCCACGCAACGCGCAGGCCCAGCACGCAACTACGCAGCATCGATGCGATTGTGCCGGCCTACAACGAAGCACCGTGCCTGCGACGTTCGCTCACCGACCTGCTGCAGAATCCCTACATCGCGCGGGTGATCTGCGTGAACGACGGCTCCACCGATACCACCGCGCAGGTGCTGGACACGCTGCAGCTGCAGTGGCCTGGTCGCCTGCTTGCCGTGCACCAGGCCAACACCGGCAAGGGGGGTGCGCTGATGCACGGGCTGCAGCATGTGACCACCCCGCAGGTATTCCTGACCGATGCTGACACCCGCGTCGATCCGCGCAGTACCGGGCTGGGCCACCTGCTGGCGGAAATAGAACGTGGCGCCGACGCGGTGGGTGGCGTGCCATCGTCATGCCTGCAGGGCGCCGGCTTTCTTCCGCACGTGCGGGCCAGCCTGAAGCTGCCGATGATCGTCATCAAGCGCAGCTTCCAGCAGTGGCTGGGCGGTGCGCCGTTCATCGTCTCCGGCTCGTGCGGGCTGTTCCGCACCAGCGTTCTGCGCAAGGTCGGTTTTTCCGACCGTACCCGGGTCGAAGACTTGGACATGTCCTGGTCGCTGGTGGCCCAGGGCTATCGGGTACGGCAGAGCATCCGCTGCGTGGTCTACCCGCAGGAATGCAGCACGTTGCTGGAGGAATGGCGCCGCTGGCGGCGCTGGATCGTCGGCTACGCCGTGTGCATGCGCCTGCATCGACAGTTGCTGCTGACCCGCTTCGGCCTCTTCAGCATCCTGCCGATGATCCTGCTGGCGCTGCTGGGCATCGCTGCGGGGCTGCAGGTGGCATTCGGCGCCGCGACGGTTCATGGACCCGCTGGCCTGGTGGTGGCGGTGGTGCCACTGGTCTGGATCGGCATCGTGATGGCGCTGGGCCTGGTCAGTGCCGTGCACCACCGGCGCGCCTGGCTGGTACCGGCTGCAGCGTTCTCCGTGCTGTATGTGCTGCTGGCCTATGCGGTCTGGCTGATCCATGGACTGAAGGGGCTGTTCACTGGCCGCGAGCCGGAACGCGACAAGCCGACGAGGTATCCGCATGTGGTGGAATGACCTGGAAGCAATGGCCGGCGAACTGGCATCGCTGCAGCCCTGCCTCGATCCAAGCGCGGACATATCGCCACAGGCCACGGTACGCGGTGCGGTGCGCATCGGCGTCGGCAGCCGCATCTGCGATGGTGCTCATATCCAGGGGCCGGTGTCGATCGGACGCGACTGCCTGATCGGCAACGATGCGCTGCTGCGTGGTCCGCTGCGCATCGGTGACGGCACCCGCATCGGCTTTGCCAGCGAGCTCAAGAACACCGTGGTCGGCCAGCGGGTCAGCATCGGTCCGCAGTGCTTCATCGGCGACAGCCGCATCGACGACGACGCCTATCTGGGTGCCCTCGTGCGCACCAGCAACCACCGCCTGGACGGCGCGTCGATCGCCGTGCATGTCGATGGCCAGGTCATCAACAGCCAGCGCGACAAGCTCGGCGCTTGGGTCGGCGCAGGTGCGGCGCTGGGCGTCGGCGTGATCATCCTGCCCGGTCGCATCGTCGCACCGGGCAGCCAGTTCGGTCCGCGGATCACCGTGGAACGGAATCTGCCTGCGGGCCGCTATCGCCTGCTGCAACACCTGCATTCCCAACCCCTGGAGTAATCACCATGCGATTCATCAATCGTGGCGTACTGCCGTGCGCCCTGCTGCTGGCCGCCGCCAGCGCCCATGCCGGTGTCGATCGTGTTTCCCTGCAACTGGACCACACCGACTACAACGAGGGCTTCGGCAAGCGCGACGTGCAGACAGTGGATGTGGCAGGCCGCACCGGTGCCAGTCGCTGGCACCTGGGCCTGGCCCACGGCGAGCGCGATTACGGCAGCTCGCGCTACGGCGGAAACCGGGTGCAGGGTTCGTTGCATCACGACTGGTCAGCCACCGTCGCCACGCGCACGTCAGTGATTGCGTCCAACGACGATCCGGTCTTCGTCAACCGCCAGATCAACCAGGACATCCTGTGGAAGGTCGCCGGGCAGACCGTGCTGAGCGTGGGCGGCAAGTACGCCGAGTACCACGGCAGCGGCTACGTCAGCGGTTGGTCGATCGGTGCCACCCACTACTTCCCGCGAGTCACGGCATCGGTCAAGCATGAGCGCCATCGCCAGTCCAACGGGCCTGATGGCCATGGCAGCACCGTGTCGCTGCGCCTGAAGGATCGCCAGGGTCATGGCTCGACGCAGCTGTGGCTGGGCAGTGGCACGTCGGGCTATACCGCCGACGCCGACCCGCTGCTGCTGCGCGAGCACGATGCCAAGCGCGTGTTCCTGCGCCGCAGCCAGCCACTGGGAGAGCATCTGGTACTCGACGTCGGACTGGGCAAGACCTGGCACAAGACGCGCCTGGATCGCTTCCAGAGCGTGCATACGCAGGTGGGCCTGGGCTACCGCTGGTAATCCAGCCGGCGACGACGGTCCGCCGTCGTCGCTGTTTCAGCAGGCTGCGGTCATCGCCACCAGGCGCGCGCCAGCGCGAATGCGCCAACCGCACCGGACACCCAACTCCACGCCGGTACCTCGCCCCAGTACCAGCCCGGCGGCTGCAGCACGTATATCAATGCGGCGATCGCCAGCAGACCGACGCCGGTGATCGCCCCGACCGCGCGCTTCTGCAGCCGCTGCAGGCTGGCATCGAGTGCGACCAGATCGCGCGAACGCATCGCCAGTTCATGGCGGCCTTCCACCTGCTGGGTCAGCCAGGCGTGCACCAGGCGCGGCATGTCCGGTGCATGGGTCATGATTTCCGGCAGGCGCTTGCCGATCTCGCGCACGACACGACGCGGGCTGTAGCGCTCACGCAGGATCTTCGCCAGCACCGGCTTGGCCACGGCCCAGATGTCGATCTGCGGATCGAGCTGGCGACCGACGCCTTCGATGTTGAGCAGGGTCTTCTGCAGCAGGATCAGCTGCGGCTGCAGGGTCAGCTGGTAGCGCTGGGCCACACGGAACAGCTTCATCAGCACTTCGGCCAGCGAGATCTGCGACAGCGGGCGGGTGAAGTACGGTTCGCACACCGAGCGCACCGCCGCCTCAAGATCATCGATGCGCACGTTGTCGGGCATCCAGCGCGCCTGCACGTGCAGTTCGGCGATGCGGCGATAGTCGCGATTGAAGATGGCCATGAAATTCTCGGCCAGGTAGTACTGATCTTCCTGCGAGAGCTGGCCCATGATGCCGAAGTCCAGCGCGATGAAGCGCGGGTTGTCGCGGCGCGCCGGATCGATGTCGACCCAGATGTTGCCGGCGTGCGCGTCGGCATGGAAGAAGTTGTCGCGGAACACCTGGGTGTAGAACACCCGCACGCCCTTGGCGGCCAGCGCCTTGCGGTCGATGCCGGCCTTGTCCAGTGCGGCGACGTCATCGGAGGGAATGCCCCATACGCGCTCCAGCGTCAGCGCGCGCTCGGCGGTATGGCTCCAGATCACTTCCGGCACGTACAGGTCGTCGGAGTTCTCCCAGAAGCGGCGCAGCACGCTGGCATTGGCGCCTTCGCGCTGCAGGTCCAGCTCGGCGGCCAGGGTGTTTTCGACTTCGGCAACCACTTCGCGCGGGCGGATCTTGTCGGCTCGCGGATGGGTGCGCTCGACCAGCGTTGCCAGCGAGTTGAGCAGGGCGATGTCGGCGTCGATCTGCTTCTCGATGCCCGGGCGCAGCACCTTGACCACCACCTGGCGGCCATCGGCCAGGGTGGCCGCGTGCACCTGCGCGATCGAGGCCGAGGCCAGCGGTTCGGTGTCGAAACTGGCGAAGGCTTCGCTGACCGGCAGGCCCAGCGCTTCCTCGACGATACGGCGCGCCGCGTCGCCGTCGAAGGGCTTCACCCGGTCCTGCAGCAGGGTCAGCTCATTGGCCACATCCGGCGGCACCAGGTCGCGGCGGGTCGACAGGATCTGCCCGAATTTGACGAAGATCGGCCCCAGGTCCTGCAGCGCCAGGCGCAGGCGCGCACCGCGCGACTGTGCGGCGATGTCGGCCGAAGCGCGCGGTACGAACGGCTTGGCCAGGCGCAGCCAGCGCTCCGCCGGCGTGTCCTGCAGCAGGTCGTCGAGGCGGTAACGCAGGATCACCCGGCCGATGCGGCTGGCCCGCAACAGCGCCTTCATGCGGCACCCCGCAGGCGCTGCACGCGTGCGCCGAGGCGCTCGACATCATCGCGTAGCACGTCCACGTCGTCGTGGAAGGCATCCAGTTCGGCACGTGGCACCACGTCGCGCGACTCCTCGGTGATGAATTCAGCGGCGCTGTGGGCCAGATCGATCGCGCCCTGGCGGGCGTGCTGCAGGGCACTGCGCAGGGTGTTGGCCACCTGCACGCCCAGCACGTCGCCGAACACGCTGACGAACGGCTGCTGCCAGTCAGGATCGAAGCCCTTGGCCAGCTGCTGCAGGCGGCGCGCCAGTTCGGCGTCGCCGGCCACGCGTACGCGGCCCTTGCCGTTGTCAGCGCCCTGGCGGGCACGCGCCAGCAGCGGCAGCTGCGCCAGCACGCCGGCCAGGCTGCTGCGCACGGCCAGGTCGGCTTCCTGCGCATCCACCGGGCCAACCCGCAACTGGTTGCCATCGACGCTGATGCGCATCGCCAGCGGCGGCGCGTCCAGGGTCAGGTCGATATGGCGACCGTCAAGGCTGGCCAGTGCGTGGCGGGTATCCGGATCCAGCGCCAGCGCGCGGTTCAGGGCGATCTGCAGCGCGCGGCCAGCGACCGGCTTGAGGGACTTGAGCAGGGAAAGAGCCATGTGCGCATTCTACCTGCGTGGGTGGCGGGCTTGGGCCGGGCTGCCGCCCTGCACCCGCAGATGCAACGGCCAGGGCAACGGCAACATCAACATCAAAGGCGGGCTATCTGTGGAATGGCGGGGTGGGTCCGGTTGCGGGGGACGCCGTAAACCCATCCCTGGGGGCTTGGCCGCGGCATCCATGCCGCGGACACCCCCGCAACCGGACCCACCCCGCCTTCGACAGGCTTCTGCTGCTGTTGGTGGGTGTCGACCTTGGTCGACACGGTAGATCCACGCCATGCGTGGATGACACGCGCGACTGGATTTCTGGTTCATCTGTGCCTCACGCGGAGGGCCGATGAAGGTTCATGCTATGGAGCCACGCAACGCACAGGACATCGCACTTCCATGGCAAGGACCCGGGTTGGCATCATCTTCGGTGGCAGGTCTTCCGAACACGAAGTTTCGCTGCAGTCGGCGAAGAACATTCTCGATGCCCTGGATCGGGAGCGCTTCGAACCGGTGCTGGTCGGCATCGACAAGCAGGGCCAGTGGCACCTGAGCCAGCCGGATACCTTCCTGCTCAATGCGGATGATCCGGCACGCATCGCCCTGCATGCTTCCGGTACCGCGCTGGCGGTGCTGCCCGGTACCGAGCAGGCACAGCTGCAACCGACCGATGCGGGCAGCGCGCTGGGCCAGATCGATGTGGTGTTGCCAATCGTGCACGGCCCGTTGGGCGAGGACGGCGCGCTGCAGGGGCTGCTGCGCATGGCCAATCTGCCCTTCGTCGGCTCGCCGGTGCTGGGTTCGGCGGTGGCCATGGACAAGGACGTGACCAAGCGCCTGCTGCGTGATGCGGGCCTGCAGGTGGCACCGTGGGTATGCATCCGTCGCCACGAGGCCGATGCGGTCGATGTTGCGGCGCTGATCGAAGCGCTTGGCCTGCCGCTGTTCGTGAAGCCGGCCAACCAGGGCTCATCGGTGGGCGTAAGCAAGGTCAAGGACGCGGCGGGTTTCGCCGAGGCATTGCAGACCGCGCTTCGCTACGACCACAAGGTACTGGTGGAATCGGCCGTGGTCGGCCGCGAGATCGAATGTGCGGTGCTGGGCAATGAACGGCCGCAGGCCAGCGTCTGTGGCGAGGTCGTACTGCACGACGAGTTCTACGCCTACGACACCAAGTACATCAACGAAGACGGCGCTGAGGTGGTGGTGCCGGCCGCAATCGATGCGGCGACGCAGGCGCGCATCCAGCGGATCGCGTTGCAGGCCTATCAGGCGCTGGAGTGCGCTGGCATGGCGCGGGTCGATGTGTTCCTCACCGCCGATGGCCAGATCGTCATCAACGAAGTGAACACGCTGCCCGGCTTCACCCGCATCAGCATGTATCCGAAGCTGTGGGGCGCCAGTGGCGTGGGCTACACCGCCTTGATCACGCGGTTGATCGAACTGGCGCTGGAACGGCACGAGGCCGATCGCGGGCTGCATAGCGCGGTGCGGTAACAGCGCGCTGGTAGTGCCGGCCGCTGGCCGGCACTACCGCTCAAGCGGTCATGTGCGCTTGCGGAACATCGAGATCACGGCCAGCACCAGGAACACCACGAACAGGATCCAGGCGATGTTGCTGGCGGCGCCGGCAATGCCGGAGAAGCCGAGCACGGCGGCGATGATGGCGATGACAAAGAAGATGACGGCGTAATGCAGCATGGTGCTCCTCGCAGGTGGTCGGCCGTGGGTGGCGTTGTGTCCATCCTGCGCATCTGCCGGTGTGCAACCGGTGATGGCGATCTCTGCGCGTAATGAAGGCTTCAGCGCGGTGATGCCGCCGTCATGATGCCGCCTTCAGCCGTCGCAGTCCTTCTTCGATGCTGACCTGCGGTACGTAGCCGAAATCACGACGTGCCGGTTCCATGCTGTACCAGTGCGGCGTGCACAGCTGCTCGGCCAGGAAGCGCGTCAGCGGTGGCTCGCCACGCAGGCGCAGCAGCGGCCACAGCCGCTCGCAGATCGCGCCGATGCGGTACGCCGTCCTGAAGCTGATCGCCTTGTCCACGGTCGGTGCACCCACCGCCTGCAGCAGCTTGTTGACCAGCTCGCGCATCGGCAGCGGCTCGCCATTGGAAATGAAGTACGCCTTGCCGGCGCAGGCCGCGCCCGGTGCCAGCGCCTCGAAGGCGAGGAAATGCGCCAGCGCGGCGTTGTCGATGTAGGTGGTATCCACCTTGTTATTGCCGTCGCCCACCAGGCGCAGGCGGCCAGCGCGTGCACGATCGGCCAGGCGCGGCACCAGCTGCTGGTCGCCCGGGCCCCAGATCAACCGCGGACGCAATGCCACGGTTGCCAGGGTCGCATCGTTGGCGGCCAGCACCCGCTGTTCGGCAATGGCCTTGGTCGCTGCATACGGCGCCTGGAAGTCCTCGCCATAGGGGACTTCATCCGCACCCAGTCCTTCCACCGGGTGCGTGGCGCGATGGGTCACGCTGGGCGTGGAGGTGTAGACCAGCTTGCCGATGCCATGTGCGCGGCAGGCCGCGATGACGTTGTCGGTACCGACCACGTTGGCCTGGTGGTAGCTGTCATAGCTGCCCCAGGCGCCGGCCTTGGCACCGTTGTGGAACACCGCATCGACGCCGGCCACTGCATGCAGCACCGCCTGCGGGTCGGCCAGGTCGCCGCGGATCTGGCCCACGCCCAGCGCCTGCAGTTCCGGGTAATGGCTGCGGTTGAACGCCAGCACCTGGTGGCCACGTTCGAGCAGGCCACGGCACAGCGCCTGGCCAAGGAAACCACCACCACCGGTGACCAGGATCTTCATGCGCGCTTCTCCAGTTCTGCGCGGGCCCAGACGGCGAGCTTCTCGCGACCGATCTTGGCGTTGTGACGGATATCGACAGGGAACGCCGGATGCATCAGCACGTGTTCCAGCGTCATCTCGGGCAGACGCGCAGCGGCCGTGGCATGCAGCGCCTCGCGCAAGGCAGGGCTGTCGGACTGGCCACGCTGCAGCTCCACGCACAGCACCGGCACCTGCGCACCGGCGGCGCCGACACCGACCAGCGCGGTGCGTGCCACCCCGGGCACGGTGTTGAACACCGGCTCGACCTGTTCGGTGTACAGCGGCCCGTGCGCGGTTTCCACGCGATGGGTCTTGCGGCCACAGAACCACAGCCGCCCCTGCGCATCGAAGTAGCCGACATCGCCCATGCGATGCACGATGCGGACGCTGCCATCGGCCAGGGTTTCGCTGATCTTCGCCGCTGCGGTCGCCTGCGGGCGGTTGAAATAGCTGTCAGTGGCGGTCGGCCCGGCCACGGTGATCTCACCGACCTCGCCCACGGCCAGCACGCGCGCCTGTGACCAGTCCGGCAGCGGCGCGTCGTTAATGGCGATGATGCGTACTTCGTTCGGTGCGACCACGCTGCCGACGCAGGTGCCGGCACCGCCCTCGGTGGCCGCGCGCGTACGCTCCAGCTCACGCCCCTCGACCACCGCCACCGGCAGGCACTCGGTTGCGCCATAGGGTGTCCAGAACTGGGCATCGGCCGGCAGCAGGCTGCGGATGGTGGCGACCACGTCCGGCGGCACCGGCGCACCGGCGGAGGTCACCCGGGTGACCGACGGCAGCGGCCGCCCGTGCCGCGCCAGCACCCGCATCAACGCCGGCGACCCGAACAGCTGGGTCACCCCGAACCGCTGGATGGCGTCATGCAGGCGCGCCGGGTCGGCCTGTGCCGGCCGGGTCGGGTCCATGTCCGGAATCACCGAGGTCAGGCCCAGCGCCGGATCGAACAGCGCAAACGGCGGGAAGGTCGGCAGATCAACCCCACCCGCCTCCATGCCGAAGGCGCTGCCCAGCAGCTCGATCTGGCCGACGAAGTGGCGGTGGCGGTAAACCACGCCCTTGGGCACGCCGGTGGAGCCGCTGGTGAACAGGATCGCTGCCGTGTCCTCGCCATCGGTATCGGCCAGCATCGCGCCGCTGTTGGCACCGGCACGCTCCAGTGCGGCCAGGGTGGTACCGCCCCAGCCCAGCCGGCGACCGACGGTAACCAGACGGGTCGCCGAAGGCGCCCAGCGCAGCGCCAGCCGCGCCACATGGGCCAGCGGGATGCCGATGAAGGCCTGCGGCTGCGCCTCGTCCAGGCACTGCTTCAGCGCGCGCCTGTCGATGCCCGGATCGACCAGCACCGGCACCGCGCCCAGCTTGAACAGGGCGAACATCAACAGGAAGAACTCCGGCGACGGCCGCACCATCACCACCGTACGCACCCCGCGGCCGATCCCGTAGCCGGCCAGGCCGGCCGCCATCGCATCGCTGCGGGCGTCCAGCTGGCGGTAATCCAGGGTCACGTCGTAGGCCGCCATGCCGTTGCCGGCGCCGCGGCGGCCCGGGCAGCGGATGGCGATCTGGTCGGGGCGTTCACGCGCCAGCTCGGGCAGCCGCGCGGCGATGTTGCAGGATCGGTTCATCCGTTCATTGTCGCCGCTTACGGAATTTCTTGCGCGGCGGCCGCCAGCGTGGAAAATCCGCATCCTCGTCCCTTTCCCGATGCCGCCCGAGGCGGCTTGCCCATGCAACATCCCTGCATGACCTGCGGCGCCTGCTGCACCCAGTACCGCGTGGCCTTCCACTGGATGGAATCGGACGAGGTCACCCCCGGCGGCGTGCCGCACCAGCTCACCGAGGTGCTCGACCCGCATCGCCTGTGCATGCGCGGCACCCATTCCAAGCCGGTGCGCTGCGTGGCGCTGGATGCGCAGATCGGCGTCTATTCGCGCTGCACGATCCACCCCAACCGGCCCAGCGTGTGCCGCGAGGTGGATGCGTCGTGGGAGTACGGCAAGGCCAGCCCGCAGTGCGACAAGGCGCGCATCGCCTATGGCCTGGATCCGCTGACCCTGGCCGACTGGCGCTGGCGCGACGAAGCAGGCAACGACGACGACCACCCGGACGACAACGGCAACAGCCCCTCGCCGCAGGCCCCGATCGCGGCGTAGTCCGGTGTGCCGACCAACGGTCGGCACCTACCCACTCCTTCTCCCGGTGGGTGCCGACCGTTGGTCGGCACACCTCTCAGATCGGGTTCTTGTCCAGGAACGCGCGGATCTCCGGCACCAGCACTTCATGCTTGTCTTCCAGCACGTAGTGACCGGCATCTTCGAAGGCATGTACCTGCGCCCGCGGCAATGCGGCCTGGAAGCCCTTCAGGAAGTGGTGATCGAACACGAAATCGCGCAGGCCCCAGCCGAGGAAGGCCGGGCGATCAGCGAAGGACGGCAGCGCCTTGCCGGCACGCTCCAGCAGTGACCACGCCTTGTCGGCCGGAGACAGCGGGATGTCCTGCATGAAGCGGATGGTGCTGATGCGGTTGGCGTAGCTGTTGTACGGCGACACGTAGGCGCGGCGCACGTCGGCCGGCATCTTCCGCTCCACGCCCAGCCACGACGCACCGGACGAGAACGCATTGAAGGTGCGGATGATCCACTCGCCGATCTTCCAGTGCCGCCCGAGCGCGATCTGCCACGGCATCTTCTTGGCCGCCGGCATCGGGAACGCGGCGGTGTTGAGCACCACCAGGCGCTTGACCTGGTCGTGGTGCGCCAGCGCCCAGCCGAAGCCGATCATGCCGCCCCAGTCGTGCACGGCCAGGGTCACCGGGCCGGTGATGCCCAGATGCTTCAGCAGCGCATCCAGATCATCCACGCGCGACTGCAGCGTGTACTCGTAGCGGCTGTCGTCGGGCTTGTCCGACAGGCCCATGCCGATATGGTCCGGCACGATGCAGCGGTAGCGGTCCGACAGACCGGCCACGAGCGTGCGCCAGTAATAGCTCCACGACGGGTTGCCGTGCACCATCACCACCACCTCGCCGTCGCGCGGGCCTTCGTCGAGATAGTTCATCGACAGGCCGGGGCGGACCTCGAAACGCTGCGGGTGGGCGGGGTAACCGGGAAGATCGCGCATGCGGAGCACCTTGGAAGAATCGCGGCGCAGTGTTGAGCCGAGCCGATGCTTGGCTGCTCTCCGGTCAGGCCGCGGAAGAACCGCGCTGCGCGCGTGAGCCGAGCGTGGGCTCGGCTCTACAGGGAGTCTGGCAGAAGGGTCTTACCAGACCACTTCGGCCATCGAGCAGTTCAGGCCCGAGCCGATGCCCAGAAGCGCGATGCGGTCGCCCTTCTTCAGCTTGCCCAGCTGCTTGAGCTTGCTCAGCACGATCGGCACCGAGGCCGGACCGATGTTGCCGTGCTCGCCGAAGATGGTCATGACCTTCTTCGGGTCGATGCCGAAATTCTTGATGAACGCCGCGGTGTGCGGCTGGCTGACCTGGTGGATGACGAACTGGTCCAGCTCTTCCACGGCCCAGCCCAGTGCGATCTTGGCGGCGGTGAAGGTCTTCTGGGCCAGCTTGATGCCCTCGATCAGCAGCATGCGGGTGTCGGTGACCATGCGGTCCAGGTTGCCCAGGCACAGCTGGTTCCACTCGGTGGCCGAGCGGGTCACGCCGCCCTTGTAGCGCGGCGCGTCGGGCACCAGCTCCGAACGGGCCATCACCATCGCAGCCGCACCGGAACCGGTGGTCAGCGCCGCCAGCTCGTTGCGGAAGTCGTCGGCGGTGACGTCCGGCGCGGTCATCCGCTCCAGGGTCTTTTCGTACACCAGGTTGGCGGTCTCGCCATCCACCACCAGCGCGTAGTCGATCTCACCGCGCTCGAGCATGCGCGCCGCGATGTCCATGCCGTTGATGAAGGCCAGGCAGGCATTGGCGACGTCGAAGGTCATGCATTCGTCGCTGACACCGAGGTTGCCGGACACGATGGACGCGGTGGACGGCTCCAGGTAGTCACGGCTGACCGAAGTGTTGATCAACAGGCCCACCTGCGTCGCATCGATGCCTGCGTCTTCCAGCGCCTTGCGGCCGGCCATGGTGGCCGCGTCGGACGCCAGCACGCCGTTGTCCCACAGGCGGCGTGCGTGGATGCCGGCGATGTCACCGAGGACATCGGTACGGATACCAAGGCGATCCAGCGTCGGCTGCAGCCGTTCGTTGATTTCCTTGGTCGTCAGCGTGTGCGGCGCATCAACGTGAGCCAGGCCGGCAATCGAGACATTCTTGAAGAGCATCGAGGTTAGCGCCAAGGCTCAGGCAAAGGGGGCGCTATTCTATAACCCCCCGGGCCTTCACCGCATCTTTACGAATTCAGCCCTGGCCGTATGGTGAAGGATTCAGCGTGGCGGGCACTGGAAAGCAGCGAAGCGCTGGCTGCCATCGGCGGGCGCTGCAGCGGCCTGCACGGCGTTCGCACCGGTGGTCGGAGCCTCGTTGCGGGCCAGGGTTTCCAGCTCTTCCTGCACGCGCAGCGGGTTGCGGTTGTAGAAACCGACCTTGCTCTTCACGGTCACCACCACTTCGCCCTTGGAGATGCAGCCGGCCGGTACCGGGCCTGCCGGCAGCACGCGGGTCGCCTTGCCGGCCGGTTCGATCGGCACCCAGGTGCAGGCGGTGACGGTGAGCAACAGGGACGACAGCAGCAGAACGCGCATGGGCAGGATCCTGGAAGGGAATGTCAGGAGTGTGCCTGAACCGTCTGAATCAGGGATAGCCGGAGCGGGGTCGGATCCCCCGCAGGGGGCTCTGACCCCAGAGCACGACGGGGTCGGAGCCCTCCCGAGGGGAGGGATCCGACCCTTGGCCGGCGTATTGCCTTACTTCTTTACCGGGTTGCCTTCGGCATCGATCACGGTCACTTCGCCCAGGTTCAAGGCGCGTACGGCCGCTTCGGTCTGCTTGAGGTCACCCACCACCACCCAGGTCAACGCCTGCGGCTTGATCTCCGCCGCCGCCTGCTGCACCTGTGCCGGGGTCATTGCTTCGATCTCAGCCTTGCGGCGCAGCACGTAGTCATCCGGACGCTTGAACTGCACGATCGTGCCGATGGTCGCGGCCACCGCGCTGGCGGTCTCGTAGGCACCGGGCAGGCTCAGGGTCTGGATGTTGCGGATGCGCGCCACTTCAGCGTCGGTCGCCGGCTTGCTGCCGTTGGCGAACTCGGCGATCTCCTTGCGCATTTCGGCCATGGCCGGGCCGGTCTTGTCGATCTGCACCGGTGCCATCGCCATCCACGGGCGCTGGCCCACGGTGTTGCTGGCGCTGGTGCGGGCACCGTAGGACCAGTGCTTGTCCTCGCGCAGGTTCATGTTCAGGCGCGAGGTGAAGTCGCCACCGATCACACCGTTGGCGATGTCGAAGCGGGTCGAGCTGGCGTCGCTGGACGGCGGCACGACCTGGCCGGCGAACAGGTTGGCCTGCACCGCGCCCGGCTGGTCGATCAGGAACACGCGCGGGCGCTTCGGCAGTGCCACGGCGGTGGTGGCCTTGATCGTCGGCGCATCACCGGTGGCCTTCCAGTCACCCAGCTGCTTGTCCAGCAGCGGCACGATCTCGGCCAAGGTGGTATCGCCGACCACGATCAGGGTGCCGTCCTGCGGACGCAGCCAGTCGCGGTGGAAGTCGACCAGGTCCTCGCGGCCGAGGCTGCTGATCGCCGCTTCGTCACCGCTGCCGGTGAACGGGATCGCGTACGGGTGGCCCTTGCCGTACAGCAGCGGCGGCAGCACGCGCATCGCCACCGCACCCGGGTTGACCTTCTCCTGCTGGATGCCGGCGATCCAGGTCGCCTTGACCCGGTCGATCTCGCTCTGCTCGAAGCGCGGCTCGCGCAGCAGGCTGGCATACAGCGCCAGCGACGGCACCAGGTTTTCCTTCAGCGCGGACAGTTCCACGTCCACCGAATCCAGGCCGGCGGAAGCATCGAGGTCCGCACCCAGCGCATCGGCCGCATCGGCGAAGGCCAGCGAACCCAGCTTGCCGGCACCTTCGGTCATCAGGCTCATGGTGAAGTTGGCGGTGCCCGGCTTGCGGCCCTGGTCAGCGGTGAAGCCGCCCGGGAACTGGTAGCTGAACTGCACCACCGGAATTTCATGGCGTTCGGCCAGCACCACCTGAGTGCCGTTCTTCAGCGTGGCGCGCTGCAGTGCCGGGAACTTCAGCTGCGGGAACTCGCGGGTCTGCGGCACGCCGGCCTTGCGGTCCACCTGCTCGGGCAGGGTGCTGTACTTGCTGTCCACGGCCGGCACGTTGAACGGCTTCGGCGCCTGCGACGGATCTTCCTTCAGCGCAACGCGTTCACCCGGCTCGACCACCAGGGTGTGGCTGCCCTTGTCCAGCCACTGCGCGCCCAGGCGCTTGAGGTCGGCAGCCGTGGCCTTGTCGATGTTGGCCAGCGAAGTGCGGAAGCAACCCGGGTCGCCGGTGTAGACGGTGCATTCGGCCAGCGCGTCGGCCTTGCCGCCGAAGCCGCCGATGCGCTCGATTCCGCGGATGAAACCGGCACGGGAGCCGGTCTTGGCGCGTGCCAGCTCTTCGGCGGTCGGGCCGTCCTTGAGCAGGCGTTCGATTTCCTCATCGATGATCTTTTCGACCTTGGCCGGATCCTGGCCCTGCTTCACCGTGGCCATCACCATGAAGTTGGAACCCAGCTGCGAGGCGTAGGCGCCTGCGCTGATGTTGTCCACCAGCTTGTCCTGGTGCTGCAGGCGCTGGCTCAGGCGCGAAGACTTGGCGCCGCCGAGCACGTAGGCCAGCAGCTGCAGCTGGTCGATGTCGGTGGTGCCGACCTGGGCCACGTTCCAGGCGCGGTAGATGCGCGCCTGCGGCACCTTGTCGGTCATCACCTCGCGGGTGTCGGCTGGGCGCTTGGCCACGTCCACCTTCGGCTGCGCCATGGTCGGGCCGGCCGGGATGCTGCCGAAGTACTTGGCCGCCTTTTCCTTGGCGGTGGCCAGATCGATGTCACCGGCCAGCACCAGCACCGCGTTGTTCGGGCCGTACCAGGTGCGGAACCAGGTCTTGACGTCGTCCAGCGAGGCGGCATTGAGATCGTTCATCGAGCCGATCACGCTGTGGTGGTACGGGTGGCCCACCGGATACAGCGCGCGGTTGAGCTGTTCCCACACCTGGCCATAGGGCTGGTTCTCGCCCTGCCGCTTCTCGTTCTGCACCACACCACGCTGCTCGTCGAGCGCGGCCTGGTCGATCGCGCCAACCAGATGGCCCATGCGGTCCGATTCCATCCACAGCGCCATGTCCAGCGCGGTGGTCGGCACGTTCTCGAAGTAATTGGTGCGGTCGGTATTGGTGGTGCCGTTCTGGCCGGTGGCACCCACCTGCTTGAAGGGCTCGAAGTACTCGCCGTCGTGGTTCTCGCTGCTCTGGAACATCAGGTGCTCGAACAGATGCGCGAAACCGGTACGGCCGGCGGGCTCGTCCTTGCTGCCGACGTGGTACCAGATGTTGACCGCAACGATCGGTGCCTTGCGATCGGTATGCACCACCACGCGCAGGCCGTTGGGCAGGGTGAACTGCTCGAACGGGATATCGACCTTGCTGGTCGCAGCCGGCTTGGCCGCCAGCGCGTAGGTCGGCGCGAGCGTGCCGAGAGCAGTACTGAGAGCAACAGCGAGCAGCGCGGCGCGCGGGCGCAGGGTGAGCGACATATCCGGGTCCTTGGTCACATAGGTGAATCCCGATCCTAGCGCGGGCGTGCGGCCACCGGTATCGGCCACCAGTCACTGGGGGTGATCGGCCACATCGGCCATCGCGATCACCTTTTCAGGGTCACGAACGGCGGTGATTCACGTCCGGACAGTGTCCGCGGCACCCCGAATGGACAGGTGTCCGCCCGCCGGACACTTTCCGCCCGCCATAAAACTCTTATGAATCAATGAGTAAAAGTTGGCACGGGGATTGCTTTGTACTTCCTGCGCCAACAAGGGCTTCAGACAAAACCTGACTGAAGACTGAACAAAAGCAGGAAATCGAAAATTCCGCTTGCATCCCCAGAATTGGTGTTCTACCTTACTACCACACCACTGCTCACCAACACTAAACAGGCCCCGTCATGAACGCCAAGACCATTGCCATCGCCATCGCCCTGATCGCCGGCACCGCGGTTGTTTCGTCGGTGCAGGCCTCCGAATCCATCAAGACCCTGTCCACCGTGCAGGTCCGCCCGGCCGCCGACCAGCTGGTCCAGCAGGCCTGGGAACAGGCCAGCGGCATCCCGACCCTGGCCACTGTCGAAGTGCGCCCGAGCGTCGACCAGCTGGCCGAACGCGACGGCTTCATCGCCAGCCCGGTCGCCGCCGCGCTGCCGGTCACCACCCTGGCCTCGGTTGAAGTCCGCCCGAGCCTGGAGCAGCGTGTCGCCCTGGCTGCCGAGCAGGAAGCCCAGCGCTACGCCGCCACCCTGGCCGCCGCCGCCACCAGCGTCGCCAACCAGGTGATCGTCAACCTGCCGGCCCTGCAGGTGCGTCCGAGCGCCGCCCAGTTGCAGGCCTTCGCTGCCGAAACCGCCCAGGTCCTGCTGCGCCCGTAAGCGACGTCCGCCCTGCCCCGTGCAGGGCGTGCGTCGTAAAGGCGGCGGCCGTCGCAGGTACACTGCGCCGATGAATGCCGCGCCCCAGTTCCACGTGATCCTGTTCCAACCGGAAATCCCGCCCAACACGGGCAATGTGATCCGGCTCTGCGCCAACACCGGCGCGCAGTTGCACCTGGTCGAGCCGCTCGGCTTCGCACTGGAAGACAAGCAGCTCAAGCGCGCCGGCCTGGACTACCACGAGTACTCGCGCCTGCAGGTGCATCCAGACCTGGACACTGCGCTGGCACGGATCGCACCGAAGCGGTTGTTCGCCCTGAGTACGCGTGCCAGCGTCCGCTATGACAGCGTGGCGTTCGAAGACGGTGATGCCTTCCTGTTCGGCCCGGAAAGTCGTGGCCTGCCGCAGGACGTGCTCGATGCCCTGCCCGATGGTTGTCGCCTGCGCCTGCCGATGCGGCCGGACAACCGCAGCCTCAACCTGTCAAACACCGTTGCGGTGGTGATGTACGAAGCGTGGCTCCAGCACGGGTTTGCCGGCGGCGCGTGAGGCCATGCTTCTCCCTTGCGCCCGATTGCTGAAGCGCGCGCATGCGTTCATGGGCGTTACTTTTCTTTCCGCGCGGAAAGAAAAGTAACCAAAAGAAACGCGCCGCCATCCGCGAGCCGGTGCTGCGCACCGGTACCCTGCGCTCCTCGGCCCGCCGGGGGACGGCGCGGAACTCGCTGCGCTCAGACACCCGCGCCTCTTCGCCCCCGCCGGACCTGCGGTGCTCGGCTCGCTTCAAGGCGGACCCAACAGCCGCGCAGTAGATCCACGCCATGCGTGGATGTCTTCCGGCTGGATCAATCAGGTGCGGGCGCCATGGCGTTACCTGGAACGCGTGC
Source organism: Stenotrophomonas sp. LST15-1-1.1 (assembly GCF_040815575.1). Lineage (NCBI taxonomy): Bacteria > Pseudomonadati > Pseudomonadota > Gammaproteobacteria > Lysobacterales > Lysobacteraceae > Stenotrophomonas > Stenotrophomonas sp. LST15-1-1.1. Next base: position 168,877 of record NZ_JBFPNJ010000030.1, read on the forward strand.
GATTGCCCACAGAAGAAAACTCCAGACCATCAATATCAGCATGCGTGCCGCACAATCCCAAACCCGTTGCCGTCGGGTCGATTCCGCCGGATAAGACTCTCAGCGCACCTGCATGTTTCTCGATAGCCACTGTGCCTAGTTCGGACTGATGAATCAGCTTTCCGCCCTCTGGCTTCATGTGCAGCACAAAGGAGCAGACGTGCTGCATCGCCTGGGTACTGTGCAGCTCAACCCTGTAGCCCAGTGATTCTCCGACAATCGACAGGCTGTCCCTGAATCCATCGCGGCAACTACGCCCGCTGCCCGGTTCGGTACACAGATCGCTCGCCTGCGAATAGCTGCCTGCCCATGCCCCATCATCCCTGTTGCCTGCCCACGCCATCTGCAGCACGGAGGCTTGGAAGAGCAGCGGGAGGCACAGCAGCCTTACAGAGGGATTGTTCTTCATTCAGCTTGCATCTCCGGATAGGCGTCCTTTGCCGCCCACCCTACTCGGCAATGCCGGCCAGCGGCCGGCACTACCGGTGCACTCAGAACGCGTTGATGCCGGTCAGCTCACGCCCGATCACCAGCTGGTGCACGGTCTCGGTGCCTTCATAGGTGATCACCGATTCCAGGTTCAGCGCATGCCGGATCGCCACGTGCTCGGTGGTGATGCCGGCGCCGCCCAGCAGATCGCGGCATTCGCGGGCGATGTCGATCGCCATGCGGCAGTTGTTCCACTTGGCCAGGCTGACCTGCTGCGGCTGCACCTGACCGGCTTCCTTCAGGCGGCCCAGCTGCAGCGCCAGCAGCTGCGCCATGGTGATGCGCCGGGCCATGTCGGCCAGCTTGATCTGCGCGCTCTGCGTGGCGGCCAGCGGACGACCGAACAGCACGCGCTCCTTGGCATAGCCCAGCGCTTCATCCAAGCAGGCGATGGCCGAGCCGATCGGGCCCCAGCTGATGCCGAAACGCGCCTGGGTCAGGCAGCCCAGCGGCCCCTTCAGCCCCTTCACGTTCGGCAGGCGGTGGCTGTCGGGCACGCGCACGTCGTCGAAGAACAGCGCGCCGGTCAGCGAAGCGCGTAGGCTCATCTTGTGCTTGATTTCCTGGGTGGTGAAACCGGGCATGCCCTTCTCCAGCACGAAGCCCTGGATGCCGTCTTCGGTCTGCGCCCAGATGATGGCCAGGTCGGCCACCGGGCCGCTGGTGATCCACATCTTGCTGCCGCTGATGCGCCAGTCGCTGCCATCGCGCACCGCGCGGGTCTTCATGCTGGCCGGGTCGGAACCGCCGTGTGCCTCGGTCAGGCCGAAGCAGCCGATCAGCTCGCCGCGCGCCATTGCCGGCAGCCACTGCCGGCGCTGTTCTTCACTGCCGTACGCGTAGATGGGATACATGCACAGCGAGCTCTGCACCGACACGAAGCTGCGCAGGCCCGAATCACCGCGCTCCAGCTCCTGGCAGATCAGCCCGTAACTGACCGCGCCAAGGTCGCCGCCGCCGTACTCGGCCGGCAGGGTGGCGCCGAGCAGGCCAAGCGAGGCGATCTCCGGCACCAGTTCCGACGGGAAGCGCGCCTGGTCGAAGGCATCGCCGATGATCGGCAGCACGCGCTCGTTGGTGAAGCGGGCCACGCTTTCCTGGACTGCGCGCTCTTCCTCGCTGAGCAGGGAACGGACATCGAACAGGTCGTACGGATCCAAAGCCATGGCACTCACACGCAGACGGGACCTGGCCATTGTCGGTCATCCGGGTGGGTTTGGTGTGCTGGTAGAGACCGACCTCGGTCGGCGCTGGGGTTTCTGCGGACGCCAACCAAGGTTGGCGGCTACCGACGCTGCGTACGCTGCACTGCAGCAATCGCGGTGTGAACATCGGCGATCTAGCTCGATCACGCGCAGCCCGGTACCCTGACAACATTCAAACAACCGTTTCGCCCGTGGCTGCACGCGCGATTCCCAGGCAACCGCCGGTGGCCCCGATGCCGGCACTACCCACGAGTCATGCAATCGATGAGTGCTGAAGCCAACGCCCTGCCCCCGCGTGAAGTCATGGAATTCGACGTGGTCATCGTCGGTGCCGGCCCGGCCGGCCTGGCCACCGCGATCCGCCTGCGCCAGCGCGCGATCGAAGCCGGTCGTGAACTGTCGGTCTGTGTGCTGGAGAAGGGCTCCGAGCCCGGCGCGCACGTGCTGTCCGGCGCGGTGATGGACCCGCGCGCGCTGACCGAGCTGTTCCCGGACTGGGCCGAGCGCGGCGCGCCGCTGAAGCAGAAGGTCACCCGCGACGAGTTCCTGTTCCTCAGCGAGACCGGCGCGCGCACCACCCCGCACGCGCTGCTGCCCGAGTGCTTCCACAACGAAGGCAACTACATCATCAGCCTGGGCGAGGTCACCCGCTGGCTGGCGCAGCAGGCCGAAGCGCTGGAAGTGGCGATCTTCCCGGGCTTTGCCGCCGCCGAAGTGCTGTACGGCGATGACGGCGCGGTGATCGGCGTGGCCACTGGCGACATGGGCATCGAAAAGGACGGCAGCATCGGCCCGGCGTTCGAACGCGGCATGGCGCTGCAGGCGAAGTACACGATCTTCGCCGAAGGCGCGCGCGGCCATCTCGGCCGCCAGCTGATCAGCCGTTTCAAGCTGGACGAAGGCAAGGATCCGCAGGCCTACGGCATCGGCATCAAGGAACTGTGGCAGATCGACCCGGCCAAGCATGAGCCGGGCCTGGTGGTGCACGCCGCCGGCTGGCCGCTGGACACCGATACCTACGGTGGTGCGTTCCTGTACCACGCCGACGGCGGCAAGGTCGCCATCGGCTACGTGGTCGGCCTGGACTACAAGAACCCGTGGCTGAGCCCGTTCGAAGAGTTCCAGCGCTTCAAGACCCATCCGTCGATCCGCAAGCACTTGGAAGGTGGCACCCGCATCGGCTACGGCGCGCGTGCGATCACTGCCGGCGGGCTGATGTCGCTGCCGAAGACCGTGTTCCCCGGCGGTGCACTGGTCGGCTGCGAAGCCGGCTACCTAAACGTCAGCCGCATCAAGGGCAGCCACGCGGCGATCAAGACCGGCATGCTGTGCGCCGATGCCGCCTTCGACGCGCTGGTGGCCGATCGCCAGCACGACGAACTCAGCGCCTACCCGGCCGCCTTTGAGACCAGCTGGCTGCACGACGAACTGAAGCTGTCGAAGAACTTCAAGCAGTGGTTCAAGAAGGGCCAGACCGTGGCCACGCTGATGACCGGCATCGAGCAGTGGCTGCTGCCGAAGCTGGGCGTGCGCAACCCGCCGTGGACCCTGCGCCACAGCATCCCGGACCATGCGTGCCTGGAGCCGGCATCCAAGCACGCGCGCATTGCCTATCCCAAGCCCGATGGCGTGCTGACGTTCGACCGCCTCAGCTCGGTGTTCCTGAGCAGCACCAACCACGACGAGAACCAGCCCAGCCACCTGACGCTGAAGGATGCGAGCATCCCGGTGAAGGTGAACCTGGCCGAGTACGCTGGTCCGGAAGCACGTTATTGCCCGGCGGGCGTGTACGAGTTCGTCGGCGACGGCAACGATGCGCGGCTGCAGATCAACGCGCAGAACTGCGTGCACTGCAAGACCTGCGACATCAAGGATCCGACCCAGAACATCGTCTGGGTGACTCCGCAGGGCGGCGGCGGACCGAACTACTCCGGCATGTGACCGGTAATGGGGCTGCGACCGCCGGTCGCAGCCCCACGTTGCGTGCGACCGTTATCCTGCCCGCCATGCGCGCCCTTCGTCTGCTTCTTGTTGTTGCCATGACCCTGGCCGCCAGCGCGTGCCAGCGCCCACCGGCTGCGCCCAGCACGCCCGAACAGGCACGCCAGCAGGCGATGCAGCAGGCGTTCGAACTGTGTGCCGGCTGCCACACCGTCAAGGCCGGCGGCATCCACCGCTACGGGCCCAACCTGCACGGAGTGATCGGCCGCCGTGCAGGCAGCCTGCCCGATTACGGCTACTCCCCGGCCATGCGCCGCGCCGACATCGTGTGGAGTGCGCAGACGCTGGACACCTTCCTGCAGTCGCCCACCCATCTGGTACCCGGCACCCGCATGTACAACGCGTTCCCCAGCGCGGAGCGTCGCGCACTGGTGATCGCCTACCTGCAGGAACACGCAGCTCAGTGAGCCAGGCGCTGCAGCTGCTGCTGCAGATGCACCACGAACTGTCCGGCCTCGGCGATCGCCATTGCGATCTCTTCCTCGCCTGCAGCCTGCAACCGTTCCACCAGCGCGTTGGCACGATCGGCCAGGCCCCGTGCACCCACCGCCCCCAGCGCACCGGCCTGGCGATGCAGGTGCAGCGCGGCCGTCACCCCGTCGCCTTCGTGCAGCGCGCGCTGCAGGACCGCGATGTCCTCGTCACTGGCCTTCAGCAGGCTGTCCCGCAGTTGCCGGGCGATCTCGCGTGAACCAAAGCGCCGCTGCAGGGTCGCCAGGTCGGGGAGTCCCTCATCGCCATCGGGTTCATCGTCGCTGTCCACGGCGGCCTGTTCATCCTCCGCACCGTCTGCGCGCGGCAGCCAGCGCAGCAGCGCCTGTCGCAGCGTCGCCAACGACAACGGCTTGGCCAGCACGTCATCCATGCCGGCTTCGCGGCAGCGGCGAGCGTCGTCGTCGAGCACGCTGGCGGTCAGCGCCAGCACCGGCATCCGCGGCTGGCCGTTGCGCCCCTCGCGCTCGCGCAGCAGCCGGGTGAAGCCGAATCCATCCAGCACCGGCATTCGGCAATCGGTGATGACCAGATCGAAGGATTCCTCCGCCAGCCGGTCCAGTGCCTGCTGCCCGTCATCGACCAGCACATGCGGCACGCCCAGCTGCTGCAGGCGCCAGGCCATCATCGCCTGGTTGGTGGGATGGTCTTCAATGACCATCACCCGTGCCTGGCGCAGATCAGGGGGCAGCAGCGCGCTCTGCTGATGCTCTGTCTGCAGCGCCAGTACATCCTCGCTGCGCGCCTCCACCAGCGACAGCAGCACCTCGACCCGCGTCCCTTCGCCCAGCGTGCTTTCCAGCTTCAGCTCGCCGTCCATCTTCTGCACCAGGCGCCGGCAGATGCTCAGGCCCAGCCCGGTGCCCCCATGGTCGCGCTGGATGTACGCACCGGCCTGGGTGAAGGGTTCGAACAGGGTCGGCAACTGCTCCGGCGCAATGCCGATACCGGTATCGGTGACGCTCAGGCGCAGCGGCTGGCTGCCATCCTCCGCAGTTGGCGCCAGTACCTCCAGCTGCAGCCGCACCGAACCCTTCACGGTGAACTTGATGGCATTGCTGAGCAGGTTGAACACGATCTGTCGAAAACGCACGCCATCCACTTCATGCGCTGGGGCCAGCTGCTCGTCGATGTCCAGCTGGAGGTCCAGGCCACGCGCCGCGGCCTGTGGCAGCAGCAATCGATGCACCCCCTCCAGCAGGGGCCGCAGCGGCAGCGGTACCGGCTCCAGGCGCAACGCGCCCGCTTCCATCCGCGAATAGTCGAGGATGTCGTCCAGGATCTGCCGCAGCATCTGCGCCGAGTCTTCGATCACGCCAAGGATGCGTTGCTGTTCGGCGTCCAGCGGCGAATGCGCCAGTACTTCCAGCATGCCCAGCACACCGCTCATCGGTGTGCGGATTTCATGGCTCATGGTGGCCAGGAAGCGCGATTTCGCTGCCGCTGCCTGTTCGGCTTCGACCATCGCCGCCGCCAGCGCGTCGGCCTGCGCGCGCGCCTGGCTCACGTCCACCCAGTAACCACTCCAGGTCACCGCGCCCGCTTCGGTGGAATACGGGTGCGCCTGGCTGCGCACCCAGCAGGGTGCGCTTCCTTCGCGATGGACTTGGAACTCGAAGGAAAGCGGTGCGAAATTGCGCGCCGCCAGTTCCATCGCGCGCAACACCTTTTGGCGGTCATCGGCATCGATGCATGCCAACAGCGCCTGCCCATCCGTCTCCGCCTGCTGGCGGCTGATGCCGAACATCGACTGCACATCGCCGGCAATGAAGGGGAAGCTCAAGGTGCCGTCCGCTTCGCGGCGGGCCTGATAGACGATGGCGGGCAGGTTGTCGGTCACCTCGGCCAGGCGCTGCTCCAGCTCGCGGCGGCCGGCCACTTCGCGGCGCAACCGCCAGTGGCCCAGCCCGTGCACCGCCACCGCAGTGGCCAGCACCAGCAGCAGCGGAAGGCCCCAGCGCAGGAGCGTGCGCCAGTCCACCCCATCGCGATACTCCACCGACAGCCAATCGCCGCGCAGGGCCTCGCGCTGGCGTGGCCCCATCTGCAGCAGCAGGCGGTCGAAGGTGGTGGCCAATGCCGCATGACGACGCTCCACCGCCAGCGCCAGCTGGTCGTTGAACCCCGCAGGTGCGGCCAGTTGCAGGCGCCCCGGAAAGCGGTTGCGCAGCAGCTGGTCGACCAGCGCGAGGTTGCCCACGTAGGCATCGGCCTCGCCATCAGCAAGGCGTTGCAGGGCCTGCTCGGCGCTGCGCGCGGCGACGATCTTCACCGATGGTGCCTGCTGCTGCACGTAGCCGCGGATGCGCTCCGGATCGGACAGCAGCACGCGCTTGCCGTCCAGGTCGGACAGGCCCAGCATCGACGGACTGTCAATGCGGGTGACGATCACATTGGGCACGGTGATGAAGGGTTGGCTGAACACCCATTCCGGCCCCAGATAACGTGAATCGGCAGGAATGCCGATCACCGCCTGCAGTTCCCCGCGACGTGCCTTCTCGCGCACCTCGTACCAGTCATGGCTGTTTTCAACCTGCAGGTTGGCGCCTGCCTGCAGCAGGCGCTGCAGGTATTCATTGGTCAGGCCACTGGGCTTGCCATGCCTGTCGGCGAACGACAGGGGAGCGGCGTTGGGCGCAAAGCCGATCTTCAACGGCTGCTGCAGCACGCGTTTTTCGGCCTGGCTCAACGCCAGCTGCGCCGATGCCGACCACTGCGGCGGTGGCAGCCAGCGCTGCGCGAGGGCGTCGCGCTGGGCTTCGCTGACCGCGGCCAGCGCCAGATCCAGTGCTTCGGACAACGGCTGCTTGCTGTTGGGCACACCGAAGTGCAAGCGCTCCGGGGGCAGGTCGCTGGGCCGCAGCAACGCCACACCCTTCAACCTGGCGGCGGCGATCAGTTCCGTGGCTACGTAGGCATTGCCGATGAAAATGTCGGCTTTGTCGTCTCTGACCATGCGTAACGCCGTCAACGTGTTGTCTGCGACAAGTTGCCGTGCCCGTGGGAACCGCGCACGCACCTGCGGTCCGGTCATGAAGTCCTGCTCGACCACAACGCGCAGCCCATCCAGATCGGGTGCCTCCGAGGCACGCAGGTCCTGGGGACGTCCGACCATGGCCAGCGGTGCTTCGGCATAGGCGGCGGTGTAGACCATGCAACGGGTACGCTCGGCGCTGAGCGCGATGTTCATCACCACGTCGATCTCGCCGCGGCATGCCGCATCCAGCACGGAGGGCCAGTCCGGATAGCGGCGCGTCTCCACTTTCAGGCCAAGCTGCCGGGCCGAAAGCGTCAAGTAGTCGGGGCCGAGGCCCACCTGCTTGCCGTCCTGGATCGACTCAAAAGGAGGCCATCCACTGTCATACTGTCCAACAACGACAACAGGATGCGCGGTCAGGTACTCGCGCTGCAGGGGGCTGAGCGGCAACGGTCCCGGCAGGGACGCGGGCTGGGACAGCGCCGGCAGAGCCAGCAGGGTCGCCAACAGGACCAGTCCACGAGCCGCCCAGCTGCGCATCTGCAACGATCTCCTGGAAGTTCTGCCAAGGACCGCGACGGTCGCGGTCCGGCGTGCCGATGGCCATACTAGAGCATGACCTTGCGCATCATCATCGCAGACGATCACCCCGTGGTCCGTATCGGTACCCGCGCCGTCATCGAATCCAGCGGCGTGGGCAGAGTCGTTGGCGAGGCAGACAACGCGCAGGCGCTGATGACCCTGCTGACGTCCCAGCCCTGCGATCTGCTGGTCACCGACTATTCGATGCCCGGCAGCCCCCAGGCCGATGGCTTCGCCATGATCGGCATGATCCGCCGCCGCCATCCCGACCTGCCGGTGCTCATGCTCAGTGTCTCCAACAACCTGGCGATCCTGCGCATGGTGCTCGACAGCGGCGTGCTCGGCCTGGTCGACAAGAGTTCGTCGATGGATGAACTGCCGCAGGCGATCCAGGCGGTCTATCGCGGCCAGTCCTACATCAGCCGCAGCCTGCGCGAGCGGGTGGAGGAAGCCGGCAGCTGGCGCATGCGCGAGGGCGATGGCAAGCCGTTGTCGCCGCGCGAAGTGGAGGTGCTGCGCCTGCTCGGCACCGGCATGACGGTGAAGGAAATCTCGCTGCAGCTGCACAAGAGCGTCAGCACCATCAGCCGCCAGAAGGGCGATGCCATGCTCAAGCTGGGGCTGAAGGGCGACGCGGAACTGTTCGACTACCTGCGCGACGGCAGGATCTGAGACACCGTTCACAGCGCTTTGGAGGGAGGCTCCCCCTGCCCCCTGTGATCGACGTCGCATCTGTGCCATCATCCGACCCGATGGGTTTTCCTATGCGAGGTCGAAGGAATCGACCGGCTCATCACGACGTTCCCCCTCATCGAGGGTGGGGCGTGTTCTGCGTTGGCCTTCCTGTCCGACGCCCGCAAACCATGGAGAGGTGCATGAAGATCCTTCCGCAATCCCGCTTGGCCCGTGTCCGCCCACGTCTGTGTGCGACGTTCGCAGGCCTGCTCGTTGCGCTGCTTGCCAGCGCCTGCACCCCCTCGACTTCGACCGCGTCACCACAGGGCGCCACCGCGCCACGACAGGATGTTGCCCCGATGCAGAGCTCCGCCACACCCGCCACCACGGCCACCGCCACGCCCCCCGATGCCGGCAGCGTGCTGTATTTCATCTACGACGTCGACGGCGATGGCGCCGTTTCGTACGAAGTAGCCAATGGCAGTGTCGCCACCTTCTGGTTCGGCCACGCCTTCGACGTGGCCGGCACCCGCTATTACACCGGCTTTGCCTGGAACACGCCGCAGAAGTACGGCAAGCCCGGCGAGGACGAAGCCGGTCCGGACAGCCAGGTCACGCTGACCGAGGCTACCTTCACCCTGACCGGCGACAAGCCGGATCGTCCCTGGGTGTTCAAGGGTGCCGAACCGTGGATCGGCACCGTCGGCGCCTATGGCAGCGCGCCGGACATCGACAGCAAGCGCAAGCCGCTGGAGTACCGCACCCCGGCCGGCAAGCTGGTGCTGGCGGTGCCGACCAGCACCTTCGCCACCGGTACCAGCATCGAAAGCTACACCGTGCTGGTGTTCAACCCGGACTATGAGAAATCCGAAGACGGCCAGGTCTGGGCCAGCCTCGGCACGGTGATCACCGGCGAAGACAATTCGGCCGCCTGCGACGACGGCCAGGTGATGCCGTGCGTCAGCAACCGGGGCGTTCTGGCCTTCAACGCCGTCGCCGGCAGCGACCTGCCCAGCATCAGTGTCACCGCCACCGGCACCACCATTTCCGGCCCGGGGCAGACCCGTGCGCTGGGTGCGGCCGATGCACGCCAGTACCACTACGACGCCGCCCGCAAGGCCTACGTCGAAAAGTAAGACGCACCACCCCGCAGCACCTGTTGACCGACATGTTGAAGACTCACGGATGAGTCCGGTTGGCGTATCGCGGCAAAGGCCGCACCATCAACCCCAGAGGAAGTGTCATGGCACAACGTGACTACAGCAGAAAGGAAGTTCTCGACATCATCGAGCAGGTTGCACAGCGCAAGGGCATCGCCAGCGAGGACTTCCTGCGCTTTGCCCACATCGAGACCGGTGGCCGCTTCAACGAACGCGCGCACAACGACAAGACCGATGCCAAGGGCCTGTTCCAGTTCCTGCCGTCGTCGGCCAAGCAGTACGGCCTGACCGGCCACGAATACGACCCGACCCGCAACACCGAAGCGGCAGCGGAGATGTTCAAGCGCAACCTGGTGGACATGGAAAAGCGCCATGACCGTACCGGCCACCCGTACCTGTCCGGTGATGACAAGCCGAGCGGCCTGGACCTGTATCTGGCACACCAGCAGGGTGCGGCCGGTTACGGTTCGATCCAGACCGCGATCGCCACCGGCACGTTCGGCCTGGTGCGCGACGGCCACGGCGATCCGATCGACATGCGCCCGCGCATCATGGGCCAGATCGGCGGTGACGTGGAAGCGCTGACCGGGCATACGCGCGCCGAGATGCGCACGATGAATGATCGTGACCTGGCCAGCACCTTCGCCCAGTACTACGACCGCAAGTACGACGCGATCAGCATCCCGGAAAAGAACATCGCGCCGATCACCGAGGCCCAGGCACGTCCGGCACCGGTGCAGGCCGCACCGACGCAGACCGTGGCCCCGGCCGCGCAGGCCGCTGTTGCCACCGGTGCCGCGACCATCGCCGCCACCGCCACGGCTGCCGCAGCCAAGCCGGATGCACCCGGCATTTCGCTGGATGCGGCCTACAACGCCGGCGTGAAGTACGACAACGTCAAGTACGCGATCAACATCGAATCCAGCCAGTACTACCGTGGCAAGGGCGTCACCGGCAAGAACGTCGACCAGGGCTACATCGACTGCTCCGGCTGGGTCGGCACGATGCTCAACAAGACCCAGGACGAGATCAACCAGAAGGCCGGCCACGCAGTGTTCGCCGACGCCGACAAGATCAAGCTGGGCTTCGCCGGCTCCGGCGGGATCGTGCACGAGGCCTACAAGGAGTCGGGCGTGCTGCTCAAGCGCGACGACATCCTCAAGCCGGGGGCGCTGAAGGAAGGCATGGTGATCGGCCTGGATACGGCCAAGACCAAGCATGAGCACTGGAATGGCATCGACCACATCGTGATGGTGGTGCGTGACCCGAACACCGACAAGCTGCTGATCAGCCAGTCCACCGGCAAGCTGGGTGTGCACACGATGCCGGTGGAGGATTACCTCAAGCAGGTGAAGGACCACCCGAACTGGAAGCTGTTCGCCTCCGATCCGCTGCACCAGGCGCGCGACCTGCTGGAAAACCGCAGCCAGACGCACGAGCAGGCGCAGGCCAAGGGTGCGGCCGAGCCGAAGCCGGCAGCGCCGGAAAAGCCGCAGACCAGCAACGAAGTGCATAAGCAGGGTGCGCACGGCGAAGGTGTGCGCAGGGCGCAGGAACAGCTGGGCCACCTGGGGTATGTGGGTGCCGACGGCAAGCCGCTGGTCGAAGATGGAAAGTTCGGTCGCAACACCGAGGCTGCCGTGCGCCAGCTGCAGAAGGACAACGGCCTGGCGGTGGACGGCATCATCGGCCCGAAGACGCTGGATGCGATCAAGGATGCGCGCGAGCGCCCGCTGCTCAATGACGAGCGCCATCCGCAGAACCCGATGTACAACCAGGCCGTGAAGGGCATGGAAGGCCTGCCGGCAGGCACCTTCAAGGACCGTCATGCACTGGAGGCGGCCGCCGCCGCACTGACCAAGGAAGCACAGGCCAGCGGCATGCAGCGCATCGATTCGGTGGTGCCCAGCACCAACGGCGAGCGCATGTTTGCCGTACAGGGCACCGCCGGTGACCCGGCCGCCTGCCGCGCGGCGGTGGACACGCGTGCTGCCAGCGAGCAGAGCATGGCGCTCAGCAGTGGTGCGGTGCATGGTGCACCCAATGTCCTGCAGCAGCAGGACGTCCAGCAGGAGCAGGTGAAGCAGGCCCAGCGCGCCATGGGCCACTGAACCAGCCGGGAAAGACCAGGAAAAGGGCCGCGTACTGCGGCCCTTTTCCTTTCTGGCAGCTGAGCGGCCGCAGCGCTTTCAGCCTCGCTTCATGCCGCCTGACGCTAGATGAATGCGCAAGCCGCACCGGGATCAGGCGCAATGTTCCGGCAATGTCCGGGCACCAGCGTGGTCCCTACGGCAGCCGGGGCGCCCAGCGCCCTCCCTGCCCACCGTGGCATGCACCTCACAGGAGAACCCAACATGCTCAGCACTTCCGCACTCAGCTTCCGTGGTCTGGCGATGGCCCTGGCACTTCTTGCCGGCGTGGCCGTGGTCAGTGATGCCAGCGCGATGTCGAGGAAGGACAAGCGCACCGTGGTCGGTGCCGTCGTCGGCGGCGTGGCGGGTCACCTGATCTCCAACGGCGACCCGGCCGCCACAGTTGGCGGCGCGGTTGCCGGCGGCGCCATCGGCAACCTGACCACCTCCGACCGCCATGACCGCCGCTACGACGGGCGCTATGACCGCCGTTATGACCGTGGCTACGATCGCCGTTATGACCGGGGCTACAACCGCGGTTATGGCTACGACCGCCGCGATGACCGTCGCTGGCAGCGCGAGCGCCATGACAACCGTTACTACCACGACCGCGGCCGCCATCGCGGCTGGTAAAGGCGCAGGCCACAGGCCGCGCATGGCGTCCCTGACGGGCGGGTCGATGACCCGCCCGTTTGCGTCTGTGGCGCCCATGGCGTTGAATGCGCAGCCTTGGATGTTCCTTTACTCAGCAGCGGCCGTGGCATGACTTCTTCCCCCCATCGCGTGCAGGGCCTCAACAACGACGAGGTCGCCGCCGACTGGCCGGCGATCGACGCGCAGGAGATCACCTGGCTGCGTGGCCACTTTCCGCAGCTGGGCGCGGACAGCACGCTGCGCTGGCACAGCCCGCGTCCGTTGTCGGCCGCGGCCATCGTCGACGGCACGGGCGGTCCTGTCTTCATCAAGCGCCACCACCACAGTGTGCGCAGTGCGGGAACCCTGGAAGAAGAACATCGGTTCATCGCGCATCTGGCGGCCGCCGGCATGCCGGTGGTGCAGGTGCTGGCCAGCAACGACGGCCGCACCGCACTCGAACACGGCCAGTGGACCTACGAACTGCATGCGGTGGGCACCGGCAAGGACCTGTATCGCGAGCTGCCGTCGTGGTCGCCATTGACCGACGTCGCCCAGGCCCACGAGGCAGGGCGCATGCTGGCCGCGCTGCACCGCGGGGCGACCGGCTACCACGCCCCGCAACGCAGTACCCATCTGCTGGTGGCACGCGACGACCTGATCCGCGCCGATGACCCGATCGCCGCGCTGAAGGCCGACCTCGGCAACCGCCCCGGGTTGGCCCGCTACCTGGCGCGCATTCCCTGGGAAGAACAACTGCACCGCGATGTGCTGCCCTGGCACCACGGCCTGGCCGCGCGCCTGCAGGACGAACCACGGCTGTGGGCGCACAACGACTGGCACGTCTCCAACCTGCTGTGGAACGACGACGGCACGATTGCCACGGTGCTCGATTTCGGCCTGGCCTCGCCGACCAGCGCGCTGTTCGACCTGGCCACCGCGATCGAACGCAACGCGGTGGCCTGGCTGCAGCTGGAGCGCGGCACCGACGCGGTACGCATCGATATCGCCCTGGCCCTGCTGAAGGGTTATCGGCAGGAACTGCCGCTGTCGCCCACGCGCGTGCACCTGCTGGCCGACCTGCTGCCGATGGTCCATTTCGACTTCGCTCTGTCCGAAGTGGAGTACTTCGAGGGCGTCACCGGCTCCACCGCGAATGCCGACGTCGCCTGGCAGCCGTTCATGCTCGGGCATCCGGCCTGGTTCGCCACGGCGCCCGGCCAGGCCCTGTTGGCGGCCCTGCACGCCGCCGCGTGAGCCGCGAGCCACCCAACCCGCTGGGTACCCAGTAGATCGACGCCATGCGTCGATGATGCGCTCGGCCGGGGTCAGATCCGTTTCCGCTGTAAAGGGATCGGTCCCCGGCTGAAGGGCGGTAGCTCGCAAATCCGTACCATTTGTAGTGAAATGGTCACCTGAAGCGGGGGTGCCTGGATCTGCCAGGCTGAGAGAGTCCCTTGGAACCTGATCCGGTTTGCACCGGCGTAGGGAGCTTTGAGCCGCAGCCACACCCCCGTCATGGGCCGGTGCACCTGCGCGCCGTCGCTTCGTCTCCCTTGTTGTCTGAAGACGAATCGAATGAACCGCTGCCTGCGCCCCACCCTGCTCGCCCTTGCCCTGTGCGCTGCCCTGCCGCTGTACGCCAGCGAGGCAGGCACCGACGCCGTTGATGATGCGCCCTCCTCGCCCACCGAGCTGGCGGCGGTACGCGTGCAGGCCGGCAAACCGGCCCCCGACACCTCGCGCGTCAACGCATTCGGTGGCGGCTCCTGGAAGGACACGCCCGCTTCGGTGAACGTGCTGGAGCGCGACTACCTCGACCGCCGCCAGGTGCGTTCGCTGTCCGAGCTGGCCAGCAACGATGCCTCGCTGGGCGATGCCTATGCGCCGGTGGGCTACTACCAGAACATCGCCATCCGCGGCTTCGCGCTGGACGCGGCCACCGGCTACCGGTTCAACGGCATGTCCATCGCCGGCGAACAGCGCCTGGCGCTGGAGAACATCCAGGAAGTGCAGATCCTGAAGGGCGAAGCCGGCCTGGCGGCGGGCGTGATGGCGCCCGGCGGCATCATCAACTACGTGGGCAAGCGCCCGGCGGAAGTGCGCACGGTCACTCTGGGCACGGATTCGGAAGGCTCGCGCTATGCCGCCGTGGATGTCGGTCATTGGCTGACCCCGCGCTTCGGCGTCCGCTTCAATGCCGCCTGGGATGCCAGTGATTCCTACGTCGAGCATGCCGACGGCCGCCGCAACTTCTATTCGCTGGCCACCGACTGGCTGATCGGCGAACACGGCAAGCTGGAAGTGGATGCCAACTACCAGACCAGCTCGCAGCGCTCGGTGTCCGGCTTCCAGCTGCTGGGCGCGCGCGACCTGCCGCGTGGCGTCGACCGCGAGCGCCTGCTCGGCTACCAGCCGTGGCAGCGGCCGGTGGACATCGCCAGCACCAACATCACCGCCCTGCACACCTACGACTTCAACGACGCCTGGCAGTCGCGGCTGTCGATCGGCCACAGCCGCTCGGTGATCGATGACAACGTCGCCTTCGCCTACGGCTGCTACTACACCGCAGGGTGCGCGGACGGCAGCGTGCCTGGCAACTATTTCGCCCCCAACGGCGACTACGACATCTACGACTACCGCAGCCCGGACGATACCCGCCGCAACCAGCAGGCGCGTGCCGAACTGCGCGGCAGCTTCGAGACCGGCAGCGTCGGCCACCTGCTGAGCATCGGCGCCGATTACTTCCGCCGCACCGTCGACAAGCGCCCGAGCGTCAACGAGTACGTCGGCACCAGCAACATCCACGATGCGCAGGTGCCGGTGTTCGAGCCCTCACCGAAGATGCCCGGTGCATCGGCACGACGCCTGGACAGCCGCCAGACCGCGTTCTTCGCACTGGACCGGATGAGTTTCGGCGATGACTGGCAGTGGCTGGCCGGTGGCCGCTTCGTCCGCCTGGACGAGCGCGCCTATGACAAGCGCGGCACGCCGCAGCGGCACAGCCGCCTGTCGCGCTTCCTGCCGCAGACCGCGCTGGTGTGGAAGGCCACCGACCAGCTCAACGCCTATGCCAGCTACGTGCGCGGCATTTCGCTGGGCCAGGAAGCACCGTTCTGGACGTCCAACGCCGATACCTTCCTGCCGTCGATGCAGTCGCGGCAGCTGGAAGTGGGTGTGAAGTACGTGCCGGTGGACGCCCTCACCCTGGGCGCCGCGGTGTTCCGCACCACCCAGCCCTACCAGTACGCAAAGCCGGACCGCAGCGATGCCGGCTACACCTTCGTCGAAGAAGGCCAGCAGAGCCATACCGGGCTGGAACTGACCGCCAACGGCCAGCTGACCGACGCCCTGCAGATCGTCGCCAGCGCCAGCGTGCTGCAGGCGCGCGCACGCGACAGCGGTACTCCGGCCTATGAAGGCCATCAGCTGGTGAACGTGCCGAAGGTGCGCGCCAGCGTGCATCTGGCCTATGCACTGCCGTTCGCCGAGGGCTTGGACGTGACCGGTGGTTGGCGCTATGCCGCCGCCAATGTCGCCCGTGCCGACGGCGGTGTACGCGCACCGGACTACTCGGTGTTCGACGCTGGCCTGCGTTTCCAGCACCGCCTGCACGAGCGTGCCGTGACCTGGAACCTGTCGGTGGACAACCTGTTCAACCGCTTCTACTGGCGCGACACCGGCAGCAGCGGCGGTGACTACTACCTGTTCCCGGGCGCACCGCGACAGGCACGCCTGTCGGTGACGTTCGCGCTGTGAGCGGCGTGGCGCTCGAGTGGACTGCGGCCCTCTTCAGCATCCTCGGAGTGTGGCTGATGGCGAAGCGACGGCTGGCCGCGTGGCCGGTCGGCCTGCTGTCGGTCGCGCTGTACGGCGCGGTGTTCGCCGAGGCCAAGCTGTACTCGGACACGCTGCTGCAGGTCGCCTTCGGTGGCTTCCTGGTCTACGGCTGGATCAACTGGCGCCAGCATGCGGCCGATGAAGGCAGCATCCGCATCGTGCCGCTGGCGCGCGGCACGCTGCTGCGCGACCTCGCCATTGGCCTGTGTGGCGGCGTCGCGCTTGGCGCCGGCATGCACACCTTCACCGATGCGGCGCTGCCATGGCTGGACGCGATGCTGACCGCGTTGAGCCTGGTCGGGCAGTGGTGGCAGGCACGCCGGCACGCCGCCTGCTGGTGGGTGTGGATCGTGGTGGACGTGCTCTACGTGGGCGCGTATCTGTTCAAGTCGCTGCACGTGACTGCTGCGTTGTACGTGTTCTTCCTGGGCCTGGCATTGTTCGGGCTGCGAGCATGGCGTGCCGCCGCGCGGGAACCGCAGGCAGTACCTGCGCGGTAGAGCCATGCCATGCGTGGCTGTTGTGGGGCGACCGGCGCGCCATCCACGCATGGCGTGGATCTACTGGGTCAGCACCAGCCCCAACCGCAGCGGCTGGCGCATGTCCTTCGGCGGTGCCGCCGGCAACGCCGTGGCCTGCAGCGTCGCACGCAGATCGGCATCCACCTGGGCATCACCCAAGCTGTCGAATTCCAGTTTGGAAATGGCGCCATCGCGCGCGATCCACACGCTCACCACCAACGGCGCCGGCGTATCGGGATGCTCCTGCAGCCAGGCCAGCAGGCGCTGGGCGCGTGGATCCTGTTCCTGCTGCAGGCGCTGCTGCAACTCGCCGCTGACGGAGGCGGCATAGGCCATCCAATGCGCAGGCGCGTCCTGTGCGGACACGCTGGCGCTGCCCAGTGCCAGCAGGCCCAGCAACCATGCCAACGGGCGCCAGCCGCGGCGTGTGGTGCGCCTGTTGCCTGCAGAATCCATCATCCACGCCTCCACTGCCGTCCAAGGCGTCATGGTCGGCGCTGTAGATGACAGGCAGATGGCGGACGCCACCGCAGTAGAGCCACGCCATGCGTGGCTGCACCGGACCAATCACAGCGAAAGCCACGCATTGCGTGGGTCTACTCTCCCAGGTCGGCCAGCACCTTGCGCGAGGGGGCGAAGAAGGTGACGCCGGTGGTGGCGGTGGAGAAATCGAGGATGCGGTCATGCAGCGGCGCGGGATTGCCGATGAACATCCGTTCCAGCATCTGCTCGATCACCCACAGCCGACGCGTGTAGCCGATGAAGTAGGTGCCGTACTCGCCGCGACCCGGGTTGGCGAAGGGCATGTTGTCGCGCAGGATCTCGTGCTCGCCGTCGGCATCCTCGATGGTGCACAGCGTCTTGTGCGACTTCTGCGCGTCGGCCGGCGCGTCGTCCAGCTCCATGTTGTCGTGCTTGGTGCGGCCGATGATCGCTTCCTGCGCCTCGGTCTTCTGCGCACGCCAGGCATCGAGGTTGTGCAGGTACTTCTGCACCACCACGTAGCTGCCACCGGCATGCTCGGGATCTTCGTCGCCGACGATGGTCGCCTCCGGCAGCGACAGACCCTCCGGATTGGCGGTGCCGTCGACGAAATCGAGCAGGTCGCGGCCATCGAAGTAGCGGAAACCAGCCACGTCATCCACTGCTTCCACGGCATCACCGAAGGCGAGGAGCAGGTTCTTCTCGAACGCCACGATCAGGTCCATCGTGCGTGCACGGATGTGGTACAGCAGGTCACCCGGCGTGGATACCGCCGTATGGGTGGCACCCTTCACTTCCTGGAACGGCTTCAACTCGCGCGGCGGCGTGCTGCCCACCAGCGGCGCCCACACGCGGTGGCCGATGGCCACGTTGCAGGTGAAGGTGCGCTCGATCTCGCGGATGGCGGTGTTCTTGATCAGGTCATCGGTGCTGGCCAGCACCTCGCGTACTTTCGCCAGCGACGCGTCATCGTCCTTCACCGTCAGCACCAGGAACGCGGCCGAATGGGTCAGCGGCGCGGTGATCTGCTGCGGCTCGTTGTCGAGCGTGTGGTTGAGGGCGGTGATGGGGGCGGGCTGGGCGTTCACGGCAGTTCCTGCTGGCTTGAGGCGGGCACATCGCATGGGGCGATGTGCGGGCGATCATAGCGGAACGGCCTTGCCGGCGACGGAGCGGTTCTCAGTTCGCGGCGAGCGTGAGCCATTCGTTGGCGAGCGCGCGTGCCCGCTGTTCGCTGTCGGTGATCGAATGCTCCGGCTGCTGCAGCCACCACTCTCCCTGCCATTGCGGCAGCATGTGTCCGCGCAGAGAACGCTCGACGCGGAAGCTCTGCCCGACAGCATGAATGCAGACCAGCCGGATGCCGTCCTGGGAGACAACAGCGTCCAGCAGCTGCCAGCCATCCGCAGCATCGCGCAGCAGATGCGCCCCGGCGATCTCGATCACGTCCATGCTGTGCGACTACGCCGTGGTCACGGTGAACTGTTGCGGCGTGCGCCACGCAACCCGGAGGTAGGCGCCCTGCAGCAAGCCGCCATCGCGAAAGTATTCGAACACGTCGGCCGGGCACCACTCCCTGCCCGCCGAGAAGGCTACGCCGAGGTCACGCAGACGGATGAAGACGGTGGCCTTGGCTGCGTCGTCGGCGACCGGCAGGGTGAGGGTGTCTGCCTCGCCAGCGCTGAATCCCAGCGCCTGCAGCGAGGTCCGCGGGCGGCCGTTCAACAGCATCACCTTGATGCAGTTGCCGTCGGCCTGCCTCACGTAGGCGTCGATGTGCGTTTCCATTGGCGGATTGTAGAGGCAGCGCGCGCCCAGAGGCATCGCGCTGCGGACCGGCAATCAGGTAGCGTCGCTCCACACCGCCAGCACGTAACCGTCCAGATCGCGGAAGTGGAAGCGACGGCCACCGGGGAAAGCAAACACTTCCTGCACGACCTCACCGCCGGCCGCGAGGATACGCTGCTGTGCATCCGCCAGATCCGAACAGTAGACAATCACCAGCGCACCTCCCGTGGCTGTCACCGCCTCGTCAGCGACGAATCCACCTTTGAGACGACCATCATCGAACTCGGTATACGCCGGGCCGTAGTCGGTGAAGGACCAGCCGAAGACCTGCCCATAGAACTGCTTGCTGCGGGCGATGTCGGCGACGTTGAATTCGATGTTGTCGATGCGGCGTTCAGTAGCGGTGGTCTCTGCGTGGCTCATGGGGCGGCTCCGTGGTTGGAGCGCCCAGCATCGGTCAGCGTTGGGCTGCGGTCTTGAACGAAACGGCCATCAACGCCCCCACTCCTGGCGCAGCGCACTGGCCGTAAGGCCGGACAGCTCGCGGGCCTCGCGGCTGAGGTGCGCCTGGTCAGCATAGCCCGCCTCGGCGGCCAGCATCGCCAGACTGTGCGCGGGCTGTGCCTGGCTGCAGCGCAGGAACCGCTGCAGGCGCAGGATCCGCTCCAGCGACTTTGCACCGTAACCGAACTGCGCCTGGCTGAAGCGGCGCAGGGTGCGCGGGCTCATCGCCAGATGGGCGGCGAGTGCATCGATGCTGACGTCGCCCTTGGCTGCGTGCGCGAACAGCGCATGCGCACGTTTCGTGTGTTCGTCCACCACGGCCGCGGTCATGTTCTGTTGCAGGCAATCGGCCAGGCGTTGCAGGCGCTGCTCGGGCGCGGCACGACCGACCGATGCCGCCGCCTGTGTTGCCCAGCGGGCATTGAATTCAACAAGAGGCACGGCCTGACCGACGATGTCGGACAAGTCGATGCCAAGCGCAGCCGATGCTTGCCCAGGCCGGAAGCGCGCGCCCAACACCTGCGCACCGGGCGCCAGTTGTGGATGCGCGGCGGTCCGGTCCGGACCCACCACGAACAACGCGCCATCACGCCAGAGGATATCCACGCAGCCATCCGGCAGCACGGTGATGCTGCCGCTGGCGTCGGCCGACAACTGGCTCTGCCAGAGCTGGCCGAACTGGCCACGCAGCGGCATAGGCGCCAGGTGTTCCTGGTAGGCCGTGCCGGTGCCAGCGAGAGTGGAGGGTTCGCCCATGCCCCATTGTGGCAAAGCGAAACCGGAAAAAGAGAAGCCCGGCACGAGGCCGGGCTTCACTGGCGTATGGGAGAGAGGTCACACGCCAGTTACACGCACTAACGACAGGCGTTTGTTACCAGCTGAAGCGCGGGCCCACGAACCACTCGCGGTCGCCGGCCTTGGCCAGCTTCACTTCGCCACTCAGGCCCCAGTTCTGGTTGAACTTGGCGGTGGCGCCGACGCGGCCGTAGAACTCGCCGTCCGGGTTGATACCGTGCTTCTTGCTGTAATCCTCGTAACCGGCCAGCGCATAGCCCTGCAGGTACGGGTTGAACGCGGTGCGCACGCCCACTTCAGTGGAGTAGCCGTTGAAGTCCAGGCCGTGCTTCATATCAAACTTCTGGTACGCAACACGAGCCACCAGGTCGGTGTTCGGTGCGATGCCGTAGTTGTAGCCGGCACCGATGCGCCACTGGGCGACATCGTTCTTGAAGGTGTCGGTTTCCTGCTTGCTGTAATCACCGAAGACATGGAAGTTCGGGTGCACGGCAACCGAGCCCTTCACGCCCCAGCCATCAGCGTCGCCGCCCTTGGCATCGGTGTTCACATAGCCGCCTTCAACGTAGTTGTACGACAGACCATCGGCAGCCGATGCGGCGAACGGCAGCGCGGCCAACAGACCCAGGGCAAGCAGCGAATTCTTGATCATCGGGATACACCTTTAATTATTTTGGTTTCGTCGAACGCCCCTCGGGAGGGGAGGGATAAGGGGCGTTCGACAGGTGTGAATTATCCGTTTGTTGATGAAATCGGCCCTGAATATTGAACTGACCGGTACATGAATGAGGTTCCTGTTCAGGGAACTCTCCATCCGTCATGTAGTAGCGCCACTTGGGTGCAGTACGACGTGCGTGACTACGTCGTCGCACTGATCGCCGATGACGACAGCACACGTGGCAGCGGCATACGGGAGCCGCTGTTGCGCGACGCTCATCTGCGCCCATTCATTAGGACAGCGTGAGCCCGCTTCATCCTGATGAATTGGCTGTATCGAAGCGGCGCAAGGGCATCGACCGATGCAGCACAGCTCGCTTGTTCCCGCTTGTTAAGGTTGACTGCTTGCCGCACCTTCACAGCCCATCCACGTCTTCCAACTGCAGCTGAAAGCACTTCGCTGCGGCGGGAACAAACGCCGCTATATTCCAGACTCCCCAGACGAAGGAGGGAGTGGAATGTTCCTGACCAAGCAGCACATCAACGCGGCACGTGCCGTCACCGTAGCCATCGTTGCTACCGTAAGCCTCGGTGCTTGCGCCACCTACAAAGACGAGTTTGCAACGATCAACTCACGTCTCGACCAGCTCGACGTGAAGGTGCAGGGCGCGGCGCAGAGCGCCGAATCCGCCAACCAGTCCGCACAGCAGGCCAACCAGCGTCTGGATCAGATTGAAGGCCGCGTCCAGCAGCTCGAAAGGGTCCCGGGCCGCAAGCCGCGCGGGTAACCGCTCTCTTACTCACTGTTTGATCAACGCTTGAACCAGACACCAGTGGCCTTCGCCGGCCACTGGTGTCTTTCAGCCTCCCGGTCTTGATCCGAAGGAGCCGACCCATTCGTACGTACTCATTCCCTGCACGCCGGGCCGTGTCGGCCGCGCTGACCATCGTGCTGGCATTGGCAGGCACCAGCGTGGCCAGTGCCAAGAATGGCAAGGAAGCAAAAGAAGCACCTGCCGCGGAAACGGCCAACGCCGCCGATGAACTTCCGCAGGGCCAGGAAGTATCCGAGACCGTGATTGCACTGGCCGGCTGGGTAGTCGCCAGCAAGGACAACCAGGGCTATCCGTTCGCGATCATGGACAAGGCCGCTGCACAGGTCCTGGTCTTCGGCGGTGACGGCAAGCTGCGTGGCGCGGCGCCGGCATTGTTTGGTTCGGCCATCGGCGATCACTCGGCGCCCGGCGTCGCCAAGCTCGCGCTGAGCGCGATTCCCGGCCACGACCGCACTACCCCGGCCGGCCGTTTCATTGGTGGCTACGGCCCGTCCGAGGACGCCGGACGCGTGCTGTGGGTGGACTACGATTCCGCCGTGTCCATGCATCCGCTCCCACCCGGCACCCCGAAAGAGAAGCGCAGCGAACGACTGGCATCGGCCACGCCGGACGACAACCGCGTCACCCACGGCTGCATCAACGTCTCTCCCGGGTTCTACGAGCAGATCGTGAACCCCACGTTCGAGAAGGGCGGCGTGTTCTACGTGCTGCCGGACAAGGACTCGATCGAGGAAACGTTCCCGGAGTTCGCGAAGAGTCGCGCGGCTGCGAAGGGCGACGACGAGAAAGACGCACGCCACGCCAGCAAGTGAGGGACGTTGAAGGCTGAGGATGTGGCTGAGGCATAGCGCAGCGAGACGTGCTTCGCTACGCAAGCTCCAACCGCGGCATCTTGAACGTGAACAAGGTGCCGGTGGCCGCGCTGGACTCCACCTCCAGCGTGCCGCCATGAGCACGCGCAATCTCCGACGCAATGTAGATGCCGAGGCCGAGGCCGGGCCGTGGCTGCTCACTCTTCTGGCGAGAGAACGGACTGAATATGGCGTCCATCCTCTCTGATGGAATGTGCCCGTCGTTGTGTACTTCGAGCGTAAACACTTCGGGCGCGGCGTTGACGGTCAGGGAGATTGGAGACGAGCGCTCTCCGTGTACGGCTGCATTGGTGAGCAGGTTGGCCAGGAGCTGTGCCAATCTGCTCGGGTCGCAGACCACCCCGCCTTCTACCTGTATGCATACCTTGATGTCCTGACGGCCAGTGGCAATGGCCACCTCTTCCACAACCTTTTTCAGGTCTTCTTTCAACGTGCTGGTCAGCTGCAGCGCGATGGGAATGCCGCCACCCAGGCGCCCCCTGGCGAAATCAAGCACGTCGTTGATCAGTCCATCCATTCTGGCAACGCCTGAGGCGATGTGCGCGAGCATTCGTTGCTGACGCTCAGCGTTCAGCTCACATGCCAGCGAATCCGCGGCGATGCTGATGGCCTGCAGAGGGCTGCGCAGGTCATGACCCAGCACTGCAATGAACTGGTCGCGCAGGTCGGCGACGCGGCGCGCGTCGGAGAGCGCAGTTTCTGCTCGCTCGAGGCGATCTTCCTTGTCGAGGTAGCTTCCTACCAGATCGGCCAGCAGCTCCATGGATCTCTGCACGTGGGCGACGTCGAAGCTGGCCGGTGCCGAGTCAATCGCACAGAGTGTGCCGAAGAAACTGCCGTCCGGCCGATGGATGGGAACGGACGCATAACTCTCGAGCCCGTATATCCGCGGCGTGTGATGCGTGGAGTAAACCGGGTGCTTGCTCGCATGCGCAAATACCACCGACGTCGCCGACTGCCTGATCTCATCGCAGATGGTCGTCTCGAGCACCAGTTGGCCACCCGGAACAAGCCCAAACCCCAGGGTGTCGAACGTGGCGCACGCGGTCCAGGTGGTCTGGGTCACGCGGGCAATGGCGGTGAAGCGCGAGCCCGTGATGTGGGCTACGGTCTCCAGGATGCGCGGCACGGCCTGGATGCGACCAATCTCGGCGATGTCGTCCAGCAGATGGGGGTCCGTCAGCTTCTGCATGGTCGGTCGTCCGGTGGGCAGCGCATCATCCCATGGAACCCGGGCGAAGGTTGATGCGAGGGTGATTGCCGCCTTTTCAGGCCAAGCCGTGACGGGCCCTGGGTCGAATACGCGGATCTGCCAGGCCAACCCATGGGTTGGCACGGGCATGGGGGAGGCAGGCGTGCCTCAGGCGGCCACACCTGACCGGGATCGGACGCGCCGTGTGCCGATCACATTGTCCAGGTGATGTCAGCCTCGCGGGCGGCAGACTCGAACTGCGGCCGACCGAACCAGTAGCCTTGCATCAGGCTGATGCCGAGATCAGACAGACAGTGCGCCTCATCGCGGGTTTCTATGCCCTCGGCAATGACATTGATGGCCAGTTGCTCGCACATGGACACCACGCCCGCTACGATCGCGCGACGCGAGGGGCTATGGTCGATTCCCCGGATCAGCGCCATATCCAGCTTGACCATGTCCGGCTGGAAGTCGGCCAGCAGATTCAGGCCGGCAAAACCGGCACCGAAATCATCAATGGCCGTCTTGAAGCCGATACGTTTGTACTCGCTCAGGATCTCGGCCAACCATTTTCCATCGCTGATCTGCTCTCCCTCCACGGTTTCAAAGATGATTCGCTCAACAGGAAAACCATGCCGATCCGCAGCTTGCAGCGTGGAACGGATGCACACCTCGGGCCGATAGATGGCATTGGGCAGGAAATTGATTGAAAGATGAGAGCGCAGATTCAACGACGCCGCGATCCGGATCGCCTTCTCACGGCAGGCTTGGTCGAACGAATAACGGTTCTCCGCGGTGATACGTGACAGCACCGAACCTGCGGGCTCTCCGGCCGGACCGCGGACCAGCGCTTCATGCGCGAACACCTTGCGTGCATGCACATCGACGATCGGCTGGAATGCGTAACTGAATTCGAACTGCAGCGGATCCGCATCGCGGCACTGTGCACATCCGGCGCGCATATCGGAGGGAGGCATGCGGTTGATTCCATGTTCGGGCTAACGCCACGAGAATAGCCGACGCCCATCAGCGCCATGTGGAGGCCATCGGCGCGCCCATGCAAACCAGGGAAGGAAGGTGAATCCTGCGAAGGTCGCTTCCAGGGTGACGATCAAGGGCTTTTCCAAAACGAGCTCCTGCAGCACGACAGGAGCTTAGTCCAGTTGCGCCCGCCTTTTGGCGGCTTTGTCGTCATTGCCTCGCTGAGGTGACAGCACACTACGCTGGCAACCACGACCCATGTCGCATATTCCTCTATCGCTTAGGGCCCTTGCGCCATCGGCGTCTGGGGCGGCTTAACAGCATGCAAGAATGCCGAAAGCGTCTTGCATCAAGCGTTGAATGCAACTCTTCTGATTGGCGCTACGCGTCGGCACAGGTACAGATGACGGGCCATCGAAAAAGGATGGCCGGGCCTCGAAAACCCGTGCGCTTGCTTGATTACGCTTGCCAGCCGGCGTCACCCCGCGTGACGCCGGCTGGCAATCCGTCTGCCGGCTATGGCGGGCGGAGCGTGGAGGCCCTGTGCCTGCCGGCTTCAACAAGCGCCCGGTTTTCGAGCCACGTCTCCGCCCGCCACCTTTGTGTGGCGGCTACCGTCTGTCCTGCACGGAGCCCCAGCCATGACTACACCGGAATTCCCCCGCCCCCACCCCTATCGCGCTGCGGACGATGGGGCACCGGAAGAAACACCCGCGCTCGACCCCACAGCCTTCATCGCCACCCTGACGCGGATCGGCAACGGCGCAGCCGCCGACGGCCAGCCGTGGCCGGAGCGTCATCAGATGCCGGGCCGTCGCATGGCACTGGCCGATGCGGACTGCGCACTGGCAGGCCTGCGCATCGCGCTGGAGATGCTGCTGGCGGCCGAGCGCGTCCGCCAGAACGGCCCGGACGACGAATACGTGGGCGATCGGGTGATGGAAGGCCTGATGATGGCGTGCCTGGCGCTGACCGCGCAGGTCAGTGCACGGATGCGCCCGGAGGAGTAACGCCGGCAACGCTTCCGGCGTTACCGCCTGTCACTCGCAGGAATCGCCTTCTTCTTTCAGCATCGCCTCGTCCACCGGTCGCTCGCGATCGATCAGGGCGCGCTGCTCCGCGTTCGGCTCGCCCAGCCACCACACCTTGCAGCGGGCGGTAAGGCGGCCGACCATCTTCGATTGGCTCGGCGAGTACAGCATCGCCAACGCGGTGGTCGGGCACTGGTGCGCCTGGCAGGCGGTGTAAAGCCACCACGGCTCGCCCTGCAGCACCATCAGTTCGCCGGGTCCGCTGGGACCGCTCAGCAGGCGTTCGCGCAGGGAGGGGATGCTCTTGTCGGGCGATTCGGCCGCCGCAGTGTTCTTCATCAGGGCATTGAACGCGGCCAGCACCTTCGGGTCCTTGCGGCCGCAGTCGTCCACGATGTTGCCGCCGACCAGGGTGAAGAAATAGGTGGCCAGCGGATTGTCCTTGCAGGTGAGTTCCGCGCCGGGGGTCTCTCCTTCCGGCTCACCTTCGTTGTCCCACACCGAAGGGTCCACGCCGTCTTCGATGGACGGCTCGTTCTCGACCACTGTAGCGGTGGCGGCTGGAGCTTCTGTCGCCGGTGCGGCGGCAGCGGCGGGCGCGGCAGCGGTGCCTGCGTCCGGTGCCGGTGCCGGTGTCTGCGTGCAGGCGGCCAGCAACGCGACCATCGCCGCCATTCCCATCATTCGAGACGTCATTCCCTGTCCTGTGTGCATTCGCCCAGCTGGCGCCCGCGTGATTCTACCCGCCAGCCAAGACGGATACTCTGGCAGTCACGCCTTCCAGCACCGCCAGGATGCAGACGCATGCGTCGTTCAAGACTTGCCGTGATTCTTCTCAGTGGCCTGTTGATGGCCGGGCCTGTTGTTGCGCAGGAGTCCGCCGCACGCCTTGCCGATGTCGCCCTGCCCGCTGCGCTGGATCGCGTGCTGCGCGATTACGAACAGGCGTGGCGCACGGGTGATGCGAAGGCATTGGCCGGGTTGTTCGCCGAGGACGGTTTCATCCTGCAGAGCAATCAGCCGCCTGTGCGCGGGCGCGCGGCGATCGAGGCAGCGTATGCCGGCCAGGGAAGCAGCCCGTTGCGGCTGCGTGCGCTTGCCTTTGCCGCAGAGGAAACCACGGGCTACATCGTCGGTGCCTATACCTACGGCAACAACGTGGGTGATACCGGGAAGTTCACGCTGACGTTTAAGCGGGTAGCGGATGGGCCGTGGATGATCTTTTCGGACATGGACAACACCAACGCGCCGCCGCGGCCGCGATGATGGGCGCCACGGGTTCCACAGTAGATCCACGCCATGCGTGGATGGGTTTCGCGCACGCACAAAAAAACCCCGGCACTGGGCCGGGGTTTTCGATTCACTTGAACAGCGTATCCGGATACTCCGGTTTCTGTTCGCGTGCCAACAGCGCACGCAATCCTTCTTCCGGGGTCTGCTCGCCATGCAGCACGGCGCGCACGCGGTCGGAGATCGGCAGGTCGATGCCATGGCGGCGCGCCTGTCGCATCACTTCGTCGGCGGTCTGCACCGACTCGACCACCTGGCCGATTTCGCGGATGGCGTCCTGCAGCGTCTGCCCGCGGCCCAGGGCCAGGCCCAGGCGACGGTTGCGCGACAGGTCGCCGGTGCAGGTCAGCACCAGATCGCCCAGGCCAGCAAGGCCCATCAGCGTTTCCGGCTTGGCGCCGATCGCCGCGGCCAGGCGCAGCATCTCGTTGAGGCCACGGGTGATCAGGCCGGCGCGGGCGTTCAGGCCCAGCTGCATGCCATCGGCCACGCCGGTGGCCACGGCCAACACGTTCTTCATCGCACCGCCCAGCTCGGCACCGACCATGTCGTCGCCGGTGTAGGCGCGGAACGCCGGGCCATGCATCGCCTCGGCCACCGTCTGTGCGAACTCGGGCACGTCGCCGTGCACGGTGATCGCGGTCGGCAGGCCCAGGGTCACTTCCTTGGCGAACGACGGCCCGGTGACAACGGCCAGCGGCACGTCTTCACCCAGCACTTCGCGCGCCACTTCATGCAGGAAGCGGCCAGAGCCGGGCTCGAAGCCCTTGGTGGCCCAGGCCACGCCGGCACCGGCCGGACGCAGCGGCGCCAGCGCCCGCACGGTTTCACCGAATGCATGCGACGGGGTCACCACCAGGATCCAGGCGGCACCCTCCACCGCCGACGCCAGGTCGGTAGTGGCGCGCAGCGATTCCGGCAACGGAATGCCCGGCAGGTAGCGCGGATTCTCGTGGCGCTGGTCGATGGCTTCAACCACGGCGGCATCGCGCCCCCACAGCACGGTCTGGCGACCGTGCCGGGCGAGCAGCGTAGCCAGCGCGGTTCCCCAGGAACCAGCGCCGAGTACGGCAATCTTGTCAGCGGTAGTGCTCATCCGTGACGTCGCAGCCGGGATCAGGCGTTGCCGACCGGCTCGGAGTCAGCCAGCGACGGTGCGTCGCCCTGCTCCTGGCGCTGGCGCAGGGTTTCTGCGTACAGGCCTTCGAAGTTGATCGGCTGCAGGAAGAACGGCGGGAAGCCGCCGGCCTGGATCAGGTCGCTGACCAGCTGGCGCACGTACGGGAACAGGATGTTCGGGCACTGGGTGCCGAGCAGCACGTCGATCGACTGCGGGTCGAGGCCGACCAGGCCGAACACGCCGGCCTGCTTCACTTCGGCCACGTACGCGGTGCGCTCGCCGGCCTTGCAGGACAGGGTCACGGCCAGCACGACTTCAAAGGCATTCTCGCCCAGACGCTGGACCTGCTGGTTCAGGTTGAGCTGCAGTTCCGGCTGCACCTGGTCGTTGAAGATCGACGGGGCATTCGGCGACTCGAAGGAAACGTCCTTGACGTAGATCTTCTCGACGGTGAACGCGGGGCCGGTGGCGGCATCGACCGGCGCGACAGCGCCGTTGGTGGTCTCTTCGGACATTTCCAGTAACTCCAGTGAATGCAATGAAAACGATGGTCGAATTACTGCGATGGGGGCGGCGGAGGGCGCAAACAAGGCCACATCCGCCACCGCCTGCGATCAGTTGCGGCCCTTGACCAGCGGCAGTTCTGCCTGCTGCCACGCGGGGATGCCGCCGTCGAGCACGAAGACCTTCTCGAAGCCGGCCTTCTTCAGCGCCTTGGCGGCGGTCTCGGACGCGTTGCCGCTGCGGCACACCAGTACCACCGGGGCCTGCTTGGCGTTGGCCACCAGCTTGTGCTCGGGGCCGAACGCGCTGGCCTGGGCGCTGCGGCTGCCGGCGATGTGGCCCTTTTCGAAATCAGCGCTGGGCGACAGATCCACCACCACCGTGCCGCCCGCGTTGATCAGCTGGGTCAGTTCGGCGGGCTTGATGCCCTTGAAGCCCCGGAACAGGCGGCGGATTTCGGTGACGATGAGGGCCACGGTCAGGCCGACCAGGGCCGCGGACAGCATCGGGTTTCGGCCTGCGAAGGCCAGCAACTCTTCGTAATTCACTCAGGTCACGGGTCGATTAAGCGGGCGCCGATTGTCGCACAAGCCGGACGCGACCCGTCACTGCCCCTGCCAGAGGTCCGGCAGGCCCGCACTCTGCCACCAGCGCTTGGCTTCCGGATCCCAGCGCCAGCGCTCGGTGACCACCACGGTCCGCTCGGCCTGGGTGTTCTGGTTGATCACCCCGATTTCAACCCGGCGCTCGACCTGGCCGCCCTCCAGCGATGCGCTGCTGCGCTCGCGGTAGGACGACACGCGCAGCTGCGCATAGCGGTTGAGCTCGAACTCGGTCGGCGGCTTGGACTTGCGCAGCTGCGGGTCCAGATAAGCGATGGCGTCGTCCATGCTGCCCCAGCGGATGGTGGCGCCATAGGCGATCTGGGTCTCTTCCAGCAGCTTGCGCTGCTTGCGGCTGAGGTCGTCGGCGGCAGCGCCGGCAGCGGCGCTGAGCAGCAGCAGGGAACACAGGAGGATCTGGATGAGGCGGCGCATCGGTGGGTTCCGCAGGGCGTCAGCCTGCCATCCTACCCTTTGGCGAAGGCAACAAAACGACCACTGAATTCGGCCGCGGCCTTGCCATCGGCGCCGGGCTGGGTCGCGACAATGCTGATGCGGGCCTTGCCGCGCTGGCGGAAGGTGGCCAGGAAGGTGTCCCAGGCGCCGCTTGCGGTGGCTTCGGCGTGGGCATGCAGGTCTTCGTAGACCGGCGCCAGATAGCGCAGGTTGCTGTCGGCCACGTAGACCTCGGCGTCGTGGCCGGCCAGGCGCAGGCGCAGGCTGACCAGCGCCCAGCCGGACAGGGTCAGCACCGAGGCCAGGCTGCCACCGAACGCGTTGCCCTTGTCGTTGACGTTGGCCACCAGCGGCGCGGTGATGCGCAGCACGCCGTCGGCATAGCCATCCAGGCGGATCTGCATCGCGCGGACCGCCGGCATGCAGTCCAGCACGTCCTGCAGGGCAGCCAGCGAAGAGGTCAGGGCATCAACAGCCATCAGCAGCAACCACGACAACAAAGGGCCCGCATAATGACGGGAATGGCCAACCATACGATACCCACTGGCTGGACCCTGATCTCACTGCGCCCGCAGGGTCAGCAGGCGGCGCTGCGCCATGCCGCAGCAGGGCTGGGAGGCCGTACCGTCGCGCTTTCGCCCTGGCGGCTGCAACGTCTGCAGGACATTGCCGCACTGCAGCAATTGCAACGGGCGCTGACCGGCGATCGGGTGGTGTTCACCAGCCCGGCGGCCGTCGCTGCGGCTGCCAGCCTGATACCGCTGGCAGCAGCGCAACGCAGCCCGTGGCTGACGGTGGGCGAAGGCACCGCGCGTGCGTTGCTGGCGCATGGCGTCGCCGACGTCCATGCGCCCCAGCGGATGGACAGCGAAGGCCTGCTGGCGCTGCCGGTGCTGGGCGATGTACGCGGCATGCGGATCGGGCTGGTGACCGCACCGGGAGGGCGTGGCCTGATTGCCGCCGAACTGCAGGCCGCCGGCGCACAGATCATCCGCGCCGATGTTTACCGACGGCTGCCGCTGCGCTTGTCGCGGCGCATGTTGGCGCGTTTGGCCCATTCCCCGACGCCCTGGCTGCTGGCCATCAGCAGTGGCGAGGCCTTGCAGCGTTTCTGGCAGCAGCTGCCTGCGCACTGGCAGCAGCGGCTGCAGGCGAACGCGATCGCGCTGGTGGCCAGCGACCGGCTGGGCGTGCAGGCGCAGGCGCTGGGGCTGACCCGGACAGTACGCAGCGAGGGCCCCACCCACCTTCAGTTGATCGCCGCTGCACACGCTGCGCTCACCGGCCCGGCAGCGACCTGAACAGGCACCCGGCAGCGGCTTGCCGGTGTCGTCGGCAACAGTGATGCTGTGCACAACGCTGCCTGCCGGATCTGTTCCGGTGTTGCCGCCGACAAGGAAGCCCGATGAACGACACTCTGCCGCCCGCTCCATCATCGCCCCATCGCCCCATGCGCTGGCTGCTGCCGCTTGCCGCGCTGGCGGTGCTGGGCGCGGGCGGCTATGCCGGCTACCACTATTGGCAGAAGCAGCAGAGCGACCAGCTGGCGCAGGCACAGACCACCGCCGTGCAGCTGAAGGGGCTGGAAGCCACGGTCGAGGCCCTGCGCCGCGACCAGCGCGCTGCCAGCCAGCGCCTGCAGGATGCGGCCACCACCAACCGGGTGCTGCGCGACGAAATGCTGGGCCTGTCGCAGCGCAGTGCCCTGCTCGAAGAAAACCTGGCCAAGCTGGCCGACAGCGCCAACCAGGGCCGCCAAGCGGTGCAGCGTGATGAGGCCGAACTGCTTCTGACCCAGGCTGCGCAGCGTCTGGCCTTCGCCGATGACGTGGAGGGCTCGCGCCGGCTGTATGCGCTGGCCGCCACGGCATTGGCCGATCTTCCCGACAGCGACGGCCTGAACCTGCGCCAGGCACTGGTGCAGGAACGCAACGCGCTGGATGCGTTGGGCGCGGGCCCTCGCGTGCAGTCGCTGCAACGCCTGGACGCGCTGGGCAAGGCGCTGCAGGGCCTGCCTTCGCAGATCGCGCAGACGCCCGCCGACAACACCGCGAAACCGTGGTGGCAGGCCGCGCTGGCGCCCTTCGTGGACATCACCCCGAGCCGTCTGAACGGCCCGCTGACCTCGGCCGAGCGCACCACCATCGACACGGCGCTGCAGCTGGAACTGACCCTGGCCCGCGCCGCGATCGAGCGCGGCGACGGCAGCGGCCGCGATGCCGCGCTGAACAGAATCGATCTCTGGGCGCAGCGGCGCTGGCCGGATTCACCGGACCTGCGCGCGCAACGTGCTGAACTCCATGCCCTGCGCACGCTGCCATTGCAGGCCGACGACACCGTGCTTGGCAGCACCCTGCAACAACTGCGTACCCAGACCGACCGGAGGTAAGCCCGTATGAAACCCCTGCAATCACTGGTCGTGCTGTTGCTGGCAGTGGCCATTGGCGTAGTTGCTGCGCAATGGCTCGGCACCGATGACCTGAACCGCTACGGCGAAGTAACCCTGCGCTACGCCGGCTACGACTACCACAGCAACCTGCCAAAGGTGGCGCTGCTGTCGGTGATCGGTGTGCTGGTGCTGTGGCTGCTGTGGAGCCTGATCGCCGCACCGTTCCGTGCCTGGGGCCGCTACCGCCGCAAGCAGGGCCGGGTGCGCCTGATCGATGGCCTGCTGGCCTACGAGCATGGCCAGTGGCAGCGCGCGGAGAAGCTGCTGGACGGCGCCGCCAAGGATCCGGAAGTCAGTGGCGTTGCGCTGGCCAACGCCGTGCGCAGTGCGCAGGTGCGCGCCGATGCACCCGCTGCCGAAGCACTGCTGCAGCGCCTGGGCGAAAGCGATGCGACCTTGCAGGCGCTGCTGCGTGCCGAACAGCTGCTGGCCAACGATCTGCCGGTGGATGCGATCAACGCACTGGACGTGGCCGCGATCCAGCCGCTGCCGCCGCGCGGTCTGTGGCTGCGTACTGAAGCGCTGGCCCGTGCTGGCCGCGCGCATGAGGCTTACGGCCAGCTGGGTGCACTGCGCCAGACCAAGGTGCTGCCGGCCGAGGCCAGCAGCGAACTGGAAGCCCGCCTGGCCGCGCAGGCACTGCTGGAAGCAGGCGACGTCAACGCACTGGCTACGCAATGGGAAGCCACGCCGAAGGCGCTGCGACCGACCCCCGACGTGGTTGCCGCCTACGCCACCCGTGCAGTTGCACTGGACTGGGACGAACCGGCACTGCTGGCGCTTGAGCAGGCGCTGGACCACCGCTGGGATGACGAACTGGTGGCCGTGTATGGCCGTCTGCCGGCCGAGCGTCTGGCTACACGCCAGGCCAACCTGCAGCGCTGGCGCAACGTGCACGACGATTCGGCCGCCCTGCGCCTGGCCCAGGGCCGCATCGCGCTGGCGCAGCAGCAGTGGGACGCCGCCGACGCGTTCCTGCATGAGGCGATCGCCGCGGGTGCCGGCGCCCCTGCATGGGAGGCGCTGGGCGAAGCGTTCGCACAGCGTGGCGAACACGTGCTGGCCGCGCAGTGCCTGGCCAATGCACTGCGCCTGCAGCGTGGCGAAGACAGCGTGGCGCTGGTGCGGGCATCGGCAGCGGTGGTCGACGCGCCGCTGCATGCGACCGTCGAAGAGCAGCCCATCGCACCACTGCCGCCGGTGTATGACGCCAACGAAGAGCGCGATGAATTCGGCAACCCGCGGTTGCCGTAACCATGGTTGAAGTGTGCCGACCAACGGTCGGCACCCACCAGAGGATGCAATCAACGAAAACGCCGCCCATCGGGCGGCGTTCTTGTGTGTAGATCCACGCCATGCGTGGATGCTCCTAGAGCAGTGCCAAGCGAGCTTGGCATCTACCAGAGCAGTCGCATCAACGTTCGACGATCGCCACCACGCCCATGCCACCGGCGGTGCAGATCGACACCAGCGCACGGCCACCGCCACGCTCGGCCAGCTGCTTGGCCGCCGTGGCGATCACGCGTGCACCGGTAGCGGCGAACGGGTGACCGGTGGCCAGCGACGAGCCCAGCAGGTTGATCTTGTCCGGGTCGATGCGGCCCATCGGCGCATCCAGGCCGAGGCGGTTGCGGCAGTAATCCTCGCTCTCCCACGCGCGCAGGGTGCACAGTACCTGTGCAGCGAAGGCTTCGTGGATCTCGTAGATGTCGAAGTCCTGCAGGGTCAGGCCGTTGCGCTTGAGCATCTCCGGCACGGCCACGGTCGGCGCCATCAACAGGCCTTCGCCGTGCACGAAATCGACGGCCGACACGTGGGCGTCGCGCAGGTAGGCCTGCGGCTCGTGGCCATGCGCCCGCGCCCACTCTTCACTGGCCAGCAGCACGGCGGCGGCGCCGTCGGTCAGCGGGGTGGAATTGGCAGCAGTCAGGGTGCCACGTCCGGATACCTTGTCGAAGGCAGGCTTCAGCGTGGCCAGCTTCTCCAGCGAGGTGTCGGCGCGCAGGATGTTGTCGCGCTCGACGCCGCGGAATGGTGCGATCAGGTCGTTGAAGAAGCCGCGCTCGTAGGCGGCCGCCAGCTTCTTGTGCGAGGACACCGCCCACTCGTCCTGCGAGTCGCGCGAGATGTTCCACTCCTTGGCCATGTCTTCGCAGTGGTCGCCCATGCTCTTGCCGGTACGCGGTTCGGCCACGCCCGGGAACTCCGGCTTGAGCTCGGCGAACTTGAAGCCCGAGGTCAGCGCGCGGATCTTGTCGCCGGTGCTCTTGGCACGGTTGGCCGCCAGCAGGCGCGCACGCAGCTTCTTGCCATACACGATCGGCACGTCGGAGGTGGTGTCCGAACCGCCGCCGATGCCGGACTCGATCTGGCCCAGCGCAATCTTGTTGGCAACCGTGATGATGCTGTCCAGCGAGGTACCGCAGGCGCGCTGCAGGGTGATGCCGGGGGTCAACGGCGACAGGCCCGAGGACAGCGTTGCTTCGCGGCCCAGGTTCCAGTCACTGGAGTGCTTGATGACCGCACCCATCGCCACTTCGCCCAGCTGCTGGCCGTGCAGGCCGAAGCGCTCGACCAGCGCTCCAAGCGTGCGCACCGACATGCCGAGGTTGCCGACATCCGAATACGCGGTGTTCTGGCGGCAGAACGGAATGCGGACGCCACCGAGGATGGCGACGGGACGAGCGTTGGGCATGGAGATACCTGGCATGGATGAGGGTGTCTGCAACATGGCCTGCACGACAGAGCAGGCATAATGGGGCCAAGTGTAGCTGCCGCCCTGTGATGGGCCAACCGTGGAACCATGAGCAAACCCGACCCTGCGATGAATGCCCTTGGCGTGCTGGCCCTGGAACTGGCCGGCGGTGAAATCCCCCGCCAGGCGGTGCTCAGCGCTGAACAGGCCGGTGAACTGGCCGAACGCGTCGGCCGCGACCTGTCCAAGCTGGTGCCACAGGTGGCCGAGCTGGATCTGGTGTTCGCCGCCGCCCATTTCGATCCGGCCGAAGTCCTTCGCCCGGGTTGGCCGATCCATCGCCGCTTGGAAGAACTGCAGATGCGCGCGCCCGGTCGCAACCAGGGCCCGCGCGTGCTGGCCTTCGGCGCCGATGCCAACGGTGATGTGCCGCTGCCGTTCCAGGCCGACGCAACCTTGGTCGGCGGTGGCCTGCGGGTGGTGCCGTTCCTGCTGACCGGCAGCGAGGTGGCGACCACGGCGGCCGTGGCCGATGCCCTGGAAGACGTGCTGCTGGCCAATGGCATGGCCCATGCCGATACCGCGCTGATGGCACAGAACACGTTCGGTGCGCGCGTCGAGCATGCGCGCTATTTCACCGTGAACGACCTGGCCGCGATGATGTCGATGCAGTACGACAACCAAGGCCTGGCCGCGCTGTGGCCGCTGATTGAAACCGCGATCATGGCCCCGGGCCAGGACGAGTGGCTGGCCGACGCGCCCGAGCCGTTGCTGCGCTATACGCAGGGTGAAGCGCGCATGGCGCTGTTCGACCCGGCCGGCTGGTGCGCGCATTACAACCACGGCAAGGGTGACTGCGAACGCCTGCAGGGCATCTACGAGCAGTTCCTGATGCGCCAGCGGCAGATGGCCGCGGTACTGGAAGCGCACGGTGTGCCGGTGCTGTTCGTGCATTGCGAGGCTGGGCAGGACGCTCGCGAACTGCTGGCGCGCTGATCAAGGCACACATCGAGGCGCCGACCGGTTCGGCGGCTCAATGTGTGATCATTGCGGGCTTGTGCATGGACCGCTCATGCGCGGACAACGACGAACTGCATGCTGCATACGATTCAATCCGCAGGGCTGACCCTGCTTGCCACCACTGTATGTGGCCTTCCGATCATGGCGCAGGCGGCAGCACCGATCGCCGCGACACCCACCTGCACACTTGCGCCGGCCTTCGCTGCTGCCGTGGCGGAGCCCGAGGTCTATGACAGCAATGTCAGCTTCAGCAACACGGTGAAGGTGCAGGTCAGCGTGGATGCGCAGGGCCGCGCCCACGATGCGCGTGTGCTGAACGGCTCCCGCAACCGGCTGCTGGATGATGCAGCCCGGAAGGCGGCCCTCAGCTGGCAGTATCTGTGCCAAGGCCAGGGCGGCATCGCGCAACCGGTCGTGCCTGTTCCGGAACCGGCCTGCCGGCTGGACCGCCTGAGCTGGGCGGACAACGAGCCCAGGTTCTCCAGCGCACTGCGGTCCAGCGGTCTGCGCGGCTCGGTGGAGGTCTGGTTGCGCCCGATGGCCGGCGATCCTGCAGGAACGGAGGTGAAGATCGGCAGGAGCAGCGGTGATGCGCGCATCGATGACGCCCTGCTCACCGCCGCACGGAACTGGCGGCTGACCTGCCCGCGGGACACGCCCGTGAAGCACCCTTGGATCAGCTTCACCCAGTCGTTCAACTTCCAACCGCGGAGCCAGCTGCCGGCCCCGGCGGCATCAGAGCCGGCGCCGGATGATGTCGTTATCGCAAATGATGCACTGCTGGAGTTCGGCACCGTCGCCGGCTTCGTCGAAGAGCTGCCGAAGATGAAGGGCGTAGATCTTGCGCCGGATCAGTCCAGTCAGCCCGGAGTGACGCTTTACAACACCAGTCTTGGCGCGATCATGCGGGAGATTGAGACGACCAAGGGACTGTTGAAGCCGGTCACCCTGACCCATTGGCTGGTGATGGTGCCGCCCCACCGCACGGCACCAGCGGTGGTGCGCACATCCAAGCGCGAAGTGATCGATGACACGACGGGCAAGTCCCACATGCAGACCGACATCTCGATCCTGTGTGAAAGCGGCCCCGCCGAATGCGCTGAACTGCGGCAGCGACGCGATGCACTGATCCTGCGGTCCCGCTGACTGGGATCCTGTAGAGCCGCGCCCATGCTCGGCCCAGGCCCCCGGAAAAGCAGCCGAGCGTGGGCTCGGCTCTACAGGAAGCAGTGCAAAGAAAAACGCCGGCTTGCGCCGGCGTTTTTTCATTTCTTACGGGGCCTTGCTGATCACCGCGCACGCGAGGCGCGCACCGGCGTTGCCGGTCGGCTGGGTCTTGTAGTCGTCCGCGTCGGCGTGGACGATCAGGCCTCGGCCGATGATGTCGAAATCATCACCCTTGCCGATGTTGACGTTGCTCGACACCGGGCTGTCGATGGTGGCTACACCCTTGTCGTCGGCCTTGATGTTGGGCATGTCACCGCCGTGGTGCGGATCGGTGGCCACGTTGCCGTGGTCCTGCTTGCCCGGGTTGAAGTGGCCGCCGGCGCTCATGCCGTCCGGCGCGCTGCAGTCGCCCTTCTCGTGGATGTGGAAGCCGTGCTCGCTGCCTGGCTTCAGGCCGGTGATCTGGCCGGATGCGTGAACCTTGCCGTCGACCAGCTTGAAGGTGATCGAACCCTTGGTTTCATTGCCCTGGGTCGGTGCCAGTTCGGCAGTGGCCGAGGCATTGGCTGACGGGGCCGCTGCGGTAGCCGGTGCGGTGGCCGGATCGGCCGGTGCTGCCGAACCTTCGGCCGGGGTGGTGGCCGGGGCTTCGGCGGCCGGTGCGGCCGGCTGCTGGTTGCAGGCGGCCAGGCCCAGTGCAGCGATGGCGGCGAACAGCGAAGTGTGGATCAGACGCATGGAAACTCTCCTTGGAAAATGCCGGGGGTGTGATCAGCGGGTTACCCGGATCACGCCGCAGGCGATGCGGACGCCGGCATTGCCGGCGGGCTGGCTGCGATAGTCGTCGGCCCTGGCGTGCACCACCAGCGAACGTCCGGCGATATCCGTGGCGGCACCTCCGCCCAGGGTAACGCCCTTCAGATGCACATCGATGTTGGCGCGGCCCTGTGCATCGGCCTGAAGATTGTCGATGTCACCCAGGTGGTGCTTGCCGCTGCCGGCACGACCGTGCGCGACACCGGCGGGATTGAAGTGGTTGCCGGCGCTGCTGGCGTCCACCGCGCTGCAGTCGCCGCGCTCATGGATGTGGAAACCGGCCTGCTGCATCGGTTGCAGGCCTCCCACCAGACCGGTGAGGTGCACGCCGCCGGGTTCCACCATCAACGCCAGGCGGCCACTGACGATGCTGGCCGAGGCAGGCGCCAGGTTGGCTTCGGCCTGCTTGGCGGTGCTGACCACCGTTGCCGGCGGCGGTGTGGGCTGCGGCTTCTTCGGGGCGCTGCCACAGGCAGACAGGAGCACGGCGGCGGACAGCGGCAGAAGGGCGAAGGACAAACGCATCGAGGACTCCTTGCAGGTAACACTACGGACGGCATCGTCCATGGAGGATCAACAGTTCGGCAAGCGGGTGCGAGGATCGCGTGCAGGCATCGTTCAATGGCCGCCGCGACGGCGACCGGCGCCCAGCTTGCGAGTAAGCGTATTGCGGCCGAGGCCCAGCCGCGCGGCAGCTTCGGCGCGGCGACCGTGGGTGATCTGCAGCGCGGCCTCCAGCAGGGCGTGGTCGACCCGTTCACGTACCTGTGCGTGCAGGCCCTCGGTGCCTTCGGCCAGCTGCCGGCGTGCCCATTCGGACAGCAGCGCTTCCCATTGGCCCGGGTCACCGGCGGCCATGCTGCTGCGCCGGCTGCGGGTGCGGTTGAGCGCGGTATCGACATCGGCCACGCCAATCGTGTCTGCAGCAGCCAGTGCAGCCATGCGCCAGCACACGTTCTCCAGTTCGCGGACGTTGCCCGGCCAGTCGTGCTCGCGCAGCGCCTGCAATGCAGCCGCCGTCAGGCGCTTGGGCGGCGTATCGAGCTTGCGTGCGGCAGCGGCCAGGAACGTGGTGGCCAGCTGCGCGATGTCCTCGCGGCGCTCGCGCAGCGGCGGCAGCTGCAGGCGCACCACATCCAGGCGGTGCAGCAGGTCGGCACGGAATTTTCCCTGCGCGACCAGGCCTTCCAGATCCTGATGAGTAGCGGCGACCACACGCACATCGACGCGGATCAGTTCGCGTCCACCCACACGGAAGAATTCCCCCTGCGCGAGCACACGCAGCAGGCGCGTCTGCAGCGGCAACGGCATGTCGCCGATTTCATCGAGGAACAGAGTGCCGCCGTTGGCCTGTTCGAAGCGGCCGATGTGGCGCCGCTGCGCGCCGGTGAACGCACCCGCCTCGTGACCGAACAGCTCGCTTTCCAGCAGCTCGGCGGGAATCGCGGCGGTGTTCAGCGCGACGAACGGATGCTGCGCACGCGGTGATTCGCGGTGCAGCGCATTGGCCACCAGCTCCTTGCCGGTGCCGGTCTCGCCGATGATCAACACCGCCAGCGGCGCCTGCGCGAGGCGGCCGATGGCGCGGAACAGCGCGCGCATTGGTGGCGTGTCGCCCACCAGCTGCGGTGGCTGGTCGCTGGCTGCTTCTGCAGCCGGAGTGGGCGCGGCCAGCGCTGGCGCCACTGCAGGCAGCACGCGCTGGGCCAGCGCCACCGCGTCGTCCAGGTCGAACGGTTTGGACAGGAACTCGTGCGCGCCGCCGCGGAACGCACCGGCAGTACTGGCGACATCGGTGTAGGCCGACATCACCACCACCGGCAGCTGCGGCAGCGCGGCCTTCAGCTTGTCCAGCAGCACCAGGCCATCGTCGCCGGGCATGCGCACATCGGTGAACAGCAGCGCCGGCGGCGGGCTTTCGGCCAGCGCCTGCAATGCGGGGGCGGCACTGTCGAAGTCGACCACCTGGTAGCCGGCTTCGCGCAGCGCGGTGCACAGCACGAAGCGTACGGCGCGGTCATCATCGACCACCCAGATGCACGGCGCGGACGAGGAAGACTCAGACATCGCGCGGGGCCTCCTCGGCAGCGGCGGTGCCGTTGCCGATGGGCAGCAGCAGGGTGAATACGGTATGGCCCGGACGCGACCGGTAGGTCAGCGTGCCGCGATGTTCGCGCGCGACCTGCTGGGCCAGCGCCAGGCCCAGGCCAGTCCCTTCGGCGCGACCACTGACCAGCGGCAGGAAGAGGTGTTCGGCCAGTTCCTCGGGCACGCCACGACCGTCGTCAGCGATTTCCAGGCGCAATGCCAGGGTGTGCAGTTGTTCGGCAATGCGCACACCGTGTTCAACGCGGGTGCGCAGGGTGATGGTGCCAGCGCCGGCCTGGATGGCATTGCGCACCAGGTTCCATACCGCCTGGGTGAGGCGGTCGGCGTCGCCGTCGAATTCGGGGATGCTGGGGTCGTAGTCGCGCTGCAGGCGCACCGCCCAGCCGGCCTCGTTCTCGGCCAGGCGCAGCACGCGCTCCAACGCGGCGTGGATGTTCAGCGCCGCATGCGGTGCGGCCGGCGCCGGCGACAGCAGCTGCTCCAGCAGACCATTGAGCCGCTCGATCTCCGAACCGATCAGATCGATCAACTCGCGTTCGCCGGCATCGCGCTGCGCCGCGCGGCGGGCCAGCAGCTGTGCGGCGCCCTTCAACCCGGCCAGCGGATTACGCAGCTCATGCGCCAGGCCCTTCAGCGCCGCACTGAGCGCGCTGGGCAGGGCCTGGGTCGGGTCAAGCCCGGGAAACTCATCGACCGGATGCGCCTCCAGCAGCCAGCCGCCATCGTCGCGGCGGCTCATCCAGCCTTCGGCAAAACGCGCCGCCTCGCCGGGCAAGGCCAGCGCCAACCGGTTCAGGCGCAGGCTGTCGCGCTCGTCGCGGGCCAGGAAATGGGCCAGCGCCTCGCCCTGCACTTCCAGCGCGGCCAACGGCTGGCCAAGCAGGCGCCGGCCGCTGACGCCCAGCCAGCGCGCGAAGGCCGGGTTGCAGCCCGCGATGCGGCCATCGGGCCCGGACCAGGCCAGCGGTGTGCCGAGGGCGTCGAGGGACGGCGGAGGTGCGGGGTCGGACATTGCACCAATGTAGTGCAAAAACCGGGGCAAGGGGTCAGCGCCCTTTCCGGTCGGAAAGGGATCTGACCCCTTGCGCGGGTCGAGCAAGCTCGACCACTACCGGCGTTGCGGATTACAGCTTCATGTTGAGCCCAACGAAGACCGCGCGGCCCGGGGCGGGCGAGAACATCGGGCGGGCGCTGTCCCAGAAGAAGCTGTCGTACCACGCGTAGGCATACTCGCGGCCGGTCACGTTCTTCAGCTGCAGGTCCACGCTCCAGGCCGGGGTGATCTGGTACCTGGCGCTGAGGTCGAGCACCGCGAAGCCACCGAACTTGCCCGTGACGTTGCGCTCTTCCAGGTAGTAATCGCCCTGCGCGCGCGCCTGCAGGCCCAGCTGCAGGGCATCGCTGGCCTGGTAGTCCAGGCCGAGGTTGCTGATGTGGCGCGGCGTGGCCGCCACTTCGCGGCCCTGCAGGGACACGCCGGGGGCGCGGTCGTCGCGGGTGATCTTGGCCTCCTGGTAGGCATGCGAAGCCCACAGCGTCCACGCGTCTCCCAACTGCGCGCTGATCTGCGCATCCACACCGCGGCGGCGGGTCTTGCCCAGCGTTACCGTGGTGCCGGTGGCCGGCATGTTGGACACTTCGTTTTCCGCATCCTGCTGCCATACCGCCAGGCGGGCCTGGCTGCCGGCAAAGGGCTGGAATTTCAGGCCCAGCTCCATGCCGGTGTTGGTGGAGGGCTGCATCGGTGCCTGCCCCGGGGTGAGGTAGGCCGGCGCGGTGGAACCGGTCAGCACCTGGAACGTGCGGCCCCAGTTGGCATAGACGTGGGTGTGCTCACCCAGGCTGTGGATGACGCTGAGCTTGGGCTGGCCGAT
Organism: Stenotrophomonas sp. LST15-1-1.1; assembly: GCF_040815575.1. Classification (NCBI taxonomy): domain Bacteria; kingdom Pseudomonadati; phylum Pseudomonadota; class Gammaproteobacteria; order Lysobacterales; family Lysobacteraceae; genus Stenotrophomonas; species Stenotrophomonas sp. LST15-1-1.1. The sequence goes on from NZ_JBFPNJ010000030.1 coordinate 210,864, forward strand.
GCTGCCGTACTCCTGCAGACGGCCGGTGGTGCCGTTCATCAGCCGGGTGTGGCCGCTGAAACGGTCCACGCGGTAGGCCGGCACGATCTTCCATGCGTCGGCGGGCTGGTAGATCGCCTGCACGTAGGCGCCCCAGTTGTCGAAGCTGTGGCGGTCGTTGTTCTGCACGCGTGCCGGCGGACGGCTGAAATCGGTGGGTTCGGCGTAGGCGTAGCGCTCGCGGATGTAGCCGTTGTCCTGCTGCTCGTAGTTCAGCCCGCCCTCCACGGTGAGCATGGGGCTGGCCTGCCAGGTGAGCGTGCCGAGCAGGCCGGCCTGGCGCTCGTCCCACAGCCTGCGCTGGCGCGGCAGATTACCGGTGGGCAGGTCGCTGAAGGTCACCCGGCGGTCGTCTTCATAGCGGTTGTAGTACAGCCGCGTGCCGAAGGTGACCGCGTCGCTGAGCTTCATGTCCAGGTGCGCGGCGAACTGGCGCATGTCGCGGTCATCGCCGTCATTGGCGTTGCGCAGGTCGCTGTGGCGGCGGCCGGCGTGCAGCTCTTCGGCTGTCATGAAGCCGGGTTCGTCGGCCTCATGGTGGTAGGCGCGCGCGGTCAGGCCGATGCGCAGCCCGTCCTCCAGCGAACCGAAGAACCACTTGCCGCCCAACGAGTATTTCTTCGAGCTGTCGTGGTCGCGGTAGCCGTCGCTGGCCTGGGTACCGACGAAGTAGTTCTGCGCGAAGCCGTGGGCTTCGCGGCCCACCGCCAGCTGTGCATCGCGGGTGTTGTAGCTGCCGTAGGCCAGGCGCGCGTCGGTGTAGGTGCCGCCCTGGCGCGTACCGAAGTTCACGTTGCCACCGATGTTGTGCAGGCCGTAGCGCGGGTCGTTGGTACCGCGTACCACTTCGATGTAGCTGATTTCCAGCGGAAACAGCATGTCGATGAAGCGCTGGTTGCCACTGTTGACGTTGCTGGGGATACCGTCGATCAGCGTCTTGATGGCATTGAGGTAGCCCTCGCCGTTGAAGGCGCGGAAGCTGACCTTGCCCGACTCGGCGCCCTGCCGGGTTTCGGTCAGCTGGATGCCGGGCATCTGCCCGAGCAGTTCCCAGCTGTGCGACACATTGCGGCTTTCGATCTGGTCCGCGCCCAGCACGTCCACCGAGGTCAGCACCTGGTGCGCGCTCAGTTGTCCCTCGCTGTGCTGGTGCACATCGACCTTGCCCAGGGTGAGCGCGGCGTCGGCGGACTGGGCGAATGCTTCAGGGGCGAACGGGGCGGCCGCGAGCGCGGCCACCAGCGTGGGAGTCTTCATCGGGAGGCGGGTGCGAGGCTGGAAATGAAACTTTATAACATTTCGATCCCGCCAGCCATCCGATGACTGCAGGTCCCTCGACCTTAGACGGGGTAGCCGGTGGCTTCCCGGGCCTTCTTCCAAGCGATCTCAAACTCGCGCGCGCTGATCTCGTCGTCTTCGTCGAAATCCATGAACGACACCGGCTGGTCAGCCAGCACGAAACGGTCATCGCTCTGGCCGGTTTCATCGGCCCACACGACCTTGGCCCCGTAGATTTCCACCTGGCGCACGATCTTCTCGCCACGGGCTTCCATCAGCACGTTGCCCTTGCCCAGGCCCGATTCGGCCCAGTGCTTGTAATACTTCTTGGTGTTGGATTTTGCGTTGTTCTTTGCGTATTTCATTGCGTTTGTCCTGGCCGCAGGTGCGGTCGGAGAGATCGGAAGGGCGCCATTATCAGGCATATGGGGTCAGATCCCTTTCCTGCGGAAGGGGATCTGACCCCTGCTGACCTACTGCGGCAACGCCACGCCCTTCGGCCACAGCATCCAGATCCTGCCCTGCTGCTTCATGTCGCCGGCCAGCTTGCCGGCGGCATCGCCACTGCCCCAGTACAGGTCGGCGCGCACCTCACCGGCAATGGCACCACCGGTATCCTGCGCGGCCACCGGGCGCACCACCGGCGTGCCGTCCGGGCGCGTGGTCGACAGCCACAGCAGGCTGCCCAGCGGCACCACGGTGCGGTCCACCGCCACGCTGTAGCCGGCAGTCAGCGGCACGTTCAATGAACCGCGCGGGCCTTCCGGGCTGTCCGCGCTGCGCACGAAGAACACGTAGCTGGGATTGCTGCGCAGCAGCTCCGGTACGCGTGCCGGATGTGCTTTCGCCCATGCGCGGATCGCGTCCATGGTCACGTCTTCCTTCTTCAGCTCGCCCTGCTCCACCAGCCAGCGGCCGATCGCGCGATAGGGATGGCCGTTCTGCTCGGCATAGGCCAGCCGCACCTGCTTGCCATCGGCTAGGCGCACGCGGCCCGAGCCCTGGATCTGCAGCAGCTGCAGGTCCATCGGATCGGTCAGCCAGGCCAGCACCGGCGCCTTGGCGCCTTTGGTCGCAATGCTGCCGGCATCGTCGTAGGGCTTCAGCACCTTGCCCTCCACGCGGCCGCGCAGGCGCTTGCCCTTCAATTCGGGATAGACACTCTCCAGCTGCACCACCACCAGATCATCGGGTGTGCCGTACACCGGCACGGTGGCGGTGTCGGTGCGGGTGAGGCTGCCCGGATAGATGGGTTCGTAGTAGCCGGTGATCAGGCCGTCTGCACGATGGCCGCCGGCGCGCAGGGAATAGACATCGAGATCGCGCTGCAGGAATGCGCGGATCGCGCTGGCGTCCTTGTCGGACACGGTGCTGGCGGTCGCGCAGGGTTTTGCCCAGATCGCATCGTTCTTCAACCGGGTGCAGCTGCTGCGCCAGGCGGTGAAGCCGGCCTGCAGGTCGGTATCGGATACGGCCGGCAACGTGTTCCAGTCGACCTTGGCATAGGTAGCGGCAGGCTTTACTGCAGCGGGCGCTTCAGGACGGGTGCCGGTGGTGGAACAGCCGGCAAGCAATGCCACGGCCAGCAACGGCCAACGCATACGTACGAACGACGGGAGGAAATCAGTCATGCCGCCATGGTGTAGTGCCGCCCGCTGGCCGGCAACCACGCGTCCTGTCGACGTTCAGCCGAGGGCCCGGTCATGGGGTCTGCAGCAGCAGCGAATGCAGGATGCGCGCGTCTTCGGCGTCGAGTGTTTTCGGCAGGGTATCGCTGCCACGGAAGCGGCGGTGGAACGCGGCGACGGCGGCCTCACGGTTGTCCAGCGGATAACCGAAGCGTGCCAGCGCGGCCCATGCGTCGAAGCCTTCCGGCGCAGCCCCATCGGCAGGGCGCGGCCACACGCCGAAACCGGCTTCGGCCAACTGTTGCCACGGGAAGAAGCGGCTGGGATCTTCCTTGCGCGTCGGCGCCAGGTCGGCGTGGCCGATCACCTGCCGCGGTGGGATGTTCAGGCGTTCAGTGAGATCGCGCAGCAGCACGATCAGCGATTCGATCTGCGCGGGGCTGAAGGGCGTACGACCGTCATTGTCCAGCTCGATGCCGATGGACGCGGAGTTGAGGTCGGTGATGGTGCCCCAGCGCCCGGAACCGGCATGCCAGGCGCGGCGTTCATCGGCCACCAGCTGGTAGCGATGGCCATCGGCGCCGATCAGATAGTGCGCACTGACCCGTCCGCCGCTGTTGGCGGTACGCAGCGTGTGCAGGCTCTGCTGCACCGATTTCTGCTCGGTGTGGTGGATGACGATGATGACCGGCGTGCGCGCGTTCTGGTTCGGCGACGGCACCCAGGTGGCAAGCGGGTTGCGGATTTCCTGCGGCGTGGAAGCACAGGCGGCCAGCAGCAGGCAGACCGAGAGCATCAGGGAGGTGCGGATCGGGTGCATGTCCTGATTGTGCGCGATAAGCGCGGGCGATGCAGTAGCGCCACGCCATGCGTGGCTGGGCCCACCGATGTGCCAAGCAAGCTTCGCACCTACCAGAGCAGGTGCAGTGCCGACCAACGGTCGGCACCCACCATGTAGATGCATCAGGCCTCGTAGGCCGATTCACCGTGCGAGGTCACATCCAGGCCGGTACGCTCGGCCTCCTCGGTCACGCGCAGGCCGACGACCACCTTGACCAGCAGCAGGATGGCCGCGGTCACCACGGCCGACCAGACCACGGTGAGGCCGACGCTGACCACCTGCACCCACACCTGGTGGCCGATATCCAGATTGGCCTTGGTGCCGCCCAGCGACTGCGCGCTGAACACACCGGTGAGGATCGCGCCGACGATGCCGCCCACGCCATGCACACCGAACACGTCGGCGGTGTCGTCCACCTTCAGCAGACGCTTGAGGCCGGTCACGCCCCACACGCAGACCACGCCGGCCACCAGGCCGATGACGATCGCGCCGAGCGGGCCGACGGTACCGCACGCCGGGGTGATGCCGACCAGGCCTGCCACTGCGCCCGAGGCCGCGCCCAGTGCCGACGGCTTGCCCTTGCTGATCGCTTCAACCAGCGTCCAGCCCAGCACCGCTGCAGCAGTGGCCAGCACAGTGTTGAGGAAGGCCAGCGAGGCAACCGTGTCGGCGGCGGCGGCGGAACCGGCATTGAAGCCGAACCAGCCGACCCACAGCAGCATCGCGCCGATATAGGTGAACGGCACGTTGTGCGGCTTCAACGCGGTCTGCCCGTAGCCCAGGCGCTTGCCGACGAACCATGCAGCCACCAGACCGGCTACGCCGGCGTTGATGTGCACCACGGTGCCACCAGCGAAATCGATCGCGCCCATTTCACCCAGGTAACCACCACCCCAGACGATGTGCGCCATCGGGATGTAGCTGAGGGTGAACCACAGCGCCGAGAACAGCAGCACCGCGCGGAACTTGATGCGCTCGGCGAAGGCACCGACGATCAGCGCGGTGGTGATGCCGGCGAAGGTCGACTGGAAGGCGACGAACAGGTAATCCGGCAGTCCCTTGATCGGCGTGTTGCCCACCGACTCCGGGGTGAAGCCCTTGAGGAAGGCGAATTCGGTGAACGAGCCGAAGAACGGATTGCCGGCGCTGAACACTGCGCTGTAGCCATAGGCCACCCACAACAGCAGCACCAGCGAGAACACCACCAGGATCTGGCTGAGCACCGAAAGCACGTTCTTCGAGCGCACCAGGCCGCCGTAGAACAGGGCCAGGCCCGGCACCACCATCAGCAGCACCAGCAGGGTGGAGGTGAGCATCCAGGCGACGTCGCCATGGTCATAGGCGGGCGCAGCCACCGCTTCGGCAGCAGCCGGCGCAGCGGCAGTCGGGTCCTGCAGGGGCTCGACGGCCACGGCCTCGCTCTGCAGCGGCGTGACCTGGGCCTGGGCATGTGCATTGCCTGGCCAGATACCGGCGGCCAGCGCGCTGAGCAGCATCAGCAGGCACACCAGATGGAACCGGGCTTGCCACCCGGTGAGAAGGCGCATCTTCATGGGGGAGTCTCCGGAAGGGGGTTTACAGCGCGTCGGCGCCGATTTCGCCGGTGCGGATGCGGATGACCTGCTCGACAGCGGTCACGAAGATCTTGCCGTCGCCGATCTTGCCGGTGCCGGCAGACGACTGGATCGCTTCGATCACTGCCTCGGCACGCTCGTCGGTGACGACGGTTTCGATCTTGATCTTGGGCAGGAAGTCGACAACGTACTCGGCACCGCGATACAGCTCGGTGTGGCCCTTCTGGCGGCCGAAGCCTTTCACTTCGGTCACGGTGATGCCCGACACGCCGGCATCGGACAGGGCCTCGCGGACCTCGTCGAGCTTGAACGGTCGGATGATGGCGGAGATCAGTTTCATGCGCATGTCCCGATGGTGGATGGGGCCAGCGCGCCAACGCGCGATGGCATCAGGCAACCACGGGCCATCGTGGTGATGGCCGTGGCTGTTGCACCGGACACGAACCGGGCCGGGACAGCCGTGCCTCTCTCCTTGCACGGCCGACGCGGGAGGGAGGGCGGCCCATGTCGCGTATCCGGTCTCTCTCTTGCCCCTGGATCAGGGGTCCTTGGCGTGGGGTCAGAGCCCTTTCATGCATGAAAGGGATCCGACCCCGTGCAACGACCCCGATCTGACCGCGGCTCCCCAGCCGCGAAGACGGATGCGATGGCGGCAGGAGGGAGGGGGTACCCACCGCCATCGCAACCGGTCAGCTGGCGTAGTACAACTGGTATTCCAGCGGGTGGGTCGCCGCGCGGAACTTGGTCACTTCCTGCATCTTCAGCGCGATGTAGCCGTCGATGAAGTCATCGCTCATCACGCCACCGGCCTTGAGGAACTCACGGTCCTTGTCCAGCGCTTCCAGGGCCTGGTCCAGCGAAGAGCAGACCTGCGGAATCAGCTTCTCTTCTTCCGGCGGCAGGTCGTACAGATCCTTGTCGCTCGGTGCGCCCGGGTCGATCTGGTTCTTGATGCCGTCCAGGCCGGCCATCATCAGCGCGGTGAAGGTCAGGTAGCCCGACTGGATCGGATCGGGGAAGCGCATTTCAATGCGACGCGCCTTCGGGTTGGACACCCACGGAATGCGGCACGAGGCCGAACGGTTGCGCGCCGAGTAGGCCAGCATCACCGGGGCTTCGAAGCCCGGCACCAGGCGCTTGTAGCTGTTGGTACCCGAGTTGGCAAAGGCGTTGATCGCCTTGGCATGCTTGAAGATGCCGCCGATGTACCACAGCGCCATCTGGCTCAGGCCACCGTAGCCGTCACCGGAGAACAGGTTGGTGCCGCCCTTGGACAGCGACTGGTGCACGTGCATGCCGCTGCCGTTGTCGCCGACGATCGGCTTGGGCATGAAGGTGACGGTCTTGCCGTTGCGGTGGGCGACGTTCTTGATGACGTACTTCATCCGCAGCAGTTCGTCGGCCTTCTGCACCAGGGTGCTGAACTTGGTGCCGATCTCGCACTGGCCGGCGGTGGCCACTTCGTGGTGCTGCACTTCCACTTCGATGCCGACCTGTTCCAGGGTCTTGCACATCTCCGCACGCAGGTCGTGCAGGGTGTCGGTCGGCGGAACGGGGAAATAACCGCCCTTCACGCCCGGACGGTAGCCGCTGTTGGCGCCGTCGTACTTGGCGCCGCTGTTCCACGCCGCTTCTTCCGAGTCGACCTTGAAGAAGGTGTTGCCCATTTCATTGGCGAAACGCACCGAGTCGAAGATGAAGAACTCCGGCTCCGGGCCGAAGAACGCGGTTTCGGCGATGCCCGAGGACTTCAGGTAGGACTCGGCGCGCTTGGCGATGCCGCGCGGGCAACGGCCATACGGCTGCATGGTGGCCGGGTCGAGGATGTCGCAGCTGATCACGATGGTCGGATCGGCGTAGAACGGGTCGACGTAGGCGCTGGCGGTGTCCGGCAGCAGCACCATGTCCGACTCGTTGATGCCCTTCCAGCCGGCGATCGAGCTGCCATCGAACATCTTGCCTTCTTCAAACAGCGACGGCTCGACGATGCTGACCGGGAAGGTCACATGCTGTTCGACACCACGCATGTCGACGAAGCGCAGATCGACGAACTCGATCTGGTTGTCCTTGATCAGCTTCTCTACGGTTTCCACAGACATCGGTACGACCTCGGATGGGAATGAATGCCTGCTGAGGTACAGCAATGACCGTGCCAACTTTTTGGCCTTCACAAGTCGTTGATTTCAAAGCGACCGCCCCAGCGAGGTGCAGAACCATGCGCACCAAACGGGTGCACCGATGACCAGACGCACCCGTTTGGTGCAGCGTGGATCGTCTATTCTTTCGAGCTTCTTCCGCCGCCCGCGCCCGCACCGTCCATGTCTGATCTGCTCTCCGCCCTGCTGCTGGGCATCCTCGAAGGCTTGACCGAATTCCTGCCGATCTCCAGCACCGGCCACCTGCTGATCGCCCAGCACTGGTTGGGCGCGCGATCGGACTTCTTCAACATCATCATCCAGGCCGGTGCGATCCTGGCCGTGGTGCTGGTGTTCCGCCAGCGCCTGCTGCAGCTGGCCACCGGCTTCGGCCAGCGCGAGAACCGCGAGTACGTGTTCAAGCTCGGCGCGGCCTTCCTGGTAACCGCCGTGGTCGGCCTGGTGGTGCGCAAGGCTGGCTGGTCGCTGCCGGAAACCGTCAGCCCGGTGGCCTGGGCGCTGATCATCGGCGGCATCTGGATGCTGCTGGTTGAGGCCTATACCGCGCGCCTGCCCGACCGCGACCAGGTGACCTGGACGGTGGCCATCGGCGTCGGCCTGGCGCAGGTGGTGGCCGGTGTGTTCCCCGGCACCTCGCGCTCGGCCTCGGCGATCTTCCTGGCCATGCTGCTGGGCCTGAGCCGCCGCGCGGCCGCCGCCGAGTTCGTGTTCCTGGTCGGCATCCCCACCATGTTCGCCGCCAGCGCCTACACCTTCCTGGAACTGGCCAAGGAAGGAAACCTGGCCAGCGAGAACTGGACCGACGTCGGCGTCGCCTTCGTTGCCGCTGCCATCACCGGCTTCGTCGTAGTGAAGTGGCTGATGGGCTACATCAAGTCGCACCGCTTCACGGCCTTCGCGATTTACCGCATCGCCCTGGGCGCTGCGTTGCTGCTGTGGTTGCCGTCAGGCAGCTGAACAGCGCCGGGGCACGGTAACCCCGTTGCCGGCCCCGATCCGTTTCCCCCTCGGTTCCCCAAGGAGAATCACCATGAACCGCAAGCTCACCCTGCTCCTCCCGCTGGCCCTGCTGGCCGCCTGCAGCCAGACCCCCGCCCCGGCCGGTACCGGTGGTGACGACCTGGCCCCGGCGGCAGCCAAGGCCGGCGACCAGAAGGCGCTGGCACACCTGGATGCGCAGCGCCTGCAGAGCCAGCACTGGCTGCTGCAGCAGGCTACCGCGGCCGACGGCAAGCGCATCGATGCGCTGTTCGCCCGCGAAGACAAGCCGGTCACCCTGGACTTCGCTGATGGCCGCCTGTCGGTCAGCAACACCTGCAACCGCATGGGCGGCGGCTACACCCTGGCCGACGGCAAGCTGAGCGTCAGCGCGATGGCCTCGACCATGATGGCCTGCACCGACAAGGCGCTGATGGCGCTGGACGAAGCCGTCTCCAGCCGTCTGCAGGGCGAACTGAAGGCCGAACAGGACGCCAACGGCGTGCTGACCCTGACCACCGCCAAGGGCGACGTGCTGGTGTTCAACCCGGAACCGACCGCTGAAACCCGTTATGGCGGCGCCGGCGAGACCGTGTTCCTGGAAGTGGCGGCGAAGACCGAGAAGTGCTCGCACCCGCTGATCCCGGATTACCAGTGCCTGCAGGTGCGCGAAGTGAAGTTCGACGACAAGGGCCTGAAGCAGGGTGAGCCGGGCAAGTTCGAGAACTTCTACGGCAGCATCGAGGGTTACACCCACGAAGACGGCGTGCGCAACGTGGTGCGCGTGAAGCGCTACGAAGTGAAGAACCCGCCGGCCGATGCGCCGTCGCAGGCGTACGTGCTGGACATGGTGGTCGAGTCAGCCATCGAGAAGAAGTAAGAAAACAGAAGGGCGGCCGCGAGGTCGCCCTTCTTCGTTGTGGATAGTGCCGGCCGCTGGCCGGCAGCTGCACACAGCTCCGGCGACCTACGGAACATGCCGGCCAGCGGCCGGCACTACCCCTATGCATCAGGGAGACCGACATGAAAAGGACGTACATGCTCGCACTGGCCTTGCTGGCCATCGGTGCTGGCAGCAATGCACACGCCGCCAGCACACCCACCACCGAGCAGCTTGAAGCCCGTCTGTGGCAGCTCGCGCGCGCCACCGACGCGCAGGGCAAGCGGATCGACGCGCTGTTCGTCAGGGGCCGGCAGCCGTACACCCTGCGCTTCCAACCCGGCTACATGAGCGAGTTGAACCTGTGCAACCAGGCCAGCAGTCATTACCGCCTGCAGGACGACCGGCTGATCCTGGAGAACGGCATCCAGACCACCGCGCTGTGCATCAATCCCAAGGTGGATGCGCAGGAACGGCGAGCCGAAACGCTGTTTCACGGTCGCGATACCGCACCGACCCTCGCGCTGGACGATACCGGTGCGTTGGTCGTGCGCAATGCCAAGGGCGAAGTGCTGGTGTTCAAACCCGCGCCGCTGCCGGTGAAATGAAAAGGGCGGCCTTGGGCCGCCCTTCCTCGTTGACGGGTAGAGCCGGTCACTGGCCGGCTGCCACATACAGCGGATGCCGGCCAGCGGCCGGCACTCCCTGATGCCTGGCCTCAGGCCAACGCCGGGTTCAACGTGTAGGTGCCGTGCAGCGCCGCTTCGGCCAGTACGTGGCCGTGCATGGCACGGTACGCATCGGCGGCGGTGAAGCGCTCGGGCAGCGGCAGCGCGGCCACGTCCAGCGCGAACACGCGGAAGAAGTAGCGGTGCACGCGCTCGTCGTTGAACGGTGGGTACGGGCCGTCGTAGCCCAGGTAGTCACCGGCCATGTCCGGATTGCCGGCGAACCAGCCGGTGAAATCGTTCAGGCCCTGACGGCTGCCGGCCGGGCCGGCCGGCGCGGTCTTGCCCTTCACCACGAAGCCATCGCTGCAGCTGCCCGCGGCGATCTCCTGCACCGAGGCCGGGATGTCAGCCATCACCCAGTGCACGAAATCGCCGCGCGGCTGATCGCGCGGCACGCGCATGTCATCGCGGCCGACCGTCTCCGGCACCGTCGGTACGTCCGGGTCCACGCACACCAGCAGGAACGAACGGGTGCCGTCGGGCGCGCCGCTCCAGGCCAGGTGCGGGTTGCGGTCGGGGGCGAAGCCGTTGGCATCGCCGGCGGCGAACTCACGGTCGATAGGCGCAGCGTTGACCAGGCTGTGACTGCTCAGTTGCATCTGATGCTCCTCACTCTTCCGGGTAACCCAATCGCACTGCGACCGGGGTGAGCTGGGCGAAGGCGGCGCCCATCACGTCGCGATACCTGCGCCAGTGGCCGGCGGGCAGACGCGGTGCGCCCAACTGTGCAGCCGGCGGCATCGGACGGCCGAACACGCGGCCCAGCAGATCGGCCATCGCATGTGCATCGTTGCCGATGTCATCGATGCGCAGCAGCACGTGCGGATACAGATCCTCTTCGTGCAGCGCGGCAATCTGGGTCAGCGAGCGCACCAGCCACTGGCTGGCTTCGGCCATCGAGGTCATCGCCAGCGGTGCGGCGGCGCCATAGGCAATCCAGTCCAGCAGCATGTCGCGCGGGTCGCGCAGCACCAGCAGCAGGCGGCCCTGCGGCAACTGCGGGCGCAATGCCCACAACAGCGCGTTGTCCCACCACAGCAGCCAGTCGATCACGGTGTCGCTTTCCAGGCCGCGGGCCGGCAGGTGTTCGCGCCAGCGCTCGACCAGGCGTTCCGGGCTCAGCACGCCCGACGCCAGGTCCTGCAGCGTGTTGTAGTTCTGGAAGGCATCGTCGGGTGGATTGGCGGTGTAACGATCGCTGCGCAGTACCGGGCTGGCAGCGGCCAGGCCGGTTGCCACCCGCTCCACGCCCGAACCCGGCGCGCCCCACAGGAAGATCGGAGCCGAGCCGCTGTCGCGCGTTGCCTCGTCGATGCTGGCCATCTCCGGCCAGCTCGGCGGTGCCTTGGCCTGCGGCGGCAGCGGCAACCGCTGCGAGGCCTGGTCGGTCTGCAGCGCCATCCACGTACGCAGCGCTTCTTCCGGCTGCCCGGCGCGATCCTGGATTTCGCCCAGCCAGGTGCGCAGGTCGGCGCGGTGTGCCTCCGGTGCCTGTGCGATCAAGGCCTGCACGCGCTCCACGGCGGCGGCCGGGTCACGCTGCAGCAGCCCTTCGACGCGGCGGCTCTCACCGCTGACGCGGCCCGGTTCCAGGGTGGTGATGCGTTCGGCGATGGCTTCGCCCTGCTCGTGCTCGCCGGCCATGTCATGCAGGCGCATGCGCGCTTCCAGCGCAGGCAGGTGGCCGGGCATGGCTGCCATCCAGCGCTCCACGGCGGCCACGGCGCCGGCACTGCCGACGTCTTCCACGGCCAGTCGGGCCAGCCACAGGTCATGCAGCTGGTCATTGCTTTCCAGCGCCTCATCCAGGCGTGCGCGGGCTTCATCTTCGCGGCCCAGGCGCTGCCAGGACATCAACAGCAGCTGCAGCACCTGGCGATCACCCTGCAGCGATTGCAGCAGCGGCAGCAGGTGTTCCAGCGCCTGCAGCGGCTGGCCACTGCGCAGTGCCAGTTCGCCGGCCAGGCGGCGCATCGGCGGCACGTCCAGCTCCGGCTGCTGCAACGCCTGCTGCATTGCCTCGGCGGCGGCATCGACGTTGCCCTGGCGCAATGCCAGCTGCACCACCATGCCGTGCAGCGAGGACATCTTCGGATTCAACGCCAGCACGCGACGGAACGCCTGCTCGGCGAACGCCAGCATCTCCTTGCCCATATAGGCGAAGCCCAGTGCGTACAGCACCCGGGTATCGTCCGGCAGCGCCTGGCTGGCCGCCGACAGCAGGGCCAGCGCACGGTCGGCGTCGCCGCGGCGCAGCGCGACCATGCCATCGATGGTCAGCAGTTCCGGATGGTCCGGCTCCAGCCGCGAGGCCAGGGTCGACAGCCGCTGGGCCTCGTCGAAATCATTGCGGCCCACCGCCAGGTGCGCCTGCATCAGGTAGGCGGGGAAAGCGTTGGGGTCCAGCCCGGTGGTGCGCAGCAGGGCTTCATCGGCGCCGTCGAACTGGCGCAGTGCCAGCAGCAGGCCGGCGTGCTGCAGGTGCAGCTGGGCATCATCGGGCGCCAGCTGCAGCGCCTGCTGCAACGCCTCCATCGCGGCCTCGGCCTGGCCCTGCTGCTGCAGCGCAAGCGCCAGCCAGCGGTGGGCCTCGGCCTTGCCGGGTTCGTCACGGGTCCACGCCTGGGCCAGCTGCACGGCCTGGCCGGCATCGTTCTGGCGCAACGCTTGGAGGATCTGGTCTTGCATGGCCGTCCGGTTCAAGGTCAAACCCGCATTGTAGCGGGCCGCGCGCCGGTGCCGGTTCAGCCCGGCAGGACCCGCCGCAGGCGCTGTGCGACCCAGCGTTCGGAGAAGCCATCGCCGCGCCAGTTTTCCAGGAACCCACAGTGGCCGCCCCAGCAGGCGGTTTCCAGCCGCGCCTGCTGCGGCAGCTGCCAATCGCGGAAGGTCGCGTAGGGGATCACCGGATCGTCCTGCGCCATCAGGATGTCAGCGGGCACCTGCAGCGTGGACAGGCGGTCGCCGGCGATGGAATAACCATCGAAATAGGCCTGCAGCGAACCAAACGTGGTGTGCCGCTCGACCAGCCAGGCGGTCAGCGAACGGATGTCCATGTTCAGCACGCGGTCGTCGCAATCGCTCAGTTCGGGGAACAGATCGCGCTTGCGACGCAGCGAGCCGGCCCACTTGCGGCGGAAATACCAGTCGTACATCGCCGGGCCGTTCTCGATGTTCTCCATGGTCAGCCCCGGATCGAGCACCGGGCAGACCGCGGCCACATGCTGCAGCGGCACACCGGCGGCCGGCGCGCGCAGGGCCAGCCGCAGCACGAAGTTGCCACCCAGCGAATAGCCGGCCGCAACCATCGGCAGATCAGGCCAGCGCTGGGCGACATCGCCCGCGGCATGCACCACTTCGTCGATGAGGTTGGAGTGGAAGATGCCGGGATTGAGGTGATGGGTATTGCCGTGGTCGCGGAAGTTCAGCCGCACCACGTCGAACCCCTGCTCCAGCATGCGGGCAGCGGCCATGCGCATGTAGCTCGATTCGGCGCTGCCTTCCCAGCCGTGCAGCAGCAGGGCGATGCCGCGCGGTTCGCGCCCTTCGACATGGCTGTGCCAGCCCTGCAGGCGCACCCCCTCGCCACCATCGAGGATCAGCTCCTCGCTGACCGCGCCGGTGGCGGCCAGCAGCAGCAGGCCGCGCTGCAGGCGCATGCGGCTGGAGCTGAGCATCGACTGCAGGTGCGGATTGCGCAGCCAGCGCGGCGGCTGATAGTCGGACGCGGTAAGCATCGGCGCATCAGCGTCGAGGGTCGGTGGCGGAAACACGGCCACCCTCGCCTCAATCCCCGCTCATGGCCGCCACGATGCGCGCGCGCGAGGTTTCCGCGATGCGCCGACGGCCTTCCAGGTCCTGGGTGCCGATCGGCTCCAGGAAATGCACTTCGGTATGCCGCGCCGGCTCACCGAGCAGGCGCAGGAAATTGGCGAAGAAACTCTCGCCCGGGCCGAAGGCCACGATGGTCTGTGCATCGCCGCGCACGCCATAGACCAGCGCCACCGGCTGCACCGGCACGCTGGTTTCGACTGCCGCCTGGAAGATGCGCGCATGGAACGGGCCAACGTCGTGACCGCCGCGGGTACGCCCTTCCGGGAACACGCCCACGGCCTTGCCGGCGCGCAGGCGGTCGGCCATCACCTGCATCACCCCACCGAGTGATTCGGTGTTGCCACGCTGGTGGAAGATGGTCTGGCCGCGCGCGGCGAGCCAACCGACCACCGGCCAGCTGGCGATCTCGCGCTTGGCGACAAAGCCCATCATGCGCTGGCTGTGCAGGATGGAGATATCGACCCAGCTGACATGGTTGGCGACGAAAAGCACCGCGCCCGGCAGCGGCTGGCCGACACGCGACAGGCGGAAGCCGAAGATCCACATCAGCCCGCCCTGCCACCAGTTCACCACCTTGGCGCCGAAGGTATCGTCGCCCACGCGCAGCTCGCCCCATGGCGGAAGCATGCCGATCAGGATCAGCGGCAGGAACACGGTGATGTGGACCAACAGCAGCGGTACGCGGTACAGGTAACGGCACACACGCGCCACGCCGCCGCGGGGGGCCGGAGTGGGGGAAGTCATCCGCGCACGATACCGGAGGGCTGCCATCGCTGCCAGCCGAATTCGGCCATAAGTCTCATTGACGGCGGCCATTGGCGGGGAACGCTGGGTTCCGCCGCCGTCACTGCTGCCGCCAGGACTCAACCGTGGCCGGCCGCCACCACGGCCAGGGTCAGCCGCGAGATGCAGACCAGCCGGCCCTGCTCGTCCTCGATGCGGATTTCCCACAGCTGGGTGCTGCGGCCCACGTGCACCGCGCGCGCGGTGCCGGTGACCGTCCCCGAACGCACGGCGCGGACGTGGTTGGCGTTGATCTCCAGGCCCACGCAGACCTGCTTGGCGGTATCCACGCAGAGGTTGCCGGCGCTGCTGCCCAGGGTTTCAGCCAGCACCACCGAGGCGCCGCCGTGGAGGATGCCGTACGGCTGGCGGGTGCGCTCATCCACCGGCATGGTCGCCTGCAGCCAGTCCTCGCCAGCGGCACTGAAGACGATGCCCAGGGTGCTGATGGCAGTGTTGTGGCTGAGTGCGTTGAGCTGCTCGATGGAAACGGCTTCGCGGAATACCTGGGTCATGCGGCTACCTTCAGAGGATGGGGACGAGGCCGGCGCCGAATGCGGTCAGCATGCGTACCAGCAGCCACTTCGGCCCGACGTTGACCTCGGGGAAGTCGCCCACCGCGACATAGCAGCGGTGGAAATCGGCGCTCTGCCGCGGCAGTGGCTGCGGGCAGTCCGGGCCCGGCTTGAACTCGTAGTCGGTGGCGTAGCGCCACGGCCAGAAGTCGAGGATCGGCAGCGCCTCGGAGGCCTTGCCGACGCTGTAGTTCAGACCGGACAGGACCGGCGGCTTGGCACGCGGCGCCACCGTCCAGGAGTTCTGCGGATGGGTATCGCGCAGGATGCTCTGGGCCAGCTGCTCGGCGAAGGCCGGATCGTCGATGATCACCGCGCCTTCGGTGTTGTAGTTCTCGCTGCGCGGGTCGAAGTTGTGGGTACCGACCACGCCGATGCGGCGGTCGACCACCAGCGACTTGGCATGCAGGCCCATGCGCGCGCCCTTGCGGGTGACCGGCAGCGGCTTGTTGACCGCCTTGCTGCCCAGGAACGAAGGGCGCGTTTCGGTACGCAGCAGGCGGGTCTCGACTTCGCTGCCGGCGGCACGCCGACGCGCACGACCGTTCTCATAGGCGCTGCCGGTACGCGGATGGATCACCCGCGCCGGCGGGGCGTCCGCTTCCGCAGTGGCCACCACATCGCCACCGCCGCCACCGGCATTGCTGCCCGCCGCGCTGCCACCGAGCAGCGGGTTGCGGCCGGTATCGCTGCCCGGCGCGGCGATCGGGTCGGGCAGCAGGTTGCGGTAATCGACCGGAGCATCCAGCGGGAACGGCTTGAATTCGAAAATGTTGAAGCCGAGTTCGCGCATGTTGCGCCGCTTGTACTTGTACGACAGCGCATACACGATCGGGTTGTCGGTGGCGGCCAGGCTGTTGCTGGACACCACCACGCGGGGTGGCTGCGGGCGCTTGCGCAGCTCGCGGAACAGCTTCTGTGCCGGTTTGGACAGCACAAGGTAGGGCGTCTGCAGGATCACTTCGTGCTGCGCGTTGGAAATCAGTGCATCCAGCTGCGGCTCGGTGACATGCTGCCCGGCCAGGGGCGCGTCGGCGCGCTCGCGGCGGTGCTTGCGCGGCAGATCGGCCACATAGCGCACCGAGGCGACCGGCAAGGCAGTGTCCACGAACGATCGGGTGACGAAGTCGACGTCGTTGGCCTCCTCGCTGACCCGCTCCACTCGTTCGGGTCTGCGGAACTGCGCGGGCGGCAGCACCGGCACACCCTGCTTGAGCAAGGTACGGCCGACATCGTTCAGGCGCTCGGCCGGCACGCTGCGCTGCGCGCGCCAGAACGCATCGAAGTTGGCCGCCATCGCCCGTGCTTCGGGCCCGGCGATCAGCACGTCACGGTCGCGGAA
Organism: Stenotrophomonas sp. LST15-1-1.1; assembly: GCF_040815575.1. Lineage (NCBI taxonomy): Bacteria > Pseudomonadati > Pseudomonadota > Gammaproteobacteria > Lysobacterales > Lysobacteraceae > Stenotrophomonas > Stenotrophomonas sp. LST15-1-1.1. The sequence continues at coordinate 227,503 of NZ_JBFPNJ010000030.1, forward strand.
GTTGTATTCGCGGTCCCAGTCGTAATAGTCGTCCTGGTAATTGCGCCCACCGACCACGCCAACCGCATCGTCGACCACCAGCAGCTTGTTGTGCATGCGCTGGTTGAAGCGGCGGAAGCAGCACAGCACGCTGCCGGCATAGTCGAAGTAGTTCAACCGGGCCTTGCCGAACGTCGGGTTGTAGACCCGCAGCTGGAAGTTCTGGTGGGCGCCGGCCAGTGCGCCGAGGATCTGCAGGTCGGAGATCGCCGAAAGCTGGTCGATCAACAGCCGCACCTTCACCCCGCGCCGCGACGCCGCCAGCAATTCGTCGATGACCAGGCGGGCGCTGTCGTCCTTGTCGAAGATGTAGGTCTGCAGGTCGATGCTGCGGGTGGCGCTGCGCAGCAGGTTCAGGCGCGCGACCAGCGCGCCTTCGCCCTCGTCCAGCAGGGTGGCGTAGTGCCGCGGCTGTTCCGGGGTCGATTCGCTGAACGCCCTGCCGGCCAAGGCCCGCAGGGGTGAGTCCAGCGCGCAGCGGTCGGCCTGCTGGCAATCCACCTGGGTCGAGCGTGCCTGTACGGCGATCGCCTCGGCGCGATCACGCTGGGCATGCGACAGCGACGCGCAGCCGCTGCCCAGCAACACGGTTGCCAGCGCCAATACACGCAGCAAGGGATTCACGGTTTCGGCGCCTCGCTGAGGCGCGCACGCAATACGAAAGTCACTCGGTCACTCAAGGCAAGCTGCCAGCTGTCCATGCCATACCGACCTCGTTGCACGGTACCGCGGCTGACGACGTCGCAATCATAGCCCGGTCGGGCACATTCCGCTTTCTCGACCTTGAGTGTCTCCGGATGGCTGACGCCGCGCAGGGTCAGCCGGCCATCGATGCCGCCTCCCTCGGCGACCGTCTCCGGCCAGTACGGCAGCGAGTCGAACTCCACGAACGGGTAACGGCCAGCGTCGAAGAACTCCGGGCCGCGCATCCAGCCGGTATAGCGGTCCTTGCCGGGGATCTCCACGGTGCGGGTGAACATCTTCAGGTGAACCTGGTGACGGCCATCGGACAGCACCTCGATACGCCCCTCGAACCGCGGGAACACGCCCTCGATGCGCTGGCCGAAACGGGTGCGGACTTCGAAACCGATCTGCGAGCGCACCACATCCAGCTGCAGCGTACGCGGCGACTCGGCCACGACCGCCGGCAGCGCGGTCGGTGGCGGTGCGGCGGCCCAGGCCGGGCCGATCGCCAGAACGACTGGCAGCAGGCAGCGGCCCGGCAACGCCACCCTCATCGGCTCACGGCCACCAGAAGGCGTTCAGGCTGGCCACGCCCGGCTCGATCGTTGCCTCGCGGGCGAAACCGAGCACGGCCACGCCGCCCGGCGGCATGCCACGGTAATCACTGCTGGTGCCATCGGTCATCAGTGCCACCAGCTGCTCCAGCCCGGGGTTGTGGCCGACGATCAGCACCCGGTCCAGGTCACGGCGCTCGTCCACCAGCGCCGCCAGGGTGCCCGGGGTGGCCTCGTAGATGCGGTCTTCCAGGCGCTTTTCGACATAGCCGATGGCTGCCATCACCGCTTCCAGGGTTTCGCGGGTCCGCCGCGAGGGGGAACACAGCACGCAATCGGGCAGCAGGTTGTTCTCCTTCAGCCACTTGCCGGCGGCTTCGGCTTCGGCGAGCCCCACCGGCGACAACGGCCGGTCGAGGTCGGCCTGGCCGGTAGTGGCCGGTTCGGCGTGGGCGTGGCGGAGCAGGATCAGTTCGCGCATTGCGGGATTCCAATAAAGGGATGGAGACCTACGGCTCTTACAGTTTCAGCCAGGACAACAGGGGTTCCCAGTCGGCCTGGTGCTCGCGCACCTGGGCGGAGCGGTAATCGAAAAGACTGCGACCCAGGCCGGTCATGACCACATAGCTCTGGCTGTCGCGCAGCTGGGCGACCACCGGATAGGGCCAGTCAGCCAGCATCTGCTGGGCCTGCTGCGAGGTCTGGGTCCAGGGCTTGGTGCGGTTCAGCACCAGCCCGACCGGCAGCTTGCGGCTGTGCACGCGCGGTACCTGGGCCAGGCTGTTGAGGAAGCCGACGATGGCTTCGATGTCCAGTGCCGAGGGCAGCACCGGCACCACCACGGCATCGGCAGCGTCGAGGAAATGCGGGATATCGTCGGCCAGTGCGCCGGCCGGTGCATCGATCACCACGGTTTCGGTACCGTCGGGCAGCTTCTGCGCCCATTGCTTCTTGCGGTACACGTCGATCGGCAGCACCGCGCTTTCCAGCCCGGCCCGGCGCTGTGCCCAGCGGGTGCTGGAGCCTTGCGGGTCGGCATCGGCGATCACCGTGGCCTTGCCTTGCAATGCCGCGTACGCGGCCAGGTGGGTGGCGATGGTGGACTTGCCCACCCCGCCTTTGGAACCGGCCACCAGGATCGTCTTCATGCCAGCCTCGCTTCCGGGTACGTGCCCCGAGCGTACACCGCCGATGGTGACGGAAGGTAGAGCCGTGCTGAACCAGCGCCCCCTGCCTTTGCTATCGTGGCGCCCCCGAAGGACCGAACCGCCATGAGCGAACTGCAGGACCTGAGCGCACTGATCCGCGCCAACACGCCGTTGATCGTGGTCGAGACCCAGGATGAGGGTCGCATCGTCGAGCTGTTCCGGCAGACGCTGATGCATGTCTGGCGGGCCCTGCACCGCTGGTCGATCACCGAGGGCCTGCGCCGCATCGACCTGGAACGCGAGGACGAGCCTGTGGGCCCGCCCGACGCCAGCGCCGCACTGCAGATGATCCGCCAGGCCGACCAGCGCGGGGTGTACCTGCTGCTCGATTTCCACCCTTACCTGGGCTATGCCAGCCACCAGCGTGCGCTGCGCGACCTGATCCAGCGCCGCCACAGCGAACCGCACGTGCTGGTGCTGATCGGCGCCAAGGTGGAGCTCCCGGCCGAACTGGAAGCGCTGGCGGTGCGCTTCAACCCGCGCCTGCCCGACGCCAATGCGCTGTTGAAGATGCTGCGCGAGGAAGCCGATGCCTATGCACGCGAACACGGCGGGCGCCGGGTGGAAGTGGACAGCGAGGCGGTCAAGAAGATCCTGAAGAACCTGCAGGGGCTGAGCCTGGTCGATGCGCGGCGCATCGCGCGGCAGCTGATCTACGCCGATGGCGCGCTGCGCGATGACGACCTGCCACAGTTGGCGCGGCTGAAGTTCGAGCTGCTCAACCGCAGCGGTCACCTGTTCTTCGAGCATGACAGCGCCCGCTTCGGCGATGTGGCCGGGGCCAATCGGCTGAAGCGCTGGATCAACCAGCGTCGCGTCGCCTTCATCGCCGGCTCGGCACCGGCCGGGCTGGACCCACCACGCGGCATGCTGCTGCTGGGCGTGCAGGGCTGCGGCAAATCGATGCTGGCCAAGGCCACTGCTGCAGGCTTTGGCGTGCCGCTGCTGCGCCTGGACGTGGGTGCGCTGTACAACAAGTACCACGGCGAGACCGAAGCCAACCTGCGCCAGGCGCTGGCCTCGGCCGAGCAGCTGGCACCGTGCGTGCTGTGGATGGATGAGATCGAGAAGGGCCTGGCCACCGGCACCGAGGATGGCGGCGTGTCGCGCCGCGTGCTCGGTTATCTGCTGACCTGGATGGCCGAGCGCAAGGCGCCGGTGTTCATCGTGGCCACCGCCAACCAGGTACACGAACTGCCCGCCGAGCTGCTGCGCAAGGGTCGCTTCGACGAGATCTTCTTCGTCGACCTGCCCTCGGCCGATGTGCGCGTGGAACTGCTGCGGCTGCACCTGGGGCGGCGCCAGCTCAATGCCGACGACTTCGCGCTGCCGGCACTGGCAGCGGCGGCCCACGGGTTTTCCGGTGCGGAAATCGAGCAGGCGATCGTGGCCGGGTTGTATTCGGCGCACGCCGAAGGCCGGCCGCTGGATACCGAGCTGCTGATGGGTGAGATCCGCACGACGCGGCCGTTGTCGGTGTTGATGGCCGAGCAGGTGGCGGCGTTGCGGGAGTGGGCGTCGGGGCGCACGGTGTCCGCGGACGACTGAGGGTTTCCTGCGAACGGCGCAGCCCCTCGTGGGTGGTCGCTGAAGGCGCCAGCTGTGGGTTGGCCGGGCGGGTAGGCTGCGCAGGGGACGCTGCAAGTACGTCCCTGTAAGCTCGGTCGCCGCATCCATGCGGCTCACGCCCCTGCGCAGCCTACCCGCCCGGCCACGAACAGTTTCCGGGGGCGATCAGCCACGGAAAAGAAAAAAGAAGAGCAAAAGCAAAAGCCGGTTTTCTGGCCGCTTTTTGTAGCGCCGAGCCCACGCTCGGCTGCATTTCGATCAGATATCGATCATTCGATTCCGATGCAGATTCATCCACGCATGGCGTGGATCTACGTGTCGACCAAGGTCGACACCTACCAACAGCAGCGGAAACCTGTCGAAGGCGGGGCACTGTGGGTTTGCGGGGTGTGAGCGGCATGGATGCCGCGACCAAGCCCCCATGGACGGGTTTACGGCGGCCCCGCAAACCCACAGTGCCCCGCCATCCCCCAGCAAACCCGCTTTGGCTTTGGCTTTGGCCGTTGCCTCTGCGGGTGCCGGGTGCAACCCGGCCGAACCCCCACCCTCAGGGCCAGGCTGGTGGCGCGGCCGCCCAGGCCTGCTGTACTTCGGCCAGCGTCGCGCGTTCGTCATCGCGCCAGCCCGGCAACAGCTGCGCGTAACGACTGCTGTCGCGCCATTGCCCCGGCTCGGTGCGTACGGCAGCGGCGTACCACTTCACTGCTTCCTGCTGCTGGCCTGCCCGCCACAGCGCCAACGCATAGCTCGGCGGCACCCAGCCGGGATTGCTGCGCAGGGTGCTGGCCGCGGCCTGCCACTGCTCCAGCGCAGCCAGTGCCTGGCCCTGCCGCAACAGGTCCCAGCCATAGTTCCAGCGTACGCCGCGGCCCAGCGCGCTCTGCACCGGCGCTTCGGCCAGTGCCTCGTGGTAGAGCTTGTCGCCCAGCTCCGCGCGCCCCTGTGCGATGGCCACCGACGCCAGCTGCGCCGTAGCTTCCAACCCCTTGCGGCCACGCTCGCGGTGCTTCAGCAGCTGTGCCACCAGGTCTTCGCCTTCACCCTGCACCACTATGATCGGCGCGGCGGCGGCGTCGCTGTCGAAATAGAACTCCTGCGGTGCCGGCAATGCCGGCGCGGCCCACGCAGTGGCCGCTCCCGAGACCAGCAACACGCCGGCCAGGAACTGTCCTGCAACTGACATCCAGATTCCCCCAAGGTTGAAACACCAACCCTCCCTCTCTCACCCCGATCCTAACCCCAGCACGTCCTTGGCGCGAGTGCCGGGGCCTTCGCCCCCCACTGTTACAATTCGCGCCTTTCCCGCCGCGTGTACCTGCGCGGCCGGTGCCAGCCGATCCTGACCAGGCCAGCCATGACCAGTACCGCGCAACTCACCTCACCCGCCTCCGCCGACCTGCTCGACCGTGATTACACGCTCGACCACAAGTACACCCGCAACGAAGGACGGATCTACCTGAGTGGCGTGCAGGCGCTGGTGCGGCTGCCGCTGATGCAGCGCCTGCGCGACGAGGCCACCGGCATCGACAGCGCCGGCTTCATCAGTGGCTATCGCGGCAGCCCGCTGGGCGGTTTCGACCTGGAACTGTGGCGTGCGCGCAAGCATCTGGAAGCGGCCAAGGTGAAGTTCACCCCCGGCCTCAACGAGGACCTGGGCGCGACCATGGTGTGGGGCACCCAGCAGACCAACCTGTTCCCCGGCGCCAACGTGCAGGGCGTGTTCGGCATGTGGTACGGCAAAGGCCCAGGCGTGGACCGCTGCGGCGACGTGTTCAAGCACGCCAATGCCGCCGGCACCTCGCGCCATGGTGGTGTGCTGGCACTGGCTGCCGATGACCACGCCTGCCGCAGTTCGACGTTGCCGCATGGCAGCGAAGACGAATTCGTCAGCGCGATGATGCCGGTGCTGAACCCGGCCGGCGTGCAGGACATCCTCGACATGGGCCTGCTCGGCTGGGCGATGAGCCGTTACACCGGGCGCTGGGTCGGTTTCAAGACGATCGCCGAGACGGTGGAATCGTCGGCCTCGGTCGAGGTCGATCCACTGGCCCGGCGCATCGTGCTGCCGGAAGACTTCGACATGCCCGCCGGTGGCCTCAACATCCGCTGGCCCGATCCGCCGCTGGACCAGGAGATGCGCCTGCACCGCTACGCGGTGAAAGCCGCGCAGGCCTTCGCCCGTGCCAACGGCATCGACAAGGTGGTGATGGACGCGCCGCGTGCGCGGCTGGGCATCGTCACCACCGGCAAGAGCTACCTGGACGTACTGCAGGCGCTGGAATACCTGGGCCTGGACGAGCAGGCCTGCGCCGACATCGGCATCCGCGTGTACAAGGTCGGCATGACCTGGCCGCTGGAGCCGGAAGGCATCGCGCGCTTCGCGCAGGGCCTGGAAGACATCATCGTGGTGGAGGAGAAGCGCGCCTTCATCGAGCGCCAGATGAAGGAACAGTTCTTCAACTGGCCGGCCAGCTGGGGCCAGCGCCCGTCCATCGTCGGCAAGTACGACGAGGCCGGCGAGTGGATCCTGCCGTCCACCGGCGAACTGACCCCCGCCACCATCGCCGGCGTGATCGGTCGCCGCATCCAGAAGTTCTTCAACAACGACTCCATCGAGCAGCGCCTGCAGTGGATGCAGGAAAAGGAAGCCGAGCTCGCGTTGCCACGCGCCAGCTTCCCGCGCGTTCCGCACTACTGCTCCGGCTGCCCGCACAACACCTCCACCACCGTGCCGGAAGGCTCGCGTGCGCTGGCCGGCATCGGTTGCCATTACATGGTGACCTGGATGGACCGCAGCACCGATACCTTCACCCACATGGGTGGCGAAGGCGTGACGTGGGCCGGGCAGGCCGCGTTCACCGATACCCAGCACGTGTTCCAGAACCTGGGCGACGGCACCTATTTCCACAGCGGTTCACTGGCGATCCGCCAGGCGATCGCCGCCGGCGTCAACATCACCTACAAGATCCTCTACAACGATGCGGTGGCGATGACCGGCGGACAACCGGTGGACGGTCCGCTGAGCGTGCCGGACATCGCAAGGCAGATGCGTGCCGAGGGCATCCACACCATCATGGTGCTGTCGGACAACATCACCAAGTGGACGCGCCAGCGCGAGCATTTCCCCAGCGACGTGGAGTTCCACGACCGCAGCGAGCTGGATGCGGTACAGAAGCGCCTGCGCGAAGTGAAGGGCGTTTCGATCCTGATCTACGAACAGACCTGCGCCACCGAGAAGCGCCGCCGCCGCAAGCGCGGCAAGCTGGAAGATCCGCAGAAGCGGGTGATGATCAATTCGCTGGTCTGCGAAGGCTGTGGCGACTGCGGCAAGAAGAGCTTCTGCGTGTCGGTGCTGCCAAAGGAAACCGAGTTCGGGCGCAAGCGTGACATCGACCAGTCCAACTGCAACAAGGACTATTCCTGCGTCAACGGCTTCTGCCCGAGCTTCGTCACCGTGCACGGTGGCCAGCCACGCAAGGGCAGCAAGCGCGATGCCTCCACGCTGCTGGACAACCTGCCGGCACCGGTGGTGCGCGGCACCCTGGAGCAGCCCTGGAACATCCTGATCACCGGCGTTGGCGGCACCGGCGTGGTGACCATCGGCGCCCTGCTGGGCATGGCCGGTCACCTTGAAGGCAAGGGTGCCTCGGTGCTCGACCAGACCGGCCTGGCGCAGAAGGGTGGCGCGGTGACCACGCACATCCGCATCGCCCGCCGCCCGGACGACATCCATGCGGTGCGCATCGCCGCCGGTGAAGCCGACCTGGTGCTGGGCTGCGACATGGTGGTGGTGAACGACTACTGGGCGCTGTCGAAGGTGCGCGCCGGCCGTTCGCAGGTGGTGCTCAACACCTATGAAGCGATGCCGGGCACGTTCACCACACGCCCGGACATGCAGTTCCCCGCCGCCGACATCATCGCCGGCGTGCGCGTGGCTCTGGGTGGCGAAGATCCGCTGCTGCTGGACGCGACCCAGCTGGCCACCGCGTTGCTCGGCGATGCGATCGCCGCCAACCTGTTCATCCTCGGCTACGCCTGGCAGCAGGGCCTGGTGCCGCTGTCGTTCGAGTCGTTGATGCGTGCCATCGAACTGAATGGCGCGGCCGTGGCGATGAACCAGCAGGCCTTCGCCTGGGGACGCCTGGCCGCGGTCGATCCGCAGGCCGTGCAGCAGGCGGCAGGCGTGGTGCGCAACCGCCATACCGACACCGAAAACACGCCGGGCCCGCTGCATGCACTGCCGCCGGGCGAATGGGAAGGCAACGAGTGGGGCGCGACCGCCGCACCGCGCAACACCGGTGACGAGCGCGAGCTGCGTGGACTGCCGACCCATGGCGGCGATGTCGCCTTCCTGCCGTTGGACGACGCGCGCCTGTCACGCTCGCTGGACGAGATGATCGAGCGCCGCTCGGCCTTCCTGACCGACTACCAGGATGCCGCCTACGCCAACCGCTACCGCACGCTGGTCGAACGCGTGCGCGCGACCGAGGCCGAGCGCATCGGCGGCTCCACCGCGTTGACCGAGACCGTGGCCCGCTACCTGTTCAAGCTGATGGCGTACAAGGACGAGTACGAAGTGGCGCGCCTGTACACCAGCGGCGATTTCCAACGCCGCCTGCAGCAGCAGTTCGAGGGCGATTACCAGCTGCGCTTCCACTTGGCGCCGCCGCTGTTCGCGAAGAAGGACGAACAGGGCCGGTTGCTGAAGAAGGAATATGGCCCGTGGATGTTCAAGGCGTTCGGCCTGCTGGCGAAACTCAAGTTCCTGCGAGGCGGTCGCCTGGATGTGTTCGGCCGCACCGAGGAGCGCCGCATGGAGCGCAAGCTGATCGGCGATTACGAGGCGACCGTGCAGGTGCTGCTGGACGGCCTGGATGACGATCGCCTGGCACTGGCAGTGGAGATCGCCAGCGTGCCCGAGCACATCCGTGGCTTCGGTCACGTCAAGGAAGCGCACTTCGAAAAGGCCAAGGCCCGCGAAGCGGTGCTGCTGGCGCAGTGGCGCAACCCGAAAGCGCTGCATATCGTGCAGGTGGCGTAATAGCGGCAGATGGTAGTGCCGGCCGCTGGCCGGCATCTGCCCTTCCCGGACAATGTGTTGCCGGCCAGCGGCCGGCACTACCGGTGGTTCAGCCCAGGCGCCACAGCAGCAGGCGGTTGTTGGCCGGCATGGCCACGTCACCCAGTCGGGTAAAGCCGTTGTCTGCGGCCAGCGCCTGCACTGCTTCGATATCGCGGATGCCGCTGCGCGGATCACGCGCTTTCAGCCAGCCATCGAACTGCGCATTGCTGTCGCTGCTGTAACGGCCGCCGTAATTGAACGGGCCGTACACCGACAGCAGCGCGCCATGGCGCAGCAGTGGCGGCAGTGCGGCGAACAGGGCCTGCACGTGTTCCCAGCTCATGATGTGCAGGGTATTGGCACTGAAGGCGGCATCGAACGTGCTGCCTTCCGGCAGGCTCAGGCCGGTGGCAGGCGGCAACTCGACCTGCAGCGCCACTGGCGGCAGCAGGTTCAGCAGCGCCGCCTCCGCGCGCCAGGCCTCGATGCCGGACAGATGATCGGGATGGTCGCTGGGCTGCCAGCGCAGCCATGGCCAGCGCTCGGCGAAGAAGGCCGCATGCTGGCCGGTGCCGCTGCCGATCTCCAGCACCCGGTGGCGATCGCCCATCCACGGGTCGAGCGCAGCTGCGATCGGTTCGCGGTTACGTTCGCAGGCTTCTGAATACGGCTTGCTCGACATCGAGACGGCGTCCAGGCGGGGTCAGCCTCATTGTGCACGAGGGGGTTACTGAGCAGGGCTGCGCCCTGCACCCGCAGAGGCAACGGCAACGGCCGAAGCAACAGCCGAAGCAACAGCAAAAGCTGGTTCCCTGTGGGTTGGCGGGGTGGGTCCGGTTGAGGGGGACGCCGTAAACCCATCCATGGGGGCTTGGTCGCGGCATCCATGCCGCTCACACCCCCTCAACCGGACCCACCCCGCCTTCGACAGTTGACCGCGATCTGTCGGAACGGCACGGGGTCAGATCCCGTTGCTACGCAACGGGATCTGACCCCAGATTTATTTCGATATCTGACAGATGTGTCGACCAAGGTCGACACCTACCAACAGCCGCAGGGAACTGTCAGAGGTGGGGCGGTGTGGGGTGGCAGGACCGTTGGCGCCATGGATGGCGCCATCGAGCCCCCATGGACGGGTTTACGGCGTGTCCTGCCAGCCCACACCGCCCCGCCATCCCACAGATAGCCCGCTGTTGCCGTTGCTTCGGCTGTTGCCGTTGATTCGGCCTCTGCAGGTGCAGGGCGCAGCCCTGCCGAACCCACCCCTACCATGACTGCAGTCACTTGCCCGAATGCCCGCCGCTGGCGAAAGTCGAGGAGTTGACGTGATCGGATCGGTCCTTTGCCGGCCGCACGGAAGTGAGAGAGAGACGCAGTGCAACGACGTGAGTTCCTGGCATTTTCCGGTCTGGGCCTGGCGGGCCTGGTCCTGCCGCATTCGCGGCTGATCGCCGCCGAGCAGTTGCTGGCCCCGGTCGACCTGGCCAAACGCCGACGCCTGGCCGAGGTCGCCCTTGCCGCCGCACGCGCGGCCAAGGCCAGCTACTGCGACGTGCGCATCGGCCGCTACCTCAACCAGTCGGTGATCACCCGCGAGCACCAGGTCGGCAACGTGACCAACCGCGAATCGTCCGGTGTGGGCGTGCGGGTGATCGTCAACGGTGCCTGGGGATTCGCCGCCACCCACCAGCAGACCGAAGCGGCGGTGCGCACCGCCGTCGAGCAGGCCACCGCCATCGCCCGCGCCAATGCCAGCATCCAGACCCGTCCGGTGCAGCTGGCGCCCACCCCGGCGGTAGGCGAGGTGCGCTGGCAGACGCCGATCCGCCGCAATGCGATGGAAGTGCCGATCCAGGACAAGGTCGAGCTGCTGCTGGCGCTCAATGCCGCCGCGCTGAATGCGGGCGCCGACTACATCAATTCCACCCTGTTCCTGGTCAACGAGCAGAAGTACTTCGCTTCCAGCGACGGCTCGTTCATCGACCAGGACATCCACCGTATCTGGCTGCCGTTCACCGCCACCGCCATCGACAAGGCCAGCGGCAGGTTCCGCACCCGCGCCGGCCTGTCCTCGCCGATGGGCATGGGCTACGAATTCCTCGATGGCGAGGCACGTGGCAAGGTGCAGCTGCCCGGTGGCATCACCGCGTACCGCGATTCCTATGACCCGGTCGAGGACGCCATCGCCGCCGCCCGCCACGCGCGCGAGAAGCTGAAGGCGCCCTCGGTGAAGCCTGGCAAGTACGATCTGGTGCTGGATCCGTCCAACCTGTTCCTCACCATCCACGAGAACGTCGGCCATCCACTGGAGCTGGACCGCGTACTCGGCTACGAAGCCAACTACGCCGGCACCAGCTTCGCCACCCTGGACAAGCGCGATGCCGGTTTCCGCTGGGGCAGCGACATCGTCACCTTCTTCGCCGACAAGACCCAGCCGGGCAGCCTCGGTGCGGTCGGCTACGACGACGAAGGGGTGAAGACCCAGCGCTGGGACCTGGTGCGCGACGGCATCCTGGTCGATTACCAGGCCACCCGCGATGAAGCGCACATCCTCGGCCGCGACGCCTCGCATGGCTGCAGCTATGCCGACTCGTGGTCCAGCGTGCAGTTCCAGCGCATGGCCAATGTCTCGCTGGCACCGGGCAAGGCGCCGCTCAGCGTGGAGGACATGGTCAAGGACGTGGAGAACGGCATCTACATCCACGGCCGTGGCTCCTATTCCATCGACCAGCAGCGCTACAACGCGCAGTTCGGCGGCCAGCTGTACTACCAGATCAAGAACGGAAAGATCACCGGCATGGTCGAGGATGCGGCCTACCAGATCCGCACGCCGGAGTTCTGGAACGCCTGCACCGCCATCTGCGATGAACGCGATTTCCGCCTCGGCGGTTCGTTCTTCGACGGCAAGGGCCAGCCCGGCCAGGTGTCAGCGGTCTCGCACGGTTCGTCCACCACCCGTTTCAACGGCATCAACATCATCAACACCGCGCGCAGTCTCGGCGCTTGAGCCACCCGTCCTTCATGGAGAGCAGCCTTGCACAGACGTGACTTCCTGGCCCTGACCGGGCTTACCGCTGGCGGCCTGATCGTGCCGTCGTTCTTCGGCAAGGCGATCGCCGCCGAGCAACTGCAGTCCAGCCTCGACCCTGCGCTGAAAAAGCGCCTGGCCGACGCCGCCCTGCAGGCCGCACGCAGCGCCGGCGCCACCTACTGCGACGTGCGCATCGGCCGCTACCTGCGGCAGTTCGTGATCACCCGCGAAGACAAGGTGCAGAACGTGGTCAACACCGAGTCCACCGGTGTGGGCATCCGCGTGATCGTCAACGGCGCCTGGGGCTTTGCCGCCACCAATGCGCTCAGCACTGCCGACGTGGCCCGTGCCGCGCAGCAGGCGGCGGCCATCGCCAAGGCCAACGCGGGCGTGCAGACCGCGCCGGTGCAGCTGGCCAAGGCGCCGGGCGTGGGCGAAGTCAGCTGGAAGACGCCGATCCGCAAGAATGCGATGGAGGTGCCGATCAAGGAGAAGGTCGACCTGCTGCTGGACGTCAACGCTGCGGCGATGGGCGCTGGCGCCAGCTTCGTCAATTCGATGCTGTTCCTGGTGAACGAGCAGAAGTACTTCGCCTCCACCGACGGCTCCTACATCGACCAGGACGTGCACCGCATCTGGGCACCGATGACGATCACCGCCATCGACAAGGCCAGCGGCAAGTTCCGCACCCGCGAAGGCCTGTCCGCACCGATGGGCCTGGGCTACGAGTACCTCGATGGCGCAGCTGCCGGCAAGGTGCTCACGCCCAACGGCGTGGTCAACTACGGCTCGTCCTACGACATGAAGGAAGACGCCATCGCAGCGGCCAAGCAGGCGCAGGAGAAGCTGAAGGCGCCGTCGGTGAAGCCTGGCAAGTACGACCTGATCCTGGATCCGTCGCATACCTGGCTGACCATCCACGAGTCGATCGGCCACCCGCTGGAATTGGACCGCGTGCTCGGCTACGAAGCCAACTATGCCGGCACCAGCTTCGCCACCCTGGACAAGCGCGAGCAGCACTTCCAGTACGGCAGCGAACACGTGAACATCTTCGCCGACAAGACCCAGCCGGGCAGCCTCGGCGCAGTCGCGTACGACGACGAAGGCGTGAAGTGCAAGCGCTGGGACCTGATCAGCAACGGCAAACTGGTGGACTACCAGACCATCCGCGACCAGGCCCACATCCTCGGCAAGACCGAATCCGATGGCTGCTGCTACGCCGACTCGTGGTCCAGCGTGCAGTTCCAGCGCATGGCCAACGTGTCGATGGCGCCGGGCAAGTCGCCGCTGAGCGTGTCGGACATGATCAAGGACGTGGAGAACGGCATCTACATCATCGGTGACGGTTCGTTCTCGATCGACCAGCAGCGCTACAACGCGCAGTTCGGCGGCCAGCTGTTCTACGAGATCAAGAACGGAAAGATCACCCGCATGCTTGAAGACGTGGCCTACCAGATCCGCACGCCGGAGTTCTGGAACGCCTGCAGCGCCGTCGCCGACGAGCGCGATTACCGCCTGGGCGGTTCGTTCTTCGACGGCAAGGGCCAGCCCGGCCAAGTCTCGGCGGTCTCGCACGGGTCGTCGACCGCGCGCTTCAACGGCATCAACGTCATCAACACCGCACGCAGCCTCGGCTGACCGGTCAGGAGCCCTTACACCATGAGTATCTTCACCGAAGCCCAGGCCAAGGCCATCCTCGACAAGGTCATCGCCCTGTCCAAGGCCGATGAGTGCACCGCCGTACTGGCAGGATCGATCAACGGCAACATCCGTTTCGCACTGAACAACGTGTCCACCAGTGGCATCGTCGACAACACCGAACTGGCCGTCACCGTGGCCTTCGGCAAGCGCGTGGGTACCGCTTCGATCAACGAGTTCGACGACGCCGCGCTGCAGCGCGTGGTGCGCCGCGCCGAAGACCTGGCCCGCCTGGCCCCGGAGAACCCGGAATTCATGCCGGCCATCGGCAAGCAGAGCTACCGCGCCAGCCCGACCTTCAGCGAATCCACTGCCGCCATCGATCCGGCGTTCCGCGCCAAGGTCGCCGCCGATTCGATCGCGCCGTGCCGTGGCAACGGGCTGATCGCTGCGGGCTTCCTCGAGGATGGCCAAGGCTTCTACGCTACGGCCAACAGCAACGGCAACTTCGGCTACCAGCGCACTACCAACTTCGATTACACCTGCACCGTGCGCACCGAAGACGGCCGTGGCTCGGGCTGGGTGGGTCGCAACCTGAAAGACGCGGCCGACTTCAAGGCCGACCAGGACATCCGCATCGCCATGCGCAAGGCGACCGAGTCGCAGGAGGCCAAGGCACTGGAGCCCGGCAAGTACACGGTGATCCTGGAGCCAGCGGCGGCTGCGGGCCTGATCAGCTTCATGATGAACTTCTTCAGCGCTCGCTCGGCCGATGAAGGCCGCAGCTTCCTGTCCAAAAAGGGTGGCGGCAACAAGCTGGGCGAGCAGGTCTACGATCCGCGTGTGAACATGCATGCCGACCCGTGGCATCCGGATGCGCCGGTGCTGCCGTGGGACAACGAGGGCATGCCGCGCGAGCGTATCGCCATCATCGAGAACGGCAAGATCGCCAACCTCGACTATTCGCGCTTCTGGGCACAGAAGCAGGGCAAGACCGCCAAGGCCACGTCCGGCAACCTGCTGATGAGTGGTGGCGAGAAGAACACCGCCGAACTGGTGCGCGGCACCCAGAAGGGCATCCTGGTCACCCGCACCTGGTACATCCGCATGGTCGATCCGCAGACCGTGCTGCTGACCGGCCTGACCCGCGATGGCACCTTCTACATCGAGAACGGGCAGATCAAGCACCCGGTGAAGAACTTCCGCTTCAACGAATCGCCGGTGATCATGCTCAACAACATCGAAGAGCTGGGCAAGCCGGTACGCGTGGCCGGTGACGAGTCCAGCTTCGTGATGATGATTCCGCCGATGAAGCTGCGCGATTTCACCTTTACCTCGTTGTCCGACGCGGTCTGATGGATCGGCGGGCCTGCCTGCGCTGGTTGGCCGCTGCCGCTTCGGCGGCGGCGCTGCCGGCATGGGCGCAGGCAGGCCCGCGCAGTTCGCGCTACGACTTCTGGTTCACCCGTCTGCAGTACGACTCCGGTGACTGGGACGTGGATGCGCGCATGCCGTCCAACCTGATCACCTCGCTGATCGACTACACCTCTTTGCGTGTGGACCCGCAGGAACGCGTGGTGGCCCTGGCCGACCCACGCATGCTGGAGGCGCCGTTCTGCTACCTGGCCGGGCACACCCTGGTCGAGTTCAACGCCGCCGAACGGCAGAACTTCGTGCGCTACGTGCGCAATGGGGGCTTCGTATTCGTCGACGACTGCAACCACGATATCGATGGCCTGTTTGCCACCTCGTTCGAAGCGCAGATGGGCCGGCTGTTCGGGCCGAAGGCGCTGCAGAAGCTGCCCAACAGCCACGCGCTGTACCGCAGCTTCTTCCGCTTCCCCGACGGCCCTCCCGCAACCAGCTTCGAGCTCAACGGCTGGGGCGATGACCTGGTGCACGACTACCTGAAGGGCATCGACGTCGATGGCCGGCTGGGTCTGCTCTACAGCAACAAGGACTACGGCTGCGAGTGGGACTACGACTGGCGCAACAAGCGTTTCCTGGCCGAAGACAACACCCGCTTCGGCGTCAACATCGTGATGTACGCATTGAACAATTGAACGGACCACGCCCATGACCTCCCCCGACCTCGATACCCTGCTGCCGCGCCTGCACGATCTGCGCGCTGCGCTCGCCCACGCCGTGGTCGGCCAGCACACGGTGGTTGAGCAGTTGCTGATCGGCCTGCTGGCTGGTGGTCACTGCCTGCTGGAAGGCGCGCCGGGGCTGGGCAAGACCCTGCTGGTTCGCTCGCTGGGGCAGGCACTGGAGCTGCAGTTCCGGCGCGTGCAGTTCACCCCGGACCTGATGCCCAGCGACATCCTCGGCACCGAACTGCTGGAAGAAGACCACGGTACCGGCCATCGCCATTTCCGCTTCCAGCAGGGCCCTATCTTCACCAACCTGCTGCTGGCCGACGAGCTCAACCGTACTCCGCCGAAGACCCAGGCGGCGCTGCTGGAAGCGATGCAGGAACGCACGGTCAGCTACGCCGGCACGACCTACACGCTGCCGGCGCCGTTCTTCGTGCTGGCCACGCAGAATCCGATCGAACAGGCCGGTACCTATCCGTTGCCCGAAGCTCAGCTGGACCGCTTCCTGCTGCACGTGCTGGTCGATTACCCCAGCGAGGAAGAAGAGCGGCAGATCCTGGAACAGACCACCGGTAACGCCACTGGAAGCGTGCCAAAGGTGATGGATGCCGAAGCGGTGATCGCGCTGCAGGCGGCGGTGCGCCAGGTGCATGTCAGCCCCGACGTACTGGCCTGGATCACCCGGCTGGTGCGCGCCAGCCGTCCCGGAGAGGGCGCGCCGGCGGCGATCAACCAGTGGGTGAAATGGGGTGCGGGCCCGCGTGCCGGGCAGTCGCTGGTGCTGGCCGCCAAGGCGCGCGCACTGCTGCAGGGACGTTTCGCCGCCACCCGCGAGGATGTGCAGGCGCTGGCCGCACCGGTGATGCGTCATCGCCTGCTGCTGTCCTTCGCCGCCGAGGCCGAGCAGAAGCGGGCCGACGACGTAGTCGCCGCACTGCTGCAGGCCGTTCCATTCCCGGGTTGATCCACTGGTGACCGTCGGCGCGCCGCTGCTGCTGCCACCCGACCTGCGTGCGCGACTGCGTGCACTGCGGCTGTGGCCACGCCTGGCCAGTGGTGCAAGCGGCATCGGCCAGCACGCCAGCCGCAGCCGCGGTGCCGGCCTGGAGTTCGCCCAGTACCGCGCCTACGAACCCGGTGACGAACTACGCCAGATCGACTGGAAGCTGTACGCGCGCTCGGACCGCTTCTTCGTGCGCGAATCGGAGCGCGAAAGCCCCGTCACGGTCTGGCTGCTGCTTGATGCCACCGCCTCGGCGGGCCAGGCCGACCGTGCGGCACCTGGACGCAGCCGCCTGGATCACATGCGGCAACTGGCAGCCTGCGTGGTCGAGCTGGCGCTGCAGCAGGGTGATCGCTTCGGCCTGCTGGCCATCGATGGCGAAGGCCTGCAGCTGGTGCCAGCCGCACATGGCGCGCGCCAGCGCGACCGCGTGCACCTGCACCTGCAGGCCCTGCAGGCGCGTGGCGGATGGCCGGCCGCCGAGCGCCTGCGGCCATTGTGGGAGCGCGTTCGCCCCGGCGATCTGCTGCTGGCCATCGGCGATGGCTTCGATGACGCGGGCATCGTGCTGCTGGAGCAGCTGGCCAGCGCGCGCCGCGAGGTGATGCTGCTGCAGGTGCTGACCGCCGACGAGCGCGATTTCCCGTTCGACGCAGGCCATCGTTTCCGCGACCCGGAAACGGGCGAGGAACTGCTCGGCGATGGCGCCGCGATCCGCGCTGATTACCTGCAGCGCTTCGCCGAGGCCCATGCCGCGCTGCGGGCGCGGTTGCAGTCCAGTGGCATCGCCACCGCCACCGGTTGGCTCGACCAGCCGCTGGACCAACCGCTGCAGGCGCTGTTCGGCCGCAGGGGCGGCGCATGAGCCTGCTGTTTCCGCTGGGCCTGGCAGCGCTGGCCGCATGGCTGTTGCCACTGCTGATCCACCTCGCCCGTCGTCATCCCTATACGCCGCTGGATTTCGCCGCGCTGCGCTGGCTGCGCGCCCAGGTACGGCCACGCCAGCGCATCCGCTTCGATGATTGGCCGCTGTTGCTGGTGCGCCTGCTGTTGCTGGCCGCACTGGCCCTGCTGCTGGCGCGCCCGGCGCTGACCGGGCCTGCACCGGTGCCAGCGGCGTGGACGGTGGTGGCACCGGGCCTGGACGCGACCGCGCTGCGCGGCAGCACCGATGCACGCAACTGGCATTGGCTGGCGCCGGGCTTCCCCACCATCGACCAGCCTGCGCCGGCAGACGCTGCTTCCCTGCCCAGCCTGCTGCGCGAGCTGGATGCGCAGCTGCCGGCCGGCACCGCGCTGACCGTACACGTACCCGATCCCTTGCCCGGCCTTGATGGCGCCCGCCTGCAGTTGTCGCGCGAGGTGCAGTGGCAGCCGCACACGCTGGCCGTCACCGCACCAGCGCACGCCTCCATGGCGCCACGCCTGCGTACGCGCAGCGATGCACCGGCGGCAGCGCAGCAATGGCTGGGCGCGTTGCACCGCGCATGGAGCACGCAACCACTGGCGGCGCCCCTGGCCGACGATGCGTTGCCGGGTCGCGGCGAGATCGGCGTGTGGACCGGCACCGATGTACTGCCTGGCACCTGGCAGCGCTGGCTGCAGCAGGGCGGCACAGTGCTGACCGCTGCCAAGCCGCCCGCGGGTGCAGCCGTCCTGCTGCGTGATGCAGACAATGCACCGCTGCTGTGGCAGCAGCGCATCGGCCAAGGCCGACTGCTGCATCTGCGCGGCGAATGGAACGTGGCCCGCAACAGTGCACTCCGCGATGTCCGCCTGCCGCGCGACCTGCTGCACGCCCTGCAACCGCCAACGACCCCGCACCTGGGCGATGCGCAGGACCAGGCGCCACGTCGCGCGCCGCTGCCAGCGGCGACGACGCCCCTGCGTGAACCGACCTCCTGGCTGCTGTTGATGATCGCGCTGCTGTTCGCGCTTGAGCGCTGGATGGCGAGCAGCGCGCGACGCAGGGCTGCACCATGAAGACGCTGCAACAGGCATGGCAGCGCGCACGCCGGCGCCGCGCCGCGATCACTCTGCTGCTGGGCCTGCCATGGGCGTTGGCGGCAACGGCACTGGCGTTGCGCCTGTCCGGTTTCGATAGCGCCTGCGTCGTCGCAACCGTGTCCCTGCTCGTCATTGCGGCCGTGGCAACCGCGCGCGCCCGGCAGCTGGATCGACGCTGGCTGCAGCGCAGGCTGGATGCCAGTGGTGCCAGCGAAGACAGCGCCGACCTGCTGTTTGCTGATGTCACTGCGCTCAACCCGTTGCAGCAACGCCAGCGCATGCACGTGCTGGCGGCGCTTGAACGCAATCTCCCCGAGCTGCGACCACGTTGGCCGCGCAGGGCAATGGCGCTGGGCTGGATCGGCGGCATCGCCGTCGCTGTGCTGGCGCTGGGTTGGCCGCACAACACGGCACCGCGCACTGCCGCCCTTGCGCCGCCGCAAGGCAGCAGCCAGGCCGGTCCACTGCGCCTGCAGTCCACCCGCCTGCGCATCGATGCACCGGCCTACACCGGTCAACCCACGCGTACGCAGAACGCACTCGACGCGAAGGTCGCCGCCGACAGTCGCCTGTCCTGGTCGCTGCGCTTCGACCGTGCACCCAGCAAGGCCTGGCTGCAGTTCCACGATGGCCGTCGCCTGCCATTGCGCGAGCACGACGGCGAGTGGCAGGCGCAGGACGTGGCGCGCACCCCGCTGCTGTATCGCGTGGTCAGCGAACCGGCACTGGCCGACACCCGCCTGCATCGGCTCGACGTGGTCGCCGACCGTGCGCCCACGGTACGCGTGATCGAACCCGCTGCCAGCCTGGTGCTGGGCAGTCCCGGACAGCGGCAGTGGGCGCTGCGCTTCGAGGCCAGCGACGATCATGGCGTCGTCCCGCAGGCGACACTGTCGATCACCACCACCCAGGGCAGCGGCGAGAACATCACCTTCGTCCGGCGCAGCGTGACCCTCAACGGCAGTGGCGAGTCGACGGCGCGGCGCTTTGCCCACACCCTCGACCTGGCCGCGCTGGGCGCACAGCCCGGCAACGATGTGATCGCCCAGCTGGAAGTGCGCGACAACCACGCGCCGACAGCACAGGTCGGCCGCAGCAGCAGCGTGATCCTGCGCCTGCCCAGCACCGAAGCGGTGCTCGGTGCCGAACTGGAAGGCCGCATCAAGAAGACCCTGCCTGCGTACTTCCGCAGCCAGCGGCAGATCATCATCGATGCCGAGGCGTTGATCCGCGAACGCCGGGGCGTTGCCGCCGATATCTTCATCAAGCGCAGCGATGCCATCGGCGTCGACCAGCGCATCCTGCGCCTGCGCTACGGCCAGTTCCTGGGCGAGGAAAGCGAGGGCGCGCCGAAGCCACCGCCGACCAGCGACCTGCCCACCAGCGATACCCCCGCGGCGGACGCGCACGATGACGATCATGACCACGATCACGAGGCGCAGGCAGGCGCACATGACGAGCACGGCCACGACCACGGCGGCGCGGCCAACGGCAGCGACACGCCGCCGGTGTTCGGCAGTGCCACCGACGTGCTGTCCGAGTACGGGCATACCCACGACCACGCCGAGGCGGCGACACTGCTTGACCCGCAGACGCGCGCCACACTGAAGGCAGCACTGGACCAGATGTGGTCGGCCGAAGGCGAGCTGCGCCAGGGGCGCCCCGAGCAGGCCCTGCCGTTTGCCTACAAAGCGCTGGCATTCATCAAGCAGGTGCAGCAGGCCGAGCGCATCTACCTCGCCCGCGTCGGCCCGGAGCTGCCGCCGATCGACGAGGGCCGACGCTTGAGTGGCGACCGTGCCGGGTTGGCCAGCCGCGCACTGCCGCTGGCCGCGCGCACGCCCCTTGACCCAGCCGTCGTCGAGGCCTGGCAGCGATTGGGCGACGAGGGCGGTACGCCCGACCTGAACATGCTGGCCGCTTGGCAGCAGCGCAACAGCGCCTTCCTGCCCGAGGCACTGGACCTGGCTGCCGCCATCGAGCAACTGCGCATCGAACCCGGCTGCACCGAGTGCCGACAGCGCCTGCGTGCGCAGCTGTGGCGCGCACTGCAGCGGCCACTGCCGCAGGTGATGCGACGCAGTGCAGCCGATGCCATGGGGCAGCGCTACCTCGACGCGCTGGAGGCCCAGCCATGAGCACATCGGCATTGAATGTGTGGATCGCGCTCGTGCTGGGGCTGATCGTGCTCGTCGCCAGTGCCCGCCAGCTGCGTTCGCCCACGCGGGGTCGCGGCCGTCTGATCGCCGTACTCACGCTGCAGGCCGCCGCCGCTGCGCTGCTGTACGTCTGCCTGCTGCCGCCATCACAACGCGTTGCCCCGACCGGCCTGGTGGTGATCGGCGCCGAGGCCGACAAGGCGGGTGCACTGCCGGCCGGCGCCACCCGGGTGCTGCTGCCGGAAGCAACGGACGTGGCGGGTGCAGCGCGCGTTCCGGACCTGGCCACCGCATTGCGCCGCTATCCGTCCTCCACGGTGACCCTGGTCGGTGCCGGCCTGGCCGCACGTGACCGCGATGCCGCACTGCCCACCGATACGCGCTGGCAGGCAGCGCCTGCGCTCAACGGTTGGATCACGCTGCATCCGCCTGCGGACGTAGCTCCCGGTGCGCGCTTCGATGTGCACGCACAGGCACGCGGCGTGGAACGTGCGCAGGCCGAGCTGCTCGATCCGGCCGGCGCGGTGGTTGATCGTGCACCGCTGGCGGCCGATGGCCGTGTACAGCTCAGCGGCGTCGCCCGCGCCGAAGGCCGTAGCGTGTTCCAGCTGCGCCTGCTGGATGCGCAGGGCCATGTGGCCGACAGCGTGCCGGTACCGCAGCAGACACTGGCCGCCGCTCCGCTACGCCTGTTGGTGCGCGCTGCTGCACCGGGCGCCGAGCTGAAGTACCTGCGTCGTTGGGCCACCGATGCCGGCATCCGCGTGCAGCTGCAGGCCGAGACCGGTGCGGGCCTCAGCCTGGGCGATGGCAGCGTGGCGTTGGACGCAGCCACGCTGGCGCGCAGCGACCTGCTGCTGCTCGACGAACGCAGCCTGGCCGCGCTCGGCGCGGGTCAGATGGCAGTCGTGCGCCAGGCGCTGCGCGATGGCCTGGGCCTGCTGGTGCGCAGTACCGGCGCGCCATCGGCCAGCGCACGGCAACGCCTGCGCGATCTCGGCCTGTCTTTGCAGGGCGATGCCAGCAGCCAGGTCGCGGCGATGCCAGGCGAGGGTGACGCCACGATGCTGCAGGCACGTCGCGGGCCCCTTGCCGCCGGCACCCTGCCCACCGGTGATGGCGAAGAAGCGGACCGCGCGTCCCATGCAGCGGCGCTGCCGGCGCTGGAGTATCTGGCACTGCAGGCTGCCGACAGCCGCGCCCTGCTGCAGGATCGCGACGGCAAGCCCATCGGCGGTTGGCGCGCCGTCGGCAAGGGTCGCATCGGCATGCTGCCGATCACTGACAGCTGGCGCTGGGTACTGGCCGGTCGCGAGGATCGCCACGGCGAGTTGTGGAGCTCGGTGTTCGCCACCCTGGCACGCGCGCAGGCTGGCACCGAAGGCCCATGGTCGCCACAGGCACTGGCCTGGGCCGGCGAACGCCAGTCGCTGTGTGGCGTGCAGGCACCGCTGCAGGCCTTCGACGCACACGGCAAGGGCGTGCAGTTGATCGTCGACAGCAGCACCGGCACAGCGCGATGCGCAGGCTGGTGGCCACGCCAGGCCGGTTGGCAGCGCCTGCAGCACGGCGACCGCACGCACTGGCGCTACGTGTTCGATCCGAAGCAGGCCCCAGCGCTGCACCGGCAAGCGATGATCGATGCCACCACACAACGGCTGGCCGCTGCCGCACCTGCACCCACGCAGGCGGACCAGCGCGTGCCGGGGCCGCGCTGGCCGTGGTGGTTGGCCTTCGTGCTGTGCGCATCGCTGCTGTGGTGGCTTGAGCGACGACGCTGATCGCGGGGTCGGATCCCTTTCGCGTGCGAAAGGGCTCTGACCCCACCGACTGGATCGCAAACACCATCCACGCACGGCGTGGATCAACGGAATGCGCCGCTCAACGTTTCCCCGCGCGCCGGTACACACCGTTGAAGCGCACGTTCATGCCGCCGCACTCGCTGTTGTCGGCCACGATCAGCACGTCCCCCAACAGCTGCGCGTGCACCGTGCAGGTGTCCTCCACGAAGTCGACCCGGGCGCCACGCGGCACCGCCTGCGCGCTCACCGCGCCGATGTTCGGGCCGCCCGGGCGTTCGGCCAGCGTCGGATTGGCCGAGGGCCAGTAAGCATCGCCTTCCACGTGCAGCTGGCCGTCGCGCACGCGGATCCGCAGGCCGTTGTCACTGTCCTTCCAGTCTCCCGACCAGGCCTGCAGCGTAGGGGCGGGAACCGGCAACGCCTGCAGCTTGCTGCGATCCACCCAGCCTGCGCTGCCACCCACCTTGTTCGGGAAGAACGCGCAGCGGTAATCGCCAAGATCGCGCCCGGTCACCACCGTATCGCCGCTCACCACGTAGCTGCGCTGGCGGCAGGCGGGTTCGCCCTTCGCGGGGCAGCCGTCCATATCACCCAGCAGGTACAGGCGCGGCGTGCCGACCACCTTGGCCAGGGCAAAGCCCGATTGCTCCGAAGGAAACGCGCCATTGCGGCAGGAGCCACCATCGGTCAGCTCGCTGGCGGACGCGGCAAGCGGGCTCAGCGTTGCAAGCAGGAACAGGGTACGCAGCAGCATCCAGGCAGCCTCGAAGGGAAGGTCCGCAGGATACCGCCTACTTCTGAGGCGGTGCCCCGCAACCGTCCTGCTGCGCGCAGAACTGCAGTGCGCGCCGTTGCTGCTCGGCGCTCAGTTCCGGTGGCGGCCGCGCGATGGCCGACTGGATCTGGTCCGGGCCACCGGTGAGCTTGTTCACTCCCTTTGCGGCCGCCATCACGCCCTTGACCACGCCCATCATGATGTAGCCCCCGGCCATGCTGACCTGTTCGGGCGACGGCGGCTCGCTCCAGTTGCGGCTGAAGCGGTTGTTCTCGGCCTTCAGCGGATTCTTGAAGCGGTACAGGTCCAGCGGCTGGTCGTCTTCAGGCTTGAGCGCACGCACTTCACCGAGGGTGGTGACGTTGTCGTGCGGCAGGGTGCTGGAAACCGGCGCGGTGATTGCTGCCGGTGCGTCCGCAGGGGGAGCAGGCGCAGGGTCGGGCACTGTGACCGGCGCGGCCTGCTGCGCCTGCGCGATGCCGGTCAGCAGCAGGCTGGCCAGAAGTGCTCCCTGCGTTCCACGTCGTACCACAGCCATCCACCCTGTTGGTTGCGTCCAGCGACCAAGGATACGGATGCGGGCTTCAGATTTCGTTGGCGGTGGCACGGGCGTTCAGCGCACAGCGCGCCGCACTGAATGATTCACTCCCTCCCGTCACGGTGTCTCACATGCTGAGACCCATCTGTGGTGCCATGTGACCCCCTGAAAATCCTCTTCCCATGGCCTACGAACTCGCCAAGCGCACCGCCGATGCGGAGCAGCAGCTCGCCACCCGCGACGGCCTGCCCGCCCGCGATGGCGCCCTGCTCAGCGCACGCCTGCAGCGCCGCTACCAGGACCGCATCACCGGCAGCTTCGCCATTGCCGGCCGCGAAGGCCGCTATGCGCCGATTCCCGCTTCGGTGCCACCGGCGCTCGCCGCGGCACTGAAGGCACGTGGCATCGAGCAGCTCTACAGCCACCAGGCCGAGGCCTGGGATGCCAGCCAGCGTGGCGAGCACGTGGCCATCGTCACCCCCACTGCCAGCGGCAAGTCGCTGTGCTACACCCTGCCGGTGGTCAGCGCCGCCATGCAGGACAAGGCCAAGGCGCTGTACCTGTTCCCGACCAAGGCACTGGCCCAGGACCAGGTGGCCGAGCTGCTGGAGCTCAACCGCGCCGGCGACCTCGGGGTAAAGGCCTTCACCTTCGACGGCGACACCCCCGGCGATGCCCGTCAGGCCATCCGCCTGCATGGCGACATCGTGGTCTCCAACCCGGACATGCTGCACCAGGCGATCCTTCCGCATCACACCAAGTGGGCGCAGTTCTTCGAGAACCTGCGCTACATCGTCATCGACGAAGTGCACACCTATCGCGGTGTGTTCGGCAGCCACGTCACCAACGTGCTGCGCCGGCTCAAGCGCATCTGCGCGTTCTATGGGGTGCAACCGCAGTTCATCCTGTGCTCGGCCACCATCGGCAACCCGCAGGCGCATGCCGAGGCGCTGATCGAAGCGCCGGTCACCGCCATCACTGAATCCGGCGCACCGAGTGGGCCGAAGCAGGTGCTGCTGTGGAACCCGCCGGTGATCAACCCGGACCTGGGCCTGCGTGCCTCGGCGCGTTCGCAGAGCAACCGCATCGCCCGCATCGCGATCAAGTCCGGGCTGAAGACGCTTGTGTTCGCGCAGACCCGGCTGATGGTGGAGGTGCTGACCAAGTACCTGAAGGACATCTTCGACCACGACCCGCGCAAGCCAGCGCGCATCCGCGCGTACCGCGGCGGCTACCTGCCCACCGAGCGCCGCGAAACCGAGCGTGCGATGCGTGCCGGCAACATCGACGGCATCGTCAGCACCTCGGCGCTGGAGCTGGGCGTGGATATCGGCAGCCTGGACGTGGTGATCCTCAACGGTTATCCGGGCAGCGTGGCCGCCACCTGGCAGCGCTTCGGCCGCGCCGGTCGCCGCCAGCAACCTGCACTCGGGGTGATGGTGGCCAGCTCGCAGCCGCTGGACCAGTACGTGGTGCGCCATCCGGACTTCTTCGCCGAAGCGTCGCCGGAACACGCGCGCATCGCGCCCGACCAGCCGTTGATCCTGTTCGACCACATCCGCTGCGCGGCGTTTGAACTGCCGTTCCGGGTCGGCGATGGCTTCGGCCCGATCGATCCGGAAGTGTTCCTGGAAGCACTGGCCGAAACCGAGGTGATCCACCGCGAAGGTGAGCGCTGGGAATGGATCGCCGACAGCTACCCGGCCAACGCGGTCAGCCTGCGCGCGGTGGCCGACGGCAACTTCGTGGTGGTCGACCGCAGCGATGGCCGCCAGCAGATCATCGCCGAGGTCGACTATTCGGCTGCCGCGCTCACCCTGTACGAAGGCGCCATCCACATGGTGCAGTCCACCCCCTACCAGGTGGAAACGCTGGACTGGGAAGGCCGCAAGGCCTACGTCACCCGCACCCACGTGGACTACTACACCGACAGCATCGACTTCACCAAGCTCAAGGTGCTGGACCGTTTCGATGGCGGCGTGGCCGGCCGTGGTGATTCGCACCATGGCGAAGTGCACGTGGTGCGGCGCGTGGCCGGCTACAAGAAGATCCGCTACTACACCCACGAGAACATCGGCTACGGCCCGGTCAACCTGCCCGACCAGGAACTGCACACCACCGCAGTATGGTGGCAGCTGCCGCAGGCGCTGCTGCTGCGCGCCTTCGCCAGCAAGCAGGACGCGCTGGATGGTTTCCTCGGTGCGGCCTATGCACTGCATATCGTTGCCACGGTGGCGGTGATGGCCGATGCGCGCGACCTGCAGAAGTCGGTGGGCAACGGCGATGGCACCTGGATCGCGATTGCCGACCAGAGCGGCCGCGGCCAGCTGCGTGGCAGCGATGGCGAGCCTGGCGCGGTGGAACTGCTGCAGGAGTTCGTGCCGACCGTCTACCTGTACGACAACTTCCCCGGTGGCGTCGGTCTGAGCGAGCCGTTGTGGCAGCGCCAGGCCGAGCTGGTGCAGCGCGCGCGCGAACTGGTACAGCGCTGCGACTGCAGGGCGGGTTGCCCGGCCTGCGTCGGCCCGGTGCTGGCCGCGCAGGAAGAAGATGAAACCTCGCCGCGTGCGTTGGCGCTGCGCGTGCTCGACCTGTTCGATGCCGATGCCTGCCAGCATGTCGCCGACGCAGTGGTGAGCACGCGCGACCCGGTGGAGCTGATCGCCCCGTGAGCCTGAGCCTGGACAAGCTGCGCCTGCTGCGGAAGCAGGCCGGTGACCCGAAAGCAGCCACGCCTGCCGCGCCGGCACAGGACACGCCACCGGCCCCCGTGGCCGCCAACGATGCGCGGCAGCCGCCGGCCGAGCGTTCGGTGTTTGCCTGGGTGGAACAGGAGATCCGCCACAAGCCGACCGGCCCGGCCACCTCCGCGCCTGCGCCGGCAACACTGCGACGGCCCGAGGTCGGCAGCCTGCATCGCCTGCTCGGCATGCGCTCGCGTGGCGGCCCGGCGCCGGCACGCGCCAATGCGCAGGACCGCCAGCTGCCCGGCGAAGAAATCGCGCCCGGCCTGTTCCTGATCGAGTCACTGCAGCCGCAGGCCATTCCCACCATGCCGCTGTCGCTGGCGTTCGCCAAGCGCGAAGACCAGCACGTGTCCGCGCGCGACCTGTTGTTCTTCGATACCGAAACCACCGGCCTGGCCGGCGGCACCGGCACCCGCGCCTTCATGATCGGCGCCGCCGATTGGCACGTGTGCCCGCAGCGCGGCGAGGGCCTGCGCATCCGCCAGTTGCTGATCTCCACGATGGCCGCTGAAGAAGCCATGCTGGCCACCTTCGCCCACTGGCTGCAGCCGCATACCGTGTTCTGCAGCTACAACGGCCGCAGCTACGACGCACCACTGCTGAAGACGCGTTACCGGCTGGCCCGGCAAGCCGATCCCATCACCGCACTGGACCACGTCGACCTGCTCTATCCCACCCGCCGCCGTTATCGCGGCACGTGGGAGAACTGCAAGCTGTCCACCATCGAGCGGCAACTGCTGCGCGTGGTGCGCGAGGACGATCTGCCCGGTTCGGAAGCCCCCGCTGCGTGGCTGCGTTTCCTGCGCGGCGGCGATGCGGTGAACCTGCGCCGGGTGGCCGAGCATAACCACCAGGACGTGGTGACCCTGGCGCTGCTGCTGCAGCGGCTGGTGCGGGAAGAGCAGCGCGAGCGGGAGACGCTGGCGCTGGTAAGCGGATGATCGGGAAGGGCGGGTTCAGGCCGCGTTGACATCACTGACACACGTCCCGGCGACACTGCCGCTACTGAACACCACCCAGGAGTACTTCCATGCGTCGATCCTCCCTGTTGCTGCTTGCGGCCATCCTGCCGCTGGCGGCCTGCAGCCATGCCGGTGGCAACGCCTCCGCCGAGGTCGGCAGTCTGCCGGCCAAGGTGTCTGACGGCCCCCAGGAGTGCAAGCCTGAAAAGCTGGAAAGCTTCACCGGCAAGACCGCCGACGAAGCGACGATCAAGAAGCTGGTTGCAGACAGCGGCGCGCGCAATGCACGCGTGGTCAAGCCCGGCATGGCCGTCACCATGGACTTCCGCCAGGACCGCGTGACCGTGCAGGTGGACGCGCAGAACCGCATCGAGCGCGCCAGCTGCGGCTGATCCGGGCCCTTCGGGTAGCGCCGGGCCATGCCCGGCGACTTCCCTTGCCAACTGCACCGCTGCGCTCGCCGGGCGTGGCCCGGCGCTACCGCACGATCAGAGCCGCTCGGCCTTGCCGCTGGCCAGCGCACGCGCGATTACCTGCTCTGCCTGCTTCGCGGCCTGCACCTGCAGGCGTGCCTGGCGCTCACCCAATGCCGCCTGCTTGCTGCCCAGCACGGCCTGCTGGCTTCCCAGCGCAGCCTGCTGACTGGCGAGACGGCTCATCTCGCGGCTGCGCTCGGACTGCAGCCCCTGGTTGCGGGCAACCTGTGACGCGCGCTGTGCTTCAGCCGCTGCCTGCCGTGCAATCGCCGCATCATCCACCGCGCCACGGGTGGCCCGCGCCGCTTCGGCGGCCGCTTCACGGTTGATGTCGCGATCGTTGAGCGCACTGCGCGCAGCCCGTGCGGCGGCGAGGGCGATCTCACGCGCCTCTTCACCTTGCAGCCTGCCCAGCTCGCCCTGCTCGCGGCCGAGCTGACCCTGCTGACGGCCCAACGCGCTCTGCTGGCGCCCCAGTTCACTCTGCTGGCGGCCCAGATCGGCGGCGCCGGCATAGGCACGCTGCAACGACTGGATCAGCATCGGATCACGTACCACGTAGCGCTTGTCGCCCTGACGGAACCACAGTGCCGGGCCGTCACCAATCCGGCTGCGCGCCTGCATTACATCGTCCATGCCGGCATTGGCGAACGCCTGCCCATGATCGACGAGCACAAAGGCCTGCTGCGGCGGCGTGCCGAGATCGAGCTGGCCGTGGGTGACGATCGTGGTTTCGGAGCGCGTGTGGGTGCTCGTGTCCTGCTCGTCGTACTCGTCAGCATCGGCAGGCTCTTCCGGCTCAGCCGGCTCAGCCCAGTCGGCAGGCTCTGCAGGCACGGCGGCCGCTGGCGGTGCCGCGGGGGCCGCGGGGGCGGCAGGCGCGGCTGGCGGCGGCGGCGCTGGCACAGCACGCGGCGGTGCCGGCGGCGCGGGCGGAACTGGGGCGGCCACCAGGCGCATCGGCGCCACACCCACGGCCAACACCACCAGGGTCAAGCCGACGGCCAGCAGGCGCGGGCACGCCCGGTGCGACTGCAGCGAGAGCAGGCGGCGCTTGAGGCTGGTGGTGCTGGGCGCTGCGCTGGCCACGCCGAGGTGCGGCTGCGGCGCCACACCCAGCTGCAGCAACAGGCGGCCATAGGCATGGCGGCTGGCACCATGTTGGCCGACCACGGCCGCATCCACCGCTTCCTCGCGGGCCTGGGCATATTCGCGCACGGCCAGGCGCAGCAGCGGATGGAAGAAGAACAGGTGCTGGGCCAGGGCCGGCAGCAGTCCCCACTGCAGGTCACGACGCTGCAGGTGCTGCAGCTCGTGGGTCAGCGCAAGATCCAGGGCATCGCCCTGCAGGGCGTTCATTCCCGCCGGCAGCAGCAGCACCGGACGGAACGGCCCGACGAGCTGCGGCGCATCAACCTGGTCGCTCATCCACAGGCGTGGTGCGCGGCGCAGGCCGTGCGCATCCGCGGCCAGCTGCAGCGCCTGCACCAGTGCCTGGTCCTCGCACGGATACGACGCAGCCAGCAGCGCGCGGCAACGGCGCCATTCGCCGAAGGTCCGCAACGCCATCAGCAGGACGCCGGACATCCACAGCGCGGCCAGTGCCAATGCCCACCAGGCCACCGGCGTGCTGCCGACATCGCCCATCGGCGTGTTCGCCAGCAGGTGCGCCGATGCCTCCGGTGCCATCGTGTACATGGCGTCTGCGGCAAGATCCACGGTCGTCATTGCCACCGCATCGGGTGCGGGCAGCCAGGCCAACTGCAGCGGCTGGCTCCACAACAGGCCGACCACGGCCTGCAGCGATACCAGCCACCACAAGCGGCAACGGGTGGCCGCCGACAGCGACGGCAATGCGCGGCACAGCAGGTACACCAGCGCCACCAGCAGCACGGTCTGCAGGCTGGTCCAGCCCAGCCGCTCCAGCATCGGAATCAACATCGAGGTATCCATGGCTCAGTCCTCCTGGCGACGCGATTGCAGTTCGGCCACCAGCGCTTCCAGTTCGGCCAGTTCGTTGTCGCTGACCTTCTGCCGCTGCGACAGGTACGCCACGAACGGCGAGACCGAGCCCTGCAGGGTGTTGTCGACGAACTGGGCGACGGCGCCCTGCAGCACGCTCTCCGGGCCGCGGGTGGGCTGGTAACGGTAGACGCCCTGCTGCTGCCGGCGCTGCAGGTAACCCTTGGCGCGCAGGCGCTCCATCATCGTCAACACCGTGGAGCGGGCCAGTCCGCGCGGTTCGCCATAGCCGCTGGCGACCTCGCCGACGCTGGCCGGCGCCTGCTCATCCACATACTGCAGCAGGGCCAGTTCCTGGTCCCCGATGGTCTTGCCACGCATGACAACACTCCCTTGACTACACGTGTCGCTACTGTTGCCATGACGACACCTGTAGTCAACCCCCCGGAAGTCATGGGCCGACAAACGGTAGGGCGCGCGGCCGGCTTAAACCTTTTACGCCGCGCGCGCATCCGATCCCTGGCCTGACACCTGCGGCGGCCGTCATCGCCGCCGATCTTCCTGCCCTCCGGGATCCCGCATGCCTCGCCAGACGCTACGAACCCTGCTCATGATCATCAGCCTGCTGCCCTTCGCCGCTGTCTCCGCCAACCAGGACCAGGCCAACGACCAGACCCGCCGTTTCATCCGCCAGACCATGCAGGAACAGCGCATTCCGGGCCTGCAGATCGCCGTGGTCAAGGATGGCCAGGTGGTGCTGTCGGAAACCTACGGGCTGGCCAACGTCGAGAACGGCGTAGTCGCTACCCGCAGCACACGGTTCCCGCTCAACTCGGCCACCAAATCCTTCACCGGCGTCGCTTTGGCGCAGCTGGCAGAGGACGGGCGGGTGGATCTCGACGCACCGGCCTCGCGCTATCTCGATGACCTGCCCGGAAGTTGGCGTGCGGTACGCGTGCGCCAACTGCTTGCCCACACCTCTGGCCTGCCCGATATCCTCGATGCAGAAGGACTGCTGGGCGGTGGCTCGGAACAGGACGCATGGCAGGCAGTCCGCGCGCTGCCGGCAGAGGCCGCGGCGGGCGAGCGCTTCCAGTACAACCAGACCAACTACGTGCTGCTGGCGCGGATCATCGCGCAGCAATCCGGCATGCCCTACGAACGCTTCCTGGCCACCCGCCAGTTTTCCACCGCGCGCATGGCACGCACCACGTTTGGGGACAGCTACGACCTGGTCCCGGATGCGGCGACGATGTACAGCTACCTGCCACGCGCAACCGATGCGAAGGATGCGACACCACGGCTGTCGCACTGGTTCTACGACATGCCGCCCAGCCTGTGGGCCGGGGGCG
This sequence comes from Stenotrophomonas sp. LST15-1-1.1, assembly GCF_040815575.1. Lineage (NCBI taxonomy): Bacteria > Pseudomonadati > Pseudomonadota > Gammaproteobacteria > Lysobacterales > Lysobacteraceae > Stenotrophomonas > Stenotrophomonas sp. LST15-1-1.1. The sequence goes on from NZ_JBFPNJ010000030.1 coordinate 259,167, forward strand.
GCATCCTCACCACGGCCGACGACACCGCGCGCTGGTTGGTTGCATTGCAGGATGGACGCCTGCTGGAGCGGCGCGCGGTGCAGCAGATGTGGACGGGCGAGCGCCTCAACGATGGCAGCGCCGGCGACTGGGCCGCAGGCTGGCCGGTGTTCAACACCGCGCCCGACCTGCAGGTGGGTGGCATGGGCGGCGCGCGCTCGGCCTTCATCGTCTATCCCGAGCGCGACCTCGCTGTTGTCGTGCTGACCAATCTGGTCGGCGCCAATCCGCAGCAGTTCATCCCGCGCATCGCCGGTTTCTATTCCGCCGCGCGCTAACCGCGCGGCCCGCCCATCACCGGCAGGATCACCCCGTTGATGTAGCTGGCGCAGGCTGGTGAGGCCAGGAACACATAGGCTGGCGACAGTTCTTCGGGCTGTGCCGGCCTGCCCATGTCGCTGTCCTTGCCGAACTCGGCCACGTCCTTTGCCCGCTTGTCGGCGGGATTCAGCGGTGTCCACACAGGGCCCGGCGCCACGCAGTTGACGCGGATGCCGCGCGGCAGCAGCTGGCTGGCCAGTGCTTTGGTGAACGCATGGATGGCGCCCTTGGTGGCCGAGTAATCGATCAGCGCCTTGCTGCCGAACAGGCCGGTTTCCGAACCGGTATTGATGATGCTGGCGCCCTCGCCCAGATGTGGCAGCACCGCACGCGCCATCTGGATGTAGCCGCCGATGTTGGTCTGCAGGGTTTCCTGCAGGTGCGCGTCTTCCAGGTCTTCCAGGCGCTCGCAGTGCAGCTGGAACGCCGCGTTGTTGACCAGGATGTCGATGCCGCCGAAGGCCTTGGCCACCTGTTTCACTGCCTTGTTGCAGAAGCGCGGATCGCGCACATCGCCGGCGATCACCACGCAGCGGCCGCCCTCCTTCTCCACGTGCTGGCGAGTGAGCTCGGCGTCCTCGGCTTCGTCCAGATGCAGTACCGCAACGTCAGCGCCTTCGCGGGCGAACAGCACCGCCACCGCGCGGCCGATGCCGGAATCGCCACCGGTGACGATCGCGCGCATGCCCTGCAGCTTGCCGCTGCCGACGTAGTCCGGGGCGAGGAAGCGCGGCGCCAGTTCCAGCGCATGCTCATGACCCGGCTTGGCCAGTTGCTGCGCCGGCATCGCCTCCGGCTGACGGCGCGGACCGGCCTGGGTGGCGGTCTTTTTTGCCGCCTTTTTCGTTGCCTTCTTCGCTGCGCGTATGTCCTTCGCTTTTTCCTGGTCCTGCAGGCGCCGCTGCCGCGCTGCCACACGCGCGGCGCGCGGGTCGGAAGCAGCGGCCTTGCGGGTGGCGGTCTTCACCACGCGCAGGCGCTCGGACGTGGTGGCTTCGGCGGCGGCTGGGGCGGCCTGGGTGCCTTTGCGAACCTTCGGCGATGCCTTGCGGCGGGCGGGGGTCTTCCTGGTGGTGGCCATGCAGGTCTCCTCGGGGGAATTGGGGTTGCCGGCCAGCGGCCGGCACTACCGGGGCGCGTGGGCCGCAGTACCGGGGGCGGCGTGCGCCGCTCGTGCAGTGTCCCCACGCAGGCTGTTGGCGGCAGTGATCGCGCCGTGTCCATCGCGTGTACGGCATTCATTCCGCCACCACGCGTGTCGTCGCACCCTGCAGGCCACAACACGAGGAACGTCCCCCATGAAACATGCCATTGCCACCGCCGCCGTCTGCTTCGCTCTCGCCGCCTGCAGCAGCAGCCCCGTCGCCCAGATCCAGCCGATCGATGGCGTGATTTCCGGCCAGTGCCATTCGGACATGGTGCGCGGCGCGGTCGGTCTGGCAGCATCGGATGCCACCGTCGAGCGCGCCCGCGTCGACAGCGACAGCCTGCACGTGCAGGTACTGCGTCACGACGGTCCGCGCGTGCCGCCGGCCAGCGAAGGCGGTGAGCGCCTGACCATCGAAAAGGGCCGCACCAACAACATCACCGCGATCTACTGCGGCTGACCTGCCTTGCGGCTCAGCCGCCGCGCCCGACGCAGCACTTTCAGCGTCGCCTGTTCCCACTGCCGCGGGCCGCGCAGGCCCGCCAGTGCGGTCAGCTCGCCGCGTTCCCAGCCGGCAAACACGCAGGGATCGATGTAGGCCTTGCGGCATACCGCCGGAGTATTGCCCAGCCGCGCGGCCACCTGGCACACCACCTCGCGCTGCGCCTTGGCCAGCGCGCGCTGGCTGGGCGGTTCGGGCAGCTCGGTTGCGGCGAAGGCCTGCACTGCCGCCATCGTGCCGCCCCATGTGCGGAAGTCCTTGGCAGTGAAATCCTCACCCATCACCTCGCGCAGGTAGTCGTTCACCGCGCCCGAATCCACCGGCTGCACCTCGCCCACGTCGTCGCGGTACTGGAACAGGGCCTGCCCCGGCAGCTGCTGCACGCTGCGCACCAGCGCGCCCAGCCGACGATCGCCCACCGTCACCTCATGCAACTGGCCGGACTTGCCGCGGAAGCGCATGCGCACCCGGCCCCCCCGAAGCAGGTCCAGGTGACGGTTGCGCAGCGTTGTCAGGCCGTACGACTTGTTCTCCTGCGCATAGGTCTCGTTGCCCACGCGCACCAGCGTGTCTGCCAGCAGCGCGACCACCACCGCCAGCACCTTCTCGCGCGGGAAACCGCTGCGTTTGAGGTCACGGCCGAGACGCCGCCGCAGCGCCGGCAGCGCTTCGCCGAAGGCGATGATGCGGTCGAACTTGCCCGCATCACGCACCGCCGCCCAGTCGGCGTGGTAACGGTACTGCTTGCGCCCGCGTGCGTCGCGGCCGGTGGCCTGCAGATGGCCGTTGGCATGGGCACAGATCCACACCGCGGTGTAGGCCGGGGGCACCGCCAGTGAGCGGATGCGCTGCAGCGTGGCGGCATCGCGCACGGCATGCCCATCGGCATCGCGATAGGAGAAGCCTTTGCCGGCGCGGACACGGCTGAACCCGGGCTGGGTGTCATCGACGTAGCGCAGGCCGGCGGCGCGCGCGGCCTGGCGTTCGGGTGTAGGGGTGGCGGGCATGCCATCAGTCTGCCGATCGACGCGGCGTGGCCACGTCAATAACGCAAGACAAACACGTGAGGGTGGGTTCGCCGCTATGCTCGGCCTTTCACCGTCCCTTCCCTTCCGGAGTCATGATGTCGTTCCCGATCCGCGCCCGTTCCCTCTCCGCCCTGCTGCTGCCGGCCGTGCTGGCCCTGACCGCCTGCCAGGCGCCGTCGCTGGATGAGCAGGACTCGGCCACCGCCCACGCACAGCAGGCCGCCGAAGCTGCCAAGGCGCCGGCCGACGAAGCCGGCAAGGCCACCGAAGCACCGCCGGTTGGCAACTGCGACGCCAGCCAGGTGCAGAGCCTGGTCGGCCAGGCTTATACCGATGCGCTGGGCAAGCAGGCCCAGGAAGATGCGGCGGCCAAGCAGATCCGCGTCCTGCACCCCAATGACGTCACCACGATGGAGTTCCTGGGCGATCGCCTGAACATCGAAGTGGACGCAAAGGACGTGGTCAGCGGCGTCCGCTGCGGCTGACCCATCCCGCGCCGGCATGCGTTTGCCGGCGCTTTGGTTGCGGCTGCAACCGTGTATTGCGGCGTTGCAGCAACCTGTGATCTAGTCGAGGCATCCGGTGGCCTCACGATGCGCTCCAGGGATTGGGCGGGCAGGAGTGTCCCCGTTCATTTCAATCTGCATCGAGGTAGAGATGGCCCCCCGCAACCGCCAAGGGCTTTACGACCCGCGCTCCGAGCGCGATGCCTGTGGATTTGGCATGGTCGCCCAGCTCGACGACCAGCCTTCGCGCCTGCTGGTCGATACCGCCATCGCCGCGCTTTCGCGCATGACCCACCGTGGTGGTGTCGCCGCCGACGGCCTGACCGGTGATGGCTGCGGCCTGCTGCTGCGCCGCCCCGATGCCTTCCTGAAACTGCTGGCCAGTGAAGCGGGCATTGCCGTCGGCGCGCGCTTCACCGCCGGCCTGGTGTTCCTGCCGCACGATGCCGACGCCGCGCAGGCCTGCCGTGCACAGCTGCAGCAGCAGATCGAAGCGGTGGGCTGCAAGGTGGCCGGCTGGCGCGAGGTCCCGACCGACGACAGCGTCTGTGGCCAACTGGCACGCGACACCCTGCCGCGCATCGAGCAGGTGTTCGTCGATGCCGGCGTCGGCCAGGATGACGCCGGCTTCGGCCTGGCCCTGTTCCTGGCCCGCCGCCGCAGCGAACAGCAGCTGCGCGCGCATGCCGACTACTACGTCACCACGCTCAGCCCCAACGCCATCAGCTACAAGGGCATGGTGCTGCCGGACAAGCTCAGCCGCTTCTTCCCGGACCTGCAGCGGCGCGAACTGGCCTCCAGCGCCATCGTGTTCCACCAGCGCTTCTCCACCAATACGCTGCCGCGCTGGCCGCTGGCGCACCCGTTCCGGATGCTCGCCCACAACGGCGAGATCAACACCATCGAAGGCAACCGGCGCTGGGCGCAGGCGCGCAGCAAGGTGTGGAAGACGCCGCGCTTCGATATCGGCGAATTCGATCCGGTCATCTCCATGCACGGCTCCGATTCGCAGAGCCTGGACAACATGCTGGAACTGATGGTGTCCGCGGGCATGGAACTCATCCAGGCCCTGCGCATCCTGGTGCCGCCGGCAACGCAGTCGCTGGAATTCAAGGACCCGGACCTGGCGGCGTTCTACGAATTCCACGGCCTCAACAGCGAGCCATGGGACGGCCCGGCCGGCATCGTCGCCTGCGACAGCCGCTACGCCGTGTGTACCCTCGACCGCAACGGCCTGCGCCCGGCGCGCTGGATGCTGACTGCCGATCGCCATTTCCTGGTCGCTTCCGAAGCGGGTGTGTGGGAAGTGCCGACCGAGCGCGTGGTGCGCAAGGGCAAGCTCGGTCCGGGCGAGATGATCGCCATCGACCTCAAGCGCGGAGACCTGCTCGATTCGGAAGCCATCGATCGCATCAACCGCGGCCGCGCACCGTACAAGCAGTGGCTGCAGCAGGGCGTCACCTACCTGCAGACCGAACTGATCGATCCGTCGCTGGTGGAAGAGCCGTTCGACGAAAGCACCCTGCGCAGTTACCACAAGCTGTACCAGCTCAGCAGCGAGGAAGTGGAGCAGGTGCTGCGGCCGCTGGCCGAGACCGAGCAGGAAGCCACCGGCTCGATGGGCGATGACACGCCGATGGCCGTGCTCAGCCAGCGCAGCCGTCCGCTGTACGACTACTTCCGCCAGGCCTTCGCGCAGGTCACCAACCCGCCGATCGATCCGCTGCGCGAAGACTGCGCGATGTCCCTGTCCACCCAGCTCGGCAAGGAGACCAACATCTTCCATGCCGGCCCGGAGACGGTGAACCACGTCATCCTCAATTCGCCGGTGCTGAGCCAGCGCAAGCTGCGCCAGCTGCTGAAGATGGACCAGTACGTGCAGGCCAACCGCCTGCTCGACCTGTCCTACAGCGAAGAGGAAGGCCTGCGTGCTGGCATCGAACGCATCTGCGCCGAAGCCGAACAGGCCGCGCGCGATGGCATGGTGATGCTGCTGCTGTCCGACCGCTACCCGGTGGCTGGGCGGCCGATGGTGCACGCCCTGCTGGCCACCAGTGCCATCCACCACCACCTGTCGCGCCTGGGCCTGCGCTGCGACGTCAACCTGATCGTGGAAACCGGCACCGCGCGCGACGCGCACCACATGGCCTGCCTGCTCGGCTTCGGTGCCACGGCGGTCTATCCATACCTGGCCTACCAGACCCTGTTCGACCTGGGTCGTCGCGGCATCCTCAAGCTCAGCAAGGGCGGCGAGCAGTCGCAGATCGGCCGCCGCTACCGCAAGGGCATCTACAAGGGCCTGTCGAAGATCATCTCGAAGATGGGCATCTGCACCGTGGCCAGCTATCGCGGTGCGCAGCTGTTCGAGATCATCGGCCTGGAGCCGGAGGTCGTCGACCTGTGCTTCCCCGATACCGCCTCGCGCATCGGCGGCGCCGGCTTCGCGCGCCTGGATGCCGATGCACGTGAACTGTGCGCGCAGGCCTGGGATGCGCAGCAGGGCGTGGATGTCGGCGGCCTGCTGAAGTATGTGCACGGCGGCGAATACCACATGTACAACCCGGACGTGGTGACCACCCTGCAGCGCGCGGCGCGCAGCGGTGACCCGCGTGCGTGGCAGCAGTACTGCGATGCCGTGCATGCGCGGCCGCCGTCGGCGCTGCGCGACCTGCTGCAGCTGGTGCCGGCGGCCACGCCGACACCGTTGGACGAGGTCGCACCGGCCGGCGAGCTGTTCCCGCGCTTCGATACCGCAGCGATCAGCCTCGGTGCGCTCTCGCCCGAGGCACATGAGGCGTTGGCCATTGCAATGAATCGCCTCGGTGGCCGCAGCAATTCCGGCGAAGGTGGCGAAGACCCGGCACGCTATGGCACCGACAAGCGCAGCAAGATCAAGCAGGTGGCGTCCGGTCGCTTCGGCGTCACCGCCGAATACCTGGTCAATGCCGAAGTGCTGCAGATCAAGGTCGCGCAAGGCGCAAAGCCCGGCGAAGGCGGCCAGCTGCCCGGGCACAAGGTCAATGAACTGATCGCGCGGCTGCGCTATGCCAGGCCCGGTATCGGCCTGATCTCGCCGCCGCCGCACCACGACATCTACTCCATCGAAGACCTGGCGCAGTTGATCTACGACCTCAAGCAGGTCAACCCGACCGCGCTGGTGTCGGTGAAGCTGGTCAGCCATGCCGGCGTCGGTACGATCGCCGCCGGCGTGGTCAAGGCCGGCGCTGACCTCATCACCATTTCCGGCCACGACGGCGGTACCGGTGCGTCGCCGGTCAGTTCGATCCGCTATGCCGGCGTGCCGTGGGAACTGGGCATCGCCGAGGCGCACCAGGCGCTGGTGGCCAACGACCTGCGCGGGCGCACCCTGCTGCAGACCGACGGCGGCCTGAAGACCGGCCTGGACGTGGTCAAGGCGGCGCTGCTGGGCGCGGACAGCTTCGGCTTCGGCACCGCGCCGATGATCGTGCTGGGCTGCAAGTACCTGCGCATCTGCCACCTCAACAACTGCGCCACCGGTGTGGCCACCCAGGATGAGCGCCTGCGCGAGAACCATTTCACCGGCCAACCCGAGCGCGTGGAGAACTTCTTCCGCCTGCTGGCCGAGGAAGTGCGCGGCTGGCTGTCGGTGCTGGGCGCACGCTCGCTGCAGGAGATCGTCGGCCGTACCGACCTGCTGCGCCAGCTTGAGGTCTCGCCACGCGAGGACGTGCGCGTGGATCTGTCGCGGCTGCTGGCCGACGCCAACTACCCGGGCAGCCACTGCGCCGCACAGCGCCTGTACGAATCACCGGACAGCCTGGCCACGCAGATGGACGGCCTGCTGGCCGAGGCCATCGAGCACAAGCGCGGCGGCGAACACCGCTTCCTGATCCACAACACCGACCGCAGCGTCGGCACCCGCCTGGCCGGCGCGGTGGCACGCGCGCACGGCAACCAGGGCATGGCCGAATCGCCGCTGGACCTGCGCTTCCGTGGCAGCGCCGGGCAGAGCTTCGGTGCCTTCAACGTCGGTGGCCTGCATCTGGAAGTGGAAGGTGAAGCCAACGACTACGTCGGCAAGGGCATGGCCGGCGGCCGCCTGGTGGTGCGTCCGCCGCGTGGCGCACGCTTCGAGGCACGCAGCACCGCGATCATCGGCAACACCTGCCTGTACGGCGCCACCGGTGGCGAGCTGTTCGCCGCCGGCCGCGCCGGTGAACGTTTCGCCGTGCGCAACTCCGGCGCACTGGCGGTGGTGGAAGGCGCCGGTGATCACTGCTGCGAGTACATGACCGACGGCGTGGTGCTGGTGCTGGGCAAGGTCGGCCTCAACTTCGGTGCCGGCTTCACCGGTGGCCTGGCCTACGTGCTGGACGTGGACCGCGATTTCGTCGACCGCTACAACCACGAGCTGATCGACATCCATCGCGTGTCCGCCGAAGGTTTCGAGAACTACCGCCAGCACCTGCACCGCCTGATCGGCCGTCATCGCGAGCTGACAGGCAGCATCTGGGCGCAGCAGATCATGGACGAATTCCGCGATTACATCGGCAAGTTCTGGCTGGTCAAACCCAAGGCCGCCAGCATCGAGTCGCTGACCGAAACCCTGCGCCGCGCCGCGTGAGCGCGCGCACCGCACTGCCGAGACGATCATGAGCCGCAAGCACGCCTTCCAGTTCCTCGACCTGCCCCGGACCATGCCGCAGCGCATCCCGGTCGAACTGCGCACCTCCGGCGACTGGGGCGAGCTGTACGGAAAGTTCGGCAAGGAAGATGCGCAGTACCAGGCCGGCCGTTGCCTGGACTGCGGCAACCCGTACTGCAGCTGGAAGTGCCCGGTGCACAACGCCATCCCGCAATGGCTGCAGCTGGTGCAGGAAAACCGCATCCACGAAGCGGCCACGCTGTGCCACAGCACCAACCCGCTGCCGGAAGTGTGCGGCCGGGTGTGCCCGCAGGATCGCCTGTGCGAAGGCAGCTGCACGCTGGAGGAGTTTGGCGCAGTCACCATCGGCGCGGTGGAGAAGTACATCGTCGACACGGCACTGGCCACCGGCTGGCGGCCGGACATGACGGCGGTGCAGCCCACCGGCCACACGGTGGCCGTGATCGGTGCCGGCCCGGCAGGCCTGGCCTGTGCCGATCGCCTGGCGCATGCCGGCATCACCGCGGTGGTCTACGACCGCTACGAGCAGGTCGGTGGCCTGCTGCAGTTCGGCATCCCCAGTTTCAAGCTGGACAAGGACGTGATCCGCCGCCGCCGCGACGTGCTCGAAGGCATGGGCGTGCAGTTCCGCCTCGGCGTGGAGATCGGCCGCGACATCAGCCTGCAGCAGCTGCTGGACAGCCATGATGCGGTGTTCGTCGGTACCGGCGCCTACCGCTACACCGATGGTGGCCTCGACGGCCAGGACCTGAAAGGCGTGCTGCCGGCACTGCCGTTCCTGGTGCAGAACAGCCGCATCGTCGGCGGCGATGATCCGCAGGGCCGGCCGATCGCCGGCTGGGAAGACCAGATCGCCCTGCCTGACCTCAATGGCAAGCGCGTGGTGGTCCTCGGCGGTGGCGACACCGGCATGGACTGCGTGCGCAGTGCGGTGCGACTGGGCGCAGCCAAGGTCACCTGCGCCTACCGCCGCGACGAAGCCAACATGCCGGGCAGCGCGCGCGAAGTAGCCAATGCGCGCGAGGAAGGCGTGCGCTTCCTGTTCAACCGTCAGCCGTTGTCGATCGAAGCCGGTGCCGATGACGAAGTGATCGGGGTCACCGTCATCGAGACGCGCTTGGGCGAGCCCGATGCCAACGGCCGCCAGAACGCGGTGCAGATCGAGGGCAGCGAATCGCTGCTGGAAGCGGACGTGGTGATCATCGCGTTCGGTTTCTCGCCCAGCGTGCCATCGTGGCTGGCCGAGCATGGCGTGGAGGGCCAGGCGAACGGGCGCATCCTCGCCGGAGGCAAGGGCAAGCTGCCCTTCCAGACCGCCCATCCGCGCCTGTTCGCCGGTGGCGACGCGGTGCGTGGTGCCGACCTGGTGGTGACCGCAGTGGCCGAAGGTCGCGACGCCGCCGCCAGCATCGTCCGGCTACTGGCGCACTGACAGACCGGCCAGCGGTGTCAGCACTGCGGCGAGCGTGGCGTGCAGTGCGTCGCGCTCGACCGGCTTGGCGATGAAATGATCGATGCCAGCGTCGAGGCAGGCCTGACGGGTACTGTCGAGCACGCTGGCGGTCAACGCGATGATCGGTACCCGCGCTGCGTCGGCCCGTGGATCGGCGCGGATCGCGCGGGCCAAGGCAAAGCCGTCCATGCCCGGCATGTGGCAATCGGTGATGACCAGCGCGAAGCGGTGTGCCTGCCACGCCTGCCATGCCTGCTCGCCATTGGCCGTGGCATGCACCTGCAGGCCCAGTTCCTGCAGCCGCTGGACCAGCAGCTGCAGGTTGGTGGGATGGTCTTCGGCGACCAGTACCCGCACCGGCGGCAACACTGGCAGGCCCGCCGCATCATCACGATGCTCCACCAATGGCGCCTCGCAGGCCGGCAGGTACAGGTCCAGCCACACCGTGGTGCCCGCGCCCGGCGTGCTGCACAGGTGCAGTTGTCCGCCCATCGATACCGCCAGTTCACGGCAGATCGCCAGGCCCAGGCCGCTGCCACCAAAGCGCCGGGTGGTGGACGCATCGGCCTGGGTGAACGCAGCGAATACCGCCCGCTGGCGCTCGCGGCTGATACCCACTCCGGTGTCGGTCACCTGCAGCCGCAGCTGCTGGCCATGCTCGTGCTGCTGCAGCACCCGCACCTGCAGGTCCACCCCGCCCTGCAGGGTGAATTTCAGCGCATTGCCCGCCAGGTTGAACAGGATCTGGCGCAGGTGCAGCGCATCCGCCAACGACCCACGCTGAAGCACGGGATCCACCTCGCAGCGCAGATGCAGACCTTTGCTTGCCGCCACCGGAGCCAGCAGGCGCTGCACCGCCCGCAGCAGTCCGGCCAGATCGGTGGGCAGGCACTGCGGTGACCGTGGCCCGGACTGCAGGCGTTGGCTGTGCAGCACGTCATCGAGGATCTGGCGCAGCATCTGCGCGGCATCATCGATGGTCGCCAGTACCTGGCGCTGGCGCGCATCCAGTGCGCCGCTGCCCAGGCACTCCAGCATCCCCAGCAGCGTGCTCATCGGCGTGCGGATCTCGTGGCTCATGGTGGCCAGGAAATGGGCCTTCGCGGCCGCATCCTGCTCCGCATCACGGCGGGCATCGTTCAGTGCCTGCGTACGTGCGCGCGCCTCGGTGACGTCCATCCAGTATCCACTCCATTCCACGCCGCTGTCGCTGCAGGCAATCGGCCGCCCGTGGGAACGTACCCAGCGCCAGCCGTTGGGGCCGCGCGTGCGGAAGGTGATGTCGATGGGCCCGCGCACCAGCGCGGCGGCGTCAACGCAGGCCAGTACCGAGCGGCGATCCTGCGGATGGACTGCAGCCAGCAGGCTTCCATGGTCGACCCGCGCGGTATCCACGCTGACCCCGAACAGGGCGTGCACGTCGCCTGCAATGTGGGGAACGCTGTACTCGCCGGTGCTGCTGCGCCGCGCCTGGTACACCACCGCCGGCAGGTTGGCGGTGACCTCCTGCAGGCGTTGTTCCAGCGCCTGCCTGCGCAGGCCTTCGCGGTGCAGTCGCCAGTAACCGAATGCATACACCAGGCCCATTGTCAGCAGCGCCAGCAGCACGGCGATCGACCCGCGCAGGGGCGACACCGGCGCGAAGCCACGGCGAGGGGATGTCGAGATCCAGTGTGCCCGCAAGGCCTCGCGCTGCTCCGGCGTCATGCCTGCCTGCAGCTGGTTGAAGCGTGCCACCAGATGCGCGCATGCCGGCAGTGCGGCCAATACCAGTGAATCACTGAAGCCGGCCGGCGCTGCCACGTCCAACCCGCCGCCAGGCTGACTGCGCAGCGTGGCTTCCACTTCCACAAGATTGCCCACCACCGCATCGACCTGGCCGCTGCTCAGCAGCTGCAGTGCCTTGTCCAGCGACGCCACCTGCAGCAGTGGCACCTCCGCACCCGATTCCTCCAGCATCCGGGCAAGTGGCACGATGTCGGGGCTGGCCACGCCGCGACCGTGCAGTCCATCCAGGCCGATGATCGGCAGCGCATCAGGGCGTCGCACGATCACCTGCGGCACCTGCAGGTAGGGCACGCTGACCACCCAGCCTTTCGGTTTCTGCGCGCGTGGCCAGCCGAGCACGGCGTGCGTCCCGGCAGGCAGCGCGCCGGCAGCCAGCGCCGTCGCCGCGACCGGTGTGGCGCGCAGCGTGGCGTACTGCTCCTGCAGCAGCGCCAGGTAGACCGCCACCAGGCCCTGTGGCGCGTCGTCCAGACTGGATGACAGCGGTGCACGATCGGCGGGGTAGGCAAGCAGGATGGGGCCTTGGCACTGTCCGGCCCAGGCCGGCGCCGACAACAACGACAGGGCGACGATGCGGGCCAGGGCGCCAGCGACATTCACGGTGGACATCCTCATGTCGCATGCAGGGGCATGGCCGCATCGCGGTACGACCTCCTGCCACGCTAGCGAAGCATTTCCCAGCAACAATGAGGAAATGTGTAAAACGCTCCGAAACCGCCAATAGCGACATACACTGCCGCTTCTACCGATCCCGGAGCTCTCGATGCGCATCGGCCTGGCCGCCAACCGTCTCCATCACCACGACGCGCGCGCGGCACTGTTCCGCTGGCTGCGCGCCAGCGAACCCGGGCTGCGCGAACTGGGCGTGACCCTGTGTGCGGTCGGGCGTACCCACGAGGCGATCGAGCGCAACGGGTTTCTTGCCGGTTACGACGGTCTGCAGCGCTATCCGTACGGTCGCGAAGGCGGGTTGATGAAGCTGGTGGCCGAAGTGGTGGGCATGGGCGCCGAGCGTACGCTGGACGGTGCGGTCTACCTGATGGATCCGGTCGATCCCTCCTCGGTGTTCCCCGAGGCGACCGCGCTCAAGCGCCAGTGCGTGATCCACGGCAAGCCGTTCATTTCCACCGTGGCCACCGCCCGCGACTGGATCGAGGTTGAGCGCATCCATTCGGGCCTGGCTGCCGATGCAGGCGCCGACAATCTGCATGCGTTCGAAGGGCAGACGCTGGCGCTGATCGCACACGATGCGATGAAGCCAGCGATGCTGGCCTTCGCCGATGAGCACTTTGACGTGCTGGCGCGCTTCGGCGAACGCGTAGCTACCGGCACCACCGGCCAGCGCTTGAACGAGCTGGCCTGGAGCCGCGGCTGGCCCGCGGACAGGGCGTGGGTGACGCGCTACCAGAGCGGTCCGATGGGCGGCGATGCGCAGATTGCCGACCGCGTGCTGGAAGGTCGTTGCCAGCGCGCGATCTTCTTCGAGGATCCGCATGTGGCGCGCCAGCACGAAGCGGACATCCAGCTGCTGGAGCGGGCGGTGACCACGGTGACCGATCAGGCGGTGTGCATCACCGCTCCGCGGGTGGCGGCGCGATGGGCGGAGGCGGCGGCATTGCGCGCGGGTCGATAAGGTCTGCGGCCAACGGCTGAGCCCCTCGTGGCGCAGGGGCACAATCAAAAGCCGCGCTTGGCCGGGCGGGTGGGCCATGCAGGGGACGCTGCAAGTACCCCTCCGGGGCCCGGCCCAGCCGCTGGCGGCTGTGCGTTCGGTCGCTTGCGAAGCAGTGCTTCGCAAGCAAAGCGCCCTCACCCTTGTAAGCTCGATGGCGCCATCCATGGCGCCAACGCCCCTGCATGACCCACCCGCCCGACCTCAGACAGTTTCCGTGCCACCACGGAAGAGAAAAAGAAGAGCAGGGGCAAAGCGGGTCGCGCGCTGTGCGCGCTTCAGTAGCCACAGCCCATGCTCGGCCGCTCGATACCCTCTCTGGAGTGGAGCCCCTTCTGTTGAAGGGGCGCGCCGAAGGCGGGGGTAGAGGAAGAATGCGCGGGCAGCTGCTGTAGCGCGGGCGCTACAGCAGCTGCCGGAGCATTGCTTTCAATCTGCGCCCTTCCAGCTGGAAATAGTCGCGCTGCGCACGCCAGTCAGGGAAGCGTTGTTCCACTTCGTGCCAGAACGCCGGCGAGTGATTGGCCTGGATCAGGTGGCAGAGTTCGTGCACCAGCACGTATTCGAAGGCGGCGGGGCTGCCCAGTACCAGTGCCAGGTCCAACGCCATGCTGCCGTCGGGGGCCAGCGAGCCCCATTGCGAGGACATCACCTTCAGGCGCAGACGGCTGGGCGCGCGCGGCAGGCCGGGCAGGTACTTCGGCAGCCAGCGGCCGACGTCGGCGCGGGTCTGTGCTTCGTAGAACTCGCGCAGCAGGCGGCGCAGGGTCGCGTCGCCGCCACGGCTCGGCCATTGCACGCAGGCGCCGTGTTCGTCGATTTCCAGTCGTGCGTAGCGGCCTTCCTGCCAGCGCAGCGGTAACAGTTCGCCGCGCAGCGGCAGCACACCGTCGACACCAGGCTGCAACGCGGCGGGCAGTCCATGCCCCTGGTAAAGGCGCAGCTGCAGGCCCAGCCAGTCACGATGCTGTTCGAGGAAGCGCTCGCCCATCACCAGGCTGGCGCGCGGCGGCAGTGTCAGTCGTGCACCGCGCTCATCGACGCTGAGCTTGATCCGGCGCGCGCGCGGATCGCGCACGCGCAGTACTTCGATCTCGACATCCTCCAGCCGCAGGCGAACGGTGTCGCGCTGTACGGTGGCGGGAGGGACCGGCGAGATCAGGCGGCGCAGCAGACGGCTCATGGTCCCAGCATAGCGCCGTGCGGGGCCGCCGGATGACCGGCGGCCGACGGCCTGCCTGTTCAGTCAGCCTTGCTGAGCTTGAAGGCTTCTTCGAGCAGCAGGAACAGGCGGCGGATCTCCGCGCTCTGCAGGGCAAAGCGGGCGTCGAACTCGGCACGGCGGCCGTCTTCGTCCGCGTGCTCCAGCTGGTCCAGCGCACCGTCCAGGAACTTCAGCTTGCGCACGATCAGGTCGTCGCCCAGCACGAAGGACAGGTTGTCCTCGAACACCAGGGCCAGCTTGGTCACCTGCTTGCCAGCGTCCAGGTGCTTGTCGATCTCGTCGCAGCGCAGTTCCTGGTGCTGGCACTTGACCACCGCGCCGCCTTCCACCGGGTCCTTCATCTCGCACTCCTCGCCCAGGCTGAAGCCGGTGGGCAGGGGCTCGCCGGCGATCCAGCCGGTCAGGATCGAGCGCGGCGCGACTTCGGCATTCAGCGGCATTGCCGGGAAGCTGCCGAGCAGGCCACGGATGTCGGACATGAAGTATTCGCCGGTCTTGCGGCTGGAGGTGTCCACCACCACGTAGCCGTGCAACTGGTCGATGAAAGCGTCGTTGCGGGAGGACTTCACGAAGGCGCGCGGCAGCAGTTCATGCAGCAGGTCGTCCTTCATGCGCTTGCGCTCGCGGCCACCGGGGCGGCGGCCTTCCTTCTCTTCGATCTCTTCCAGCTTGCGCTCGAGCAGGTCGTTGACCACCGCGCCGGGCAGGATCTTGTCCTCGCCACCGACGGTCAGCCACAGGTGTTCGGCAATGCGGTGCGAGAGGGCTTCCTTCTCTTCGCGGCCGAACGGCGAGATGAAACCACGCGAGTTCATTTCCAGCGCGCCGACCGGCTTGAGCAGGGCGTGCGGCAGCAGGGTATCGACTTCGGAAAAATCAGTGGAGGTCGGGAAGCGGAAGAACGTCAGGTTGCGAAAGAACATGGAATTCCGGTGTCTGAAGAAGAAGGGCGCCCGACCTTAAACGGCAGGCGTCTCGGGAACTGCGTCGGCCAGCCAGGCATCGGCAAGCGCCGCATCGCCACGGCGGCCCAGGGCCATGAAATCGAACAGGGCGGCATCGGCCAGCTGCGCAGGTCGCACGTCGGCCATCGCCCGTGCGATCTGTTCGATGCGCCCGGGATGGTCCTGGTCCCACTGCTTGAGCATCAGGCCGACCTGCCGACGCTGCAGGTTTTCCTGGCTGCCGCACAGGGTGCAGGGGATGATCGGGAAGCGGCGGGCCTGCGCGTACTGCGCGATGTCGTGCTCGCGCACGTACGCCAGCGGGCGGATCACCACGTGCTGTCCATCGTCGCTGAGCAGCTTCGGTGGCATGGCGGCCAGCTTGGCATGGTGGAACAGGTTCAGGAAGAACGTGGCCACCACGTCATCGCAATGATGGCCCAGGGCGATCTTGCTGAAGCCGTGCACCTTGGCGTGGTTGTACAGCGCGCCCCGGCGCAGGCGCGAGCACAGCGAACACATCGTCCGGCCTTCCGGGATGACCCGGCTGACCACCGAATACGTGTCCTGCTCGATGATCTGGTACGGCACGCCCAGCCCTGCCAGGTACTCCGGCAGGACGTGCTCGGGGAACCCGGGCTGTTTCTGGTCCAGGTTCACCGCTACCAGTTCGAACGGCACCGGCGCCTTTTTCTGCAGCTGCAGCAGCAGGTCCAGCAGGGTGTAGCTGTCCTTGCCGCCGGACAGGCAGACCATGACCTTGTCGCCTGCTTCGATCATGCCGAAGTCGGCGATGGCCTGGCCGACCTGGCGGCGCAGGCGCTTGCCCAGCTTGTCCGCCCCGTGCCCGGCCACGCGCGGGTCGCGCGAAACGCGCTGCGGGGGATCGGGCAGGGAGATCACGGCGGACATGGCTCCATTCTACCGGCTTGCGGCAGCCCGGACCCGGGGTCGGGATTCCCCTCTCCCGGCAGTCATCGTCGCTGTGTATGCTCGGAGACCGTGGACACCTACAACCCCGCCGAAATCGTCGAACGCCTGCTCGCCCTGCGCGCGGAGCATCGCTCGCTGGATGAACAGATCACGCGCATGGCCGCCAACGGCGAGGATGAGCTGGAGTTCAAGCGGCTGAAGCGGCGCAAGCTGCAGTTGAAGGACTGCATCACCAAGCTGGAAAGCCTGCAGATTCCGGACGAGCCGGCGTAACCGGTGGCCCATCCACGCATGGCGTGGATCTACTGCAGGCCCGTGCCCGGCCCGAAGTCCGGTAACGACCCGACAATCTGTGGATCCACGCCATGCGTGGATGACGCGACCCGGCACACCTGGATCCACGCCATGCCGGCACATCCCGGTAGATCCACGCCATGCGTGGATGCGGCCTGCTTCAACGCGGCAGCACCAGCTCCGCATTCCAGGCCGCCTCGCCGTCCACGGTCAGATCGCAGCGGCGCACGTTGCCGGCACCGGTACAGCGCAGCCCCAGCGGATGGCCGTACCAGTCCCCGGCAAGACCCTGTCGCGCAGCAGGTTCATCACCACTGATGCGCACCTCGTCGGCCAGCCAAAGGTGGTAGTGCGCCGGTTGCCCGGCCTTTGCCTCGATACACAGGCGCACCGGGGCATCGGCCAGCCGCCCGGGCAGGTTATCGTCCACGCAGACCTCTGCAGCCTGCACCGAAGCAGCCGCAAGGCCTGCGGCCGCGATCAACGCGGCCAGGCCCGACAGGCGCCGCAGGTTCAATCCTGCGGTGCCGGTTCGTCCGGGCGCGCGGCTTCCGGGCTCACCCGTTCGATGGTGTGGCGCAGTTCGCGGCCGAGGATGAACTTGGCATCCTTGGCCCAGGCATCCAGCCGCTCGTCGAACAGCAGCTTGCTGTTCTCGTCCGGCCACACCAGGCGCAGCTCGCGCAGCTTCTGGATGAACCCGCGGAACAGCGACTTGTCGAAGAACTCCGGCGCGGCCGGCGCATAGAGCAGGCTCAGGCGCTGCGCGGCCTGCTGGCACAGGCTTTCCAGTTCGGCGGCGCCGAGCGTGCCCGGGCCATTCTTCACCAGCACCGAAATGGCGATGTAATAGCGCTCGAACGCCTGCTGCAGCGAATGCCCGATCGCCCGCAGGCGGAACACTTCGTCGGTCTGCCCGGTGTTGCGCGCAAGGATGCCGCCGTCGTCTTCGTTGACGTTCTGCAGCAGGCCCTCTCGCACGAACACGTCGATGGTCTGGTCGATGCGCTGGGCGAACTCGTCCTCGGTCCAGGGCAGGAACAGTTCGGCCTGCAGGAACGGGTACACCGTGCGGCCCAGCTGGACCAGGCCGGTGCGGCTCATGCGGCGGTTGTTCTGGAAGCAGCAGGCCACCCACGACGACGCGGTGAACAGGTGCACCACGTTGTTGCGGAAATAGCTCAGCAGCACCGCGGTATCGCCACTGACGCTGAGCACGTCGCCCAGCGGGTGCTTGATGCGGGTAAGGACGTTGATCTCTTCGGCGTGGGCGATGATCCGCTCCGGCGAGTGCGGGGTCACCGTCACCCGGCCCGAATACGGCATCTCCACCAGCAGGGTCTTGCACAGCTCGATCTGCGCGATCAGGTCGGCCTCGCCCATCGCATGCTTGGGCGTGGACAGCAGGGCCAGCGCCAGCAGATTGATCGGATTGACGTCGGCGGCGCCGTTGATACGCACCTGGATGCGTTCGGCAAGGGTGTCGACGGTGGTCGACAGCCACGAGGGCTTCTCGTCCTCGGACACCGCCTCGCCGCCCCACTCCGGGGCCTTCTCGGCCAGCACGTCGTTCAGCGCGATCGGCTCACCGAAGTTCACCACCACCTGGCCGTAGTTCTGCTTGAGCACCTTGGGGATGCCCCACAGCAGCTGCCAGATCGATTCCTTTTCCTTCGGCCGCCCGGACAGTTCATCCAGGTAGCTGCCGCCTTCCATCAGCTTCTCGTAGCCGATGTAGATGGGCTGGAACAGCACCGGCTTGCGGGGCTGGCGCAGGAACGCACGCAGGGTCATCGAGATCATGCCGCCCTTGGGCTGCAGCAGGCGACCGGTACGCGAGCGCCCGCCCTCGACGAAGTATTCGATGGAATAGCCGCCTGCGACCAGCTGCGCCACATACTCGCTCAGCACCGCCGAATACAGCGCGTTGCCACGGATCGAGCGGCGGATGAAGAACGCACCGCCCTTGCGCAGCAGGGTGCCGACCACCGGCAGGTTCAGGTTGATGCCGGCCACGATGTGCGGTGGCACGATGCCGCGGTCGTACAGCAGGTAGGACAGCAGCAGGTAGTCCATGTGGCTGCGGTGGCTGGGCACGTAGACCACTTCGTGGCCCGGCGCGGCGGCCTTGAACTTGTCCAGGTGATGCACCAGCACGCCGGCGTAGATGCGGTTCCACACGTGGCTGAGCATGAAGCTGGCCGAGCGCACCACCGGGCTGGAATAGTCCGCGGCGATTTCCCAGGCGTAGGCGTGCGCCTTCTTCCAGGCATCGCTGGTTTTGCTGTTGTCGCGCTTGGCCTGGGAGGCGATCGCTTCGCGCACCGTCTCGGCGGCCAGCACCTGGTCCACCAGCAGGCGCCGGGTCGACAGGTCAGGACCGATCACCGACTCGCGGATGCGGCGGAAATGGGTACGCAGCACGCGTTGCAGCTTGCGCACCGTACGCTCCGGCTCCAGGCCCTCGTCGATGGTCGAACGCAGCGAGATCGGCGGTGCGAAGCGGACGATGGTGTTGCGGCCGTTCAGCAGCAGGCCGAGCAGGCGGCGGAAACGTCCGACCAGCGCCCAGTTTTCCGAGAACAGCACGGCGAACCAGCCGCTCTGCTTGTCCGGGGCGCGACCGACGAAGATCGATACCGGCACCAGGTGCACATCCAGGTCGTCGCGCACGCGATGGGCCTGCAGGACCTTGGCCAGCGAATCGGAATGGGTCTTGGCGCCGCGCTGTTCGGGAATCAGCGAGTTGCTGGAGCTGCGGCGCGACAGGGCCAGGTAGGCGCGCTTGCGGCCGGTGGGGTCACCGGCCAGCGGCACCAGCGGCGACGGCAGGCCGGCCTGGCGGCAGGCCTTGTCCAGGATCAGCGCGTTGGACAGGCCGTAGTCTTCCAGTACGTACACGACCGGGCGGCCATCGTTGTACTGGCCCGGGTCTTCCGGCTCGATCTTCAGCGACAGCCAGGGTTCCACCAGGCGCCCCAGCAGGCGCGCCCACAGCGGGCGGCGGCCGGCAGGACGCGCGTGCGCGGGCGTCGCCGCCGGCGGGGTGCCGGCGTCGGTCGAGGGGGACGCCGGCGCCATGTCGGCGGGCGTCGGCTGGGATTCTTCGCCGGGGAACGGCAGCGGGTTCTGTTTCGACATCGACGTCATTATGGCTTAGCCGATGGCGTTGCCGCTTCCCCATCGGTTGTGGGGGCGGGCACAGGGTCCGGAGCAGCGGCGGCGCGCGCGGCATCGGCCTGGCGCAACAGGGCGTCGGTATCGGCCAGAGTGCGGGTCAGGTACCAGTGGCCCTCGCGCCGGCTCAGCGGCACCTGCACGGTCATTGCGCGGCCGGCAAGCTCGTACTGCAGGCGCACCAGGGCGTTGTCGCCTTCTACCGACAACAGCTCGCCACGCACGCTGCGCAGCGCCTCGTCCACGCCCAGGCCGTAGCTGGCCAGCACGGCTTTCACTGTCTGGATGAAGGGCGCCAGCTGCTGCAGGCTGCCTTCCATGCCCGCAGCCTGAAGGCCGGCGTCGTCCTGGAAGCCGACCTTGGCCGCGGCACCGACGAGCGCAGCGATGCTGCTGCGGGCCCTGGCACGGTCGCTGATCGGCGCGTCCTGGGCCCACGCCGCCAGGGTCTGCACCAGCTGGATGTAATGCGCCTGCTGGCCAGGCGTGTAGCCCTTCTGGTGCCGCAGGTACTGCACACCGAAGTTGCCCATCGACTGCGCGGCCTGGCGCACGGCGCGGGCCTGGCCGGCCAGCTGGCGATCGAAACTGCGCTGCAGCTGCACGCTGGCACCCGGCTCGCGCAGCGCGGCCAGCATCGGCAGCAGCTGGTCGCCGAGCGGCAGCCCCGTCAGCGGCCACTGGCTGTGGCCGTCGGCCCAGGCCTGCTGCAGGCGCTGGTACTGGCTGGGGGGCACCGACAGCTTTGCGTAGCCGACCAGGTCGTCCTCGGCCAGCCGTTGCGCCATCGCCTGCACCGCGGCGACAGGCTCGGCCGGCGCGGCGGCCGGATCACTGCCGGATTCACGGCACGCGGCGATGGCCAGCAGCAGCATGGCCGCCAGCCCCCATCCCCGCGCAGACCTTCCTCGCACTACAACGCTCATGCAATCGGACTCCCCGGACCGGTCCGCATCTTGCGGCCTGCGACGTGACAGCGGCAAGCCGGGGCGTCACGGTTTCTGCCATGGCCCGCGCTGCGCGGTGGATTCGCGCCATGTGCCGACGGGTCCTGCCCGCACCGGGCGGATAAAAAAAGAGCCCGGATCACAGGGATCGCGGACTCTTCAAACCGGCGCAAGGCCGGTGGACAGTTGTGGCGCATGTCCGGCCCGAAGACCGGATGGCGGCGATCCTACGCTGCCCGCAAAGTTAACGCAACACATGACAAAACATCATTCAACTCATTGATTTTATTGAGTCAATCGCGTTGCCAGACCGATTCAATGAAATCTACGGCATGTTTTTCGGCGATTCGGGCATAAACGCCGGGGTAGCCGGCCAGCGCGCAGCCTTCGCCCCAGCTGACGACACCGAACTGGGTCCAGCCCTCGCGCAGGCGCAGCAGCAGCGGACCACCGGAATCGCCCTGGCAGCTGTCGATGCCCTCGCGCCCGGCGCAGATGACCTTGCCGCGTGCCAGCTCGCCCGCATACGCCTGCTGGCATGTGGCGAAGGGCACGAACGGGGTCTGCACCGTCTGCAGCTGGGTGGGATAGACCCGCCCGTCAGTGATATCGGTGTCGCCCCAGCCGATCACCGTGAACTCCCGGCCCGGTTTGAGATAGCTGGCATCGGGTCGCAACCGCAGCGCCACCGGCTGCGCATCGGCCAACGGCGCACTCAGGTGGATCAGGGCGACGTCATGCTCCAGCGAATTGCCGCTGTTGAACGCTGGATGGACATGGATGGCCTTGACATTGGATGCGCGTGCCGACGGTTCGGTGGACAACGCGGTGACGCCGCCCAGCACGGCCAGATCACCGGGACGATCGCCTTCCACGCAGTGCGAGGCCGTCAGCACCCAGGACGGTGAGATGAGCGTGCCGCCGCAGAAGTGCCGGTCGTAATCGGTATCACCACGGGAAACGCCCTGCAGGCTGACCATGAAGGGGTAGTCCCCGGGCTTGGCAGCCTCGCCGCCGATGATGCGCGGCACTTCGCGGGGCTGGGGGGCCGCCGCAGCGGGAAAGGCGATGGCGGCGGCCAGCAGGCTGCCGAACAGCAAAGAGGTGCTGCGATACATATCCGTGTATTCCTCTATCGATGATGGGAACCGGCGCGGCCGCGGTCCGTGCCGGTGCATCGATTGATAGAGGTCGCTCTACCCGCGCAGCGCGATGTGGCGCACAGTTTTCCGGGCTGGGGTCGGGTGCGTCAGGGCAACAGGAACAAATGCGAACGCCATCCCGCATTCAACGGGATGGCGTTCGTGGTGCCGGCGTGACTGCCGTCGGAGCGGGGCTCAGCGCGCGGTCAGAGCCGTCGCGATTTCCTGCTGGATCGCCCGTGCTGCGGCCTGCGGATCGGTTGCCAGGCGGATCGGCCGACCGACCACGATGGCATCGGCGCCATCGGCAAAGGCCTGCGCCACCCCCACGGTGCGCTTCTGGTCATCGCCGACCGGGCCACCGGGGCGGATGCCCGGGCAGACGATCGAGAAACCGGCGCCGGTCGCGGTGCGGATCGGACCCGCTTCCTGGCCGGAAGCGATCACGCCGTCGATGCCCGCAGCCTGTGCGGCCAGCGCGCGTTCGACCACGACTTCCACCGGCTCGCGGTCGATGCCCATCTGCGCCAGGTCCGGGCGACCCATCGAGGTCAGCACGGTCACCGCCAGCAGTCGCATATCGCCGCTGTTGGCGGCCGCGCAGGCCTCCATCATCGCCGGGTGCCAGCCGTGGATGGTGGCGTAGCTGACCGGCCACTGCGCCAGGCGCTTGATCACCGCTGCGGCGGTGGCCGGAATGTCGAAGAATTTGAGGTCGACGAACACGCGCTTGTCGCGACGTGCCAGCTCGTCCAGCACCTGGAAGTACTCACCGGAGGCGAGCAGTTCCATGCCGATCTTGTAGAACGCCACGCTGTCGCCAAGGCGGTCCACCCACTCCAACGCCTGCACGCGGTCAGGCACGTCCAGCGCGAAGATCAGACGCTCGTGGTCACGCAGCGGCAGCGGGGCGCGGCTCACGGCGCGTAGTCCAGCGCGGCACGCTTGGCGTCATGGCGGGCCTGGCGCGACTGCGAGTAATCGTTGTTGAACTGCGCCGGCTCGAAGCCGCCGTAGGTCGGGTTCGGCAGCATCCACCAGCGCTCGCCGAACCAGTCGTGGTACTGCTGCAGCAGCGCGTCGCGGCCATCATTGGTGTTGGCGGTCACTTCCACGAAGTCACCCAGCTGGTCGCCGAACTGCATCAGCACGCGGTACTTCTGGCCGGCCAGGCGGCGGCGGCAGTTCTTCTCGCTGCCGGCCTGCTCGCAGCCTTCCACCACGGTGCCCAGACCGAGGAACACGCTGTCATCGGCCACCGGCAGGCCCTGCTCGCGCAGGTTGGCCAGGGTCGCGTCCTTCAGGTGTACGGCGCGGTTGGAGATGTACAGCAGGGTCACGCCCTTGGCGTTGGCGGCCTTGGCGAAGTCGACCACGCCGGGAATGGCCTTGGCCTTCTTTTCGGCGACCCACTGGTCCCAGCTGAGTTCGTCGTATTCCTTGCCGTCACGCACCAGGCGCGCCTGGTAGGGCGAGTTGTCCAGCACGGTCTCATCCACGTCCAGCACCACGGCCGGCTTCAGGCCCTTGGCGTCGTTGCCGCGCTCTTCCGGCACCAGCGCATCCCAGTGGGCTTCCCTCAGCGCGACGTCCAAGTGGTCGGCGGCGGCACGGTAGGTCTGCTCGGTGATCGCCTTGTATTCCTGCGCGCGCTGCATCCACAGCACCGCGTTGAGGTTGTCGTTGGCGGTCGCGTCGAGCGCACCGTCTGCCTTGGCGGCAGCGGCCGGCGCTTGCGGGGTGGCAGCTTCGGCAGGCGCTTCCACGCGCTTGCAGGCGGACAGGCCCAGCGCCGCAGTGGCGAGCAGGGTCAGGGACAAGGAAACGGGACGACGCATGGATTCACCGGCAATCAGATATACCGGCCCATTTTACCGGCAAAGGCGCCGCCGGGACGGCTATGCTTGGCGGTTGACCCGTTGTC
Organism: Stenotrophomonas sp. LST15-1-1.1; assembly: GCF_040815575.1. Lineage (NCBI taxonomy): Bacteria > Pseudomonadati > Pseudomonadota > Gammaproteobacteria > Lysobacterales > Lysobacteraceae > Stenotrophomonas > Stenotrophomonas sp. LST15-1-1.1. Next base: position 282,857 of record NZ_JBFPNJ010000030.1, read on the forward strand.
TTCCGGAAGCCGCCATGACCGACCCTGCCCAGCCCCCCGACGTTCCGCTGCTGGATGCCGTACAGGCCCGCCTGCTGGGCTGCCTGGTGGAGAAGGAAGCCACCACCCCGGACACCTACCCGCTGACGGTCAATGCCGCGCAATCGGCCGCCAACCAGAAGACCGCCCGCGAGCCGGTGATGAACGTGAGCGCCGGCAGCGTGGAGCATGCGCTGCGCCAGCTGGAGACCCTGGGCCTGGCCCGCCAGCACTTCTCTTCGCGCGCCGACCGCTACGAGCACCGCCTGCAGAGCGCGCTGGACCTGACCCGGCAGCAGACCGTGCTGCTGGCCCTGCTGTTGCTGCGCGGGCCGCAGACCCTTGGCGAACTGGTCACCCGCGCCGAGCGCCTGCACCGCTTCGCCGATACCGACGAAGCCCGCCACGCGATCGAGCGCCTGCAGCAGCGTGCGCTGCTGGTGGTGCTGCCGCGCGCCAGCGGCCAGCGCGAAGACCGCTACATGCACCTGCTGTGCGGTGAAGTGGACGGCGCGGCGTTGGCAGCGAAGTACGCCAGCAGCGGCGGTGGCAGCAGTCCCGCCGGCGCCGACCCGGACCTGCTGGCCCGGGTGGAGCAGCTGGAAGCCACCGTGGCAGAACTGCAGGCCCAGCTGGCGGAACTGCGCGGCTGAGGGGGTTCCGGCGAGGGCGGCCTGACCGCCCTCGCCCTGCAGACTCAGGTCGGCGTATCCACGTCGTCCCAGTCGGCCTGTTCAAAGCAGAACAACCAGTTCAGCGCGTAGTGGCGCTCGTAGATCACGCCGCCCACCAGCGCACCGGGCATCGGTGCACCTTGGCGCTGGGCCTCGCGCGCAGCCCAGTGCAGGCGGTAGTGCAGATCCAGCGCATCCAGCAGCTCGGCGGTATCGCGCAGGGTCGCAGGCTCGCTGCCACTGTCAGCCTTCTGCAGCAAGGCACCCACCACATCCGGCACGGCACAGGTCGCCTGCGGCCACGGCAGCGCCTCGGACAGGCCCAGCGCCCACAACAGTACCGCCAGGCTCTCGTAGCGCCAGCCGAACGGCAGAGCAGCCTCGGCGTCCCCGTGCTCGATGAAGGCGGCCTCGGCCGGGCTCAAGGCCTCGGGCAGGGCCGGCAGGCGCTCGGCCAACTCGGCCAGGCTCAACGGTCGGTCACCGGCCTGCAGCGCCTCGGCGCGCAGCGCACACGCCAGCAGCGCCTGCGCTCTGGCCCAGACCTGCGCAGGCGCGCGCAGCTGTGCCTCGGCCGCGCCCACCACGGGTGGCAATGACGGCGGGGCATGCACCGCGTGGGCCTGCAACTGCTGTTGGCTGCGCGCCCGGCGCTGCTCGGCGTCGACGGGATAGGGCACCTGCGCCTGCGGATCGAACGCGTCACCCAACAGCACCTTGCCGGCCGGATCGCGGACGCTGCCATCTTCCAGGAAGCACACCGCGTTGGCCTGGAGCAGCCAAGGCTGCAGCGCCTCAAGATCAGCTTCGGCCAGCTCGAACAGGTAGTGCTGGCGCACGCGCTGCACGTGCCGCATCAGGTGATAGCGCGCGGCGGTCATCTGCCCGTCGCCATGGCCCAGCACGTAGTTGACGAAGCCGCCCAGGTGCGGGGCCAGTGCAGGGTCATCCAGACCACGGACGTTGGCAGCGTCGGCCTGTGGTGGCGGTGCCAGTACGTGGCCGAGGGTGGAATACGCGTTGATCAGCATGGGAGCATCCGTGCAGGAAAACAGACCTGCACCTTACTCCACTGGCTCATGCTGGCTGTTGAACCGCCGCAGCGCCCGCGGTGGCATACAAGCGGCTGGCCGCGTCCACGCCCGGCAGCTGGATCACCCCGCGTTCCTGCATGCCCAGGCCCAGCAGGATGCGCCCGGAGGCCACGTTGTCCAGGTCGGTGATGCCGTACAGATCCTTGATGCCCAGCTCCGCACGCGCATGCGCGAACACGGCCCGCGCCGCCTCGCTGGCATAGCCCTGGCCGCCGAACGCCGCCAGCACCGCATAGCCGATATCCGGCCCCGGCAGGCCATCACGCCGCACCAGACCGGCATTGCCCAGCCAGGCGCCATCGGACAGGCGCTCGATGGCGTACATGCCGAACCCGTTCAACGCATAGCTGTGCAGCACCCGCAGCGCGATGTACTCGCGCGCCTGTTCCTCCGTGCGCACGTTGCGGTCACCGATGAAGCGCAGGAAGCCGGGATCATTGAGCAGCGCCAGCATCGGCGCCGCATCGCGATCGGGCTCCAGGGCACGCAGGCGCAGGCGTTCGCTTTCGATGGGGTGCATGCGCAGACCTGTTGAGGGAGAGGCCTGATTGTAGGGCGATGTGCAGGGGTCGGAGCCCTTCCCTGCGGGAAGGGCTCCGACCCCGGGTCAATCGAACAGGGCTTCGATCGCGGCCAGGCCGGCGCTGGCGCGCTCTTTCTTGCGCGCCGCATCGGCCACCGGATCCGCGCCATCGCGCTGGATCTCCTCGGCCGGAATCTCGTCGAAGAAGCGGCTCGGCTTCAGCCGCACATGCTCACCGAACTTGCGGGTCAGCTTGCTGTAGCTCATCCACAGCTGGATCTTGGCGCGGGTGATGCCCACGTACAGCAGGCGCCGCTCTTCCTGCAGGTTGCCCTCGTCCAGGCTGACCTGGTGCGGCAGCACGCCATCCTCGCAGCCGACGATGAACACGTACGGGAATTCCAGGCCCTTGGAGGCGTGCATGGTCATCATCCGCACCTGGTTGCCCCCCTCGTCCTTGTCGCTGCGCGACAACAACGCCAGCTGGCCGGCCAGATCGGCAGCGGTGGCGCCACGCGGGCCACCCTCGAACCACTGCGCCAACTCCTCGATGTTGTTGGCACGACGCTGGTAGCTGGCTTCTTCCTTGGCCTGCTGGCGCAGCTCGCTGAGCAGGCCCGATTCCTTGGCGACCTTGCGGATCATGTCGCCGGAGCTGATCTGCCGCGTCTGCGCGCGCAGGTCACGCAGGATGTCGGTGAAGCGCGCCAGGCTGTTGGCCGCGCGCGGTGGCAACTGCTGCAGCGCGCCGATTGCCTCGGCGGCCTGCGCCATCGGCATGTCTTTTTCCGAGGCCAGCTCGGCCAGCTTGGCCAGGGTGCCGGCGCCGACCTCGCGCTTGGGTGACTGCACCGCGCGCAGGAACGCGGTGTCATCGTCCGGGTTCACCAGCAGCCGCAGCCACGCCAGCGTGTCCTTCACTTCCTGGCGCTCCAGGAACATCGTGCCGCCGGTCAGGTGGTAGGGGATGCGCAGCAGCTGCATCGCCTTTTCCAGCGGGCGCGACTGGAAGTTGCCGCGGAACAGGATGCAGAAATCGCTCCACGGTACGTTGCGCGTCTGCGCCACGAACGCGATCTCGGCGGCGACTTTCTCGGCCTCGTGTTCGCTGTTGCGGCACTCCCACACACGGATGCGCTCGCCATCGGCCTGGTCGCTCCACAGCTTCTTCAGGTGTTCGTGCGGATTGTTGGCGATCAGCGCATTGGCCGCGCGCAGGACGCGGTTGGAACACCGGTAGTTCTGCTCCAGCTTGATGATTTCCAGCGCCGGGTAATCGCGCCCCATCTGCTGCAGGTTTTCCGGGTTGGCGCCACGCCAGGCGTAGATCGACTGGTCGTCATCGCCCACGCAGGTGAAGTTGCCCTTGTCACCGGCCAGCTGCTTGAGCAGGCGGTACTGTGCATCGTTGGTGTCCTGGCATTCGTCGACCAGCAGATAGCCGATGCGCTCGCGCCAGGCCAGCGCGATGTCCGGGTTCTCTTCCAGGATCTGCACCGGCAACCGGATCAGGTCGTCGAAGTCCACTGCGTTGAACGCGCTCAGGCGCAGCTGGTAACGCTCGTAGATGCCGGCCGCTTCCTTTTCACGGTTGCTGCGCGCAGCGGCCATCGCCTGCTCCGGCGACAGGCCGGCGTTCTTGGCGCGCGACACCAGGTTCTTCATGTCCTCGATGTCGTCGGGCTTGGCGCCGTACATCAGGTCCTTGATCTGCGCGGCCGCGTCATCGGCATCGAAGATCGAGAAGCCGCGCTTGAGCCCGACGGCGGCATGCTCGATCTGCAGGAACTTCAGGCCCAGCGCATGGAAGGTGCAGATGGTCACTTCATCGGCGTCCTGCTCGCGCAGGCGCTTAGCCACGCGCTCGCGCATTTCCTTGGCCGACTTGTTGGTGAAGGTGATCGCGGCGATGCGCTTGGCCGGGTAGCGGCCACAGCCGATCAGGTGGGCGATCTTTTCCACGATCACGCGCGTCTTGCCACTGCCGGCACCGGCGAGCACCAGCAGCGGTCCTTCGATGTGGAGGACGGCGGCAGCTTGGGGGGGATTGAGACCGTGCATTGGGTGGGGATTGTAGCGGGCGTTGATGGCGGCCACAGCCGCCGGCCGGTGGGCTTGCTGAACGGCTTCGGCCGGTGCCGGGTGGCGTCGTACAATCGGCCGATGGCCAAGCTCTATTTCTACTATTCGGCGATGAACGCCGGCAAGACCACCACCCTGCTGCAGAGCGCGCATAACTACCGCGAGCGCGGCATGCGCGTGGCGATCCTGACCCCGCGCCTGGACGACCGTGCCGGCGCGGGCGTGGTCGCCTCGCGGATCGGCCTGCGCGCCGACGGCATGGCCTTCGAACGCGACACCGACCTGCAGCAGTGGGTCGCGCAGGATCTGCAGGCCAACGGGCCGCTGGGCTGCGTGCTGGTGGACGAGGCGCAGTTCCTCAGCCGCAGCCAGGTCTGGCAGCTCAGCGAAGTGGTCGACCAGCTGCGCATCCCGGTGCTGTGCTATGGCCTGCGCACCGATTTCCGCGGCGAGTTGTTCGAGGGCAGCCAGTACCTGCTGGCCTGGGCCGACGAGATGCAGGAGATCAAGACGATCTGCCACAGCGGCAAGAAGGCGACCATGACCGTGCGCGTGGACGAGCACGGCCATGCCGTGCAGGACGGCCCGCAGGTGGAGATCGGCGGCAACGAGCGCTACGTGTCGGTCAGCCGGGCCGAGTTCAAGAAGATCACCCGGGGTGAAGGCCGTATCGATCCGGCGCAGGCACCGCTGCCGTTGTAGCCCGTGGTCCTGCGCTGGCCATGACGTCCTGCGGTTTACAAGGCCGCGTGGTCGGGCCTAGGCTGCGGCACTACCTGCTGCCGAACTGGATGTCCGTCATGCGCCCCGCCCTGCTGTTGCTTCCTGTGTTGTTCCTGCCCCTGTTTGCCACGGCGACCGAGCGCCCGTCCGGCGAAGAGGACGCGGCCGTGATCGGTGCTGGTTTCATGGACAGCCATCCGGACATGATGTATCGGCAGTGGGGCGTCAACGCCCTGCGCCGCAACGACGTCAACGGTGCGATGGACAACTTCCGGCTGGCCGCACGCTATGCCGACAAGCCCGCGCAGGGTTACCTGGGCGAGATGTACTGGTATGGCGTCGAACAACCGCGCAATCCGGTCATGGCCTATGCCTGGATGGACGTCGCCGCCGAACGTGGCTATCCGCTGTTCGTGGACCTGCGCAACGAGTACTGGGCCACCCTGCCACTGGAACAGCACGACGCCGCGCGGGCGCAGGCAAGCGCGCTGCGCGCCGAGTATGGCGACGAGGTCGCGCGCCCACGCATGGCCGAAGTGCTGAGGAAGGGACGGCGCGAGATGACCGGCAGCCGCGTAGGCTCGATGTCCAACAATGTGGACATCGTGTACATGGACGGCGGCATATCCCGCACGATCAAGGCCGACCGCCTGTACGACCCCAAGTACTGGGATCCGAAGCAGTACGAGCGCTGGCAGGACGAAACCTGGATGAAGATCCGCCGTGGCACGGTGGAAGTGGGCGTGCCTACGCAATCGCACGCCACCGACGCCAAGCCGTGAAACAAGGGTGCCGGCGCTTGGCCGGCACCGCTACGCGTCAGTACAGCGTGCGCTCCGGCGCACCGGCCGGCGGCGGGGTGTACTGGTACAACCAGGTTTCGGTGAGGGTCTTGCCGCCACTGCGCAGGTACAGGCGGATGTCGATCTGCTCGCTGCTGCCCTCCGGCGGCACCAGGTCGAACATCGCTCGGTAGCCCTTGATCTCGCGCAACGGCCGCGCCGAGACGATCTCCACCCGGCCACGGCTCGTCTCGACAACCGCTTCGACGTCGGCCTTGTCGATCAGGCCGGCCAGTTCGCCGCCTTCGAAGTCCACCGCGAAACGCCACGAGAAATACTCCCGCTTCTTGCCGATCACCCCGCCCAGGCCGGTGCGGCTGGCCACGCAGTGGGCCAGCGGCGTATGCGCCGGCGGCTGTGCGCCCCAGTACAGCCGGTAGCCGACCAGCAGTTCCTGGCCCGGCTGCGGCTTTTCCTTCGGGTTCCAGAAGGCCACGATGTTGTCGAAGGTTTCATCGACGGTGGGAATCTCCACCAGCTGCACCGAGCCCTCGCCCCAGTCACCCTTCGGCTCCACCCACAGGCACGGGCGCTTCTCGTAGAACACGCCGTCGTCCTGGTAGTGATCGAAGTTGCGGTCGCGCTGCAGCAGGCCGAAGCCACGCGGATTGCGGTCGACGAACATGTTGAAGCGCAGGTTGCGCGGGTTCAGCAGCGGCCGCCAGATCCATTCGCCAGCGCCGGTCCACAGCGACAGGCCATCGGTATCGTGGATCTCCGGGCGCCAGTCCCAGCCCATGCGGCGGTCGTTCTCGCCCACCTGGTACATGCTGGTGCAGGGCGCGATGCCCAGCCGCTCGATGGTCTTGCGCGGGTACAACGCGCTGTCGATGTCCATCAGCAGCACATCGCCGTTGGTGACGGCGAAGCGGTAGGCGCCGGCAACGCTGGGCGAGTCCAGCAGCGCGTAGACGATGATCGTGTCCGAGTCGGCCGCAGGCTGTTCCAGGTAATAGGCGATGAAGTCCGGGAATTCCTCGGGCTTGCCCATGCCGGTGTCGATGGCCAGGCCACGCGCGGACTGGCCGTACTGGCCTTCCTTGCCCACGGCGCGGAAGTAGCTGGCACCCAGGAACGCGGCGAAATCGCGGTCGGTGTCCTTGCGCGTGTTCAGTCGGAACCCGGCAAAGCCGAGGTCGGCCGGCAGCTCACCGTTCTTCAACCCGCTCTTGCCGTAGTTGAACGCAGCGCCGTCATAGGCCAGTTCCTGCGCCTTGCCGTCGACCACGTCGTACATGCGCACCGGCGAATGGAAGTACAGGCCCAGATGGAAAAATTTGGCCTGGAATTTTCCCGGCTGGTCGGCCCACAGGGCATGGTCCTGGCGGTAGCCGATCGACTGGTACTGATCCCAGTCCAGCGCTTCCAGCTTGCCTGGCAGCACCCGCTTGTGGCTCTTGTACGGCGCCTGCGCCAGCGCGCGCGCCTGGCCCTTCAGGGTGGCGAAATCGAACGGCTGCGGCTGGCCAAGCCGGCGCAGCCCAAGCTGGCCACTCTTGCTGGCCGCACAGGCCGGCAGTGACGGCAGGCCGAAGGCGGCCAAGGCCAGGGAGGCATTGCGGATGAAGTCGCGTCGTTGCATGCAGGCGCGGGAGCAAAGGGAAGGTCGGCCATCATAGGCAGACAAACGTTAACGGGTAGCGGTGGAATCGATGCGCTGTTCAGCCTGTGCCAATGCCGCGAGGCGCGCGTCGAGCTCCTGCAGGGCCGGCGCCTGTGGCCCACGCTGGGCCAGCAGCAGCTGTCGTGCCTCGGCCAGCACGCTGCGGGCCTGTGCGGTCTGGCCGGCCTCCTGCAGGGCCTGCCCCTGCGCCAGCAGTGCCTGCGGCAGCAAGGCGACGTGGTCAGGCTGGCGCCAGATCGCCACTGCACGGGCGTAGTGCGCCGCCGCTGCCGAGGGGTCGTCGCTGGCGCTGGCCCATTTCCCCAAGGCGAATTCGCCGTAGCCGATCTCACGATGATCCGGGCCCAGGGCGCCGAGCAGCTGTGCCTGCACCTGCCGCAGTTCCTGGCCGGCCAGCGCGTGCTGGCCACGCTGCAGGGCCAGCAGCGCGCGTGCGCGGCGTACCACCAGCGCCTCCGGGTGGCGCGGGCCCCATGCATCCTGTGCTGCCTGCCAGGCCAGCTCCAGCTCGGCCGCTGCCGCCTTGGTGTCGCCCTGGCGGGCCAGCACATCGCCCAGTTGCCGGTGCAGGCTGATCACCTGCGGGCTGCTGGCGTCGGCGCGTTGGCCGAGCAGGGCCAGCGCCTGCCGGTACCCGGCCAGCGCGGCCGGCAGGCGCCCAGCGGTGGCGTCAAGCGCGGCCAGGTCGGCCAGTGATTCCGCACGCCCGAAGCGCTCGACCATCCCTTGGTGGCGCAGCGCCAGCGCCTGCTGGAAGGAGCGGCGCGCCGCATCGGCGTCACCCAGTTGGGCCTGACACCGCCCCAGCTGGCTGTGGAATTCGGCCACGGCCGCCGGCAGGGCCGCCGCCTCGCTGGCCGCCAGCGGCTGCAGCGGCTGCAGGTGAGCCAGGCACTCGCGCGCGCGGCCAAGCATGCGCAACGCGCGCCCACGCTGGGTCACCGCCTCGATCTGCAGTGCCGGCGGCACCTCGCCCACTGCCTGCAGCAGCCGCCGCTGCTGGTCCAGCGTCTGCAGCGCCAGCTGGTAGTCGCCCAGGCCGATGCGCAGGCGGCCGATCACCCCCTGCAGCTCGGCCAGCGCCAGCGGCTGGTCAGCCAGTTCGGCTTCGCCGCGTTGCTGGCCGGTAGCCAGCAGCTGCGGCACGTCGAAATGGCCGTGGCGCTGGCTGGCCGCCTTGTCGAACAGGCCGACGGTGAAATCCTGCATGGCCTGCGCACGCGCCATTTCCACCCGCGCCTGGCGCGCCTGCCACAGGGCGATGGACGTGGTCAGCAGCAGCGCGAGCACCGACAGCGTTGCCAAGGCCACGCCCCAGCGATGGCGGCCAATGTACTTGCGCACCCGGTAGCCCACGCCGGGCGGTCGCGCCTGGATCGGCTGCCCCTGCAGGTAGCGGCGAAGGTCGCCGGCCAGCGCTTCGGCCGAGCTGTAGCGCTGCTGCGGGTCCTTCTGCAGGGCTTTTTCCAACAGCACGTCCAGATCGCCCCGCAATCGCTTCGCCTGCCGCTGCAGGGCGCGTTTTGGCGCTCCGGGCTCGGCGGCCAGCCGTTGCAGCAGCGCCGAGGCGCGCGGTGCCTGCACATCCAGGATCGAGCGCTCCCATTCCGCGTCGCTGTGCCGGCGCAGGCGATAGGGCTTGTGCCCGGTGACCACCTCGAACAGCACCACGCCCAGCGAATAGACGTCGGTCAAGGTCGTCACCGCCTCGCCCCGCACCTGTTCCGGCGCGGCGTAATGCAGGGTGAAAGCGCGGATTTCGGTGGCCGGATGGGCCGCGTTTGGATCGTCGTGGTCGAGCAGCTTGGCGATGCCGAAGTCGAGCAGTTTTACCGTGCCATCGGCGCGTACCAGGATGTTGGAGGGCTTCAGGTCGCGGTGCACCACCAGGTTGGCATGCGCGTGGCTGACCACCGCACACACCTGCAGCATCAGCTGCAGACGCGTTTCCAGCGGAGGTTGCAGGCGCCGGCAGTAGTCGCTGATCGGCTCGCCTTCCACGTAATCCAGCGCCAGGTAGGGCTGCCCGTGCTGGTCCACCCCGGCATCCAGCAGTTGTGCCAGATGCGGGTGCTGCAGGCGGGCCAGGATCTGCCGCTCGCGGCCGAAGCGCTGGCGCAGGCCGGGATCGGCGACGCCACTGCGCAGCAGCTTCAGTGCGACCTGGCGCTGGTACAGGCCATCGCAGCGCTCGGCCAACCAGACCTCCCCCATGCCACCTTCACCGAGCGGGTGCAGAAGTCGATAGGGCCCGACCTCGCTTCCAGCGCGGCCCGGTGGCGTGGCGGTCCACAGCGGCTGGGCCATGAACTCGTGGCTGTCGGCTTCCTGCTGCAACAGGTGTTCCAGTTCGCGCCCCAGCGTCGGGTCCTGCGCGCTCAAGCGCTGCAGGCGCAGCTGTCGGGCCTCCGGCGCCAGCTCCAGCAGCTGATCCAGCCAGGACGACAATTGCTGCCAGCGGGCGGTGTCCATGACGTCGGCGGCGGCGACTCAGTCGCTGCGCATCGCGGCCAGCAGGAACAGTCGCGCCTTCTGCCAGTCGCGGCGGATGCTGCGCTCCGAGCGCTGGCTCAACTCGGCGATCTCCAGCTCGGACAAGCCCGCGAAATAGCGCAGTTCCACTACCTTGGCCAGGTGCGCATCGACGGCCTGCAGGCGTTCCAACGCAACGTCGAGGGCCAGCAGATCCTCGTCCAGGCGCACGCCGCTGCTGCTGTTCTCGGGAATCTCAGCCACCCGCTTGAGGTCGCCACCGCGCTTGCGCGCCAAGCGGTTGCGCGCGTAATCGACGACCACGCTGCGCATCGCCGACGCGGCATAGGCGAAGAAGTGCGCGCGGTCCTCGAAGCGCGCCGCACCGCGACTGCCGAGCAGTTTCAGGTAGGACTCGTGGACCAGCGAGGTCGCGTCCAGTGTGCGCCCCTGCTGCCCGGCCAACTGCCGCCGGGCCATGCTGTGCAGCTCCTGGTACAGGGTGGTCAGCACGCGGTCGAGCGCTGCGCGGTCACCGCCGCGCGCAGCATCCAGCCAGACGGTGATATCCGGGCCTTCGTCCATCGCCAACGCTCCCCGCAGCGGATGTCGGCTGGACTATAGCGCTGCGCGTGTGCAGCGCATGAAGACGTTCAGCGCTGGCAGCGGCTGCACCACACGCTTGCGCGCTGGCCGATCATCGCGTGCTTGAGCGGGCGGCCGCAGCTGGGGCACGGCAGTCCATCGCGGCCGTACACCAGCAGCTCCTGCTCGAAGTAGCCGGGCGCCCCATCGGGGCTGATGAAATCGCGCAGGGTGGTGCCACCGCGGGTGATGGCGTAGTCCAGCGTTTCCTTCACCGCCGTGGCCAGCCGCCGGTAGCGCTCGCGGGTGACCTTGCCGGCCTCGCGCAACGGACTGATACCGGCCTTGAACAGGCTTTCGGCCGCGTAGATGTTGCCCACGCCGACCACGACTGCCTGGTCCATCAGGAAGGTCTTCACCGGCGCGCTGCGGCCCCGGCTGCGGGCAAACAGGTAGTCGCCGTCGAAGGCGTCATCCAGCGGTTCCGGGCCCAGCCCCTGCAGCAACGGATGGATCTCGCCGGCCGGCTGCCAGAGCAGGCTGCCGAAGCGGCGCGGGTCGTTGAAACGCAGCAGGCGGCCGTTGTCCAGGCTGATATCCACATGGTCGTGGGCGCGCAGCGGGGTGTCGCCGGGCAGCACGCGCAGACTGCCGGACATGCCCAGGTGCAGCACAGCGCTGCCGATGGCGGTATCCAGCAGCAGGTACTTCGCGCGGCGGCGCACGTCTTCGATGCGCTGGCCGGGCAGCAGCTCGGCCACTTCCGGCGGGATCGGCCAGCGCAGATCGGCACGGCGCAGGATCACCCCGTGCACGCGGCGGCCCTGCAGGTGCGGCGCCAGGCCGCGGCGGGTGGTTTCTACTTCGGGCAGTTCGGGCATGGGACGATTCTATGCCCTCCTGCCCTGCGGGCAGCGCGGCCACCACCGCCTGGGTGCAACGCGCACCCCGGCGGTGTGCCGCCCTCAGGCGTCCTGGCCCACTGCGGCCGAGGCCGCGTCGGGAGCCTCTTGCGGCGGCGTCACGGTCGCCGCCGGGGTGCCGTCCGGGAACAGGGTCGGCAGTGTGGCGGCGAAGCTGGCCACGCACGCTTCGGCGTAGCGCTCGGCAGTCTGCCGGGCCAACGCGTAGTCATCGGCCTGCCACGCTTCCAGCGACGCCGAGACCGGTTCGGCAATGCGGCAATGCGCGCCTTCGCCACCGGTCAGGCGCATGGTCGGCAGCTTGCGTCGGTATGGAAAGCCCAGGTCGACGTTCTGGCGCAGTTCGTATTCGGTCCCGGCATTGCCGAGCTCCTTGTAGATCAGGGTGAAGTCCCCCACGGTGACCTGCACCGGCCGCGACTGCTCGGGAATGGCGCCAGGATGGGCGCTGAAGTAGGCCGCCAGGGCCGCACGTGCCTGCTGCTCCATCGAACTGAAGGCCGGGTTCGGCACGGCGTCCACGCGGGTGCCTTTCAGCTGGTCCTTCCTGAAGCCGCTGCCGCCTATGACACCGGCGAACAGCGATACGGCAGCCTGTGCGGCGATGACCTTGCCGGTGGTGGAACGCTGCACCAGACGCAGCGTCCGGTCGCCGATCGGCTGGCCATCGGCATTGGTCTCCAGTTTGGTACTGGTCGGAACCCGATGCTCCCAGGCAGGTGCTGCCGGTGCGGTATCCGAGGCCTGCTGCGGTTCGGCGTCGGCCGCCACGGCTATCGCCGGCTCGTCGGCCAGTGCCGGTGCCGGTGCAGACCAGGCGACGCCGCCAAGCAGAATGGCGGTGAGAAGGGTAGGTTTCGCTTTCATTGGGGGGTCTTGGGCTTCGGTCAGGTCAGTGCGGGCGATCCCAACGCGCAGCGATCATCGCAACGGCACTGCTCCAACCTCCATGTCCCCACAACCGCGTTCCATCACGGTCGACATGCCAAGCCCGCACTGTCTCTGCTGATCGACCGGTACGCCGGGTTCGAGTCGTAGAGACCATCGGCAGCGCGCCGACGAACTTTAGCCGGACACGCTACGACTGGCGCCGCTCAGCGTGGTGGTGCAGCCAGTTCGCGCGCATCCAGGAACCCATCGCCGTTGGCGTCCTGCTTGTGGAAACGCTGCACGATGGTCTGCCGCTGCTGTTCGCGGGTGATGGCCCTGCCCTTGCCGCCGGGCAGCTCGTCGGCACTCAGCACGCCATCGCCGTTGCGATCCATGCGATCAAAGGCGTACAGCATCCACTGCAGGTACTCGGCTTCACTGACCTTGCCGTCGCCGTCGCTGTCCATGCGCTGCAGGTAGCTGGCGGTGTCGCTGACCTGGGCCTGCACGGCAGGCGCCCACACCGCGACCAGCAACAACACCGTCAGCGCAGCCCTCATCCGCCCACCAGGGTGTAACCCTTCAGCCGCGCGGCATAGGCCTGCAGCGCGGCAATGCCGCTTTCCTCGGCCTCGCGGCACCAGGCCTGCAGTTGGCGCAGACGCTCGGCGGCATCGTGGCCACGCGCTTCCAGCAGCGTTGCCAGGCGCGCGCGGTATTCCACCAGGGTACGGATGCGCGGGCGCTGGGCGACCCATTCGCTGAGCTGCGCGCGGCTGTCCGGCTTCAACCAGCGGCCGTCGTTGACCAGGCCACGGCGCAGCCGGCGCGGCAGCAACCGGCGCAGCTTGGCACCGGCGTACCGTGCTTCCTCGCGCAATGCCGGCATGAACACGTTGCGCTGGTAGTCGGTCATCGCCTGGAAACGATGCGACAACAGGGCTTTCAGCGTGTCGGCGTCGGGCACGGCGATGTTCGGGCGCACGTCCATGGCCGGCGCCACCCGCAATACCTTGGCCAGGCGCAGAGCCTGCAGCAGGCGGATCGCGCTCCAACCGATGTCGAACTCCCAGCGCCGCATCGCAAAGCGCGCCGAGCTGGGGAACGCATGGTGGTTGTTGTGCAGTTCCTCGCCGCCAATCCAGAACGCCCACGGCGTCAGGTTGGTGGAGGTGTCGGCCGACTCGTAGTTGCGGTAGCCCCACCAGTGGCCCAGGCCATTGACCACGCCGGCGGCCCAGAACGGAATCCACGCCATCTGGATCGCCCACAGGGCGATGCCCGGCAGGCCGAACAGCACCGTGTTGATCGCAAACAGCAGCACCGGGCCGAAGGTGGCATAGGGGGTGTACAGGCGGCGCTCGATCGCGTCGTCCGGCGTGCCGCGCCCGTACTGTTCGATGTCCTCGCGCATGCCGCGTGCTTCGCGGTAGAGCTCCACGCCGCGCCAGAACACCTGGCCGATGCCACGGGTGACCGGGCTGTGCGGGTCGTCCTCGGTTTCCACCTTGGCGTGGTGCTTGCGATGGATCGCCACCCATTCCTTGGTGATCATCGAGGTGGTCAGCCAGGTCCAGAAGCGGAAGAAGTGCGCGACCACCGGGTGGAAGTCCACGCCCCGATGCGCCTGGCTGCGGTGCAGGTAGAGGGTGACCGAGAAGATCGTGAGCTGGGTGAAGACCAGCAGCACCAGGGCCAGCTGCCACCAGCCCAGGCCCAGCACGCCACCGGTCAGCAGGGACATCAGGGCATCAGGCATGGCGGCTCTCCAGAGCGACACAGGTGTGGAAGACATCATGGGCGCTTGCGTTGCAAACTGCACCTTGCACCGCTGGATTGGCAGCGCCATTCCGTGGCTTCGTTCACAGTTGGGGACCCGTGTTGTCGAGCCTTGATCCGCGCATCCGCGCCGTAGACCCTGCCCCATCCGCCGGGGACCTGCCGCCCTTGATCGAACTGGACCGCGCCAGCGTGATGCGCGGCCAGGTGAAGGTCCTGCACGGGCTGAGCCTGCGCATCGCGCAGGGCCAGCACACCGCCCTGCTCGGCCCCAATGGCTGTGGCAAGTCCACCTTCATCAAGCTGATCACCCGCGAGCTGTACCCGCTGGCGCAGGCCGACGGCACGGTGGCGGTGAAGGTGCTGGGGCAGAACCGCTGGCAGGTCGACCGTCTGCGTTCGCAGCTGGGCATCGTCACTGGCGACCTCAGCAGCAACCTGGCCGACATGCCGGGGCTGACGGTGGAACAGGCAGTGCTGTCGGGGTTCTTCGCCAGCTACATGGTGCCGGCCTTCCGCGAGGTGACCGCCGACATGCGCGGGCGTGTGGGCGAGACCCTGGCCATGACCGGTGCGTCGGGCCTGCGTGAGCGTGCCTACGCCGAATTGTCGGCCGGTGAGACCCGCCGCGTGCTGATCGCCCGTGCGCTGGTCAACCGGCCGCAGGCGCTGCTGCTGGATGAACCCTCCACCGGGCTGGACCTGGTGGCCCGCCAGCAGTTGATCGCCACCATGCGCGTGCTTGCGCAGCAGGGCATCACCCTGGTGCTGGTCACCCATCACATCGAGGAAGTGATTCCCGAGATCGAGCGGGTGGTGCTGCTGCGCGACGGCCGCGTGGTGGCCGATGGCGCGCGCGCCGAACTGCTGCGCGACGAACCGCTGTCGGCCGTGTTCGGCGGAGCGATCACGGTGGTGGAACAGGAAGGACGGCTGACCGCCTACGCGGGGTGACAGCGCATCGGTGGCGGGCCGGACATCCGGCCCGCCACGCCCTGCTTCAAAACCGCAACGCCAGCGCGCGCGACTCGATCGGTGCCATCCGGCTCTGGTCCTGCAGCTGCAGGTCGCGCAGTTCATACGGCGCACCGAAGCCGGCAGGCAACGCGGCCTGGTCGAACGGCAGCACCAGCGCGCCGCGGCCCGGGCCATCGAACCACGCTGCGGCATGGGCCTGCGCCACCGGCTGCAACTGGCCGTTGGCTGCGGTGGCATACAGCGTGCCGCGCGCCTCGTAGCGGCCGGCGGCGGCCACCTGCAACGGCAGGCTGACCCGGCGGCTGGCCGGATCAGGCATGGCCTCGCCAGCGAAGCGGGCGGTCGGCCTGGCCACCGCGAAGGCAACCTTGCCATCGCGCAGCACGCCGTCGGCCTGGGCGAACACCTGCAGTTCCCACAAACCCTGTGCGTTGCTGGCCTCGGCCGGAATCCTCACCTGTGCGCGCAGGCTGCCATCGGTGGTGCGCAGCAGCCGCTGCGGCCAGCTGCGGCCATCGGGTGCGACCAGCAGTGCTTCACCGCCGAGGCTGCCGCGTCGTGTGCGCAACGCCGCCGCGCTGACACCGTCTTCCAGCAGCCGTGCCTGCAGCTGCACGTTGCCACCGGCCAGCACCTGCGTCTGGCTGGCCTGCACTTCCAACCGCAGCGGGCTGTTGGGCTCCAGCACCTGCACCACGTAGCGGCCCTGCGCCTGCGCGCTCTGCAGGCGGTAAGCACCGGCTGCGCTGGTGGCACCGGTGCGCAGCATGCTGCTGCCATCGCTGACCGGCATGCCCGCATCCTGCAGCTGGCGTGCATCGACACTGCGCGCGATGCTGCTGCGCCCCGCCGGATCACGCACCTGCAGTGCGCTGGCCGGCAGCGCGCGGGCACCCGGCGCCGGGCTGAGCTGGATCACCGCATCCGGTGCGCTCAGCGGCAGTTCCAGGCCGCGCTGCAGCTCGGCACCGTCGACCTGCTGCCAGTAGCTGCGGCTGATCGCGGCCTGGGGGCCGGGGGCCTGCAGTAGCTGCGCCGGGTCCAGCGCCCAGGCGAACGCCAGCGGCGCGTGTTCGCTTTCATCGGCCGGCAGCGGCGCGGCAACCAGGCCGGCGGGAATCTGGTCGCCAGCGGCGACGCGCAGCGGCTGCGCGGCCTGCGCCGATGCGGTGGAAAGGACCGCCAGCACGGCGGCAGCCAGCAGGGTGGAATGGATCGTCATGGTCATCTCCCTCACTGGGTCAGGTCGTTGCGCAGGATGCTGCCGAGGCCGAAGCACTCTCGGCGGCTCTGGTTGTGGCTGAGCGGCTCGGCGCCCTGGGTGCGCGCCTTGTCGGTGAACCACAGGGTGCCGGCCGCCTTCTGGCTGCTGCATTCCAGGAAACCGTCCGAGCACGACGACAGCCAGTTCTGGGTGAACTCCAGGCCGACGTTGGCGGCATAGCCACCGCAGTAGCTGTTGCTGTCCCACACCGCCGATTCGACATCGCTGCCAACCACTGCGCGGAACGGCTTGGGCAGGGCCGGGCGGCCGGCGGTGCCATACAGGTTCTGCGCGTTGTAGGTGGCCATGTGTCCCACCTGCTGCATGCGCACGGCATCATTCTTGTAGCCCAGCAACCAGCCCAGCGACGTTTCGAAGGTGTTGCCGTTGAGCACGGCGTCGGCCAGCGGCGTACCTGCCGACGAGGGCGCCAGCGCGGTGACCTTGCGCAGCCGGTTGATGATCTTCGGGTAGCGGCTGTCGTAGGTGGGGTTGGACAGGATCCAGCGCATCACGTTGCCGCCGTTGGAATGGGTGATCACCACCAGCTGCGTGATGCCACGGCTGTCGATGAAGCCGGTGAGCTGGTTGGCCAGGCAACCGGCCGCTTCCGGCTTCCACATGTACTGGGTGAAATCGCAGTTGATGACCACGTAGTTGCTGCTGTTCGGCAGGCCCTGGCGGACGGTGTCGATGATCGCCGGCTGCCAGTAGTCCTGCGTGGCATTGGTCTGCGCGCCGGTGCCATGCACGAAGGCCACGCCGTAGACGTCGGCGGCCTGCGCCGGGGCGGCCGCCAGCCCCAGTGCCAAGGCCAGGACGGTACTTCCTGTTGCGGTGCTGCGCATCGCTTCTCTCCCTTTCAGCGGATCCCCCCGGCCCGGCTGTGACCTGATGCTCATGGCGGCGTCGCGTGAAAGTCCGTGCGCTGCGCCCGGATTCAGGAGATTGCCGGCATTTGATGACGGTTTTCATCGCCCAGCGACTGACCATGCCGGGTCTGGCCGTTTGACCGATGGGCGCTGCGGCCGGCAATCGAGGCTGCGATCATGGCCGGCGAGTTTCCTCCCCGAGTCTGCCCATGTCGTCGATCCTTCCCCCTGCCCGTCCACTGCTGGGCCTGGCCATCGCGCTGTCGCTGGCCGGCTGTGCCGCCACCGCCAGCAAGCCGACCGCCGTCGAAGCCAACATCACCACCAAGGCCGTGGGTTACCTGGACAAGAGCGCAGTGCCGGCCAGCATCGATCTGGTACCGGCACCACCGGCCGCCGGCTCGGCCGCCTTCGCGCTGGATGAACAGGTCAGCCGCGAGGCACGTGCGCTGCGCGGCAGCCCGCGCTTCGCCCAGGCCGGTGTCGATGCCGAACTGGGCTTCCCGGAAGGCGCCAACCACTTTTCCTGTGCCGCCGACATCGACGTCGATGCAGTGAAGACTCCGGCGCTGTACCGCCTGCTGGAGCGCAGCCGGATCGATGCCAGTGCGGCTACCAAGGCTGCCAAGAACACGTACAAGCGCCCGCGTCCGTTCATGGTCAACGGCGAGCCGACCTGCTCGCCGAAGGATGAAGAGGGTCTGCGCAGCAACGGCTCCTACCCGTCCGGCCACACCTCGATCGGCTGGGCATGGGCATTGATCCTGTCGGAGATCGCACCGGACCGCGCCGATGCCATCCAGGCCCGCGGCCGCAACTACGGCGAGAGCCGCCTGGTGTGCAACGTGCACTGGCAGAGCGACATCCTCGAAGGCCGTTTCATGGCTGCGGCCGCCGTCGCCCGCCTGCATGACAATGCCGCGTTCAACAAGGATCTGCTGGCGGCACGCAGGGAAATCGCTGCCGCACGCAAGGCAGGCCTGCACTCCAGCCGCGACTGCGCCACCGAGAACGCGGTGCTGAAGGTGCGCCCGCAGAGCGCGCTGTAAGCCATGCCTCTGTAGAGCCGAGCCATGCTCGGCTCAGAGCAGCCGAGCGCAGGCTCGGCTCTACAGGAAGCAGAAAACAGAAGGGCCGGCATTGCGCCGGCCCTTCTTCATTGCATTACCGCAGCAACCGCATCAGAACTTTGCGGTGAACTCCACGCCCCAGGTACGCGGCTCGTTGAGGAAGCCGGTCAGGTTGTTGAAGTCGATCGCGCCGACCACGCGGGTCTGGTTGGTCAGGTTGCGGCCGAACACGGCCACGTCGTACTGGCCGTAATCCCAGTTGTAGCCCAGGCGCAGGCCCCCCTCCAGCGAGCTGCGGCCGCGGAACTCCGGCGACTCGTAGATGAAGAAGTTGACCGCGCTGCGGTAGGCCCAGTCGGTGTAGGCATACAGCTCGCTGCCATCGCTGAGCGGGAAGCCCACGCGCAGGGTCGCGTTGTGGATCCACTTCGGCGCCTGCGGCAGCGGATTGCCGTTGACCAGCGCGTAGGTGCCACCATTGATGATCGTGGTCGGGTCGGTGATGGTGCAGCCGCCGCCACAGACCGCCACCGCCAGGTTCTTGTCCTTGATCTCGGTGTCGTTGTAGCTGCTGCCGAAGGTCAGCAGGACGTTGTCGGCCAGGTAGGCCTCCAGGTCCAGCTCCACGCCCTGGCCGATGGTCTTGTCGGCGTTGAGCAGGGTGGCGGTGTTGTTGCCGCCGCCGACGGCGATCAGCTGCTGGCCGTCCACGTCGTAGCGGAACACGCTGAAGCCCAGGCGTGCGCGACGCTCGAACAGATCGGCCTTGATGCCGGCTTCGTAGGAGATCACTTTCTCCGAATCGGCCTGCGACAGGCCCGGCGCGAATGCCAGGCGGCCCTGGATCGACGGCGCGCGGAAGCCCTTGGCCACGCGGGCATAGGCATTGACGTTGTCGGTCAGCTTGTACACGCCGCTGACATCCCAGCTGACGTCGTTGACGTCGGTGTTGGCCAGGTACGGGCCGCTGACCGGCGTGCCGCCCGGCGTCTGCTGCAGCACGCTGGCGCTGAAGTCCTTCTTGTCCTGCGTGTAGCGCACGCCGGCACGCAGCTTGAAGCGGTCGGTGACATCGAAGTCGCCCGAGGCGAACACCGCCCACGCCTTGTTGCGCTGCTGCTGCACGACGTGGCCGGTCTGCGGGTTGCCCGGCGTCAGCGAGTCGTAGTTGAAGTTGTTGATGGTGACGTCTTCATCGAAGTAGAAGACGCCGGCCTGCCAGTCGAAGCGGCCCCATTCGTTGGATTCCACGCGGAATTCCTGGGTCCACTGGCGGTGGTGCGGCAGGCCGTCGGCCGACTCGGACGGGAACGGGATCAGGCCGGGGCCGGAATTGCCTGCACCCAGGAACGCAGCGCCGTAGCCACCATCGATGTCGCCGCGGTTGAGCGATTCGGCGGTCTCATAGCCGGTGATCGAATGCAGGGTCACCGAACCGAGGTTCCACTGCAGGCGCGCGCTGCCACCCCAGGTTTCCAGGTCGGAGAAGTTGACGCCGTCATTGGCGACCTTGTCGCGGTCGAAGTTCTCGACCAGCGCATTGCCGCCCT
Source organism: Stenotrophomonas sp. LST15-1-1.1 (assembly GCF_040815575.1). NCBI lineage: Bacteria > Pseudomonadati > Pseudomonadota > Gammaproteobacteria > Lysobacterales > Lysobacteraceae > Stenotrophomonas > Stenotrophomonas sp. LST15-1-1.1. Next base: position 302,800 of record NZ_JBFPNJ010000030.1, read on the forward strand.
TCTCGATGATGTTGGCGCGGAACAGGCGGGCGGTGCCGTTGAGCTTGCGCTTGTGCAGGTTGAACAGCGCTTCGAAATCATCGCCTTCGTACAGGAACTGCACGCGGCCGGCGGCTTCGTCATAGCCTTCGAAGCCGCTGTTGGGCGCACCGGCACGGGTGTTGTCGACCCAGTCGTCACGACGCTGGTAGATGGCCGACACGCGTGCGGACCAACGGTCGGTCAGCGGACCGCCGTAGGCACCCTGCACGTTCCAGCTGTTGTAGGTGCCATAGCCCACGCGCACGTAACCATCGGCATCCTGCGACGGACGCGCCGAATCGAACTTGACCACGCCGGCCGGGGTGTTGCGCCCGAACAGGGTGCCCTGCGGACCGCGCAGCACTTCCACACCGGCCAGGTCGAACAGCGGGAAGCCCTTCAGCAGCGGGCTTTCCTGCACCACATCGTCGTACACCAGCGAGACCGGCTGCGATGCATTGAGGTCGAAATCGGTGTTGCCCAGGCCGCGGATGTAGAAGCGCGGGAAGGCACGGCCGTAGGAAGACTCGATGTTGAGGCTCGGCACGCGCGCAGCAAGGAAGCGGATGTCATCGCCCGCCGAACCGAGCACGTCGAGCTTTTCGCCCTGGATCGCGCTGATCGCAACCGGTACGTCCTTGGCGTTCTCGACGCGACGCTGTGCAGTCACCTGCAGCGCATCGAGGGCGACCGGATCCTTGGCGGCGGGGGTTTCCTGGGCGGCTGCTGCCAGCGGCAGCAGGGCGGAAAGAGCGACAACGAGCGGGCGCGCGACCGGAGAGCGGCCACGGGAAGTACGGGTCGGAGACATGGCGGTAGGCTGTGTTTGGAGGGGTGGTAAAACGGCGCTACCAGATAATTGTTGCAATACAGCACCTCCCTCGCAAATGCCGATCGTTCATGGCCGCCTCGCGCGCCGCCGGAAGCTGCCGCTAGACTCGGGGTTTTCCCCCGCAACGGACCTGCTGCGATGACCCAGTGGTACTTCCATGCTCCCGGCCAGGCCGACCGTGTCGGTCCGTTCGACGAGGAGGCCGCGCACCGCTTCGCACAGGCCAATCCACGCGCGTTGGCCTGGTGCCAGGGCATGACAGGGTGGACACCGGTGTCCGAAATCGTCGCCCTGCAGCAGGCCAGCACCGCCACGGCAGTTCCGCCGCCGATGCCCGCAGCCGCAACAGCATCAACCGGCAGCCGTGCCGACCGCATCGACTTCCGCATCGTCGGCCATGAAATGCAGTTCGTGGAAATCGAACTGGACCCTGGCGAAGGTGCGGTGGCCGAGGCCGGCGCGCTGATGTTCAAGGACGCGTCGGTGCAGATGGATACCGTCTTCGGCGGCGGCGCACGCGGTGGCCAGGGCAACGGTTTCATGGACAAGGTGATGGCCGCCGGCAAGCGCGTGCTGACCGGTGAGAGCCTGTTTGCCACCGTCTACACGCAGACCGGCCAGGGCCGCGGCAAGGTTGCCTTCGCTGCGCCCTATCCCGGCACCGTGCTGGCGATGAAGCTGGACCAGCACGGCGGGCGCCTGATCTGCCAGAAGGACAGCTTCCTGGCCGGCGCGCGCGGCGTGCAGATCGGCGTGCAGTTCCAGCGCAAGATCATGACCGGCCTGTTCGGCGGCGAGGGCTTCATCATGCAGAAGCTGGAGGGCGACGGCTGGGTGTTCATCCATGCCGGCGGCTGCGTGGTCGAGCGTGAGCTGGCCGCCGGCGAACGCCTGGATGTCGATACCGGCTGCATCGTCGCCTATCACCCGACCGTGGACATGGACGTACGCCGGGTCAAAGGCATCCGAAGCGTGCTGTTCGGTGGCGAGGGTGTGTTCCTGGCCACCCTGACCGGGCCGGGCAAGGTCTGGCTGCAGTCGCTGCCGTTCTCGCGCCTGGCCGGCCGCATGTGGATGGCCGCGCCGCAGGGTGGCGGCAAGAGCCGCGGCGAGAGTTCGCTGCTGGGCTGAGTGAACCGGAGGCCGGACGGCGGGTGATTTCATGAATGGGGAGCCGACCCACTCTGCCCGCTCCGCCACGCCTTCGGTATGCTGGCGCCCTTTCCTGAATCCGGCGCCGCGAGCGCACTGCCGATGAGCCTGTTCCGCCCCCGTGTGCTGCTGTCCGTCGCCCTGCTCGGCCTGCTGGCCGGCTGCGGTGGCGAAGAGGTCCGCCCCACCCCGCCCGCGCAGCCGACCGTGGTGCCGCAGGCCAAGCCGGTGAAGATCGGTATCGCACTCGGCGGCGGCGCGGCCAAGGGCTTTGCGCATATCGGCGTGATCAAGATGCTCGAGGCCAACGGCTTCGAACCGGTGGTGGTGTCCGGCACCAGTGCCGGCAGCGTGGTCGGCGCCCTGTATGCCAGCGGCATGGACGCCTTCCAGATGCAGAGCAAGGCGGTGGCGCTGGATGAAGCCAGCATCCGCGACGTACGCCTGTTCTCCGGTGGCCTGGTGCAGGGCCAGAAGCTGCAGGACTACGTCAACGAACAGGTGGCCAACCGCCCGGCCGAGCGCCTGAAGAAGCCGTTCGCTGCCGTCGCCACCCAGCTGGAAACCGGCGAGCGTTCGATCTTCGTGCGCGGCAACGTCGGCCAGGCGGTGCGCGCGTCGAGCAGCATCCCCGGCGTGTTCGAACCGGTGAAGATCGGCGGCCGCAACTACATCGACGGCGGCGTGGTCAGCCCGGTGCCGGTGGACGCCGCGCGCCAGCTCGGCGCCGAGTTCGTGATCGCCGTGGACATCTCCAGCAAGGCCAGCGGCAAGGCGCCGACCGGCATGCTCGGCATCGTCAACCAGTCGATCGCGATCATGGGCCAGCGCCTGGGCGAGCAGGAACTGGCACGCGCCGACATCGTGATCCGGCCGAAGGTGCTGGACATCGGTGCGGCCGACTTCAGCCAGCGTGGCACTGCCATCCTGGAAGGCGAGAAGGCCGCGATGGCGGCGATGCCGCAGATCCGCGCCAAGATCCAGCAGCTGCAGAAGGCCCGCGCCGCCGCATTGGCACCGGCCCCGGTGGCTGCACCGAAGTGCGACGAGCCGTCGCGCCTGGGCAAGCTGATGGGCCGCAAGGAAAAGTGCTGAAGCGCGCTGCCTGAACGACCGCCGCGGTCAGCGCCGCGGCGGCGGGTAGCCACTGGCCAGGCGTCGCTGCCGGCGCCGCTCATCGACCGCCCGGTCGTGCCGCTGTGCACTCAGCTGCAACTGTTCCATCGCGTCGCCCGGCAGCCACAGCTGCTGCTGCGCACGGGTGATCGCGACGTAGGCTGCGCGCACCGGGCTGTGCAGCGCGCGCGCATCATGGCCGCTGTCGAAGCAGCACGGCGCCATGGACACCGTGGCGAACTGCAGGTTCTTGGCATGCTGGGCCAGGCACAGCACGATGCTGGCCTCGCCCGCATCGACCAGCTGCCCGAGCAGGCGCTGCAACGCGGCAGCATCGAAGCCGCCGGCAAACAACGCGGGGATATCCGCCTGCCCACGCTTGGCGCAGACCTGCACGAAGCTCTCCCAGCGTTGTCCGGGGCCACCACCGGCGGCGCTGCGCCATGCATCGATCGGGCCGTCCACCTCTTTCAGCAGGGCCTGCCGCGACGTCGGATGCAGGTGCACGCGCGCGCCGCGCGCAACCAACTCGTTGGCTTCCAGCAGCATCCGCCACAGGCTGCCGTACAGGCGGGCGCCAGTGCTGGGCACCACCGACCAGTCGTCGTAGCGGCGCAGGCCGGTGGCGCGGTCGCTGGCCCCCATGAACGGTGCCGGCTCGCCGAGATCGTCCAGCGCCAGCGACTGGTTGACCAGCGCATCGACCTGGCGCCCCTGGCGCACCGACTGGTGCATCTCCAGCGTTTTCGCCGACGACCAGCGCTGTACCCGTCCGCTCAGCCGTTGATGCGGATCGCCCAGGCTGACGACGCCGGGCGCGTGGGTGGCCAGCAGCTGTTTCCACGCCGGGCTGAGATCGTGCGCCTCATCGACCAGCACCATGCCCAGCGACACCGGCAGCGGCACGCCACGCAGCGCCAGCCATTTACCGATATGGCCCGCATCCAGCCGCAGGCACCCCCCCTTCTGCACCACCGCATCGAACATGCAGCGCCAGACGAACTCCGCCGCCGCGACAAACGGCGTGGCTTCCTGCTGCGCTGCCCCCAGCGAGCGCTGGAAATGCCAGGCCTGCAGGTTCGGCGCTGACGACGCGCACCAGCGGTTGATCGCATCCAGCGCGATCATCAACACTTGGTCCGGCCGGCGCACGCCGATCGCCGGTAGGCCGAGGCGGGCAGCCGCTTCGCGCAGGGTCAGCGTGCTCTGCCGGTAGGTGGGTACGAAGCCGCCGGTCAGGCCGTTGGCGGCGGCATGGCGGGCGATCGTGTTGGCGAACTCGATCTGGGTCAGCAGGCGCGTGCGTGCGTCGGCCGGCAGCCGCGCGCGGAATGCCTCGACCTGGCCACGCGTGGGCGCCACGTAGGTGTAGCGGCCCGGGCGCGCCTGCAGCAGCGCCAGCACCAGATGGCCCTTGCCGGTGCCGGCATAGGCCTGCAGGTCGATCAGCTCATCGGGATTGGCCGCGATCGCGCGCAGCACGCGTGCCTGTTCGGAGGTGAACAGGCCGTTGTGCTGGGTCGCGTGCGTCGTCTGTTCGTCATCGCCGGCGTCTTCGTCATCGCCTTCGGCGAGCGATGTCGCCGGGAAATGGATCGTGTGTTCTTCCAGGGTGATACTGCAGGCCGCCTGGAAGTCTGCGCCGGGATATGCGTGCGGCGACACGGCCAGCACCGCCTCCATCACCTCGTCCGGTGCCAGCAGCACGTCCTGCGCGGCCAGCACGCCCAGCCAGGCCTCCAGCGCACGCGCATCCTGTCCAGCGCTGGCCGCGAGCTGTGCCTGCGCAGCATGGCCATCATCCGCAGCGAACAACGCACAGGCATCGTGCAGCACGCGCTGCAGCTGGGCGGCCGGTTGCTTCTGCCGGCGACACAGCATGGCCACCAGCAGGCCGGCCTGCTCCAGCGGGGTGTCCGGCGGCGTACCGTCGGTCAGGTGCCGCAGCAGGCTCTGCTCGCGCAGCGGAAGGAACACCAGGGAAGACGTCGAGGATGGGGTATCAGACATGCCGGAGCCAGAAGGAATCACTGCGCTGCCTGCGTGTTGACGGCCGTCGCGGGGCACGATGCTCGACCAGTGCGCGCGCGCCGTCAAACATCACGGCGTCCCGCTCATTCAAGCTGCGACAACGGCAGCGCTTGGAAACCCTTCACCGTGCGCAGCACGAAGCTGGAATTGGCGTCGGCCACGCCACCGGCGTTGAGCAGCCTGTCCAGCAGGAAACGCGAGAAGTGCTCCAGATCGCGCACATAGACATGCAGCAGGTAGTCCATGTCGCCGGTCAGGGCGTGGCAGGCCACCACTTCATCCCAGGCCTGCACGCTGTCGACGAAGTGCCCGATCGCGGCCTGGTCATGCTTTTCCAGCTGCACGCGCACGAAGGCCTGCAGCCCCAAGCCGAGCCGGCGCGGCTCGAGGCGCGCGCCATAGCCGACGATCACCCCTTCGCTTTCCAGCCGCTGCAAGCGACGCAGGCAGGCCGACGGCGACAGGTTCACCCGTGTCGCCAGCTCGGCGTTGGTGGCGCGACCATCACGCTGAATTTCGGCCAGCAGACGTATATCCGTGCGATCGAACTGGACTTCTCCGGCCATTGTTGCCCCGCAACATGGTGAGTACGCAATGATATTGCGCCAAGGCGGCTGATCCGCGCAACTTTTGCAACCCTGTTGCGCGCCCCCTGCCCTAGCATCAACGGTATCCCGTCAAGGAGTCTTCCATGGACCTCGCCCAGCCCCGCCGCGTCGAACACCAGCAGACCGACAAGGGCTACGTGCCGGTGTACACCACCGCGCTCGTCGAGCAGCCGTGGGACACCTATAGCGCCGACGACCACGCTACCTGGAGCACGCTGTACCAGCGCCAGCGCGAGCTGCTGGTCGGCCGCGCCTGCCAGGAATTCCTGGATGCACAGGACGAAATGGGCATGAGCGCGCACATGATCCCGCGCTTCGACCAGCTCAACGAAGTGCTCGGTGCGGCCACCGGCTGGACACTGGTGGGCGTGGAAGGCCTGCTGCCGGAGCTGGATTTCTTCGATCACCTGGCCAACCGCCGTTTCCCGGTCACCTGGTGGATCCGCCGCCCCGACCAGATCGACTACATCGCCGAACCGGATCTGTTCCACGACCTGTTCGGCCACGTGCCGCTGCTGATGAACCCGGTGTTCGCCAACTACATGGAGGCGTACGGCCGTGGTGGCGTCAAAGCGCACGCGATCGGCCCCGAGGCGCTGCAGAACCTGACCCGCCTGTACTGGTACACGGTCGAGTTCGGCCTGATCGCCACGCCCGAAGGCATGCGCATCTACGGTGCCGGCATCGTCTCCTCGAAGGGCGAATCGCTGTACTCGCTGGAGTCGGCCGCACCGAACCGCATCGGTTTCGACCTGCAGCGGATCATGCGCACGCGCTACCGCATCGACACCTTCCAGAAGACCTACTTCGTCATCGACAGCTTCGAGCAGCTGATGCAGGCGACGTCGCCGGACTTCACCCCGATCTATGCCGCGCTGGCCGACCAGGCGCACCTGCCGGCGGGCGACGTGCAGGCCGACGACCGCGTGTTCCAGGCGGGTACGGGCGAAGGCTGGGCTGATGGTGGGGATGTGTGAGTAGGCAGCAGAGGTCCGGCTGAACTTCAAAAGCATCTGCAGCTTTTGAAGTTTAAGGGGCCTGGTTCAGGCCTCTGGTATCCTGCAGGCCATGACCGATTTGTTTACCGACCTGCGGGTTACCGACGTTGCCTTCAACGACGACTTCGTCCTGTTGACCCTGGCCGATGGCCGCCACACCCGGCAGCCATTGCGCTGGGCGCCAGCCCTGTTCGAAGCCAATGCCGAACAACGTGCGCAGTGGGTCACCACCGCCGATGGCCTGGGCGTGAACTGGCCGGCGCTGCTGTCGGCGCAGGAGCGCGGCGTGGTCGATGTTCCGAACCAGGTGTGGATTGACCGCTATGAAGCCGCCCTCGCCCGCCTGCAAACGCATGCCTGGAAGTTGGATGCGCTGTCTGACAAAGACCAGCAGCTGGTCGCGTTGTGGCGGATGGAAGCAGACATCAACAACGGCGGCTTCATGCAGTTCCTGTGCAACTGGGGCGACCCCACCTGCCAGCTGGCGCTGCGCGCATTGCAGGCGATGAGCGCAACACAGACCCACGCGATCCTGGCGGGCATGCGCGGGCTGCTGGATCGTCTGGAAGACGACCCGGCGATCAAGGAACTGACCGACCTGTATGGCGCGATGACCGAGCAGGAGCAGGAGGCACTGCATGCCTTCGATGAAGCGTATTTCGCGCGGCCGGAAGACTTGGCCCGGTTGGGTTTGAAGCATTTCGGCCCGGAGCCGTTGTAGAGCCGAGCGCACGCTCGGCTGCGTTTCAGTTACCGCGGATACGCCAGCAGTACCACCAGATCCTCATCACCCACCTGCTGCAGCGCATGGCTGCTGCCCTTGCGCGTCAGCAACGCATGCCCCGCACGCACGTCGTGCTGTTTTCCGTCCAGCACATAGCTGCCCTGCCCGCTCACGATGTAGTAGATCTCATCCTTGTGCTGCGGATGCAGGCCGATGCCCGCGCCCTTGTGCAGCACGCGCTTGCGCAGCACGAACGGCAGGCCCTGCGCATCGGCGAAGAACGGGTACGCCGTGGTCGGCCCGGCGCCGCCATGTGGGCCCGGTTGTGCGCGCGCCAGAGTGTCTTCGTGCACCACCTGCGAGGCACGCGCAGGATCGCCGCCCTGCCCCACCCCCATTACATCGCAGTCGATATCGCGCACCAGTGCAGGCTGCAGCGCCGGCAGAACCTGCACCGCCTCGCGCAGCACCAGGCACGCCACCGCGTTGGCGCCGGCCACGCTGAAGTGGGTGCCGTCGGCCTTGTGCTGTTCCGGCACGAACAGGAAGTACGGGCGTGCACCCTGCTCGCCCAGCGCCCGGATCCAGCGCATGCTGCGGTCGTTGAGGTCGATCAGTGCCACGTGCTCGCGTGTGGCCAGTTGCTGCATCGCCAACGTGTAACGCGCGTGCGTATCCAGCAGCGAACCGAAGTCGTACAGCAACCGTGCCACCGGCGTGACCAGCACCGGCGTGGCACCCTTGTCACGCGCCACCTGCACGTAGCGCATCAGCATCCGCGGGTAGTCACTGTCCGGATCGGTATAACGCGTCCGGTCTTCGAACTTCGCATCGTTGTGGCCGAACTGGATCAGCAGCACATCGCCGCGACGCAGTTCGCGCCCAATGGCATCCAGGCGTCCTTCGTCGATGAAGCTGCGCGTGCTGCGCCCACCCTTGGCGTGGTTTCGCACTTCGAAGCGCGCCGGATCCAGGTAGCTCTGCAGCGCCTGGCCCCACCCCGCCTGCGGCGCACGCTCGGGCCCGTATTCGGCCGCAGTGGAGTCACCGGCAATGAACAACCGCACCGGCGCCGCATGCGCGGCGGCGCTCGACAGCAGCAACAGCAACAACAGCCTTCGCATCGCCAGCCCCCTGTAGAGCCGAGCCACGCTCGGCTGTTTTTTGATCAGAGCGCGACAGCCGAGCATGGTTCGGCTCTACAGACCGGTGTGCTTCAGCGCGCCAGCCAACCACCATCGACCGGCAGCACTGCGCCGTTGACGTAGTCCGACGCCGACGAGGCCAGGAACACCGCCGCACCGGCCAGATCTTCCGGGTTGCCCCAGCGGCCGGCCGGAATGCGCTCCAGAATCGCCTTGTTGCGGTCTGCATCGGCGCGCAGCGCGGCGGTGTTGTCGGTGGCCATGTAGCCCGGCGCGATGGCGTTGATGTTCACGCCCTTGCCGGCCCACTCGTTGGCCAGCAAGCGGGTGATGCCGGCGATACCGCTCTTGCTGGCGGTGTACGACGGCACGCGGACGCCGCCCTGGAACGACAGCATCGAGGCGATGTTGATGATCTTGCCGCTGCCTTGGGCGATGAAATGGCGGCCGGCAGCCTGCGAGATGAAGAATGCCGACTTGATGTTGACGTTCATCACGTCGTCCCAGTCCTGCTCGCTGAAGTCCACCGCATCGGCACGACGGATCAGGCCGGCGTTGTTGACCAGGATGTCCAGCCTGCCGAGGCCTTCGATGGTTTCGCGCACCACGCGCTCGACCGGCTCGATGCTGATCAGGTTGGCTTCCACTGCCAGGCAGCGGCGGCCCAGTGCGGTGATCTTTTCGATGGTTTCGGTCGGCGGAGCGATGCCGGCCACGGCGACATCGGCGCCGGCGGCGGCCAGTGCCACCGCGATGCCCTGGCCCAGGCCGGTGTTGCCACCGGTTACCAGAGCGACTTTTCCATCCAGGCTGAAGGGATTGGTCATTGCGTATGCGTTCCTTGGTAGAGGCGTGCGTGATGCAGGCAAGCGGCCACCGCACGCCGTGCGCGGTGGCCCGTCAGCGCTTACTTGAGCTGGCAGATGTCCAGCACGTGCATGTCGGTGTAGTCCAGGTTCTCGCCACCCATCGCCCAGATGAAGGCGTAGTTGCTGGTACCGGCACCCATGTGGATCGACCACGGCGGCGATACCACCGCTTCGTTGTTCTGGATGACGATGTGGCGCTGTGCGTCCGGCTCGCCCATGAAGTGGTAGACGCGGTCGCTGTCGCCCAGGTCGAAGTAGAAGTAGACCTCGCTGCGGCGGTCGTGCAGGTGCGGCGGCATGGTGTTCCACACGCTGCCAGGCTTGAGCACGGTCAGGCCCAGCAGCAGCTGCGAGGACTGGCAGGTGGCCGGCACGATGTACTGGTAGATGGTGCGTTCGTTGCTGGTTTCCAGCGCGCCACGATCCAGTGCCACCGCGTCCTTGATCGACAGCTGCTTGGTTTCAAAGCGCGCATGGGCCGGGGTCGAGGCCAGGTAGAACTGCGCCGGGTTGGCCGCATCCTGCGAAGCGAAGACGACGTCCTTGCTGCCCATCGCCACGTACAGGCCATCCTTCGGCCCCAGCGTGTACACGGTGCCATCGACGGTGACCGTACCGGTGCCGCTGCCGACGTTGATGATGCCCAGCTCTCGGCGCTCCAGGAACGGATGGCCGGCGGCCGAGGCCGGTTCGGTCTGCGCGGGCAGGGCCAGCGGGCCGTTGACCGGCGCGGCGCCCCCCAGCACGAAGCGCTCGTAGTGGGTGTACTTCAGGGTCACCGCATCGGCGTTGAACAGGCCATCGAGCAGGTACAGCTCGCGCAGCTGATCGTTGCTGGCGCCCTTGATGGCATCGGGATGAGTGGCGTAATGGGTCTTGCAGTACATGGCTTCTCCAGAGCAGGGGGCGGGCCGATGGTTCGGCCCCGGCACGGTTCACGGTCGATTCTAGCCAGACAGGAAACCGGTGTCATTTTGCGCCGCACGATACCGGTCAGGCGGCTTCGGCGGGGTGGGGCGGGTGGAGTGTCACGACCAAAGGTCGTGACCTACCGGATTGATCCCTTTGGACGCGTCGCGAGCAAGCTGGCGACCTACACGACTGATTCCTTCGGAATCAGTCCTCCGGCGGTTGGCAGGAATCGCGCACGATCAGGTGCGGACGCACGCTGGCGATCTGCAGCGCAGGCTGGCCTTCGGGCTGGATCAGCATCGCCGCTGCGGTGCGGCCGGTATCGCGGGTATGCCGGCGCACCGAGGTCAGCGACGGCCACAGGCGCGAGGCCAGCGGGCTGTCGTCGTAGCCGACGATGGACAGCTGGCGCGGAATGTTAATGCCCGCGCGCAGTGCAACCTTGTAGATGCCGGCGGCCATTTCATCGTTGCCGGTGAAGATGGCGGTCGGCCGACGCTTGCCCAGCAGCAGTTTCTCGGCGGCGGCCACACCGGATTCGAAGGTGTAGCCGGCCTCGATGATGCGATCCTTCGGCAGCTCGATGCCACGCTGCGACAGCGCCTCGATGAAGCCGGCGGTGCGTTCGTGCGCCGAGCGGTAGGCACTCGGGCCGGTTACCAGGGCGATATCGCGGTGGCCCAGCGAAAGCAGGTAATCGGCCGCTTCGGCGGCACCGTCGCGGTCGTGGGTGACCACCATCTGCGAGGTTTCATCCAGCGGCAGCGCCGCCACGCGGGTGAAGCGGCAGCCGATCTCGTCCAGCATGTCCGCCAGCGCCTGGTCTTCGGATGCACGCGGCACCAGGATCACCCCATGCAGCTTCTGCTGCTGGGCGAAACGGCGCACGCCGTCGATGTAACCCGGGCTGCGGCTGTCGCAGGGGTGCACGACCAGTTCGAAGCTGGAGCCGCGCAGCGCATCCAGTGCGCCGTACTGCATGTCCACGATGTACTGCGCGGTGGGGTTGTCGTAGACCATGCCGATCAGGAACGAGCGGCGGAAGGCCAGGCCACGGGCCAGCGGGTCGGGGGTGTAACCGACCTCGCGCATCAACGCTTCCACCTTGTCGCGCGTGTCCTTGCGCACCAGCGGCGAGTTGTTGATGATCCTTGAAACCGTTTTCTTGGATACACCCGACAGTCGCGCGATGTCGTTGATCGTGGCTGCCTTGCCCTTTGCCAATGCCGGCGTAGCGGCATCGTTCTTGTTGCGCACTGACATGTAGTGAACCCGATAAGCCTGGGGATTCCAGCGCGCGCTCAGTCCAGCGCGCGATAGCGGAAGCTGCGGAAGGTTACCGCACCGTTGCCGGCCGCATACAGCGCCGGTTTCAGTGCCAGGAACCTGCCGGCCACATTGTGATGGTAACCGGACACTTCCATCTGAACCGGATACTTCTGCCAGCGCTGGCCATCGGCGCTGGAGTGGATGGTGACGATGTGGCGGTTGTTGGTCACCCGCAGCCAGAGCCGGCCGCCCTTGGCACTGGCCGCCAGCCGGGTGGGGCGCTCCTCGCCATAGCGGTGCATGACGAACTGCTCGCCATTGCTGCCCACGCCCACGTACAGGCGGTCGCTGTAGAACAGCAGGGCACCGCCGACCGCGCCGGGGGCGATCTCCATCTCCACCTCGAACTGGTAGGCCGGGTCGCCGGCGATGGTGGTCAGCGGCGAGGCATCGCGCGGCGTGCTGCCCTTGCCCTGCAGCACCAGGCCGTCGCCGCTGAAGCGCAGGCGCCGGTATTCATCCACCGCCGGGTTGAAGAACGCCCACTGCGGGCCGAGCGTGCGGCCGTTGAAATCATCGGACAGGGCCATCCCGTGCGGCGTCAGCGCGCTGCCCGATGGCTTGCGCAGCGGCTGCCCGAGGTCCCCGCCCTTGGCCACGAACCAGCCATCGGCGGTCCACTCGATCGGCTCCAGCAGGGCCTGCCGGCCCAGCGTCCAGAAGCCGTTCTCGTAGCCGTGGTACATCATCCACCAGCGTCCGTCGGTGCCTTCGATCACCGTGGCATGACCCCGCGACCACCACGGTTCGGCGGCCGACTGCGTGCGCATGATCGGGTTGTTCGGCGCGTTCACCCACGGGCCGTGGATCGAGCGCGAGCGCGCGGTGATCACCATGTGCCCGGTCGGTGGGCCGGCAGTGCCGCCCACCGCAGTGGTCATGTAGTACCAGCCATCGCGGAAATGGATCTTCGGGCCTTCCTGCGCATAGGCCTCCACGTCCCAGCTTTCCGGGTAGCGCCAGCCGTCGTACACATGCTTCGGCGTACCCGCCACGCTCAGGCCATCATCGGCCAGCTGCACGTAGTCGCCACCGCTGAGGAACAGGTAGCGCTTGCCGTCTTCACCCACCGCGTGGCCGGGGTCGATGTAGCCGCCCAGGCCGATGTCGATCGGTGCGCTCCAGGGGCCGGTGATGTCATCGGCCCAGACCACGAAGTTGCTGCGGCGCTCACCGGTGCGTGCCGGGAAGTAGATGAAGTAGCGGCCCTGGTGCTTGACGATGTCCGGCGCCCAGATCGCGCCCACGTTCTGCGTGATCGCATGACCGAGCGGCTGCCAGTTGACCAGGTCGCGCGAGTGCCAGATCGGCAGGCCGGGGTAGGCGTCGAACGAAGACAGGGTGAGGTAGTAGTCCTCGCCGTCCTTCAGCACCGACGGATCGGGCCTGTCACCAGCCAGCACCGGATTCAGGAAGGTGCCATCGCCGAGGTCAGCCTGACGCTGCTGCTCGATGCCGCGCTTCCATTGCGCGGGCGCGGGATCGGCAGCCAGTGCGGGCAACGCGGCCAGCAGCAGGCCGAGCAGGGCGGTTGCAGCTGCGCGGTGCAGCGTCTGTGTCATGGGATCGGCTCCGGTCATCAGGCGCGCAGCGCGGTGGGCAGCCACAGCGACAGCGACGGGAAGAAGGTGACGATCAGCAGCACGCCCAACGCGGCGAACCAGAACGGCCAGATCGTGCGCATGCTCTGGCCGACGCTGATCTTGCCAATGGCAGTGCCGATGAACAGCACCGAGCCCACCGGTGGGGTGACCAGGCCAAGGCCACCGGTCAGCACCAGCACCAGGCCGAAGTGGATCGGATCGATGCCATAGGCCTTGGCCACCGGCAGGAAGATCGGCGTGCAGATCAGGATCATCGGTGCCAGGTCCATGAAGGTGCCCAGCAGCAACAGCATCACCACGATCATCAGCAGCACCATGAACTGGCTGTGCGCGAACGACTGCAGGAAGTCCACGGCCGCCGCAGGCACCTGCAGGTAGGCCAGCAGCCAGCCGAACACTGCCGCAGTGGCGATCACGAACAGGATCACGCCGGTGCTGCGCGCGGCATGGATCACGGTGTCGAAGAACTCGCGCCAGCGCAGCTGCCGGTACAGCACAGTGGTGACCAGCAGGGCGTAGACCACGGCGATGGCCGCGCTCTCCACCGCGGTAAAGATGCCGGCGCGGATACCGACGAAAATCAGCGCCACCAGGCCGAGACCGGGCAGGGCGGAGACGATGCGCAGCAGTACTGCGCGCCAGCCCGGGAACACTTCCACGCCATAACCACGGCGACGCGCGACCACATAGCCGGTGATCATCAATGCCAGCGTCATCAGCAGCGCCGGCACGATGCCTGCGGCGAACAGATCGGCGATCGACAGGCCACCACCGGCAGCGGCCGAGAACAGGATCAGGTTGTGCGACGGCGGCACCAGCAGCGCCACCAGCGCGGCGGTGATGCTGACGTTCACCGCGAAATCGCGGTCGTAGCCGCGCTTGACCATCTGCGGAATCATCGTGCCGCCCACGGCCGAGACATCGGCGATGGCCGAGCCGGACACACCGCCGAAGAACAGCGAGGACAGGATCGACACCTGGCCCAGGCCGCCACGCATGCGCCCCACCAGCGATGAAGCCAGGGCGATCAGGCGTTCGGAGATGCCGCCGCGCATCATGATCTCGCCGGCGAAGATGAACAGTGGAATGGCGATCAGCGAGGCCGAACCGGTGCCGGCGGAAATCTGCTGGACCAGCACGATGCTGGGAATGTCCAGGTAGAGCAGGGTAGCCAGCGCGGCGGCGGCCAGCGCGTAGGCCACCGGCACGCCCAGCAGCAGCAGCGCGGCGAAAACAGAGAACAGGATGGTGATACCCATGGATCAACGATCTCCTTCAGCGTCGGCAGCGTCGGCGTCAGCTGCCGTGGCATGCAGCGCCTTCCACGCACGGTTCAGTGCGAACAGCAGCATCAGCGCACCGCCCACGGCCAGCGGCAGGTAGTTGATGCTTTGCGGCAGGTTGGCGCCTGCGGTCTTGATGTCCATGCCATCGAGCAGCAGGTCGGCCGACCAGAACGCGATGAAGCCGCCCAGCACGGCCACCACCAGCTGGGTGAATACATCCACGGCCCGGCGCAGACCAGCACCCATGTAGGCGTGCAGCAGGAAGAAGCCGAAGTGGCGGTTGGTGTGCACGCCGCAGGCCGCGCCCAGGCTCATCGCCGTGGCCAGCAGCAGCAGGGTCACCGGCTCGGTCCAGCTGGGCGAATCGTTGATCACGTAGCGGGCGAACACCTGCCAGCCCTGCACCACCACCAGCCCCAGCAGCGCAGTCACGGCGAAGTAGATGGCGATGTCGGCGATGCGGTCCAGCAGGCGCTGGCCGGGGCCCGCGGCGGGAATCGTCGTCTCGGTCATGGCAGTGTCCTCAGGCGGCGGCGTGGATGCGGTTGACCAGCGCGGCCAGTTCGGGCTGCTGCAGGTACTGCTGCAGCAGCGGCTGGGCGGCAGCGCGGAACGCGGGAAGGTCCACCTCGTTGGCTTTCACGCCAGAGGCCAGCACCGCGCGGCGCGCAGCATCTTCAGACGCATCCCATTGCTCGCGCATCACCTTCACCGAAGCGCGTGCGGTCTCCAGCAGCAGCTGGCGGTCGGCCGGCTGCAGGCGCTCGAAGCTGGCGCGCGACATCAGCAGCACGTCCGGTGCATACGAGTGATCGCTCTGCGACCAGTAATGCGCGGCCTCGAAATGCCGGCTGGAATGGAAGCTGCGCATGTTGTTCTCGGCGCCGTCGATCATGTGCGTCTCCATGCCGGAGAACGTATCGCCCAGCGACATCGGCGTCGGGTTGGCGCCGAGCAGGCGCATCAGCTGGATGAAGATGTCCGAGGACGCCACGCGCAGTTTCAGCCCGTGCAGATCACCGGGCTGCACGATGGGATGCTTGGTGTTGTAGAAGCAGCGCGCGCCGGAATCGTAGATCGCCAGGCCGACCAGGTCACGGCTCTCGAAACCCCGCAGCACCGCCTCGGCGATGCCGCCATCGAGTGCGGCGCGCTGGTGCGCCACCGACTCGAATACATACGGCAGGCACAGTGCCTGGGTCAGCGGAAATGCGTTGTTCAGCGCACCGGCATACACGCGGGTGATGTCGATGGCACCGAAACGGGCCATGTCGATCGCTTCCGATTCGCGACCGAGCTGGCCGGAATGGTACTGCCGCAGGCGCAGGCGACCGTTGCTTTCGCGCTGCAGCGTTTCGCCGATCCACTTCACCGCGGTCACGGTGGGGTAGTCGGCCACATGCACGTCGGTGGCCGTCAGCAGCTGGCCACCGTCGATGGCATCGGCGGGCCCACGGCCACAGGCCGCGAGCATCGGGGTGGCCAGCGCAGCAGCGCCACCGGCCAGGAAGTGTCGTCGTGTGATCATCTGCGCCCTCCCGCGCGTGTTCACCGGATCGTGCGGCGGTTACCCGGCCGGCACGGCCCTGCAGGCAATCTCGCCGAAGCCGGCAAACCGCACCAGCGCCGTCTGTCCTGCGGTGATGTCATGGATGCCGGTGGCGTTGCCGGTGGCGATCAGGTCGCCGCGCCGCAACGGCCGGCCGCGCAGCGCCGAACGGGACAGCGCGAACGCATACGCCGCACGCAGGCCGCCGGGCAGGCGGGTCGCTCCGCCAGTGCCGACCACCTCGCCCTCGATCAGGGTTTCGGCGCGCAGGCCGGTCTCGTCGCGGGCGGTCCAGTCGGCAATCTCCGGCCCCAGCACCAGGCCGTTGTTGTTGCCGAAGTCGGACACCACCACGCGCGGGCCAAGCTCGTTGATCGTCGCCAGCGGGCTGCTGGCCACTTCCACGCCGATGTACAGGCGCGCCGGCAGCGCTTCAGCCTGCTCGGGTGACCAGTGCAGCTGTGCGGCCGGAGCGTCCTCCAACAGCTCCAGCACGTACTCGGCCTCGACCGCGCCGAAGCCGCCGACAAACACCGGGATGTCCACTGTTCCACCGGTAGCATTTTTCAGCTGACGCGAGAAAACCGGGCCCAGCAGGCGGTCGTCGCCGGATGCGTCTCGGCGCTCGGCAGCGATGTAGCCAACCTTCCAGCCCACCACCTGGTCATCCCAGCGGGCAATGGCCAGATCCTGCACCTGGTAGGCAGCCACCAGGTCAGGCGGGACAAGGCCCGGGAAGCCGGACAGGGCCTGGCCGGCGCGGCGCGCGGTGGTGAAGGCGTGGGCGATCGCGGCCGCATCGTCCGGCGGCGGCGTCTGCCCATGTATGCCGTGTTCGTTGCTCAAGAACGGTCTCCCTCTGGCGTTGTTGCACTGCCCATCGACAGCGTCTGCAGGAGGTGTATATGGTAAACCGGTGTCATCGTGCAAGCCGCAGCGCATCACGAGCGCTTGCCGGTGACCTCGGCCACTCTGTTGCATCCCCGTCGGAGCCCTGCCCACCATGCGTTTTTCCCGTGTGCTGTTGTTGCTGTCCGGTCTGCTGCTGGCCATCCCTGCGTCCGCTACTGATGCGCCGCTGCGCGCGGGCGAGCGGTTGGGCAAGGAGCTGGCTGGAGAACAGATACCCCTGTGGCCGGCCGGGCAGGTGCCCGGTGAAACCGGCACTGCGCGACCGGCCCGCGTGGTCGAGCGCAGCACAGATCCGGCCCACCCCGATCGTTTCATCGACCAGGTCGATGCGCCCTACCTGCTGGTGCACACGCCGGCCCACGGCAACGGCCGCGCGCTGCTGGTGATTCCCGGTGGCGGATACCAGCGCGTGGTGATCGACAAGGAAGACAGTGCGCTGGTGCCGGCGTGGGTGGACCGCGCCGGCTACACCCTGTTCGTGCTGCGCTACCGCCTGCCGCAGGCCGGCCGCGACCGCCAGGCGGCGCTGGCAGACGCACAGCGCGCATTGCGCGTGGTGCGCGACCAGGCCGCACGGCGCAGGCTGGATGCCGACAGCGTGTCGGTGATGGGCTTCTCCGCCGGTGGCCACGTCGCCGCACGGCTGGCCACCGGCTTCGATGCACCGGTCTACCCGCCGCGCGATGCCATCGACCGCCTCAGCGCGCGTCCCGCCCGCGCGGTGCTGGTGTATCCGGTGATCGACATGGGCCCGCATGCACACAGCGGCTCACGCGGACGCCTGCTGGGCGGGCAGGCCGATGCGGCGCTGGCCGCGCAGTACTCGATGCAGCAGCACGTACGCGCGGACATGCCACCGACGCTGCTGATCCACGCCAACGACGACCGCGTGGTCAGCGTGCACAACAGCGAGGTGATGGCGCAGGCGCTGGCCAAAGCGGGCGTCGAGCACGAACTGCATCTGTTCGCCCACGGCGGCCATGGCTTCGGCATGCGCATGCCACCCGATTCGACGTTGGCGGTGTGGCCGTTGCTGGCACAACGCTGGCTGCAGGCAACGGAGGCGGCACATTGAACCAAGCCGATACCAACCTGCAGCGCCGCCGTTTCCTGCGCGACAGTGCACGCTGGGCGCTGGCCACCGCTACCCTCACAGCGCTTCCAGTATCCGCGACGCCCGGACCACGCGATGACACGCAGTTCGTTGCGCGCGTCCGTGGCGGCCGCGCGCGTGGCCAGCGCGAGCACGGCGTGCACGTGTTCCGTGGCCTGCGTTACGGCGCGGACACCTCCGCCTACCGTTTCCAGCCACCGCGCCGCGAGACGGCCTGGCGTGGCATCGCCGACGCGCTGGAATACGCCGCCTCTGCGCCCCAGACCGGAGCGGACGGACCGGGCAGCGAAGACTGCCTGTTCCTCAACGTCTGGACGCCGGCATTGGGCGACGGCGGCAAGCGGCCGATCCTGGTCTACATCCATGGCGGCGGCTTCAACAACGGTTCCGGCAGCGATCCGTTGTACGAAGGCAGCGCGCTGTGCCGGCGTGGCGACGTGGTGGTGGTCACCGTCAATCATCGCCTGAACACCTTCGGCTACCTGTACCTGGGCGCGCTGGGCGACCCGCGTTATGCGGCCTCCGGTAACGTCGGCCAGCTCGACCTGGTGCAGGCACTGCAGTGGGTGCGCGAGCACGCCGCGGTGTTCGGTGGCGATGCCGGCAACATCACCGTGTTCGGGCAATCCGGTGGCGGCGCCAAGATCGCCACGCTGATGGCGATGCCCGCGGCGAAGGGCCTGTTCCAGCGCGCGTGGACGATGAGTGGGCAGCAGGTCACCGCAGCCGGTCCACGTGCGGCGGCGCAACGGGCGTCCATTGCAATGGACGCGGTGGGCGCGCGCGACCTGCAGGCACTGCTGCGCTTGCCGACGGCTGACCTGCTGGCCGCTACGCGCGCACGCGATCCTTCGCGGGTGGAAAGCACCGCGCTGTACTTCGGACCGGTGCTGGATGAGGTGGTGCTGCCGGTGCATCCATTCTGGCCACAGGCACCGGCGCAGTCCGCGTCGATTCCGATGGTGATCGGCAACACCCGCGATGAGACACGCGCGTTTCTTGGCAACGACCCGGCCAACTTCAGCCTGACCTGGGAGAGTCTGCCGGCGCAGCTGCAGAAGCAGCAGTTCGTCGATCTTCTGCCCTCGGTGGTGATCGCAGAATATCGACGCCTGTACCCGCACTACACGCCATCAGAGGTGTTCTTTGCCGCCACCACGGCCGGCCGTTCCTGGCGCGGCGCGGTGGAAGAGCTGGAAGCACGCGCCCGGCAGACAACCGGTGCCGCACCGACCTGGGCCTACCAGCTCGATTGGCCGTCACCGGTGGAAGAGGGACGTCTGCGTGCGTTCCACACGCTCGATATCCCGCTGGTGTTCGACAACGCTGGCCTGCCCGGTGCCCGCACCGGCGGTGGTGACGACGCCATTGCACTGGCGGCGACGATGAGCGATGCCCTGATTGCGTTTGCGCGTTCTGGTGATCCGAATCACGCAGGAATGTCGCAATGGGCCCCGTATTCACTGCCACAACGGCAGACGATGCTGTTCGATCGGCACAGCCGCGTGGTTGACGATCCACGCGCGGGAGAGCGTGCGCTCTATGCGAAAGTGCCCTTCGTGCAGCGCGGCACGCAGTGATGACACCGCGATGCAAACATTCTGTTAACCCGCCTCGGCTAGAGTCGGTTCATGGAAGCGATGTTCACGCCACCGCCGTTCGCCGGCCGCGAACGCTTGATTGCAGGGATCGACGGCGCCGTCTGCCTGGTTGATCCGAAGGCGATCACCGATGCGCTGCAGCGGGTGCTGCGCGAGGCCATCATCGATCCCCTGATCGAGCTGCCTCCCTGCGTACGTCGTCCGGTGGATGGCCATTACGCACGCCGCGAACTGCACCGCAGCCCTACCTTGGGCTACAGCGTGATCGCGATGTGCTGGGGCCCGGGGCAGGGCACGCCACTGCACGACCACGATGCGATGTGGTGCGTGGAGGGCGTCTGGCAGGGCGAGCTGATCGTGACCCCGTATGCGTTGCTGGAACAGCGTGGCGAGCGTCACCGCTTCGCCGCGCAGGACACGCTGTACGGGCACCGTGGCAGCGCCGGCAGCCTGATTCCACCGTACGAGTACCACACGCTGCGCAACGCCAGCGACGAGGACATAGCCGTATCCGTCCACGTCTACCAGGGCGTGATGGAGCGCAGCGCTGTGTTCGATCCGCTGGATGACGGCTGGTACCAGCGCCGGGTGAAGGTGATGGAGACCGAGGCGTCCTGATAGCGTTCCGCCGGGCATGGCCCGGCGCTACCAGGGCTTGTGGGCAACCGATTCATCGGTAGCGCCGGGCCATGCCCGGCGGAACGCGGAATTCATCGCGGCACATCCACCAGATTGTTGAGCCGCGTCACTTCCTCACCGCCATCGGCCAGCGCAACCCGCACACGCAGGCCGCTGCGATCACCCGCCGGCAACGGCAACGACACCACTGCGGTCTTCGGCAGCAGGTCGGTCGGTGCGGCCATCGCCGGTACTTCGGTACGTGCGATCTCGCGGCCACGCGCATCTTCCAGCACCGCAACGCCCACGCCGCTGGCCACATGCCCAAGGCCGTGCACTGTCACGTGTACCTGGCGCCCGTCCACCCGCACATCACCACGGCCTACGCCCAGATCCGGACGCGTTTCCACCGGCGTCCCCGCGGACACACGCTCGAACTCGAAGACCTCGGTGCGCCCAGGCTGGAACTGCATCGGTACCGAAGCACTCGTCTCCAGCTGCACGATGCGCTCGCGCGGCGTACCGTCGATGCGACCATCGCCGTTGGCATCCACGCCACTGCGCACCCGCCAGGTACCGCTGCCCACGTTCCAACCGGTCATGTCGGCGGCGATCACGCGCGCGCCGAGGTTGTGGCTGGTGACCGTGAAACGCTCGCGCGAGGGCGCATGCACCAGCAGCGCCACCTGTTCGGCGGCACCCTCACGATCGAAGCGCCAGCTGACGGTGTGACCGGGCCAGCTCTGGTTGCGCTTCAGGGCGATGCCACCCAGCCGTGCACGCTGCAGGAACTCGCTCGGCGCTTCCACCCGGTCGGACCACCAATGGCCCTCGGTGTTCATGTACGCGCGTTGCGCCTTGGCCTGCAGGCCCTCGGCATGCAGCGCGTCGATGTACTTGCGGTCGCCGCTGGCCTGCCAGGCCATCAGGCTGGCGAAGCCGGTCTTTCCGGCATCGGCCTCGGCAGTCAGCAGCGGGTACCAGTCCTGCTGCCGGCCCAGCGCCTCCACGTAGTTCTCGCCGAGGTTGGCCAGCGCGCCGGGCCCTCCGCGCTGCACGCGGTAGTCCAACGCCCGCAGGTACTTTGCGTCGCCGGTCCAGCGCCATGCCGCCCAGAACGTATGCATGGTGTCGCCGCTGCCGGAGCCGTTGTTGAGTTCGCCGCCGCGGGTCTCACCGGTCGCCCAGTTGATTTCGTTGGGCAGGGTGAAGCGGCCCTTGTCGTCGGTACCGGCGTGGGCCAGATAGCCATCCGCCAGGCCGATCACCAGCCGGCGCCCGGTCGGGTCGGCGTTGTACTGGCCCAGCAGGAAGGCCGGATGCAGCACCGGGAACGAGTACGGCTTCTGCCATTGCCAGTTCGGTTCGCGATAGACCTTGTTGCCACCGAACCAGTTGCTGGAGAACAGCAGATGACCCTGTGGATTGCGCAGGATGATGCGCTCCTCGAACGCCTTCACCGTTTCCATCAGTCGTTCCAGGGTCAGCGGATCGCCCCAGTTGAGGTAGAGCATCGCGCTGTTGGTGTTGATGCCTTCCTCGTAGGCATGCAGCTCGTCGGTCTCGATGGTGCTCAGGCCATTGCTGAACATGCCATTGCGGTACACCGCATCGGACAATGCGGTCAGCGAGGCATTCAGGCGGTCCGGCTGCACGCCCATCAGGGCCAGCCCCGGCCATTGCTGGGTCAGGTCGGAATCGTCGGAGATGCCGCCACCGAAATCGCCGTAGGCCACCTGCCGCTGATCGATCCACCAGTCGACGAACTGCCGCACCTGGGCCAGATCCTGCACCTGGTGGAACGCCCACGCCGGTACCCCCTTGGGCACCTCCGGCGCGGTGTACGGCGGTCGCCCCTGGCTGTTGTAGCTGATGTAGTTCCAATACAACCGGCCCAGCTCGTGGTCCGGGTCGACCCGCAGCAGATCGCTCAGGTCCGCGTATACGCGCGCGTAGAGGCGCTGGCGCTTGGAGGTGGTGTGTTCCTCCACCAGGAAGCCCCAGTTGTCGCGCACTTGGTTGAAGCGGTCGGCCACGTGCTCCTTGATCGCCTCGGCGCGTGGCTTGAACACCAGACGCACCTGCGCACCGTCCAGTGCCTTGGCGTCGAAGCCGGGCGCAGCCGAGGCGATGCTCAACCACAGACTGTCGGGCGTCAGGATGCGGTCGCGCAGGTCCAGCCACAGCGTGCGCTTCTGCCCGGGCTGTACCGAGACCGAAACATCGATCATGTCGCGTGCCGGCCAGATCGGATCCTTGATGCGGATGTTCAGCGGGATCAGCCCATCGTGCGTAGCCGGCAGGTCCAGCGCGGGGATGTCGATGGCCACGCCGTCCAGGCCGTCATGCATGTTTTCCCAGCTGTAGGCCCAGCTGCGGATCAACGGCTGGTTGGCCGGCGCATCGCCCACGCCGGAGGGAATCAGCACGTGCACGATCGGCTTCGGCTGGGCCGGCAGCGTGTCGGCGCTGCGGCGCCGCGAGCCTGCGCCCTTCGGCAATGCCATCACCGTGCTGCGTTCGGCCATCGGGTAGCGGCCCTCGATGTAGCGGCGCAGGGTGTCCAGATTGGTGTAGTCGGGCAGCGCCTGGCTGTCGATGACATAGGTCTGCTTGACCGTGCCATCGGGCTCGGCACCTTCGCTCACGTCATACGCCCAGATCTCCTGGATCGGCGTTTCCTGTTCGACGTTGCTGAAGCGCAGCACGCCGCCGGTCTGCGCCGGAATATCGTCGACGCTGCGCACCACGCCTTGGGGACGCGTTGCCAGCACCTGCGTGGCGTGCGCCGCATCACGGCCGTGGGCCAGCGTGCCGAACGCCGCACCGCGGATCTCCACGCGGTTGACGGTCTCGCCCGCCGGCACAGTCAGGTCCAGATGCTGGCCGCTTTCCACATAGGTGTTCCAGTCCGGCAACTGGAAGTAGTCGTTGCGGCCGGGCAGGCGCGAGCGGTTGTAGACGCCGGGCCAGGTGGTTTCGGCGATGCCGTCGGTGGCCTTCCACATCCACGCCTTCATATCGCGGGTATCGGCGAACTCGATCTTGCGGATGCGCGTGCCGGCGGCGGTCAATGCCGGTGGCGGTGCGCCGTCCCAGCCGAAGCGATGGCGCCAGGCGCGGTCATCTGCAGCGTTGGCAACGGCGCTGCTGACAGCTTTGCCACGCGCGAGCGCACTGACCGCCGCAGCATCAAGCATGCGGTCATACACGCGGATGTGCTGGAAATCGCTGCCGCGCAGGAAGTTGTAGCGGCTCTGCACCTGGTAGGGCGCCATCACCCGTCCGGCCAGGCCAAGCTGGTCCAGCGCTGCATCGTAGTCACCGCTGGCCTGCACACGCGCCACCTCGCGGCCATCGACGAACAGGCGCACGCCCTGGTCTTCATCCCAGGCGAAGGCCAGGTGCAACCATTGGTCCGCGCGTGGCGGCGTGTCCATGCGGAACGACACGCGCGTGCGGGCGAGGTTGGCATCGGTGACGAACGCATCGAAGCCGTGCCCGTTCCAGTCGATGCGCAGCCAGGCCATGTCCCAGCTGCTGTGGTCGGCATAGCCGACGCGGAAGATCACGAACGGTGCTTCGCCCACCGCGTAGCGCGCGCGCCAGTCGAAGGTGAGGGTGCCGCGCTGTGCAAGGATGTTTCCCGGCGCATCCCAGGCCAGCACGCCGTCGTCCTGCCATTGGATCGCCTTGCCGCGCGCTCCGTCGTCGACGATGTCGACCTTGTCGCGGAAGTTCGGCACTGCCTCACCCTGCGCCACCACGGCCTCAAGGCCTTTGCCGGCATCGACATGGAACAGCAGCGTGGGCGCATCGGCGGCGGCCATCGCGGGGCCGGCAGCCAGGGCCACCGCCAGCAACAGGCAGCGGGACAGGATCGAGCGGTGCGGCATCAGGCGTTTCCTTTCAACGGGCGACGGCCGGCAAGGGCCGCCGGACCGTAGCAAGGCCACGCCGCGACGGCACCTTGCGGCGCAGCAGCGATCGTGGCGAACGACGGCGTGCCGGGTGGCACGCCGTCGGCGTTGCTCAGAACTTGTAGCGCAGCCCGAGCAGGTACTGGCGGCCGGTCTCGGTGTACTGCAGCGGCAGGCGACCGGTCAGCGGCGAGTACACCCACTCGTCGGAGGCTTCGTTGGTCAGGTTGATGCCTTCCAGGCTCAGTTCCAGCTGGTCGCTGATCTTGTAGCGGATGGACGCATCGAACACCGTGGTACCGGTCATGCCGTGGTAGCCATCGAGGTTGAAGCCGGTTTCCTGGCCTGGTGCCTGGGTCAGGTAGTCATCGCGGTTGGTGGCCGAGATGCGCCCGGCGAACTTCTCGCCTTCATAGAACAGCGTGGCGTTCCACGACGACTTCGACAGGCCGGTCAGGTCGGTCTTCATCACCGGCTGCCCGGCCGCGTTGATGTACTGGATCTTCGATTCCACCCAGGTGTAGTTCAACTGCACGCCCAGGTTGGCCCACTTGCCCGGCAGGAAGGTGAAGGGCTGGGTGTAGTTGGCCTCCACGCCATGCAGCTCACCGCCCGGAGTGTTGACTGGCTTGCTGTAGGTGAAGTCATCGCTGGCCGAGGCGCCGGTGCCGGCCAGCAGCGAAGCCGGCAGGCCGCTGTCGCTGTACGGACGCACTTCGCGGGTGGTCTGCACGAAGCTCTCGATGTCCTTGTAGAACAGGCCGATGCCGGCCATCGCGCCTTCGGCGAAGTACCACTCGAAACCGAGGTCGACATTGGTCGCACGGATAGGATCCAGCACCGGGTTGCCACTGGAGATGGTGCGTGCACCACCGGCCACAGCCACCGTCGCGCCCGGCGTCAGGCTGCCCAGCCCCGGACGGCTCATCACCTTGGCCGCACCCAGCCGGATCAGGAAGTCCGGGGTGACTTCAGCCACCAGGTTGAACGAGGGCAGGGTGTCGTCGTAGGTGCGGCTGACCGTGGTTTCGACGGTGCCGTTGGCCAGCGTCGACTGCCCGGTGGACGACTGCTTGGTGCGCACGTAGCGCACGCCGAAGTTGCCCGACAGCGGCAGCGAACCCAGTTCGGTGGAGAACTCACCCATCAGGTAGGCGCCACGGTCCTTCTCTTCAACGCTGCGCACGTTGTTGGCACGCGGGGCAACGGCGAAGGTGCCGCTGTTGCTGTAGATGTCCAGCTGTTCGGCGATCGCATCCAGGTCCGGCACGACCCAGTTCGACGGACTGCCGCTGATGCCCTTCAGTCCGGCCTGCTCGGTCAGGTTCACCGGCACGATCTTGCTGCCGCCGGCGAAGTTGGGCACGGCCAGTTCGCTGGCGCGGCGCAGTTCGACGGTCTTGAACGTGTAGTCCTTGGCCAGCACGCCGCCCTTCAGTCGGAAGCCCGGGCTGATGTTCCAGTTGAAGTCGATCTGGCCGGTGTCGAAGTCGTTGTCCACGTACTGCGGACGCAGGCGGATCTCGGCCAGTTCCCAGCCGTTGGGATTGGTCGGGTCGATGCCGTAGTTGAGCACCGGCGCACGGCTGTTGCCACGGTAGTCGTAGCTGTAACCCTTGACGTCGTACTTGTCCATGATGACGGTGGTCTGCACCGGGTTCTCGTGCTTGGAGCGTGAGATGCCGAGCTTGCCGGACAGCGTGAAGTCATCGCCGAAGCGGTGCTGGCCGTTCAGCGCGATCTGCTTGAATTCGGTGCTCCACTCGTCGTGGCGGTTCTCGGTGCGGATGTCGACGTTGTCGAATTCACCGTAGAGCAGTGCGTTGTCGCGGATCTCGCCGTTCTTGACGATGGTGGTCGGCTTGCCCGACAGGCGTGCGCTCGCGTTGGCGCCGCGGCTGAAGGAAATCGCTTCGATGTAGTGCTCGTCGCGCGTCGCATCGATCTTCGAGTACAGCGCATCCAGCGAGATCTCGGTGGCGTCGTTCGGCTTCCACTGCAGCGAACCGGTCACGCCCAGCCGCTTCTGTTCGTGTTCCATCTGCACGTAGCGCGGGAAGCGCGGATGGAACACGTTGGCGCCACGCGCGGCGGCGAACGGCGAGGACGCGGCGAAGTTGCCGTTGCTCGGGCCGTTGGCCCAGCGGCCGGTGTTGGAACCTTCCTCCAGCGCCTGCCGTTCGGAATAGGCAACCGACAGCAAGGCGCCGAAGGTGCCATCGGCGAAGGTGTTGGAGACCAGCGCGGCGATGCGCGGGTCGGCCTTCTCGGCCATCGCGTTGTAGCTGGCCTGGCCGCTGGCGGCGAAGGTGAAGCCGTCGTAGTCGAACGGGCGCGCGGTACGCAGATCGACGGTAGCGCCCAGCGAGCCTTCCTCTACATCGGCCGAGGCGGTCTTGCGCACCAGCAGCTGCGAGAACAGGTCCGAGGCAAACACGTTGAAGTCGAAGCCACGGCCGCGGTTGGTGCCGCCGCTCTGGTCACCGGCGCCGACCGTGGTCAGCGCTTCCATGCCGTTGATGCGCACGCGGGTGAATTCCGGGCCGAGGCCACGCACCGAGATGTTGCGGCCTTCGCCGGCCTCGCGGGTGATGACCACGCCGGGGATGCGCTGCAGCGACTCGGCCAGGTTCAGGTCGGGGAACTTGCCGATGTCCTCGGCCACGATGGCATCGACCACGCCGGCTTCGCCGCGCTTGATGTCCAGCGCCTTCTCCACGCTGGCGCGGTAGCCGGTGACGGTGACCGTATCCAGGTCGGTGGCGTTCGGGTTGGCGCTCTGCTGCTGCGCGCCGGCGTTGCCTGCCAGGGCCAGTGCTACGGCCATCGCGAGCAAGGTAACCGGTGTCTTTTTTTCATGGTTCCGAGAATGCATGCCTTTCCCCTCTCCCAAAGGTCTGGTATCGCGGCTGTTTCAGCGTGATGACACCGCTGGTCAGGCCGGACGTTAACAGCACGTTCCCGATCCGGCATCTTGCACCGCAACAGATCTGAAATGTCTCCAAGACGCTTGCAGGACAATGCTTCCAACAGTTTGGTAGGCTTAGGGCAAGGCCGAGCGGGATTGAAATGACACCGCTAGCCAATTCCACGCCCCACGCGTGGTCCACTACCACGCCGCCCAGTGTCACATGCGGGCGGCACGCGTGAAGGAGCAGAAATGGGTCGTATCGTGTGTTTCGGGGAATTGCTGCTGCGCCTGGGTGCACCCGGTCGCGAACTGCTGCTGCAGTCGCCGCAGCTGCAGGTGCACGTCGGCGGCGCCGAGGCGAACGTGGCTGTCTCGCTGTCCCGCTTTGGACATGACGTGGCCATGGTCAGCACCGTCGCCGGCAACGCGCTCGGCGCGCATGCGCTGGCCGAACTGCGCCGGCATGGCGTCGATACGCGCAGCGTGCGCGAGGATGCCGACGGTCGCATGGGCCTGTATTTCCTGACCACCGGCGCGGTGCAACGGGCCAGTGAAGTGGTCTATGACCGTGCCGATTCCGCATTCGCCAACAGCACTGCCGCCGACTACGACTGGCCGACGCTGCTGCAGGGCGCGCAGTGGCTGCACCTGTCCGGGGTCAGCCCGGCGCTGGGCCCGGACGTGGCCCAGGCCACGCTGGCCGCAGCGCGCGCCGCCCGTGCGCAGGGCGTGCGTGTGTCCTTCGATGGCAACTTCCGGCCGAAGCTGTGGCAGCGTTGGGGCGGCGATGCGCAGGCGATCCTGCACGAACTGTTCGCGCAGGCCGACATCGTCTTTGCCGATTACCGCGATATCGAAGTCATCCTCGGCCAGCGTTTCGAACAGGCCGACGTGGTCGCGCGGGTGGAAGCGGCAGCCGCAACGGCATTCGACGCATTCCCGCAGCTGCAGTGGCTGGCCTGCACCCAGCGGCAGACGCTGAGCGTGGACCACCACGCGCTGGGCGCGCTGCTGCTGGGCCGCGATGGCACCCGTGCACAGGCGCCGGTGCGCCAGCTGCAGGGCATCGTCGACCGCATCGGCGGCGGTGATGCCTTCGCGGCAGGCATCCTGCATGGCATCCTGTCCGCCTTCGATGCCGACGCCACCGTGCGCTTCGGCCTGGCCGCCGGGGGCCTGAAGCACTCCATTCCCGGCGATTTCAATCCCGTCAGCGAAGCTGATGTGTTGGCCCTGATGGGCGAGGAGCGATTCGATGTCCGGCGCTGATCCACGTGTTCGTGCGGTACTGAAACTGGCACCGGTGATTCCGGTGTTCACCCCCGATGACATCGACGATGCGGTGCAGGTCGCGCAGGCACTGTTCCGTGGCGGCCTGCCGGTGATCGAGGTGACCCTGCGCACGCCCCGTGCGCTGGAGGCCATCAAGGCGATGGTCGAAGCGGTGCCGGATGCGGTGATCGGTGCCGGCACCGTGCTCGATGCTGCACAGATGCAGGCCGTGAAGGAAGCTGGTGGCCGCTTCGCGGTGTCGCCCGGGGCGACCCCACGGCTGTACGCCGCCGCGCGCGATGCCGATCTGCCCTACCTGCCGGGCGTGGCCACCGGTTCGGAGCTGATCGTCGGCCTGGAACATGGCCTGGATACCTTCAAGTTCTTCCCCGCCGTGCAGGCCGGGGGTGCCGCGATGCTGTCGGCGTGGCACGGCCCGTTCGCTGACGTGCGTTTCTGCCCGACCGGCGGCATCAGTGCGCAGACCGCCAGCCAGTTCCTGCATCTGCCCAACGTGCTGTGCGTGGGCGGCTCCTGGCTGACCACCGCCGCGCTGATGCAGACCCGCGACTGGGACAGCGTCGAGCGCCTGGCGCGCGAAGCCGCAGTGCTGGCGGGCTGATCCCTCGGCCCCTGCTGGAGCCGGGCACGGACCCGGCGCCAGTGCATCCGCTCAGCCGCGTGGCGTACCCAGCCGTCGATACAGGGTGCTGCGGTTGATCCCCAGCCGCTTGGCCGCCGCGCTGACGTTGCCCTGGCACTCGGCCAGCGCCTGGCGCATGGCCGCCTCGGCGATCTCCTCCAGCGCACCGCTGGCAGGCAGTGCTGGCCCGGCCACCGTGCCAGCACGTACGTCCGCCGGCAGCAGCTGCGGATCCACCGCTTGACCCGGCTCAGCCAGGGCGGCCAGCGTGCGCAGGCAGGCGCTCAGCTGGCGCAGGTTGCCGGGCCAGGCATGGGCCACCAGTGCCGCCCGCGTCTGCGCAGACAACACATGGCCGTGTCCCAGCTGCTGCCACAGCGCATCCACCATGGCAGCGCGATCGGGGTGCTGCCGCAACGGCGCCAGGGTCACCACGTGGTCGGCGATGCGGTAATACAGATCCGCACGGAAGCTGCCTGCGTCCACCGCCTGCGGCAGTTCGCAGTGGCTGGCGCAGACCAGTGCGAAATCCAGTTTCACTGGCTTGCCGCCGCCCAGCGGTGACAGCTCGCGTTCCTGCAGCACGCGCAGCAGGCGCGGTTGCAGCGCCAACGGCATGTCGCCGATCTCATCGAGGAACAACGTGCCGCCCTCGGCCTGCCGCAGCAGGCCCGGGCTACCCTGCCGGCGCGCACCGGTAAAGGCACCCTCCTCGTAGCCGAACAGCTCTGCTTCGATCAGGCCTTCCGGCAACGCAGCACAGTTCACCGCGACGAAGGACTTCCCCGCGCGCGCGCTGCGTGTATGCAGTTCACGCGCGAAGACTTCTTTTCCGGTGCCGGTCTCGCCCTGCAGCAGCACTGGCAACCCGGCCTGCAGCACACGCCCGGCTGTGGCCAGCTGCTGTTGCTGCACGGTATCGAACAGCGGCCCTTGCGCACGGGCCGGCGCCTGCGCGGTCGCCACCGGCGTGGCCACACTGCGTCGCGACGCGCGTGCTTCGCGCACGCCGTACAGACGACGCCCCTGGCGATCAAGCAGCACACCGTCATCGGCCAGCCGTGACAGCGGTTGTTCGAACAACGCTTCGTACGGCGTGCGGCCGATGTCCTGCCGATCCAGTCCGAACAAGGCCAAACCAGCACGATTGGCCGCGACCAGACGACCGCCGCGGAAGCCGAGCACACCCTCACGCGCACTGCCGAGCAGCGCGGGTTGATGATGCAGGCGCAGCAGCTCGCAGTCGGCCAGGCCGTCGGCGAAACTGCGGTGCTCGATCTGCGCTACCGCCTGCCGCACCAGCGCCAGCGCGTGCACGTGTGGCAGCCGCGCGTCGCCCGAAACATCGAGCACACCCAGGCACTGCCCGTAGGGATCGAGGATCGGCACCGCCGAACAGGTGAGGATGCCGTGCGGGGCGAAGTAGTGTTCACCGCCACGCACCTGCAGCGCACGTCCATCCACCAGCGCGGTGCCGATCGCGTTGGTGCCGACCGTGCCTTCGTCCCAGCGCATGCCCGGCATCAGCGCAACACGACCGGCCTTGTCGAGGAAACCGGTGCTGCCTTCGGCGTCGAGGATCCAGCCGTCTTCATCGGTCAGCAGCACGATGCTGCCGCTGTGGGTCATTTCCGCCGCCAGTCCATCCAGCTCCGGGCGCGCCTGTCGCCACAGGCGCTCGCGGCGCTGGCGCAGTTCGCGCAGGCGGTGGTCGGTCAGTGGTTCGGCGGCCGGCTGCGCATCCACCAGCAGGCCATGCCGCTGACACCGTTGCCACGAATGCAGGATCGCCTCGGGCACCGCGCCGACCGGGGCAGCGCCGCGCTCGAAGAAACTGCGCCGGGCACTGCCCAGGCGGGGATCGGGAGCAAGCGGGGACACCGACAGCCTCCTGTGTCGCACATTGCGACAGTTGTTGCGGGACCTGTCCCGATTAACAGCACACCCCGCGCCGGCCTGCAACGGCCACGCCTGCTGCACTGCGGCAGCCTGCGCGACACGATGACCGATGGCCGGGCGATGAAGGCGTGATGCAGCGCAGCAGGCCAGGGTTGGCATCGTCCTTGCGCCTGTGGATGCACCACGCCCACCACAGGAGCCGCCATGAACGCCGTACCGTCCACCCGCCCGCATGCCACCGATCCGCGCTCCCTGTTCAAGCCGCGCTATGGCAACTACATCGGTGGCGAATGGATCGCCCCGCGCAGCGGCCAGTACTTCGACAACATCTCGCCGGTGAACGGCCAGGTGTTCACTGAAGTGGCCCGCTCCAACGCCGAGGACATCGACGCCGCACTCGATGCCGCGCACGCCGCCAAGGATGCCTGGGGCCGCACATCAGCCGCACACCGTGCACTGCTGCTCAACCGCATCGCCGATCGCATCGAACAGAACCTGGAACTGCTGGCCCACGCCGAGACCTGGGACAACGGCAAGCCGATCCGCGAGACGCTCAACGCCGACGTGCCGCTGATGGCCGACCACTTCCGCTATTTCGCCGGTTGCCTGCGCGCGCAGGAAGGCAGCCTGTCGCAGATCGACGACGACACCGTGGCCTACCATTTCCACGAGCCGCTGGGCGTGGTCGGGCAGATCATTCCGTGGAACTTCCCGCTGCTGATGGCGGCCTGGAAGCTGGCGCCGGCACTGGCCGCTGGCAACTGCGTGGTGCTCAAGCCCGCGGAGCAGACGCCGGCATCGATCCTGGTGCTGATGGAAGTGATCGGCGACCTGCTGCCGCCGGGCGTGCTCAACGTGGTCAACGGCTTCGGCTTGGAGGCGGGCAAGCCGCTGGCCAGCAGCCCGCGCATCGCCAAGATCGCCTTCACCGGCGAGACCTCCACTGGCCGCCTGATCATGCAGTACGCCAGCCAGAACCTGATTCCGGTGACGCTGGAACTGGGGGGCAAATCGCCGAACCTGTTCTTCGCCGATGTGATGGCCGAGGACGATGATTTCCTCGACAAGGCGGTGGAAGGTTTCGTCATGTTCGCCTTCAACCAGGGCGAGGTCTGCACCTGCCCGTCGCGCGCGCTGGTGCAGGAATCGATCTACGAACGCTTCATGGAGCGCGTGCTCGAACGCGTGGCAGCGATCCGGCAGGGCAATCCGCTGGACCCGAACACCATGGTGGGGGCGCAGGCATCGGGCGAACAGCTGGAGAAGATCCTGTCCTACATCGCCATCGGCCGCGAGGAAGGCGCCGAGGTGCTGATCGGTGGCGACAAGGCCGCGCTCGGTGGTGATCTGGCCGGCGGCTTCTATGTGCAGCCCACCGTGTTCAAGGGCCACAACGGCATGCGTGTGTTCCAGGAGGAAATCTTCGGGCCGGTGGTGTCGGTGACCACGTTCAAGACCGAGGAAGAAGCGCTGCAGATCGCCAACGACACGCTGTACGGACTGGGTGCCGGCGTCTGGAGCCGCGATGCCGCGCGCCTGTACCGGGTGGGCCGCGCGATCCAGGCCGGGCGGGTATGGACCAACTGCTATCACGCCTACCCCGCACACGCCGCGTTCGGCGGCTACAAGCAGTCCGGCATCGGCCGCGAGAACCACCGGATGATGCTCGACCACTACCAGCAGACCAAGAACCTGCTGGTCAGCTACGCACCGAAGAAGCTCGGCTTCTTCTGAGGATTGATCGGGATCAAGGCGCGGGCATGGGGCCGGCGCCATCCTGTCTGCAAGCGCACTACGGAGAAGCACGCATGAATAGAACCATGAAGGCCGCCGTTGTCCGTGAGTTCGGCAAGCCGCTGGTCATCGAGGAAGTCGTGGTACCGCGCCCGGGGGCGGGCGAGGTGCTGGTCAAGATCGAGGCCTGTGGCGTCTGCCACACCGACCTGCACGCCGCCGAGGGCGACTGGCCGGTGAAACCGAACCCGCCGTTCATCCCCGGCCACGAGGGCGTGGGGCACGTCGTGGCCGTGGGAGGCGGGGTAGGGCACATCAAGGAAGGTGACAGGGTCGGCATCCCCTGGTTGTACTCGGCGTGTGGCCATTGCGAACACTGCCTGGGGGGCTGGGAGACGCTGTGCGAAACGCAGCGCAATACCGGCTACTCGGTCAACGGCGGCTTCGCCGAGTACGCACTGGCCGATGCCAACTATGTCGGCCTGCTTCCAAAGGAAGTGGGCTTTATCGAGATCGCGCCGGTGCTGTGCGCAGGCGTCACCGTGTACAAGGGCCTGAAGGTCACCGACACCAAGCCCGGTGACTGGGTGGCGATCTCCGGCATCGGCGGCCTCGGCCACATGGCCGTGCAGTACGCCCGCGCGATGGGCCTGAACGTTGCTGCGGTGGACGTGGACGACGCCAAGCTGGCCCTGGCCAGGCGCCTGGGCGCGCAGGTCACCGTCAACGCGCGCACCACCGATCCGGCTGCTTTCCTGAAGAAGGAAATCGGCGGCGCGCATGGTGCACTGGTCACCGCAGTTTCGCCCAAGGCGTTCGAACAGGCGCTGGGGATGGTCCGTCGCGGCGGGACGGTCTCGCTCAACGGCCTGCCACCGGGCAACTTCCCGCTGGACATCTTTGGCATGGTGCTCAACGGCGTCACCGTGCGCGGTTCGATCGTCGGCACCCGTCTGGACCTGCAGGAGTCGCTGCAGTTCGCCGCCGAAGGCAAGGTTGCGGCGACGGTCAGCACCGACCGCCTGGAGAACGTCAACGAGGTGTTCGCGCGCATGCACGCCGGCACCATCGAAGGCCGCGTGGTGATCGACTTCGCTGCCTGACCCCCTGTGCATGGCCGCCGTGCCCGTTTCCCTCTCCCACGGGCACGGCGGCCATGCCGATCCACCGGCAGCGTCGGGCAGCCTGGCGGCCGTACAATGCGCGCATGCCCGCCACGCTCAAGACCATCTTTCTCTCATTGCTCGCCCTGATCGGGGCGCTGCTCGCGCTGGCCCTGGTCAGCAGCGCCGCCGGCTGGCTGCCGTCGCTGCTGGGCCTGACGCCGGGAAGCGAAGTGCAGCTCGGCTGGGACCTGGCGTTCACCGTGCTCGGCGGCATCGCCGCCATTGCCTTTGCCACCTACTACGCACCGTGCTGGCCGCGCGCGCATGGCACTTCGATCTGGTCGTTGCTGGTGCTCGGCGCGGGCTATGGCCTGTGGGTGATGGGAGGCGATTTCCCACAATGGTTCGTCATCGGCCTGCTGGTTTCGCTGCCGGTGCAGTTGCTGGTTGGCTGGTGGTTCGGTCGTCGCGCGTCGCGCGATCCGCGCTGAGCGCATACCGGTAGTGCCGGCCGCTGGCCGGCAACCCCAGCGAACCTTCAGTTGCCGACCAGCGGCCGCCACTACCGCTTCAGCGTCGGCAGCATCTGCTTCAACGCGTCGATGCCCTGCCACGGGTCCGACTTCAATCGCTTCGCCCGTGCCAATGCCTTGTCCATCGGAAACGCGTCGGCAGCGCTGACCCGCGCCAGCTCTTCCCAGCGCAGCGGCACCGCCACGCCCGCGCTCTCGCGCGCACGCAGCGACCACGAACATACGCTTGTCGCACCGCGTGTATTGCGCAGCCAGTCGATGAAGATCACGCCGCTGCGCTTGGCCTTGCTCATCGTCGCCACGTAGCAGTCCGGCGCCTGTTCGGCCATCGCCTGCGCGAACGCCTCGCAGAACGCTTTCGCGTCCTCCCAGTCCGCCTTCGGCTGCAATGGCACCACCACATGCACACCCTTGCCACCCGACAACCGCACGAAGCTCTGCAGCCCGGTCTCCTGCAGCCGGTCGCGCACATCACGCGCGCCGCGCTTCACGTCGGCCCAGCTCACGCCCTCACCCGGATCAAGATCGAATACCAGCCGGTCGGGATGTTCGGGATCGGCCACCGTCGCGCCCCAGGGATGCAGCTCCAGGGTGTTCATCTGCACCAGCTGCAGCAGCCCGCGTTCGTCATCGATGTAGACGTAGTCCTCGCGCCCGCTCTTCTGCTGCAGCGGCACCGCATGCACGGCGTCGCCCAGGCCCTGGCCGTGGTGCTTCTGGAAGAAGCAGGCCTTGCCTACGCCATCGGGACAGCGCAGCAGTGACAGCGGTCGTCCACTGATTTCCGGCAGGATCCAGCGTGCCATCTGCCGGTAGTAGTCGGCGACGTCGCCCTTGCTGAGCTTCTTCTTCGCAAACACCACACGCTCGGGATGGGTGATGGCCACATCGTCGCCGTCATCGGCCGGTGCTGCACTCATCGCCAGGTCCTCCTCCTTCTTGTCACTGCGCAGTCGCTTGAAACTGGCCTGGCGCAGCAATCCTTCCTTGCCCCAACCACGGAACGCGACCTCGGCCACGGTCACCGGCTTCACCCAGCGCACGCTGGCCGCGCGGAACGGCACGTGCGCGGGCAACTGCAGCACCGCTGCCTTCACCGCCAGCGGCGCGAGCACTGCCGACAGCGCACGCAGGCTTTCATCATCGAAGCCGGTACCGACCCGACCGACATAGCGCAGCCCGCCCTTGTCCGGTGCGGCCAGCAGCAGCGAGCCGAACCCCACCCGCGATCCCTTTGGTGCGGTATGGCCGATGATCAGGAATTCATCGGTGTCCTCGTGCTTCACCTTCACCCAGCTGCGCGCGCGGGTGTTCACGTAGGGCGCGTCGACCTGCTTGCTGACGATGCCTTCGAAGCCCGCCTTGCCGCTGGCCTCGAACACCGCCGGGCCGTGGTCGATGACATGCTCGCTGAAAGCCAGCGTGCCAGGCGTATCGCCAATCAGCGCTTTCAGCAGTGCCTTGCGTTCCAGCAGCGGCGCGCGGCTGATGTCGACCCCGGCCACGCCCGGCAGATCGAACACGATGTAGCGCAGCGGTTGTTTCGAGCTGCCGTCGATCACCCGCTGCAACGCGGCGAAGTCGCTGCGGCCGTTGTCGTCCAGCACCACCAGTTCCCCATCCAGACGTGCATCGCGTACCGGCAGCGCCTGTACGGCCTGCACCACTTCGGGAAAATCCGCGGTCCAGTCCAGGCCATTGCGCGAGCGCAGTTTTGCCTCGCCCTCGTGCAGATCGGCCAGCAGCCGGTAGCCATCCCACTTGATCTCGTGCAGCCAACGCTCACCATCGGGCGCGGTGTCGCGATGATCGGTGAGCTGTGGTTTGAACTGGCGCGGGTAGCTCTTGTCACGCGCCCCATCCAGCTTCAGCGCGCGCGCATGCCAGCGTGCATCGGCCTTGCGTGGATGTGCGGTACGCGGCGCTGGCGCCGCCTTCTTCGTAGAGGCCCGATTGGTCTTCGCAGGCTTCCGGGGCGGCGCGTGCAGCAGATCATCCGCTTCGGCATCCCGTGCCTGCTCGTCATCGCGCTTGATCAGCAGCCACTGCACCTGGCGGCCCTTCATCGCCGTGCGCACCAGCTTCCAGCCACCCGCCAGAC
This sequence comes from Stenotrophomonas sp. LST15-1-1.1, assembly GCF_040815575.1. Taxonomy (NCBI): domain Bacteria; kingdom Pseudomonadati; phylum Pseudomonadota; class Gammaproteobacteria; order Lysobacterales; family Lysobacteraceae; genus Stenotrophomonas; species Stenotrophomonas sp. LST15-1-1.1. Next base: position 339,340 of record NZ_JBFPNJ010000030.1, read on the forward strand.
GCTGCCCATGCAGCACGAAGTCGATCTTGCCGGCCGCCATCGCCTGCAGCGGATCGCCTTCGCAGGCCCAGCTGCCGTGGTCGAATACATCGACGTGGCCGGCGCCGTAGTGTCCTTCCGGAATGTCACCTTCGAAGCCGGCATAGGACAGCGGATGGTCTTCCACTTCCACCGCCAGGCGCTTCTCGCCCACCCGCAGCGACGGCCCTTTCGGCACCGCCCAGCTCTTCAGCACGCCATCCATCTCCAGGCGGAAATCGTAGTGGCGGCTGCTGGCGTGATGCAGTTGAACCACGAAGATCGGCCGTCGCTTCGGGTTGCCCCGTGCAGGTGCGTCATCCGGCTCGGGGGTCTGCCCGCTGCCTCCGCCCAGCCGACGCTTGCGCCGGTACTGATGCAACGACATGGCTCAACCTGCCTTGCGTCGCGCGGCGGTCTTCTTTGCAGCCTTCTTCGCAGGGGCTTTCTTTGCCGGTGTCTTCTTCGCCGCCGTCTTCCTGGCCGGTGCCTTGCCCGCTGTCGCCTTCTTCGCCGGCGTGCGCTTGTTGGCATCCAGGCTCTTCTGCAGCAGCGACATGAAATCCACCACGTTGGTGGTGGCATCTTCGCGCGGTGCCGGCTCGTCCTCCACCTTCGTCGTGCCGCCCTTGGACTTGATGCGCTTGTTCAGCACCTGCTGCAGGCGTTCGCGGAATTCATCGTGATACTGCGACGGATCCCACTCACCGGCCATCGACTCGATCAGCTGCTCGGCCATCGCCGTTTCCTTGCTGGTGATGCGGTAATCGGCGAGCTTTCCACTGGGCAGCTTGTAGTCGTCAGGCTCGACCAGTTCCTGCGGATAGCGCAGGATCATCAGCACCAGTGCGTCGTCGTTGGGCATCACCGCGCACAGGTACTCGCGCGTTCGCACCACCACCCGCGCGATACCGACCTTGCCAGTGCTGCGCAGCGTTTCCCGCAGCAGCACGTAGCCTTTCTCGGCCTTTTTACCCGGCACCAGCAGGTAGGGCTTCTCGTAGTAGCGCGGGTCGATCTGGCTGGCGTCGACAAAGGTTTCCACCTCTACCGCTTCATGGCTTTCCGGTGCCGCCGAACGGATATCGTCTTCCTCCAGCACGACGTAGCTGCCCTTGTCGTACTCGAAGGCCTTGACGATGTCCTTCCACGGCACTTCCTCGCCGGTATCGGCGTTGACCCGTTCAAAGCGGATCGGTTTGCGGTCGCGCGAATCGAGCATGCGGAAGTGCAGGTCGACCTTGCGCTCACCGGACATCAGCGAGACCGGTACGTTGAGCAGGCCGAAGGAAAGCGTACCGGTCCAGATCGGGCGGGCCATGATGCGCACCTGGGTTTCAGCAGGGGTAGCCAGCTTCGGCCGGCTACCGTGAAACAACCGTGTCGGCAACGTGCACGCCGTGCGGGTGGCGCTACTGCAGCAGCGGCCTCACCGCAGCGGCAGGGATGTGGTCCAGCGCGCGCCAGGCATCTTCCACCACCGGCTGCGCTTGTGCCCAGTTCAGGCGCGACTGTCCGCGCATCTGGTCCCAGTGCTCGGCCAGCTCGCCACAGGTATCGGCACCACCGCCACGCGGCCAGTCGGCAGCATGGGTAGTCAGCGCGAAGGCATACACCGGGCACAGATCGCGCCAGTTGCGATGCCCCTGTCCGCGGCGTTCCTCGTAGTCGCTCAGCATGTACTGCAGGTAATCCTGCGCCACCGCCTGCGGATCCTCCAGGCGGCGCGTCCGGCGCTGCGTGCTGCGCTGGCCAAGCGGATCCAGCAGGGCGTTGAACACGGACGGGGCGGGGCGTTCAAGACGGGGCATGGCCGGCTCCTGCAGCAGGGCGGGTGGGCAGGAATACGCGCGGTGCCGTTATCCAGTCGTGACAAAGATGTTCATGACGCGGGGTTCGCAGTGGCTTTACCTCGTCCGCGCTGTAGTGGAGGCCTACCGGAGGAATGCCCCATGACCACCACCCGTGACCCCCTGCGTGAGAACCACACCCCCGAGCCGGGCGAGCAGCGCGGCAAACACGATCTGGCCGACGCCGAGGACCGTGGCGCCGGCATGTCGACACCCGACGAGGGTGCATTGCCGGTCGTGCGCCGGCCTGAGCAGGCCGCACAGGACCGCAAGGACTGTGGCGATCGCAACCGCGGTGGCCAGGAAAGCCCGCTGAAGCGGCGCGAGCGCAAGCAGCACGCCAGCGACAACCAGGACGAGGCGCTGGAAGAGACCTTCCCGGCCAGCGACCCGACCTCACCGTTCGTGCCAGCCAAGGCCCCGGATTGATCGCCACGCCGGCCAAGGCCACCGATTGACGGGTAGTGCCGGCCGCTGGCCGGCAACCTCCTTGACTCCTGCACGGAGCGATGCCGGCCAGCGGCCGGCACTACCGCTTCAGCGCCATGACCACTGCAGGCCGACGCTGGCGCGGCGGTCCGGCCCCGGTTCGAAGAACCGGCCGTTGCCGTCGTTGACGATCACCGAGCCGATGTAGCGCTGGTCCAGCACGTTGTCGATACGCGCGAATGCGCGCAGGTCACCGGACTGCAGCGTCCACCTGTGGCCGGCCTCCAGGTTCAGCAGCGCGTATCCCGGTGCGCGCTCGGTGGCGATGTCATTCACCACCACGTCGCTGCTGGCGGCAGCTTCCAGCGCCCACTGCCAGTCCCCCGGCGACCACTGCAGGCGGGCATACGCCTGCTGCCGGGGCACGCCGGGCAGGCGGCTGCCAGCGGCAACCACGGTGTCGGGCACGGCGCAGTTGCTGGCCGCACAGGCCAAGTACGACGAACGCACCTGCGCCTGCAGCCAGGTCCAGGCCAGCTGCAGCTCCAGCTGCTCGGCCAGCGGCTGGCGGTACTGCAGCTCCACACCTTGGCGGCGGGTGCGGCCGATGTTGCGGTAAGTGCTGCGGCCATTGGTGTTGCTGGCAACGGCCAGCTCATCGTCGGTATCTGCACGGAACAGGCTGACATCGAGCTGCCTTCCATCCTGTGCGTGCCACTTGCTGCCCACTTCCAGGCTGCGGCTGCGGGCGTCCGCCAGATCCAGCGCCAGCCCGGCCTGGCCGTCGGCGCGGTAGCCCAGTTCGTTGAACGTCGGGGTTTCAAAACCACGGCCCACGGCCGCGTGCAGGCGCCACTGCGGGCTTGCCTCGAAGCTGACACCCGCCACCGGCGTGGTGGCCTGGTAGCGGCGGCGACCGCTGTCGTCCGGGTTGCGCCCGACGATGTAGCGATCATCCGATTCGAAGCGCACCGTGCTGTGGCGGACTCCGGCGAGCAGCGACCAGCGCGGGCTCCATTGCCACCACGCCTGCGCGAACTGGTCCACGTTCTGCACGATGTCGATCTGGTCGCGACGCAGGCGGCCGCGTACCCCCACGGTGGTGCCGACGAAGTTCTCATAGCCGGTGCGGTGCTGGCGCTGGCGATCGGCATTCACGCCCACCACCAGATCCAGCGGGCGCCCCCACAGATCGCCGTTCCAGCCCCAGCGCGCGTCCAGCCCGCCGTAACCGCCATCCAGGTCGATCACACCACCGGCGTGCAATGGGTTGGCCTGCGGTCCCGGCGGAATCGGCAGGTACTGGGTCACCGCGCGCTGCCCGGCATAGCCCATCAGCTGCCAGCGTTGCGCACCGGCTTCCCGGGTCCAGCGCAGGCCGGCCTGCTGCTGGCGAACCGATTTGCGGGTGTTGTACTGGTGGGCCACCGCCGTGGCCTGGCGCGGGTCGGCCGCCACCTGCACGCGGGCCAGCCCCAGCGGGTCCTGCGCGTTCGGTGCGTGCAGGGCGTTGAGCAGCAGCTCCAGGCGGCCGCCAGCGAGCTCGGTGCCCAGACGCGCGTTCAACGATTCGCGGCGCGCACGGCTGTGGTCACGCCAGCCATCGGTGCTGAAATGGTTGGCGGCCACGTTGTAGTCGATGCCCTTGCCCGCGCCGCGCAGCTGCGCGCCGACGCTGAGCGTGTTGTCGGCACCGGCATTCACCCGCAGCCGCCAGGGGTCACCGGCCTGGCCCTGCGCGCTCCACACCTGCAGCACGCCACCGGACGAGTTGCCGTACAGGGCCGAGAACGGCCCACGCAACACCTCGATGCGCTCGGCACCGAGCAGGCTGGCGTGCGACAGCTGGCCCTGGCCATCGGGCATGGTCGCCGGCACGCCGTCGATCAGCACCCGCACCCCGCGTACGCCGAAGGTCGAGCGGGCGCCGAAGCCACGGATCGACAACTGGGTGTCCTGCGCGAAGTTCTGCCGGTCGCGGGCCAGCAGGCCCGGCACCCCGTCCAGCGCCTCGGACAGCTGCGCGTTGGGGCCGGTACGGTCGGCATCGATCCACACCGTATCCAGGCTGGCGGGCAGGGCGAAGGGATCCACGCCCGGCACCCGCGCTGCCTGCACCTGCACAGCCGGCAGCGCGGTGGGCGAGGGCGCGGCCGCCACCGAAAAAGGCGACAGCAGCAGGGCGGACAGCGGCAGGCAATGACGTCGTGCGGCGGAATTCATGATTCAGGTTGATGGATCGGGCGGCAACGCACGCCATGGTACGGGCAGGCGGATGACGATGGCGGCGGCCAGCCCCGGCAGGCTTTGTTACGATGGGTCGGTTTCGGCCGACAGGCCGCGAACCGCGTGGCGCAATTCCTCCCCCTTTCCGTCTACCGAACGAGTACCGCCGTGTCCTTCTTTGCAAACGTGGAACTGGTCCCAGGCGACCCGATCCTGGGCCTGACCGAGGCGTACAACGCCGACAGCCGCCCGACCAAGGTCAACCTGGGTGTGGGCATCTACTACGACGAGAGCGGCCGCATTCCGCTGCTGCGCGCCGTCAAGCAGATCGAGCAGCAGCTCGCCAACGAAGCCAAACCGCGCGGCTACCTGCCGATCGATGGCCTGCCGGCATACACCCAGGCTACCCGTGAGCTGGTGTTCGGCAAGGATTCGCCGCTGCTGGCCGCCGGTCGCGTCACCACCGCACAGACCGTCGGTGGCAGCGGTGCGCTGCGCGTCGGCGCCGACGTGCTGAAGAAGCTGCTGCCGCATGCCACCGTCGCGCTGAGCAACCCGAGCTGGGAAAACCACCGCGCCGTGTTCAGCGCCGCTGGTTTCGAGGTGGTGGATTACACCTACTTCGACCCGACCACCCATGGCGTCAACTTCGACGGCCTGCTGGCCGACCTGGGCAAGCTGGAAGCGGGCACCGTGGTGCTGCTGCATGCCTGCTGCCACAACCCCACCGGCGCCGACCTCACCGTCACCCAGTGGAAGCAGGTCGCGCAGCTGCTGAAGGATCGCCAGCTGTTCCCCTTCATCGACATGGCCTACCAGGGCTTCGACAAGGGCATCGAGCAGGACGGCGCCGCGGTGCGCATCATCGCCGAGGCCGGCATCGACAGCTTCATCGTCGCCAACTCGTACTCCAAGTCGTTCTCGCTGTATGGCGAGCGCGTGGGTGCGCTGTCGATGGTGGCGCCGACCGCCGCTGACGCCAAGGCCGTGCAGTCGCAGGTCAAGCGCGTGATCCGCACGATCTACTCCAGCCCGTCCACCCACGGTGCTGCACTGGTTGCCGGCGTGCTGACCAACCCGGAACTGCGTGCGATGTGGGAGCAGGAACTGACCGAGATGCGCGAGCGCATCCACGCCCTGCGCCAGGGCCTGGTCGAGAAGCTGGCCGCCGCCGGTGCCCCGCAGTTCGGTTTCATCAACGAACAGGCGGGCATGTTCTCGTACTCCGGCCTGAGCCGCGAACAGGTCGAGCGCCTGCGCGACGAGTTCGGCATCTACGCCGTCGGCACCGGCCGCATCTGCGTGGCCGCGCTGAACCAGAACAACCTGGAGTACGTCGCCAAGGCCGTGGCCACCGTCGCCAAGGGCTGAAGCACCACTCCAGTGGTTTGAAGACAAAGGCGCCGCAAGGCGCCTTTGTTTTTGGGTCCTGGTTTCGCCAAGGGTTGCTGTAGAGCCGAGCCTGCGCTCGGCTTGCGCGGCGTGACGGACGAAGAGCAGCCGAGCGCGGGCTCGGCTCTACAGAAGCAGAGCGCCCCGCTTCTGCAGCGCAACGCCTCTGGAAACGATTACGCCTTCCCCGCGCTCACCCACGCGCAAGTCAGACCAGCGACAATAGGCGTTTTCCCGTTGCCGAGACCTGCCCGCCCATGTCCCGTACCTCGTTGACCCGCTTCCTGATCCAGCAGCAGCACGCCGGCCGCATCAACGCCGACCTGCGCCAGCTGATCGCGGTCGTCGCCCGCGCCTGCACCAGCATCTCCATCGCCGTCAGCAAGGGCGCCCTCGGTGGCGTGCTCGGCGAGGCCGGCACCGGCAACGTGCAGGGCGAAGCGCAGAAGAAGCTGGATGTCATCAGCAACGAGATCCTGCTGGAAGCCAATGCCTGGGGCGGTCACCTCGCTGCCTGCGCATCGGAGGAAATGGACCACAGCCAGCCGGTGCCGGACATCTACCCGCGCGGCGATTTCCTGCTGCTGTTCGATCCCCTCGATGGCAGCTCCAACATCGACGTCAACGTCTCCGTCGGCACCATCTTCTCGGTGCTGCGTTGCCCGACCAACGTCGAACTGCCTGGCGATGATGCCTTCCTGCAGCCGGGCAGCAAGCAGATCGCCGCCGGCTACTGCATCTACGGGCCCAGCACGCAGCTGGTGCTGACCGTCGGCCACGGTACCCACGCCTTCACCCTCGACCGCGAAACCGGCGAGTTCCTGCTGACCACCGAGAACATGCAGATCCCGGCGGCCACCCAGGAATTCGCCATCAACATGTCCAACCAGCGGCACTGGGAAGCGCCGATGCAGGCCTATGTGGAAGATCTGCTGGCCGGCAAGGACGGCCCGCGCGGCAAGAACTTCAACATGCGCTGGATCGCCAGCATGGTCGCCGACGTGCATCGCATCCTGACCCGCGGCGGCATCTTCATCTACCCGTGGGACAAGAAGGAACCGGGCAAGGCCGGCAAGCTGCGCCTGATGTACGAAGCCAACCCGATGGGGCTGCTGGTGGAGCAGGCGGGCGGTACGGCCTGGACTGGTCGCGAACGCATCATCGACCTGCAACCCGACCAGCTGCACCAGCGCGTGCCGGTGTTCCTCGGTTCGCGCGAAGAGGTCGCCGAGGCCGTGCGTTATCACCAGGAGCATGACGCGAAGAGCGTCTGACTGCGGCCATCCCTACAGCGGTCATGGCAGATCGATGACATGACCGCAGGGTGACAGCAGCGGCGGCAAGCGGCACCATCAAGCCCTTGCCGTCGAAGGAATGCACGCATGCACGAGCCGGGCCCTGTCGATTTCATCGAGGTCATCCACAACGCCGTCCCCAGCGATGTATGCGCTGCGATCGTCGCCCGCATGCGTGCAAGTCAGGGCCTGAAACCCGGTGCAGTGGGCAGCGGTGTATTCCCGGAACTCAAGCACAGCAAGGATCTGCGGATCAGCGGCCTGGAGGGATGGCAGGATGTGGACCAGCAGCTGCAGCAGGCGGTTTTTGCCGGTCTGCAGACTTATCTACGCCGTTATCCACAGGCATTGATCGCGCCGCTGATGTTGCAGATCCAGGACAGCAACGGCCAGCCGCGACGTCTGTCGGCCGAGGATTTTCCCGACATGGCGCCGGAGCAGCTCGCGGATCTGGCGCGCACCTGCCTGCGCCCGGGCGCGATCAACCTGCAGTGGTACGCAGCGGGCGAGGGCGGCTACCCGTATTGGCACTGCGAGCTGTACCCGAAGGACGCACAGGCCGAGACGCTGCACCGGCATGTGCTGTGGACGCTGTACCTCAACGACGACTTCCACGAAGGCGAAACCGAGTTCCTGTTCCAAGGTCGGAAGATCGCACCGCGCACCGGCAGCCTGCTGATCGCGCCGACGGCGTTCACCCACACGCATCGTGGCAACCGGCCGCAGGGCGGCGACAAGTTCATCGCGACCAGCTGGATCCTGTTCCAGAGCGCGCAGAAGTTGTTCGGTGGCGGCTGACCAGTTGCACCGCGCTGTGACCGCCGCTACCTAGAACAGGCTGCCCTGCGGTGTATCCACCTTCGGCGGCAACGGCTTCTCGAACCGGCTGCAATCCAGCTTCGGCCAGTGGCTGTTCTGCGCATTGAACCCGAGGCGCTTGCGCGCCAGCTTGAAGCGGTTGCTCAACAACTCCGCATAGACGCCCTGGCCACGCATGCGCGTGCCGAACTGGCTGTCGTAATCCTTGCCGCCACGCAGCTGCTGGATCGTGCTCATCACATGCGCGGCACGATCCGGATGATGGGTATCGAGCCAATCGCGGAACAACGGCGCCACTTCCAGCGGCAAGCGCAGCAGCACGTAGCCTGCAGTACTGGCGCCGGCATCATGCGCAGCCTCCAGAACAGCTTCCAGTTCGCTGTCGTTGATCCACGGAATCACCGGTGCCACCATTACACCGACGGGAATGCCCGCTTCATGCAGGCGCTTCATCGCACGCAGGCGCGCATGGGGTGCCGAGGCACGCGGCTCCAGTTTCGCCGACAGGTGCGGATCCAGCGAGGTCACCGAGAAATGCACGCTGACCAGGTTCTCCGCCGCCAGTGGTGCGAGCAGATCGATGTCGCGCTCGACCAGCGCGTTCTTGGTGATCAGCGAGAACGGGTGTTTGGTTTCGAGCATCACTTCGATCAGCTGACGGGTCAGCTTGAACTTGCGCTCGATCGGCTGATACGCGTCGGTGTTGATGCCCAGCGCGATCGGTTGCGGCACGTAGCCCGGCTTCGACAGTTCCTTGCGCAGCAGCTGCGGCGCGTTGGTCTTGGCAAACAGCTTGGTCTCGAAGTCGAGCCCGGGCGACAGGTTCAGATAGGCGTGCGAGGGGCGCGCGAAGCAGTAGGAGCAGCCATGCTCGCAGCCGCGATACGGATTCACCGATTGGCTGAAGCCGACGTCCGGGGAGTTGTTGCGGCTGATGATGCTGCGCGCGGTCTCCGCGCGTACTTCGGTGCGCAGGCGCGGAGCGAGGAATTCTTCGCTCTCGTCCATCGCCCAGCCGTCGTCCACCGCCTCGCTGACGGTGCTTTCGAAGCGCCCGGCAAGGTGGGACGTGGAACCCCGGCCCTTGATGGCGGCCTGGGCGTTGCGAGGGGGGTGCTGCATGTTGCCCTCCGGCCGTTACGGAACATTAGTATTATTGCTAACCACAGGCGGCGCAAGCGGCCAGGATTCACGTAGCTGTAGGCGCGGAGGCGTATGGGACCGCACGTTGACCCCAGACTTGTCCACAGGGTTGCGTGGCTTGCGACCGGGCGCGCGCCATCGCCGCGGCAGGCCAGCATGGGCCACGGGTGTCTCAACAGCTGCGATGGGAAGATCCGCTACAGGGGCGCATGCCAGGCCGGAATACGGCGACCTGCCGCACGTCCTCCGGCTTCAATCTGGAGGGGAAGTCCCATGCACTGCTACAGCAGTGCCAGGTAGCCCTTCACCGTGGCATCCAGGCCGTCGTACAGCGCCTCGCCGATCAGGGCGTGGCCGATCGACACTTCCAGCACCTCCGGCACATCGGACAGGAAGTCACGCAGATTGTCCTGCGACAGATCGTGTCCGGCATTCACACCCAGGCCGACGGCCTGTGCACGGCGCGCGGCAGTGGCGAACAGTTGCAGCATGGCCCGGGCGTCGCCGGCAGCATGGGCCTCGGCATACGGGCCGGTGTACAGCTCGATGCGGTCGGCACCGACCTCGGCCGCTTGCTCCAGCAGCGGGTTGCCGGCATCCACGAACAGGCTCACCCGGCAGCCCATTGCCTTCAACTCGGCCACCAGCGGGCGCAGTCGCTGCGCGTCGCGCTCGAAGTCGAAACCATGGTCGGAGGTGATCTGGCCATCGCCATCGGGAACCAGCGTGGCCTGTGCCGGGCGCGTCTGCGCGCACAGCGGCAGCAGCCCGGGGTAGCCCTCACGCGGCGGCGCGAACGGGTTGCCTTCGATGTTGAACTCGACGCCCCGCGCACGGGTCAGCGCCGACAGTGCCAGCACGTCCTCGGCGGTGATGTGGCGGCGGTCCGGCCGCGGGTGCACGGTGATGCCATGCGCGCCCGCGTCCAGGCAGGCCTGGGCGGCACGCACCACGTCCGGTTCGGCACCGCCACGCGAATTGCGCAGGACGGCGATCTTGTTGACGTTGACGCTGAGCTGGGTCATGGAACGGGACTACGAGGAGTGAGAGGGAGGGTCGCTGCCATCGGTCGGAGTCACCTTGGCCTGTTCGCGCAGCCGCCGCAGTTCATCGCTGTCCACCAGTGTCGCCGGATCACACTGAAGGTCGCCAAAGCGTGCCACGTAGCGACCGCGCACCCACGCCAGCAGGAAGGCGAGGGCGCCCAGCAGGGCCAGTGACATCAACCCCATGTTCGGTGTTTTCAGGGCAAAGGCGAAGCAGCCCAGCGCCAACGGCAGGTACAGCCAGTACATTGTCAGTCTCCCCGGGCCACCGCCGCAGTGTAGCGCTGCCTCACAGCAGCGGCGAGGCCAATCGCGCGAAGGCCTCGGGCAACCGATGCAGCCACAACGAGCGTCCTGCCTGGTCGTGTACGCGGGTGGCACGCTCGAATTCTGACTGCAGCAACGTAGACAGTTCCGCCACCCGGCCACGGTCGCTGATCATCATCGACAGCTCGAAGTTCAGGCGGAAGCTGCGGTGGTCGAAATTGGCGCTGCCGACGATGCAGACATCGTCGTCGGCGATGAACGCCTTGGTATGCAGCATGCGCGGACCGTACTCGTAGATCTTCACTCCCGCATGCAGCAGTTCGTCGAAGTACGAGCGGGCGGCCTGGGTGACGAACCAGGAGTCGCTCATCTTCGGTACCAGCAGGCGCACGTCCAGGCCGCCGAGTGCCGCCGACGTCAGCGCCATCCGCGCCGCCTCGCCAGGTACGAAGTAAGGGGTCACCAGCCAGACCCGCTCACGTGCTTCCTGGATGGCGGCCACATGCAGTCTGTGGATCGTCTCCCATCCCGAATCCGGGCCGGAGACCAGCACCTGCGCGTCGATCGCGCCGTCGCCGCGCAGGGCCATATCGCTCGGCCACAGCCGGGCGATGTCGAACCGCGAGTGATCCTGGCCACTGGCGTACAACCAGTCCTCGGCAAACACCAGCTGCAGGCTGCGCACCACGTGCCCGCGCAGGCGCATGTGCAGATCGCGATAGGCATTCGGGTTGCGGCTTTCGTCTTCGTCGTCGGTGATGTTGATGCCGCCGGTGAAGGCCAGCCGGCCATCGATGATCACCAGTTTGCGGTGCGTGCGCAGGTTCAACCAAGGGCGTTTGAACGGTTTCAGCAGCTGCCGCGGATGGAACCAGACCACTTCCGCGCCGGCATCCAGCAGCGGCTGCAGGAAGCGCTTGCGTACGGTGGAGGAGCCCACTGCGTCGAGAAGCAGCCGCACCTGCACACCGGCACGGGCCCGTTCCACCAAGGCGTCCCGCAACGCGGTGCCGGCGTGGTCGGGATTGAAGATGTAGTACTCCAGATGCACGTGGTCACGCGCCTGCGCCACTGCTTCCAACAGCGTGGCGTAGGTGGTCGCGCCGTCGACCAGCCAGGTCACTTCGGTGGCGGTGCTTGGCGCCAACCCGGTGGTCGCCTGCGCGATCTTGGCCAGCTCGGTGCAGTCGGCATCGGGCGGGCACACATCGCTGTAGTGCTCCATGCCCGAGCGCGCGCGACCGCGACGCAGCCGTTGCCGCTTCACCTTCTGCGGTCCCAGCAGGTAGTAGATGAAGAGGCCGAGGTAGGGCAGCAGCGCCAGCGACAGGATCCAGCTCAGCGTGGCCACCGGCTCGCGCTTCTGCAGCATGATCCAACCGGTCAGGGCGAGCAGGTACAGCAGATAGGCCACTGCCAGGATCGTTCCCAGGTGGGCGATGCCATCAAGCCAATGGCGCACGGAATCGAAGAGGGCGAGCATCCGCCGATCATAGCGGGGACACGCACCGGTCAGAGGCATTTGTTCCCAGGCGCGTTCCCAGGAAGACACATCCACGCATGGCGTGGATCCACGTGTCGACCAAGGTCGACACCTACCAATGGCAGCGAGGTAGGGCCGGCAGACCACCACCAAGCAAAAAAAAGACGCCCCTGTTTCCAGGGGCGTCTGCAGTCGCGTCATGACTGATGTATTGCGGTGTAGCGATTTACTGCTGCACGAAGCCGATCTTCTTCATCTGAGCATTCTTCGCGGCGGCCAGAACCTTGGCCATCACGTCGTACTCCGAATCCGGGCTGGCATCGATCCGCAGTTCCGGCTGGTTGGTCGGGTCACGCTGGACCTCCTGCTCCATCCGCTGCTGCAGCTCGTGCGTACCGATCGGGCTGTTGTTCCACGAGACCTGGTTGCTGGCGTCGATCTTCAACTCGATCGGCGGCGGCGGTTCGACCAGCTGCGGCGGTGGGTTGAGCACGCGCTGCGGCAGGTCCACGGCGATCGGGTACGTCATGATCGGCGCGGTCACGATGAAGATGATCAGCAGCACCAGCATCACGTCCACGAGGGGCGTGACGTTGATGTCTGCCATGGGGCCCTTGCCACCACCACTACTGAATGCCATGGCTTATTGCCCCTTCTCTTTGGTCGCCACGAAGCCGACGTCCAGCATGCCCTGTTCCTGCGCGACCTTGGTCATCTCGTTGATGACACGCATCTTGGTGGTGCGGTCACCACGCAGGTTCAACGGCGGCTGCGGGGTCTGCTGGGCGGCGGTCGCCAAGCGCGACTCGAGGGTCTGCTTGTCGATCTTCTCGTCGTTCCAGTAGATCGAACCGTCTTCCTTGACTGCCAGGGTGATGGGACCCTTGCGGTCGTTGGTGTCGTCCGGCTTCTGGACCAGATTGGCCTCCGGCAGATCCACCTTGACCTTGTGGGACATCAGCGGCGCCGTGATGATGAAGATGATCAGCAGCACCAGCATCACGTCCACGAGGGGCGTAACGTTGATGTCGGCCATGGGGCCGCCGCTGTTACCACTACTGAAAGCCATAACGGGCTCCGTCTAGATCTTGGTGACTACGTTCTCGCGGGTACAGCGCGTCGCAATTAGCGGACGCGCGAACCGGTGGCGAAGAAGTCGTGCAGGTCGTGCGCGAAGGTATCGAACTTGCTGATGGTCGCGCTGTTGATCTTGCTGAAGAAGTTGAAGGCGAACACGGCCGGGATCGCGACGAACAGACCGATGGCGGTCATGATCAGCGCTTCACCCACCGGGCCGGCAACGGCGTCGATCGAAGCGGAGCCGGTGGCACCGATCTTGATCAGCGCGCCGTAGATGCCCCACACGGTACCCAGCAGACCGACGAACGGAGCGGTTGCACCGACGGTAGCCAGCAGGGTCATGCCCGACTGCAGCTTGTTGCTTTCGCGGGTCACGGCCTGGCGCAGAGCGCGGTCGACGAACTCCGAACGGCTCAGGTTCTCACCCACGCCGCCGACAGCGCCGCCTTCAGCACGCTGGTGGTGCGCAGCAGCCTGTGCAGCGTCCAGTGCGATCTTCGAGAACGGCTCCGAAGCCGGCTGCTCTTCCATTGCACGGATGGCGTCCTGCGCGTTCGGGGTATCCCAGAACAGGCTGACGACGCGATCAGCGGCGCTCTTCAGGCGGGTAGCACGGAAGATGTTGATGACGGTCCAGTACCAGGACATGGCGGACATGACGACCAGGGTCAGCAGCACGACCCAGGAAACCGCGAAATCACCCGGCTTGGTGGTCATTTCGTGGATCAGATGCTCGAAGCCCATCTGCGACAGGGCGTTGGACGGATTGCCCCCGGCAGCAGCGGCGATGAAAATTTCCTGCAGCATGACGCTTACCTTTGTTGTGTGTGGTGATAAAGGGTGTAGCTAAGCTAAACAATCGAACTGGAGGCGAGGGTGGCCAGGTGGCCACCCGGGCGCATCAGTTCAGCGCAAAGTTGACCGGGACGCGGACGCGGCCAGCAGCCTTCTTACCGCCAGCTTCGGCGGCGTTGAAACGCCACTTGCGGGCAGCTTCCATCGCAGCACGGTCCAGGTCGCGGTTACGGCTGGACTTTTCCACCGTGACATTGGTGACGTTGCCGCTGGCATCGACATCAATGATCAGGATCACTTCGCCCTGGATACCAGCGCGGAAGGCGGCCGGCGGATAGCGCGGCGGATTCATGGCCTTCGACGAGATGTCCACGCTGGCCTCGATCGAGGTCGGCGGTGCCGGCGGCGAGGGCGGCGACGGCGGGGTGACGATATCGTTCGGGCGCGGTTCCGGCACGTCGACGACCGGCGCCTGCGGCGGCGGCGGGACGGGCGACGGCTTCGGCGGCGACAGATTCTTCACCGGCGGCGGCGGGGTGTCCTGCGGCGGCGGCGGCGGCGGCGGCGGTGGCGGCGGCGGCGGCGCGTCGACGATGGTCACCATGACGTTGCGCTCCTTCTCCGCCACGGCCTTGGGAGCCACGGCAGGAATCAGGAGCATCATGAAGGCGGCCAGATGCAGGGCGATTACAAACGCGATACCGACGATGCGAGGCCAGCTCAGCCCCTTGTCATCGGGTTGTTCGTACCGGTGAACGACTAGTTGTTCCGTCATGCGCCAAGAGCTCAATAGTGGGGCCGGAATCCCGGGGGCGGGATCCCTGATCAGCGGTGCATGACACCGCAGGAACCTCCAAGCTTATACCAATCCTGAGCGCTTGCGCATCAACTGGGCAGGCGTTCAGGCGTTATTCCTACTTACTTCAGGTTGATGATTTTCTTGGCATCCGCCTGGTTCTTCACGCCCTTCGCCAGCGCCTGCTGGGCGGCCTGCTTGGCCTCCGGGACACGACCTTCACTGTGCAAAACACGTGCCAGATTCAGGTAGGTCTCACCGTCCTTGGAGAGCGGGGCGGCCTTCTGCCACGCTTCGATCGCCTGCGGTACCTGGTCGGAGTAGTAGTAGGACTGGGCCAGTGCCAGGTAGACCTGGTAATCCGGCTTCAGGATGCCCTTCTGCAACCCTTCGTTGATGACCGCGATGACGTCCTTTTCCTTGTTCTCGGTGTTGGCATAGATCGAGTACAGCTGCTTGTACTCCCGCTCTTCGGTGAGCTGACCGCTGCTGCGCAGCTTGTCCATCACCGCGGCGGCCTTCGGCATCTGGTCGGCCTGCATGTACATGTTGGCCAGGTTCAGCTGCGCTTTCTTGTCATTCGGGTTCTTGGCGGCCAGTGCTTCGGCAGCCTGCACCGCCTCACCGGTCTGGCCGGCTTCGGACAGCGCGGCCATCAGCAGCTGGTTCCAGTTGTCCTTCGGCTCGGCAGCGCCGGCGATGGCCTGCTTCAGCACCGGGATCGCTTCCTGGTAGCGCTCCAGCTGGTACAGCGCCTGGCCCTTGATGATCAGCTCTTCCGGCTTGGTCGACTTGCTCTCGGCGAAGTACTTGTCCAGGGTCGCCAGGCCTTCAGCGGTCTTGTCTTCCTGGATCTGCAGCTGGCCCAGCATCAGCATCGACTGGAAGTGGCCGTTGTTGTCCAGGCCGTTGAACTGCAGCACCTGCTTCAGGTAGGCGATGGCGGCGGCGGTGTCGTCGGTCTGGTAGGCGGCCTGCGAGGCGAGCTGCGCGGCCAGCGACTTGTCGTACTCGTTGGCGCCGTCGGTGGCCAGGATCTCGTCGGCCAGCGTGCGGGTCTCCGGGAACTTTTCCTTGTTGTAGCTGTCAATCATCTTCTGAAGCTTGCTGCCCAGCTTGGCCGACGACTTCGCTGCCGGTTCCTGGCGGGTCGCGTTCGGGAACAGCACTTCGGCCTTGGCCTGCTTGCCGCCACGGTTGCCACGCTCGGACGAACGCGAGGACTGCGCGAACGCATCGGTGACCACGGCGCCGGTCAGGGCAGTGGCGATGAGGACGGAAAGCACAGCTTTGTGGTTACGGAAAATCATCGTTCACCTCGATCGAACCGCCGGTAGCGGCAAAGTCGGACTGTCAGAAAAATCTGAGCCGCCAAACGTATCAGAAACAGATGGCGTGAGAAATCGTTTTATGTGCTGCAATACAGCATGAATCTGCGCACTCAGCCACACTTTGGCCGGCGTCCGGCGGCCTGGGCCTGCTGGTAGACGGGGCCGAGCGCCGGTACATCACGCTGCAACTCCCTGATCCGATTGGCTGGATCGGGATGGGTGGACAACCATTGCGGGCTGCGACCGCCACTGGCGGCCATCATGTTCTGCCACAGATCGACCGCCTGGGCGGGGTTGAATCCGGCCTCGGCCATCAACCGCTGACCGATCACGTCAGCCTCGCTCTCCTGGGTGCGTGAGCCGGGCAACAGGAACGCGGTCTGCGCGCCCATCCCGCCCAGCTGGTTGACCGTGCTGGCCGCGCCTTCCCCACCATACGCACCAGCCAACGCGCCCAGCACCGCCAATCCGGTCTGCGCGCCCATCTGCCGGGTAATGCGCTCTTCGTGGTGGCGGGCGATCACATGGCCGATCTCATGGCCGATCACTGCGGCCAGCTGGTCCTGGTTCCTGGCGACTGTGAAGATGCCGGTGTTGACCCCGACCTTGCCGCCGGGCAGGGCGAAGGCGTTGGGTTCCTTGTCGACGAATACGGCCGTCTCCCACCGTACGCCACGGTACTGTGGCGGCAGCTGTGCAACGAGCGCGTTGACCACGCATTGCACGTAGCCGTTCTGGCGGCCGTCGCTGCTGATCTTCTCTTTCTGCTTGGTTTCGGCGAACGCCTGCGCACCCAGCTGGTCCAGCTGAGCCTGCGACACACCGCCCACCATCTGCCGACGGCCGGTGGGTGAAGTGGTGGTCGCGCAGGCGCTGACCAGAGTGGTGATGACGATGGCCAGCAGCAGTTGTTTCATGGACCCACCCCCGTGTTCAGAAGCCCAGTGTGTAACGGGTCTGCTTAATCTTTCGTCAAGCGGACAGCGCCTTACGTTGCCCCGAAAAACACCAGGGCCGCAAGCGCCACGGCATTGTTCAGTGCATGTGCGGTGATCGCGGCCCACAAGGTGCCGGTGCGGCGGTACAGCCAGCAGAATGCAGCGCCCATACCGCCATAAACCAGCCACAGCTGTGCAGTCCCGAGCAGGGAATTCTTGCTGACCCCGGGCACTTCATGGACCAGGGCAAACGCCAGGCTGCTGAGAACAATGCCAAGCCAGGGACGCCCCGCCTGCCAGAGGCGCCCGAACAGGACGCGGCGGAACAGCAGTTCCTCGTAGGCCGGTGCCAACACAATCGCAAACAACGCCAGGAACACAGGGAAACGCGCGATCGCGTTCTGCATCAGTTCCAGGTTGGTGGGTACCGGCTCGATGCCCATCTGCTTGGCCAGGAAGGCGATGCCATTGCTGCCCAGCACGATCAGTGCGGCGACCAGCAGGGTCCAACCCCAGGTGGAGGGCCGCCGTAGTGCCTGGCGCGAGAGTTGGCGTTCGGCGGCATTGGCCGGGCGTCGCCAGAAGTAGACCAGCAGCGCTGCGCCACCGGTGGCGATCAATGCCATCAGGATCTGTCCCAGCGCACCGGGTTGGCCAACCGAGGTGGCAGCGCCTTGTGCATTGGCCGCGCTGATCTGCAGGCTGCGGTAGAGCCCCCAGATCGCCCCGCAGATGACACTCAACCCGAACAGGGCGACTGTCGCGATGCCCAGATCAATGAAAAAACCTGCCAGCGGCGAGGAGGCGCGGGCGGCTGCGGTTGCCGGCGGGACCGGCGGCGGAGCGGAAACCGGGGCGGAAGCGGACATCGATTACCTGCGATCAAGGGACAAAAGCCGGCGCACCTCCCCGTGCGCCGGCCACGATCCGATTGTGTCAGATATCCAGGTTGGCGACCTTCAACGCGTTGTCTTCGATGAAGTCACGACGCGGTTCGACCACATCACCCATCAGGGTGCTGAAGATCTGGTCAGCGGCCACCGCGTCTTCGATGCGCACCTGCAGCAGGCGACGGGTATCGGGATTGACGGTGGTATCCCACAGCTGTTCCGGATTCATTTCGCCCAGACCCTTGAATCGCTGGATCTGCCGGCCGCGCTTGGCTTCGTCCAACAGCCAGTTGCGGGCCTGTGCGAACGAGTCGATCTCGATCGACTTGGCGCCACGGGTGATGACCGCGCCTTCGCGGACCAGACCGTGCAGCAGCTGCGCTGCCTGATGGATGCCGCGCAGTTCGCCGCTTTCCAGCGCGGACAGCGGCAGCACCTGGATGTGCTGTTCGCCCATGTGGCTGCGGGTCACCAGTACGGCCGCCGGACGCTGCTCGTTGGGTTCCTGCAGTTCCAGGGTGAAGCGGGCGCTGCCGAGGTTGCCCTGGTTGAGGTGCTTGGCCAACGCGTCCAGACCTTCGCCAGGACCTGCAGTGCGCAGGTTTTCCAGCTCCAGCGGCATGAAGTCGACCAGCGCTTCGAGCAGGTTGCGGTCGTAGCGGTGGGTATTGCGGTTGATCGTGTCCTGCGCGGCAGCGTAGGCGAGCAGCAGCTTTTCCAGTGCCACGCCGTCGATCGGCGGCTCGCCGCTGGCCGGCACCAGCCCAGCGTTCTCCACCGCGCTGCTGGCCAGATAGCTGTCCAGCGCCGGGTCGTCCTTCAGGTACAGCTCCTGCTTGCCCTGCTTGATCTTGTACAACGGCGGCAGGCCGATATAGACATAACCGCGCTCGATCAGCTCCGGCATCTGACGGTAGAAGAACGTCAGCAGCAGGGTGCGGATGTGCGCGCCGTCGACGTCGGCGTCGGTCATGATGATGATCTTGTGGTACCGCAGCTTGTCCGGGTTGTACTCGTCACGACCGATGCCGGTACCCAGCGCGGTGATCAGCGTACCCACCTGGTCGGACGCCAGCATGCGGTCGAAGCGCGCACGTTCCACGTTGAGGATCTTGCCGCGCAGCGGCAGCACCGCCTGGTTCTTGCGGTTGCGACCCTGCTTGGCCGAACCACCTGCCGAGTCACCCTCGACGATGAACAGTTCGGACAGCGCCGGATCCTTTTCCTGGCAGTCGGCCAGCTTGCCCGGCAGGCCGGCGATATCCAGCGCACCCTTGCGGCGGGTCAGGTCGCGGGCCTTGCGCGCCGCTTCGCGGGCACGGGCAGCGTCGACGATCTTGCCGGCGATGGCCTTGGCTTCGTTCGGGTTTTCCTGCAGGAACTCTTCCAGGCGCTGGCCGAACGCGCTTTCCACGGCCGGGCGCACATCCGAGCTGACCAGCTTTTCCTTGGTCTGGCTGGAGAAGCTGGGATCCGGCACCTTCACCGACAGCACCGCGATCATGCCTTCGCGCATGTCATCGCCGGTCAGGTTGATCTTGGCCTGCTTGGCGATGCCGTTCTGCTCGATGTAGTTGTTGAGCACGCGGGTCAATGCGCCACGGAAGCCGGCCAGGTGGGTACCGCCGTCCTTCTGCGGAATGTTGTTGGTGAAGCAGTACATCGTCTCCTGGTAGGAGTCGGTCCACTGCAGCGCCACTTCCACGGTGATGCCATTGGATTCGCCGGTCACCGAGATCACGTTCGGGTGCAACGGCGTCTTCAACTGCGCCAGATGCTCCACGAAGCTGCGGATGCCGCCCTCGTAATGGAAGTCGTCGCGGCGGCCATCACCACGCTCGTCCACCAGCACGATCTTGACGCCGGAATTGAGGAAGGACAGTTCGCGCAGGCGCCGGGCCAGGATGTCGTAGTGGAATTCCACGTTGTCGTGGAAAGCCTTTACCGAGGGCCAGAAGCGCAGGGTGGTCCCGCGCTTGGTGCTGGGGCCGATCTGCTTCAGCGGATGCAGTGCTGCGCCGTCGGCGTACTCCTGCTGGTAGTGGAAGCCACCCTGGTAGATATCCAGGACCAGTTTCTGCGACAGCGCGTTGACCACGCTGACGCCCACGCCGTGCAGGCCGCCGGAAACCTTGTAGCTGTTGTCGTCGAACTTGCCGCCTGCGTGCAGGACCGTCATCACCACTTCGGCTGCAGACACATCGCGGTCGAGCTTCTTGCTCATCTGCTCGTGCTTGCCCGTCGGGATGCCGCGACCGTTGTCGGACACGCCTACCGAGCCATCGGCATGGATCGTCACCGAGACGTGGTCGGCATGGCCGGCGAGGGCTTCGTCGATTGAATTGTCGACGACCTCGAACACCATGTGATGCAGGCCGGTGCCGTCATGGACGTCGCCGATGTACATGCCTGGGCGCTTGCGGACAGCCTCCAGGCCTTCCAGGGCCGTAATGCTGTTGGCGTCGTAGTTGCCGTTGTTTGCCGGGGTGTTCTGTTCGTCGGTCATTGCGCTTGCCGTAGGCTCCGCAGGTCGGACACCGCTTTGAGCGATGTGCCGAGAATGAAGGGATAGCAGCCTGAATTATACCAGCCGGGGCTGAGCGGCCTTGCCGTGCCCACTATGGCACAGCCACGATCTGTGCATGTTCCACGTGGAACCGGGTGATGTTGCTCAGCGTCTCCAGCGCCGCAGGCGTTTCTGTTGCGGTGATGAATATCTGCGCCGGCGCCGCCAACAAGCGGTGCAGGACCCGGGCCTGGTGGGTGCGATCCAGCTCCGAGGCCAGATCGTCGAGCGCAATGACCGGCCACTCGCCACGCTGCTCGGCGTAATCCTCCGCCTGTGCCAGCAGACAGGCGAGGGCGGTGAGCTTGGCTTGGCCTCGTGAGAGCGCATCGCGACCTGGAATGCTGTGGAACGCCACGCTCCAGTCCGCCCGATGCGGGCCCAGCGAGGTATAGCCCGCCTGTCGGTCGCGTTCCCGCGCCAGCAGCAGGGCATCTGCCAGTGGAACCTCGTTCCGGCGCCAGCCGGGGCTCAGATTCAGGCCCACGATACCCAGTTGCGGAGCCAATGCCTCGGCCAGCGCGATCGTTCGGGACTGAAGCCGCTCCAGATAGTGCTGCCGGCGACTGGTCAACGGCTCTCCTGCCTCTGCCAGCTCGTGATCCCAGGTATCGAGCATCCGGGAAGGCCCGCCCTGCTTGAGCAGTGCATTGCGCTGCTTCAGCGCCCGCGAATAGCGCCGCCACAGGGAAAGGAAGTCTGGTTCCACGTGGAACAGGCCCCAATCCAGAAACCGCCGACGCGGTTCACCACCGCCGCTCACCAGAGCGTGACTGCCCGGTTCAAAGGTCACCACCGCCAAGGCAGCGCACAGGTTTCCGAGCTGGGCGACGTCTTCGCCGTCCAGACGGCCCTTCCACTCCTGCCCACTGTGCCGCAGCCCCGCCTTTCGCCGCTGCACGGGCAGATCACCGCGTTGTTCGTCCCATTCCACGAAGACGTCCAACGCTTCATGGCCCTGACGCACCAGACCGTCGCGTACCCGCCCGCGGAAACTCCGCCCATAGGCCATCAGATGCAGCGCCTCAAGGACGCTGGTCTTGCCAGCGCCGTTGTCACCGGTCAGCAGATTCACCCCTGGCTGGGGCGACAGCTCCACCGCATCGAATCGACGCAACTGATGGAGGGCAAGACGACGAATCTGCATGGGATGCGACAGACCATCCGCACATGGCGGTAGAGGGGCAGGGAATCACCCAGCTTACTGCATTGGTCAAGCCGGCCGTCATGGCGGGACGCGGGCCGGCATCAGTGACCCTTCGCGACGTCGGAGAACACGTGTTTCACGTGATTGGGGGTGTGACTGCCAGCGACAGGCGACCGGACAGCGGCCGAAATCGTTCAAATCCAGCAGCCCGACAAGTCTCAAGGAGCCCAGATTTCAACGATCCGGCGGGCCCTTGCACGCGCACCCGGCCTGACGGTGCGCCGCGGTGACCGTCGGTACTCCGAAAATTCTTTGAAATCTGCTGACAGCGTCCCTGCCAGGTTTCACAGATTTCAAGAAATTCCAAGCATCCGTTCCACGCCATCCACAGCGGGACTGTATGACTTATACACAAGGTGTGGGCGAACTGTGGATAAAAAAGGCACTTTTCCCTCGCACCAAAACTATCCACAGGTTCCCCCCCAGGCTTGATGGCCCATATACAGGGGGTTTCAGCCCTATAAATTTCTTTTAAATCAAAAACATAGCCTACTTTTACATGAAATCTGGCCCTACCATCACCACCAAGCTTTTGATTTATACCCAGATTTAGAAGCTAGGGAGGCCCCGAATTTCCGAGAATGAGGCCTGTGGACAGAGAGGTCAGCAGACATCGGAAGTGCCTTGATCGAACGCAGTCTCCACTCGCATGCAAAGCGTCTCAGCATTCCGCCGGGCCAGAACTGCGCAACTGATTCCGTCGGGACCAGGATCACCTGCAAGTGCAGGAAAGTTTGGAACAACTCGACAGCGCGAACGCGTGAACGATGCCAGGAACATTCGGCAACGATGCTCCACGTGGAACAAAAAAAAGACGCCCGGGAAATCCCGAGCGTCCATGTGTTCCACGTGGAACTGCGCGAAGGTCAGAGACGCAACGGCATCACCACGTGACGCGACTTCTCGCTGCTCGATTCACGCACCAGCGCCGACGAGTTGGAGTCGCGCAGCTGGATGATCACCTCTTCGTCGCGCAGAGCGGAAAGGGCATCCAGCAGATAGTTCACGTTGAAGCCGATAGCCAGATCGCTGACCGTGGTGTCGGCTTCGATTTCTTCCTGGGCTTCTTCCTGCTCCGGGTTGTGCGCGCTGATCTTCAGGTTGCCAGGCGAGACTTCCACGCGGATGCCGCGGTACTTCTCGTTGGACAGGATCGCGGCACGCTGCAGCGAGGCACGCAGTGCTTCACGGTCGACCTTCACTTCACGGTCGGCACCGATCGGAATCACTGCCTCATAATCCGGGAAGCGACCATCGATCAACTTCGAGGTGAAGGTGACATCGTCGCGCTTGACACGAACGTGGCTGCGGCCGACTTCCAGCTCGATCTCGCGATCGCCGCTTTCCAGCAGGCGCTGCAGTTCGGTGACGCCCTTGCGCGGCACGATGATCTGGCGCTTGGAACCGCTGGGCTTGGCCAGATCGGTTTCGCACAGTGCCAGGCGATGACCGTCGGTCGCGACGGTGCGAAGGGCATCGCCCCGCAGATCGAACAGCAGGCCATTGAGGTAATAGCGCACGTCCTGCTGGGCCATCGCGAACGCCGTGCGCTCGATCAGCTCCTTCAGGGTGGCTTCGCCGATGGCAACGCGCTCGGTGGCTTCCACTTCGTCCACCGACGGGAAGTCGTTGGAGGGCAGGGTGGCCAGGGTGAAGCGGCTGCGACCTGCCTGCACGGTGATCTTGTCACCGGTCTGCGAGACGGTGATCCGGCTGCCATCGGGCAGTGCACGGATGATCTCGAACAGCTTGCGGGCCGGAATGGTGGTTTCGCCGTCCTGGGCATCTTCAACCGCGATCCGCGACACCATCTCCACTTCCAGGTCGGTACCGGTCAGCGACAGCTGGCCGTTCTGCACCTGCACCAGGAAATTGGCCAGAACCGGAAGGGTCTGGCGGCGTTCGACCACGTTGACGACCTGTGCCAACGGCTTGAGAAAGGCTTCGCGCTGCAGTGTGAAACGCATGTGGTTCCGTGCCCCTATGCTTTAAAAAAATGTGGAATAAATCAAAAGCTTGGTGGTGCTGGTAGAGCCAGAATCGCTGGAAAACACAGCTAAGTCTTTGTAAACAAAGGGGTTTCACGCTTCGAAACCCTCTGCATTACCAGCCCCCAAGGGGTGGGGAAAGCTGTGGATAAATTCTCCGCGAAATCCAACGGCATTTTTATCCACACCCTGTCCCGCGCTTGCTACCGGATTCTGCACCGTTTTATGCGGTGACGCCTCATCGGCGTACGTGCATCATTCGCTCAGCTTCCGGATCAGCTTGTCCCAGTCCTCGCGGAGCTTGCCGTCGGCTTCCATCAGGGTGCGGATCTGCCGGCAGGCATGCAGCACCGTGGTGTGATCGCGACCGGCAAAGGCGTCGCCGATTTCGGGCAGGCTGTGTTCGGTCAGTTCCTTGGTCAGCGCCATGGCAACCTGACGCGGACGGGCCAGCGACCGGGTCCGACGCTTGGACAGCAGATCCTTGATCTGCAGCCCGTAGTAGTCGGCAACGGTTTTCTGGATGTTGGGAATGCTGATCGCCTGCTGCTGGGCGCGCAGCAGATCGCGCAGGGTTTCCTGGGCGAATTCGGTGGTGATCGCGCGGCCAGTGAAATTGGCGCGGGCGGTCAGGGTATTCAGCGCGCCCTCGAGGTCGCGCACATTGGAGCGCATCTTCTTGGCGATCAGGAACGCAACGTCATCGGGAATCTCGGCACCACGCTCGCGGGCTTTGGCCAGCACGATCGCAGCGCGGGTCTCGAAGTCCGGCGGCTCGATCGCCACCGACAGGCCCCAGGCAAGACGCGACTTCAGGCGCGCTTCCAGGCCTTCGACTTCGCGCGGATAGCGGTCGCAGGTCAGGATGATCTGCTGCTTGCCATCGAACAACGCGTTGAAGGTGTGGAAGAACTCCTCCTGGGTACGGTCCTTGCCCGCAAAGAACTGGATGTCATCGATCAGCAGCGCGTCGACCTGCTGGAACTGGCGCTTGAACTGATCCATGGTCTTTTCCTGCAAGGCCCGGATCATCGCGCTGAAGAACTGTTCCGAACGCAGGTACAGCACCTTGGCACCCGGATTGGCCTGACGCATCGCGTTGCCGGCGGCGAACATCAGGTGGGTCTTGCCCAGGCCGGTGCCCCCGTACAGCAGCAGCGGGTTGTGCGCGCGGTCGCCCGGCTTCTGAGCCGCCTGGAATGCCGCGGCCAGGCCCAGCTGGTTGCTGCGGCCCTCGACGAAGTTGGCGAAGGTGTAGTGGTTGTCCAGGTTGCCGGCGAACGGGACCTGCGGCTGCACCGGCGCCTGCGCCGAATGGCTGGAAACCGGCGCGATCTGCGCGTCCACGGGCCGCGGGCGCGAGCCGATTTCAAGAAAAACGTCGCCGAAACCGGCAAAGTGGGTGACCAGCTCGCGGATCCGCGGCAGGTACAGTTCGCGCACCTGATCGACAATGAAGGCATTCGGTGCATACAGCACCAGGCTGTCAGCGCGCAGATCGGCCTGCAGCGGCTTCAACCAGGTGTGAACATCCTCGGGCGGGAACTCCGCCTCGAGTCGCTCGAGACTACGTGACCAGGCATCCATCAGCAATAATTGTCCGGTGGCCGATGCATAGGCGCGAAAAGGCGCCCAAACACAGGCCTGAAAGGGGGAAATGGATGGCTCAGCCTACCACCGAGCGCCCGCCTTCGGAATGCTTGTCCCCTACTTATTCACAAAAAGATCCACAGCTATTGCACAGCCCGGTGAATTGGCGTAGCAGACAGGGGTTGACGGGAGGGGGGACACCTCTCTAAAATTTCCGGTTCTTTCCGTCCCATTCATACGAGAGGCCCACATGGCCACCAAGCGCACCTTCCAGCCCAGCAACCTCAAGCGTAAGCGCGACCACGGCTTCCGTGCCCGTATGAAGACCGCTGACGGCCGCAAGATCCTGTCGCGTCGCCGCGCCAAGGGCCGCAAAGTCCTGAGCGCCTGATTGCCATGCCGCATCCAGCGGCAGACGCAATCCATTCGACAGTGAATACTGCAGACCCGCGCAAGCGATTCCCTCGCTCTGCGCGGGTTCGCACGCGTGCCGAATATTCAACGGTCTTCAACGGCGCCCGCCGTGTGTCCGATCCGCTGATGACCCTGCACTGGCTACCGGCTGACCGGCCGGCCAGGCTGGGTCTGGCGGTTTCCCGCAAGGTCGATCCTCACGCCGTTGGGCGTAACCGGATCAAGCGCGTCCTGCGCGACGCCTTGCGTCAGACACGAACCGACATACAGCCAGGCGACTTCGTCGTCGTGGCTCGTACTGCTGCGCGTCATGCCAGCAACGAAGATATCCGCCAGGCCTTCCTGCGCCTGTTGCGGCGCCTGCGCGCATTGCCCGCGCCGGGCGTGGACGGCACAATGCCGCCGCCTGATGGCATTGCCATTTCCTCCGTCACCGAGCCGGCACCGCGTCCCGGCCCCGCTGAGCCTGCCTGCTGATGAACCAGACCCGTGTTTTCCTGATCTTTGCCTGGCTGATGGTGGCCGTGCTGCTGTGGATGGAGTGGAGCCGCGAGAAGTCCGCCCCGACCCCGGCGCCGACGACCAGCTCGGCCCCGGCCGCCGCACAGAGCGTCCCTGGTGCAGCCCCGGGCAGCATCCCCAGCGCGCAGGTTCCCGGTGCTCCGGGCCAGCCCGCTGTCCAGGCCCAGGCCAGCGCCACCCCGTCCGCACAGCGCGTGACCATCACCACCGACGTGCTGCGCCTGGTGCTCGATGGCGGCCGCGTGCTTGATGCCGAACTGCTGCAGTTCCCGCAGAGCAAGGACGAAGGCAGCCCGCCGGTGCGCCTGCTGACCGAAGACCCCGCGCATCCGTACAGCGCGATCAGTGGTTGGGCCAGCGAAGACAAGAACACCCCCGTGCCGGGCGCCGACGGCTTCAAGCTGGTCGGTGACACCCGCGACTTCGTGCTGGCCAAGGGCCAGGACGAACTGCAGGTCCCGTTCGTGTGGACCGCCGATAACGGCGTGACCATCAAGCGCACCCTGATCGTGGGCCGCAACGAGTATGCGATCCGCTTCAAGGACGAGGTCAGCAACGCTGGCGCCGCGCCGTGGAACGGCTACGTCTACCGCACCCTGGACCGCACCCCGACGATCCTGTCGCGGAGCATGACCAACCCGGACTCGTTCAGCTTCAACGGTGCCACCTGGTACGACAACGACAAGAAGTACCAGCGTCGTGCGTTCAAGGATTACCTGGACGATGGCGCGCTGAACCAGAACATCACCGGTGGTTGGCTGGCGATGCTGCAGCACCACTTCTTCACCGCCTGGATCCCGCAGAAGGACCAGACCGCACACTACGTGCTGTCGCAGGTGGCCGGTCGTGACCTGATCGAAGCGCGCGGCCCGGCCTTCACCGTGGCCCCGGGCCAGTCCACCAGCACCGAGGCCCGCCTGTGGGTCGGCCCGAAGCTGGTCAACCTGATCGCCAAGGAAGACGTGCCGGGTCTGGACCGTGTGGTCGACTACAGCCGCTTCTCGATGATGGCGGTGATCGGCCAGGGCCTGTTCTGGGTGCTCAACCAGGTGCACAAGCTGGTGGGTAATTGGGGCTGGGCCATCGTTGGCCTGGTGGTGCTGCTGAAGATCGTGCTGTACCCGCTGTCGGCGACGCAGTACAAGAGTGGCGCCAAGATGCGTCGCTTCCAGCCGCGCATCGCGCAGTTGAAGGAACGCTATGGCGATGACCGCCAGAAGTTCCAGACCGCGATGATGGAGCTGTACAAGAAGGAAAAGATCAATCCGATGGGCGGCTGTCTGCCGATCCTCATCCAGATGCCGATCTTCTTCGCCCTGTACTGGGTGCTGGTGGAATCGGTCGAACTGCGCCAGGCGCCCTGGTTCGGCTGGATCCAGGACCTGACCGCCCGCGACCCGTACTTCATCCTGCCGGTGATCAACGTGGCGGTGATGTGGTTCACCCAGAAGCTGACGCCGGCGCCGGGCATGGACCCGATGCAGCAGAAGATGATGCAGTTCATGCCGCTGGTGTTCGGCGTCATGATGGCCTTCATGCCGTCCGGCCTGGTCCTGTACTGGGTGGTCAACGGTGGCCTGGGCCTGCTGCAGCAGTGGTGGATGACCAAGCGCCACGGTAGCGATCCGGTGCCGGCCACGGTGGCCACCGCTCCGGCCAAGAAGAAGTAAGAGGTAGACGTCGACCTTGGTCGACTGCTTCCCAGGGTCGATCGACCCAGCAAAGGCCCGCCGCAAGGCGGGCTTTTCGCATGCGGCGTTAGAATCGCCGGCACACCATTCCCCATTGTTCGAGTCCGCCATGCCGCGTGCGCCGTCGTTCCGCCTGTTCCTGCCCAGCCTGCTGCTGACCCTGCTTGTGGCTGGCTGCGGCGACAAGGATGCGCAGGCACCAGCGGCGGTCACCCAGCCGAGCGCACAGGCTGCCGCTGCCGCCGACCCGGCCGCTGCACCGCTGCTTGGCGCATTGCAGAAGCAGCTCGACGGCTATCGCCGGATCATCGTGCTGCTGGCTGACGAGGAACAGCAGTCCGCGGCCGATCGCACCACCTCCACCCGCATCGGCCAGCAGCTGTTCCACGATGGCCTGGAACAGCGCAGCGCCATCGCCACGCAGTTCGAGATGCTGCTGCGGGGTACCAGCCCGCAGCGCTTCGCTACCCTGGGCACGGTGCTGGATTACATCGAGTCGGCGCCGGAACTGTTCGATGCCGATCGCCTGGCGTTCCGCGAAGTGCTGCGTGATCTGCACGAACGCATCGGCGCCGATTCCTCGTTGCCGGCGGTGAAGCTGCACCAGCGCATCGGCGAAGACCTGGAGGCGCTGGACGAGATCGAGCGCAACTACAACCAGGAACTGACCCGCATCTTCAGCCGCTTCGAGCGCACCCGTGCCATCGAACTGAAGCGCGAGAAGTGGGACGACTACATCGCGCACCTGCACAAGGACTACAGCCGCGAAGCGATCCTGCGCGACTACGGCGTGATCGAGCCGTACCCGATGTCGATGAAGGACAGCGACCGCGAGATCTTCGGTCGCGACCTGCCGCCGAAGACGGTGGTGCTGACCTTCGACGATGGCCCGCACAAGGCCTACACCGATGAGGTGGTGGCCATCCTCAAGCGCTACGACGTACCGGGCGTGTTCTTCGAGGTCGGCCGCAACCTGGGCAAGGTCGAGACCGACGGCAAGGTCAGCCTTGGGCCGATGGCGAAGATCAGCCGCAACCTGATGGAAGAGGGCTACGCCGTCGGCAACCACAGCCTGACCCATGCGCAGCTGTCGCGTACCACTGGCGATGCACTGCGCCAGCAGGTGCTGGACACCGACACGTTGCTGAAGGACGTCGACAGCAAGCGCGCGCCGCTGTTCCGCTTCCCGTACGGCGCGCGCAACGCCGAAGGCCTGCAGCTGCTCAACGAAGCGGGCCTGAAGTCGATCATGTGGAACATCGATTCGATGGACTGGGCCGACCCGGTGCCAGAATCGATCGTGCAGCGCGTGCTCGACCAGGTGAACAAGGAACAGCGCGGCATCATCCTGTTCCACGATATCCACGACCGCGCGGTGAAGGCACTGCCGCAGATCCTGGATCGCCTGATCGCCGACGGCTACCAGTTCGCCGGCTGGAATGGCCGCGACTTCAGCGTCGCCCGACCGCGCAAGGGCAGCGACCGCGATGCCACCGTCACCACCGGCTATGAAAAATCGTGGGCGATCGTGGTCGGCATCGACAATTACGCCAAGTGGCCGAAGCTGGAATATGCCAGCCACGATGCGCAGGCCGTGGCCGATACACTGACCGGGCAGTTCGGCTTCCCGTCCTCGCAGGTGATCGTGCTGAAGAACGAGCAGGCCACCCGCAACAACATCCTGGCCGCCTTCCACGACCGCCTGTCCGATGACCGCACGGGAAAGAACGACCGCGTGTTCGTGTTCTTTGCCGGCCACGGCGCAACGCGCCAGCTCGCCTCCGGCCGTGACCTGGGCTACATCATCCCGGTCGATTCGGACCCGAAGGAATTCGCCACCGATGCCATCGCGATGACCGACATCCAGAACATTGCCGAGAGCATGCAGGCCAAGCATGTGATGTTCGTTATGGATG
Source organism: Stenotrophomonas sp. LST15-1-1.1 (assembly GCF_040815575.1). Classification (NCBI taxonomy): domain Bacteria; kingdom Pseudomonadati; phylum Pseudomonadota; class Gammaproteobacteria; order Lysobacterales; family Lysobacteraceae; genus Stenotrophomonas; species Stenotrophomonas sp. LST15-1-1.1. The sequence continues at coordinate 369,032 of NZ_JBFPNJ010000030.1, forward strand.
CCTGCTACAGCGGCCTCGGCCTGACCCGCGGCGGCCCATCCTCGTCGTCGTTCCTGCGCGAGAACGCACGCCGCAGCGCGCGACAGATGCTGACCGCCGGTGGCGCCGACCAGCAGGTGGCAGATGCGGGCCCGAACGGACACTCGGTGTTTACCTGGGTGCTGCTGCAGGCATTGGCCGGCAAAGGCGATCTCAATGGCGATGGCCTGATCACCGGCACCGAGCTGGCCGCCTATGTGGCGCCGGCGGTGTCGGCGGTCTCGCACCAGACACCGGCGTTCGGCAGCCTGCCCGGCTCGCAGGGGGGCGAGTTCGTGTTCCAGGTGCCGGACAGCCAGGAATACCTCAACGCCGATACCCGGCAGCTGACGCCCGATGCGATTGCACTGAACAACAAGGTTGACGCCGCGCAGGATGCCAAGGGCGCCCAGGCGCCGGTGACCGTGGCCGACCTGCAGGGCGGCAAGGCCAAGCTGGTGGTGCCCACTGCCGGCCCGGCCTCCGACCGCCAGCGTGCGCAGCAGGCCAATGACCGTGGCCTGCAGCTGTACCGCGAGAAGCAGTACGACGAAGCCGCCCTCCAGTTCACCGAGGCGCTGAAGCTGCGCCCGGACTTCGCCCAGGCGGCCAACAATCTCGGCTTCGTCTACTACCGCCAGCAACGCTACGCCGAAGCGGCGCGCTGGCTGGAGAACACACTGAAGATCGATCCGTCGCGCGCGGTGGCCCACCTCAACCTGGGCGATGCGTACTTCCACGCGGGCGACAAGGCCAAGGCGAAGCAGGCCTACACCACCTACCTGGCGCTGCAGCCGCAGGGAAGTGGTGCGGCACAGGCGCGTGCACAGCTGGAGAAGCTCTGAGCGATGAATGAGATGACGCGCACCGAGACCATCGTGGCCATTGCCAGCGCACCGGGTGCGGGCGGCGTCGGCCTGCTGCGCCTGTCGGGCCCGCGCGCCGCAGCGATTGCCAACGCGCTCGGTGCGCCGACGCTGCGCCCGCGCCATGCGCACTACGCGCGCCTGCGCGATGTAGACGGTGAAGTGATCGACGACGGCATCGTGCTGTGGTTCCCGGCGCCGAACAGCTTCACCGGCGAGGAAGTGGTGGAGCTGCAGGGGCATGGCAGCCCCGTACTGCTGCAGCAGCTGGTCGCGCGCTGCATCGCACTGGGTGCGCGCCAGGCCCGGCCCGGCGAGTTCAGCGAGCGCGCGTTCCTCAACGGCAAGCTCGACCTGGCCCAGGCCGAAGCCATCGCCGATCTGATCGCCGCCGGTGACAACCGCGCCGCACGTGCGGCACGCCGTTCGCTGGATGGCGTGTTCTCGCATCGCATCGACACTGTGGTCGAACAGCTGGTGCTGCTGCGCATCCACGTGGAAGCGGCGATCGATTTCGCCGACGAACCGCTGGATACGCTCGGCGGCGCGCAGGTGCGGCGTGGGCTGGAGCAGGCGCGTAGTGACCTGGCCTTGCTGCGCCGTGATGCCGAGCGCGGCCGTCGCCTGCGCGATGGGCTGCATGCCGTGCTGATCGGCCCACCGAATGCCGGCAAGAGTTCACTGTTGAACGCGTTGGCCGGCAGTGAGCGCGCCATCGTCACCGACATCGCCGGCACCACCCGCGACACCCTGCGCGAGACGATCCGACTGGACGGACTTGAACTGACCCTGGTCGACACCGCCGGCCTGCGTGATGGCGGCGACGCCATCGAACGCGAAGGCATGCGCCGCGCGCGCGCGGAGATCGAACGTACCGACCTTGCCTTGATCGTGCTGGATGCACGCGAGCCGGCGGCGGGTGAAGCGGCCATCGGTGAGGCCGTGCTGGCGGTACCGCACAAGGTGTTCATCCACAACAAGTCGGATCTGCTGGATGCGATGCCGCTGCTGGACGACCCGGACCGCGTGTTCGTCTCCGCTGCCACCGGCGCGGGACTGGACGACCTGCATGCGCGCCTGCGTTTGATCGCCTCGGCCGGCGCGGGCGAGCAGGTGGACGGTGAGTTCTCGGCGCGCACCCGTCACGTGGATGCCATCGAGCGTGCGCAGGAACACGCGCATCGCGCTGATGCAGAGCTGGTGCATGAGCGCCTGGAGCTGGCCGCCGAGGAACTGCGGTTGGCGCATGATGCGCTGGGTGAGATCACCGGGCAGATGAGTGCGGACGATCTGCTGGGAAGGATCTTTTCCAGCTTCTGCATCGGCAAGTAAGCCCGGGTCAGATCCCCGAACGGCCTGTGATCCTCGACATCGATCAACCGCGCGGCTCACGCTCTGGTAGATGCCAACCTTGGTTGGCACTGGGCATCCGGGGCCATGGCCCCCCAATAGCAGAGCGCCGACCAAGGTCGGCGACTACCGGATCCTGGAGATCCGCATCTGGCAGATTGGGGTCGGAGCCCCTTCGGGGATCCGACCCCGGCTCCCCCAACCTGTCACATTCCCGCCGCATACTGACGCCCATCACAAACCGCTTGGGGAAGTCGCAGTGAAGTCGTGGGGTCGTGCGTTGCTGTTGTCGCTGGCCGTGGCACCATCGGTGGCCATGAGTGCTGAATCCTCCCCTGCGGCCGCGCCCAAGGTGTCGGTCTACGGTCATCGCGGCGCAAGCGCGCTGCTGCCCGAGCACACGCTGGCGGCCTATGCGCAGGCGATCGCCGACGGCGCCGATTACATCGAACCGGACCTGGTGATGACCAAGGACGGGGTGATGGTGGCCCGCCACGAGAACGAGATCGGTGGCACCACCGATGTGGCCGAGCACAAGGAATTCGCCAAGCGGAAGACCCGCAAGGTCATCGACGGGCAGACGGTCGAAGGCTGGTTCACCGAAGACTTCACCCTGGCCGAACTGAAGACCCTGTACTCCCGCGAGCGACTGCCGGAATTCCGCAGCACCGCCTATGACGGCCAGTTCCGCATCGCCAGCCTGGACGAGATCCTGGCGTTCCTGGTCCAGCAGGCCGGTCGTGCCAACCGTGGCATCGGCCTGGTGCCGGAGATCAAGCACCCGACCTATTTCCAGTCGATCGGCCTGCCGATGGAAGACACGCTGCTGGCTGCGCTGCGTGGCAACGCCTATACCAACGTCGGCCCGGTCACCATCCAGTCGTTCGAGACCGCCAACCTGCGCTACCTGCGCGGCAAGATCCCGCGTGGCAGCAACATCCGCCTGCTGCAGCTGCTGTGGAAGGGCGATACCCAGCCGGCCGACATCGCCAAGGCCGGCGGTGCGCTGACCTATGCGCAGATGATGACTCCGGCAGGGCTGAAGGACATCGCGGCCTATGCCGATGGCATCGGCCCGGAGCTGCGCTCGATCATCCCGCTGGATGCCAACGGTGCGCTGGGTACGCCGACGTCGCTGGTGCGCGATGCGCACGCGGTGGGCCTGATGGTGATCCCGTACACCTTCCGCCCGGAGAACCATTTCCAGGCCAGCAACCTGCGCAAGGGCGCGGACACTGCGCGCAATGCGGAAGGGTCGATCGCCGAGATGCGCGCCTACCTGGCGACCGGCATCGATGCGTTCTTCACCGATGACCCGGCGCTGGGCCGGCAGGCGGTGGATGGAATGGGCGCGGCGGGAAACGCGGCGAATTGATGCACCGGTGGTAGATGCCAACCCTGGTTGGCACACGGTCGCCGCAGGGGCATGAACGCCGGAGGCAGGAGCGCCGACCAAGGTCGGCGGCTACCAGGCCATCGGTGATCGGGGTCAGAGCCCCTTCGGGGATCCGACCCCGTCACAGCTCAACCGCGCGGATCTTCCGGCCGGCGGAACGGGACGACCACATAGTCCTGCCCTTCGCGCGGCTGCCACAGTACCGGCACGCGCTGCGGCGACGGCGGCTCGAGTTCGTCGTCGGCCAGCGGCTCGACCTCTTCTTCCTCGTCCTCCCAGCTGTAGCGCGGGCGCGGCGGCAACGGGTCGGCGTTGCGGAACAGCAGCGCGGCGATGATGCCGGCGAAGGCACCGCCCATGTGCGATTGCCAGGACACGCCGTCGGCGTGCGGCAGCACGGTCATCAGCATGCCGCCGTAGAACAGCATGCCGATCAGCCCGGTGGCGATGGCCGCGCGGTCGCGGCGCAGCAGGCCGAGGCTGGCCAGCAGGAACATCAGGCCGTGGGTGACACCACTGGCGCCGAGATGGAAGCTGCCGGGATTGCCCAGCATCCACGCACCGATGCCCGAACCGACCCAGAGCAGGGGCAGGGCACGTAGCGTGGCCTTCGGATAAACGCTGCCGGCAAGGGTGCCGAGGATCAGGATCGCGGCGCTGTTGGCGGCGATGTGTTCGACCGAGGCATGCAGCAGCGGCCCGCCGATCAGGCCGAGCAGGCCCTTGGCTTCCAGCGGTGCCACGGCCCAGGGCCGCCAGTCGAAATGGTCCTGCAGGGCGAACACGGCCACCAGCACCAGCACGGCGGCCAGGCTGGCATTGAAGGCGCGCAGGATGCGCGTGCGGTCGTTGCGGTCGGCCGGCGCGTCGCCGGCGGGCAGGGGCGCGTTCGTGTTCATACCCTCAGCAATGGCGGTGGCCGGCGCGAAACCAAGGCCACCGCTGCGGGAGAGTGGCTGCGGCCGGCGGGACAATCCACCGGCCGCATCCTTCAATCCGCCTGGATCAGGCGCCGCCTTCCTTCGGCGGGTTCTTCAGGCTCAGCACCACCGTGGCAGCGATGATCACCGCGACCACGCCCAGCGAGATCGGGGTCGGGATCTTGAACAGGTCGATGATCATCATCTTGATGCCGATGAAGGCCAGTACCAGGGCCAGGCCGTACGGCAGCAGGTGGAAGCGGTCGGCCATGCCGGCCAGCAGGAAGAACATCGCACGCAGGCCGAGCACCGCGAACACGTTGGAGGTCAGCACGATGAACGGGTCGGTGGTGATCGCGAAGATCGCCGGGATGCTGTCCACCGCGAAGATCACGTCGGTGACTGCGATCAGGATCAGCACCGCGAACAGCGGGGTGAACCAGCGCACGCCGTCGCGCTTGACGCTCATGGCGTTGCCTTCGTAATCCGGCAGCAGGCGCAGGTGCTTGCGCATCCAGCGCAGGGCCGGGTTGGCTTCCAGGTCAGGTTCCTGGCCCGCGGCGAACCACATCTTCCAGCCGGTGAAGAGCAGGAAGGCGCCGAATACGTAGAGTAGCCAATGGAACTGGGTGATCAGCACGCTACCGGCGAAGATCATGATCGTACGCAGCACGATCGCACCCAGGATGCCGATGATCAGCACCTTCTGGCGCTGTTCCTCCGGCACCGCGAAGTAGCTCATGATCATCAGGAAGACAAAGATGTTGTCCACCGCCAGCGCCTTCTCGACCAGGTAGCCGGTCAGGAACTCCAGGCCGACCTTGTTGGCCACGACCTGGCCGGCGGTTTCGTTCAGGTAGAACCAGAGCCCGCCGTTGAAGGCCAGCGCCAGCGCGACCCAGCCGATGGACCACCACAGGGCTTCCTTGAAGGTGACCTTGTGCGGGCCACCGTGGCGCATCAACACGAGGTCGACCAGCAGGGCGATGACCACCACCGCTGCGAAGCCGCCCCACAACCACAAATTACCGATCGTCTGCATGGGTTTGTCCGTTGGGAAATGAAAAATGCCTCAAGCCGGACGGCGAGGATCTGCAACGGAGGATCGGGAGGGGATCCAGGGACAGAGCTTCGCCAGTACGGCGAAGGTCTCGCTCGCAGTTCCGATGGGCCGGAACTGCCGTTGCACCGGAGCCTGCGGGCTCGAATTGACGGCGACAACGTCTGGGAGCTACTCCCCTTCTGCCGCCGATTCTGCGGCCTGGCCGGGCCGGCGTCAAATGCCCGGCTGCCGGGGCCAGCTCTGGCAGGTGCCAACCTGGGTTGGCACACCGGCCGGGGTCAGAGCCCCTGTGGGGATCTGACCCCGGCGCCCGGTTTACAATAGGTGGATGACTACCCCCCTTCCCGTTGTCCGCCTCAAGAACGCGTGGCGTTCCAGCCACCCGTGGATCTTCCAGAAACTGGTCGAGAAGCCGACCGTCCGGCCCAAGCCCGGCTCTCTCGTCGACGTCGTCGGCGTGGATGGCGAGTTCATCGGCCGTGGCTTCTACAACGGGCATTCGCGTATTGCCGTACGCATCCTCGAAACCGACCCGCAGATCCCGCTGGATGCCGGCTGGTTCTCGCGCAAGATCGCCCAGGCGGTGTCGCTGCGTCGTGAGGTGCTGAAGCTTGATGCGGTGTCCGACGCCTGGCGCGTGGTACACAGCGAAGGCGACGGTCTGTCCGGCCTGGTGGTGGACCGTTACAACGACCTGGTGGTGGTGGAGTTCTTTGCCGCCGGCATGTTCCGTCACCGCGAATGGATCTACGACGCCCTGCGCGAACAGTTCCCGGGCTGCCGTTTCCACAGCTTCGCCGACGAACACGTGCAGAAGCAGGAAAGCTTCGACTTCCACGGCAACACCACCACCGAAGCGTCGGTGATCACCGAGTACGGCATCAAGTTCCGCGCCGACCCGGCCGGTGCGCACAAGACCGGTTTCTTCGCCGACCAGCGCGAGAACCGTGAGTGGCTGAGCCAGCAGGTGGAAGGCAAGAGCGTGCTCGACCTGTGCTGCAACACCGGTGGTTTCGCCGTGTATGCGGCCGCGCGCGGTGCATCGGAAGTGGTTGGCATCGACATCGATGAAGACGTCATCCAGATCGCCAAGGGCAATTCGCGTTTGAACAACGTGCGCCCGAAGTTCGTCCAGTCCGACATCTTCCCGTGGCTGCGTGATGCGGCCAACCGTGGTGAGCAGTACGACGTGGTGATCCTGGACCCGGCGAAGATGACCCGCGACCGCGAGCAGGTGATCACCGCGCTGAAGAAGTACCTGGACATGAACAAGCTGGCGCTGGGCGTGGTCAAGCCCGGTGGCCTGTTCGCCACGTTCTCCTGCACCGGCCTGGTGGCCGAGGACCAGTTCCTGGACATGCTGCGTCGTGCAGCGTACTTCTCCGGCCGCACCATCCAGATCCTGAAGGTGGCCGGCGCTGGTCCGGACCATCCGTTCATGGCCCACGTGCAGGAATCGCGTTACCTGAAGGCCGTGTTCTGCCGCGTGGTGGACTGACCCACGGCAGGTGAAGCCGGGCCATGCCCGGCGCCCGCACACGGTGCGGAAGACTGTCCGCGCGCCAGCCTCAGGGCTGCGCGCGCGGCGGCGCAGGAACCGGCTGCAGCTGCTGCAGTAGCCCGTTGATCACCTCGGACCTGCGGCGCAGGTGGCGGCCGAGCACGATCGCCACCGTACCCAGCGCCAGCAGCGCCGGTACGGCCAGCAGTGCCAGCACCCAGCCAACGTCGAACAGAAGCCAGCTCAGCAGACGCTGGCCGTGCCATCGCTGTGACCGTTCGGAGCGGGGCAGACCGGCTGCCTTCTCGAAGCGGGACTGCATTGCCGGCGATACCGGAACGCCGATGTCCTCGCCATTGGCCAGCGCGCGTGCGGTGGCAACCACGGCCGGCGAGGCCACGCCGTAGGGCAGCTCCTGCTGTGCCCGCAGATAGGCCTGCCACTGCGGGCTGAAGCTGCTGAAGTCTGGACTGGCGATGAGCGCGTCCAGCTGCCGATGGTCGAGCCGATCGCCCTGGCCCATGGCGGGTGCGGTGATGCCCATGCTTCCCAATGCACCGCACAGCAGCATCGAACCCAGCGCGAACGACCAGGCGAAGTGGCGAACACGATGGCGGCCGAGCAGGTCGCGCACGCCGAAGAACATCCACACCAGCAGCAAGGGGGCCATGACCATCAGGGTGAGCAGCTGCTTGCCTGTGTCCTTCGCCCCATAGCCCGCCGGCACGTGCGCCCATGACGGCGGACCGAGCTCGGTGCCGGTGAATGCCAGCGCCATGTAGGCCAGCGCCGTGGCCGCCAGCGGAAGGCAGGCCAGGCCGAAGACCCGCAGCAGCGAGACCCGCCGGTAGAACGCGCGCAGGCCCGGAACAGCTTCCACCCGCGCCTGCAGATCCGGCGGGATCTGCAGCGGATCGCGTACCGACGCGCTCATGCCGGCACCCCGGACGCGCGCAGCAACTGCTGCAGGGCCTGTTTCAGCTGGTCCTGCGCCTGCGCAGCACTGGCGATCATCTGTGGGCTGGCGTTGTCGCTGTTGTGCAGCGCCTGGAGGGTCTGGCGCCAGATCGGCAGCAGGATCTGCACCGTCTCGCTGTAGCGGTCCAACAGGTCGATGGCATTGCTGCGAGCCAGCTGCACCTGCATCCGGCTCATCGAATGGCTGGCCAGCAGGGCGGTCAGGTTGGCCACCCGGCGCTGCAGGCGCTCAACCGGGCGGTCGAGCACCGGCGCATCATCGGCGCTGTCGACGGTCGCTGGCAGTTCCTGCAGGAACTGCACGCCTGCATCGATGTACACCTGCAGTCGCACACCCTGCACGTCATGTTCGTGCAGCTGCGCATCCAGTCGATCGACGCTGGCGCGTACAGCGATGGCCTCGCGCTCGATCCTGGCCAGTACATCGCCGTTGCTGCCCATGGCGATGCGCCGGCGCAGGCGGTCTTCGATATCGGCACCGGTGAACCGCTCCCACCACCCCGCGCGCTGCAGCAGCGCATTGGGATCGTGTTCGGACAGCCGGCTGACCAGCTCAGCGAGCGCCTGGGCCAGCGCGTTGGCGCTGCCATCCTGCCAGGCCGGCTCGGCACTGGCACTGGCGAGGTCGGCCGGGCCATAGCGGCCGATATCGGTGCGCCCGGCGAACAACGTTGGCAGCACATCACGCTTGAGCTGTTCAACGGTGACCATGCTGGCGGGGACAGGCGCTTCGCCCTGCACGGGCAGCGCCGGAGGCTGGGACTTCGACATCGGTGTTTCCATTCCATGGTCGACGCAGCACGCGGTGCTGCACGCTGCCCTTATCGGCTGCGGGCGAGTGTAATGGAGCTGGCTGGCCAATGCGGCACTACCCGCGTTGGCTGTCCCGGCGCTATGGTCGTGTCCTTCCCATTGCCGGTGGATGCCCATGCCGTCGTTGCGTCGTCTCTCCCTGCTGCTCGCGCTGGCGCTGAGTGCGCCGCTGTCCGCCCATGCCATCGACTTCAGCGCGCAGGAACTGGCCCGGGCCAAGGCACTGCAGCAGCGCCTGCTGACCCTGGACAGCCATCTGGATACGCCGGCCAACTTCGGCCGCGACGGCTTCGACATCGAGCAGCGGCACGACCGCAACGCGCTCTCGCAGGTGGATTACCCGCGCATGGTCGAAGGCGCGCTGGATGGCGGCTTCTTTGCGATCTACACCGACCAGGGCGATCGCACTGCCGCGGAGCATCTGGCCGAGCGCGATCACGGCCTGCAGCGTCTGCTGGAGATCCGAGAAATGCTGGCCGCCAACCCCGAGCGCTTCGCGCTGGCGCTGACCGCTGATGATGCGGCGCGCATCAAGGCCGCCGGCAAGCGCGTGGTCTACATCAGCATGGAGAACGCCAGCCCGCTGGTGGCCGATCCCAGCCTGCTCTCGTTCTATCACCGTGCGGGCCTGCGCCTGCTCAGCACCGTGCACTTCGCCAACAACGAGTTCGCCGATTCGGCCACCGACCCCAAGGGCGCGGAGTGGAAAGGCCTGAGCCCGGCCGGCAAGGACCTGGTACGGCAGGCGGTGAAGCTGGGCATCGTCATCGACCAGTCGCACGCATCCGATGCCGTATTCGATGATCTGCTGGCGATGATGCCGGTGCCGTTCGTGCTGTCGCACAGCTCGGCCAAGGCGATCTACGACCACCCACGCAACCTCGATGACGCGCGCCTGCGCCGCCTGGCCAAGGCCGGCGGCGTGATCCAGGTGAACGCGTATGGCGGCTACCTGATCGACACCGCCAAGTCGCCCGAGCGCAAGCAGGCCGAAGAAGCCCTGAGCAAGCAGCTGGGTGGCTGGGAAGGCATGACCATCGAACAGGGCGTGGCGCTGCAGAAGGCCGAACAGGCACTGGACCACGAGCATCCGGTGCGCCACGCCAGCCTGGACGACTTCTTCGCCCACTTCGAGCACATCCTCAAGGTGGTCGGCCCCGAGCACGTCGGCATCGGCCTGGACTGGGATGGCGGCGGTGGCCTGAGCGACCTGCCCGATGTCAGCCAGTTGCCGAAGATCACCGCGTGGCTGTTGCGCAAGGGCTACACCGAGCAGCAGATCGCCGCCATCTGGGGCGGCAACCTGCTGCGGGTGATGCGCCAGGCGCAGGACTACGCGGCAAAGCAGGGCGGCTAGCCGCCCTGCGGTAGGGCCGGCCGCTGGCCGGCAATCCCCAAAGACCGCCGGGCATGGCCCGGCGCTACCTTTACCGGCCGATCAGCGCGTTGCGACGGCTGTAGGCGAAGTACAGCACCAGGCCGACCACGTTCCACGCCAGGAAGTACAGCTGGGTGGTGTGCGGCAGGCTGATGAACAGGTAGATGCAGCCCAGTGCCGCCAGCGGGCCGACGATGAAGGCCAACGGCGTGCGGAAGGTGCGCTCGCGGTTCGGCTCACGCACGCGCAGCACCACCAGGCAGATGCCAACGGCAGTGAACGCGGCCAGGGTGCCGGCATTGGCCAGCGCGGCGATCTCGTCCAGGCGCGCCACACCGGCCAGCGCCGACACCACCACGGCGGTGAACAGCGTGGTCGCCACCGGCGTGCCGGTGCGCGCGTTGACCTTGGACAGGCCACGCGGCAGCAGGCCATCGCGGCTCATGACGAAGAAGATGCGGCTCTGGCCGTACAGGAAGGCCAGCAGCACGGTCGGCAGGGCGATGATGGCGATCACGCCGATCAGCATCGCGGCGGTCGGCTGGCCCAGCTGGCGCATGATCAGTGCCAGCGGCTCGGCACTCTGGCCGAACACGGTGTAGCTCATCGCGCCGATCGCGGCCAGCGCCACCAGCACGTACACGATGGTGCAGCCGACCATCGAGCCGATGATGCCGATGGACAGGTCGCGCGCCGGGTTCTTGGTTTCTTCGGCGGCGGTGGAGATCGCATCGAAGCCGTAGAACGCGAAGAAGATGATCGCCGCCGCGGCCATCACGCCGCGTTCGACGCCATCCGGTCCCAGCGTCTTGGCGAACCCGTAGGGCATGAACGGCTGCAGGTTGTTGGCGTCGAACGCCGGCAGGGCCACCGCCACGAAGATGGCCAGCGCGATCAGCTTGAACACGACCAGGATCGCGTTGAGGGTGGCGCTCTCCTTGGTACCGGCCATCAGCATCAGTGCCACCAGCCAGGTGATGACGATGGCGGGCAGGTTGATCATGCCGCCGTCGACGTGCGGGCCCGCCGCGAGCATGGCCGGCAGGCGCAGGTCCCAGCCGAACTGGGTATGCACCCATTCAAGGAAGCCGACGAAATAGCCCGACCAGCCGACCGCCACGGTACTCACCACCAGCGAGTACTCCAGGATCAGGCTCCAGCCCACCACCCAGGCGAAGACTTCGCCCAGGGCACTGTAGCTGTAGGTATAGGCGCTGCCGGCGGCCGGCATCATCGTGGACAGTTCGGCGTAGGCCAGTGCCGCGCAGGCACACACCGCGCCGGCGATGGCGAAGGAGATCAGCACGGCGGGGCCGGCGCGGTCGGCACCGACGCCGATCAGGGTATAGATGCCGGTGCCGACGATGGCACCGATGCCCAGCGCGATCAGGTGCGGCCAGCTGAGGGTCGGGACCAGGCGCCGGCCGGCTTCATGGACGGTGACGGAATCTAGGGACTTGCGCCGGAGCAGGGACATGCAGGCCTCGGAAGGGGTGACTGAGAACGACAAGTCCCCGAGTGTGACCGAACGCAGCGCAGCATTGCCACTGACGGGGGGCATGGCCGGCACAGCGCGCGCTGGACTGTGGGCACGCTGCCGGAATCGGCACAAACGGCCTCAGTCCAGGCGGCTACCAGTGACAGCCGTCGTCCTGGAAGGCGTTGAAGTCTTCTTCGAAATCCGTTCGGCGACCGTCTCGGGCCCGCACGTAGCTGAAGCTGTAGATCCGTGCGCCCTGCGTGCTCAGCGTGTAGTGACCGTTGATGCGGCCCTCCACGCGCTCTTCCCAGACGGTATCGAACTGGTAGGGGCGGTCTTCGTCCAGCACCGTGGTTTCTTCGGAAACCCGGTGCAGCGGCAGGCGCTCGCGGTGCCCGGCGTAGCGCACATCGGCGCGGCCATCGTCCAGCCAGCGCCATTCCAGGTGGATCGTGCCGTTGGCACCGCCGGTGAGGCAGCGGTGATCCGGTGCGGCCGTGGCCGGTGCACTGGCAAGCAGCAACACCAGGGCTGCAGCGACCGCGAGTGTTGGTGTTGCGGCCATGGCGCCTCCTTCCAGCATGGGGCGCCAGCATAGCGCGCCCCCGGTATTACCTGCCCGGTGCGCGTGGCTGCAGACGCGTACCACCGCTCATCAGCATGCGCGGCAGCGGCATCTGCAGGAAGTCGTGCGGGAAGGCAGGCGCGACCGCGCTGATCGCATCCAGCCGTGCCAACGCCTCAGCCGGCAGCGCCAGCTCCAGCGCCGCCAGGTTGTGTTCCAACTGGTCCAGGGTGCGTGCACCGACGATCGGCATGGCCCCGGCCGCGGGTCGTTGCAGCAACCAGGCCAGAGCGACCTGCGCAGCCGAGTGCGACAGCTCTGCCGCGATCGCAGCGACTTCCCCGGCGATGTTCAACGAACGCGGCGTCAACGCGCCATTGATGAGCGCGACATTGCGTCTGGAACCACCCGGCGCGGCCTCGGCGGTCTCGGCTGCGGCCAGGTCCGCCGCGCTGTATTTGCCGGTCAGAACGCCGCTGCCCAGCGGCGACCACGCCACCACGCCCAACCCGAGCGCATCGGCCATCGGCAGCAGTTCGTGTTCGACGCTGCGCTGGATCAGGCTGTATTCGATCTGCAGCGCCACCAGTGGCGACCAGCCGCGTAGATCGGCCAGGGTCTGCATGCGCGCGATCTGCCAGGCTGGCGTGTCCGAGATGCCGGCGTACAGCACCTTGCCGCTGCGCACGAGGTCGTCGAAACCGCGCATCACCTCGTCCACCCCGGTGGTGTCGTCCCAGGCGTGCAGGTACAGCAGATCCAGGTAGTCGGTGCCGAGCCGGCGCAGGCTGTCCTCCACCGAGCGCATCATGCTCTTGCGATGGTTGCCGGCGTTGTTCGGATCGCCCGGCACGGTCGCCAGGGTGTACTTGCTGGCGATCACCAGCCGTTCGCGGCGGCCTTGGGCGAACCGCCCGAGCAGGGTCTCTGCGCTGCCATTGGTGTAGTTGTTTGCGGTATCGACGAAGTTGCCACCACGTTCGACGTAGACATCGAAGATGCGGCGGGCCTCGGCTTCGTCCGCGCCCCAACCCCAGTCGGCACCGAAGGTCATCGTGCCCAGCGCCATCGGGCTGACACGCAGGCCGGAGCGGCCGAGCAGGCGGTAGTGATCAAGTGACATGTGGCATTCCATCGGAGGAGGCGGGTGTTCCGCCGGGAGGCCAAGCATCCGTCCGATGATCTTGTGGATAAACTGGATGCAGTCGAACTGACAATGAAGGAAGGCTTCACAATGGATCCCTCCGCACCGCTGTCTGCGGTGGTTGCCTTTGTCCACGTGGCCGACCACGCCAGCTTTACCCGCGCCGCCGATGCCCTGGGCGTCTCGACCTCGGCGCTGTCACAGAGCGTGCGTGCGCTGGAGGCGCGGATGGGCGTGCGCCTGTTGCAACGGACCACGCGCCGGGTGGGTCTGACCGAGCACGGCGCACGCTTCCTGCAGCGCGTGCGTGGCGGGTTGGCACAGATCGAATCGGCCTTCGACGACCTGGACAGCGCGCGGACGGTGCCGGCCGGTCGGCTGCGCATCACCCTGCCACGCATCGTTGCCGAACGCCGGGTTCTGCCGGCGCTGCCGTCCTTCCTGGCCCGGTATCCGCAGGTAGAGGTGGAATTGTGCGTGGAGCCGGCGCTGACCGATCTGGTCGCCGAGGGTTTCGACGCCGGCATCCGCCTGGGTGAATCGTTGGCGCAGGGCATGATCGCGGTGCCGATCGGGCCGCCCGAGCGCCAGGTGGTGGTGGCCACGCCGGGCTACTTCGCGCGCCACGGGGTGCCGCTGAGCCCGCAGGAGCTGCAGGGCCACGACTGCATCGTCCATCGCCGCGCCAATGGCCGGCTCATGCCCTGGGAATTCAGCCGTGAGGGGCGTGACCTGGACGTAGCCGTCGCGGGGCGGCTGGTGTTCAACGATGCCGAACTGGCCTATGCGGCGGTGCTGGCTGGGCTCGGCATGGCACAGGGCTTTGCTTCGCTGGTCGCCGACGACCTGGCTGCCGGCCGCCTGCGCAGCGTGCTGGAGGACTGGCAGCCGCCGTTCCCCGGCTTTCATCTGTACTACCCGGCGCGCGAGCATATGGCGCCCAAGCTGCGGGTGTTCATCGACCACCTGCGCGCGGCCCTCCGCGCCGACGGGCTCTCAGCCGTTCAGGCCCAGGCGGATGCCGAAGCCGACCAGGAACAGGCCGGCCACACGCCGTAGCGCATCGCTGACCCGCGGGTGCTGGATCAACCGACGGCGGGCCAGGTTGCCGACCCAGATCAGCAGCGAGCAGTAGGCGATGCTGACCACGAAGATGATCCCGGCCAGCGCGGCGAACGTGGCGATGCCCTGGTGGGCCTTCGGGTCGATGAACAGTGGCAGGAAGGCCATGTAGAACAGGATCGCCTTCGGATTGAGCAGGCTGACCAGGATCGCCTGGTGGAAGTAGCGGCCCGGCTGCATGCGCACCGGGCCAACCTCGGCACCGTCGCCCTTGGGCGTGCGCAGCAGGCTGATGCCGACCCACACCAGGTACGCCGCGCCGAGATACTGCACGGCATGGAACACCGTCGGATTGGCCTTCAGCAGCGCGGCCACGCCGGCCAGCGCCAGCCACATCAGGATCTGGTCGCCGACCAGCAGGCCGGCCAGCGCCGTGTAGCCGCCGCGCACACCGCCACGACCGGTGGCGGTCAGCAGGGTGAAGGTGCCCGGCCCGGGCAGGGCCAGAAACACCAGCACGGCGACCAGAAATGTCCACAGGTCCTGGATGCCCATCCACGGCATGGCGCGATTCTCTTACAACGGGGGAGCGCCATTGTCGGCCAGTGACGTTGCAGGCGACAGGGGCACGTCGCCATGGCCGGGTATCGCGGACAGCAGCGGTTGCAGGTACTGGCGCAGCTGCGCGTGCAGTTGCCGCACCGCCGGTGAGAACTGCTTGCGGTGCGGACACACCAGCTGCAGGGGGATGTGGCTGCCGATGCCATCCAGCAGCACCTGCAGGCGTCCACCCAGCACGTCCTCGCGCACGTCCAGCCAGGATTTGTAGGTGATGCCTTCGCCGGCGACCGCCCAGCGCCGCACCACGTCGGCGTCGTCGCAGACCAGTGGCCCGCGCACCGGGATCACTACGCGGCGCCCCTCCAGCTCGAACGACCAGCGATCGTAGGCGCGCCCGCCGAGTTGGTAGACAAGGCAATCGTGTTCACGCAGATCGTCCAGCCGGGTCGGCGTGCCACGCCGCCGCAGGTACTCGGGCGATGCGGCCAGCACGCGCCGGTTGCCTTCCAGCAACGGCAGGGCGACGTAGCTGGCGTCGTCGAAGTGGCCGATGCGGATGGCCACGTCGACCGGGTCGCGGAACACGTCGGCCACTTCGTCGGACAGGCGCAGGTGCAGGCGCAGCCGTGGATGCGCGGCGCGGAACGCAGTCAGCCACGGTAGCAGCAGGTTGCGGCCGAAGTCCGAGGGCGCCGACAGCTGCAGGGTGCCGTGCAGTTCCGCATCCTCGCCCTGCACCCGCGCCTGGCCTTCGCGCAGGGTGGTCAGAACGTCCTGCGCGTAGGGCAGGTACAGCGCACCTTCGGCGGTCAGCCGCAGGCTGCGGGTGGTGCGTACGAACAGGCGCAGGTCCAGTTCGCGTTCCAGCCGCGCCACCGCTGCGGCCACCTGGCCCGGCAGCAGGTCGGCCTCGCGCGCGGCCTGCGAAAAGCTGCCCAGCGCGGCGGTGCGGACGAACAGCTGCAGATCGTCGAAACGGACCATTTTCATTGCTGCAGTGAAAGTGTTGACCGATTCTGCGCCTTTCTGCCTCCCTGCGCACGGCGCACGCTGTGGCCTCTCCTCACTGGATCTCCCCCATGCGCGCTATTGCCTACACCCATGCCGGCCTGCCGATCGACGACCCGCAGGCCCTGATCGACCTCGACCTGCCCGTACCGCAGCCGGGCCCACGCGACCTGCGGGTGGCGGTGCGCGCGGTGGCGGTGAACCCGGTCGACACCAAGGTGCGACGCGGCGCTGCCACCGACGGCCCGCGCGTGCTGGGGTGGGATGCGGTTGGTGTGGTCGATGCGGTCGGCAGCGAAGTGACCCTGTTCCAGCCTGGCGATGCGGTGTACTACGCCGGCGTGATCGATCGCCCGGGCAGCAACGCCGAATACCAGCTGGTGGACGAGCGCAGCGTTGGCCGCAAGCCGGCCAGCCTGGACGATGCCGCCGCGGCGGCGCTGCCGCTGACCGCGATCACCGCGTGGGAACTGTTGTTCGACCGCCTGCGCATTGCCGAAGGCGGCGGCGATGGCCAGACCCTGCTGGTGATCGGTGCAGCGGGCGGCGTCGGTTCGATCCTGGTGCAGTTGGCGCGTCGGTTGACCAAGCTGACGGTGATCGGTACCGCCTCGCGCCCGGAGACCCAGGACTGGGTGCAGGCGATGGGCGCGCACCATGTGATCGACCACACCCGGCCGCTGGCCGAGGGCCTGGCCCGGCTCGGCATCACCGAGGTGGACCACGTGGCCAGTCTGACCCACACCGACCAGCACTACGCACAGATCGTCGAGCTGCTGGCGCCGCAGGGGCAGCTGGGACTGATCGATGACCCGGGCCAGATCGATGTGATGGCGCTGAAGCGCAAGGCGCTGTCGCTGCACTGGGAATCGATGTTCACCCGGCCGCTTTACAGGACCGCGGACATGCAGCGCCAGCATGACCTGCTGAACCGGGTCGCCGAACTGGTCGATGCCGGTGTGCTGCAGACCACGCTGGGTGAGCACTTCGGGCGCATCGACGCGGCCAACCTGCGGCGTGCGCATGCGCTGCTGGAGAGCCATCGGGCGAAGGGCAAGATCGTGCTGGAAGGCTGGTAAGGCCACGCCCTTCCTGTAGAGCCGAGCTCACGCTCGGCTGCTGTTGGCACATGCCGTTCAGCCGAGCATAGGCTCGGCTCTACACACGTACCTTCCAACGTGTCGACCAAGGTCGACACCTGCCAACAGCGGCGAGAACCTCTCCTCAGGCCACGCCGTTGTCCACGTAGGCGCTGAAACCCGGCTGCTGTCGCAGGCGCTCGAACCAGGCTTCCACGTGGGGCAGCGCCGGTTTGTTGCCCGGTGTGCTGCGCCAGCGCTGCGCCGACAGGCCCAGGACGATGTCGGCCAGGGTGAAGGTGCTTCCCGCCACGTAGGCGTTGCTGGCCGCCAGTTGCGCGTCCAGCGTGCCCATCAGCTGGTTCCAGTGCGTCAGGCTGGCCTCCGCGCGCGCGTCATCAGCGAAGTCGGGGTGCTGGCGCACGCGGGCCATGAACACGTGGCGCCAGGCGCTGTTGAGGTCGGTGGCCTGCCAGTCCATCCACTGCTCGACCCTGGCGCGGTCCTCCGCCACGGTGGGTAGCAGGTCATCGCGGCCCTGGCGTGCGGCCAGGTAGCGGCAGATGCTGTTGGACTCCCACAGCACGAAGTCGCCGTCGCGCAGCACCGGCACCTGCCGGTTCGGGTTGAGCGTGACCAACAGGTCCGGCGCGGGTGCCGGGTCATGCGTGAACGCGAGATCGAGTTCGGCGCACAGCCACAGCACTTTGCGCACGTTGATCGAGGTGGGCTTTCCGTACAGAACAATCATGGGCTCGTTTCAGCAGCTGAGACTCGGCCAGCCTACACTTGCCACATGCAAACCGAATTCCTCCTCGTCGCCGGCCTGCTGCTGGTCGTGCTCGTCCTGCAACTGGTGGCGCTGCTGCGCCGCCCGCCCCACGACCGCCTGGAACAGGCCGTGCGTGATGAAGCGCGCGTCGGCCGCAGCGAGCTGCGCGAGCAGCTCGATGGGTTCGCGCGCGCGCTGACCGATCTGTCCACCCGCACCGATCAGCGCCTGGATCTGCTGCGTGAAGCGCTGGGCGAAGATGCGCGCAAGGCCCGCGCCGAGGCGGCCGACAGTCAGCAACGCAGTGCCGTCTCGCTGGGCGAACGCCTGCAGGAACTTCGCGTGCAGCTGGATGTGTTCGGCCAGCAGCAGGAGGCGCGCATCCATGCCTTCGGCCAGCAGCTGCAGGAACTGACCGCCCGTACCGATACCCAGTTCGGTGCGCTGCGGCAGGCCCTGGTGGAGGACGCGCGCAAGGGCCGCGAAGAGGGCGCGCAGTCGCAGCAGCGCCTGACCGAGAGCCTGGGCCTGCGCCTGCAGGAGCTGACCCAGCGCAACGAACAGCGCATCTCGGAAATGCGCACCACCCTGGAAGAACAGCTGCGCGCGCTGCAGGCCGACAACGCGCAGAAGCTCGAGCAGATGCGCCACACTGTGGACGAGAAGCTGCAGTCCACGCTGGAAACGCGGCTGGGCAATTCGTTCAAGCTGGTGTCCGAACGCCTGGAACAGGTGCAGCGCGGGCTGGGTGAAATGCAGCAGCTGGCAACCGGCGTGGGCGACCTGAAACGGGTACTGACCAACGTCAAGAACCGCGGCAGCTGGGGAGAAGTGCAGCTGGAGAACATCCTCGAGCAGACCCTCACCCAGGAACAGTACGCGCGTGGGGTCAAGGTGCGTCCTGACGGCAACGAGATGGTCGACATTGCCGTGCGCCTGCCGGGCCGTCGCGACGACGACACGCCGGTCTGGCTGCCGATCGATTCCAAGTTCCCGCGCGAAGACTATGAGCGCCTGCTCGATGCGCAGGAACAGGGCGATGCCGAGGGCGTGCGCCTGCAGGGCATCCAGCTGGAACGCGCGATCCGCGTGCAGGCCAAGTCGATCAGCGAAAAGTACATCGTGCCGCCGCACACCACCGATTTCGCGGTGATGTTCGTGCCTACCGAAGGGCTGTATGCCGAGGTGATCCGGCGTCCGGGCCTGGTCGACCTGCTGCAACGCGAGCATCGCGTGGTGGTGGCCGGGCCGACCACCGTCACCGCGCTGCTCAACAGCCTGCAGATGGGCTTCCGTACCCTGGCGATCGAGCAGCGATCGAGCGAAGTGTGGGGGCTGCTGGGCGCAGTGAAGAGCGAGTTCGGCAAGTTCGCCGGCATCCTCGAGAAGGCCGAGAAGCAGATCACCACCGTGGGCCGCAGCATCGGCGAGGCCAGCCGCAAGACCCGCACCATCGAACGCCGACTGCGTGGCGTGGAATCACTGGCGACCGAACAGGCGCAGGGCCTGCTGGGCGATCTGAGCGAAGCACCCAGCGACGAAGAGGCGGCAGAAGGCGAGGGTGAGGACGCCTGACGCCGGCTGACACGCCGCCTGCATGGGCGGATGCGTATGCTGGCGCCGTCCATACCGAATCAGGTACCGCCATGCGCCTCCGATTTCTTGCCTGCCTTGCGCTGAGCGCGCTGCTTGCCAGCTGCAGCAGCACCCCACCGGCCAGTGAAGATGCCGGCGCGGCAGCCACAGCGGCCGTCAGCCCTGAAGCCGCTGCAGCCCTGGAAGAAGCGCGCGATGTGGACTGTCGCGCGGCTGGCGGCACGCTGCAGCCGTTGGGACGCCTGCAACGCGTGCAGTGCGTGATTCCCTATGCCGACGCCGGCAAGTCCTGCGGCAGCAAGAGCGACTGCAGTGGCCAGTGCCTGGCGACGGGCGAGGTCGCTGCCGGTGCGGTGGCGACCGGCACCTGCCAGCGTGATGCCAGCCAGACCTTTGGTTGCCGCCAGCGCATCGACGGTGGCAAGGCGCAGGGCACGATCTGCGTTGATTGAGGACGTCCTGTAGAGCCGAGCCCATGCTCGGCTACCGTGGCATCAGCCGAGCATGGGCTCGGCTCTACAACAGCGCGTGCGGCGGTATGCTGGTGGGCCTTTCCCCGCTGTAGCCGGAGCCCCGCGTGAGCACCTCGATCCAGGACATTTCCCTCACCACCATCGACGGCCAGCCGTCCTCGCTTGCTGACTACCAGGGCAAGGTCCTGCTGCTGGTCAACGTGGCGTCCAAGTGCGGCCTGACCCCGCAGTACGAAGGCCTGCAGGCGCTGTACGCGGAGAAGCACGCGCAGGGCCTGGAAGTGCTGGGCTTCCCGGCCAACAACTTCCTCGGCCAGGAGCCGGGCAGCGAGGCGGAGATCCAGCAGTTCTGCCAGCTGACCTACGACGTGAGCTTCCCGATGTTCGCCAAGATCAGCGTGGCCGGTGAAGACACCCACCCGCTGTACCAGCAGCTGACCGCCGCGCAGCCGCAGGCGATCGGCGAAGGCCCGCTGCGCGAGCGCCTGGCCAGCAAGGAGATTCCGATCCACCCGGCACCGGCGGTGCTGTGGAATTTCGAGAAGTTCCTGGTCGGCCGCGATGGCAAGGTCATCGCCCGCTTCGCCCCGGACGTTGCCGCCGATGATGCGCGCCTGCGCGAAGCGGTCGAGGCGGCACTGGCAGCCTGATCGGCCAGGGTCGGATCCCTTTTCACGGGAAAGGGCTCCGACCCGACCCACAGCGCCCAAAAAAAACCCCGCCGAGGCGGGGTTTTTCGTTCATGCGGGGCCAACGTGGATCAGTTGGTCCACTGCGGCATCGGCATTGCATCGACCGGGATCGGCGAATTCGCATCGTCGCTGCCACGCTCGCGCTTGCCGCGCAGATCGTTCTCGATCTGGTAGTTGCGGCGCTGCATCCAGGCATCGCGGACCAGGGCGTATTCGTCCACCGCGGTATCGCGCAGGTCGTCGATCGCCAGCAGCTGTGCACGCGTATCGACCAGCTGCAGGCCCTGCAGGCCGATGCGGTACTTGTCGCTCTCGATGCGGCGGATCGGCGACAGCGGGATGTCACCGGCCAGGCCGAACACATCACGCACGGTACGCGGGCCGAAGAACGGCAGTTCCACATAACGCGAACGACGCCAGCCCCAGGCACCCAGGGTCTGCCCGAAGTCCTCGTTGCGACGCGGCACCATCGCCTTGCTGGCCGGGTCGAACAGGCCACCAATGCCCAGCGTGCTGTTCATCAGGAACCGGCCCAGGCTGTCCCACGCATCGGCCGGACGGCCCTGCAACAGCTGGTTGGTGATGGTCAGCGGCGCGCGCAGGTTGCTGAAGAAGTTGCTTACGCCGGTACGGGCGAAGCGCGGCACCACGTGGGTATAGGCGGTTGCCAGCGGACGGGCGATACCGCGGTCGACCGCATTGTTGAACCCGTGCACCTTGCGGTTGAACGGTTCCCACGGGTCGTACGCAGTGGTGCTGGTGGTGCTGCCGTTGGCGCCGTACAACGCGTCGAAGTCGTCATCGCCGCCCGGAGCGGTGGCGGCGGCATCATTGCCGCTTGCACCCTGCGAAGCGGTAGCCGAAGCCGGCGTGGCCGCTGCAGGTACGGGGGCGTCGGCAATAGCACTCGCAGCAGGTGCATCGGCACCCGCTGTGCTATCGACGGGGGCGGTACTCGTCGCCGGCACCACGGTGTCGGCCACCGGCGCGTCGCTGCGTGCCGGCTTGCCGGCACAGGCGCTGAGCGCGGCGGCCAGGAGGATCAGAGGGAAAACGCGCACGACGTTCATGTCAGCTCGCAGCAGAAGTAGCGTTGAAGTCCAGGTCGGGCGACAGCCGGTAGGCCGCGCTCAGTTCGTTGTAGCCGGCGGGGGCGCCGGAGATTGTCAGCGGATGGCCGCCCTGGCGCGCGCGTGCGGCCAGCTCGGCCAGCAACGCCAGGCCGGCGCTGTCGACGCGCTCGACCTCTGCCAGTTCCAGCCGCGACAGCTGCGCCGGCAGGGCCTGCAGTTGCGGCCACAGCGCGATCACCGCGGCACGGTCGAGCACCCCGCGCAGGCGCAGGGTGTCACCTTCCAGCAGCGCCAGCGCCTTATTTGCCATTGCCGGCCGGCCCGGCCTGCATGCTGCCGCTGCGCAGTTCGGTGGCCACCTGCTTGATGCCCTTCTGTCGCAGCGGGGCATCGAACTGGTTGCGGAAGGTCTGCACGTAGGAGATGCCTTCGATGTTGACGTCGAAGATCTTCCACTGGCCGCCTTCATTGCGCATCCAGTACTCGACCGGCGTCGGCTCGCTGCCGGCACGCACCAGCTCGGTGCTCACGCGCACGCCGCGGTTGCCCGGCAGCGGGCTCTCGCCCTTCAGGCGGAAGCTCGGCTTGCCCTGGATGTTGAGCAGGGTCGAGCCATAGCGCTGCATCAGGTTGTCGGCCATCGCATTGGCAAAAAGCTTGATGTCAGCGTCGGCAGCGCCACGGGCGTGCGTTCCCAGCACCAGGCGCGCGGCATAGTCGCGGTCGAAGGTGCGGTTGAGCTCGCTGTCGATGTAGCTGCGCAGGCTGGCCGGGTTGCCGCTGAATTCGGCACGGCGCTGCTGCAGGGTGTTGAGGATGCGCGTGCTGGCGTCGATCACCACCTTGCCAGCCTGGCCCTGGGGGGCGGCAGCAGCGGGGGCGGCGGCCTGCGCCTGGGCCAGGATCGGGGTGGCCAGCAGCAGCGACGAGGCGAGCAGGGCCGGGATCAGTTTCATCTTCATGGTTGCGGTTCCGTTGCAGGCGCTTGCGCGCCATCGTTGGGCTTCGGAGCAGCGCCGCCACCGGCGCCGCCACTGAACATGTATTTGCCGACCAGCTGGATCAGGTCCACGGCCGGCTGGGTGAAGACGATCTCTTCGCCGGGCTTCAGCACGTCCGGATCGCCGCCGGGTTGCAGACCGATATAGCTCTCGCCGAGCAAACCACTGGTGAAGATGCCGGCGGAGGTATCAGCCGGCAGATCCTTGACCTTGCTGTCCATGCGCAGGGTCACGATCGATTCGAACTTCACCGGGTCCAGGTCGATCGCGGCGACCTGGCCGACGGTGACACCACCGATCTTCACCGGTGCCTGCTTGCGCAGCTGGCCGACCTGGGAGAAGCGGGCCTTGAGTTCATAGCCTTCGCCACCCCAGCTCCAGCGCTGGTTGGTCGAGGCGACGGCCAGCACCATCAGCGAGGCCAGGGCCAGCAGCAGGAAAGCGCCGACGGAGAATTCGAGTCTGGGACCGCGGATGGCCATGTGGATTACCTGATCAGTCGTGGTGGCCGCGCGCCGATGCGCACCGCCGATGGAGGGGTTAGGTGAACAACATTGCCGACAGCACGAAGTTGAACATCAGCACCAGCAGCGAGGCGTTGACCACCGCACGGGTGGTGGCGACGGAGGTGCCTTCGATGGTCGGTTCGGCGTGGAAACCGACATAGGAGGCCACCAGGGCCGCGGTGCCACCGAAGATCGCCGACTTCAGCATCGCCACGCCGAAGTCGTCCCAGAAGTCCACGCTGCCACGCAGTGCCGACCAGAACACGCCGTTGTCCAGGCCCAGCACGTGCACGGCTTCGAAGTAGCTGGCACTGATCGCCAGCGAACAGAAGATGCCGGTCAGCAGCGGCACGGTCAGTACCGCCGCCCAGAAGCGCGGTGCCAC
This sequence comes from Stenotrophomonas sp. LST15-1-1.1, assembly GCF_040815575.1. Taxonomy (NCBI): domain Bacteria; kingdom Pseudomonadati; phylum Pseudomonadota; class Gammaproteobacteria; order Lysobacterales; family Lysobacteraceae; genus Stenotrophomonas; species Stenotrophomonas sp. LST15-1-1.1. The sequence continues at coordinate 392,712 of NZ_JBFPNJ010000030.1, forward strand.
GGCCTTGGCCACCGGGTCGATGGCCATCAGCTCCAGCGCCTTGATCTGGTCGGTGGCGCGCATCAGGCCCAGCTCGGCGGCGATCGAACTGCCGGCGCGGCCGATGAACAACAACGCGGTCAGCACCGGTGCCAGTTCGCGGTACAGCGACAGGCCGAGCAGGGTCGACAACGCGTCGGCCGCACCGAAGGTGGTCAGCGTGCGGTAGCCCTGCAGGGTCAGCACCAGGCCGACGAAGGCGCCGCCGACGGCGATGATCGGCAGCGAGCGCGCACCGATCTTGTAGATCTCTCGGGTCAGCTCGGCCAGGAAATCACGGGTCGGCAGCGAACCGCGCAGCACGGTCAACGAGAACAGGCCGGCACGACCCAGCGAGCGGGTGGCTTGCACGAACGGCATCAGGCAACCCTCGCACGCGGTGCGGCATCAAACGGGATGGGACCGTCGGGCTGGCCGTGCAGGAACTGCCGCAGCAGCGGGTCCTGGCTGGATTGCAGCGCCTCGGGCGTGCCCTGGAATACGATGCCGCCATTGGCGATCGCGATCACCTGGTCGCAGATCGGCAGGGTCTCGTGCACGTGGTGGCTGACGATGATGCTGGTCAGGCCCAGGCTGTGGTTGAGGCGCTGGATCAGGCTCATGATCACACCCGAGGCGATCGGGTCCAGCCCGGTCAGCGGTTCGTCGTAGATCATCAGCGGCGGGTCCAGGGCCAACGCGCGGGCCAGGGCCACGCGGCGGGCCATGCCGCCGGACAGTTCACGCGGCCAGGCATCGGCGGCCGCCAGCAGGCCCACTGAATGCAGCTTCATCTGCACCAGCCGGCGCAGCACCGGTGCCGGCAGGCGGGTGTGGGTGCGCAACGGCAGGGCGACGTTTTCGGCCACGGTCAGGTCGGTCAGCAGGCCATTGCCCTGCAGCAGTACGCCGACGCTCTTGCGCATCTCCAGCAGTTCGGCGGTGCGCTGCGGGATCGGCTTGCCGAACAGGGTGATATCACCCGTGACCGGGCGCAGTTCGCCGGTCAGCGCCGCCAGCAGGGTCGACTTGCCGCTGCCGGACGGACCCAGCACCGCGGTGATGCTGCCCTTGGGCACCTGCAGCGAAACGTCGCGCAGGATCGTGCGCCCGCTCCGGTCGATGCGGACGTTGGACAACTGCACCAGACTGGGAGTGGAAGCCGACATGGGCACCCTTAACGTTTTTTCGACATTGAAGCATCGGGTCAGGCTGCTGAACATAAGCAGACTGGACGGTCCAGTATTGTTGCACGGCCGGGCCGCCGCCAGACCGGGACAATTCCGGAAACGGCCGGAACAATCCGTCGCGATCACCGTACCCCGGGATTGAATACGGCCGGGTGTGCTGCACACTGTGCACAATGAGTGATCCGCGCAGCGATTTCCGTCTCTACCATTCCAATTCGCTGGACGTGCTGGCCGCCCTGCTGGCGCGCAACGTGCGTGTGCCGGTGCCGGGACAGCCGCTGCTGGCGCCGGAGGTGGTGCTGATCCCGCAGGTGGCGATGCGGCGCTGGCTGCAGGCCACCCTGGCTGCCGAGTATGGCGTGGCCGCCAATCTGGAATTCCTGACCCCCGGTGAGTTCGTCGCCCGTGCGTTGAACGCCAATGTCGATGGCGAAGCCGACGACCTGGACGCGGCCGCCCTGCACTGGCGCCTGTACCAGGCCCTGCGCGATCCGCAACTCCTGGCGCAGCCACCGATGCGTGCGCTGCAGTCCTATCTTGCCGGTGGCGACGCACTGAAACCCTGGGCCCTGGCCGGTGAACTGGCGTCGGTGTTCGAAAAGTACCAGGCCTGGCGCCGCGACTGGCTGCTGCGCTGGGAAGCCGGCGCCGATGCGGCCGACCCGCAGGCCATCCTGTGGCGCAGCATCGCCACCGGCCATGGTTACCGCGCGCGCCGCATCCAGGCCTACCTGGACCGCTTCGAGGGCGCCGGCCAACCCCTGCCGCAGGGCCTGCCACCGAGGATGTCGGCGTTCGCCACGCTCAACATCTCGCCCGACGTGCTGCGGGTGATGGCCACCCAGTCGCGGGTGGGCGAACTGCATTTCTACCTGCCCACGCCGGTGCAGTCCTACTGGGGCGACCTGCAGACCCTGGCAGAGCGCCTGCGCAGCGGTGCGCCGGACCCGTTTGGCGAGGCCGCCGGCGAGAACCGCCTGCTGGAAGCCTGGGGTGCGGCCGGCCGCGATTTCATGGCGGTGCTGGGCAGCTACGAGGTGGTGCATCCGGCCGGTGAGATCGCCGCCTATTCCGACCCGGAAGAAGATTCGCGGCCGACCATGGACCAGGGCGGCCTGTCCGACAGCCTGCTGCACCGCCTGCAGCGTGACCTGTTCCACCGCCGCGCATTGCCGTCGGGCGAACTGCGCGACGGCCTGCGCAGCGACGACCCGAGCCTGCAGGTGCATGCCTGCCACACCCGCCTGCGCGAGCTGCAGGTGTTGCACGACCAGCTGCGCAGCCTGCTGCAGGACCCGCGCTTCGACCCACCATTGCAGGCGCGTGAGATCGCCGTGCTGGCGCCGGACATCGATCCGTATGTGCCCTATCTGGAAGCGGTGTTCGGCGGACGGGGGGGCGACGACGAGCACATTCCCTACGCGTTGGCCGACAGCAGCCCCCTGGCCGGCGAGCCACTGGCCGATGTGTTCGTGCACCTGCTCGGCCTGCCGATTTCGCGCTTCGGCCTGAACGAGGTGCTGGACCTGCTGGCCAGTGCGCCGCTGGCCGAGGCCGCCGGTCTGGAAGCGGTCGACTTTGATCGGCTGCATGGCTGGCTGCAGCAGGCGGGCGCACGCTGGGGCCTGGATGCCAATCATCGCGACCAGCTGCAGGCACCCAGCGATGACGCCTACACCTGGCAGTTCGCGCTGGATCGCCTGCTGCTGGGCCACGCCACCGGCAGCGAGGTGGACCTGGCCGGGGTGGCGCCGTGGATCGAACTGGAAGGCGGTGCGCTGGATGCGCTGGATCGGCTGCTGCGCCTGCTGCGTGTGCTGGCCATCTACCAGCGCCGGCTCGGCGAGCTGCTGACGCCGACGCAGTGGCGGCAGCGCCTGCTGTCGCTGCTCGATGCGCTGCTGCCGACGCCGCCCAGCTCACCCAACAGCCAGCGCGCGCTGGAGCGCCTGCGCAAGCTGCTCAACCAGTTCGCCGAGGACGCGTACAGGGCCGGGTTCGTCGACGGCGTGCCGCCGGAAGTGGTGCGTGCGCACTTCGCCGGTGCCCTCGCCGAGGCCGATACGCGGGCGCCGCTGCTGACCGGTGGCATCAGCTTCGGCCGCATGGTGCCGATGCGCCTGCTGCCGTTCCGGGTGATCTGCGTGCTCGGCCTCAACGACGGTGATTTCCCGCGTCGTGACCCTGCCGCCGGCCTCAACCAGCTCACCGCCGAACTGGATACCCCTCGCCGCCGCCCGGGCGACCGCTCCACCCGCGAAGACGATCGTTTCCTGTTCCTGCAGTTGTTCGCTGCCGCGCAGGATGTGTTCTACCTCAGCTATCTTGGCGCGGACCCGCGCGATGGCAGCGTGCGCGAACCCTCGGTGCTGGTCAGCGAACTGATCGATGCCGCCGCGGCCTATCACCTGGATCCGCTGACCGCCACGCGGGACTTCACCGTGCGCCACGCGCTGCAGCCGTTCTCGCCGGCCGCCTTCGGCGATGGCGATCCGCGCCGCTTCAGCTACCGCCGACAGTGGCATCCGGCCGCCGGGCGGCTGGGTGGGGAGCGCGGCGGCCTGCTGCCGTGGTTCGACACCACACTGCCGCCACCGGCGGACGACGCGGTGGAAGAAGAGGTCCCGCTGGACAGCCTGCGACGTTTCCTGTGCGATCCGGCCGGCCAGTTCCTCGCGCAGTCGCTGGGCCTGCGCCTGGCTGATGACGTCGAGGACGTCGACGACCTGGAGCCGCTGGTGCTGTCTTCGCGCGGGCCGGAGAAGCGCAGCGTGCAGCTGGCCGTGGTGCAGGCCACCCTCGCCGGCGACAGCGAGCCGCTGTACCCGCGGCTGCGCGCACGCGGGCTGCTGCCGTCGGGCATCCTCGGCGAGCGTCAGTTTGAAATGGAGCAGCTCAAGACACGGCCGTACGCCACGGCCATGCTCGGCTGGCTGCAGGGCACGTCGCTGGAGAGCCGCCGCTACGAAGTGGAGATCGACGGTGTGCGCCTGCATGGCCGGGTCGGCGATCGTCATCCCGACGGCCTGGTGCGATTGCGCGCCGGTGCCCTCAACGGCAACGCGGTGATCCGCCAAGGGCTGGACTGGCTGTTGGCCAACGCCGCAGGCGATGCCTTGCCGCTGGTGCAGTTCCACGACGGTGGTGATGCCGGCCCCGGTCCGCATGTGTTGCCTGCGCTGACCGTGACCGCAGCCCGCGCGGCATTGCGCGCGCTGCTGCAGCTGCGCCAGCGTGGTCTGCGCGAGCCGCTGCGCTTCGCGCCTTACACCGGCTGGGTGCTGTTCAACGCGCCGGTGGAAAAGCAGCGCAGCGAAGGTTGGAAACAATGGCATGGCAGCGACCGCAGCTGGGGTGAAGCCAACAGTGATGCGTGGCAGCTGTTGCTGCGTGGCGCCGATCCGTTTGCCGACGACGCCAGTTACGCCGACCTGCTGCGCAACAGCCAAGTGGTCTTCAGCGCCGTGCGCGAGGGCCGCAGCTTCGGCATTGACCCACAGGCAGGCCACGCATGAGCAGCGTTGCCGGGGACCCCTTCATCGACACGCGTTTGCCCGACCCTTACCTGGCGTTGCCGCTGCACGGCACGCGCTTGATCGAAGCCAGTGCCGGCACCGGCAAGACCTTCACCCTGGCGACGCTGTTCACCCGGTTGGTGGTCGAGCAGGGTCTGCGCATCGGCCAGATCCTGGCGGTGACGTTCACCGATGCGGCTACCCAGGAGCTGCGCAAGCGCATCCGCGAACGCCTGGCCCTGGCCGCACGCCTGGTCGATCTGCCGCCCGGCGATGATGAAACGCCCGACGCGGCGCTGACCCGGCAGGTGCTGCAACGCCATCTGCAGGACGGCACTGAAAGCGCCAAGGCGTTGAAGCGGCGCTTGCAGGTGGCTGCCGATGAAATCGACCTGGCGGCGATCTTCACCATCCACGGCTTCTGCACCCGCGTGCTGCGCGAACATGCGCTGGAGAGCGGGCATACCTTCGACCCGCCGGAGCTGCTGGCCAGCGATCGCGAGCTGCTGGAAGAACTGGCCGCCGATCTCTGGCGCGTGCACGCCAACGACCCGGCCACGCTGGAACCGCTGACCTGGCTGTGGTCCACCCCGGATGCGCTGGCGACTGACCTGCGCGCGCTGCTGGCTTCGCCCCCCCTGCACCCGCGGCCGCAGCCGCTGGCGGTGGACGACCCGCACCCGGCCCTGCAGGACGCGGCGGTGGAGCTGTCGATGGCCGTGCGCGAGCACGGTGAGCGCTTCTTCCTGGACCTGTGCGAAGCGGTCGACAACAAGTGGATCAACGGCGTCTCCTACAAGCTGGGCTGGCTGCACCCGCTGGGCCGGCAGCTGTTGGGCTGGGCCGAGCGCGGCGACGCCGCCGAGCTGCTGTCCAGCGACCGCCTGCCGGCGCTACTGCCCGATGCACTGGTGGCCAAGACCAACAAGAAGTTCACCGAGCGCACACCGTCCTCGCCACTGCAGGCACCGCTGCAGCGCTACGTGGCACTGCTGGCCCAGCGCGAACAGTGGCTGCGGGCGAGTGCACTGAAGCTCCTGCATGCGCTGCGCGAGGAAGCCACCCAGCGCCTGGCTGCATTGAAACGCCTGCGCCGCGTGCAGACCTACGACGATCTGATCGACGGTGTGGCTCGCGCGCTGGAAGGACCGCAGCGGCTGACCCTGGTCAAGCAGCTGCGTGCGCAGTACCGCATCGCCCTGGTCGATGAATTCCAGGATACCGACGACCGCCAGTGGGGCATCTTCCATACCGTGTTCGGCGCCTCGCCGGAGGTGGACGAACTGGGGCTGCAGCCGGCGCTGTTCCTGATCGGTGACCCCAAGCAGGCCATTTATGGCTTCCGCGGCGGCGACATCCATACCTATCTGAAAGCCAAGCAGGTGGCCGAGCAGGCACCGGCGCTGGACCAGAACTTCCGCTCGCGCCCATCCGTGCTGCGCGCGCTGCAGGCGCTGTACGACAACGCTGGCGAAGACGCGTTCCTTGAACGCGACATCCAGTTCGAGCCGGTGCGCCCGGGCGGCGTGCGTGCCGATGAGGATTACCTGCGTGATGGCCGGGCCGCACCTGCACTCACCCTGCGCCTGCTGCGCAGCGAGGGTGAAAAGGCCTTCGGCGCCGATGCGTCGCGCGACGCGGCGACCCAGGCCTGCGTCGCCGCGATCCACCAGATCCTGCTGGAGGCGCGTGCTGGCACTGCGCTGCTGCGTGGGCGCCCGCTGCAGCCTGGCGATATCGCCGTGCTGGTGCGTTCGCATCGCGAAGCCACGCTGGTGCAGCGCGCGCTGGCTGCGGTCGGCATTCCCGCAGTGGCGGCCGGCAAGCAGAGCCTGTTCGCCACCAGCGAGGCCCGTGACCTGCGTGCGCTGCTGCTGGCCCTGCTGCAACCGGCCGACGAAGGGCGCCTGCGCACCGCATTGGCAACCGTGCTGCTGGGGCAGCGCGCAAGCGCGATTGCCAGCATGGAACGGGAAGGGGACCTGCAACGCGGGTTCCAGTCGCAGCTGCTGCACTGGCGTGAACGCTGGCAGCGAGGCGGTCCGTTCGCGGTGGTTGCCGATGTCTGCGCGGCGCAGGGCGAACGCCTGCTGGCGCTGATCGATGGCGAGCGGCGCCTGACCAACTACCTGCAGCTGGGCGAGCTGCTGCAGGAAGCCTCGGCGCAGGCACTGGGCATGCACGGCCTGCTGGACTGGCTGCAGGGACAGATGGCCAACGCCGACCAGGACGATGAGCAGCAGCTGCTGCGCTTGGAGTCCGACGCGCGGCGGGTGCAGATCATCACCCTGCACAAGAGCAAGGGCCTGGAATACCCGCTCGTGTTCCTGCCGTTCGTGGGGATCGATGGTGGCGCGCCGAACACGGCCACCCACTGCACCGTGCATCTGCAGGGCGAGCGCCAGCTGCACTGGAAGCTGGACAAGGACGACGCCTGGGAAGCGGCCAGCAGCCAGCGCGAGCGCGAACAGCGGGCAGAAGACGCGCGCCTGCTGTACGTCGGCCTGACCCGCGCCGAGCATGCGCTATGGATCGCCACCGGCGATCTGGCTGGCCACGCGAAAACCCGCCTGGCCCCGTTGCTGGGCGATCTGCAGGCGCTGCGCGCGCACGCGGACGTGGAGCTGGATGACAGCGCGTTGCCGGGCCGCCTGCCACAGCTGCTGGCCGAAACCGAAGGCGAGCTGCCCGCAGTGCGTGCGTTGACCCGGCGTGTGCCCCATGACTGGTGGGTCTACAGCTTTACCCAGCTGGCACATGCCGATGCGGGCAACGGGGACGACATCGAAGCGGCGGCCACCGAGCTGCCGGCACCGGCCGCCGACGAACCCGCCGGTGCCGAGCTGCCGCTGGAACCGGCACTGCCCGAAGCCGCTGCGGAAGACACGGCGCCGCCGGATCCGCGCTTCATGGGCAGCCGCTTCGGCAACGTCCTGCACGATGCACTGGAGAACGTCGACTTCGCACTGTGGACCGGCTGGCAGCCTGAGCAACCGGCACCGGAAGGACAGGCCGAGGTACTGCGCCGCTCGCTGCACGACGAAGGCTATGCCGACGAGGATCTGGACGACGGTGTGGCGGTGCTGGTGCCGCTGGTGGGCCACACCCTCACCGTGCCGCTGCCCGAAGGCGGCGCGCTGTGCAGCGTGCCCGAGCATGAGCGCCGCGCCGAGATCGAGTTCCACTTCGCCATCGAGCCGACCGCGGTGCCGGTGCTGCTGCAGCTGCTGCACGACCACGGCATCTCCAGCGCGCGGCGTGGCTTTGGCCTGCGCAGAAGGCTGGAAGGCCTGATGACCGGCAAGATCGATCTGACCTACGTGCGTGATGGCCGCTGGTATGTGCTGGACTACAAATCCAACCGGCTGCCGGGCTACAGCCCGGACCTGCTGGAGATCGCAATGCGCCACAGCGAGTACGACCTGCAGGCGCTGATCTACACCGTCGCACTGCATCGCTGGCTGCGCTTCCGCCTGGGCGCGGCCTACGACTACGCGCGCGACATGGGCGGTATCCGTTATCTGTTCTGCCGGGGTCTGGACGTTGCCGGCAACGGCGTGCACGTGCAGCGCTTCGCACCGGAACTGGTGGATGCGCTGGATGCCTTGTTTGCCGGCGGCGAAGCGGCCCAGGCCGATATGGCGGCGCGCGCGCGCGGAGAAACCGCATGAGCCTGCTGCGCGATCTGCATCGCGGTGGCCAGCTGCGCACCCTGGACCACGCCCTGGCCACCAGCCTCAAGCGCCTGCGCGAGGACACCCCGGACAACGTGGCGCTGGCGGCCGCACTGGCCTCGCTGGCCGTGGCGCAGGGGCACGCTGGCTTCGATCCACGCCAGCCACAGCGCCTGATCGACGGCGTGCCAGCATGGCCCGAGCCTGCGCAGTGGCTGGCGCAGCTGCAGGCCTCGCCCTGGGTAGCGACGCCGCAGGACGCCAGCGTCGCCGCAGAGGAAGCGCCGCTGGTGCTGGAGAACGGCCTGCTGTACCTGCGCCGTTACCGCGAGTACGAGCGGCAGCTGGCGGTCGGCCTGCAGCGCATCGGCCGCCATCCGCTGCCCGCACCGGAGATGGCTGCCGTGGCGCCGTTGTTCGCGCGGCTGTTCCCGCAGGCCGCCACCAGCGAAGACCAGCAGGCACGCGCCGCCGGCGTGACCCTGCGCCACCCGTTGGCTCTGGTCACCGGTGGCCCCGGTACCGGCAAGACCACCACCATCGCCCGTCTGCTGCTGCTGTTGGCTGCACAGGCGGTGCACGAGGGCTTGCCCGTACCGAAGGTAGCGCTGGCTGCACCTACCGGCCGCGCCGCCGAGCGCATGGCCGAAAGCCTGCGACTGGCCGTGCAGCGGCTGCAGGAGCAGGGGCTGGACCCGGCGCTGTGCACCGCGCTGCCCAGCACTGGCACCACCCTGCATCGCCTGCTCGGGGTGATTCCCGATTCACCGCGCTTCCGCCATCACGCCGACAACCCGTTGCCGGTGGACGTGGTGGTGGTCGACGAAGCCTCGATGATCGACCTGCCGTTGATGGCCAAGCTCGTCGACGCGATCGCCAGCGGCACCCGCCTGATCCTGCTCGGCGATCCCGACCAGCTGCCATCGGTGGAAGCCGGCGATGTGCTCAGCGCCATCCTGCGCGCCAGCGGCGATGGCATCGGCACCCGCGCCGACGACGCGCAAGCGCTGCATGGCCTGCTGGCACCGGCCACGCTGCAGCCGCAGGTAGCACCGCGCGCGTTCGCTGGCCGCCGTGTGCAGTTGCAGCGTGGCTACCGGCAGAGTGATGCGCTGGACCTGGCACCACTGGCGCAGGCCGTGCGCGGCGGCGACAGTGGCACCGCCCTTCGCCTGCTGCGCAGTGGTGAACTGGCCGGCGTCCGCTTCCATGAAGGCGAAGCCGATCCGTTGCGCGGCCAGCGCGAGCATCTGCTCGATCATTGGCGCGCGCTGGCCGACGCGGCGGATCCGGCGCAGGCGCTGCAGCAGGCTGGCCGCCTGCGGGTGCTGACCGCATTGCGCGAAGGCCCGCAGGGCGCGCGCGGCCTCAACAGCCGCATCGAACAGCTGCTGGCCGGCAACACCCCGGGCTACTTCCAGGGCCGGCTGCTGCTGATCACCGAGAACAGTTACCGCCATCGCCTGTTCAACGGCGATATCGGCATCTGCCTGCGCGATGGCAGCGGCGCGATGGTGGCCTGGTTCCCTGGCGAGACCGCAGACCAGCCCCGAGCCTTCCACCCGGCAGCGTTGCCCGCACACGAGAGCGCCTTCGCCATGACCGTGCACAAGGCGCAGGGCTCGGAGTTCGATGAAGTGTGGCTGCAGCTGCCACGGCAGGATAGCCGCGTGCTCTCACGCGAACTGGTCTACACAGGCCTGACCCGCGCCCGCCAGCGCCTGCAGGTAGCCGGCAGCGCCGACGTACTGGAGGCCGCGTTGAAGCGGCATGCCAGCCGCCTCGGCGGACTGGCCTGGCGGCTGGGCGCGGAAGAAGAGCCCGACGAACCAACGCGCATCGAACAACCCACGGTGCAGGGCCAATTGTTCTGAACCGGGGTCGGATCCCTTTCCCAAGGCCTCTGACCTCGTCTCTCCGATGTCGCATTTGCCCTTCTGGAATCACTAGCCAGAAGCAGTCGAGCATGGCTCGACTCTACAACGGCGCACTTCGATCATTTTGGCGTTCATCCACGGATGGCGTGGATCCATGTGTCGACCAAGGTCGACACCCACCAACAGCAGGCCATGCAATTCCGACAGATCGCGGAAACCTGTCGAAGGCGGGGTGGGTCCGGTTGCGGGGGCGTGAGCGCCATGGATGGCGCGACCGAGCTTACAGGGACGTACTTGCGGCGTCCCCCGCCACCGGACCCACCCCGCCATCCCACGGAATGCCGGCTTTTGACCTTGACGTTGATGTTGCCTCGGCAGGTGCAGGGCGCAGCCCTGCCGCCAAACCTACTCCGGCATCAACACCAGCCCATCCGGATACACGATCGCCGCTTCGTCAGCACTGACATCGAAGAACCCCACGCCGTGCTTCTCGGCCAGGTCCTGCACCAACCCATGCGCGCGCTCGGCCACCGAATACGCGAACGCGCCATAGATCACATCGCGGCCGATGCTGTACTCGGTCACTTCGGCGCGATCGTCATCGTCGTTGCTCAGCGGCCCGTTCAGCGGCGGAAAGACCGCCGCCATCTCCGCGAACCAGGCCTGCAGCGCAGGGCTGCTGACCGCCGGATCGTCGTACTCGTGGCGCTCGTTCCACTGCGTCTGCTTCTCGAACCAGGCGATGAAGGCCGCCGCTTCACGCGGGGCGACGCTGGCCTCGAACACCATCATGTCGTAACTCATTGAAACGTCCTGTGCAGTGCAGGGGTCAGAGCCTTCTCCTACGGAGAAGGGTCCGACCCCGGTGCGGAGTCTGTGGCCGCACAGGGTAGCGTGCTAGGGCTGCGGTGCCTCGGCTGTCAGCAGCCCCACCGTCAACGCCTTGGCCTCCGGGAACAGCGCGAACCGCAGGCCGACCAGGCCCATCAGCGCCTCGTCGCGCGCCTTGCACGCCGCGACGCTGCCGACCCGCCCCAAGGACGTGTCCAGTCGCTCGCGCAGCGCCTCGGCAGCGGCGATCGGCCTGCGCGCGGCGATCTGCCGGCGGTAATGCGCGGCGATCTCCTCCAGGATGTGCTCGACCGCCTCGCGGCTGCGCTCCGGCAGCTCAAGCCGCGCGCGGCGCAGCTGCAGGATGTTCAGGCCGATGCGGGCTTCGTTGAGCATGTCCACCGAGGCGATGTCGCTACCTTCCGGGGTCGCCGCCAGGCGCGGTGCCAGCAGGCCGAGCAGATCCAGCATGCGCGCGGCGAAGCGCTGGCGATCCTGCTGGCCACGGCCCTCGGCCGCTTCAGCCAACGTGGTCCAGCCCTGCCGTACCAGCCGGCGCGCGGTCCATTCGGCACCCACCGAGCGGAACAACCGCGTCATCACCACGGCAAACCCAATGCCGATGAACATCGCGATCGACGAGTTGGCGAAGGTCTGCACGTTGGCACTGTAGGTGTTCTGCAGGCTCAGCAGTGCGGCCAGGTTGACCGTCAGCGGCAGCGCGAACAGCGCGCTCTTCGGGTGGTGCAGCAGCAGGCCCAGTGGCAGGAACACCACCGCCAGCACCAGCGCCAGCAGCCCGAAGTCGTGCACGGCGGGGAACACGCCGAACAGGTACACACCGGCCACCAGTGACGCCACCATCGCCCAAACCAGGAACGAGACCATGCTCGGCGCCGGGTCATCCTGGGCAGCAAAGAAGGCGGCGGTCACCGCGGCCATCATCGCGCCGTTGCCACCGCCCTCCCAGCCCAGGCCGATCCACAGCACGCAGTAGCTCATCAGCGCCACGCCGGCACTGAGCGCGGAGAACAGCGCCATGCCGTAGTCCACGTGCTTGTCGGTGGCGGTGCGTTCGGTGCGGATGCGGTAGTGCGCACGGTCCAGTGGCGCGGTGCCCTGGTCGATCGCGTGCTGCAGGGTGCGGCAGTCCTGCCACAGGTCCACCAGCTCCTCCAGGCGCAGCAGCAGGCTGGCCAGCTGCAGGTGCTGCAGATCGCGGTCCACCTGCGGCTTCAGCGCACTGATGCGTGCGCGCAGGCGCGCGTAGTCGCTGGCACTGGACGGCGTGTCGATCCAGTCGTGGATGTCATCGACCAGCGTCGGCAGGCCCTCGGGCAGGGGCTGTCCATCGCTGCGCAGCGCACTCAGGCGATCGGCGATCGATGACAGCACCGGCAGCAGCAACAGCATGCGCTCGCGCAGGCGCTCCATCGACACCGCCGCACCGGCGTGGCGCGGGTCATCGCGGCGCAGGAACTCGATCAGTGCCTCGAACTGCACCAGGTCGGCCGCCAACCGGTTGCGCGGCGCATGCGCACGGCCGCGTTCGAGGATCTGCCGGCACCACTGCGCCGCGTCCTCCATCCAGTTGCCGATGCGCGCGCCCAGCATCGGCCGCACCGAGGCCGGGAACAGCAGCGAAGCAAACAGCACCGCCACTACCGTGCCCAGAATGATCTCCTCGCTGCGCGCCACCACGGTATCGAAGATGGTCTCCGGTGAGGTCACCGCCGGAAAGCCGATGAACGCAGTGGTGTAGCCGGCCAGCAGGAACGCGTAGCCGCGCGGGCCTCGGTTGAGCAGGGCCAGGAACAGGCAGCCGGCCAGCCAGATCGACATCGCCGCACTCAGCACCAGGGGTGTTTCCACCAGCGCGGGCAGCATCAGCAGGGTGGCCAGGCCGGCGGCCAGCGTGCCGAGGATGCGGTACACGCCCTTGGCCCGGGTCGGACCCAGCAGCGGCTGGCTGACGATGTACACCGTGCCCATCGCCCAGTACGGGCGCGACAGGTTGCCGGCCATGGCGATGTACAGCGCAACGATTGCTGCCAGGTAGGTCTTGATCGAGAACAGCCAGGCCTGGCGGTCGGTCAGCCCGTTCATCGCTTACCTCGCCGCCGTCGGCGCAGCCATAGCAGCGGCACTGTCCTGCCAGCCACCGCCCAGTACCAGGAACAGGTGGATCTGGTCGCGCGAGACCTGTGCTTCGGCCGCGGCCAGGGTGGCATCGCTGCTGGCCAGGCTGCGGTCGGCATCCAGGCTCGACAGGTACGGCGTGCGGCCGCCTTGGTACAGCCGGCGGTTCTGCTCGGCGGCCAGCGCGGCCTGCTCCTGCGCCACTTTCAACGACTGCAGGCGGCGCAGATCCTGCGCATAGCGGTCCAGCGCGGTCTGCGTTTCGCGCAGCGCCTGCAGCACGGCATGGTCGAACTCGGCCAGCGCTGCATCGGCGCCAGCCTCGGCGGCGTGGATGCGTGCATGCGTGCCCGAGGACGGCAGCGTCCACGAGATCAGCGGGCCGAACGACCACTGCTGGGTCATCGGCTGGCCGAAGTCTTCCAGCAGGCCGGCGGCGCCGACCGAGGCGCCCAGGCGGATGTCCGGGTACAGCTCGGCAGTGGCCACGCCAATCCGCGCGGTGGCCGAGGCCAGCTTGCGTTCGGCCTGGCGGATGTCGGGACGGCGCTGCAGCAGGGCGCGACCATCACCGACCGGAAGCGGCTGGGCAAGGGTCGGTGCGTGCGCGCAGTCGATCACCCCGGCCGGCAGCTGGCCCGGGGTCTGCCCCAGCAGTGCCGCCAGCGAATAGGCCGCGGCCGAACGCTGCGCGCGCAACGGCGGCAGCGCGGCTTCCAACAGGGCCACCTGCGCATTGGCGCGGGCCAGCTCCGGCGGCGTGCCGCGGCCTGCGCTGATCAACCGCTGGGTGACCGAGCGGCTGCGCTGCTGCAGCTGCAGCGAGTGCTCGGCGACATGCAGCTCATGGTTGGCGTGGCAGATCTCCAGGTAGCTGTCGGCCACCTCGGCCACCACGCTCACCTGGGCCAGATCACGTGCGGCGGCCACCGACTGTTCGTCGGCGCGCGCCGCTTCGGCACCGCGCTTGAGCTTGCCGAACAGGTCGAACTGGTAGCTGACCGCGAACTTGCCGTCGGCGAGGTTGATCACCGGCAGCTCGTGCTCCTGCAGGAACGACTCGGCCGACAACTGTGCGCGGCTGACCCCGGCTTCGGCCTCGTACTCGAAGCCACCGGCATCCATCGCCTGCTCGTACACGGCGGCGGCGCGACGCAGGTGCGCATCGGCGGCCTTCAGTTCGACGTTGTCGCGCAGCGCCTGGGTGATCAGCCCGTCCAGCACCGGGTCGTTGTACAGGGACCACCAGCGCGCCGGCAGCGCCTGGTTGGCGGCTACCTGCGGGTTATCGGTGTCGATGAAGGCCGCATTGGCCTGCGGGCGCTTGAACGCCGAGCCTTCCGGCAATGCATAGTCCGGGCCGACGGTCTTGCACGCGGCCAGGCTGGTCAGGGCGACGATCAGGCCAAGGCGGGGCAGGGCGGTGTTCACAGGCCCGCCTGTGTCGGCGCAGCGCCGGCCTTCTTGTTCTGCACGCGGCGGCCGGTGTCCACGGTCACCGTGGCGGTGCGCCCGGCGATCAGTTCCACCCCGGCAGGCACTTCGTCAATGGCGATGCGCACCGGAATGCGTTGCGCCAACCGCACCCAGTCGAAGGCCGGGGTCACGTTCGGCAGCAGGGTGCTGCCGTTGCTGCGGTAGCGATCCTCGATGCCGGCGGCGATGCTCTCGACATGGCCATGCAGGGGCGTGTCCTCGCCCATCAGGCGGATGTCCACGCGTTGCCCCGGGGCCACGCCGCGCAGGCGGGTTTCCTCGAAGTAGCCATCGATGCGGAACGAACCGGTATCCAGCAGCGCCAGCACCGGCTTGCCGGCCACCACGTAGTCGCCCACGCGCATGGTGCGGTCGTTGACCCGGCCATTGGCCGGCGCACGCACTTCGGTGCGGGCCAGGTTGAGCTCGGCCAGGTCCACCGCGGCCTGTGCAGTGGCCAGTGCGGCTTGTGCGGCCTGCAGCTTGGCCCGGCGCACTTCGGCGTCCTCGGCGGCAACCAGATCCTGCAGGCTGCGGTCGCGGCCGATCTCGCGGCGCAGCTGCGCCACCGACGCCTGCCGTTCGGCCAGGCTGGCGCGGCTCTGCTCCAGTGCGATGCGATAGCGCGCGCGGTCGATCACGAACAGCAGGTCGCCCTTCTTCACTGCCTGGTTGTCGGCCACCTGCACGGTTTCGACCAGGCCGGACACATCCGGCGCTACCTGCACCACGTCGGCGCCAACGTGCGCATCGCGGGTCCATGGCTCGTCCATGTAGTAGACCCACAGCTGGCGCAGCACCAGCAGGGCGACGATCACGGCTGCGCAGGTGAGCAGCACCGGCAGGGTTTTCTTCACGATCTTGTTCACGATTGCATCCAACGCAGGAGGTGGAACAGCAGGCCCAGCACGATCCCGTACAAGGCCAGGTTGAACAGCGCCGGGTGCCATACGTGGCGATAGGCGCCGGCACGCTGCAGCAGCGCGTGCAGGCCGCTGTTGACCAGGTAGGCCAGCAGCATCAACCCGAGCAGGGTCGGGACGAACACTCCGTGGAGACTGAATTCACCGGGCATCGGTAGGGGCGGGGGCGGTATGGGGAAGGGGAGGCGGAACAGAACAACGGCAACGGGCAAAAGCCGCTGGCGCATGCACGGCAGCGGCGGTGTTCACGGACAGCGGGCTTACGTGATGCGGTCGGCAGCCTCGGCCAGCAGGCGCCACGCCTTCAGTACGGCGTGCAGTTCATCCATGGACAGTTCGCCGAACACGTCCTGGCGCAGGCCGATCAACTGATCTTCCAGTTCGCGCACCAGCGCCTGGCCTTCCTCGGTCAGCCACAGCAGGTTGGCGCGGCGGTCGCTGGCATCGCATTCGCGGCGGACCAGCCCACTGGCGCAGAGCTTGTCCAGCAGGCGCACCAGCGACGGGCCTTCCATGCCCAGCTGCTGGGCCAGTGCAACCTGGCGGATGCCACCGCCGGAGCGGCCGATCATCAGCAGGGGCATGGTGCAGGCGGTGGAGATGCCGTAGCTGCCCAACCGGCTGTCGGCCAAGCGCTGCCACTGCCGCCCTGCGTACAGCAGGCCGGAGCTGAGCTGCATCTGCAGCACGGTGCGCTCGTCGAGGGGTCGGTCCATAAGTAATAGATAGGATACTACTAATTTCATTCCTATCAATAGGTTTTGCTGAATGGGTGAGGTGTAGTGAGGAAGGCGTTGCGACTGCTGGGTCTCGGTTCGGGCGGCGGAGGGCCGGGCGGGGCAGGGCACGCTGCAAGTACGTCCCTGTAAGCTCGATCGGCGCATCCATGCGCCTCACGGACCTGCCCCGCCCGGCCCTCCACCACTCACCCATCACCCCGCGAGCGCGGAGGGTTGGCTCTTTAAAGGCAAGGGCTTAAAGGCAAGGGCAGAAGCAGGGCGGACCAACGGTCCGCAACCACCAAGGCGGCGCGCGCAGTCTCCGAAGCCATGAACCCCAGCTTTTGACCCCGCTTTCGGGCGGTCCGGCCGCGCCCGCAGGAAACCGTCAGGGAGCGGGAAGGGCGGCAGGGCAGGACCGTGAGGCGCATGGATGCGCCGACCGAGCCCCCAGGGATGGGTTTACGGCGTGTCCTGCCCTGCCGCCCTTCCCGCTCCAAACCGATAGCAGTCCGGCGCCGCGCGTCACCCCCGATGAACCGTCCCCAGAGGACGACCCACCCCCCGGTCGGGTACGATGCTCGCCCCCCGTTCGGGCGCTGTATGCAATGAGCAAGAACAACGAAAAGGCCGCCCCGCAGGGCGATGTGACCCAGGTCCAGGCCGAGGATGCCGTGCGCACCCTGCTGCGCTGGGCCGGTGAGGACCCCACCCGCGAAGGCCTGCTGGATACCCCGCGCCGCGTGGCTGAAGCCTATGGCGACTGGTTCAGCGGTTACCGCGACGACCCGCGCGCCTATATGGAACGCACCTTCGAGGAAGTGGCCGGCTACGACGAACTGATCGTCCTGCGCGACATCGAATACGAAAGCCACTGCGAGCACCACATGGCGCCGATCATCGGCCGCGTGCACGTCGGCTACCTGCCAGCCGGCAAGGTGGTGGGCATCAGCAAGCTGGCGCGCGTGGTCGAAGCCTACGCCCGCCGCTTCCAGGTGCAGGAAAAGATGACCGCGCAGATCGCCCAGTGCATCCAGGATGTGCTGCAGCCGGTTGGTGTCGGCGTCGTCGTCGAAGGCGCCCATGAGTGCATGACCACCCGCGGCATCCACAAGCGTGGCGTCAGCATGGTCACTTCGAAGATGCTGGGCAGCTTCCGTGAAGACGCCCGCACCCGCGCCGAGTTCCTGCGCTTCATCGAAGTGGGCGGCAAGCGCTGAGCGCCGTCGCCTCCCGGTGGCGGCCCTGCGTGGCCGCCGCTTTCGCCGTGCCTGCGCCGCGCCTGCGCGCGCGCGCTGGCCGCCGCGCCCTTCGGACCGATCTCGCTGCATGAAGCACCGCGAACGCATCACCCGTTATCGCCACCTGCGCGAACAGCCGCAATGGAAGCTGCTCGCCGCCGACCACGCACCGGAAATCATCGGCCTGCTGCAGGGCCTGCTGATGGAAGGCGATCGCACGTTGCCGGCGTCGGTCCTCAACGAGCGCCTGCAGCGCGCGCTGGACCAGCTCAACGGTGACGAGCTGTCGCGCGAGCTGCCGCGGACCGCGCAGGCCTACGTCGCCCATTGGTTGGCGCAGGGCTGGCTGGAACGCCGGCTGCCCGAAGGCGCCGACCAGGAACAGTACGAACTGTCGACCCAGGCGCTGCAGGCGATCCGCTTCGCCGACAGCATGGAGCAGGCCCGCGTGGCCGCCACCGAGAGCCGACTGGCCTTGGTGATCGAACAGCTCTCGCAGCTCGCCGCGCAGACCGAGGCCGATCCGGACGCACGCCTGTCCGCACTGCGCGACGAGCGCGACCGCATCGATGCCGAGATCGCCCGTGTCGGCGCCGGCCGTGTGACCGCGCTGGATGGCAAGCGCGCGCTGGAACGTACGCGGCAGATCATCGGCTTGGCCGACGAACTGACCGAAGACTTCCGCCGCGTGCGCGACGACTTCGAACAGCTCAACCGTGATTTCCGCGAACGCATCATCGATGACGAGGGCGAGCGCGGCGACGTGCTGTCCAAGCTCTTTGAGGGCGTGGACGTGATCGGCGAGAGCGACGCGGGTCGTAGCTTCCAGGCGTTCTGGCGCCTGCTCAACGACGCCGAACAGAGCGCCCAGCTCGATGCTGCGCTGGAGACGCTGCTGGCCCGTGGCTTTGCCCGACGGCTGGACCGCAACGAGCGCAATTTCCTGCGTGGTTTCACCAGCACCATGCTCGAGCGCGGTGGCCAGGTGCATGACGTGCTGCAGAACTTCGCGCGCAGCCTGCGCGGTTTCGTGCAGAGCCGTGGCTACCTGGAACAGCGCCGCCTCAACCAACTGTTGAAACAGGCGCAGTCCGAAGCACTGGCGTTGCGCGATGACTTCCCGGCGCAGCGCGCCATCGGCCGCGACCTGCAGCTGACCACCAGCCGCCTGCGCTCGTGGTCGCAGTGGAAGCTGCACGACCCGCGCAGCGCCCAGGTCGATGGCAACGTCGAATACAACGATGCGGCCAGCATCAGCCTGGAAAGCGTGGGCGACCTGGTGGCCTCCTCGGAAATCGATTTCCGCACCCTGCGCCGCGACCTGCACGACCTGCTCGACGCGCAGCCGAAACTCAGCATCGCCCAGGCCCTGTCGCAGCGCGAAGCGCCGCAGGGGCTGGGCAGTGTCATTGGCTACCTCTCGCTGGGCACGCGCTTTGGCAGCGTGATCGCCGGCGAGCAGGAGCTTGCCGAATGGCGTGGTGGCGACGGGCAGATCCGTCGCGCCCGCATCCCGCTGGTTTGGTTTACCCAGGAGAGACGCCATGAGCTGGCATGAAGACCCCATCGACGCACCGCATGCCGACCTGGCCGAAGACGCTTACGAGGCAGAGCCGGTGACGACCGTGGTGCAGCCCCGGCGCGGCAACGACGTCTACTACATGGGCGACACCGGCCGCCTGCCGCTGGATGCGCGCCGCGCGCTGTGCCAGCTGCTGATCGGCCCCAGCATCGACCAGCTGCGCCACGCCAAACTGTGGCCGGCACTGATCCGCAGCGAAGCCGGCATCCGTTCGGCACTGTCGGACCTGTTCCTGGAACTGGTGCTCGACCGCGACAGTGGCGTGGCGTTCACCCGCCAGGCCGATACCGAGGACGTCGATGCGCCGGTACTGCTGCGCACGTCGCCGCTGACCTTCATCGATTCGGTATTGCTGCTGTACCTGCGTCAGCAGCTGGGCGAAGCCGATGCACGCGGCAACCGTGCCGTGGTCGCCGACGCCGAAATGGCCGAGGCGCTGGCCATCTACGAGAAGAATCTGTCCACCGACCGCGCCGGCTTCAACCGCCGTGTCGCCTCGGCGGTGCAGAAGATGAAGGACAACCACATCCTGACCCGCCTCGGCGGCCAGGAAGACCGCCACGAAGTCTCGCCGGCGTTGAAGCTGCTGTTCTCCGCCGAAGACGTATCCCAGCTTTCGGCGGTCTACCGCCAGCTGCGTGAAACCCCGGCCGCTGAAGCCTGAGAGACCCGAGCACCGCATGGCCATTTCCAAGCACACTCCCGCCCTGTTCAACGACGGCCTGCCGGACCCGCGCCTGCAGCAGTTCCGCATGCGTCGCCTGCAGGTGCACAACTGGGGCACGTTCAACGGCCTGACCGAAGTGCCGATCGCCGAGCGTGGCTTCCTGTTCGTCGGCCGCTCCGGCTCTGGCAAATCGACCCTGCTCGATGCCATGTCCGCACTGCTGACGCCACCGGCCATCGTCGACTTCAACGCCGCTGCGCGTGAAGCCGAGCGCAGTGGCCGCGACCGCAACCTGGTGTCCTACGTGCGCGGCGCATGGGCCGACCAGCAGGACAGTGGCACCGGCGAAATCGCCACCCAGTACCTGCGCAAGGGCGCCACCTGGACCGCGCTGGTGCTGGAGTACCGGGCCGGTGATGGCCGCGTGGTCAGCCTGGTACGCCTGCTCTGGATCGCCGGCAGCAGCACCTCCGCCGGTGACGTGCGCAAGCACTACATGATCGCCGAGCGTCCGTTCGACATCGCCAAGGATCTGGGCGGCTTCGACCTGGATCTGCGCAAGCTCAAGCAGAAGCTGGCCGACGTCCATCACTTCGATACGTTCTCCGGCTACGCCGAACGCTTCCGCCACCTGCTCGGCATCGACAACGAGATGGCGCTGCGGCTGCTGCACAAGACGCAGTCCGCGAAGAACCTGGGCGACCTGAACGTCTTCCTGCGCGACTTCATGCTCGACACGCCGAAGACCTTTGACGCCGCCGAACGACTGGTCAGCGATTTCGCCGAACTCGATGGCGCGCACCAGGCCGTGGTCACCGCGCGGCGTCAGGTCGAAACCCTGCAGCCGGCGCGCGAACATTACGGCGACCTGCAGGCGATGAGCCGCCGTCGCGGCGACGACGAAGCGCTCAAGCTCGGTATCGACAGCTTCCGCGAAAGCCGCCGCCAGTTGCTGATCGAAGCGCGCCTGCGCGAGATGGACACGCGTGATCGTGGCCTGTTGGGTGAAGAGGCGCAGCGTCGTGCGGCGCTGGACAACCACACCGAACGCCTGGCCGAGCTGGAACTGCAGCGCCGCCAGCAGGGCGGTGAGCGCATCGAGGAACTGGAACGCGAACAGGGCCGCGCCGAAGCGGAGCGCGACCGCCGCTTGGCCAAGCAGGCGCAGGCGCGTGACGCCGCACAGAAGCTGCAGGCCGCGCTGCCCGAGGATGCACATGGCTTCGCCGAGCTGCTTGAGCAGGCGCAGTCCGAACTGGAAGACCGTCAGCGCGCGTCGAGCGCTCTGGACGATGCCATCAGCGAACGGCTGGGCGGCAAACGTGACGATGAGCGGCGCTTCTCCGAAGTGCGTGGCGAACTGGAGGCCATGCAGCGCACGCCCTCCAGTATTCCGGCACCGATGCAGAAGCTGCGTGCGCGCCTGGCCGAAGAAACCGGTATCTCCGAAGCGGCCTTGCCGTTCGTCGGCGAACTGATCCAGGTCCGCTCGGAAGAGCAGAGCTGGCAGGGCGCGATCGAGCGTGTGCTCGGTGGTTTCGCGCAATCGCTGCTGGTCGACGACAAGCACTACAACGACGTCGCCGAGTGGGTGAACCGTACCCACCTGGGCATGCGTTTCACCTACTACCGCGTGCGCCGCAATGACGAAGCGTTCGCTCGCGAGCCCTCCGCGAAGTCGCTGCTGCACAAACTGGAACTGCGCGACCACGTGTTCGAAAGCTGGCTGCGCCGCGAACTGGGCAAGCGCTTCGACTACGAATGCGTGGACGCCAAGCAGCTGCGCAACGTCGACCGCGGCATCACCCGCGAAGGCCAGGTCAAGCATCCGGGTGACCGCTTCGAGAAAGACGATCGCAGTGCGGTGAACGATCGCCGCCGTTGGCTGCTGGGCTTCAGCAACCGCGACAAGCTTGCTGTTTTCGAGAAGGAAGCGCAGGAACTGGCCGCCCGTATCGCCAGCTGCGATACCGACATCGCGCGCCTGCGCAGCCAGCGTGACCGCGACAACGAACGTCGCCTGGCCTGCCATCAGCTGGTCGGCATCAGCTGGAACGAAATCGACGTCGCCGCGCCTCAACAGCGCTTGGCCGACATCGAGGCCAGCCTGCACGCCCTGCGCGAAGGCAATGCTGACCTGGCCAGGATCGCCCAGCAGATCGACGCCACCCGCGCCGATATCGAACAGGCCCGCCGCACTTACGAAGACACCCGCGTCGAGCGCGGCCAGCTGGTGCGCGAACGCGACCGCCTGGACCGGGCCCGCCAGCAGAGCCGTGCACTGGTGTTGCCGGCACTGGCCGAAGACCAGGAAGCCGGCCTGGCCGAGCGCCTGCAGGAGCAGGGCCCGCTCAGCCTGGAAACGCTGGAAGCGCACATGCGCCAGGTCAGCAACGCGCTGAACGAACAGCTGTCGTCCTCGCAGCAGGACGTCAACCGCGTCGAGAACCTGCTGCTGGGCTGCTTCCGTCGCTTCATCCAGCAGTGGCCGGAAGAATCGGGCGACTTCACCGTGTCGGTGGCCTCGGCCGAGGATTTCCTCGCCCGCCTCGAACGCCTTGAACGCGATGGCCTGCCGCAGCACGAAGAACGCTTCTTCGACCTGCTGCAGAACCAGAGCAAGAACAACCTGCTGGCGCTGCAGCGGCACAGCGCCGAGGCCCGCAAGTCGATCGGCCAGCGCCTGGACGAAGTCAACGCCAGCCTCGAGCAGGTGCCCTTCAACCGTGGCACCCTGCTGACCATCGAGCTGAACGACCGGCGCCTGCCGGAAGTGCAGGAGTTCCACCAACAGCTGCGCGAGGTGCTGTCGCAGCAGCAGACCGAGCAGCGCGACGTCGCCGAAACGCAGTTCACCGTCCTGCGCCAGCTGGTCAACCGGCTGGGCTCGCAGGAAGGCGAAGACAAGCGCTGGCGAGAGATTGTGCTGGACGTGCGCCTGCACGTGGAGTTCATCGGCGTGGAGCTGGACGTGGAAACGCGCCAGCAGGTCGAAATCTACCGCAGTGGCGCCGGCAAGTCCGGTGGCCAGCGGCAGAAGCTGGCCACCACCTGCCTGGCGGCGGCACTTCGCTACCAGCTCGGCGGTGCCGACAGCCAGCTGCCCAGCTATGCCGCGGTCGTGCTCGACGAAGCCTTCGACAAGGCCGACAACGAGTTCACCGCGCTGGCAATGAACATCTTCGACAACTTCGGTTTCCAGATGGTGGTCGCCACCCCGCTGAAATCGGTGATGACGCTGGAGCCGTTCATCGGTGGCGCCTGCTTCGTCGAAATCAGCGGCCGCCACGATTCGGGCGTGCTGCTCATCGAGTACGACGAAGAAGGCAAGCGCCTGAAGCTGCCGGAGCGCAGCCGCCAGCAGGCCGACGAACCGGAAGAAGCCGAGGCCTGACCGCTTCGGCCTGCGGTAGCGCCGGGCCATGCCCGGCGGCGCTTGCGGCCGGAATCATCATGTGAACCTGTAGAGCCGAGCCATGCTCGGCTGCTCTTCGCGACCGGAAACCGCGTGCCAACAAAGGTTGGCACCTCCCAGGTCATGACGCTCATTCACGACGTTCGGAACGTATCCCACGCCATCCGCGCGATCAGCACCACCACCAGGCCCACGAACAGCTTGCGGATGAACGGCGTGCCGCCCTTCAGCGCCAACCGCGTGCCCACCACCGACCCGATGATGTTGGCCGCCGCCATCGGCAGCGCGAACAGCCACAGGATGTTGCCGGTCGGCACGAAGAACGAGATCGCCGCCACGTTGGTTGCCAGGTTCACCACCTTCGACGCCGCCGACGCACGCAGGAAGTCCAGCCCGAAGAAGCGCACGAACAGGAAGATCAGGAAGCTGCCGGTGCCGGGGCCGAAGAAGCCATCGTAGAAACCGATCGCCGCACCGATCGCCAGCGCGATCACCAGCTCGCGGCGGCCGATCTCCTGTGGCCGGTGCAGCGCGCCGAAGTCCTTCTTCCACAGCGTGTAGGCCAGCATCGCCACCAGCAGCACCAGCACCAGTGGCCGCACGGCGTCCTTGGGCAGCAGGCTGACCGCCGTAGCGCCAAGGAAGGAGAACACGAAGGCCGTACCGGCGGCAAACAGCACCGGCTTCCACGGGAAGCGCACGTTGCGTGCATAACGCCATGCCGCCGCGCCGGTACCGAACATGGAGCTGAACTTGTTGGTGCCGAACAGCATTGCTGGGGTCTGTTGCGGCAGCACCGTGAAAAGACCGGGCAACTGCACCAGTCCACCACCACCCACGGCCGCATCGACCAGACCGGCAACGAAGGCGATCACCACCAACCACCACAACTCAGGAGGAATCAGTTCCAGCACGGCGATCGATCGAAGTGAGGGCGCGACAGCATACGCCTGTCACATTGCTGCCGCCCGCGCGACAATACCCGCATGAGCCGAACCGCCCCTGATCCCTGCCCCTGCGGCCTGGCCGCCGACTACGCGGCCTGCTGCGGCCGCTTCCATGCCGGCGACGCCGCGCCCGATGCCGAGCGTCTGATGCGCTCGCGCTACAGCGCCTATGTGCGTCATCTCCCGGACTACCTGCGTGCCACCTGGCATCCGGACACCCGTCCGGCAGAACTGTCACTCGATAATGCCCCCGGCCAGCGCACCCAGTGGCTGGGCCTGACCGTGCAGGACCACCAGGTTACCGGCACCGACAGTGCCGAGGTCCGCTTCACCGCCCGCTACCGCGTCGGCGGCGGCAGCGCAGTGAAAATGACAGAGCACAGCCGCTTCCTGCGGATCGACGGCCGCTGGTACTACCTCGACGCCGTCTGAGCGTGGCTGCCGCGCACGGCCAGCACGCGCTGGCCGCCATGCGCGCACACGCGGTTGCGGCCTTCCTCCTTGGCCGCATACAGCGCCTGGTCGGCTGCTTTGACCACCCCGGCCGGGCGCGGATCGACCCGGCTGTCGGCCAAGCCGATGCTGACGGTCACCTGCACTACCGCACCGCCACCGCCGCGCCCGCGCTGCTGCTGGCCGAGCGTATCGTCACGGCTGCGGGTGCTGCGGTCGCGCAGCTGCATCCGGCTCTGCTCGATGCCCTGCCGCAGCGCCTCCAACGCGTCCACGCAGGCCGATGCCGGGCGATCGAGGAAAACCACGGCGAATTCCTCGCCGCCATAACGGAACGCGCGGCCGCCGTCGCCCACCCGCGACAACCGTGAGGCCACCAGTTTCAGCACGTCATCGCCGGTGTCGTGGCCGTGGGTGTCGTTGAACTTCTTGAAATGATCGACGTCGATCATCGCGATGCTGTAGGTGCCGGTGGCACGCTTGAGCGTTTCGTTGAATGCTCGGCGGCCGGGCAGGCCGGTCAGCTCGTCGCCGAACGCCATGTGGAAGGACTCCTGCAGGGTCGCCGCCAACATCAGCAGCAGCGCGGCCACGCTCAGCGCCGGCAGCAGCACCGGCTGCAGGAAGATCCGCGGCAGCATCCACCACAGGCACAGCAGGGCCAGCAGCATCGCCGTATGCAGCGGCCGCGGCTGGCGCCATGCCTGCCACCCCAGTGCAGCGGTGGCCAGCAGGAACAACACGGCGGGCAGCTGCGCCAGCGCGTTCCAGTCGCTCGGTAGCCACGGGAAGTGCCGGTTCGACAGCAGGTCGTGCATGCCCTGCGGCTGCTGTGCAGCAAGCAGGATGAAGATCGCCAAGGCAATACCGCTGGTCGTGGCCCTCAGCAGCAGGTCCTGGCGGCGTCGTCCGCGTTCGGGCCACAGCGCATGGACGGCGAACAACAACGGCAGCCACGTCGAGATCGCGTGGAAGCGCAGTGGCGTCAGCGCCGTTACCCGGCCATCGCGCAGGTAGTGCCCCAGATCCTGGTGCAGCACCGCGAAGGCCAGCGCCACCAGCAGCAGCAGGCACAGCGTGCGCACCTGGTTGTACAGCAGGGCAAGTCCTGCACCCAGGCAGGCCAGCAACCACGGCAGGATGCGCTGCCCGGCTCGGCCGACATCATCGTTTTCCAGGCTCGCCCACAGCACCAGCGCGACCAGCACGGCGGGCAGCACGAACAGATAGTGCACAGGCTGTCGGAGCGGATGATGGGACACGCGGAATTCCAGCGCGGTCACGACGCGGCCGCAGCACTGCCGTTAGCGGCGCAACGGCGCCCTTCTTGAATGCGCGGGCGCTGATGTGAACATCACGGCACCGGGCCATGACATCGCGCTCACCGGCCGCGGTCGAAGCTGCTCACATGGACAGCGTACCCGCCGCCGTCGCTGCCCCGCAGCGTGACCTCGCCCGCCACTTCGCCCACGTGCGGGGGCGCAGCGTGCAGCTGGCCGCACCCCTCAGCCCGGAAGACGCCCTGCTGCAGAGCATGGCCGATGCCAGCCCGGCCAAATGGCACCTGGCCCACACCACCTGGTTCTTCGAGCGCTTCGTCCTCGCCAGCCGGCCCGGCTACACGCCGTGGGATCCGGCCTGGGACTATCTGTTCAACAGTTACTACAAGAGTCTCGGCCCCGCCCATGCGCGGCCACAGCGCGGTCTGCTCTCGCGGCCCTCGCTGCAGCAGGTCCACGCTTACCGCCGACACGTGGATGAACAGGTGCTGGCACAACTGCGCGATGGCGATCTGGGCAGCGATGCCCTGCAGCACCTGCAGCTGGGGCTGCACCACGAACAGCAGCACCAGGAGCTGCTGCTCACCGACATCAAGCACGCCTTCTGGTGCAATCCGCTGCAGCCGCCGTATCGCGATGACCTGCCCGTCGCCGTCAGCGCCCACAGCGCGCAGGGCTGGGTCGAACAGGGCGAACGCATCGTCAGCATCGGTGCGTCCGCTTGGCCGCAGCACGCGGCCTTCGCTTATGACAATGAATCGCCCGTGCATCGCGTGCTGCTTCCTGCGCATGCCATCGCCGAACGCCCCCTCAGCAACGCCGAGTACCGCGCCTTCATCGACGCGGGCGGCTACCGCGATCCGCGCTGGTGGCTGAGCGAAGGCTGGGCGCTGCGCGAGGCCGAGCAGTGGCAGCATCCGCTGTACTGGGATGACGACCTGCTGCGCGAGTTCACCCTGGGTGGCTGGCGCGAGCTCGATCCGCACGCACCGGTCTGTCATCTCAGCTACTACGAAGCCGATGCCTGCGCACGCTGGGCCGGCGCCCGCCTGCCCACCGAATTCGAATGGGAGGCGGCCGCTGCCACGCAGCCGGTCGCAGGCCACTTCGCCGATGACGATCATCTGCACCCGATGGCAGGGCAGGGCGACGGACTGCGCCAGCTGTTCGGCGACGTGTGGGAATGGACCAGCAGCGCCTATGGCGCCTACCCCGGTTTCCGTCCCTTCGCCGGCAACCTCGGCGAATACAACGGCAAATTCATGTGTGGCCAGTGGGTACTGCGCGGTGGCAGCTGTGCCACCCCGCGCGGACATGTACGCGCCAGCTACCGCAACTTCTTCATGCCACCGGCGCGTTGGCAGTTCTCAGGCCTGCGCCTGGCAAGGGATCTTTCATGAGTACCGTCCAGGATGCGCTGCAGGCGCTGACCGACCTTACCCCCGGCCGCCAGCAGATTCTTGCCGATGCCGTGGCGGGTCTATCGCACGCCTCGCGCCAGCTGCCGTCCAAGTACTTCTACGACGCGCGCGGCTCGCGCTTGTTCGAGCAGATCACCCACACCCGCGAGTACTACCCCACACGCACCGAGCTGGCCCTGCTGGATCGGGTACTGCCGCAGATCGCGCAGGCGGTGGGGCCGCGCGTACATGTGGTCGAACTGGGTAGTGGCAGCGGCCGCAAGACCGCCCGCCTGCTGGCCGCCCTGCAGGATCCGGTGGCCTACACGCCCATCGAGATATCGCGCGCGGCGCTGTTGTCCAGCATCGACCACCTGGCACCGGCGCTGCCGGAGGTGGAAATGCTGCCGGTGTGCGCCGACTTCACCCGGCCGGTGCAGGTTCCTGCGCCGGAACGGCCTGCCGCGCGCCGGTTGCTGTTCTTCCCGGGCTCCACGCTGGGCAACTTCGCCGATGAGGATGCGATCGCGCTGCTGCGCGCGATGCGCCAGACGATGGGCCGGCAGGGCCTGGCCCTGGTCGGCATCGATCTGCACAAGGACCCGGCACTGATCGAGGCTGCCTACAACGATGCCGACGGTGTCACCGCCGCCTTCACCCTGAACCTGCTGGCGCGTCTCAACCGCGAGGTCGGCAGTGACTTCGATCTAGACGGCTTCCGTCACCAGGCCCGTTACAGCACTGCGCGCCTGCGCATCGAAACCGACCTGGTCAGCCAGCGCGAGCAGGACGTCCATCTCGACGGCCGCACCTTCCACTTCAGCGTGGGCGAACCGATCCGCGTGGAGTACAGCCACAAGTACACCGACGCCAGCTTCGGCCACCTGCTGCAGCAGGCAGGGCTGGAGGTGGTGGCGCACTGGAACGCTGACCATCCTGCATACGGCCTGCGCCTGCTGCGCCCCTCACCCTAGCCACCGGTAGTGCCGGTCGCTGGCCGGCAGTCTCGACCAACCTTGCCTGCCCTCCGCGTTACCATGGCTCCAGCACCGGCAACACGGAGGACGCCATGCCCTTTCTGACCACGCTCGGCCTGGCCGCCGCGCTTGCCTTGCCAGCGGCCGCAGCGCCGGCAACCGCGGATCCCGCGTTCGCCCGCTGCATGGCGGGCCTGCAGGCTACTGCCGCCACCCAGGGCATTGCCGCTGACCGTTTCACGGCCATCACCGCCGGACTGCAGCCTGATCCCAGCGTGCTGCCGCTGCTCGACGCGCAGCCGGAGTTCACCACGCCCATATGGGACTACCTGGCCGCGCTGGTTGATCGACAGCGCGTGGACGACGGTCGCGCCATGCTGCAGCAGCACCGCGATCTGCTTCAGCGTGTCTCGGCGCAGTACGGCGTCGATCCAGTCACCATCGTCGCCGTCTGGGGCGTGGAGAGCGACTACGGCCGCGTGTTCGGCAAGCGCCCACTGCTGCAGTCGCTGGCCACGCTGTCCTGCGCCGGCCGTCGGCAACCCTTCTTCCGCGGCGAACTGCTGGCGCTGGTCAAGCTCATCGACAAGGGTGACCTGCAGGCGCAGGGCCTGACCGGCTCCTGGGCCGGCGCCTTCGGCCACACGCAGTTCATGCCCAGCACCTACGCACGCATTGCCGTGGATGGTGATGGCGATGGCCGTCGCGATCTGGTCGGCAGCATTCCCGATGCATTGGCGTCCACCGCCAACTATCTGAAGCGCGCCGGCTGGCGGACCGGTGAACCCTGGGGCATGGAAGTCCGCGTCCCCGTTGGTTTCAACGCCAGCCAAGCCGGCCGCACCCAGCGCCGGGCACTGGCCGACTGGCGCGCACTGGGCGTGACCGGCCTGGACGGCAGCGCGCTGGCGCCGGCCGGCCTGCCCGCCGATGCCCGCGCCGCGCTGTTGCTGCCGGCCGGTAACAAAGGCCCGGCACTGCTGGTGTTCCGCAACTACGACGCGATCTACAGCTACAACGCCGCCGAGAGTTATGCCCTGGCCATCGCCACCCTGGCCGACCGCCTGCGTGGCGGCAGCGGCCTGGCCACCGCTTGGCCAACCGATGATCCCGGCCTTGGCCGCGATGAGCGCCGCCAGCTGCAGACGCTGTTGCTGGCGCGCGGCCATGACATCGGCGCCGCCGATGGCATGATCGGTACCGCCAGCCGTCGTGCCATCCAGGTCGAACAGCGCCGGCTCGGTTGGGCCAACGCCGATGGTCGCGCCGGCCAGCGCATCCTGCGCGCGCTGCAGAGCGAACCGCAGGCGAAGGTTCCGGCCACATCCACCCGCTTCAGCCTTCCCACCAACTACAGTGCCGCGCAGTCGCCGGCCATCCGGAGTCGATCCAGCGTGCAACAGATAAAGGGTGTCAGCAGCGGCCAGTTCCAGGGACTTGATGCCTGGCTGGTGGAAACCCCGCAGGCCACCGCCGCCATCAGTGTGTTCGGCGGCCAACTGCTCTCGTTCGTGCCCAAGGGCCAACCCGATGTGATGTGGCTCTCGCCCAAGCGCGCGGCACTGCCCACGCCCATCCGCGGCGGCAGCCCGGTGTGCTGGCCGTACTTCGGCCGCCAGGGGCAGGGCGATGATGTGCCGGCCCATGGCTTCGTGCGCACCCTGCCCTGGGAACTGCAGCAGTCGCGCCGCCTCGACGATGGCAGCATCGAACTGACCCTGGCGCCGCCCGCATTGGACAACCTCGGCCTGCGTCTGAGCATGACGGTGCGCGTCGGCCGCGAACTGCGCCAGCAGCTGGTTACCGAGAACACGGGCAAGGCCCCGGCCACTATCACCCAGGCGCTGCACAACTACTTCCGTGTCGGTGATGCCAGCAAGGTCGACGTCGACGGCGTCGATGGCCTGGACTACCTCGACAAGTTCGAGAACTACGCCCAGCCGCGTCGCCAGCAGGGCCCCTGGTCGCTACGCGATCCACGCGATCCGGGCCGCAGCGACCGCATCTACACCCAGGCCGGCGGGCACTATGTGCTGCGCGACCCGGTGCTGAAGCGCCGCATCGACATCCGCACCGAAGGCAGCCGCTCGCTGGTGGCATGGAACCCTGGCGCCGACGCTGCCGCGAAGATGGCCGATGTCGGTGACGGCTGGCGCGACTACGTCTGCCTGGAAGCTGCCAACGCCGGGCCCGACGTAGTCACCGTGGCAGCGGGCGGGCGGCATGTCCTGCTTCAGATCCTGTCCAGCGCGCCGCTATAGCAGGCTCCCCCTTTGGCATGGATGGCCAGCATGAGCACCCTCGATCCGCAGACCTCGCCTGGTAACGGGAACCCCTATCTGGCGCCCGGCGCTGACGCCGATGTAGACACCGCGCTGGAAGATGCCGATTACCTGACGCTGGTGGTCGGTCCCAACGCCGCCGCCTACCGTCGCTTCTGGCATGTGGATAGTGCGCTGCCGAAGCCCCCACGCCGCTGGAACTGGCCCGCCTTCCTGTTCGGCACGCTGTGGATGGTGCATCGCCGGATGTACCTGGCCGCCATCGGCTTCTATCTGGTCACCACGCTGCTGCCGATGCTGATGCTGCTGGCTGACGCCGGCGTACCGCAGATCGCCTTTGGCATGCTGCTCCCGCGTATCGCGCTGGCCATCTTCGCCAACAGCCTGTATCTCCGCCATTGCAGCCGCCTGCTGGCACGGGTGCAGGTGATCTACGCCGGCCAGCCGAACCGCATCCGCGCCGAGCTGCTTCGCCGTGGTGGCACCAAGGCCTCGGCCGTGGTGGTCTGCCTGGGCCTGATCTACGCGCTCCGTTACATCATCCAGGGTCTCCTGCAGACCTATCACTGAGCCGGCGAACGCGGTCGCAAAACCCACAGGCAGAGCGTCCCGGCGACCAGGCCCCAGAACGCAGAACCGATACCGGCCAGTGTCATCCCCGAGGCGGTCACCAGGAAAGTGACCAGCGCGGCCTCACGGTCGCGCTCCACTGCCAATGCACTGGCCAGGCTGTTGCCAATGGTGCCGAACAGGGCGATACCGGCCACGCAGGCCACCAGTTCCTTGGGGAAGGCAGCGAACAGGGCCGCTACGGTGGCCCCGAACAGGCCGATGACAATATAGAAGGCACCCGCCGCCATCGCCGCCGTGTAGCGCCGTGCCGGATCCTCGTGGGCATCACGGCCCATGCAGATCGCCGCAGTGATGGCCGCCAGGTTCAGTGCATAGGCGCCGAAGGGTGCCAGCAGCGTGTTGACCACGCCGATCCAGCCGATCACGGGCGACACCGGTGCGTCGTAGCCGGAGGCGCGCATCACCGCCACACCGGGGATGTTCTGCGAGGCCATGGTGACCACGAACAGGGGCAGGGCGATGCCGACCATCGCCGTCCACGACAGCGAAGGAGTGACCCATTGCGGCACCGCCAGTTGCAGCTGCACCTGTTGTGCATGCAGCAGACCCTGGCTGGCGGCGATGGCGATGCCGACCAGCAGGGTGGCGATCACCGCATAACGAGGGAACAGGCGGCGGCCCAGCAGCCAGGTAGCGAACATGGCCAACGCCAGCACGCGCTGGGTGTTCATTGCCACGAACACCTCCAGGCCGAAGCGCAGCAGCACACCGGCCAGCATGCCCGCGGCCAAGGCCATGGGCACGCGCTTCATCAACCGGGCGAACACCCCGGAGAAGCCAGCGAGCATGCCCAGCACCGCCGCCAGCAGGAACGCACCGGTAGCTTCAGACAGAGACGCGCCACCGGCACCGACGACCAGCATCGCCGCACCCGGCGTCGACCATGCGGTGACCACCGGCACGCGGTAGCGCAGTGACAGGCCGATGCAGGTCACGCCCATGCCCAGCCCAAGGGCCCACATCCACGAGGCGATGTGCGCCTGGTCTGCACCCACGGCCTGCGCCGCCTGGAACACGATCACCGCCGAACTGGCGAAGCCGACCAGCACGGTGATGAAGCCGGCGACGATCGCCGGCATCGAGAGATCCCGCCACCATCCCTGTCGTTTCTGCGTATCCATGCTCTTCTCTTCGCTATGCATCGGTGTATTGATAGCGCCTGCGGCGTTGGCCGCCCAAACCCCCGGCAAACCCCCAGGGACCTATGAGCCCCCGCCAAACAGCGCGCACCCCGTTTTAAGTCAACTTCAAGAAAAAAAAATTTATCGAAATCTGCAGGATCTCTAGAATTCGCTCCCTTGCTGCAGCACGGCGACTTCTTCGGAAGCCACCAACGCGAACAGCGACGCCACCACCGCCGGACGAGATGATCGAACGAAGGTGTTGACGGACTCGAAAAGTCCGGCATAATAGGCGGCTCGCAACGACGAAAGGCCCTCGGGTCCAACGACGAAGCAGCATCGGCAACAACGTCCACTTCGGTGAGGCGGCCTTGAAAAAAGGTGTTGACGAAGCGGAAAAGCCGGCTATAATGGGCGGCTCGCTACGAAGGAAACTTCGCAGCACACGGGAACGGCGCTGAGGCCACTTCCCCGGATCTTTGAAAGTATGCGCAGGTATCTTGTGAAGGCGCCTGCAGGAAGGATGATTGTCCATCTTGCAGACGTTTGATCAAGCAACTATTAATTGTTTTAAAGCAAGCGATACGTTGCCAGAATCATT
>NZ_JBFPNJ010000031.1:0-251135 GCF_040815575.1 Stenotrophomonas sp. LST15-1-1.1
CCCATCCCGAACTCGGAAGTGAAACGTAGCTGCGCCGATGGTAGTGTGGCCTAAGCCATGCGAGAGTAGGTCATCGCCAGGGTTTATACCCAAAAACCCCGCTGCTCATGCAGCGGGGTTTTTCTTTGTGCGCGAGAAACCAAGGGTAATGCCGGCCGCTGGCCGGCAATCCCATGAACGTCATGCGGTAGCACGTGGTTGCCGGCCAGCGGCCGGCACTACCGGGACTCAATACCCACGCGTAGATGCAGCGCCCAGGCGGTGCCGCATTCTTTGGAGCACAGCAGCAGGCGGACATGCTTCGCCGCAACGGCCGGTGCCTCGGCCTCATCATCGTGTCGCGGGCAGCCTTGAACGGATTGCCTTCGTAACCGTTGAGCCATCGAACCCTGCCGCGAACCACGCGCAACAAAAAGGCGGCGCCCTGCGGGCGCCGCCTTCCATGGAACATGGCGCAGGGGCTGCTCAGTCGATCAACGCGGCCTCGCGCTGCCGGAACACTGATACCGCCTGGTTCAGTGCGCCTGCCTGCGACTGCAGTTCCCGTGCCGCTGCAGTGGCTTCTTCCACCAAGGCCGCATTCTGCTGC
Organism: Stenotrophomonas sp. LST15-1-1.1; assembly: GCF_040815575.1. Lineage (NCBI taxonomy): Bacteria > Pseudomonadati > Pseudomonadota > Gammaproteobacteria > Lysobacterales > Lysobacteraceae > Stenotrophomonas > Stenotrophomonas sp. LST15-1-1.1. Next base: position 590 of record NZ_JBFPNJ010000031.1, read on the forward strand.
GTGGCCTGGTCCATCTGCACCACCGTCTGGTTGATCTGCTCGATACCGGAAGACTGCTCCTGCGATGCCGCCGAGATCTCGCGCATCAGGTGGCTTACGTTCTCCACGCCGCCGACGATGCCCTGCATGCGTTGTCCAGCATCGGCCACCAACTGGGCGCCCTCGCCGACCTGACGACCTGCCTCGTCGATGAGGACCTTGATCTCCTGGGCGGCTGCCGCCGATCGCTGAGCCAGCACACGGACCTCGCTGGCGACGACCGCGAACCCGCGACCCTGCTCGCCGGCACGTGCCGCTTCAACCGCAGCATTGAGCGCCAGGATGTTGGTCTGGAAGGCAATGCCGTCGATCACGCCGGTAATGTCGCCGATCCGCTTGGACGCGCCTTCAATGGCCTGCATGGTGTCGATCACCCGCTGCATGGCGTGGTTGCCATCACTCGCTGCGCCCTGGGTGGACGCGGCCAGTTCGCTGGCCTGCCGCGCATGCGCTGCATTCTGGCGCACGGTGGCGGTCAGCTCTTCCATGGAAGCGGCGGTTTCCTGCAGATGCGCAGCCTGTCGTTCGCTGCGCTCGGACAGTGCGCCGTTGCCTGCGGCGATTTCGCTGGCGGCCGTGCTGATGGTGGTGGCGCAGTGCTGGATGTGGCCGACCATGCGTGCCAGCTGGCTGGCAGTGGCATTGGCATCGCGCTGGATGGCGGCGAACGCACCGTGGTACTCGCCCTGCATGCGGCGGTCGAGATCACCGTTGGCCATCGCCGATAGCATCTGCCGCACTTCGTCGATCGTGCTGCCCAGGGTATCCAGCAACTGGTTGATGCCACCGGTCAGGCCGTCGAGGAAGCTGGCGCCTTCGCTGGCCTGCAGGCGCTGTTCGAGATCACCGTGCGCGGCGGCATCGACAATCCCGGCAACGGCATTCTCCAGCGTCAGCTCATGGGTGCGGTCATGCCATTCCACCGCAAAGCCCAGGCGCGCGCCCTGTGCATCGAACACCGGGGTAACCACCTGGGCGAAATGCACCGGCCCGATCCGCACCTTGCCGTGGTGCGTTGCCTGCAGGCCGTTGAGGATGCCGCGGATGCGGTCAGGGTTGGCATGGAAGCGATGGATGCTGCTGCCGACCAGCCGCTCTGCGTCGAAATCGGGGAATGCCTGGCGCAGTGTGGCCTGCTGGTTGCGCAGCAGTGCCACCACCGAGCGGTTGACGTAGCGGATGACGTGATCGTTGTCGGCAATCATCATCGCCGTGCGCGAGGCATCCAGTGCCTGGCGGATCTGCGCGTTCTCGGCGTGCGCCTCGGCCTCGCGGCCGCGCTGCGCCTGCACGTGACGCGCGGTATCGGCCAACGCGTGGGCCAGTGAGCCGGGTGCGTAGTTGCGTGCATCGCTGTGTGCACCGAGGTCGACGCCCATGGCGATGTCACGTGCCAATGCGGCCAGGCGGTGTGGGCCGTGACCCAGCGCTTCACTCTGCTGGCGCAGGCGTGCGGCGGTCTGGCCCAGCACCAGCGTCAGCGCCGCCAGGGCAGTGGCATTCAACAGCGGTGGCAGCACGGCGGCTCCGTCAAGCAACGGCGCCAGCACTGCAATGACGCCGATGGCGCCGGCCAGCCACAACGACAGGCGGTCACGCTGGGTGAGCAGCACGCCCAGCAGCAGTGCGATCGGCAATGCGGCATTCAATCCGCCGATATGGCAGAGCAGGCTCAACTGCAGGGACAGCACTAGTGCCAGGCCGTTGCGGGCGATGGCCTGGCCGGCCTGGCGCCAGCCCAGCCAGGCGGCTGGCAGCACGGCGGCGGCAACGGTGCTCGCAGCGGGCAGCGACGTACCGCGCACGGCCAGCACAAGGCCGATGGCTGCGAACGCCACGCTGCCAAGCAGCAGGCGACGATCGCCCCGCTGTGCCAGCTGCTGCAGATACGGGACACGGCCCTGGTCGGGGGGGCGGGAGGACGCAATGGACATCGGCAACTCCTGGATCAACGGACGGCAGCGACCCTGCAACGCCCAGCGCGGATGAGCGCAACGACGGCACGGTCGGAGAATTCGGGGAATGCGGCGCAGGCAGCGACGCGGAGGACAGGCACCGTGACCACATCCTGTGGATGACGGTGCAGCAGACGGGACATGCGGTCTTCCTTGCAGAACCAGGAACGAGCCGCAGGCACGAAGGGCCTGCGTGCTGTGGGCGCAGGGGCCCACTACCGTTCTATCGGCCGCAGTGGCGCAGAGTGAAGTACGCGCAGCCGACGATGGTCAGCGTGCGTTGCTGTTTCCGCTCAGGAATGCATCGATGACCGCGGCAACCTGTGCCGGGTGTTCCATGTGCAGATGATGGTTGCCGGGGAATACCGCCAGGCGGCCATCACGCAGGTGCTGCAGGCGCTCGCTGCGCATCGGCTCGGGATAGTACGACTGTGCAGGCGTGGCGTAGATCACCTGGGTCGGGCAGCTGATGGCCTGCAGCAGGTTGTCGATCTGGCCTTCGCTGAGGCGGATCGCGGTGGGCAGCATCAGGCGCGGATCGCTGCACCAGCGATAGCCACCTTCGACCGGCTCGACACCGCGTTCGACCAGCAGGCGTGCGCAGCCTTCGCTGAGCTGGTTGGTCATCATCCGCGCCCGGATCGGTGCGGCCAGATCGGGGAACACGCGCAGTTGTTTGCGTGCGAGCGCGCGCGTGGCTTCGACGTGCTCGCGCAGACGGCTGGCGGTGTCCTCTTCCGGTCCGCGCAGGCCGCCGAGTGCCTCGATGGCGACCAGGCGTTCGACGCGATCACTGATCGCCGCGGTGAGGCTGGCGATGCCGGCACCCATCGAATGGCCCATCAGGGTGAACCGGTCCCAGCCCAGTGCATCGGCGACATCGAGTACATGGGTGATCGCTGCCGGCGTGGTGTACACCGCACCGGTAGGCAGATGTGCGCTGTGGCCGTGTCCGGGCAGGTCGATCGCCACCAGGTCCAGTTGTGGCAGATGCGGCGCCAGCGGTACGAAGCTGGCCGCATTGTCGAGCCAACCGTGCAGGGCCAGCACGCGCGGTCCGTCGCCCGCACGGCGCAGGCCGGCAACGCGGACGCCCGCGACCTGCAGTTCAAACGGCTGCAGGGTCATGCCAGCGAGGCCACGGCCAGCCGCGCCAATGCGCGGGCGTGTTCCGGCTCGGCGTTGAGGCAGGGGATGTAGCGCATCTGCGCGCCGCGCTCGGCCAGCGTTTCGGTGAAGCCCATGGCGACTTCTTCCAGTGTTTCCAGGCAGTCGGTGGCGAACCCGGGGCAGACCACGTCGATCTGTTTCACCCCCGCTTCGGCCAGCTCCCACAGGCTGGGTTCGGCGTAGGGCTGCAGCCAGCGTTCGCGGCCGAAGCGCGACTGGTAACCCATCTGCCAGTCATCCGCGCCCAGGCCGAGCGCTGCGGCGATCGCGCGTGCACTGGCCTCGCAGCGCTGCGGATAAGGATCGCCGGCATCGGCAAGGCGCTGCGGAATGCCATGGAAGGAGAACATCAGCTTCTGGCCGCGACCGTGCTGCTGCCAATAGCGCTGGATCGAGCCGGCAACGGCGGCAACCCAGTCCGGATCGATCGAATAGTCCTGCACCAGGCTGACCGTCACCTGCGGGTTCCTGCGCTGCCATGCGTCCACGCGGTCTTCGACCGAGGCGGTGGTGGTGGTCGAATACTGCGGATACAGCGGCAATACCACGATGCGGCGCACGCCCTCGGCGGTCAGCCGATCCAGTTCGGTGGTCAGCGCCGGTTCGCCGTAGCGCATCGCGTGGCGTACGCGCAGCGTCGGCAGCAGGGCCTGCATCGCCTGCGCCAACTGGCGGGTGTGGACCATCAGCGGCGAGCCTTCCGGCAGCCACACCTGGGCGTACTTGGCGGCCGAACGGCCACTGCGCAGCGGCAGGATCAGGCCGCGCAGCAGCGGCTGCCACAGCAGTGCCGGCAGGGCGACCACGCGCGGGTCGGACAGGAATTCGGCCAGGTAACGACGAACAGCGGGAGCCGTCGGCGTCTCGGGCGTGCCTAGGTTGACCGCCAATACGGCGGTATCGGGTGCGTCGAGCATGGGCGCTATTGTCGCCGATTCCATCGTCACGTCGGTATGCAGGGTTTGGATCGGCGTCATCGATGAGGTCAATGTGAGCAGGCAACGCTCATTGGGGATTCATCACAACACTACTAATTTCAGTCACTTGCTATATCTTCCTATGGACTGACTTCTGGAGCCTGCCATGCGTCGCCCGATCCAAGCCCTGCTGATCGCCGCCAGCCTGCTGTCCAGCCAGGCCATGGCCGGACCGCAGGAAGACCAGCGCGCCCGCAACGCGGTGCGTGTACTGGCTGAAATCCAGGGAATCCCCGAACAGGGCATTCCGGACAAATTGCTCGACGAAGGCCGCGCGGTCATCGTCATTCCCGACACGATCAAGGCCGGTCTGGTGATCGGCGGACGCCGTGGCCACGGCCTGATGTCGGTGCGCATGCCCAACGGTGCGTGGTCCAACCCGGTATTCATCAAGCTCACCGGCGGCAGCATCGGCTTCCAGGCCGGTGTGCAGTCCTCCGACGTGGTGCTGGTGTTCCGCAACGACCGCAGCCTGGACAATCTCGTCAACGGCAAGTTCACCCTCGGCGCCGATGCCGGTGTCGCCGCCGGTCCGGTGGGCCGCAATGCCGCCGCCGCCACCGATGGCCAGTTGAAGGCTGAGATCTGGTCGTGGTCGCGCGCCCGTGGCCTGTTCGCCGGCGTCGCCCTGGATGGTGCGATCCTGCAGATCGACGATGCCGCCAATCTCGACGCTTACGGCAGCAACACGACGCCGCGGATGATTTTCGAGGGACGCGCGGCTGGCTCGCCGTCAATGGATGTGGTCGCTTTCCGTGATCGCCTGGAAGAGGCCACCTACGCGGCGCGCAACAACCGCAACGGTGGCAATGACGCACCGCGTCCGGCCGCCGCTGCAGCGCCCGCCCCGGCGCCTGTTCAGGCAGCACCTGCGGCACCGGTTGAAGCGACCACGGCGCCGCTGCAGGCCGTACCGCAGTCCCCGCCGCCGGCCCAGCAGGGTTTCCAGCCGGTCAATGACGGGGAAATCCGCACTGAAACGCTGGGCAACAACTGACTTTCGTCACGCGCGCCGGCTTACAGCCGGTGCGCTATGCTCGGCAATCTGATCACTAACGTAACGAGCGACTTATGGGCAGTTTCAGCATCTGGCATTGGTTGGTCGTGCTCGCCATCGTCCTGCTGGTGTTCGGCACCAAGCGCCTGACCAGTGGTGCCAAGGATCTCGGCTCGGCGGTCAAGGAATTCAAGAAGGGCATGCACGACGAAGACAAGCCGAACGCGCAGTTGGGCGACGAGTCGCGCAGCCAGGATGCCGCGCGCACCGCGCAGGACGAGCACGACCGCAACGCGCGTTGATCCGGAGCGGTTGCGGTGTTTGATATCGGCTTCAGCGAACTGCTGGTGATCGCGGTTGTCGCCTTGGTGGTGCTCGGACCTGAGCGCCTGCCCAAGGCGGCCCGCTTCGCCGGGCTGTGGGTACGCCGCGCGCGTAATCAATGGGATTCGGTCAAGCAGGAACTGGAACGCGAACTGCAGGCCGAAGACATCAAGCGGCAGATGCAGGACGTGCGCCAAGGCATGCAGGACACCGAGAACCAGCTGCGTGCCAGCGGCGAAGCCATGCGCCGCGAAGCCGAACAGATGCAACAGCACAGCGACACGCTGGCGCAGCAGGTGCGTGCACCCGCCCCGGCCGAACAGCCCCCGCATCTGGTGGATGCGCCCGGGCCTGTGGTGGCTTCGCCTGATGGTGCTGCCATCGCGCCCACCCCTGCCGAACCTGCGGGCGATACCGTTGCTGATACCGCGGCCGAAACGCCCGCCCGCACGGAGCGCCCGTCATGAGCGAACACGACTTCGGCGAAAGTTCGCTGGTGGAACACCTGGTTGAACTGCGCGCGCGCCTGGTGCGTGCGCTGCTGGGCCTGGGCGTGGTTCTGCTGGGCCTGCTGCCGTTCACCCAGAAGCTCTACAACGCATTGGCCGAGCCGCTGATCTCGCAGTTGCCCAACGGGCAGACGATGATCGCCACCAACCCGGCTGGCGCCTTCTTCGCGCCGTTGAAGCTGACGTTCTTCGTGGCTCTGTTCGTGGCCGTGCCGTGGCTGCTGTACCAGCTGTGGGCCTTCGTTGCGCCGGGCCTGTATGCACGCGAGAAGCGCCTGGCGATGCCGTTGCTGGTCTCGTCGGTGCTGCTGTTCTATACCGGCTGCGCCTTCGCCTATTTCCTGGTGCTGCCGGCGGTCTTCCACTTCCTCACCACCTTCAGCCCGGAAGTGATCGCGATCACCCCGGACGCGAACGCCTACCTGGACTTCGTGCTGGCGATCTTCTTCGCTTTCGGCGGCAGTTTCGAACTGCCGGTGGCGATGGTGATCCTGGTGCTGCTGGGCTGGATCACGCCGCAGCAGTTCAAGGAAGGGCGCGGCTACGCGATCGTCGGCATCTTCGTGCTCGCTGCGATCCTGACCCCTCCGGATGTGGTGTCGCAGCTGATGCTGGCGATCCCGATGTGCCTGCTGTACGAGCTGGGCATCCACGCTGCGCGCTGGCTGGTGCCGTCTTCGGTGGTCAAGAAGCCTGCGGCCTGATTCCCGGTAGCGCCGGGCCATGCCCGGCGCTACCGCGTTGAGCCCCGCTCAGGCGTGGAAGACGTCGTTGGCGGGCGGCGACTGCGGCACCGGCGGTGCGCCGCGGCTGCCGCGATGCACGAACATCTGCTTCCAGGCCGCATAGACCGCGCCGACATACAGCGGCATCAGCACCGTGGTGAACACCAGCTGCGCAATGAATGCCGCCGCCAGCGGGCCGCCGATCAGCATGCCGAGCTGGACCACGATCACGAACAGCACGTAGACGCAGAACGCGGCGATCAGGCCGAGCACGGTGAACACGGCGGTGGCGCCGATGTTCTCGATGCAGCCCTGCAGGCTCAGGCGCAGCGCGTGCATGCCGCTCTGCCGGTCGAACACCACCAGTGCCGGCTGGGTGAACATCGCCAGGGTCAGCGCTACGGCGGTGCAGAACACCAGCAGCATCCACAGCGCGATGCGCTGCGCCGGCAGGTTGGCGACCAGTTCGGCGGCGGTCTCCGGGCTGATCTGCTGCCCGCTGCGGCCGAGTTCCTGCATCTTGGTCATGGTGTCGCTGAAGGCGGTGAAGCCCTCGCGGCCGATCATCAGGTACAGCAGCGCGCCGAGCAGCAGCACGACCAGCACCTGGATCGCCAGCGGCACCAGCAGGTGGCTGACACGGCGGTCGCGGATCGGCTGCAGCAGATGGGTGGCCAGGCCGGGACGGCCTTGGTCGATCTCACCCATGGCGTACAGCATGCCGCCGAACATCACCGGTGAAATCACCAGCGTCATCATCTGCAGGGCGAGGCCGGCGGTGCCGGGCAGCATCGTTCCCAGCAGGGTGACCACCCAGTTCACCAGCAGCCAGGTCAGGCCGATCCGGGCCAGCTGCAGCGGCGCACGCCGATACAGCGAGAACGTATCCAGCAACCACTGGGCGCCCGCCGAGGCTGGCAGCTTGCGAATCTCTTTCATGGACATCCGGGGAGGGACAGGAGGGGCCGGGCGGTGTGCCCGTGCCGCCGATTATCCCTGTTTTGCCACCGGCTGGGCTGAAGACAGGCGGGCCTGGCGGACAAAGCGCCGCAACAGCTGGCGGGCAAGCGGGGCGGCGCTGACCGCGCGCTCGATGCTGCGCGCACAACCCCCGTGTCGGCCGATGCAGTCGGCGCGTGCGCGCACGTAGCCCCGCATGTGGTGGGTGGCAAATTCCGGATGGAACTGCACGCCCCAGGCCTGGCGGCCCCAGCGGAAGGCGTGGCAGCCATCCAGCGGCGAGCGCGCCAGCACGGCAGCGCCCTCGGGCACGCGCAGCACGGTCTGCAGATGGGTGGCGTGGGCCGGGAAGTGGCTCGGCAGTCCCTGGAACAAGGGGTCCTGCGCGGCCTGCGGGTCCAGTGCCAGTTCAATCGTTCCCGATTCGCGCCCGGCGGGGTTGTAGGCCACTTCGCCGCCCAGCGCGTGGGCCAGCAGCTGGTGGCCGTAGCAGATGCCGAACACCGGCACGTCGTCGTGCGCGGTCTGCCGCAGCCAGGCGGCGCTGCGTTCGCTCCATTCGGCATGGTCGGTGACGAAGGCGGCCGAGCCGGTCACCAGCACGCCGGCGAAGTCACGCGGATCGGGCGGGTCGGCGCCATGCTCGACGTCGACCACCACGGTCTGGTGCTCTTCCAGGCCGGCGGCCACCCGGATCCAGTGCGGAAAGCGCCCGTAACGGCGCAGCGACGGCACGGGGCGGCCGGTTTCAAGGATCAGGAAGGGCGCTGGATTCATCCGGGGGAGGCAGTACGGACAGGACTTCCTCGATTGTAGTCAGCCCCTGTGCCACCTTTTCAAGCCCGGCCTGGCGCAGGGTTCGCACGCCTTCAGCACGCGCGGCACGGTTGAAACCGGCCAGATCCATGTCCGCACGGATCAGCCCGCGCAGGCGCGAGCCCAATGGCAGCAACTCATACAGGCCGATGCGGCCGAGGAATCCGGTGCGCCGGCACTCCAGGCAACCGACCGGCCGACAGGGCGTGGCGGCATCTGGATATGCAGCTTCGCTATCAGCCAGCACCGCCCAATCGGCCCTGCCGAGGGTGTGCGGCTGCTTGCAGTGCGGGCACAGGGTGCGCACCAGGCGCTGGGCGAGGATGCCGTTGAGGGTGGATGACAGCAGGTAATGCGGCACGCCCAGGTCGAGCAGGCGGGTTATGGCCGAGGGCGCGTCGTTGGTGTGCAGGGTGGACAGCACCAGGTGGCCGGTCAGCGAGGCCTGCACCGCCATCTGCGCGGTTTCCAGGTCGCGGATCTCGCCGATCATGATGATGTCCGGGTCCTGCCGCAGCAGGGTGCGTACACCGCTGGCGAAATCCAGGTCGATGTTGGTCTGCACCTGCATCTGGTTGAATTCCGGCGCGATCATTTCGATCGGGTCTTCCACCGTGCACACGTTGACGTCCGGCGTGGCCAGCCGCTTCAGCGTGGAATACAGAGTGGTGGTCTTGCCCGAACCGGTCGGGCCGGTGACCAGCACGATGCCGTGCGGGCGCTCGACCAGGGCGGTCCAGCCGGCTGCTTCCTGCGGGCTGAAGCCGAGCTGGTCGATGCTCTTGAAGGCGGCTTCTGGGTCGAAGATGCGCATCACGCACTTCTCGCCGAAGGCGGTCGGCATGGTCGACAGGCGCATTTCCACTTCCCGGCCGCCGGGCGAGCGCGTCTTGATGCGGCCATCCTGCGGGCGCCGGCGCTCGGCCAGGTCCATGCGTCCCAGCACCTTGATGCGGCTGACCACGGCAGTCATCACCGCCGGCGGCACTTCGAACACCTTGTGCAGCACGCCGTCGATGCGGAAGCGCATGCGGCCCATGTCGCGGCGTGGCTCCAGGTGGATGTCCGAGGCGCGCTGCTCGTAGGCGTACTGCAGCAGCCAGTCGACGATGTGCACGATGTGCTGGTCGTCGGCATTGACGTCGCCGGTACGGCCCAGTTCGACCAGCTGCTCGAAGCTGGGCAGGGTGGTGTTGGCCTCGCCACGCACGTCGCCACGGGCACCGCGCACCGAGCGGGTGACGCCGAAGAACTCCATGGTGTAGCGGTGCAGGTCGAGCGGGTTGACCACCGCCAGCTCGATGCGCAGGCGGGTCAGGTGCTGCAGGTCGCGCAGCCATTCCTGTGCCAGCGGCTCGCTGGTGGCCACCAGCACGCGTTCGCCATCCACCGCCAGCGGCAGGAAGCGATGCCGCCGCGCATAGGCGTGCGAGGCCACGGCGGTGACCGAAGCGACGTCTACCCGGGTTGGATCGATGCGCAGGTAGCGGCTGCCGGTGCGCTGGGCCAGCCACTCGGTGAGGCGTTCCAGATTGAGGTCGCCGCCGTCGCTTGCGGCCAGCTTGAGGTTGGACAGCAGCACCAGGGGATGTACTTCACTGGCATTGCGGGCGCCCTGCGCGGAAAAACGGATGCGCTCACGCTCGTGCGCCGCCACCACGCCATCGGCCAGCAGGGCCGCCGCAACCTGTTCGAACTGCAGGCGACCGGGCGGCAATGGAACCGCACCAGGCTCGCCGGGCGTGCCCACGGGCAGCCGATGTTCCATCCACCTGCTCCTTCCGGGTACGGAATGCCCCGCAGGTCGGCCGTTATACTAGCGCACCCCTTTGCCGGCCAAGACTCGTCCGCATGTCCGCGACCCCGACCGTTCCGATCACCTTCCAGGGCCTGATCCAGACCCTGAACCAGTTCTGGGCCCAGCAGGGCTGCGTGCTCATCCAGCCGCTCGACCTGGAGGTGGGCGCCGGTACGTTCCACCCGGCCACCTTCCTGCGTGCGATCGGTCCGGAAACCTGGAACGCGGCCTACGTGCAGCCTTCGCGGCGTCCGACCGATGGCCGTTACGGCGAAAACCCGAACCGCCTGCAGCGCTACTACCAGTACCAGGTGGCGATGAAGCCGGCACCGGACAACATCCAGCAGCTGTACCTGGATTCGCTGAAGGCGGTGGGCATCGATCCGCTGGTGCACGACCTGCGTTTCGTCGAGGACAACTGGGAATCGCCGACCCTGGGCGCCTGGGGCCTGGGCTGGGAAGTCTGGCTCAACGGCATGGAGGTGACCCAGTTCACCTACTTCCAGCAGGCCGGTGGCCTGGAATGCCGGCCGGTGCTGGGCGAGATCACCTACGGTCTCGAGCGCCTGTGCATGTACCTGCAGAACTGCGACAACGTCTACGACCTGGTGTGGACCTACGGCCCGGACGGGCAGCCGGTGACCTACGGCGACGTCTACCACCAGAACGAGGTGGAGCAGAGCACCTACAACTTCGAATACGCCGACGTGGAAGAAATGTTCCACCGCTTCGACGCCTGCGAGCGTGAGGCGCAGAAGCTGGTGGAAGTGAACCTGCCGCTGCCGGCCTACGAGCAGGTGATGAAGGCCAGCCACACCTTCAACCTGCTGGATGCGCGCCGTGCGATCAGCGTGACCGAACGCCAGCGCTACATCCTGCGCGTGCGCGCGCTGGCGCAGGCGGTGGCCAAGGCCTACTACGAGCAGCGCGAGAAGCTGGGCTTCCCGGGCGCGAAGAAGGCCTGACGGCCCGTTCTCCCATCACGCGTTTCACCTACTACCCCAGGGGCGCCGGCCGCGTCGCGCGCTGCGCCCCCACCACAGGATCGAACCGATGAGCCACTTGTCTCCCCTGCTGATTGAACTGGGCACCGAAGAGTTGCCGGTCAAGGCGCTGCCGGGCCTGGCCCAGGCCTTCTTCGACGGTGTTGTCGATGGCCTGCGCAAGCGCGGCGTCGAACTGGAGCTGGGCGATGCCCGCCCGCTGTCGACCCCGCGCCGCCTGGCCGTGCTGCTGCCGGGCGTTGGCCTGGAACAGCCGGAACAACACAGCGAAGTGCTGGGCCCGTACCTGAACATCGCGCTGGACGCCGAAGGCCAGCCGACCAAGGCGCTGCAGGGTTTCGCGGCCAAGGCCGGGATCGACTGGACCGCGCTGGAGAAGACCACCGACAACAAGGGTGAGCGCTTCGTGCACCGTGCGGTGACTCCGGGCGCGCGCACCGCTGCGCTGCTGCCGGAGATCCTGCGCGAGGCCATCGCCGGCATGCCGATTCCCAAGCCGATGCGCTGGGGCGACCACAGCTGGGGCTTCGCCCGCCCGGTGCACTGGCTGGTGCTGCTGCATGGCGGCGACGTGGTCGAGGCCGAACTGTTCGGCCTGAAGGCCGACCGCATGAGCCGCGGCCACCGCTTCCTGCACGACAAGACCGTGTGGCTGACCCAGCCGCAGGACTATGTCGAATCGCTGCGCGCCGCCTTCGTGCTGGTCGATCCGGCCGAGCGCCGCCGGCGCATCGTTGCCGAAGTGGAAGCCGCTGCCGCCACCGCCGGTGGCAGCGCACGCATCACCGAGGACAACCTGGAGCAGGTGGTGAACCTGGTCGAGTGGCCGGCGGCAGTGTTGTGCAGCTTCGAGCGCGCGTTCCTGGCGGTACCGCAGGAAGCGCTGATCGAGACGATGGAGATCAACCAGAAGTTCTTCCCGGTGCTGGATGACGGCGGCAAGCTGACCGAGAAGTTCATCGGCATCGCCAACATCGAGTCCAAGGACGTGGCCGAAGTGGCCAAGGGCTACGAGCGCGTGATCCGCCCGCGCTTCGCCGATGCCAAGTTCTTCTTCGACGAAGACCTGAAGCAGGGCCTGCAGGCGATGGGCGAGGGCCTGAAGACGGTGACCTACCAGGCCAAGCTGGGCAGCGTGGCCGACAAGGTCGCGCGCGTGGCGGCGCTGGCCGAGGTGATCGCTGCGCAGGTCGGCGCCGACCCGGTGCTGGCCAAGCGTGCCGCGCAGCTGGCCAAGAACGACCTGCAGTCGCGCATGGTCAATGAGTTCCCGGAACTGCAGGGCATCGCTGGCCGCCACTACGCGGTGGCCGGTAGCGAGTCGCCGGAGGTGGCGCTGGCCATCGACGAGGCCTACCAGCCGCGCTTCGGTGGTGACGACATCGCGCTGTCGCCGCTGGGCAAGGTGCTGGCGATCGCCGAGCGTGTGGACACGTTGGCCGGCGGTTTCGCCGCGGGCCTGAAGCCGACCGGCAACAAGGACCCGTTCGCCCTGCGCCGCAACGCGCTGGGCCTGGCCCGCACGATCATCGAAAGTGGCTTCGAGCTGGACCTGCGCGCGCTGCTGGCCAGCGCCAATGCCGGGCTGACCGTGCGCAACGTGCAGGCCGACGTGGCTGAGCTGTACGACTTCATCCTCGACCGCCTGAAGGGCTACTACAGCGACAAGGGCGTGCCGGCCAGCCACTTCAATGCGGTGGCTGAGCTGAAGCCGGTCTCGCTGTACGATTTCGACCGTCGCCTGGACGCCATCGGTATCTTCGCGGCGCTGCCGGAGGCCGAGGCGCTGGCAGCGGCCAACAAGCGCATCCGCAACATCCTGCGCAAGGCCGAAGGCGATATTCCGGGCCAGATCGATGCGGCCCTGTTGCAGGAAGATGCCGAGCGCGCGCTGGCGGAAGCCGTGACTGCAGCCATCGACGACACCGGCGCCAGCCTGCACCAGAAGGACTACGTGGCCGTGCTGGCGCGCCTGGCCCGCTTGCGTCCGCAGGTCGATGCGTTCTTCAATGGGGTGATGGTCAATGCCGAGGATCCGGCACTGCGCGGCAACCGCCTGGCGCTGCTGACGATGCTGGGCGAGCGCTTGGGCAAGGTCGCGGCGATCGAGCATCTGTCGAGCTGACGGGTAACCCATCCACGCATGGCGTGGACCTACTGGGCAACCGTCACGCGACCCCGTGTTGTCCATCGGGATCATCGTCGGCATCGGCGATGATCGGCTGCGCATGCTGTGATGCGGCGGGGGCGTCCCGGGGATCGAATATTTCCGAAAGAACCCTGCGCGGGGGACGTTTTCGTGCAAGGCGAGGGCCTTCTTATACCCGGCGGCTGCCGGCGGACGCTTCTGGCTCGGTTTGCCGTCGGTAGACAAGGTGCGGCCTAGCGACAAATAAGCCCCCTCCGATAGCTCGTGTCGTGATTGCCCTGTCAGATTGTGATGATCGCCACAAAGGCGCGTATTTTGACCGCCACTTAACAACCGATCCCGAAACACGTGATGCATTTCGCATCGTCACCTTCGGTCGGTATGCTGTGCCGCATGCAGCCAACGAAATACGCCCTGCCGCTGATGGTCCTGTCGCTTGCCGCCACTTCCGTGGCCCATGCGCGCGGCACCATCGACAAGGTGGACATCAAGGGATTGGACAAGGGCGACGACGCCGCGATCATCGAGAACATCCAGGAATCGCTGTCGTTGTTCGACACGATCGGCAAGGAACAGGGCGAGTCCCGCCTGGAATACCTGCTGTCGCAGGCCGAGCGGCAGACCCGCCAGGCGCTGGAACCGTTCGGGTACTACAACCCGGTGATCAAGGTCGAGGCGCCGCGCCAGGATGAGCACGTCACCGTGTTGATCCATGTCGACAAGGGCCAGCCGGTGCTGGTGCGCCGCGAGCATATCGACATCACCGGTCCGGCAATGTACGACCAGTACCTTCAGGACGACCTGGCTGCTTTCAAGCCGCGCAAGGGGCAGCGCTTCGAGCATACCCAGTACGAAGCCAGCAAGATCACCGTGACCCGGCGCCTGGCCGAGCGTGGCTACTTCGACGCCGACTACACCCAGCGCCAGGTGCAGATCACCCGCGCGGAAAATGCTGCCGACATCGACCTGACCTGGGACAGCGGCCGCCGCTACAACATGGGCCCGGTGACCTTCGAGCAGAACTACTTCGACGACAAGCTGTTCGACCCGCTGGTGTACTGGGACCAGGGCAGCTACTTTCACGAAGGCAAGCTGGACCGCCTGCGCGAGTCGCTGACCAAGCTCGATTACTTCAGCGTGATCGACATCCAGCCACGCCCGGACCAGGCCGATGAAAACGGCGAGGTGCCGGTTGATGTGAAGCTGACGCGGGCCAAGCGCAGCATCTATTCCTACGGTCTGAGCTACGGCAGCGAAAGCGGCGCCGGTGTGCGCGGTGGCCTTGAGCGGCGCTTCCTGAACAGCCGTGGCCACAAGATGAACACCCAGCTGGACTATGCGCAGAAGCGCAAGAGCCTGATCACCAGCTACCGCATCCCGGCGTTCAACTGGCTTGATGGCTGGTACACCTTCGCTGCCAGCGCCTACGACGAGCAGACCGACTACATCGATCTGCGCAACTTCAAGCTGATCGCCAGCCGCAGCGGCGAGATCAACGAGAACTGGACCGCCATCGCCTCGATCAACGCGCTGCGCGAACGCTGGCGCTATGCCTCGGGCACCGAATTCACCGATGCGGTCTACAACACGTCCACGCTGGTCTACCCACAGATCGTTGCCGATTACGTGAAGGTGGACGACGAGCTGTTCCCGCGCAGCGGCATCAGTGGCACCGCGACCGTGCGTGCCGGCATCGAAGGCGTCGGTTCGGACACCAGCTTCGTGCAGGCCAATGCGGTGCTGCGCTGGTACATCCCGGTGGGGCCGACCAACCGCCTGATCCTGCGCGGCGAAGGCGGCACGACCTGGACCAGTGATCTGGTGGCAATGCCGCCCAGCCTGCGTTACTTCGCCGGTGGCGACCGCAGCATCCGTGGTTATGCCTACCGTGAGGTAGGCCCGCGCACGCCGAAACCCGACAAGTACGCGCTGGGTGCCAAGCACCTGGTGGTCGGTTCGGCCGAATACGAGCATTACTTCAATGGCGGCCCGTGGGGTGCGGCGGTATTCGTCGATACCGGCAGCGCCTTCGATACCAACATCGACCTGCATACCGGCGTCGGCTTCGGCGTGCGCTGGAAATCGCCGGTGGGCCCGGTGCGGGTGGATATCGCGCACGGCCTGAACAACCCTGATTCGCAGTTCCAGCTGTACCTCAACATCGGAGCGGACCTGTGAGCACGCCCGCACCGACTCCGTCGCCGAACACGCCGCCGCGGCGCGTGCGCTTCTACCGCCGTCGTCGTTTCTGGGCATGGTCCGGCGCGGGCGTGGTCGGCCTGGTACTGGTTGCCCTGCTGGCCGTGTACTGGCTGCTGCAGACGGTGGCCGGCCGCGACGTGCTGCTGGCGCAGGTGGTGGCGCGCCTGCCGGTGGGTGCCAGCTTCACCTGGGACAAGGTCGAGGGCCCGGTGGCCGGGCCGCTGACCCTCTACAACGTCGACTTCCGCTACGACGACATCCATTTCCATGCCGAGCGCGCGCACCTGGAGCCGGACCTGCGCCCGCTGCTGGGCCGCAAGCTGCTGCTGGACAAGCTGGAACTGACCAACGCCACGCTCAACCTGGCCAAGAGCGATGAACCGTTCAAGCTGCCGTCGTGGCCCGATTCGCTGCCGCAGATCGAAATGCCGCTGGCGATCCAGGCCGATGTGATCGCCATCGACAGTTTCCGCATCAGCCAGGCCAACGAGCCGGTGATCGACATCAGCCGTGTACGCGGTGGCATCGAAATCGCCAATGGCGAGTTCCAGGCGCGCAAGCTGGTGGTGGACAGCGACATGGGCAATTTCACTGCCCAGGGCCGCTACATCCCGGCCAAGGATTACGACACCGACGTCACCGTCACTGCAGTGCTGCCGGCACCGCGCGGCCGTACCGCCGCCACGGTCGGCCTGGTCGCACGCGGTGATCTGGCACATATGGAAGTGGCGCTGGCTGGCCGCGCGCCGAAGCCGCTGCACGCGATGCTGGTGTTCGATGGCCGCACCGATCCGACCTGGAACGCGACCGTGCGCAGCGACGAGCTGGATCTGGCGCTGTTGTCGCCGGCGCTGGCCACCTCTGCGATCGCGCCGCTGGCATTGGACTTCACGGCCTCCGGCAAGGGTGGCAACGCCAACCTGCAGGGGCGGGTGAAGCAGGGTCAGCAGGAACTGGAGCTGGCGCCGTCAGTGGTGTCGCTGCAGGACCAGGTGCTGAAGGTCTCGCCGCTGGTGGTCAAGGGCCTGGGCGGCGAAGCACGCCTGGAAGGTACCGCTGATTTCAGCGAAGAAGAGCAGCAGAAGCTGAACTTCTCGGTGATCGCGCAGGACCTGACCTGGGTGCCGGCGCCGGACCCGAACACCGCCGGCAGTTCGCCGGTGCCGGTGACGCTGAAGGAAGCGCGCTTCGGTCTGGCCGGTACGCTGAAGGCGTGGGCGGCGATCGGCCGTGCCGATGTCGAACGCGAAAAGCAGAAGGCGCAGCTGCGCTTCGATGTGCGTGGCAACGACCAGGCCGCCGAGATCCGCGAACTGCAGGCGCAGACCCCGGGTGGCCAGCTGCAGGTGGAAGGCAAGGTGGCGTGGGCACCGCAGCTGGACTGGGATGCCAAGGCCACGCTGAAGGATTTCGACCCGGGCTACTTCGCGCCGGGTTGGGATGGTCGTCTGTCCGGCAATCTCGCGTCCAAAGGCCGCCAGCTGCCGCCGCCGGCCAACGCGCCGCCGGGCGCCGCGGGCACGCTGGAGGCCACGGTGGACCTGCCGTCGCTGAAGGGCACCCTGCGCCAGCGCAACGTGGATGCACAAGGCAAGTTCGCCCTGCAGGGTGAGCAGGGCCAGGGTGAACTGAAACTGGCCGTCGGCAGCAGCCGGGTGACCGCCTCGGGCAAGGTCGGTGATCGCCTCGACATCGATGCGCGCTTCGAGCCGCTGCAGCTGAGCGATCTGCTGCCCGGCGCCGATGGTGGCCTGCGTGGACAGGTGCAGGTGAAAGGCCCGCGCGATGCGCCGGACATCACCGCCGATCTGGTCGGCAACAATCTCAACTGGGACGGTTACGGCGCTGAAAGCCTGAGCATCAAGGGCCGGCTGCCGTGGCGTGGCGACAGTGGCACGCTGGCGATTCAGGGCCAGCAGGTCAACGCCGGCATGCTGCTGGAGCGCTTGAACATCGATGCGCAGGGCAGTGTCTCCAACCTGCGCTTGGCCGCACAGACCCGCAACGAACTGGGCGCGATCGAACTGCAGGGCAGCGTGCGCCAGCAGGGCGAGCAATGGCGTGGCGAACTGGCCACGCTGCGCATCGCACCGGTGAAGGGCGATGCGTGGGCACTGCGTGCGCCTGCGGCATTCGCCATCAACGGCAGCACCTACACGCTTGGCGAAACCTGCCTGGGCGCTGCGACCGGCGGCGCCCTGTGCGCGCACGCCAACTGGCCGCGCGAAGGGCTGGTGGTGCGCGGCGATGCGTTGCCGCTGGCGCTGGTGCAGCCGTGGTTGCCACCGCAGTCCGGCCGGCGCATCTACCTGCGTGGCGAACTCAACCTGGACGCGCAGATCCGTCCGCGCGGCAACGCGTGGGAAGGGCACGTGGAAGTGCGCTCGGCCGAAGGCGGCGTACGCCTGGGCGAGAACCGCAACACCAGCGTGGGTGACAACCGCGGCGAACTGGTGCGCTATGACCAGTTCTCGTTGAAGCTGGACATGACCCCGGCCAGCATCAAGGGCTACCTGGGCATGGGCTTCCAGGGCAACGGCTTCGTCGATGCGAAGATGCAGACCGGTTGGGAACCGAGTGCGCCGCTCAACGGCGAGCTCTACCTCAACATGTCGCGCCTGTACTGGCTGGAACTGTTCTCGCCGGACGTGGTGCGCCCGACCGGCCTGATCGAGGGTCACGTCAGCCTGCGTGGCACGCGCGGCCAACCGTCGCTGGGCGGTGACGCGCAGCTGAGCAACTTCAAGGGCGAGTTCCCGGCGCTGGGCCTGACCTTCGACCAGGGCAAGGGCAGCTTCGTCGCACAGCCTGATGGGTCGGCCAAGATCACCGCGCAGGCCAATTCGGGCAAGGGCACGCTGTATGTCGACGGCGGCCTGTCCTGGTTCGGCGATGCACAGCCGCTGCAGCTGAAGATCCACGGCGAGAACGTGCTGCTGTCCAACACCAGCGAACTGCGCATCGTCGCCAATCCCAACCTGGACTTCACCCTGGCCAAGGCCGCGATGGAGCTGCGCGGAACGGTGCACGTGCCCGAGGCCGACATCGATCTGGAGCGCCTGGACCGTGGCACCTCGGTGTCCGAAGACGTGGTGGTGCTGGACCCGGCCGATCCGGAAGAGTCGCGCACTTCGCCGCTGGACATGGAGCTGACCGTCAGCCTGGGCGACAAGGTCAAGATGACCGGCTTCGGCCTGAAGGGTGCGCTGACCGGCAAGATGCAGGTCTGGGCCAAGCCCGGCCGCGAGATGACCGCCAACGGTGGCCTGGAAGTCAGCGGCCGCTACAAGGCCTATGGCCAGGACCTGACCATCACCCGCGGCAACCTCAACTGGAACTACAACGCGGTGTCCGACCCGCGCATCAACATCCGCGCCGAGCGCCGGATCGGTGATGTCACCGCCGGCATCGACGTGACCGGGCGCGCGCAGCAGCCACGTGCCGATGTCTGGTCCGATCCGGCGATGTCGCAGTCCGAAGCACTGGGTTACCTGGTGCTGGGGCGCAGCCTGACCGGTGCCAGCAGCGACCAGACCCAGCAGGTGAACGCCGCATCGGCTGCGCTGTCGGCCGGCAGCGGCCTGCTGGCTTCGCAGCTGGGTGCCAAGCTCGGCCTGGACGACGCCGGCGTCAGCCAGTCGCGCGCGCTGGGTGGCTCGGTGATTGGTGTGGGCAAGTACATTTCGCCCAAGCTGTACGTGGGTTACGGCGTGTCGCTGGTTGGTGCCGGTTCGGTGATCACGCTGAAGTACCTGCTGCGCCGCGGCTTCGACGTGGAAGTGGAATCGAGCACGGTGGAAAACCGCGGTTCGCTGAACTGGCGGCGGGAGAAGTAGAGCCACGCCATGCGTGGCTGCGGTGACGCCGGCCGTCAGCGACGGTCGGCGTTTGAATACGTGGCGGCCATGCGTCCGCAGGCGTAATCCTGCGGGCGTGGCCGGTGTCCGCATACGGCCTGCTCATCGTCGGTCGGCCCCATCTTCGAGGCAGGAAGCACGGGGGCAGATCGCGATGGCGTCCATCCGACAAAGGGTGACAGCAGCAGGATGCATAACACGAAGATCACCACGGCAAGGATCGCAACATCACCCATGCCGGAATTGCTGATGACTGGAAGTACGGACGGGGCGTCCAGCAGGGCCAGCGCACCCAGCACCAGCAGCACAATGAGCGCGCATAGCAGACCGCGAAGGACCGCAACCTGCAGCTTCAGGAGATTGACGTGCCTGCGCTGCGAGACAGCGATCCAGAACAGCACCTGATCGGCATCCACGGGCGGCAGGGTGTCACGGACGTCGTGTATCTCCAGATGCTCCATCGTGCGTCGCATGGTGTCAGCACGTCCTGGCACACAGGCAGACAGCAATGACTGCAGCCAGTGCCACGGGCGGGTCAGGCGTTCCATCCGGGCATGGGCCTCCCTGGCGGTGACCCGGTCCTCCGGTCGGTCCAGCGTCGCAACGAGGGCTGCGTGGTTGCGCGGTTGGAGCCGCCAATAGCGGTGCAGATGGTTGCGCCGTGCGCGGATCAAGTATGGATCGATGTCACTTCCGATCTCATCCCAGCGGAAGCATCGGCTGAGCAGGTCGAAGGTGTCCCCGCACAGGGGCCCGCCCTGTTGCAGCAGCAGCTGCAGCACGGCGTCACCTATGCGGGACTTGTCGGCCAGCGACCAAAGTTCCGGTCGCAACGTCAGCCAGTGCTCGAAGCTGGCGGAGTCGGTGTCGATTGCGGTGTTGATCACCAGACGGACAAAGAACTGCAGTTCCAGCGACGGCTCTTCCGCATGGTCGAGCACTGCCTCGGCAGGCATCGGTGGATGGGAGTGCACCGGCATGGTGTCCAGGCCCGTGCGCCGGTCGTACTGTGACGATGGCTCGAGTGCAGTGGCAGCCGAGGCCGGCGACAGCGGCTCCGCCGCATCGGTATCCCGGCCGACAACCCCGACGGACGGCTCTGCATCGGTTTCGTCATCGTCATCCCGTTGCGCGCGGTCGCGTGCCCGCTGCAGCGCTGATTGGTAGGCCTGGTGCAACGCCTGGAATGCGTCGGGATCATCGTCTGGGCGTGTTGCGCGCAGGAGCTGTGCATAGGCGCGCTTGATCGCGCGTTCGTCGGCATCGGCATCAAGTCCGAGTACTTCTAGATCCGGGTTCATGCGCCGTGACCGGGAGGCGAAGCGGCGCTGTCGACGGATCCGTGATGACGCCTGTGGCGCACGATTTCGGTGATCCACAACAGCAGGATCAAGGCGATGCCGGCTTCGGCGAAGAACATGCCGATGGCGGCAGCGACAAGGTTGCGCGGCTTGAACGCGCGCCCATCGTCGCGCCGGACCCAACGGGCGGTGGCCAAGGCAAGGGCAGGGAACAGCAGCACCGTACCTTCAAGGCGCTGGCCTTGGCCGTGGATCAGCACCAGGCTGGCGATCGCCATGAGCGGTGCCGGGAGTGCCAGCAACAGGCCCATGCGCTGCGGGAAAAGATCACGGGTGAGTTGGCGCAGCGCCCAGCGCGCAGGCACCCACAGCATTCCCAACGACGTCAGTGAGATGCCGGTGAGCACGCCACCAGCGGCCACGATCCCCGCTTCGGTCAGGTCGCCTTCGATCAGGGCGATGCATGCTGCTCCGCCCATCACCAGCACGCAGAGGATGGCCAGCAGCGTGCCGCGCAGTGCATTCACCTGCCAGCGCCAGCGATTGGGTCGTGAAACATCTGCAAGGCTGCGCCAGAACAGGACCTGCTGCGGATCCCAGGTAACCGGCAGCGGCTCCCGCCCGCCCGACTCGATGGCATCCAGCAGCGCGTTGACCTCGTTGATGTGCTCGGGTAATTGCGCTTGCCACAGTGATCGCCGATGGTCCCATGGCTGCGACAGATAACGCAGGCAACGGTCGACCGTGATGCTGCCCAGCTGCAGGCTCCCTTCGCGCTCCAGCAGCGCCGAGAGCTGCGTGGCATTGACCGCTTGCACGGCCCAGCGCCGATGGGCCCATGCCTGGATCGCCGCGAGCCTGTCCGGGTCCACGCCGTCGTGCACATCGTCCCAGCCGAAGCAGCGTGCCAGCAGATCCAGATTGGCCGCGCAGACTCCCTCGCCACCGCGAGCCAGTTCATCCAGCAGTGCCTGCCCTACCAATGGCTTGTAGCGCAGCGACCACAAGATCGGCGTGGCATCCAGCCAGGGGCCGAACGACTCGCTGGAGGACAGATGCGCCTGGCGCAGGATCTGCTGCGCTTGGCTCGGCACATCGACCACACCTTCCAGTTCCACCACCGGTGCCGTGCGCAGCAGAACAGGCGTGCCGGGCGGTGGCAGTGGCGGCGAGCATGCGCGCGGCTGCGGTGGCATCCACTCCGTCCCCGCGCTGTGCCAGTGAGCCACAGCATGGGGCTCCTCCTGCTCCTCCTCCTCGAACAGGCATGCCGACTCGACGGCCGGTTCCATGCGCACCCAGGCCAGAGCGGCCTGATAGGCCTCGTGCAGCTGCTGGAAGGCTGCAGCATCCTCGTCGGGGCGGCTCGACCGCAGGCGCTTCGCATACGCGCGCTTGATTGCGCGCTCGTCAGCGGTCTCGTCCAGGTCCAGGACGTGCAATGCCCAGCTCATGCATCGCGCTCGAGTGCATCGAGCGCCTCGGCCAGTTCATGGCGCTGGCGCTCGACGACGGAGGTGTTCTGGCTCTCCAGCACATGACGGAAGTTCGACAGCCAGGATTGCAGCAGCTCGCGGTGGTGGATGAGCTCCTCGTACAGGCGCTCGGTGCGGGCGATCACCGCCAGGTTCGGCTGTGCGTCGCGTGGATGGATCTTCAGGCTCTGCAGGGCCTGCAGACGCTGCTTGATTTCACCGGGAGACAGCAACCCGGGGTTCTGTTCCAGGATGAGTTCATGACGCTTGCCGGTGGCGTCTTCGGTGACCTCGACCTGCAGCAATCCGTTCACGTCATAGGTGAAACGGGTGGTAACACCGCGCTCGTGCATGGGACCGCGATGGGTCAAGGGCACGTGCAGCTCGCCCAGCTTGATGTTGCGGTCGACCGTGGGGCTTTCTCCCTGGTAGACCTCGATGACGACCTGGCGCTGCTGCTCATGCACCGGGAAGAAACAGTCTTCGCGGCTGACCGGCACCACGCTGTTGCGCTGGATGATGGGGTGGAAGTAGCCGCTGCGCTCGCTGCCGTCGTTCGAGCGCCGGGATACCTGCGTCCCCAACGTGTAGGGACAGACGTCGGTCAGTACGACTTCGCGCAATGATGCATCGCGCGCCTTCAGGCCGGCAGCGACCGCCGCGCCCAGCGCAATGGCCTGGTCTGGATGGATATGGCGCAGTGGCAACCGGCCGAACATGCGGGTGGCCAGCTTGCTGATCATCGGCATGCGCACTGCACCACCGACCAGGATGATGTCGTCCAGCGCCTCGGGCTTGAGTCGAGCATCGCGGATCGCGCGCTCGATCGGGGTGCGCATGCGCAGCAGCAGCGGCTCGCAGAGCTGCGTGTAGCGTCCCTCGTCCAGCTGCCACTGGCGGTCGGTGCCGGCCAGTGGCAGCTGCAGTTTGGCGGTTCCGTTCTGGCTGAGCTCTCGCTTGAACAGCTCCAACCGACGCAGCAGCTGCGCCTGTTCGGCCGCGGACAGGTCGCTGGCGGAGGTACCCAGGTCGGCATGGAAGGCCTGCACCAGCACCTGCAGGAAGTCCTCACCGCCGAGGAAGTTGTCGCCGGCACTCGCATGGACCTCGACCACGCCGTCGAAGATTTCGAGGATCGACACGTCGAACGTTCCGCCGCCCAGGTCCAGCACCAGGATGCGGCCCTCGCCGTCGCGCTCCTGCAGGCCATAGGCCAGTGCGGCCGCCGTGGGCTCGTTGATCAGGCGTTCGACACGGATGCCGGCCAGTTCACCGGCGGCGCGGGTGGCCTTGCGCTGTGCGTCGGAGAAGTAGGCAGGCACGCTGATCACGGCCTCCTCCACCTTGTGGCCCAGCACTGCTTCGGCGTCGGCCAGCAGCGAACGCAGCACCATGGCCGAGAGCTCTTCGGCCCGGAAGCTGCGATCGCCCAGGCGGGTCTCGCGATCACTGCCCATCCAGCGTTTGAAATGGGCCACGGTCTGCTGCGGATGGCTGACCAGGCGGTCACGGGCCGGCTGGCCGACCAGCACGGCGCCGTCGGCGAGGCTGACCACCGATGGGGTCAGGAGTTCGCCATGGGCATTGGGGAACAGCTGCGGCCCCGCTGCGGAGTGCATGCCGATGAGGGAATGGGTGGTGCCGAGGTCGATACCGACGATCATCTGCTGACGTCCGATGTGCAGAAAAGCGGCGATTGTAGGAGCGCGGCGCATACCTGACTATCGGGCGTTGCCCGACAGCGCCCCAGCGGCTATGGTCCCGGGCTGTTCTGTCGTACCGGATTGCCTCATGTCGCCACGCAAAGCCCTCCCCACCGCCCTGGCCCTGGGCCTGACCCTCGCCGCCGGCGCCCATGCCGATGAAGGCATGTGGATGCCGACCCAGCTGCCGGAGCTGGCCAAGCCACTGCAGGCGGCCGGTTTCAAGGGCAACCCGGCCGATCTGGCCAACGTGACGGCGCCGCCGCTGAGTGCGGTGGTGCGTGCCGGTGGTGGTACCGGCTCGTTCGTCTCTGCTGATGGCCTGTTGCTGACCAACCACCACGTGGCGATGGGCGTGATCCAGTACAACAGCTCGCCCGAGCACAACTTCATCAACGATGGCTTCATCGCCAAGGGTCGCGCTGACGAGCGTCCGGCCAATCCGGACTTCCGCGTGCTGGTCACCGTCGGCTTCGACAAGGTGACCGACCAGGTGCTGGCACAGGCCAAGGGCAAGACCGGCCGCGCGTACTTCGATGCGGTGGATGCGGCCAGCAAGCAGATCGTGGCCGAGTGCGAGAAGGACGGCAGCGTGCGTTGCTCGGTGGCCAACATGTATTACGGCACCGACTTCTACCGCATCGCCCAGCTGGAACTGAGTGACGTGCGCCTGGTCTATGCGCCGCCGCGCGCGATCGGCAACTACGGCGATGAGATCGACAACTTCATGTGGCCGCGCCACACCGGCGACTTCACCCTGCTGCGTGCCTACGTGGGCAAGGACGGCAAGCCGGCCGCCTACAGCAAGGACAACGTGCCCTACCAGGCACCGGCGCACCTGCAGATGTCGGTGGAAGGCCCGAAGGAGGGCGACTACGCGATGCTGGCCGGTTACCCGGGCATCACCTACCGCCATCGCACCGCCGCCGAATTCGCGGGCCAGATCGATACCGTGCTGCCGCGCCGGGTGTCGGTGTTCCAGCAGATGATCGATACCATCGAGGCCGCCAGCGCCAAGGACGCGCAGGCGCGTACCCGCTACGCCTCGCAGCTGCAGTCGCTGAAGAACAACCGCAAGCGTGCCGCCGGTGAGCTGGAAGGTCTGCTGCGCAGCGACGCCAAGGCCCAGCGTGCAGCCGACGAGCAGGCAATGCTGGCCGCCACCGACCGCAAGTACCAGAGCGACATCAAGGCATTGCTGACCAACCTGTCGCAGGGTGCGGCGGTGGGCGAGCGCGACCTGCTGCTGGAACAGATGGCCGGCCAGAGCCAGCTGCTGCGCTCGGCGCTGCTGCTGGAACGCCTGCGCATCGAATCGGCCAAGCCGGACGCGCAGCGCGAGACCGGCTACCAGCAGCGCGACCAGGCGATGATCGAGGGCGTGCTGAAGCAGGTGCAGCGCCGCTATGCACCCGAGGTCGAGAAGGCGCTGCTGACCACCCTGCTGACCCGCTACCAGCAGCTGCCGGATGCGCAGCGCGTGGCCGAGTTCGACGCCGCGTTCGGCCGTACCCCGGCGCAGCTGGCGCAGGCACTGGACACGCTGTATGCCGGTACCCAGCTGGGTGACGAAGCGCAGCGTCTGTCCCGTTTCGCCGCTGCCCGCGAAGGCAAGGCGCTTGCCGCCGACCCGCTGATCGCCGTGGCCGGCCCGCTGGTGGCCGCGCAGCTGCGCATCGAGAACGAGAGCAAGACCCGCGAAGGCGAACAGCTGCGCCTGCGCCCGGCCTACATGCAGGCGTTGTTCGCCTGGCGTGCCAAGCAGGGCCGTGCGGTGTACCCGGATGCCAACCGCACGCTGCGCATCAGCTACGGCAAGGTGGAAGCGCTGCACCCGCGTGATGGCGTGACCTATTCACCGGTGACCACCGTGGCCGGCATCGTCGAGAAGAACACCAACGCCTATCCGTTCGACGCGCCCAAGCCGTTGCTTGCCGCGATTGCCAAGGGCGACTTCGGCAGCACTGCCGATCCTGCGCTGAAGACCCAGACGGTCAACTTCCTGACCAACCTGGACACCACCGGCGGCAATTCCGGCTCGCCGGTGCTCAACGCCAAGGGCGAACTGATCGGCCTGAACTTCGACAGCAACTGGGAGTCGGTCAGTGCCAGCTGGTGGTTCGACCCGCGCTACAAGCGCGCCGTGCACGTGGACATGCGCTACCTGCGCTGGCTGCTGGCCAAGGTCTACCCGGCGCCCGAGCTGCTGAAGGAAATGGGCGTTCCGGCAGAATAAGGCCGGTACCCGGTAGGTGCCCACCGTTTCCTGGTGGGTACCCACCATCTGCCAGTGGGTGCCCACCTTTTCCGCCGGTGGGTGCCCACCGTTGGTGGGCACGGACGCCTTCGTCACGACCAACGGTCGTGACCCACCTTTGCGGGCCACCGGCGTGACCTACCATCACCACCAACGGTCATGATCTACTGGCCCCTGCTCTGACGGAAACACGCGCTTGGTCTCCAGCTGGATCCTGCTGCTGGTCTCGGTTGCCTATGCCGCGCTGCTGTTCGGCGTGGCGTGGTGGGGCGACCGTCGGCCGATGTACCCGGACCGGCCGTGGCTGCGTCCGGTCGTCTACAGCCTGGCGCTGGCCGTGTACTGCTCGTCGTGGACCTTCTACGGCGCAGTCGGCACCGCCGTGCGCAACGGCGTGGGCTACCTGCCGATCTACATCGGTCCGCTGCTGCTGCTGCTGTTCGGCTGGCGCATCATCGAGCGCCTGGCGCTGATCGCGCGCAGCCAGAACGTGGTCTCCATCGCCGACTTCATCTCCTCGCGCTTCGGCCGCTCGCGGCGGCTGGCGGCGCTGGTGGCGATCATCGCGCTGATCGGCATCATTCCCTACCTCGCCCTGCA
The DNA here is from genome assembly GCF_040815575.1 of Stenotrophomonas sp. LST15-1-1.1. Taxonomy (NCBI): domain Bacteria; kingdom Pseudomonadati; phylum Pseudomonadota; class Gammaproteobacteria; order Lysobacterales; family Lysobacteraceae; genus Stenotrophomonas; species Stenotrophomonas sp. LST15-1-1.1. The sequence goes on from NZ_JBFPNJ010000031.1 coordinate 27,408, forward strand.
GTACAAAGCGGTGGCGATGAGCCTGCAGGTACTGACCGGCAACACCGGGCCGACCGGATTCTTCAGCGACCCGGCCCTGTATGTGGCGTTGCTGATGGCGCTGTTCGCCACCCTGTTCGGCACCCGCCAGGTGGATGCCACCGAACACCACCACGGCATGATGCTGGCGATCGCGCTGGAGTCGGTGATCAAGCTGGTGGCGATGGTCGCGGTGGGCGTGTTCGCCTATGTCTGGCTCAGCGACCGCAACGAGGCGGTGGTGGAGTCGGTGCATACGTTGTTCACCGGGCTGCCGCCGGTGGGCTTCCTCTCGCAGACACTGCTCAGTTTCCTGGCCATCATCTGCCTGCCGCGCCAGTTCCACGTGGCCGTGGTCGAGTGCGGCGACGTGCGCGATGTGCGCCGCGCGCGCTGGATGTTTGGCGGCTACCTGGTGCTGATTTCGGCGATGGTGCTGCCGATCGCTACCGCCGGCATCAGCCTGTTCGGTACCGGAAGCGGCGTGGCCGACGACTCGATGGTGCTGGCCCTGCCGCTGGCCGAGGGCCGCAACGCGTTGGCATTGATCGCCTATATCGGTGGCTTCTCCGCCGCCACCGGCATGGTCATCGTGTCCTCGATCGCGCTGGCGACGATGGTCAGCAACGACCTGGTGATGCCGGTGCTGCTGCGGCGCAGTGGCGATCACCAGGAAGCGGCGGACGTTGCCTCGCGGGTGCTGTGGATCCGCCGCCTGGCGATCCTGCTGCTGGCGCTGATGGCCTACAGCTACTACCGCAGCAGCAGCAACGACAGCACCCTGGCCTCGTATGGACTGATGGCGTTCGCCGCAGTAGCGCAGTTCGCGCCGGGCCTGATCGGCGGCCTGTACTGGCGCGGCGCCAGCCGTCGTGGCGTGGAGACCGGCATGCTGCTCGGCTTCGCCACCTGGCTGTACACCCTGCTGCTGCCGGCGATGACGATGGCCGGCTGGATGGATGCCGGCTGGGTGCAGCATGGTCCGTTCGGCATCGATTGGCTGCGCCCGCAGCAGCTGTTCGGCATGACCGGCTGGGATCCGCTGACCCACGGCACGTTCTGGTCGCTGCTGGTCAACGCGGCGACGATGATGCTGGTATCGGCGCGTTGGCGCCCGGGCGTGGATGAGCGCCTGCGCGCTGCGCCCTTCCTCGATCCCTACGCCGAACGGCCTTCCGTGGCGGGTGGTTGGCCGGGTCACGTGCATGTCGGTGACCTGCTGGCACTGGCCTCGCGCGTGGTCGGTGAACGCCATGCGCGGCGCTCGTTCTTCGAACAGGCGCAGTCGCTGGGGCGCGAGCTGCAGTCCTCGGCACCGGCTGACCGGCCCTGGGTGCAGTTCACCGAACGCCTGCTGGCGGCGTCGATCGGTGCGGCCTCCGCGCGCCTGCTGCTGACCAGCCTGCTGCGCGGTTCGGGCATGGACCTGGGCGAAGTGGTGGCAGTGCTGGACGAAGCAGGACAGGAGCTGCGCTTCAACCGCGAGATCCTGTCGACCACCCTGGAAAACATCAGCGCCGGCGTCAGCGTGGTCGACCCGGACATGCGCCTGACCGCTTGGAACCGCCGCTACCAGGACATGTTCGGCTACCCCGATGGCATGCTCTACGTGGGTCGTCCGGTGGCCGATCTGATCCGCTACAACGCCGAGCGTGGTGAGCTGGGTGAGGGCGATATCGAACTGCAGATCAACCGCCGCATCGGCTACATGCGCGCCGGTTCGCCGCATGTGTTCGAGCGCACCCGCAGCGATGGCAAGGTGATCGAAATGCGGGGCCAGGCACTGCCCGGCGGCGGCTACGTCACCAGCTACAACGACATCACCGACTACAAGCATGCCGAACGCGCGCTGCTGGAAGCCAACGAAACGCTGGAACAGCGCGTGGCCGAGCGCTCGCATGTTGCGGAAGTCGCGCAGCAGTCCAAGACCCGTTTCCTGGCCGCAATCAGCCATGACGTGCTGCAGCCGTTGAACGCGGCGCGATTGTTTGCTTCGGCGCTGCGCGACAGTGACCATGTGAGCGACGAGCAGAAGCACCTGGCCGAGCGCGTGGATGCGTCGCTGCGTGCGGCCGAGGAGTTGCTGGATGGGCTGCTGGACGTGTCGCGGCTGGATGCCGGCGGCCTGCATCCGGTGATCGGCGAATTCGACGTCAGTGCGCTGATGCGCGAGCTGGCCGCGCAGTACACACCGGTTGCGGCCGGACGTGGGCTGCGCCTGGATCTGTTCGCGCGTACCACCTGGGTGCGCAGCGACCGTCGCCTGCTGCGCCGTGTACTACAGAACTTCCTTGCCAATGCGTTGCGCTACACGCGGCAGGGACGCATCGTGCTGGCGGTGCGCCAGCGCGGCGATGAAGTGGAACTGCAGGTGTGGGATACCGGCCCCGGCATTCCCGAGCATCACATGCGGCAGATCTTCGACGAGTTCCACCGCTACCAGCAGCCGTTCGACTGGGGCGAGCAGGGCCTGGGACTGGGCCTGTCGATCTGCCAGCGCATCTCGCGCCTGCTCGACCATCGCTTGAACGCGCGCAGCCGCGTTGGCAGTGGTTCGATGTTCTCGATCATCCTGCCGCGGGTGGCGCCGCTGCCGGGCTATACCGAAGCGGTCACCCTGGCGGCGACAGCGCCGCCGGTCCGCAGCGATGCGCTGGCAGGCCTGCGCGTGCTGTGCGTGGACAACGACGAGGAGATCCTCGATGGCATGCGCGCGCTGCTGGGCCGCTGGCAGGTGCAGGTGATCACCGCATCGACGGTGGACCAGGCGCTGCAGAAGATCGCCGAGCGTCCGCAGGTGATGCTGGTGGACTACCACCTGCACGACCGCATGGATGGCCTGGACGCGCTGGTGGCATTGCGCGAGGCGGCGGGCTATCCGTTGCCCGGTGCGCTGCTTACCGCAGATGGCCGCGATGAACTGAAGCGGATGGCACGCGAGCGTGGCTATCGCCTGTTGACCAAGCCGATCAAGCCGGCGTCGCTGCGTGCGTTCCTGGGCGCGCTGCGGGATACCCGCAACAACGATGCCTGATGGGCAACTGTAGAGCCGAGCCCATGCTCGGCTCCTGCGCGAAGCGCGGTGTTCCGCCGTCTGGCTGGAGAGCAGCCGAGCATCGGCTCGGCTCTACAAAATCCTGGTTGCTCGAACTCCCTGCGCGAAGCGCGGCTCATATATAGCCTTCGCTATAAAAACCAGCCCTGCCTGCGCGTTTCGCTGGAAATGCGCCACGCGCGGATCGCGGTGCTAAGCTTCGCGTCCCCTTGGGGAGTAGCCGGATTCCTGCGCAGGAATCGTCCACGTCAACATACTCGGCCAGTGCGCCGTGGCGTGGACAACCATGATGGTTGGCGAGACCAGCGGCCCGCGCGCGCAACGTCAGGTTGGGCGCGAGCGCAGGCCGTGCGTCCGTCCTTGCCCGACCTCAGCAGCCGCCAATGTCCCCCCTTTCGATCCTCCTGATCGGCTTTGCCATGTCCACCGATGCCTTCGCCGCTGCGATCGGCAAGGGTGCAGCCATGCGCAAGCCGGTGTTCCGTGATGCGCTGCGCGCCGGCATCATCTTCGGCGTCATCGAGGCGATCACGCCCATCATCGGTTGGCTGCTTGGCCGTGCCGCTCTGCAGTACGTGGAGGCGTTCGACCATTGGATCGCCTTCGGCCTGCTCGGCGCGCTGGGCATCCACATGATCTACAACGGCCTGCGTCCGGATAACGGCGAGGACGATGAAGATCCTTCGCAGCACCATGGTTTCTGGAAACTCGCACTGACCGGATTCGCCACCAGCATCGATGCGATGGCGGTGGGCATCGGCCTGGCCTTCATGGACGTGCATATCGGGGTGATGGCCGCAGTCATCGGCCTGTGCACGCTGACCATGGTCACCGCAGGCATCATGCTGGGCCGCGTGCTCGGCAGCATGGTCGGCAAGCGCGCCGAAATCATCGGTGGCGTGATCCTGGTGATCATCGGTGCGACGATCCTGTATGAACACCTGCACGGTGTCGCGTAAGCAGGGATACCTGTAGAGCCGAGCCCATGCTCGGCTGACGTCTGAAGCAGCCGAGCATGGGCTCGGCTCTACATTGGGGCAATGACTGACATGCAGCGCAGCATTTCGCTGCTGTAGAGATCCTCTGCTGCGCCGTAGTCTTCCCGTATGGCCAGTCCCGCACTCCGTTATGGTCGCTGGTCGCATGCCGGCAATGTCTATGCGCTTACCACGGTGACGCATGCGCGTCGCCCCTGGTTCAGTGACAAGGCCAACGTTGAGCTGTTGATAGAGGCATTGCGCACCGTTGAGCGGACCGGTCGGACCTTATCCCTCGCCTGGGTGGTCATGCCGGATCATCTGCATTGGCTGTTCGAACTACGTACCGGCACGCTCGCTGGCTGCATGCAGATCCTGAAGTCCAGGAGTGGAAGGTCCGTCGGCAGGCGCGTTGATGCCAACGCGCCGATCTGGCAGCCGGGGTACTACGATCATGCACTGCGCAGCGATGAATGTCTGCGCACGCAGGCGACCTACATTGCGGCCAATCCGGTGCGCGCTGGACTGGCTACGTGCATTGGGGAGTACCCGTATGCCTGGAGTCGATGGCCCTTGCTGGGCTGATTCGGTACTCGGAGGAAGAGCAGCCGAGCATGGGCTCGGCTCTACAAATGCATCATGAAGCCCGTAGCCGAGCATGGGCTCGGCTCTACAAATGCATCATGAAGCCTGTAGAGCCGAGCCCATGCTCGGCTCTGACGTTCGTCACGATCAGTCTTCTTCCGGCGGCAGCACGATGGCGTCGTCGTCGATGGCCAGCTTGCCGGCCATCAGCACCGCCTGGGTGCGGTTGGTCACGCCCAGCTTGCGCAGGATCGCGGTGACGTGCGCCTTGATCGTTGCTTCGGAGACGTTGAGGTCGTAGGCGATCTGCTTGTTCAAGCGGCCCGCGCCGAGCATCTGCAGCACGCGGAACTGCTGCGGGGTCAGCTCGCGCAGGCGCTGGCCGACTTCGCGTTCTTCGCTGCCGGTCGGCGGCACGTTGTGCGCTTCCGGCGGCGCCCAGGTCTCGCCATCGAGGATGGTGCCGAGCGCATGGCCGATGGTGTCCGAGTCGGCCGATTTCGGGATGAAGCCCAGCGCGCCGTGGTCGAGCGCGCGTCGCATCACCGTGGCTTCTTCGCGTGCGGAGACCACCACCACCGGCAGGTGCGGATGCAGCGAGCGCATGTGCACCAGCGCGTTGAAGCCCTGTGCGCCCGGCATGTTGAGATCCATCAGGACCAGGTCGGCGTCGTTGTGCTGGTCGGCCAGTGCATACAACGCTTCCACGCTGTCGGCCTCGAACAGTTGAACGCCCGGAATGACCCGCTGCACGGCACCCCGCAGGGCTTCGCGGAACAACGGATGGTCATCGGCAATCAGGAGGGTGGTCATGGTCGGGGGGAACCGTGGGGGGAAAGCAGATGGGGTCAGAGCCCTTTCCTTGTGGAAAGGGATCCGACCCGGGGTAGCACATCAACGCACCTTGCGTTCGTCCACCAGCGAGGCCACGACCGACGGATCGGCCAGGGTCGAGGTGTCGCCCAGCTGGTCCGGCGCGTTCTCGGCGATCTTGCGCAGGATGCGGCGCATGATCTTGCCCGAGCGGGTCTTCGGCAGGCCCGGCGCCCACTGCAGATGGTCCGGCGTAGCGATCGGGCCGATTTCCTTGCGCACCCAGGCGACCAGTTCCTTCTGCAGCTCGTCGCTGGGCGCTTCCTCGGCCACCAGGGTGACGTAGGCATAGATGCCCTGGCCCTTCACGTCGTGCGGGAAGCCGACCACCGCGGCCTCGGCCACCTTCGGATGCGAGACCAGCGCGCTTTCCACTTCGGCGGTGCCGATGCGGTGGCCGGATACGTTGATCACATCGTCCACGCGGCCGGTGATCCAGTAGTAGCCGTCTTCGTCGCGGCGGCAGCCGTCACCGGTGAAGTAGCTGCCCGGGTAGGTGCGGAAATAGGTGTCGATGAAGCGCTGGTGGTCGCCGTACACCGTGCGCATCTGGCCCGGCCAGGAATCACGGATGATCAGGTTGCCTTCGGTCGGGCCGTCCTTGATCTCGCCATCGGCGTTGACCAGGGCCGGCTGCACGCCGAAGAAGGGCAGGGTGGCCGAACCCGGTTTCAGATCCATCGCACCGGCCAGCGGCGAGATCAGGATGCCGCCGGTCTCGGTCTGCCACCAGGTATCGACGATCGGGCAGCGGCTGTCGCCGACCACTTCGTAGTACCAGCGCCAGGCTTCCGGATTGATCGGTTCGCCGACGCTGCCAAGCAGGCGCAGCGACGCGCGCGAGGTCTTCTTCACCGGCTCCTCGCCTTCGCGCATCAACGCGCGGATGGCGGTGGGGGCGGTGTAGAAGATCGACACCTTGTGCTTGTCGATCACGTTCCAGAAGCGCGAGGTATCGGGGTAGTTCGGTACGCCCTCGAACATCAGCGAGGTCGCGCCGTTGGCCAGAGGGCCGTACACGATGTAGCTGTGGCCGGTGACCCAGCCGACGTCGGCGGTGCACCAGTAGATGTCGTCCTCGCGCAGGTCGAACACCGCTTCATGGGTGTAGGCCGCGTACAGCAGGTAACCGGCGGTGGTGTGCAGCACGCCCTTCGGCTTGCCGGTGGAACCGGAGGTGTAGAGGATGAACAGCGGATCCTCGGCGTTCATCGGTTCCGGTTCGCAGCTGGCCGGCTGGCTGTCGACCACATCATGGAACCAGCGGTCGCGTGGGGCCTGCATGTCCACCGCGCCGCCGGTGTGGCGCACCACCAGCACGGTTTCCACGGTATTGGTGCCGGGCAGCTTCAGCGCCGCATCGACGTTGGCCTTCAGCGGAATCTTCCGGCCACCACGCAGGCCTTCATCGGCGGTGATGATCAGCTTGCTCTGGCAGTCGCTGACACGGTCGGCGATCGAGTTCGGTGCGAAGCCACCGAACACCACCGAGTGGATCGCGCCGATGCGCGCGCAGGCCAGCATGGCCACGGCAGCGTCGACGATCATCGGCAGGTAGATGGTGACCCGGTCGCCCTTCTTGACGCCGAGGTTGCGCAGCGCGTTGCCGAGACGGCAGGTGCGTTCGTACAGCTCGCGATAGGTCACGTGCTGGGCCGGCGCATCCGGGCTGTCCGGCTCGAACAGCAGGGCGGTCTTGTCGCCACGCTTTTCCAGCTGACGGTCCAGGCAGTTCACGCTGGCGTTGAGCTCGCCATCTTCGAACCACTTGATGTGGAAGTCGGCCAGGTCGTAGCTGACGTTCTTGATCCTGGTCGGCTTGCGCGACCAGTCCAGCCGCTCGGCGGCCTTGCCCCAGAACGCATCCGGATCGGACACCGAGGCCTGGTACTGCTGTTCATAGGAGTTCTTGTCGATACGCGCCTTGGCGGCGAACTGCGGATCGACGGGGTAGAGATCAGCCATGGCACCCTCACTTGCACGTTGACTTTGTGTGTGCAGCCGCAGCATTGCAGCAGCCGTTCCCCCTCAGTTTGCCCCATCCACCCCCGGTCGCGTCACCACTTCGGTTAGACCTTGGTCGAAAGTCGGGCCCCTGCAGGCCCGGGTTCGACCAATGGCCAATAGCCGGTGCGTGTAAACGCCCCGCAGTCTCGGCTCGACCGTGCCCCACGCGCGGCATCACCTTGCCACTTGGGAGAGAGGGCAACATGAGCCACCGTACGTTGAAAGCCGTGCGCAAACCTTTGGCGGCCTGCCTGTTGGTCGCCCTGGTCGCACCGGGCATGGCGTTCGCCGAGACCGCCAAAGAGAAGGCACTGGAGTCACGCGTCGCCGAACTGGAGCGGCAGGTGCAGGCGCTGCTGGCGTCGCAACAGCAGCAACAGACCCAGATCGTGCAGACCCAGCAGGCGGTCACCGACGTCCGCACGCTGCAGGCCGAACAGAAGCCGGCGGTGCCTGCGGGCAAGCAGCCGATCCAGGTCACCACCATCACCCCCGGCGCGGCGCCGGGCACCACGGTCAAGATCGGCGGCTTCATCAAGGCCGATTTCCTGGCCACCCAGACCAGCGATGGCCAGCTGGCCGACGATGCCACCGGCCGCGCGCTGTACCTGCCCGGGCAGACCCCGGTGGAAGGTGCCGGCGGCAGCGGCAAGCGCTCGGACGTGGACTACAACGCTCACGCCAAGTTCTCGCGCTTCAACCTGGGCATCGACAACGTCAGCGAATCGGGCAACAAGGCCGGCGCGTTCTTCGAGATGGATTTCTTCGGCAATTCGCTGGGCAACCAGACTGCCACCAACACCTATGGCGTGACCCTGCGCCATGCGTACATGTACTGGAACAACTGGATGGCCGGCCAGACCTGGTCGAACTTCATGGATGCGGCATCGCTGCCGGAAGCGGTCGACTTCGTCGGCCCGACCGATGGCGTGATCTTCGTGCGCCAGGCCCAGGTTCGCTACACCAAGGGCGGCTTCAGCGTCGCGCTGGAGAATCCGGAAACCACCACCCTCACCGGTACGCGCAATCCGGTCACCGGCGCCTGGACCAATGCCAGCGCCAACTCCGATCGCGGCAGCCTGCCGGACCTGACCCTGCGTTATGGCTGGAAGGGTGACTGGGGCACCTTCGGTGTGGGCGGTATCGTCCGTCAGCTGAAGGTCGACAACCAGACCACCGGTGCCAAGGCCGACAAGGTGGCCGGTGGCCTGACCCTGGGCGGCAAGTGGGTGATGGGTGACAGCGATTCGCTGCACTACCAGTTCACCGGTGGCGAGGGCATCGCCCGCTACATCGGCCTGGGCATCACTGCTGATTCGGCCTATGACGTGGCCCGCGACGAGCTCAACCCGACCGGTGTGATCGCCGGCTACGTCGGTTGGCGCCATGCGTTCTCGCCGAAGCTGCGCACCAACCTGATCTACGCGCGCAGCGACTACGACAACGACAGCATCCTTGGACCGCTGGTGACCAAGAGCGTGCAGAGCATCCGCGGCAACATCTTCTACTCGCCGCTGCCCAAGGTCGATGTCGGTGCCGAGCTGATGTACGGCAAGCGCGAGGTCGAGAACGGCAACAAGGGCGACATCACCCGTCTGCAGTTCACTACGAAATACAGCTTCTGATTGAGTGCCGACCAACGGTCGGCACCTGCCGAGATTGAGTGCCGACCATGGTCGGTATCTACCTAGACTGCGTGCCGACCAAGGTCGGCACCTACAGAGGGAAAGCGTCCCATGTCCACAACACCCGCACCGGCGAAAGCCCAACTTACCCAGGGACACAAGAAGGTCATCTTCGCGTCCAGCCTGGGCACCGTTTTCGAGTGGTACGACTTCTTCCTGTATGGCTCGCTTGCGGCGATCATCGCCAAGCAGTTCTTCAGTGGCGTCAATGAAACCACGGGCATGATCTTCGCCCTGCTGGCCTTCGCGGCCGGCTTCTTCGTGCGACCGTTCGGCGCGGCCTTCTTCGGCAGCCTCGGCGATCGTATCGGCCGCAAGTACACCTTCCTGGTCACCATCCTGATCATGGGCATCTCGACCTTCCTGGTCGGTGTGCTGCCCAACTACGCCTCGATCGGGTTCGCCGCGCCGGTGATCCTGATCATCCTGCGCCTGGCCCAGGGCCTGGCGATGGGCGGTGAGTACGGTGGTGCTGCCACCTACGTGGCCGAGCATGCGCCGGACGACAAGCGTGGCCTGTACACCAGCTTCATCCAGTGCACGGCCACGCTCGGCCTGTTCATGTCGCTGCTGATCATCCTGGCCTGCCGCTATTTCCTCGGCAACGAAGCCTTCGAAGCCTGGGGCTGGCGCATTCCGTTCCTGGTCTCGATCGTGCTGCTGGGCGTGTCGGTGTGGATCCGCCTGCAGCTGAGCGAGTCGCCGCTGTTCCAGCAGATGAAGTCGGAGGGCAAGGGTTCCAAGACGCCGTTCCGTGACAGCCTGAAGGGCGGCAACCTGAAGCTGATGCTGCTGGTGCTGCTCGGTGCTGCCGCAGGCCAGGCGGTGGTCTGGTATGGCGGCCAGTTCTACGCGCTGTTCTTCCTCAGCAGCATGCTGAAGGTCGATGCCACCACCTCCTACCTGCTGATCGCCGCCGCGCTTGCACTGGGCGTGCCGTTCTTCATCTTCTTCGGCTGGCTGTCCGACCGAATCGGCCGCAAGAAGATCATCCTCGCCGGCTGCCTGCTGGCCGCCGTCACCTACATCCCGATCTTCAAGGGCCTGACCCACTTCGCCAATCCGGCCATCGAAGAAGCCCGCAGCAGCTCGCCGGCGCTGGTCGTGGCCGATCCGAACACCTGCTCATTCCAGTTCGATCCGGTCGGCCTGCGCAAGTTCACCAGCTCCTGCGATGTGGCTACCGCTGCGCTGACCAAGGCCGGTGTGCCGTATGACGTGCAGCCCGCCGCCGCCGGCTCGCTGGCGATGGTCAACGTGGGCAGCGCCAGCGTGACCTCGTATGAGGCCGCCGGCCTGACCAAGGAAGAAGGCAAGGCCAAGGCCGATGCGTTCGGCGCCGAGCTGAAGGGCGCACTGGTCACCGCGGGTTACCCGGCCAAGGCTGATGGCTCGCGCATCAACATCGCCGGCACGATCTTCATGCTGTGGCTGCTGGTGCTGTACGTGACCATGGTCTACGGCCCGATCGCCGCCTACCTGGTCGAACTGTTCCCGACCCGCATCCGCTACACCTCGATGTCGCTGCCGTACCACATCGGCAACGGCTGGTTCGGTGGCTTCCTGCCGGCGATCTCCTTCGCGCTGGTGGCCGGTACCGGCAACCTGTACTACGGCCTGTGGTACCCGATCATCATCGCGCTGATGTCGGTGGTGGTGGGTGGCCTGTTCCTGCGCGAGACGAAGAACGTGGACATCACCAAGTAACCAGTGGTTTTCATTGCATGAAGGAAAGGCCGCGGTGCAGACCGCGGCCTTTCTGTTTGTGGGGTGGCGACCGGGGTCGGATCCCTTTCGCATGCGAAAGGGCTCTGACCCCAACCGCAGAATCTGCTACTCCGAGCATCCATCGCTCAGCTCAAACTGTAGCCTCGAGAATTCACTGATGCACAACAAGCGCTGTTCACTCTCATCGCCTGCCTGCCCGATTTCTCTACGCAACTGGTCGGCTCCCGGACAGCGCGCAGCGCTAGCAACAAGGAGGTTGCACACAGGAACAAACGGGAAGTGCACCTGATGGCTTGGGATATTCAGCTTTTTGTCCCAGGCCTCGAACGGAAAGAGCACATGCAACAAGCCATCTGCCGCTTCATCCTTGCTTGGTCGCGTGAGGGCGACATCCGGAGCATCCTTGAGCAACGTCGCATAGGCGTCCAGGAAGCGACGGCCGTACCGATCATGCTCCGCCGGTGTGCTCGCCTGCCGCAAGGCGGTGTAGTACGGGAAGAGGCTGTCTACATCGGGTCCACCGCAGGTCACGCCGGACGAACGTGAGCTGTCATTGACGGGGGGCTGTACATGGCAGGTCGTACGTTCGAGTCTCTCTGCAAGTATCTCGAGCACCCTGCCTATACTGGCACCAGGTGTGGCATCGCCCTCGAGCTCGCCGACGACGGCAGCCAGGCTGTCGCCCACCAATGGGATGTGTTCGTGCTCGACGTTCAGGCCGATTGCCGCGGCATCCATGGACTGCTCGCTGGCATCGGAAGCTCCGGCCATGAGAAGACATCCGGTCAGAAATGCAAATACGCGTCGCATCTACGCATGCTATTGGAGGTGGGACACTACCTTCAGCGCGATGACGTCGTGCGGCAATGAAACATGTACGAATCTACATATCAGCCCAGTATTTGATCGTACCGGTGCGGGATGACGTATCCAGCCACACGGAAGACGGGGACTTCTAGCAAGAACTGCCAACTTCTGACGCAAATGGCCCGAACTCCCTTTGTTCGTCAGTGCGTCCCATAGCATGGGTGATTCATCGAATCGGATCGGGGCATGCGCAGCGCACTTCTGGCGGCGATCATCACTGTCTCAGCGTCAGCGGCCGGCGCAGAAACGCATGTAGCTGCCGACGGTGCGACACCGCAGGGAAGCCGGCGAGTCGAGGAAAGATCGCCCGTGATCAAACAACTTTGCAAGACAGAGAAGGTCTGGCTGTCCTGGAACAACGCCGTACCAAACGCAACGCTGGTGACCTGCGATTGCAATTGCACATCGCATGACAACTCAGGATGGCTTGTCGAGGCGCAACCGGAAGTCGACACCTATCGGGTACATCGCGTTTCTCTCGGAAAGATCTTCAGTGCCACGGAGTTCCGTCGGGCTGGCGTGCGGATTCAGGACATCGTCTCGTCGCATCCGTGGTGTTCAGTCGCCAAACCGAGCATGCCGATGAATGCGATCTTTGCGACGTTGGTGAAGCAGCCCAAGGAATCGGGCGATGAGCCCTACTGCTTTACGCCCCACTTCTTCGCAGGCGATCGGAATGTCCCCCTGAAGAGGATTCCAATGTCGGGCGAAGAGTTCTCCGACGCGCCCGCAGCAGAATCAGCGGTGATAGCGCGGGAGGTCGAGATGCTGCGTGACTGGAGGCGGAAGTTTGCACCTGAGTAGGGCATTGGTGCCCTCGGACAAGAAATGAGGGCTGTACATTCTGGAGTTTCAGTAATGTTTGATTTGAAGTCCGTGCTGCTGGCATTAATTGCTGGCCCACCTCTGCTCTTGTCTGCCTACGCTGTGGATGCCAGTGCGATCTATGGCGTCAACCACACCCATTGGGCAATCAACCGGTTCAGTGTCGATGGCCGTTCAGCCGTTGACATAATTGGTCCATATCAAGGCGGAGGTGGTGGGTGCTGTTACGGCGCACCAGAACACTGGTATCCAGGCCTGACGGTACGGGTTGACTGGGAAACGGGTGCTGGAAGCACAATTGACTTTCCTGGATTTGGAGATCGGCTGAAGTTTGAGGCTTGGAGAGAAAAAATCCTCGCGCAAAAGCGCAGGCATAGCAAAGTCGCCCCTGTCCCGGACTACACCGGCCAGGACGTCTGCGGCATCACCGTGCATTTCCTGCCCTGTGATGACATTCAGGTCACTACCTCCTGTTACGCCTACGGCAGCCCCGAGTACCCGATCAAGATTCCGCTTGAGTTGCCAGAACCGCAGTCTTGCCCGGCACAACGTACCGACCAGCAGAAGGCGTATTGATGGACGGGTTTGCATGCGGGGGTAAACGCATGCAAGGCGGTTGGGAGGTATCCGAATGAGACCCCGTGCCACGGCGTGAAGGTTGGCATGCGAGCCGAGCACGGCTCGACCCTACAATCGGCCCATGACCACCATCGCCCCAGCCGACCTTCCCGCCATCCTGCATACCCTGCGCAGTGCCTGGCAGACCCAGCGTCCCTCGCTCGACCAGCGCGAAGCCGACCTGCGCCGTCTGCGCGAGGCGCTGAAGGAGCGCATGGACGAAATGGCTGCGGCCATTGCCGAGGACTTCGGCCACCGCGCCCACGTTGAATCGAAAATAGCCGATGGCATGAGCGTGCTGTCGGCCATCGATCACCTGCGCCGCCACCTGCGACGCTGGTCGAAGCCGCGTCATGCGTCTGCAGGCTGGAAGCTGTGGCCAGCCCGCGCGCAGCTGCGGCCGACGCCGCTGGGTGTGGTTGGGGTGATCTCGCCCTGGAACTACCCGGTCACGCTGGCGTTGGCGCCGCTGGCCACCGCGATTGCCGCTGGCAACCATGTGCTGCTGAAGCCTTCCGAGCACACACCGCGCACCAGCGCGTTCCTGGCCGATCTGCTGGCCAGCGTGTTCCCGCCTGATCGCGTGGCGGTGGTGCAGGGTGGGGCGGACGTGGCGGCGGCAGTGTCCGCGCTGCCGCTGGACCATCTCGTATTCACCGGTTCCACCGCGGTCGGCCGCAAGGTGATGGCGGCGGCGGCGGAACATCTGGTGCCACTGACGCTGGAGCTGGGGGGCAAGTCGCCCGCCATCGTCTGCCGCGATTTTCCATTGGACAAAGCCGCGGCGCGGCTGGCCACCGGCAAGTGGTTCAACGCCGGCCAGACCTGCATCGCGCCGGATTACGTGCTGATCGACAGCGTGCGCCAGCGCGAATTCGTGCAGGCGCTGCAGCAGCAGGTACGCGAGCGTTATGGTGATTTCAGTGATGCGGGTGACTACACGCGGATCATCAATGAAGGCCAGTACCGGCGCCTGCAGGGCTATCTGGCGCAGGCCCGGGAACGCGGGGTGCCGGTGATTCCGCTGGCGCAGTTGGATGACGCGCGCGCCGATCGCGAGCGGCTGTTGGTGCCGACCGTGGTGCTGGACCCACCGGATGACCTGGACCTGATGCGCGAGGAGATCTTCGGCCCGATCCTGCCGGTGCGCGCCTATACGGACCTGGATGCGGCGCTGGCCGACATCGTGGCCCGCGACCGGCCGCTGGCGCTGTATCCCTTCAGCCATGACACGGCCACGGTGGAGCGCATCCTCGGCCAGGTGGTGGCCGGTGGGGTGACGGTCAATGACACGTTGCTGCATTTTGCCGCCGATGGTTTGCCGTTCGGCGGAGTGGGCGCCAGTGGCATGGGCGCGTATCACGGGCAGGCCGGGTTCGATGCCATGAGCAAGCTGTTGCCGGTGCTGTGGCAGTCGCGCTGGGCGGCCAGTGACCGGTTGCGGCCACCGTATTCGAAGATTGCCGGGTTGTTGAGGTTGCTGTTGCGGTGAAGCCATTCCGGTGACGCATTCCCGTAGAGCCGAGCCCACGCGCGGCTGCTCTTGGCTGGTCCAGGCAGAAGCAGCCGAGCGTGGGCTCGGCTCTACACGGGAAGTCGGGCCGACCCCATCCCGGCCACCCGGTTAGAATGCCCCCATGAAGATCGCCTCGTGGAACGTCAATTCGCTCAATGTCCGCCTGCCGCACCTGGAGCAGTGGCTCAAGGACTTCGGCCCGGACATCGTCGGCATCCAGGAAACCAAGCTGGAGGACCACAAGTTCCCGGACTCGGCGCTGGTCGCCGCCGGTTACCGCAGCGTGTTCGCTGGCCAGAAGACCTACAACGGTGTGGCGCTGGTGTCGCGCGAGCCGGCGCAGGACGTGCAGATCGGCATCCCCGGCTTCGAGGACGAGCAGAAGCGGGTCATCGCCGGCACCTTCGGCGACCTGCGGGTGATCAACCTGTACGTGGTCAACGGCCAGGACATCGGCACCGACAAGTACGAGTACAAGCTGCGCTGGCTGGAGGCGGTGCACGCGTGGATCGCCGAAGAACTGCAGCGGCATCCGAAGCTGATCGTGATGGGCGACTTCAACATTGCCCCCGATGCGCGCGACGTGCATGACCCGGAGGTGTGGAACGACAACCACATCCTGACGTCCACTGCCGAGCGCGGCGCACTGAACAAGCTGCTGCAGCTGGGCCTGCACGATGGCTTCCGCCTGCACAACGATGAGGCCGGCACCTTCAGCTGGTGGGATTACCGGGCGGCCGGTTTCCGCCGCAACCTCGGCCTGCGCATCGACCTGACCCTGGTCTCCGATGCACTGAAGGGCAGTGCGGTGGCCTCGGGCATCGACCGTGAGCCGCGTACCTGGGAACGTCCCAGCGACCATGCACCGGCGTGGGTGCAGCTGGGCTGAAACAACGAGGCCCGGCGATGGCCGGGCCCGTTGCGATGCATCTGCCGGCCAGCGGCCGGCACTATCGCTGCGTCAGCGTATGCTCTTGCGGGTGAACAGATTGACGATCGCCAGCAGGATCACCGCGCCGATCAGCGAGAACAGGAACGTGCGCAGGGTGATCGCTTCATTGATGCCGCCGCCGAACAGCCAGCCGGAAATCAGTGCGCCAACGATGCCCACCACGATGTTGAGGATGATGCCCTGCTGGCCATCGCGCTTCATGATGATGCTTGCCAGCCAGCCGACGATGCCGCCGACGATCAGCCAGATGATGATTCCCATGATCGACTCTCCGGTGGATAACCGTGTCCAGTTGACGCGCAGTGCCGTGAACCCGCTGTGCAATCCCGTGATGGCCGCGTGCGGATGAGCCTGCCAGCCACCCTTGAGGGCCCCTGGCGGTTTGGCCCGGTCACCGTGTGGCGCTGCCCGCACGTGCCCGGCCAGCGCGGTGAGCCGCAGGCCCGGCAGGTGCTGGCACAGGCACTGGGCGGCGAGCCGGATGCGCTGCCGCTGGTGCGCGACGACAAGGGCCGGCCGGAACTGAGTGGCGCGCTCGCCCACTACGGCACCGGCTGGAGCCACAGCGGCGAGGTCCTGCTGGTGGCGCTGGGCGAGGGCGTGCGGCTGGGCGTGGACCTGGAACTGCTGCGGCCGCGCCCGCGCATGCTGGAAATCATCCAGCGCTTCTTTCATCCCGACGAAGTGGCTTGGCTGCAAGGCTTGGACGAGGCCGACCGCGAGCATTGGTTCTTCCGCGTGTGGTGCGCCAAGGAAGCCATGCTGAAGGCGCACGGGCAGGGCATTTCCTTTGGCCTGCACCGCCTGCAGCTGGCCCCGGCCGCCGATGGCGCGCTGCACCTGCGCTGGTGCGACCCGGAACTGGGCGAGGCCGCGCGCTGGCACCTGCACGAGTGGCAGGCCAGTGGCCAGTTCCGTGCCGCATTGGCCTGGTATCCGCAGTGAATCGCCGAATCTGCAGTGAAAACCGGCGATAATGTCGGCATGAGCGAACACGATCTTCCCGCCGGCGTAGCGTCCACGCTGCAGCAGGGCCTGGCCAGCATGGGCCTGGCCGCCGAGCTGGCCCCGCCGCTGCTGCGCTACCTGGCGTTGCTGCACCGCTGGAACGGCACCTACAACCTCACCGCCATCCGCGATCCGCAGGAAATGGTCACCCGCCATCTGCTTGATTCGCTGGCGATGCAGCCGTTCGTGGCCGATGGCAGCCTGGCCGACCTCGGTACCGGCCCCGGGTTGCCGGGCATCCCGCTGGCGATCGCCTGCCCGGGCCTGCAGGTCACCCTGGTGGAAAGCAACGGCAAGAAGGCCCGCTTCATGCGCGAGGCCGTGCGCCAGCTGGGCCTGGGCAATGCCCGCGTGGCCGAGTCGCGCGCCGAAGCGCTGGACGAGCCGGGCAGCTACGATCAGCTGACCGCGCGCGCGATGGACACCCTGGCCGGCATCGTCCGCGTCGGTGGCCACCTGCTGCGCCCCGGTGGCGTGCTGCTGGCCATGAAGGGCGTCTACCCGCATGAGGAGATCGCAGCGCTGCCGGCCGGTTGGCAGGTGCGCGAGGTGGTCCCGCTGAGCGTGCCCGGCCTGGCCGGCGAACGCCATCTGGTTACTGTCACAGGCCCCTGAACCCCGCCGCCACCCCCTTTTGGAACAAGCGGTTGGCGATCCACGATTTCCGCACGGGCCCGGTTGTACGCATAATGACCGGTCCCAGCACACGTCGACGAGGCACACCCGCATGGCCCGCATCATCGCCATCGCCAACCAGAAGGGTGGCGTCGGCAAGACCACGACCGCCGTCAACCTGGCCGCTTCCCTGGCCAACGCACCCAAGCGCGTGCTGTTGGTCGACCTGGATTCCCAGGGCAACGCGACCATGGGCAGTGGCGTGGACAAGCGCGAGCTGGTCTCCTCCACCTACGATCTGCTGCTGGGCGAGTCCAGCGCTGCCGACGTGCGCGTGCAGACCGCCGAAGGCTACGACCTGCTGCCGGGCAACATCGACCTGACCGCGGCCGAGATCCAGCTGATGGCGCAGAGCGAGCGCGAGCAGCGCCTGAAGCGCGCGCTGGCGCCGATCCGCGACGAGTACGACTACATCCTGATCGACTGCCCGCCGGCGCTCTCGCTGCTGACCCTCAACGCCCTGGCCGCCGCCGATTCGGTGATCGTGCCGATGCAGTGCGAGTACTACGCGCTGGAAGGCCTGAGCGCGCTGGTGGAAACCATCGAAGCGCTGCGTGCCAACCTCAACCCGGCGCTGGAGATCGAAGGCGTGCTGCGCACCATGTTCGATGTGCGCAACAACCTGGCCAACGCCGTGTCGGCCGAGCTGACCGAGCATTTCGGTGACCGCGTGTTCCGCACCATCGTGCCGCGCAACGTGCGCCTGGCCGAGGCGCCCAGCCATGGCCAGAGCATCGTCGGCTACGATCGTGCTTCGCGTGGCGGCGTGGCCTACCTCGGCCTGGCCGGCGAGATCATCCGCCGCAACAACGAACGCAACAAGGCCAGCAAGGCCGTGGAGACCGTCTGATGACCAGCAGCAAGCCTGCAGCCAAGAAGCGTGGCCTCGGCCGCGGCCTGGACGCCCTGCTGGGGCCCAAGGGCGCGGTCAGCCAGGTGCAGGCCAGCACGGCGGTGATCGAGCCGCTGCCCGGTGAAGTGCTGCGCAAGCTGCCGGTAGGCCAGCTGCAGCCGGGCAAGTACCAGCCGCGTCGCGAAATGGACCAGGGCAAGCTGTCCGAACTGGCCGACTCGATCAAGTCGCAGGGCGTGATCCAGCCGATCCTGGTGCGCCAGCTGCCGGCAGGCAACTTCGAAATCGTCGCCGGTGAACGCCGCTGGCGCGCCTCGCAGCTGGCTGGCCTCGACGAAGTGCCGGTGGTGGTGCGCGAGCTGGAAGACCGCACCGTCATCGCGATGGCGCTGATCGAGAACATCCAGCGCGAAGACCTCAACCCGCTGGAAGAAGCCGAAGCACTGCAGCGCCTCATCAGCGAATTCACCCTGACCCATGCCGAGGCCGCCGAGGCCGTTGGCCGCTCGCGCGCGGCGGTGTCCAACCTGCTGCGCCTGCTGGAGCTGCCGATCGCCATCCGCCTGCTGCTGGAAACGCGTCGGCTGGAGATGGGGCACGCCCGCGCGCTGCTGACCCTGGCCCCGGAACTGGCCAGCAAGCTGGCCCAGGAAGCGGCCGATGAGGGCTGGTCGGTGCGCGAGGTCGAGCGTCGTGCGCAGGCGTTCGCCGCCGGCAAGGTGCCGAGCAACCGTCCGCAGCCGGTGGCCAAGGTGCAGCAGGCCGATATCGCCTCGCTGGAAACCGAGCTGTCCGAAGTGCTGGGCACCTCCGTTGCGATCAACCATGGCCGCGGTGGCAAGGGCAAGCTGATCATCCATTACGCCAACCTGGACACGCTCGATGGCGTGCTGGAGCGGCTGCGCACGCGCCAGGGCTGACCCCGGCGCAGTTTCATGGGCGCACGGCCTGTTCCTGTCGTGCTCCGTCGATTGCAGGGAACGCACCGCCGCGCGTGCCGGAGGTCGTATCGTCCACCCGCGGGTGGGCCCGCTCCGCCCCGTGGCTCATCCAGGGAGCAGGACATGACCATTGAAATCGACGACGTCAGCCCGGGCGGCAGCCCGATTCTCGTGCACAGCCGCGAGAAGGACTTCACCCCGGCCCACGGCGAAGAACACATCGAGGCGATCAGCGCGCACATCGAGCGCCATCTGGGCCCGATCTCCGGTGTCTTCCACGAAATCATCTCCGATATCGTGCACATCGACGTGCATGTGGTGCCGGCCACCGACGCGTGCCCGTACCTGCGGTTGGTGACATCGGGCATGAGCGATCTGCCGATGTCCGTGCCCGATGAGGTGGACGCCCCCCGGCATATGGAACTGATGGTGACCCTGCCGGCGGATTGGCCGATCAGCGATGACGCCTTCAAGGATGAACGCAACTATTGGCCGGTGCGTCTGTTGAAGACCCTGGCGCGGTTGCCGCATGAGTACGACACCTGGCTGGGCTTCGGCCACACCATTCCCAACGGCCATCCGTCCGAGCCCTATGCACCGGGCGTAGGATTCGATGGCGCCATCGTGCTGCCGCCGGTCACCACCCCGGACGACTTCGGCACGTTGGCGCTGGAAGACGGCACGACCATCGAGTTCATGGCGATCGTGCCGCTGTACCCGGAAGAGATGGACCTGAAGCTGAAGAAGGATTCGGAAACCCTGCTGGACCGCTTCGATGCGAAGAACATCCAGGATGTCATCCAGCCCGGACGCACCAATGTGGCCAAGAAGCGTTTCGGCCTGTTCTAGGCCCTGCGCGTACCATCAGACCCCGTAACCGCTGAATCGACCGCTGAATTCCAGGCCCACCGCAATGACCATCCTGCTTACCGGCGCAGCCGGCTTCATCGGCGCCTACACCGCCCGTGCCCTGCTTGATGCGGGCCAGTCGGTGGTCGGCCTGGACAACTTCAACGATTACTACGACCCGCAGATCAAGCGCGACCGCGTGGCCGCGTTGTGCCCGGCGCTGGATCTGCGCACGTTGGACCTGACCGACCGCGACGGCTTGGCCGCGCTGTTCGACGAGATACAGCCGACGGCGGTGATCCACCTGGCCGCGCAGGCCGGCGTGCGCTATTCGCTGGAAAACCCACACGCCTACGTCGACAGCAACCTGGTCGGCTTCGTCAACATGCTCGAACTGTGCCGCCACCGTGGCGTGCAGCATCTGGTGTATGCATCCAGCAGCTCGGTGTACGGCGATTCGGCTACGCCACCGTTCTCCGAAGACCAGCGCGTGGACCAGCCGCGTTCGCTGTACGCCGCAACCAAGGCGGCCAATGAACTGATGGCCTACACCTACGCGCAGTTGTATGGCCTGCACGCCACCGGCCTGCGCTTCTTCACCGTCTACGGCCCGTGGGGCCGGCCGGACATGGCGCCGCTGCTGTTCTCGCGCGCGGTGCTGGCCGGTCGTTCGATCGATGTGTTCAACGAAGGCCGCATGCAGCGCGACTTCACACATGTCTCCGACATCGTTGCCGGTATTCTCGGCGCCCTCGCGCACCCGGCAGATGGTCCGGTGCCGCACCGGGTGTTCAACCTCGGCAACCACACGCCGGTCGAGCTGGAGCGCTTCATCGGCGTGATCGAGCAGGCCGCTGGTCGCCCCGCGCAGAAGGTCTACAAGCCGATGCAGCCGGGCGACATGGTACGCACGATGGCCGATACCCGGCGCGCACATGACGCATTTGGCTACGAACCGGTCATGCCCATCGAACAGGGCCTGCCGCCGGTGGTGCAGTGGTGCCGCGAGTATTTTGCTGACCGCGCGTGAGAACGCATCCTCACACTGCCGGATTCATCTTCGGATAACCTCGGCGTCGGAAAATGCGCGGTCTTTGTCCCTCCTTGGCCGAGTCCCCCCATGAGCCAACCCGAGCTGTCCGTCGTCGTCCCAGTATTCAACGAGCGCGACAACGTCGCGCCCCTGGTGGCCGAAATCACCGCTGCTTTGCGCGGCCGGTTGCCGTTCGAAATCGTCTACATCGACGATCATTCGCGCGATGACACCTTGGCCGTGCTGCAGGGCCTGAAGGCCACCACGCCGGAGCTGCGGGTGCTGCACCACGTCTCGCAGAGCGGGCAGAGCACCGCGGTACGTACCGGCGTCAAGCACGCGCGTGCACCGTGGATCGCCACCCTGGACGGTGATGGCCAGAACGATCCGGCCGACATCCCCAAGCTGCTGCAGGCCCGTGGTGCCGCCGATGCCCAGGTGAAGCTGTTCGCCGGCTGGCGCGTCAACCGCCAGGACAGCGGCAGCAAGCGCTGGGCCAGCAAGTGGGCCAACGCCATCCGCGCGCGCATGCTGCGCGATGACACCCCCGATACCGGCTGCGGCATCAAACTGTTCGAGCGCAACGCCTTCCTCGATCTGCCGTACTTCGATCACATGCATCGCTACCTGCCGGCCCTGATGCAGCGCGCCGGCTGGAAGACCGTCAGCGTGCCGGTCAACCATCGCCACCGCACTGCCGGCGTTTCCAAGTACAACAATCTCGGCCGCGCGCTGGTCGGCATCCGCGACCTGCGCGGCGTGGCATGGCTGATCACCCGCAGCAAGCGCACCGCGGTGGAGGAGCGTTGATGGATCTGGAGCTTCACTGGCTGGACCAGCCGCTGACCTGGCTGTACTGGACCGGCCTGCATGTGACCGGTTGGAAGCTGATCGGCTACACCGGCGCGCTGATGTTTGGCGGCCGCTGGCTGGTCCAGTTCGTCGCCTCCAAGCGCGCCGGCAAGCCGGTGATCCCGCGCCTGTTCTGGTACATGAGCGTGGTCGGCAGCCTGATGACGCTGAGCTACTTCCTGTTCTCGGCCAAGCAGGACTCGGTGGGCGTACTGCAGAACCTGTTCCCGGCGTTCACCGCGTTGTACAGCCTGCAGCTGGACATCAAGCACCGCGGCTGGAAGCGCGACAAGGCCAGCCACTGAAGCTCTGGTAGACGCCGACCTTGGTCGGCACCACCGCTGTGCATCAGTAGCGCCGGGCCATGCCCGGCGGCTGCGGGATGGCGGCCAACGTCGGCCGCGCTGCGCGCTCGCGGGGCATGGCCCCGCGCTACCGCGCGCCTTCGGCGCTGGGGGCCCGGCCTGCGGCCGGTTCCCGGCCCTGCCTGCGTTGCAGGCAGGACCTTCGTCCCATGCCATGCGCGGTGCGGGGTGCCATGATCGGGGTCTGCCTTCCCGGGAACCTGTGCTCGTGAAAACCCGTCTTGCCGTAGCCCTGCTGATCGCCCTGTCTGCCCCTGCCGTGGCCCTGGCCGCACCGCCCACCGCCACCGCGCCGGCCAGCGTGGCCACCGAATCGCCCGCCGACGCCGCCTTCCGCGCGCTGTACGAGAAGGAATGGAAGTGGCGCCAGGACGGCGGCGGCGAGGCCAGCGAGGACGAAGACGCCCCGGCCAACGCCACCCGCATGCCCGACGTCGGCGCGGCCGCGCAGCAGGCGCGCCTGAAGGTATGGGACGAGACCCTGGCCGCGCTGAAGAAGATCGACCCGAAGACCCTGTCGCCCGACAACCAGGTCAACTACGCGATCTACCGCGACCAGGTGTTCAACCTGGCCGAAGAAGTGCGCCTGCGCGGCTACGAGATGCCGTTCAACGCCGACTCCTCGTTCTGGTCCAACCTGTCCTTCATGGCCCGGCGCGAGATGAAGACCGTGCAGGACTACCAGAACTACATCGCGCGCCTGAATGATGTGCCGCGCTACTTCGACCAGCAGACGGACAACATGCGCGCCGGCCTGAAGCGCGGCTTCAGCGTGCCGCGTGCGGTGCTCGATGGCCGCGAGGTGTCCATCGCCACCGTCGCCGAACTGAAGGATCCGACCGAATCGCCGCTGTACGCGCCGTTCAAGAAGCTGCCCAACACCGTCCCGGCTGCCGAGCAGGCCAAGCTGCAGGCACAAGCCCGCGCGGCGATCAGCGGCAAGGTGGTGCCGGCGTTCCAGCAGCTGCGCACGTTCTTCGTCAATGAGTACGTGCCGCAGGCGCGTACCACCTTGGCCGCTGAAGCGATGCCCGACGGCAAGGCGTACTACAAGCAGCAGATCCACGAATACACCACGCTGGACCTGTCGCCGGACGAGATCCACCGCATCGGCCTGGATGAAGTGGCACGCATCCAGAAGGAAATGAACGACATCATCAAGCAGGTGAAGTTCAAGGGCAGCTTCGCCGAGTTCCTGACCTTCCTGCGTACCGACCCGCAGTTCTATGCCAGGACGCCGGAAGAACTGCTGTCGCGTGCCGCATGGATCTCCAAGCGCGCCGATGGCCAGCTCGGCAAGTACATGACATTGCCGCGCGCGCGCTTCACCATCGTGCCGGTGCCGCCGGACATCGCGCCGTTCTGGACCGCCGGCCGCGGTGGCATGGGCACCTATTGGCTCAACACCTACAACCTGCCGTCGCGCCCGCTGTACAACCTGCCAGCGTTGACCCTGCACGAATCCGATCCGGGCCACGCGCTGCAGGGCGCCATCGCCGCCGAGCAGAAGAACCTGCCGGAGTTCCGCCGCAATGCGTACATTTCCGCCTATGGCGAAGGCTGGGCGCTGTACTGCGAGAAGCTGGGTGTGGAAATGGGCATCTACGAAACCCCGTACGAGGATTTCGGTCGCCTGACCTACGAGATGTGGCGTGCCACGCGCCTGGTGATCGACACCGGCGTGCACAGCAAGGGCTGGAGCCGCGAGCAGGCGCTGGCCTACCTGCGTGACCACACGGCGCTGAGCGAGCACGAAGTGACCACCGAAGTGGACCGCTACATTTCCTGGCCGGGGCAGGCGCTGAGCTACAAGCTCGGCGAGATCGCCATCGTGCGCCTGCGTGCGCAGGCCGAGAAAGAACTGGGTGACAAGTTCGACATCAAAGGCTTCCACGACACGTTGCTGAAGCAGGGCTCGGTGCCGTTGCCGGTGCTGGAGCAGCAGATCCAGGCATACATCGCCGAACGCAAGAAGGCCTGACCGCTGTGTGGTCGGGTCAGAGCCCCGCCGGTGGCGGGGATCCGACCCGGGCGCGGGGTCGGATCCCTTTCCCACGGAAAGGGCTCCGCCCCCCCCAACCTCAGCCCACCGTCCGCACCTTCGCCACGCGCGCAGCAAAGGTCGGCAGCACCAGCAGGGTCAGCACCGTGGCGGTGATCAAGCCACCGATCACCACCGTCGCCAGCGGCTTCTGCACTTCCGCACCGGAACCACTGGCAATCGCCATCGGAATGAAGCCGACGATGGCCACCAGTGCGGTGGTCAGCACCGCGCGGATACGGCTGGACGCACCATTGATCGCGGCCATCATCGGCACGTCACCAGCGTCCAGGCGCTCGCGGATCGCCTGCATCAGCACCAGGCCGTTCAGCGTGGCCACGCCGGACACCGCGATGAAGCCCACCGCTGCCGATACCGAGAACGGCATGCCGCGCAGCAGCAGGGCGAGGATGCCGCCGACCAGTGCCAGCGGTACGCAGCTGAACACCAGGATCGCTTCCTTGCCGCTGCGCAGGGCCATGAACAGCAGGCTGCCGATCAGCAGGAACACCACCGGCACCACCGTGGCCAGGCGCTTTTCCGCGCGCTGCAGGTTCTCGAACTGGCCACCCCAGGTCAGGTAGGCACCCGGCGGCAGCGCCACCTCGGCCACGGCGGTCTGCGCCTCGCCAACGAAGCCGCCGAGATCGCGGCCACGCACGTTGGCCTGCACCACCACGCGGCGGCTGCCGTTGTTGCGGCTGATCTGGTTCGGCCCCTCGCTGACGCTGATGCGCGCGACCGAGGACAGCGGAATCACCACGCCGGCCGGTGTGGCGATCGGCAGCGAAGCCAGTTGATCCGGGTCGTTGCGTGCGCTGTCGTCCAGCCGCACCACCACGTCAAAGCGGCGGTCGCCCTCGAAGATCTTGCCGGCTGCCGTACCGCCGATGCCGGTGGACAGCGCATCGCTGACGTCTGCGGCGGTCAGCCCGTACTGCGCCGCTGCCACATGGTCGATCTTGACGTTGAGCGTGGGCAGGCCGGAAATCTGCTCCACCCGCACATCGGCCGCACCCTCCACCGCACGCAGTTTCAGCGCCACCTGGTCGGCCACCTTCTGCAGCTGGCTGAAATCATCGCCGAAGATCATCACCGCCAGATCGGTCCGCACGCCGGAAATCAGCTCGTTGAAGCGCAGTTCGATCGGCTGGCTGAACTCGAAGCTGTTACCCAGCTGCTGCCCGGCCAGCTTTTCGAAGCGAGCCACCAGTGCTTCCTTGCCCAGCTTCGGATCGGGCCAGTCCGCACGCGGCTTGAGCACGATCACGCTGTCGGAAATGTTGGTCGGCATCGGGTCGATCGCCGCTTCAGCGGTACCGGTACGCGAGAACACCGTTTCCACTTCCGGTTGCTGGGCAATCGCCTTTTCCAGCGCCAGCTGCATCGCCAGCGATTGCTCCAGTGAAGTGGACGGCACGCGCAGTGCCTGCATCGCCACGTTGCCTTCATCCAGGGTAGGCATGAACTCGCGGCCGAGCAGGCCGAACGAACCGATGCCCACCAGCAGCATCAAGCCCGCACCCGCCACCACCGATCGCGGCCGCGCGACGGCCTGGCGGATGATCGGCTCGATGCGCCCACGCAGCACGCGGATCAGCTTCGTTTCGTGCTCGCCATCATCGGTGTGTGCCTCACCTTCCTTCAGCTTCGGCTCGCGCACCATCAGTGCGGCCATCGCCGGCACGAAGGTGAAGGAGAAGAGGAAGGCACCCACCAGCGCCAGCATGAACGTGGCCGCCATCGGGTGGAACGTCTTGCCCTCCACGCCTTCCAGGGTGAGGATCGGCGCGAACACCAGCAGGATGATCAGCTGGCCGAACGCTGCCGGTCGCGCCATCCTGCGCGCCGAATCGGCCGCTACGCGCAGGCGTTCCATCGCGGTCAATGCACGGCCCAGTTCGGCACGGCGCTGGCCCAGCATCAGCAGCGTTGATTCGATCACGATCACCGCACCGTCCACCAGGATGCCGAAGTCCAGCGCACCCAGGCTCATCAGGTTGCCGCTGATGCCGAAGCGGTTCATGCCGATCACCGCGAACAGGAACGACAGCGGGATCACCAGTGCGGTGATCGTCGCTGCGCGCAGGTTGCCGAGCAGCAGGAACAGCACCACCACCACCAGCAGCGCGCCCTCGGTGAGGTTCTTGGCCACGGTCTTGATGGTGGAATTGACCAGCACGCTGCGGTCCAGCACCGGCGCTGCCACGATGTCGGTCGGCAGCGACTTGTTCACTTGTTCCAGGCGCGCGGCGGCGGCCTGGGCCACGGTGCGGCTGTTGCCGCCGGCGATCATCAGCGCGGTACCCAGCACGGCTTCATGGCCGTTGCGGCTGGCCGCGCCCAGGCGCGGTGCGCGGCTCAGTTCAACCTCGGCCACATCGGACACACGGACCACCACGCCGTTGCGGGTGGCCACCGGCGCCTGTGCCAGATCGTCGGTGGTCAGCGCCAGGCCATCGGCACGCACCACCAGGCCTTCGCCGGCGCGCTGCACGAAGCCGGCACCGGCCTGCACGTTGGAGCGCTGCAGGGCCGTCACCAGATCGGCCAGGCCCAGGCCATGCGCGGCCAACCGTGCGCTGTCCGGATGCACGCCGTATTCCTTCACGTAGCCACCGACGGTGTCCACGCCGGCCAACCCGGGGCTGGAACGCATCTGCGGCGCGATGATCCAGTCCTGCACGGTGCGCAGGTAGGTCGCGCGTTCTTCCGGCGTGCGCAGCAGATTGCCTTCCGGCGTGCGGTAGACCTCGCCGGCCTGCCAGCCGGCTTCGCCCGGCTTGGCCAGCTTCGCAGGGTCGAACGCGGTGAAGTCCACCGTCCACATCAACACCTCGCCGAGGCCGGTGGTGACCGGCGACAGCATCGGCGAGGCACCCTCGGGCAGCGCCTCGGCGGCCTCGCGCATGCGTTCGGCCACCTGCTGGCGGGCGAAGTAGATGTCGGTGGCGTCGGTGAAGATCGCGGTGACCTGCGAGAAGCCATTGCGCGACAGCGAACGGGTGGTGGTCAGGCCGGGGATGCCGGCCAGCGCGGTTTCCAGCGGATAGGTCACCTGCCGCTCGATCTGTTCGGGCGTCAGTGCCGGTGCCACGGTGTTGATCTGCACCTGGCGGTTGGTGATGTCCGGTACCGCATCGATCGGCAGCTTGCCGAGCTGGAACAGGCCCACGGCGGCAACGAGTGCAGCCAGGGCCACGACCAGCCAGCGGTGGCGTACCGCGGTTTCAATGATGAGCTTGAACATGGATGGTCCTCAGTGCCCGTGCTCGGCTTCGCCCTTGGCCAGTTCGGCCTTGAGCAGGAAAGCGTTGGCGCCGACGATGCGTTCGTTGCCGCTCAGGCCACCGAGGATCTCGATGCGGTCGCCGGCGCGTCGGCCGGCCAGCACCGGTTGCACCTTGAAGCCGCCCTCGACGGCGACGAACACCGCGCTGCTGCCATCCACGTTCTGCACGGCATCGGCCGGCACGCTCAGCGCGCCGTCCTTGCCGTCGGTGACCACCACCGCCGACACCGGCGAACCGGCCGGCGGCAATGCCGCATTGACCGGCGTGGCACGGATCACCGCCACGCCACCCTGCTGGCGCACATCGGCGGCAGAACCGGTGACGGTGGCACTGAAGCTGCCGCCCGGCACGGTCACTTCCAGCGTCATGCCCGGGCTGACCTGTGCGGCCAGCGCTGGCGGTGCGGTGAACACCAGCTCGTTCATCGACGGATCGGCGACGTCGGCCACCGGGCTGCCAGCTGCCACCACGCCACCGGGCGTCACCTGCACGTTGCCGACGATGCCGGCCACCGGGCTGGTGATGCGCACGCGGCCGCTGCTGTCGGGTGAACCGTTGGCGGCGGCCTGTGCCTGTGCGGCCGCGGCCTGCGCCTGTGCCGCCAGCGAGCGCGCGCGTGAGGTTTCCAGTTCCTGGCGGGCGACCACGCCCTGTTCGACCAGCGCCTTGTCACGGCCATGGGCCAGGCGCGCCGCCTCGGCTTCCGCAGCGGCGGCAACCGCATTGGCGCGGAACACCGCCGCCTCGCCGCTGACCACGATCGCCAGCGCCTGGTTCTGCTTCACTGCCGTGCCCGGTGCGACCAGCACGCGCTCCACGCGCCCGGTCACGGTGGAGGCGACCGATGCACGCGCGCCGATCGAAGGCTCCACCCGGCCGGACAGCCGCGTCGAACCGCCGCCGCCGCGGCCGACGGCAACCACGTCGATGCCGGAGGCCTTGATCTGCTCGGGCGTCAGTTGCACCACGCCTTCATCGGCGTCGGACACCTTGCTTGTTTCGGCCTTGGCTTCGGTGCTGTCAGCGGCATGACCATGGCCGTCGTCGGCCGCTGCCTTGCTGGCGGTATCCGATGCGTCCGGGGTCTGTGCGTTGCCGGAGCAGCCGGCCAGCAATACGGTCAGCAGCAGGCCACCCACCAGGGGGAATGAGCGGGACAGGTTCATCGGGCCTCCACAAAAGGTGCGCGCCCTTCGAGGCGGGCAAGATCGATTTCCGCGCCGACGCGGGACAGACGCGCGTCCACAGCGGTGCCGCGGGCGGCGATGAGGGCGCTGCGGGTACTGCGCAGTTCCAGCTGCGAGATGCGTCCGGCGTCGAAGCCGACGCGGGCCAGGCGATAGGCCTCCTCGGCGGCGACCACGCTTTCGTCGGCCGCGCGGGTGCGGCTGCCGGCGGCCTTCAGGCCCGCCACCGCCGACAACCGTTCCGCTTCGCTGTCGCGGCGCTGCTGGTCCAGCCGCGCCTCGGCCGCGCGCTGTTCGGCACTGGCGGCGCGGATGCCACCACGGTTGCGGTCGAACAACGGGATCGAGAGGCTGACGCCGAGCGTGTAGGCCTGCTCGCGGTCCTCGCGGAAACGCGTCTGCGCGGCCGTGACGCTGAGGTCGGGCAGGGCACGCTTGCGCTCGACATCGACCAGGCGACCGGCCGCATCAACTTCGGCTTCGGCGACACGCACGGCCAGTGCTACATCGATGGCACCACGCGGTGCCGGCGGTGCGCGGTCGAGCAGGCTGCTGTCGATGGTCTGCACCGGTGCATCCAGCATTGCCGCACCAGCCAGGCGGGCCAGTGCGGCATCGCGGAAGGCCTGCGCCTCATCCAGCGCGGCGCTGGCATTGGCCACCTCGCTTTGTGCCTGCACCGCGCGCAACTGCGGCTCGCGGCCATGCTTGACCATGGCGGTGACCGCTGCCGCATCATCGCGGGTGAGGGTCAGCGCTTCGTCGGCCAGGGTGTAACGACGCAGGGCGCTTTCCGCCTGTGCGTAGATCGCCGCCAGCTGGCTGGCGACATCGCTGCGGCTCTGCGAACCACGCAGGGCAGCGGCCTGTGCCTCGGCGCGGGCGGCGCGGACGCGCGCGCCGCGCTGGCCCCAGACCTCCAAAGGCTGGGACAGGGTAAGTACGGTGTCGGCCCTGCCCATGCCGCCGTAGGAGCCCGTGCCCCAGGCGTTTTCGGCGGACCAGGAAAGGGAGGGGTTGGGCAGCGCCCGGGCCTGGTCGGCGCGGGCGTCGGCCGCCTCGGCCAATGCCGCGCCGACGCGGGTGCCGGGCAGCTGGTCGAGACGTTCAAGCAGGGTGTCGTACGAAGGTGCGGCTTGTGCGGCGACCTGTGCGGCGGGGATCAGGCCCAGCAGCACGGCGACGACCAGCCCGGTCGCGCGCGGCGACCGACGTGTCAGGATCGACATAGGGGGATTCCGGTTGTGAGTGAAACGGGAGCCCGCTATTGCGGGACGCGCTCAACTCACGCCCGGGGAGGACGTGCCAGTTCGTCCTGGGCGACCGCATAGGTCGCCGCGTCACCTGCATTCATCCAGCGCGCCGGTTGCGGCGTGCCAAAGGCGGCGAAGGTGCTCGCCGGCAGGCTCAGGTTGGAGTGGTGGCAGTGGTTGTGACTGCAGGCACCGGTGTGCTTGCCATCGTTGTCACTGTCACCGTCGGGCTCTTCGGCAGCCGACTCCACATGCACCACGGTGCTGTCGTGCGGTTCCACCGCGCACGCCAGAACATCGGCCACCGGCACGACCACGAACGCCGCCATCAGCAGCATCAGCAGGTACGAACGAAGGTGGCGGGCGATCCGGCGCATGGAGGGGAGGCTAGCAAGCGGTTTTCGGTGGATACAATATCAATGGGCACCTCGGGAATTCGTCGGAACCTCCCGTTCAGGTGCGCCGCGCACGGGACTTCTGCTCTGGTAGGTGCCGACCTTGGTCGACACGCCTTCCGGCCCGTGGGGTGGGACACCGGGATGCGCTTCTGTAGAGCCGAGCCCATGCTCGGCTGCTTTCGCGTGGTCAGCCGAGCATGGCTCGGCTCTACAGTGACGGTCACGGCAGCTTCGCGATCACCTTGATCTCGAACTGGAAGCCATACAGCCAGGTCACGCCGATACCGGTCAGGGTCGGGTGCGGTGCTTCGCCCCAGTACTCCGGCACGATCGCCCAGGCCCTCTCGAAATTCCTTTCCGGATCGACCAGGAACACGGTCACGTCGACCACGTCGTCGAACGTGCAGCCGGCCGCGGCCAGCACGGCGTTGAGATTGTCGAAGGCGCGGCGCACCTGGCTCTCGAAGTCCGGCTCGGGCGAGCCGTCCTCGCGGCTGCCGACCTGGCCGGAGACGAACAGGAAGCCATTGGATCGAATGGCCGGCGAGTAGCGATTGCGCTCGTACAGCGCCTGCCGGCCGGCGGGAAAGACGACATCACGGTGGGACATAAGAAGGATTCCAGAGGGGGGGAGACCATCCTCCCCGCTGCCGCTGTCTGGATAAACCGCGATGATGCGCCTAGATTGATTGGTAATTCCAAATAATCAGGGCCGCTGACATGGACCGCTTCGAGGCGATGCGGGCCTTCGCCCGGGTGGTGGAGACCGGCAGCTTCACCCGCGCCGCGCACACCCTGCAGCTCAGCCGCACCACGGTCACCCAGTTGGTGCAGCAGCTGGAGGCACATCTGCGGCTGCGGCTGCTCAACCGCACCACGCGCCGGGTCAGTGTCACCGCCGATGGCGCGGCGTATTACCCGCGCATCGTGCGCCTGCTGGCCGAGCTGGAGGAGGTCGAGGGCGGCCTGGGCGATGCCGCCGCACAACCGCGCGGTCGCCTGCGCATCGATGTGCCCGGACCGTATGCGCGGCTGCGGCTGGTGCCGGCGCTGCCCGGTTTCCAGGCGCACTATCCGGAGATCCAGCTAGAGGTGGGGGTCAGCGACCGCGAGGTCGATGTGATCGCCGACAACGTCGACTGCGTGATCCGCGGCGGAACCCCGGCCGACCCGGCCTTGGTGGCGCGGCCGTTGGCGAGCCTGCCGATCGGCTTTCATGCCAGCCCAGGCTATGTGCAGCAGTTCGGTGCGCCGGACCACCCGCGCGCGCTGCAAGGGCCGGACCACCACACGGTCGGTTTCCTCAGCCCGCGCAGTGGCCGTGCCCGCGTGTTCACCGCGCAGCGCGGTGCCGAGCGCATCGAGGTGCAGGGGCGCTATTCCATCGGCTTCGATGATGGCAATGCCTATCTGGCGGCGGGTCTGGCCGGCCTCGGCGTGGTCGCGCTGCCCAGCTACATGGCCGAACCGCACGTGGCGCGCGGTGAACTGCTGCCGGTGCTGCACGACTGGCAGCTGCCGCCGATGCCGATGCACGTCATGTTCCCGCCGAACCGGCACATGAGCCAGCGGCTGCGCGTGTTCATTGATTGGGTGGTGGAGGCGTTGGGCTGAGCCACCGCTCGATCGCCGTCACGCCGCGTGCCACACCATCCTCGTTCGCCATTGCAGCGCCCAGCGAGGCTGCACGCGCGCGCGTATCCGCATGCTCGGCGAACGCCAGTGCATCGGCCAACGCCTGCGGCTGCAACCGTTTGGGTGACAGTGGCGCAGGCGCTACGCCCAGCCGCTGCAGGCGATCGGCCCAGAAAAACTGGTCGGCGGCGAACGGCATCACCATCGACGGTATGCCGGCGCGACAGGCCGAATGCGTGGTGCCGCTGCCACCATGATGGATCGCCAGCGCGCAGCGCGGCAGCAAGGCTTCATGCGGGGTGGGTCCGATCACAAATACCGTGTCGGGCAACGCCATGTCGGGCACGCCGACCCAACCGGGGAACAGCAGCACGCGGCGCGGTGCCAGCGCCGACAACAGTGCCGGCAGCACGCGTTCGCGGTCGAAGCCGGTCATGCTGCCAAAGCCCAGGTAGACCGGCGGTGGCCCGGCATCGAGGAAGGCCTGTAGTTCGGCTGACGGCTGCCACGGCGCTGCCGGTGCCGACCACTGGCCGCACACGATGTGGTCGGCCGGCCAGTCCGAAGGCGGTGCCAGCAGCTGCGGCGAGACGCCGTACAGCATCGGCAGGCCGGTCCACAGCGAGCGTCGTGGCGGCTGCCCGGCGTGCTGGCGGGCCGCGTTGATCGGGCCGCGGAACTGCCGCCAGATCAGGCCGTTGACCAGCCCGTAACTGGCCCGGTTCAACCATCCCGGTGAGCGCCCGGGTGGCAGGAAGGGCGAACGGAATGCGCGCGTCGGCGTCAGCGGAATCATGCCGGCGCCGATCACCGGAAGACCACGACGTTCACCGACGCTCATGCCGACGAACGCCGCCAGGCCGCCGGTCAGGATCGCATCGCAGCCGTCGGCTGCAGCATCGGCCTGGCGCATCCAGCCGGCGACGTGCTGCAGCGCCATCCGCGCTAATCCGGTGCTGGCGGCGGCCACGCCGTTGCCGCGTGAGACCAGCGCCACCACTTCATCGTGGATGTCGCCTTCCAGCGCGGCGTGCGGGACGCCCATTGTTTTCGCGCTGCCCAGAGTGCCGCCATCGGCCAGCAGCATGACCTCGTGGCCGGCCGCGATCAGCCCGTGGCAGAGCATGACCAGCGGGCGCGTATCGCCTTCGGTGCCGTAGGTGAGGGCCAGCAATCGCATTGGAAGCTCCGCAGTGAGGCGCCAGTATGCCGGGATCACACCGCGCGTCCCTGCGCTCCCGCTGGCGCACGGCATGGGACAATCCAGCATCATCTGCCCCCGCTGCACGGGGCGCGCGCAACAGGATCCAGCACCGCATGACCGCACTCCCTTCACTACCGTCCGTTGTCTCCTGCCTGCGTGTTGCTGCTCACAGGTGTGCGGCATGAGCCGCGTCGTTGCGCTGGATACCGAAACCACCGGCATCTCGCATCGTTTGGGCCACCGGGTGATTGAAATCGGGGCGGTGGAACTGATCGATGGGCAGCTCAGCGGCCGCCAGTTCCACACGTATCTGCAGCCGCAGCGCAAAGTGGACTGGGGCGCGCAGCGCGTGCACGGCATCAGCGACGCGATGCTGGTGGGCAAGCCGCTGTTCGCGAGCAAGGCCGCCGAGCTGCTGGAGTTTCTGCGTGGCAGCGAGATGGTCGCGCACAACGCTACCTTCGACGTCGGCTTCCTCGACAACGAGCTGCGCCTGGCCGGCATCGCCGATGGGCTGGCCCAGCACTGCCGCGTGACCTGCAGCCTGAAGCTGGCCCGCAACCGGTGGCCCGGCATGCCCAACAAGCTCGACGATGTGCTGCAGCGCCTGCGTATTCCCGGCACCCGCGGCCTGCATGGCGCACTGAAGGATGCGCACCTGCTGGCCCAGGTGGTGCCACACCTGCGTTGAGCTGGCCCTGTCGCTGTTGTAGAGCCGAGCCGACGCTCGGCTGCTTCTCCCCGTATGACCCGGCCGAGCGTGGGCTTGGCCCTACAAGGGCCCCCGTCGCCGTGTTCAGCCTTGCCCTGTGGGTAAGTTGCGCAAGGTCTTGATTGCGTGCATAATGCGCGGCTCGCTGTGTCCGGTTTCGTACCGGGCGGCGCCCCCGGGAGCACGTCCCCGGCCGCCCAACGCCAGCGTAACCCTTTGATTCTCTTGACGTGTGGTGGGCAACCATCGAGGCCGCCGTCTCCCGGGCTACGGGCTGACACAACTTACTATCGAGGTGCGCCATGTCCCGCGTATGCCAGGTTTCCGGCAAGCGAGTGCAGACGGGTAACAACGTCTCGCACGCCAACAACAAGACCCGTCGTCGTTTCCTGCCGAATCTGCACGAGCGCCGCTTCTGGGTTGCCAGCGAGAACCGCTGGGTGAAGCTTCGTGTTTCCGCGCATGCACTGCGCACCATCGACAAGAACGGTATCGATTCCGTTCTGGCTGAGCTGCGTGCGCGCGGCGAAAAGGTCTGAGGAGTAGACGATCATGGCAGGCAAGCGCGATAAGGTCCGTATGATTTCGACCGCTGGTACCGGTCACTTCTACACGACCGACAAGAACAAGAAGAACACCCCGGGGAAGATGGAATTCTCCAAGTACGATCCGGTCGTGCGCAAGCACGTCCCGTACAAGGAAGGCAAGATCAAGTAATCCGCAAGGATTGCTGATTGCCTCCTAAGAAACCCGCCCTCGTGGCGGGTTTTTTTGTGGCTCCCCGCCCCCGGTAGGTGTCGACCTTGGTCGACACGTTCCGACCCCGGTGGGTGCCGACCGTTGGTCGGCACGCTTGGCGCGGCTCGACTCCACCCACCCCGCTGGGCAGAATGGCCCATCACCCTCCCGACGGGCGCGCCTGATGCTGTTCGAGTGGTTGCTGGGTTCGTATCTGCTGCTGATCGACTGGCTGATCCGGCTGGTGGCGCTGTGCTGGATCCCCACCCGCACCACGCCGGGCGCGGCGCGCAGCTGGCTGCTGCTGGTCGGCTTCGTGCCGCTGCTGGGCCTGCCGCTGTACCTGCTGTTTGGCCATCCGTGGCTGTCGCGCGAGCGCATCCGCCGGCAGGCCGAGGCCTCGCAGGTGATCCGCGAGGAACAGGCGCTGCAGCGCCGCCTGCGCTGGACGCCGCAGCCCGATTCGGCCAGCGCCGAAGTGGTGCCGCTGGTGCAGCGCCAGGGCGATTTCATGCCGGTGCACGGCAACGCGATCGACCTGCTGACCGACTACGACGAATCACTGCACAACCTGATCGCCGATATCGACCAGGCCCAGGACCGGGTGCACCTGCTGTACTACCTGATGTTCGATGACACGGTGGGCGAGGCCATCGTCGAAGCCCTGCAGCGCGCCGCAGCGCGTGGCGTGCAGTGCCGGGTGCTGCTGGACGCGGTGGGCGCCAAGCGCGGCCTGCGTGCGTACAGCAAGCGGCTGCGATCACGTGACGTCGAAGTGCGCGCGATGCTGCCCGGTGGCCTTCGCTGGCGCCGCAGCGGACGCATGGACCTGCGCAACCATCGCAAGATCGCGGTGATCGACAACGAAGTGGGCTATGTCGGGTCGCAGAACCTGGCGCGGCCTGAATTCGTGGCCGGCCACCCCAACCGCGAACTGGTGGCGCGCGTACGCGGTCCGGCGGTGGCGCACCTTGAAGCGGTGTTCGCCAGCGACTGGTACATCGAAACCGGGCAGCGCCTGGACGTCATCGCCGACGTGCCGGTGTGCAGCGAGGACATCGCCACCCAGCTGCTGCCCAGCGGCCCGGCCTACCCCTACAGCAACGCGCGCGATGCGGTGGCCGCGCTGATCCATCTTGCCCGGCGGCGGCTGGTGATGGTGACGCCGTACTTCGTGCCCGACGAAGCGACGTTGAGCGCACTGCGCATCGCTGCACTGTCCGGCGTGCAGGTGCAGCTGATCCTGTCGGCCAGCAACAACCAGCGGCTGACCTCATGGGCGCAGGAAGCCTACTACGACGAGCTGCTGCGCTGCGGGGTGCAGATCGCGCTGTACGAGCCGCAGTTCCTGCATGCCAAGCACATGAGCGTGGACGAGGACATCGCCGTTCTCGGTTCGATCAACATGGATATCCGCTCGTTCGCGCTGAATGCCGAAATCGGCCTGATCTGCTACGACCGTCAACTGGTCACGCAGTTGTGCGCCATCGAGGACGACTATCTGCGACAGTCGCGCCTGCTGGACCTGGAGCAGTGGCGCAAGCGCCCAGCGTGGCTGCGCAGCCGCGAAGGCATCGCACGGCTGGCCGATGCGCTGATGTAGGCCGGCGCCAGCCGGGCAGGGTCGATGGCCTACAATCGGCGCATGACTGATTCACCGCGTAATGGCGAACTGGACCTGGCGATCATCGGTGGTGGTGCGGCCGGGGTGCTGGTGGCGATCCAGGTGTTGCGCCAGGCCCGGGCGCCGCTGGCGCTGGCCATCTTCGAGCCGGCCTCGCAGCTGGCACAGGGCATCGCCTATGCCACGCCGTGGCCGGAGCACCTGCTGAACGTGCCGGCGGCGAAGATGAGCGCCTTCCCCGACCAGCCCGGCGACTTCCTCGATTACCTGATGGCCGCCAACGCCTACCCGGGCGAGGCGCGCGAGGTGCTGGGCGAACGTTACGTGTGCCGCCATTACTTCGCCGCCTATCTGCAGCGGCGCCTGCGCGAGGCTGAAGCGGCCAGCGCAGCGCGATTGCAGGTCATCGCCCAACCGGTGCTGGCGCTGCATGCCGATGACCACGGTTACCAATTGCAGCTGGGCGATGGCCGAACGCTGCATGCAGCGCAGGCGGTGATCGCTACAGGCAACAGCATGCGGCCGCTGCCGGTGGACGGCGCCAATGCGCTGCTCGCCGATGACGTGGTCGAAGCCTGGGATTACGACGGCGTGCGCACGCTGGCCGGTGGCCATGCACTGGCCATCGTCGGCTCCGGGCTGAGCATGGCCGACACCGTACTGGCGCTGGCGGCCGCAGGTCACAGCGGGCCGCTGCACGTGATCTCGCGCCATGGCTTGCTGCCGTTGCCGCATGCACATGGTGGCCAGCCGGCGTTCGACCCGCAGGAGCTGCTGCCGATGACCCTGCGCCAGCGTCTGCGCGCACTGCGCCAGCACGCACGGCAGGCTCAGGCCGATGGCATCCCGTGGCAGGGCGTGATGGACCGCATCCGTCCGCACGGCCAGGCACTTTGGCTCAGTCTGGGCGAAGCCGACC
The DNA here is from genome assembly GCF_040815575.1 of Stenotrophomonas sp. LST15-1-1.1. Taxonomy (NCBI): domain Bacteria; kingdom Pseudomonadati; phylum Pseudomonadota; class Gammaproteobacteria; order Lysobacterales; family Lysobacteraceae; genus Stenotrophomonas; species Stenotrophomonas sp. LST15-1-1.1. Next base: position 64,694 of record NZ_JBFPNJ010000031.1, read on the forward strand.
AGCGTCGCTTCCTGCGCCACGTGGTGCGCTACTGGGACGTACACCGCCACCGCATCGCTGAACCGGTGGCCGAGCAGTTGCAGGCGCTGCAGGCCAGCGGCCAGCTGCGCGTCCACCGCGCCCGCCTGCAACGCGTGTGGCGCGACGGGGACGCCCTGTGGCTGTCGGGTCGCGAGGCGGGCGGCGGCAATGTGCAGTGGACGATCGGTGCGGTGGTCAACGCCACGGGCGTGGAAACCCGCGCCTCGGCGCTGCGCAACCCCTTGCTGCAGCAGCTGCAGGCCGATGGACTGGCCCGTCCCGGCCCGCATGGGCTGGGCCTGGACAGCAGTGTGCCGGGCGACCGGCTGTGCGCAGCGGGCGGCCAGCCGCAGGCGCGTCTGGGGGTGCTCGGCAGCCTGCGCATCGGCAACCTGTGGGAAAGCCTGGCGGTGCCTGAACTGCGTCAGCAGGCACAGGCACTGGCCGCACAGGTGGTCGCAGGAGCTGCGACGTCGATGCCGTAAAATGGAGGCATGGATGTCTCCCACTTGCTTGATGGCCTGAACCCGGCCCAGCGCGAAGCCGTCTCCGCTCCCCTCGGTCACCACCTGGTGCTGGCCGGTGCCGGGTCGGGCAAGACGCGCGTACTCACCCACCGCATTGCCTGGCTGCATGAAGTCGAAGGCGTGCCGACCCACGGCATTTTCGCGGTGACCTTCACCAACAAGGCCGCTGGCGAGATGCGCCATCGCATCGACGCACAGCTGCAGCATGGCAGCCGCGGCATGTGGATCGGCACCTTCCACGGCCTGGCCAACCGCCTGCTGCGCCTGCACTGGCAGGACGCCAAGCTGCCGGAAAGCTTCCAGGTGATGGATTCGGACGATCAGCTGCGGCTGGTCAAGCGCGTGGTACAGGCGCTGGAGCTGGATGACGGCAAGTACCCGCCCAAGCAGATTGCCTGGTGGATCAACGCGCAGAAGGATGAGGGCCGCCGCCCGCAGCACATCCAGCCCGAGCCGAACGACGCGTGGCTGGAAACCATGCGCCAGGCGTATGCCGAGTACCAGGCGCGCTGCGACCGTGCCGGCCTGGTCGATTTCGCCGAGCTGCTGCTGCGCGCGCACGAACTGCTGCGCGACAATCCGCCGTTGCTGTCGCATTACCGTGCGCGGTTCCGCGAGATCCTGGTGGACGAATTCCAGGATACCAACGCCATCCAGTACGCCTTCGTGCGCGTGCTGGCCGGGCATGAGGGCCACGTGTTCGTGGTCGGCGACGATGACCAGGCCATCTATGGCTGGCGCGGCGCCAAGGTCGAGAACGTTCAGGGCTTCCTGCGCGATTTCCCAGGCGCGCAGACCATCCGCCTGGAACAGAACTATCGCTCCACCGCCAACATCCTCAACGCCGCCAACGCGGTGATCGCGCACAACCCTGACCGCATCGGCAAGCAGCTGTGGACCGACAGCGGCGACGGCGATCCGATCGACCTGTACGCGGCGTACAACGAGATGGACGAGGCGCGCTACATCGTCGAGCGCGCGCGGCAGTGGGTGCGCGACGGTGGCAGCTACACCGAAGTGGCCGTGCTCTACCGCAGCAACGCGCAGTCACGCGCGCTGGAAGAAGCGCTGCTGAGCGAACAGGTGCCGTACCGCGTGTACGGGGGCATGCGCTTCTTCGAGCGCGCCGAAGTGAAGGATGCGCTGGCGTACCTGCGCCTGCTGTCCAACCGCAACGACGACGCTGCATTCGAGCGCGCGGTGAACACGCCCACGCGTGGCATCGGTGACCGCACGCTGGACGAAGTGCGCCGCGAAGCACGCACCCAGGGCATCTCGCTGTGGGAAGCCACCATGCTGGTGACCCAGGGCAGTGCATTGGCGGCGCGTGCGCGCAACGCGCTGGCCGGCTTCCTGGTGCTGGTCAATGAACTGCAGGCGCAGACCCTGCAGATGACCTTGGCCGAGCGCGTGGACCATGTCCTGGTGCGCTCGCAGCTGCGCGAGCACTGGAGCAAGGAAAGCCGCAACGCGCTGGATTCGGAATCGCGCACCGACAACCTCGACGAACTGGTGTCGGTGGCCTCGCGCTTCGTGCGCCGTGCCGACGACATCGAGGAAGTGGGCGAGGACATGGACGAGCTGGTCGCGTTCCTGGCCTATGCCGCGCTGGAAGCTGGTGAAGGCCAGGCGCAGGCGGGCGAGGAGGGCGTGCAGCTGATGACGCTGCACTCGGCCAAGGGCCTGGAATTCCCGCTGGTGCTCCTGGCCGGCGTGGAAGAGGGCCTGTTCCCCAGCGCACGGTCGCTGGAAGAAAGCGGGCGGCTGGAGGAAGAGCGTCGGCTGGCCTACGTCGGCATCACCCGCGCGCGACAGAAACTGGTGCTGAGCTACGCCGAATCGCGGCGCATCCACGGCCAGGACAACTACAGCCTGCCGTCGCGCTTCCTGCGCGAGATTCCGCGCGAGCTGCTGCATGAAGTGCGTCCGAAGGTGCAGGTCTCGCGACCGGCCTCGATGGGCGCAAGCCGGGTGATGGGTCACGCCGCCATCGAAGCGCCGCCGATCAAGCTGGGCGCGCTGGTCAACCATCCCAAGTTCGGCGAAGGCATGGTGACCGACTACGAAGGCAACGGCGCCCACGCACGCGTGCAGATCGAGTTCGCCGACGCCGGCAGCAAGTGGCTGGTGATGGCGTATGCCAACCTGACGGTGATCTGATCACCGTCGGGGTCGGATCCCTCCCGAAGGGCGGGCTCTGACCCCAACGCGGGAAAACTCAGCCGAGCATAGGCCCGGCCTTACAACGGCAGCTGGCCGTCAGTCGGTGGTGAACGTCTCCACTGCCGCCACCAGCCGAGCACGGTCCATCACCTCTTCGTCCTGCCGGTTGCGGATCAGCACGTAGTTGCCTTCCTCCGGCGACAGCACCTCGATCACCTCGCTGCGATAATTGGTGATCTCGATGAAGCCATCGCTCACTCCGCTAAGGTTGTCGATCTCGGCTATTAATGTCTCCAGGCTCACGATGGCGCCGTCTTTGTCCGTTCCGCCGCCAGTGCGGGGATTGTCGAAGTACACGCTTATCTTCGGTTGCCTGGTCCTATGCCAGTTGTCGACGTCAACGATGTGATGTGTGGACCACTTGAAATCCTCTGCTGATTCCTCGCCGGTGAACTCACACCGGAAGATTGGCAGGCACAGGAACAGACCTGTGCGCTTCTCGATACGGTTCAGAAGCCCGTGATAGGTGCTGGGAACCGCCATCGCATGGGTAAACCCGTAGGCGCTGGGTGGAATCTCGAAGATCGTTGGCCCATCATGTGAAAGACGGTGCGGTGCGTTCAGCACAACGCTGGCGGCGAATTCCGGATCATCGACATTCTTGGACGCGATCGCGAGGTCATGTCCCTTGGCATTCCTCATGCAGCAATAGAGTACGTACGTCGCGACTACGTACTTGCTGAAGTAGCAGCCGTAGACTTCGGCCACCTCTCCGAACGTCGTTAACAGGTCATCCTTGGTGATCATGGGCATCTGGACGGTGGAAAAGCCCATGATGGCCTTTCGAGTGTTTTCCGGCCATGCAACTTGTCCGAATGTACCTGAGTGGGGTCAGAGCCCTTTTCCGTTGGAAAAGGGGTCCGACCCCGATACGCTGCGGGCATGACCCGCAACGTGCTCTTCCTCTGCAGCCAGAATCGTCTGCGCAGCCCTACGGCCGAGCAGGTGTTCGCCGATTGGCCGGGTGTCGAAACCGCCTCGGCCGGGTTGCTCGCCGACGCCGAGGAAGTGCTCAGCACCGAGCTGCTGCAGTGGGCCGACCTGGTGTTCGTGATGGAGCGGGCACACCGCAACCGGCTGTCCAGCCGCTACAAGCCTTGGCTGAAGGGCAAGCGCGTGATCTGCCTGGATATCCCGGACGACTACGAGTATATGGACCCGGTGCTGGTGGAGCTGCTGAAACGGAAAGTGCCGCCGTTCCTGCGCTGACCGCCAGCTCTGTAGAGCCGAGCCATGCTCGGCTGCTTCTGGCGGGAAAAGCAGCCGAGCATGGCTCGGCTCTACTAGAAGGGCAGAGCGTCAGTCCTGCGCCTTTGAACCGGTGGCCGCATCCTGTTCGGACATGGATTGCTGCAGGCTGCTGGTGAAGCTCTTCACCGCGCGTTCCAGTGCGATCTCCCAGTTCTCCCGCGAGGCTACCTGGAAGATGTTTGCGCCATGGCCGGTAGCCGTGAAGGTGCGTGTCTGCCCATCCTTGCGCGCCGTCACCTGTACCGCGATGTCTGCAAGCATCTGCTGGGTGTACGTCGCTGCGCGCCAAACATTCACCGGAGAACTTACCGAAAGATCGGTCAGCGTAGCCTCCAGGCGCGTGCACGATGCATCACAATTGTCGGCGGTCCGATAGCCCATGTTGCGCAGGGCCTGGATCATGATCTCGCGGGCCTTGTCCGAGGCCGTGGACGTTTCCAGTTCCACCAGTACACCATTGCCAGCACGGATGACACCGCCGATGTTCTTCGCGCGCGCGGCCGATTGCACCTGCGGGAAGTACTGGGGGCGGTTGTCGCGCACCGGCGCCACCACCACCACCGGACCCTGTTCCGGATTCACCCGGATATCGGGCACATTCACGCGCACCACTTCGGTGCGGATGCCGCAGCCGGTGAGCAACAGCAGCAGTGCCAGCGTAATGATCGACTTCATGTATTCCCCCTGTTGGAATGGTGTCCTTGCGCCGCGCATTATCGCTTGCATATCGCCTGAAAGGACGGGGCGCCGACGCCGCAAAGCAGCCGGGCACGGCGCGGCTCTACAATAGCGGCCACATCTCCCAGGAACGCCCTCATGACCGAGCCCACGCTGCATGTCACCGTGAAGTTGAACGCCAGGCTGCAGCCCGAGCATCGCCATGAGCTGTTCGAGGATCCGCTCGATGCGCTGCTGCAGGCGGCCGAGCTGGGTGGGATCACCGGAGGCGGTACCGCGATGTCCGACCAAGGCGAAGTCGAATACGGCGATATCGAAGTGGCGCTGGTCGACGCCACGGGCGTGCCGAAGCTGGTCGACCTGCTGGAGCAGCTGGGTGCACCGAAGGGCTCGCAGATACAGGGCGCAGGCGAGGCCGATCGCAGCTTCGGCGTGACCGAGGGCCTGGGCATCTACCTCGACGGCCTGACCTTGCCGGACGAGGTGTACGAGCAGTGCGATTCGAACCATGTGTTCGAACAGCTGTCCGAGCGCATCGATGGCCTGGGCGAGATCTGCAGCTGGTGGCAGGGGCCGAGCGAGACCGCGCTGTACATGTATGGCCAGTCGTTCGAGGCGATGCGTGATGCGATCGCTGATTTCGTCGGCAGCTACCCGCTGTGCCAGAACGCACGCGTGGTGCAGATCGCCTGAGCGTAGGCCTCTACCGGTAGGTGCCAACCTTGGTTGGCACGATGTCGTCGGTCGCGGAGAGCAGCCGAGCATGGCTCGGCTCTACAGAAGGGCGTTACCGACTTGCGGCCTGCCGAGCGTTGTCGCGCAGCGCCATGTCCTTGCCGACGTGATAGGCACCGAACAGCACCGCCAACGCGATGATCGCGGCGATCAGGGTGGACTTCTGGGAGCTCCAGACGGGTGGTCTGTTGTTCTGCATGTGGGTCATCCCTGGCAGCGGCGCAGCGCCGCCTTTCCAGCATGCGCCGCCGTGGCCGGGGTGTGCAAGCTGGCGGTGCGCGCACATCGCTGCGCGCTGCCGGATTGATCCTGCGCAAGGCACGATCTCCACATCGGGTATGTAATGGTGTCGTTCCCACTGGCTGGATCACCGCGGAGCCCCACCATGTACAAGCGCATCCTGATCGCCACCGATGGCTCGGAGCTGGCCGACAAGGGCCTGGCCAAGGGCCTGGAGCTGGCCAAGGACCTCAACGCCGAGGTCGACATCGTCACCGTCTCCGAGCCATGGGCCGTCGGCATGTACGACGCCATGGGCTGGAGCGTGGGTTACATGAACAGCCCGGAGTACAAGGCCGACCGCGAGGAAGGCGCGCAGAAGGTGCTGCAGCCTGCCCTGGCCAAGGCCGCCGAGCAGGGCATCACCGCCAATCCGGTGCATGTGCTGGACCGCTACGCGGCCGACGGCATCATCGAGACGGCGGGCCAGCGCAACAGCGACCTGATCGTGATGACCTCGCACGGCCGCCGCGGCGTCACCCGCGTGCTGCTGGGCAGCCAGACCGCCGAGGTGCTGGCGCGCAGCACGCTGCCGGTGCTGGTCATCCGCTGATACAGAAGCGTTCCCGGGGAGGGGACCCGACGCCGGCCGCAGGACGCGCGCCGGCGTTGTTTTTTCCGGGGCCCGGCGGATAAGGCCACCGAAACACCCAGTAGATCCACCCCATGGGTGGATGGACATCGCCGATCGCCTTGATGAGGTCAGAGCCCTTTCCTGCGGAAAGGGATCCGACCCCGGCCGCATCACCAGCTGTACAGCTTCCAGTACACCGGCGACACACCATCCTTGTCGTTGTCGAAGCGGCCATCGCCGTTCTTGTCGTACATGTAGAACGGCGCGCCGCGTGCCGGCGTCACCTTGACCATGCGCAGCTGGCCGGACACCCGGTACTCCTCGATGGTGTCGCCGTTGTCCATCGTGCGCTTGGAGACATCGGCGCCCTTGACGTCCACCGGGGGCGCGCCGGCGCCGCCCATGCTGGCGCAGCCAGCGAGCAGGAGCAGGGAAGCCAGCATCAGGGTTCTCATCGGCGGGGCCTTTGCCTGGAAAGAGCCTTGATTATGCCCCATCGCCGCGTCACCGCCGTGTCGCCTCGGTGCAGGCGTGGGCGCGTAGAATCGTCGCATGAGCAGATTAGTCCTGATCGACGGGTCCAGTTACCTGTACCGCGCGTTCCACGCGCTGCCGCCCCTGTCCAATGCACAGGGTGAGCCCACCGGCGCGCTGTTCGGCGTGGTCAACATGCTGCGCTCGACGCTGAAGGAACGCCCGGCCTACGTCGCGTTCGTCGTCGATGCCCCCGGCAAGACCTTCCGTGACGACCTGTACGACCAGTACAAGGCCAACCGTCCGCCGATGCCCGATGAACTGCGCAGCCAGGTCGAGCCGATGTGCCGCATTGTCGAAGCGCTGGGCATCAGCATCCTGCGCATCGATGGCGTGGAGGCCGACGATGTGATCGGCACCCTGGCCCTGCAGGGCGTGGCACAGGACCTGAAGGTCACCATCTCGACCGGCGACAAGGATTTCGCCCAGCTGGTCCGGCCGGGCATCGAACTGGTCAACACCATGACCGGCAGCCGCATGGATTCGGACGCGGCGGTGATGGACAAGTTCGGCGTGCGTGCCGACCAGATCGTCGACCTGCTGGCACTGATGGGCGACACCGTGGACAACGTGCCCGGCGTGGAGAAGTGCGGGCCGAAGACGGCGGCGAAGTGGCTGGCCGAATACCAGCATCTGGACGGGGTGATCGCGGCCGCGCCAACCATGAAGGGCAAGATCGGCGAGAACCTGCGCGCCGCGCTGGAGCGGCTGCCGCTGAACAAGGAGCTGGTGACCATCCGCACCGACGTCGCGCTGGATGCCAGCCCGACCACGCTGGCCCTGCGTGACCCGGATGTGTCCACGCTGGGCGAGCTGTACCTGCGTTACGGCTTCACCCAGGCGTTGAAGGAACTGGGTGGTCCGATCGCCGCACCGGCGCAGGTCAGCGAGGCCACCCCGAGCCTGCGCGGCACCGCGGCCGGCTTTGCCCGCGGCAGCGCCGAAGCGCCGCCGGCGGGCGAGCTCGATCCTGCGCTGTCAGCGCCCGGCGAGTACGAGACCGTGCTGACCACAGAGCAGCTGCAGGCCTGGGTCGCGCGCGTGCAGCAGGCCGATCTGATCAGCTTCGATACCGAGACCGACGCACTGGATGCGATGCGCGCGCAGCTGGTGGGCATCAGCCTGGCGGTGGAGCCGGGCAAGGCTGCCTACATCCCGGTCGGCCATGACTACCCAGGCGCGCCGGCACAGCTGCCGCTGGCGCAGGTGCTCGACGCGCTGCGGCCGGTGCTGCAGGATCCGGCGAAGAAGAAGCTGGGCCAGCATGGCAAGTACGACCTGCACGTGCTGCGCCGCCATGGCGTGGACGTGCAGGGCTACCACGACGACACGATGCTTGAGAGTTTCGTGCTCAATTCCACCGCCACCCGCCACGACATGGATTCGCTGGCCCTGCGTTACCTGGGCTACAACACCATCAAGTTCGAGGAGGTGGCCGGCAAGGGTGCCAAGCAGATCTCGTTCTCGCAGGTGGGCATCGACGAGGCCAGCCGCTACGCCGCCGAAGACGCGGACATCACCCTGCGCCTGCACCACGCGCTGCAGCCGCAGCTGCTGGCCGAACCGACCCTGGACAGCGTGTACCGCAGCATCGAGATGCCGCTGGTGCCGGTGCTGACCAGCATCGAAGCCAATGGCGTGCGGATCGATACCGACGAACTGCGCCGTCAGAGCCAGGACCTGTCCTCGCGCATGCTGGCCGCGCAGCAGAAGGCCACCGAACTGGCCGGGCGCAGCTTCAACCTGGATTCGCCCAAGCAGCTGCAGGCGGTGCTGTTCGACGAACTGAAGCTGCCGGCGGTGGTGAAGACCCCCAAGGGCCAGCCCAGCACCAATGAAGAGGCGCTGGAGGCGATTGCCGAGCAGCACGAGCTGCCGCGGGTGATCCTGGAATACCGTGGCTTGGCCAAGCTGCGCAGCACCTATACCGACAAACTGCCGGAGATGGTCAACCCGGACACCGGCCGGGTGCACACCAGTTACCACCAGTCCGGCGCCGCCACCGGCCGCCTGTCTTCGTCCGATCCGAACCTGCAGAACATCCCGATCCGCACCGAGGACGGCCGCCGCATCCGCCGCGCGTTCATCGCCCCGGAAGGTTTCCAGCTGCTGGCGGCCGATTATTCGCAGATCGAGCTGCGGATCATGGCCCACCTGTCCGGAGACCCGGGCCTGGTGCGCGCCTTCGAGCAGGGCGCCGACGTGCATCGCGCCACCGCCGCCGAGGTGTTCGGCCGCACGCTGGAAGAAGTGACCAGCAACGAGCGTCGCGCGGCCAAGGCGATCAACTTCGGCCTGATGTACGGCATGAGCGCGTTCGGGCTGGCCCGCAACCTGGGCATCGACCGCGGCCAGGCGCAGGACTACGTGGCGCTGTACTTCAGCCGCTATCCGGGCGTACGCGACTTCATGGAGCGCATGCGCGAGCAGGCCCGGGAGCAGGGTTACGTGGAGACCCTGTTCGGTCGCCGCCTGTACCTGAACGACATTCATGCACGCAACCAGGGCCTGCGTGCCGGCGCTGAACGTGCGGCGATCAATGCCCCGATGCAGGGCACGGCCGCCGACATCATCAAGCGCGCCATGGTCGCGGTGGATCAGTGGCTGCGCGACAGTGGCGCGCCGGCGCGGATGATCCTGCAGGTGCACGATGAACTGGTATTCGAAGCCGAGACCGGATTCATCGAAGAACTGCGCAGCAATGTCGTGCAGCACATGTCGCAAGCAGCACAATTGCGCGTACCGCTGGTGGTCGATACCGGCACCGGCAGTAACTGGGATGAGGCGCACTGAGTCGCATTCAGGCCGAAAACGCCGTGAATTCGTTCATTTGCGTGATATTTCTGACTCGAACATGAATGTTTCCCTGATGGTCGTTTATTAAATTGGGCCCCTTCACGAACCGTTAGTGTTCGGAGTGCTTCTATAACTCCCGACAGGCGCAATGCCTGTTGTGGATCTCTCCCATCCCCTGGAGCAGATCTCGGAACGGGGGCTCCTCCCCAAGCACCCGTTCCCCGGCCCCGTTGACCTCCCCCTGGTCAGCGGGGCTTTTTATTTGTGCGCTGCTGCGCCACGCTGGGCCATTGCTCAGCAGGGGAACCCGCAATGCCCGACCTGTTCGCCCTGGCAATGCCTTGGTGGGAATTCATCCTGCGCGCGGTGGTGGTCTATGCCGTGGTACTGGGCATGGTCCGGCTCAGCGGCAAGCGCGCGCTGGGGCAGGTCACGCCGTTCGACGTGCTGCTGATCGTGCTGCTCGGCAACGCGGTGCAGAACGCGTTGCTGGGCACCGATACGTCGCTGGCCGGTGGCCTGCTGCTGGCCGCTACGCTGATCCTGCTGAACTACGGCGTGGGCTGGATCACCGCCCGCAGCCGCCGCATGGAACGGCTGATCGAGGGCGAACCGGTGGTGATCGCGCGCAACGGCAAGCTCTTCGACAGCGTGCTGCGGCGCGAGCTGGTCAGCCGCGCCGATTTCGAGGTCGCCATGCGCCAGCAGAGCTGCATCGGCGTGGAAGAGGTGGAACTGGCGCTGCTGGAGACCAACGGCCACATCACCATCATTCCCAAGCGCAAGGACGACTGACGCGCCACAGCGTGGGCCGGAGGCAGTATTCCTGCGACCCACGCCGATACGGTCTACTGTTCGGCCGCCTGCGCCTTCATGCCTGCCCAGTCACGGGTCGCGTCGATGTCGCAGGCCACATGCGTGCCCTTGCCGTCCTTGGCGCAGATGGCGGCCATCGTCTGCGGCACCTTGGGATCGCCGGTGTGGGCATAGCCTGCGGCCAGTCCCAGGCAACCACCGCGCACGCCGGCGCTGCACAGCTTGATGAAATAGGGCTGGGCCTGCGCCCACTTCTCCGCGCTGTGCAGTTCCTCACCTGCCACCTTGCAACCCAGCAGCTTGCCGTCGTCGCAGCAGGCGGCGGCACCGCCCTTGCGGGCCACGGTGGGGCAGTCCAGCGGCTGTGGGATTTCCACGAACGCCACCGGCGGCTGGCAGCTTGATGCGGCCTTGTCCATGCGCTCGTAGTAGCCATAACGGTTGTCCTTGTCGATACCGACGAGGTTGCCGTTGGCCAAGGGTTGCAGCACGAAATCGCTGCCGACATCGCGCCGGAGCAGGATCCGCCCGTCCTGCACGCGCGCGCGCAGGCGGGTGCCGATGCCCGCCACCTCGACCAGGCCGCCATCCAGGAAGCGCAGGTTCGACAGCAGCCCGTAGCCGGCCTCGAAGCGTCCGCAGGGAAGCGTGGTGGCTGTCACCGCAGCCAGTGCCGACGGCGGCTGCCGGGAAACCATCGCCAGTGCCTTGGCGGGACCGCAGGCGTAGGTGTCCGCGCGCTGCGCGCAGGAACGCTGCAGCGCCTCGGCGGCCTGCTGGGGGCGCCCACCGTTCCACAGTGCTTCGGCAACGTTGCTGCAGAACGCCTCGCCCTGCTGCTGCGCGCACAACGCCGCCAGTTCATCCAGCTGCGGCGCAGGCAGCGGTGCGTCCGGCGACCCTTCCAGGCCGAGCACCGACATCCCCATCAGTTCGCTGGCCATGACCTTCATGACTGCCAGGCAGGCCTCGGCTTCATCGGCAGGCGCATCATCCCGGCAGAAGGCGGGCATGGGCGGCTCCGTCCCGGCCCGCTGCGGCTGCGCCTCCTTGGCCTGGCGCTGGTAGGTCTCCTGCAACTGGGTGCAGGCCGCCTCCACGCCCTCGCTGCACCAGGCGTGCAGCTGCGTGGGCGCGGCCTCGGGCAGTGCTTCCAGGCAGTCGCTGGTATCGGCCATGCAGCTGCCTTCGACCATTTCCGGTACCGGTTTGCAGACCGCCGCCGTCTTCAGTTGAAAGGTGTGGTACCCGCCCGAGATCGTGCGATCGCTGTCGCTGAATTCCCAGTTTTCCAGGCGTCCGGTGGACAGGTTCCCCGTGCCCAGCAAGTTATCCTGGCGCACCAGTCGAAGCCGTTCGGTTGCCTGGTACGGACTGGAAATGAAACCATGGGCCTCGCTTTCAATGGTCAGGGTGGCCGCGCCATCGTCTTGTGCGTAGACGCCGCAGGCCATCGACTGCGCGGCTGCCGGCAGGCTTGTCGCGGCCAGCATCAGCAGCAGAGCGCGCCCGGCTGTCCTACAGCGGCGCGGTGAAACAACAACAGTCATCACGGTCTTCCTTGAGTCAAAGGGGGGAGGGAAACAGGTTGAGCAACGCAGCGACGGCTGCCGCCCGGCAAAGTGCCGCCCGTGGGGCGGGACCATATCGCCGGAGGGCGCGTCGGTACGTTGCGCCAGTTGGGGCTACAGCCAGTCGCGTGGCACCAGGTAATCGGCCAGGCGCGCTTCGGCGCTGCCGTCTTCCGGGGTAAAACCGTACTCCCAGCGCACGCGCGGGGGCAGGCTCATCAGGATGCTCTCGCTGCGGCCGCCGCTCTGCAGGCCGAACAGCGTGCCGCGGTCGTAGACCAGGTTGAACTCGACGTAGCGGCCACGGCGATACAGCTGGAACTCGCGCTCGCGTTCGCCGTACGGCGTGTCCTTGCGCTGCTGCACGATTGGCAGATACGCATCGAGGAAGCCATCGCCGACCGCGCGCAGGTAGGCGAAATCACGCTCGAAATCGCCGTGCAGGTCGTCGAAGAACAGACCGCCCACGCCACGTGTTTCGTTGCGATGGCGCAGGAAGAAGTACTCATCGCACCAGCGCTTGTGCGCGGCGTAGCGTTCTTCACCGAACGGCGCGCACAGATCGCGTGCCACCCGATGCCAGCGCTGCACGTCCTCGTCGAACGGGTAGAACGGGGTCAGGTCGAAGCCACCGCCGAACCAGCTGGCCACCACTTCGCCATCGCGCTGCGCCTGGAAGAAGCGCACGTTGGCGTGGGTGGTCGGCACGTAGGGATTGAGCGGGTGGAACACCAGCGACACACCGGTGGCGCGCCACGAGGCGCCGGCCAGTTCCGGCCGGTTGGCCGAGGCAGACGGCGGCAGTCGGCTGCCCGCCACGTCGGAGAAGCCGATGCCGGCCTGTTCGAACACCGCGCCATCGCGCAGCACGCGGGTGCGCCCGCCACCGCCCTCGGCACGCTGCCACAGGTCTTCCTGGAAGCGTGCCCGGCCATCGGCGGCCTCGATGGCCGCACAGATCCGGTCCTGCAGGTCGGTAAGGTAGGCGCGCACGCGCTCGAATTCGTTCATGGCGCGTACTTTACCGCAGGGCCTGCCCGAAGCTGCGGGCAGGCCCTGGCGGACTCAGCGCTTGCGGTTGGAACTGCGCGGCACTGGGGTGTCTTCCACTGCCGCCTCGTCGGCCGCCTTCTGCAGGGCGCCCCCCAGAACGATCAGCTTCCAGTTCTGTGTTTCGAGCACGTCGCAGGCCACGTGGAGGCCGTTGCGGTCGGCCTTGCACAGCTGTTCCAGGGTTGCACGTGCGTCCACACCGGCACCGTTGCCCTGCGCGGTGACCAGGTTCTCGCACCCCTCGCGGACACCGGCGCGGCAGACCGTGGTGTAGTGTTCGGCGGCCTGCAGCCAGTTCCCGGACAGCGCAAGGCGGTTGCCGAGGATGTTGCAGCCCTGCAGCTTGCCTTGTGCGCAGCAGGCCTCGGCACCACCGCCATCGGCCAGTGCCAGCGGGCAATCCTGTGGCAGCGGCAGCACCGTGTACTGCTTCGGTGCGCTGCAGCCGGTTGCGCCCTCACCCGTGGGAGCGAACACCTGGAAGCGGGTCCAGCTGTCCAGGCCCAGCAATTGGCCGCCCGGCAGCGGACGCAGCACGAAGTCACCGCCCTTGTCATGGCGGATACGGATGTCGCCGCCCTCGACGCGCGCACGCAGCTGGCTGCTCCAGCCAACACCGACCAGACCGGCGTCACCGAAATCCAGCGTGTCCATCAGGCCGCCGTCGGACCGGTAGTTGCCACAGGGCAGGACCGTTGCGGGCTGCGGTCGCAGCGATGCGCCCACCGCCTGCAGCGCAGGCAGGTGCTCGCAGGCAGAGGTTTCATTGCCGGGTGTGCAGGCCGCAGCCAGTGCCTGCACCGCCTGCTTGGGATCTCCCGCTTCCCAGGAGAGCTCAGCCACGCGGGTACAGAAGCCGCCGTGCGGTACCTTCCGGCACAGCTGCAGCAGCTGTTGGCGGCGCTCAGCCGGAATGATCACCGGCGCGGTCGGCGCCGCCATCGTCACCACTGCTTCGGTCATGGCTGCGGTCATCGCTGCCTTGACCAGCTGCTCCTGCACCGCAGGGGCGGCCTCCAGGGCTGCGGCACAGGCCGGAGTTCCCTGCTCGAAGCCGCCGTCGTGGCAGGCGGCAGGAAGGTCAATGCCGGACAGGGCGGCGTCGAGCGCAGCCTTCTGCACGGCAGGATCGGCGTCGACCGCCGGTTTGGCCTCATCGTGCCAACGATCAGCCAACTGCAGGCACATGCCCGGCACGCCTTCCTGGCAGGCCGATTCAAGAACGGAAAGCGGGGCGATGGTGCGATTGTCCAGGCACGCCGCCGCATCGGCCAGGCAGCTGCCAGCGGCAGGTGCGGCTGCCGCAGCGCACTGTGCCGGCGTCTGCAGGCTGTAGACCGTGCCATCCACTTCGACGGTGCGGCCACGATCGCGCACCTGCAGCGCGCTGGGCAGGCCGTATTCCAGGCTCACCAGCTGCAGCTTTCCGTCGATCCGCTGGAAGGCGACCGGAGACGGCGCGCTGCCGAAATGCTTCTGCTCGCCGCGATTGGGTGAGCTGATACGCAGCGTGCTGCTGCCTTCATCGGCCTTGAACAGGCCGCATTGTGGCGATTGTGCAGCAGCCATCGGCGTGGCCAGCAGCAACGCCCAGGCCAGCCAGCGGCGATGTGGTACGGGTGAAGGCATGTCGTCTCCTTGCGATCGAACGGGACACTCCAGGCGCTAGGGCGAACCACGGCCCTCGCGCGGGGGCGTGCATTGTGCCGTGCCGGACACGGGTTGGTAGCGCTGGTAGCCGGTCTGCGTGTCCATGCCGAGCAGGTCGCCGTTGCCGAGCTGGCGCAGCACAAGGGTTTCACCGTCCTGCTGCAGGTGGACGGCGCCTTCCTGCAAGCGGGCGCGTGTGCCATCGCTAAAGTCGAGCGTTTCGATCACGCCACCGTCGGCCTGATAGCGGCCGCAGGGCACCTGCAGGAGCGGCACCAGGCGCAGATCGGCACCGAGTTCACGCAATGGTGCGGTACGTTCGCAGGCGCTGACGCGCCCCGCATCGCAGACCACCTGCAGGGCCTGCACCGCCAGCGCAGGTTCCAGTGCATCCAACTGCTGTGCGGCTACTTCCACGCAGAAGCGGCCACTACGCTGCTGCAGGCACAGCTGCTGCAGGCGATCGCGTGCAGCGGCCGGAAGGGGCGAATCCAGCGTGTCTTCGTCTTCCTGTTGCAGGCGTTCACCCACCCGCTGCACGGCGGCAACCAGCGCATCATCGGTCAGCGCCTCGCAGGCTGCTGGGTCATGCCCGGGCGTGTGTTCGCGGCAGACGGGCGGGCGGTCGAAGCGCGCGGGGCCGATGTCGTCGCTTCCCATCGCAGTCACTGCATCGCGCAGCTGTCGCAGCACCGTCGAGCAGCCCGCGCCAACGCCTTCGTTGCACGCGCGTTTGGCCTGGCCGGGCGAGGCCGTGGGCAGCTGCGCGATGCAGTGGCTGCCGGCGGCGCGGCAGCTGCCGTCCATCGCGGTGGGTTCGATGGCGCAGGCGCGCGCCTGGCGCAGGGTGTAGACCGTGACGACGTCGTCCTCGATGCGCTGCCCATCGGCACTGATCCGGAACGGCTCCGCCACGCCATCGTCGAGCATGACCAGCCGGGTTCGCGCCGCACTGCGATCGACCCACAGCGGCTCCGGCTCACCGATGTCGTTGTGGCGGTAGCCGGTACTGGGGGTGGTGAACACAAGCGCCATGCCGCCATCGGTACTGCGGTATTCGCCGCACCGCAGCGCATCGGCACCGGCAGGCAGTGCGATGAGCAGGAACAAGGTGGGGAGGAAGTTCAACAAACGCATGCGACGATCCTTGTCGTGCGGGAACGGACGCGACTCAGTGGAAACGCGCGCGGATATCCGGCCGCAGCAGGCGCCAGCCCAGCCAGCCCTGCAGGCCCGCGAACAACACCGAGGTGCCGACCAGTGTCATGGTGAACAGCACGCGCTGCACCTGCAGCTCATGCTGCGCCGTCGGGTCGCTGGCGAGCAGCGCGATCAACACCAGCAGCAGGCGGTCCAGCCACCAGGCGATCACGAAGTTGGCCAACGCACTCAGGCCCAGCATCCACACATAGGCCCACAGGCCCCACCGGCGACCGCGCCACAGGCCCCAGCTGGCCAGGGTCGAGACCAGGCAGAGCAGGGCAACAAGCAGCGAGGTGGCCGCTGGGTGTTTCAGCATCCACAACAGGCTGCCGTCGAGCTGCTGCTCCCACGCCAGTGTCACCAGCGTGGTCCAGAACCCGGTGCGGGCCAGCACTGCGGCCATCAGCGCCTGCGCGACGAAGTAGAGGGTGACCAGCAGGCTCAGCCAGAACGAGCCCTGCGCCACCGCAGCGACCCAGTTGTTGGGTGGCGGTGGGGTGGGCGCGGGAATCGGGGGAATCGAGGCTGACATCCGTTGTCCGGGTGAGCGATGCCCGCCTCGTCAGCGGGCCGTCGCCAGGGCAGCGACCGCCGGCAGGATATGGTGTTCGCTCAAGGGTGCCAAGGGCCGGCCGTGCGGCGGCTGCAGCGGTACCCAGGCCAGTTCGGCGATCTCCGCACGTGCGCACGGCTCACCTTCGATCCACACCCGCCAGGCCTGTGCCTGCACGCGGTGGCCGGGCTCGTTCACCGCCCAGTCCTCGAAATTGCCCAGTGCGATGGCCGAGGCGGCATCCAACCGCACGCCCAGTTCCTCGTGCAGTTCGCGTGCCAGTGCCTGCAGCGGTGCCTCGCCCGGGTCGGGCTTGCCGCCCGGCTGGATGAAGCGGCTGGCACCGTGCTTGCGCACCACCAGCGCCCGGCCGCGATCATCGAGGATGACCGCGGCCACGATGTGGATCGTGGCCGCGGCAGCACTCACTTCAGGTTCTGCTCGAACAGCTTGAGGATGCGCTTGTACTGGTCCAGCCAGGAGTCGGCACGCACGTAGCCGTGGCGCTCCAGCGGGTACGGCGCGATCGACCAGTTGTCCTTGTGCAGCTCGATCAGGCGCTGGGTCAGGTTCACCGAATCCTGGAAGAACACGTTGTCGTCCATCATGCCGTGGGCGATCAGCAGGTTGTCCTGCAGGTTCTGTGCGTACTCGATGGGCGACGACACGCGGTACGCCTCCGGATCGATGTCCGGGGTATTGAGGATGTTGCTGGTGTAGCCGTGGTTGTACTGGTGCCAGTCGACCACCGGGCGCAGCGCGGCACCGGCCTTGAACGTGCCCGGCGAGCGGAACAGCGCCATGAAGGTCATGAAGCCGCCATAGGAACCGCCGTAGATGCCGGCATGGTCACGGTCACCCTGCTGGGTGTCGACCAGCCAGTCCAGGCCGTCCTTGTAGTCTTCCAGTTCCGGGTGGCCCATGTTGCGGTAGATGGCCGTGCGCCAGTCGCGGCCGTAGCCCTCGCTGCCGCGGTAGTCCATGTCCAGCACGATGTAACCCTTCTGCACCAGCAGGTTGTGGAACATCTGCTCGCGGAAGTAGGCCGGGTAGCGCTGGTGCACGTTCTGCAGGTAGCCGGCACCGTGCACGAACATCACGATCGGGTACTTCTTCCCCGGTTCCTTGTTTTCCGGCTCGTAGTACTTGGCCCAGACCACGCCGGCGCCGTGCTTGGACGGCACCGCCACCAGCTTCGGCTGGATCCACTGGCGCGCCTTGTACTCGGCGCTGCGGGTATCGGTCAGCACGCGCGCCTGGCCAGCGCCGGTGCTCGGCACCACCGCCAGCTGCGCCGGCAGGTAGGCGCCGGAATAGCGCACCAGCAACTGCTGGCCGTCCGGCGACAGCGAGAAATCTTCCACGCCATTGAGGTTGGTCAGCTCGCGCACCTGGCGGGCAGTGGTATCGACCGCGCAGACTTCGTAGTCATGCGGGGCCTGCTGGTTGCACAGGAAGTAGAAGCCCTTGCCGTCGGCCGACAGCACCGGCGCCGAGGTTTCCCACTTGCCGCTGGTCAGCGCCTGCGGCTTACCGCCGCCGGCCTGGGTGTACAGGTGCGAGAAGCCCGATTCCTCGGACAGCAGCCACAGCGTGCGGCCATCGGCCATCCAGCCGAAATCGTTGAAGCCCCAGTTGATCCAGGCGTTGTCGGTCAGCCGGTGGCGGTTCTGCACGCGGCCGTCGGCAGCGGCAACGCTGACGATCCAGCGGTCCTTGTTGTCGTTGGCGCGCAGCATCACCGCGGCCTGCTGGCCATCAGCGCTCCAGCGGATGCCACCGCCCATGAAGTCGCTCATCACCTGCACGCTGCGGTCACCCTTCAGCGCGTCCTTGCCGGCCTTGCGGCGCAGCTCGGCCAGCGGATCGGTGCCGATGCCCGGCAGGCTGGACAGCGACAGCTTCTCGGCCTTGCCGCTGCGTACATCCACGAACCACAGGGTGTGCGGCTCGAAGCCGTTGCGGCCGACGCGGGGACGGGTGTCCTCGGTTTCCTCGTAGCCCGACTCGGTCACGTACAGCGGCATCTTGCCGCCGCGGCCGTCATCGAAGTCCTTCGGCTTGGTGGTCACGATCAGGTGGCCCAGGTCCGGCGACAGCACGCTGTCGACGATCTCGACGTCGGCACCCAGGAACACCGGGCCCGGTGCGCGGGTCGGGTCGGCCTGGCGCCAGCGCTGGTCCTGGTCCTTCAGCGCCTCGCGCTGTTCGCGGTCGCGGCGCAGGGTTTCCAGCGTGCGCAGCTGCTGGTCGCGCAGCACGTCGGCCTTCGGCGGCGTGCTCGGATCCTTGTCGGCCTTCAGGCTGGCCACCTGCTGCACACCGCTGGCGGCGGTCCAGTGAAACCAGTTCTGGCCGACGCGCCAGATCACGCCGTTGTCGGCGGCGAAGTTCACGCCGGCGGCGCGTTCGTTGCTGCGGGTCAGCTGGGTCAGCGCGCCGCTGCGCAGGTCGCGCACGAACACATCGCCATTGCGGACGAATGCGCTGCGGCTGCGGCTGCGGTCATAGACCGGATCGGCCACGTCGAGGCTGCCGCGCTGGTCATCGGCCACCTGTGCGGCCACGCCACCGGCCACCGGCTGGCGGAAGGTGTCGCGCACCGGGCTGCCGTTGCGCTTGAGCTGGTACTCCACCTGCTGGCTGTTCCACGACCACCAGGCCTTCTCCACCGGCGGACCGATCCAGTCCGGGTCGGCCATGGCCTGTTCGATGGTGATCGGCGTCGGCGCGGCCTGGGCGGCCGGAGCGGCCAGCACGGCAGACAGCAGGAGGGACAGGGGCAGCACTCGGGACATGGGCGGACAGCACCAGAAGAGGAAACCGGGCAAGCGTAGCAGCCGCAAAGGACGGGGGAAGGGGCCACAGGTCATGGCAGCGGGATCGGCAAAGCGCTGCAACCGGCAGGCAGGGCCGCGCATCCACTCTCCTGAACCTGCACCGTGCACCACGTCCTGAAGCAGGAGCTGGTACGGGCACCTTATCAACCTGCGACAAAGTGAAGCAGCGCGTCACCCGGTCGCATCCCGGCTTAACGATATCCCCCTAAAGTGGTCTGGTATCCCACCGGCACCTGGCAGGAGGCGTCCCTTGGACGCGTTGTTGTTGTCGCGGATCCAGTTCGGATTCGTCATCAGTTTCCACGTACTGTTCCCGGCCTTCACCATCGGCACGGCCAGCTGGCTGGCCTTCATCGAATGGCGCTGGCTGCGCACGAAGCTGCCCGTGTGGCGCGAGCTGTATTTCTTCTGGCAGAAGATCTTCGCGGTGTCGTTCGGCATGGGCGTGGTCAGCGGCATCGTCATGGCCTTCCAGTTCGGCACCAACTGGCCGCGGCTGAGCGAGGTCGCCGGCACGGTCATCGGCCCACTGCTGACCTACGAAGTGCTGACCGCGTTCTTCCTGGAAGCCAGCTTCCTCGGCGTGATGATGTTCGGCTGGGGCCGGGTCTCGCCGCGCCTGCATTTCCTGTCCACCTGCATGGTTGCGCTGGGCACGCTGTTCTCTACGTTCTGGATCCTGTCGTCCAACAGCTGGCTGCACACGCCGGCTGGCTACGAGATGGTCAACGGCATCGTGCATCCGGTGGACTGGTGGCAGGTGGTGTTCAATCCCTCGTTCCCCTACCGCCTCGCGCACATGGCGCTGGGCTCGTTCATCACCACCTGTTTCGTGATTGGTGGCGTGGGTGCGTGGTACCTGCGCAAGGGCACGCACGTGGAAGCGGGCCGGCGCATGCTGATCGCCGCCGTCGCGTTCGCCGCGCTGACCGTGCCGGTGCAGATCTTCGTTGGCGACATGCACGGCCTGAACACGCTCAAGCACCAGCCGATGAAGATCGCGGCGATGGAAGCGCACTGGCATGAGACCAAGGAGGGCGAGGGCGTGCCGCTGGTGGTGTTCGCGCTGCCCAACGAAAAGGAGGAACGCAACGACTTCGAAGTGGCCATCCCGAAGCTCGGCAGCGTGATCCTCACCCACAGCCTGGACGGCACCTTTGATCCGCTGACCTCGGTGCCGGCCAGCGAGCGGCCGCCGGTGACGCCGGTGTTCTTCGCCTTCCGCATCATGGTCGGGCTGGGCACGCTGATGCTGGTGCTGGCCTGGGTATCGGCCTTCCAGCTGTGGCGGAAGAAGCTGCTGGATTCGCCGTGGCTGCTGCGCGGCTGGAACTGGATGCTGCCCAGTGGCTTCATCGCGCTGATATCGGGCTGGTTCGTCACCGAGATGGGACGGCAGCCGTGGGTCGTCTACGGTGTGCTGCGCACCGCCGATGCGGTGGGCCCGCAGAGTGCATGGATGACCGCGCTGTCGCTGACGGTGTACGTGGTCGGCTATGCCTTCGTGTTCGGCTGGGGCATCTGGTACCTGGTGAAGATCCTGCGCCATGGCCCACAGCCGTACGACGCAGGGCCGTCGCTGGACCATGGCAGCCACACCCCGGCGCGGCCGCTGTCGGCCGCCGACGAACCGCTGGAGGAGCGCTGACATGGACCTGATGACCTGGCTGCCGGTGGCATGGTTCGCGGTGATCGGCTTCGGCGTGCTGATGTACGTGGTGCTGGACGGCTTCGTGCTCGGCATCGGCATCCTCGCGCCGTTCGCCGAGGACGAGGAACAGCTGGACCTGATGATGAACACCGCCGCGCCGATCTGGGACGGCAACGAGACCTGGCTGGTGCTCGGCGGCGCCGGCCTGATGGCGGCGTTCCCGAAGGCCTACGCGGTGCTGCTGTCGGCGCTGTACCTGCCGGTGCTGCTGCTGGTGGTGGCGCTTGTGTTCCGTGGCGTGGCCTTCGAGTTCCGTTTCAAGGCGCACCGTTCGCGGCGGCTGTGGAGCGTGGCGTTCGGCCTCGGCTCGCTGCTGGCCACCTTTGCCCAGGGTGTGATCCTCGGCACGCTGGTGCAGGGCCTGCCGCTGGTCGATGGCGTGTACCAGGGCGGCGCGTTCGGCTGGTTCAGCCCGTTCGCGATGCTGACCGGTGCCGCGCTGGTGGCCGGCTACGCATTGCTGGGCAGTACCTGGTTGATCCTGAAGACCGAAGGGCGCGTGCAGGCGCTGGCCCGGCAGATGACCCGGCCGCTGGTGGTGGCGGTGATCGCGGCGATGGGCCTGGTCAGCAGTTGGCTGCCGTTCCTACAGTCGCGGCTGATGGACCGCTGGTTCAGCGACGGCAATTTCTGGTGGCTGTCGCCCGTGCCGCTGCTGACCCTGGCGGTGGCCATCGCGCTGTGGCGCAGTGCCACCCATCCGCGTCGCGATCTGCCGCCATTCCTGCTCAGCCTGGCCTTGTTCGTGCTCGGCTTCGCTGGCCTGGTACTGGGCATGTGGCCGTACCTGCTGCCGCCGTCGATGACGCTGTGGCAGGCCGCCGCGCCGGCCTCTTCGCTGGGCTTCACACTGGTTGGGCTGGTGGTGCTGTTGCCGGTGATCCTGGGCTACACGGCCTGGTCCTACCGGGTGTTCCGCGGCAAGGTGCGCGCCGACGCCGGCTATCACTGAATCCGTTAGCTGGATCAATCCACGCGGGGGACGGTCGCTGACCGTTCCCCGTTGTGTTTTGTGAAACATGTCATCCCTGTGTCGGACGTGCTAGCGTGCGCTCCTTTCCGGCAGCCAGGGGGGCAGCCGGCGACGTCCTGGACGGATGCATGGCTGCAGGAATGGGGGGCAGCCGCGTGTCGCCGTAATGGCTCGAGACTCTCGTTCGCCCATCGAAACATCACCGGTAATGATCGAATTTTCCGTTGTCGACTGGGCCGCCTGGGCGCCTGGCCTGACCGAGCGTAGCCAATGGATGGGCTGGGCCGGGTCGCCGTTCCTGCCGCAGGGCGAGGACACGCCGGCCCTGGCCGAGATTCCGGCCATGCAGCGCCGCCGTATCGAGCGCTTGGGCCGCATGGCGATCCAGGCCGCGTGCTGGTGCGAGGGTGGGCAGGGCGCTGACAGCCAGGTGCCGCTGGTGTTCGCCAGCCGCCATGGCGATGTTGCCCGTTCGATGGACCTGCTGGGCTCGCTGGTGGCCGATCAGCCGCTGTCGCCCACCGGCTTCGGCCTGTCGGTGCACAACGCGATCGCCGCGCTGTATTCGATCGCCCGCGGCCACCGTGGCAACTACCTGGCGCTGTCGGCCGGCCAGTCGACGGTGGAAGCGGCGTGCCTGGAGACCGTCGGCCTGCTCGGTGATGGTGCCCGTGAAGTGCGGATCGTGGTGTATGAGTCGCCATTGCCCGACGTTTACGCCGAATTCGCCGACGAACCCGACCCGTTCTTCGCCTGGTGCTGGCGTCTGGCGCCTGCCGGCACCGCCGGTGGCACCGATCTTTCGCTGTCCTGGCAGGTCGCCGCCGACGCCGATCCGAGCGCTCCGGGCGTGTTGCCGCATGCGCTGGACCTGCACCGCTTCTTGTTGGCCGGGGATCCGCTGCTGCAGCACGTGACCCAGGGCCAGCGCTGGTCCTGGCGCCGCCGTGGCTGAGGCGCTGCGCCGCCTCGATCATGCCTGGCGGGTGTTCGGCACCGGCCTCAGCTTCGCCGCGTTTGGCGTCGGCGGCCTGTTGCTGGGCGTGCTGGTGATGCCGGTGCTGCTGTTGATGCGCGACCCGGTGGCGCGTCGCCGCCGGGCCCGCAGGCTGGTCCAGCGCGCCTTCGCCAGCCACGTGTGGCTGATGTGCCGGCTGGGGGTGATGACCCTGCAGGTGGAAGGGCGCGAGCGCCTGCAGCGCGATGGCCTGCTGGTGCTGGCCAACCACCCGACCCTGATCGACGTGGTCTGCCTGATCGCCCTGCTGCCCAACGCCGACTGCGTGGTCAAGCGGGCGGTGGCCTGCAACCCGTTCATGCGCGGCCCGGTGCGTGCGGCGGGCTACATCTCCAATGACGACGGCGCCGGCCTGGTCGATGACTGCGCGGCGGCCGTGCATGCCGGCGGCACCCTGGTCATCTTCCCGGAAGGTACCCGCAGCGTGCCTGGGCAGCCGCTGCGGCTGCAGCGCGGCGCCGCCAACATCGCCGTGCGCGGGCGCCTGGACATCACCCCGGTGCGCATCACCTGCACGCCGCCGACGTTGACCAAGGGCCAGAAGTGGTATCGTGTACCCTCACGTCGTTTTCACGTTCAGCTGCAGATCGGCGAAGATATCCCGATCGCGCCGTTCCTGGCCGAAGATGACTCGCCAAGGGGGGATGCCCTGGCGGCCCGTCGCGTCACCGACCACCTCACTCGTTATTTCGACCTGTCTGGAGATCCGACCCGTGCAAGCACTTGAGCACGAGATCAAGGAATTGATCATTTCCTCGCTTTCGCTGGAGGACATCACCCCGGAGGACATCGATCCGACCGCGCCTCTGTTCGTGGAAGGCCTCGGCCTGGACTCGATCGATGCGCTGGAACTGGGCCTGGCGCTGCAGAAGAAGTACGGTGTCAGCCTCTCGGCCGACTCGGAAGAAACCCGTCGCCATTTCTCCAGCGTGCGCGCGCTCGGCGAGTTCGTCGCCGCCCGCCAGTCGTAAGGCGCCAGGAACTGCCATGACCAAGAATGAATTGTTCGAGCGCATCGTCCGCATCCTGACCGACAGCTTCGAGATCGAGCCGGCGCGGATCAGCCCGGAGTCGCGCCTGTACGACGACCTGGACATCGACAGCATCGATGCGGTGGACCTGATCGTGCAGCTCAAGCCGCTGCTCGGCCGCAACCTGCAGCCTGAAGCGTTCAAGGCCGTGCGCACCGTGCAGGACATCGTTGATGTCGTGCATGGCCTGCTGCCCGGTCAGGCCGCTGCCTGACAGCAGCACGGACGCCGCGACCATGGCACGGGCACGCATGGTCGTGGTGGCAGCGATTTCGCTTGCCTATCCGGTGCTGGTCTACGTGGCGATGGGCCGCTTTGAGCCGCGCTGGCTGGCGCTGCTGCTGTTCGCGCTGGCCCTGCTGCGCGCGCTGAGCACCCGCCAGCCCTTGTGGTGGGCTGCCGCCGCCGGCGCAGGCCTGCTGGCAGGCCTGGCCACCGTGCTCAACCAGGCGCTGCCGCTGAAGCTGTACCCGGCGCTGGTGAACGTGGTGATGCTGACGGTGTTCGCCACCAGCCTGCGCTTCGGTCCACCGCTGGTGGAACGCCTGGCGCGCCTGCAGGAGCCGGACCTGCCACCGTTCGCGGTGATCTATACCCGTCGCGTCACCCAGGTGTGGTGTGGCTTTTTCGTTCTCAATGGTGGTCTCGCCCTGCTCACCGCGCTGTATGCGTCGGACCGGGTCTGGATGCTCTACAACGGATTGTTGGCGTACGTGATGATGGGATTGTTGTTCGGGGGCGAATGGCTGGTACGGCGTCGGGTCAAGGCAGCGCACGCGCATGGCTGACTGGATCGCCCTGGATCGGCTGCTGATCACGGCGCAGCCCGGCCGCGACATCGGTGTCTGCGATGGCATCGCCGTCGACCACGTCGACTTCCGCCTGCGCGTACTGGCCTGGCGTGACGCTTTCAGCACTGCCGAAGGCCGCGACTGGGCGCTCTACTTCGATGACACCGTGGCCTTCGCTGCCGCGTTGTTCGGTGCCTGGCACGCCGGCAAGCGGGTGTTCCTGGCTGCCGACAACCTGCCCGCGACATTGCTGGCGCTGCAGCCGCAGGTGAGTGGTTTTGCAGGTGACCTGTCGGCCGATTACCAGCCCTTGCAGGCCGCTGACGCTGCCGACGATGCGGCGCTGCTGCCGTTGGACGAGCGGGGCTGCGAACTGTGCGTGTTCACCTCCGGCAGCACCGGCCAGCCAAGCGCGATCAGCAAGCGGCTGGACCAGCTGGCGCGCGAGGTCGATGCCCTGCAGGCCGCGTTCGGCGCCCAGCTCGATGGCGCCCAGGTGCATGGCACCGTCTCCCACCAGCACATCTATGGCCTGCTGTTCCGCGTGCTGTGGCCGCTGGCTGCCGGTCGTGCGATCCAGCCCCGGCGCTTCTTCCACGAAGACCTGGTGGGCGCGCTGGCCGGTACCGATACGGTGCTGGTCGCCACCCCGGCCCATCTCAAGCGCCTGCCCGAACAGCTCGACTGGGCCAGCCTGCACGGTCGCCTGCGTGCGGTGTTCTCTTCCGGCGGCCCGCTGCCTGAGGACGCCGCGCGCCAGGTCCGCCAGTGGTTGGGCGTGGCGCCCACCGAGGTGTACGGCAGCAGCGAAACCGGCGGCATCGCATGGCGCCGCTGGGACTCCGATGCACCGCCGTGGCGGCCGTTGCCGGGCGTGCAGTGGCGGATCGAGGAGGACTGCCTGGCGGTCGCCTCGCCGCACCTGGAGACGTCGGACTGGTGGCGCACCCAGGATCGCGTGGAAGCACTGGCCGATGGCCGCTTCCGCCTGCTGGGCCGCGCCGACCGCATCGTCAAGATCGAAGAACGGCGCGTTTCGCTGGACGCACTGGAGCGCGCGCTGCGCGAGGACCCTGAAGTCGAGGACGCGCGCGTACTGGTGCTGCAGGGCCAGCGCGAGCAGCTGGCGGCCGTGGTGGTGCCGGCTGATCCGGCGCTGGCACGTGCCGGCGACAGCGCACGGCGCGCGCTGGGGCAGCGGCTGGGCGCGCGCTTGGCGCAGGGCCATGATGCGGTCACCCGGCCGCGGCGCTGGCGCCTGGTCGAATCGTTGCCGATCAATGCCCAGGGCAAGGTCACCCAGGCGGCACTGGTCGCGCTGTTCCAGCCGCTGATGCCGGTGCCGGTCTGGGACTGTCGCGAAGAGGCGGAGGCCACTCTGCGGATGACGCTGGACCCCGCGCTGCGCGCGTTCCAGGGCCACTTCCCGCAGGCGGCGATCCTGCCCGGCGTGGCCCAGCTGGATTGGGCGGTGCGCTTCGGTCGTCAGGCCTTCGTGCTGCCGACCGGTTTCCAGCGCATGGATGCGGTGAAGTTCCAGCGCGTGGCCCGCCCCGGCGACGAATTGACCCTGCAACTGCAGTGGGACGCCGAACGCGGCGTGCTGACGTTCCGCTATACCTCCGTGCATGGCGTGCACGCCAGCGGCAGGGTGGTCTTCGCCGATGCGCATTGACCCGGCCACCGCTGGCGGCGCGTTCGCGCCGCTGGTGGTCATTCCCGTGTACGACCACGAACACGCCATCGCCGCGGTGGTTGATGGTGTGCAGGCCGCGGGTCTGTCCTGCCTGCTGGTCGACGATGGCTCGCAGCCCTCGTGCGCGGCGGTGCTGCGGGAACTGGCGCAGCGGGCGGGCGTCGACCTGCTGCGGCTGGACGTGAACCAGGGCAAGGGCGGGGCGATGCTTGCCGGTTTCGCTGAAGCGCAGCGTCGTGGCTACACCCACGTGCTGCAGATCGATGCCGACGGCCAGCACGATACCGGCGACCTGCCGCGTTTCATCGATGCCGCACGTACCCACCCGGACGCGGTGATCTGCGGCATTCCCGCCTACGATGCCAGCGTGCCGAAGGCCCGCCTGTACGGTCGCTACGCCACCCACATCTGGGTGTGGATCAACACGCTGTCGCTGCACCTGCGCGACACCATGTGTGGATTCCGCGTGTATCCGCTGCCGCCGGTGCTGCGCCTGATCGGCGAAGAGACCATCGGCCGGCGCATGGATTTCGATACCGAAGTGATGGTCCGCCTGTACTGGCGGCAGGTACCGGTCGAGCATCTGGCCACGCGCGTGACCTATCCGGCCGACGGCGTTTCGCATTTCGATGTGTGGCGCGACAACGTGCGCATCAGCCGCATGCATACCCGGCTGTTCTTCGGCATGCTCTGGCGTGCGCCGCGCCTGCTGTGGCGCCGCCTGCAGGGGCGGGGCTGAGATGAGGCGCGCGCAGAACGCCCCGCACTGGGCCGATATCGGCGAGTCCACCTCGGTGGCCGGCGTACTGTTCCTGTGCTGGGTGCACCGCTGGTTCGGGCGCTGGCCGTTCCGCCTGTGCGTAGGGCCGGTGGTGGCCTGCCATTGGCTCGGCAACCGCGTCGGTCGCCAGGCCTCGATGCAGTACCTGCAGCGGTTGCAGGCGCATACCGGCGCGCTTGGCCATGCGCCGACCTGGCGCGACAGCCTGCGCCATTTCTTCAGCTTCGCCGACACGATGCTGGACAAGATTCTGGGCCTTGGCGGCCGCTATCCGCCCGAGCGCATCCGTCTGCAGCGCGACCTGGTGCTGGGCAAGATCGCGCGCCGCGAAGGCGGCCTGATCCTGACCGCGCACATCGGCTGCCTGGAACTGTGCCAGGTGCTGGCCGAGCAGGTGCCGGGGTTCCGCATTACCGTGCTGGTGCACACCGCGCACGCGCAGCGCTTCAACCGCCTGCTGCAGCGGCTGGACCCGCTGGCTGCGGTGGAGCTGGTGCAGGTCACCGAAATGGGCCCGGCCACGGCTGTGATGCTCGCCGAAAAGGTCGCCTCCGGTGGCTTCGTCGCCATCGTCGGCGACCGCGTGCCGGTGCAGGGCGGGCGCAGCGTGATGGCCGATTTCCTCGGCCACCGTGCGCCGTTCCCGATCGGCGCTTACGTGCTGGCGGCCGCGCTGGGCTGCCCGGTCTACACGATGTCGTGCCTGCACCAGGGCGACGGCTATCGGGTGGCATTCGAACAGTTCGCCGAGCGCGTGGTGCTGCCGCGCGGTTCGCGCGATGCCGCACTGGCCGAACAGGCGCAGCGCTTCGCGCACTGGCTGGAACTCCAAGTCATCCAGTCCCCGTTGGACTGGTTCAATTTCTTCCCCTTCTGGGATCAGGCTCCTCATGACGATTGACGCCGTACCCGTGTGCCGTTTCGGCGATGCACCGCTGACCATCGAAGACGTGGTCGCCCTGGCCCAGCGCAGATGCGAGGCCGCGCTGAGCGATGTGCCGGCGTTCCGCGCCCATATCCAGCGTGGTGCCGACTTCCTCGACCGCCTGCTGCGCGAGGATGGCGTCATCTACGGGGTGACCACCGGCTACGGCGATTCGTGCACGGTGAACATTCCGCCGGCACTGGTCGCCGAACTGCCGCACCACCTGTACACCTACCATGGCTGCGGCCTGGGCCGTTATCTGGACCCGGCCGAGACCCGCGCCGTGCTCGCCGCGCGCCTGGCCTCGCTGGTGCGTGGCATGTCCGGCGTCAGCGTGCCGTTGCTGGAAGGCCTGGCCACGCTGCTGCAGCACGATGTGCTGCCGTTGATTCCCGCCGAAGGTTCGGTGGGCGCCAGTGGCGACCTGACCCCGCTGTCGTACGTCGCAGCCGTGCTGTGCGGCGAACGCGAGGTGCTGCACGACGGCCGCGTGCAGCCGGCGGCCGAGGTGCTGGCGAAGATCGGCATGACCCCGCTGAAGCTGCGGCCGAAGGAAGGCCTGGCGATCATGAACGGCACGGCGGTGATGACCGGCCTGGCCTGCCTGGCCTGGCAGCGCGCCGACTACCTGGCGCGCATGGCCACGCGCCTGACCGCGTTCAACGTGCTGTCCAGCGACGGCAACGCGCACCACTTCGATGAAACTCTGTTCGCCGCCAAGCCGCACCCGGGGCAGTCGCGCATTGCCGCGCGCCTGCGCAGCGACCTGCACAGCGAGCGCCCGCCGCGCAACGAGCAGCGCCTGCAGGACCGCTACTCGCTGCGCTGCGCGCCGCACGTGATCGGCGTGCTGGAAGACACGCTGCCGTTCCTGCGCCAGCTGATCGAAACCGAGCTGAACAGCGCCAACGACAACCCGCTGATCGATGCCGACGGCGAGCGCATCCTGCACGGCGGCCACTTCTACGGCGGCCACATCGCGCTGGCGATGGATACGTTGAAGAACACCGTGGCCAACATCGCCGACCTGCTCGACCGGCAGCTGGCGCTGGTGGTCGATGCCCGCTACAACCACGGCCTGCCGGCAAATCTGTCGGCGGCCACCGGCCCGCGCGCAGCGATCAACCACGGCCTGAAGGCGCTGCAGATCAGCGTTTCGGCATGGACGGCGGAGGCACTGAAGCAGACCATGCCGGCCTCGGTGTTCTCGCGTTCCACCGAATGCCACAACCAGGACAAGGTCAGCATGGGCACCATCGCCGCGCGCGACTGCCTGCGCGTGATCGAACTGACTGAACAGGTGGTGGCCGCGATGCTGATCGCCGCCCGCCAGGGGCTGGCACTGCGCGAACGGGTTGGCATGAACGCGCAGTTGCATGGCAGTCTGGCCGACATGTACGCCGACCTGGGGCAGCGCATCGCCCTGGTCGAAGAAGACCGCGCGCTGGATCGCGAACTGCGGGAACTGCTGGTGGAGATCCGCGCGCAACGCTGGGAGCTGTATGTCGGTGAATGAAGGCAACGAACTGGTCGGCGAAATCGAGCTGGCCCCTGCGTTCCATGACTGCGATCCGATGAACGTGGTCTGGCATGGCAACTACTTCAAGTACTTCGAGATCGCCCGTTGTGCGTTGCTGAAACGCTACGACTACGACTATCCGCAGATGCTCGAATCGGGCTACCTGTGGCCGGTGGTCGATGCGCGGGTGAAGTACGTGCGGCCGCTGCTGTTCGGCCAGGCGCTGCGCGTGCGCTCGCGCATCGTCGAGTGGGAGAACCGGCTGAAGATCGAATACGAGATCCTCGATGCGGAAAGCGGCCAGGTGCTGACCCGCGCGATGACCATCCAGGTCGCGGTCGACGCGGCCAGCAAGGAAATGCTGTACCAGTGCCCGCCGGTGCTGTGGCAGCGTCTTGGAGTGCCTGCCCCGTGATCCGATCCCTTCGTCTCCCGCGCGTGCTGCTGTGCGCGCTGCTGCTGGTCGCCGCGCCGTTGGTGCAGGCGGCAGATCCCGCCGTCGATGCCATCACCCAGGCCGTCGCCCGGCCGGACGTGCTGCGCGGGCAGTTCACCCAGGAAAAGCAGGTCAGCGGTTTCAAGAACCCGCTGCGCTCGCAGGGCCAGTTCGTGGTCGCGCGCAAGCATGGCGTTATCTGGTCCACGCTCAAGCCGTTCCCGTCCGAGGTAGTGGTCACCGCCGACCGCATCCTCAGCCGCCAGCGCGATGGCAGCACCCGCGTCGAACTGGACGCGCGCCAGCAGCCAGCGATGCGCTCGGTCAACGCGATCATGTTCGCGTTGATGAGCGGCGACGTGCAGGCACTGTCCAGCCAGTTCAATGTCGAGGCCACGCGTGAAGGGCAGGGCTGGCGCCTGAAACTGACGCCGAAGTCGGCGATGCTGGCCAAAGCCTTCCAGTCGCTGACGTTGCAGGGCGACCGTTACGTGCGCCAGGTCGAGATCATCGAAGCCAACCAGGATCGCACCCGCATCCAGTTCACCGCGCTGAGCGAAGCGCCGGCCACGTTGAACGCCGACGAGGCGCGCCGCTTTGAGTGACAGCGCCGCACCGGATCGCCTGCGCCGCTGGTGGCACTGGCTGGGCATCGCCTGGCTGTTGCTGTTGCTGGTGCTGGGCGCGCAGCAGTGGCGCCTGTGGAGCCAGGAGTCGCGGATCGACACCGACATCCTCGCCCTGCTGCCGCAGGACGCGCATGACCGTCTGCTCAGCGACGTCACCCGGCGCATCGCCGATGGCAGCTCGCGGCAGGTGGTGGTGCTGCTCGGCAGCACCGACGGAGCCGCTGCCAAGCGCGCGCAGGCGGCGTTCGCTGCGGCGATGGCCAGCGATGCCGACAGCGCGCTGCTGGTGCCGAGTGGTTCGATCGAAGGCTGGTTCGATGACGCGCGTGCGTTCTACGCACCGTACCGCGACCGCCTGCTGACCCCGGCCCAGCGCGAGCAGCTGCAACAGGCCGAACCCGCTGCGCTGGCCGAACAGGCGCTGGGTGCGCTGTACGGCCCGATGGGCGCGCCGCGCCTGACCGAGTGGCGGCAGGATCCGCTGTCGCTGTGGCCACAGTGGTGGCAGCAGCAGGCGCAGGGCTCCGGGCTGCGCCTGGGCGATGACGGTCTGCTGGAGGCCGAGGGCAAGCACTGGGCGGCGCTGCAGTTCGATACGCCGGGCTCGGCCTTCAGGCTCGATGGCGAGCGCCATCTCGACGGCCTGCTCGAACGCGCCGGACAGGCGGCCAAGGCCGCTGCGCCGGATCTGGAGATCCTGCATGCCGGCGTGCCGTTGCATGCCGAAGCGGCCGCGGTGCAGGCCAACCAGGAGATCAACACCATCGGCTGGGGTTCGCTGGCCGCGGTGCTGCTGCTGGTGTGGCTGGCATTCCGCTCGCTGCGGCCGATCCTGCTGGTCGCCGCCTCGCTGCTGATCGGTTGTGGCGTGGCGCTGGCGGTCACCGTGCTGGTGTTCGACAAGGTGCATGTGCTGACCCTGGTGTTCGGTGCTTCGCTGGTTGGCGTGGCCGAGGACTACGGCATCCACTGGTTCGCTTCGCGCCAGGCCGAGCCGGCCGACCGCCGCTGGAAGCTGCTGCGGCATCTGCTGCCAGGCCTGTGGCTTGCCCTGCTGACCAGCGCGCTGGCCTACCTGGCACTGGGCCTGGCGCCGTTCCCCGGCCTGCGGCAGATGGCGTTGTTCTCGGTGGTCGGCCTGGCCGCTGCCTTCCTCACGGTGATCTTCTGGTTCCCGTGGCTGGACGGTGGCGAGATCCGTACCACCCGCTTCGCGCAGTGGCTGGGCAATACGCTGGAGCGTTTCCCGCGCCTGCACGGGCGTCGCCCGGTGGCGATCTTCCTCGGCATGGCCGCGCTGGTGTCGGCCATCGGCATCGCGCGCCTGCAGAGCAATGACGACCTGCGCAGCCTGCAGTCGTCACCACCGGCACTGATGGCCCAGCAGATCCGCCTCAGCCAGCTGCTGGGCATGCCCAGCCCGGCGCAGTTCTACCTGGTGCAGGGCCGCGATGCCGCACAACTGTTGCAACGCGAAGAAGCGCTGACCACGCGCCTGCGTGAACTGACCCACGACAAGCGCATCGGCGGCTACCGCGCGATCAGCGACTGGCTGCCGTCGCCCGCGCGACAGCAGGCCGATGCGGCGCTGACCGCCCGGGTGGAACCGGGTGTGCTGGCCGCGGTTGGCGAAGCAGTGGGCGAGCCCCTGCAGCGCCCTGCATTCGCAGCAGCGCCGCTGAGCGCCGAGGCCTTCCTCGCTTCGCCGGCCTCGCAGCCATTCCGCCACCTGTGGGTGGGCAACGTAGGCGGGCAGATGATCAGCGTGGTGATGGTCGATGACCTGTCACGTGCCGATGCGCTGGCCACCCTGCGTGGCGCTGCCGAAGGACTGGACGGCGTGCGCTGGGTCGACCGCACCGCTGATTTCTCGCAGCTGCTCGGCCATTACCGCAAGCTGATGGGCGGCCTGCTGCTGGTCGGCATCGTGCTGGTGTTCGGCGCCCTGTGGCTGCGCTATCGGCGCCAGGCCTGGCGCGTGTTCGCACCCACCCTGGTGGCCGGTGCGCTCACTCTGGGCCTGCTTGGACTGTTCGGCCAGCCGCTGCAGCTGTTCAACGTGCTGGCTCTGATGCTGCTGCTGGGCATGGGCATCGACTACGGCATCTTCCTGATCGAGCACCGCGGCGATGCCAGTGCGTGGCTGGCGGTGTGCGTGGGTGCGGCCAGCACCTGGCTGTCGTTCGGCCTGCTGGGTCTTTCGCAGACGCCGGCGCTGCGCGCGTTCGGGCTCACCCTGCTGTTCGGCATCGGCCTGGTCTGGCTGATCTCGCCGCTGTTCCGGCCGCCACCGCATGACGTGCCGCCGGCCTGAACGGACACGCTTCATTCCGATTCCTCCGCTTTTCCACCTGATCGAGCAACAAGGACGCACCGATGACTACTGCTGTGGATGCCGCTGATTCTTCCAGCCACGAAGACGTGGAACGTACCGAAATCCTGATCATCGGCGCCGGCCCGGCCGGTTCGGTGGCCGCGGCGATGCTGCGCCAGCAGGGGCGCAAGGTGCTGATGCTGGAGCGCCAGCAGTTCCCGCGCTTTTCCATCGGCGAGAGCCTGCTGCCGCAGAGCATGGAATACATCGAGGCGGCCGGTCTGCTGCAGGACGTGGTCGAGGCGGGCTTCCAGTACAAGAACGGCGCGGCCTTCGTGCACGGGGACGCGCGCACCGCGTTCGACTTCAGGAAGAAGTTCTCGCCGGGTTGGGGCACCACCTACCAGGTGCAGCGCGCCGACTTCGACAACGTGCTGGCGCGTGGTGCCGAGCGCATGGGTGCGACCCTGCGCTTCGGCGACGAAGTGCTGGCGGTCGAGCCGGGCGAACAGCCGGTGGTGAACGTGCGCCGCCCGGATGGCAGCGAGTACCGCATCGAAGCCGATTTCATCCTCGACGCCTCCGGCTTCGCGCGCCTGCTGCCGCGCCTGCTCAACCTGGAATCACCGTCCAACTTCCCGGTGCGTGGCGCCATCTTCTGCCACGTGCGTGACAACATCCCGGCCGAAGCGGATTTCGACCGCAACAAGATCCTGATCACCACCCATCCCGAGCATATCGACGTCTGGTACTGGACGATCCCGTTCTCCAACGGTTGCTGCTCGCTGGGCGTGGTGGCCGAACCGTCATTCTTCGAACGCTACGAAGGCGACGACCTGCAGAAGCTGCAGGCCATCGTCGGCGAAGACCCGAACCTGACCTCGCTGCTGGCCAACGCCGAATGGGCCGTGCTGCCGGTGCGCCGCATCACCGGCTATTCGGCCAACGTCAGCTCGCTGTGGGGCCCGGGCTATGCGCTGCTGGGCAACGCCGGCGAATTCCTGGATCCGGTGTTCTCCTCCGGCGTCACCATCGCGTTCAAATCCGCGCAGCTGGCCAGCGAATGCCTGAAGCGCCGCTACGCGGGTGAAACGGTCGACTGGGAACGTGAATTCTCGGTTCCGCTGCGTGCCGGTGTGAAAACCTTCCGCCGCTTCGTCGAAAGCTGGTACCAGGGCGGCTTCCAGAAGATCATCTACCACCCCGACCAGCAGCCGCAGGTGCGCGACATGATCAGCTCCATCCTGGCCGGCTACGCCTGGGACACCAACAATCCGTATGTGGCCGACGACAGCGGCCGCCGCATGCGCGTGCTGGAGGAACTGTGCAGCGCTTGATCGTCCGCCTTTCTGCGGTCCTGCTGTGCCTGCTGCTGGCCGCCTGTGCCAGCCGCATGCCGCGGCCGCTGGTCGAACTGCCGCCGTTGCGGCTGGCGCCGTCCAGCCTGCCGGCGCCGTTGGCCCTGCAGCAGCAGCTGCACTTCCGCTTCGGCAGCCACGAGCGTGATCTGGACGCGCTGCTGGAGGCAGATGCGCAGCAGGTGCAGCTGGCCGTGCAGGCGATGGGCCAGACCGGCGTGCGCCTGCAGTGGGACGGCAAGCAGCTGACCCAGCAGCGTGCACCTTGGCTGCCGCCACAGGTGCGTGCCGAGCGCGTGCTGGACGATCTGCAGTTCGCGCTGTGGCCCACCGCCGCGATTGCCGCCGCGCTGCCGGCCGGCTGGCAGGTGAGCGATGACGGCCGCCAGCGCAGCCTGTCGCGCGACGGCACCGTGTGGCTGCAGCTGCAGCGCCTGGACGATGGCAGCGTGCAGCTGGACAACCGCGCCGAGGGCTACACGCTGCGCATCGAATCGATCGACATGGCCGGCCAGCAATGAAGAGTGCGCCCATTTTCCTCAACGACCTCGGCATGGTCTGCGCACTGGGCGAGGGCCGCGCCGCAGTCGCCGCTGCGATGTTCGCTGATGCGCCCGGCGGGCTGAGCGACAACGCCACCCTGCTGCCAGGTCGCACCCTGGCGCTGGGCGAAGTGCACAGTCCGCTGCCGACGCTGGAAGCCCTGCCGGTGTCCCTGCGGGGACGCAACAACGCCCTGCTGGACGTGGCATTGGCGCAGATCGCACCGGCCATTGCCGATGCCATCAGCCGTTACGGTGCCGAGCGCGTGGCCGTGGTGCTGGGTACCAGCACCTCGGGCATCGGTGAATCCGAACAGGCGCTGCGTACCCGCGCCGAACACGGCCATTGGCCCGAAGGGTTCGATTACGCACAGCAGGAAATGGGTACCGCCGCGCAGTTCGTGCGAACCCGCAGCGGTGCGCTGGGCCCGGCCTGGACGCTGTCCACGGCCTGTTCGTCCAGCGCCAAGGCGTTGATGTCGGCCGCGCGCATGCTGCGGTCGGGCGTCGTCGATGCGGTCATCGCTGGCGGTGCCGATTCCCTGTGCCGGTTCACCGTCGCCGGATTCAGCGCGCTCGAATCGGTCTCCGCAGTGCGCTGCAATCCGTTCTCGCAGCATCGCTGCGGGATCAACATCGGCGAGGGCGCCGCGCTGTTCCTGCTGACCCGCGAACCGGGTGCGGTCAGCCTGGCCGGTTGGGGTGAGTCGGCCGACGCGCACCATATGTCCGCACCGGACCCGCAGGGTCTGGGCGCCATCGATGCCCTGCAGCAGGCGTTGCAGCGCGCCGGTTGGGCGCCTTCGGAAGTGGATTACGTGAATCTGCATGGCACCGCGACCGGCCACAACGACGCGATGGAAAGCCTGGCGGTGGCACAGGTGCTGGGCACCGATGTGCCCGCCAGTTCGACCAAGCCACTGACCGGCCACACGCTGGGTGCATCCGGTGCGATCGAAGCGGCGCTGTGCTGGATCCTGCTGGCCGAGAATCCGCAGCAGCAGCTGCCGCCGCACTGGTGGGATGGCGTGGCCGATCCGGCGCTGCCGGCGTTGCCGCTGGTAGCGCCCGCGACCTTCCTGCCGCAGCTGCCGCGGCGGGTGCTGAGCAATTCGTTCGCCTTCGGCGGCAGCAATGCCGTGCTGGCACTGGAGCGCCGATGAACCTGCCGCTGTATGCCATTGAAGATGTGGTGCCGCACCGCCAGGACATGTGCCTGCTGGACCGCATCCTGCGCTGGGACCAGGAGAGCATCGAGGCGGAACTGGTGGTGCCCGAGGCCGGTCTGTTCATTGAAGACGGTGCCGTCCCGGCATGGGTCGGCATCGAATATATGGCCCAGGCCATCGCGGCGTGGGCCGGTTGCCGTGCGCGCACGGCCGGCAACCCGCCGCAGCTGGGTTTCCTGCTCGGCAGCCGGCGCTATGCCAGCACGCGCAGCAGTTTCCCCAGCGGCACCCGCCTGCAGGTACAGGCGCGTTGCGAACTGTTGGGCGACAATGGATTAGGGATGTTCGCCTGCCGCATTCTGGCAGGCGGGGAAGAATGGGCGGTTGCCAACGTGTCGGTGTTCGAACCGGCCGACTCGATGGCCTATCTGGAGAGTGGACAGGCATGACAGGAAATCGAAGCGTGCTGGTGACCGGCGCGAGCCGGGGCATCGGCCGGGCCATTGCGCTGCGTATCGCGCGCGATGGCTTCGACGTGGTGGTGCATTGCCGCAGCCGTGTGGAGGAAGCACAGGCGGTGGCCGACGAGATCCAGGCACTGGGCCAGCAGGCCCGCGTGCTGGCCTTCGACGTGGCCGACCGTGCCGCCGCGCGCGCCGCGCTGGAAGCGGACGTGGAGGCACATGGCGCCTACTACGGCGTGGTGTGCAATGCCGGCATCGCCCGTGACGGCGCCTTCCCGGCACTGTCCGAGGACGACTGGGACCAGGTGATCCACACCAACCTGGACGGCTTCTACAACGTGCTGCATCCGCTGATCATGCCGATGGTGCGGCGGCGCAAGCCCGGCCGCATCGTCACCCTGTCCTCGGTGTCCGGCGTGGCCGGCAACCGTGGCCAGGTCAATTACAGCGCGGCCAAGGCCGGCATCATCGGTGCCAGCAAGGCATTGGCGCTGGAGCTGGCCAGCCGCCAGATCACCGTCAACTGCGTGGCCCCTGGCCTGATCGAGACCGACATGCTCAACGAAGAAGTGGTCGAACACGCATTGAAGCTGATCCCGGCCGGCCGCGTCGGCCGTCCCGAGGAAGTGGCGGCCACGGTCGCGTTCCTGCTGTCCGAGCCGGCCGGCTACATCACCCGCCAGGTGATCTCGGTCAACGGGGGGATGATCTGATGGCCGTCGATCGTCGCGTGGTGGTCACCGGTGCCGCGGCCATCAGTCCGCTCGGCCATGACTGGCCGACCATCCAGGCCCATCTGCGCAGCTGCCGCAACGCGGTGCGTTCGATGCCGGAATGGGATGTGTATGCGGGCCTGAACACCAAGCTGGCCGCGCCGGCGCAGGACTATGAGCTGCCGCCGAACTACAACCGCAAGACCACCCGCTCGATGGGCAAGGTCGCGATCATGTCGGTGCGCGCCACCGAGGTCGCCCTGCGTGAGGCGGGCCTGTTCGAGCACCCGGTGCTGCGCAGCGGCCGTACGGGCGTGGCCTACGGCTCATCGTCAGGCAGCCACGAGGCCACCGGCGAGTTCGGCCGCATGCTGCATGAGTTCACCACCGACGGCATCAGCGCCACCACCTACCTGAAGATGATGAGCCACACCGCGCCGGTCAACATCGGCGTGTTCTTCGGCTTGTCCGGGCGTGTCTACACCACCTCCAGCGCCTGTACGTCGGGCAGCCAGGGCGTGGGCGCAGGCTACGAAGCGATCCGCAGCGGCAAGCAGACGGTGATGGTGGCCGGTGGCGCCGAGCAGCTCGACGCCACTGCCGCGGCAGTGTTCGACACCCTGTTCGCCACCAGCACGCGCAACGACGCGCCGCACACCACCCCGCGTCCGTTCGATGCCGGCCGCGATGGCCTGGTACTGGGCGAGGGTGCCTGCACGCTGATCCTGGAGGACCTGGAGCACGCGCAGGCACGCGGCGCGACCATCCTTGCCGAGATCGTGGGCTACGGCACCAACAGCGACGGCCAGCACGTCACCCAGCCCAGCGCCGACACCATGGCCCAGGCCATGCGCCTGGCATTGGAAGACGCCGGCCTGCAGCCGGCGCAGATCGACTACGTGAACGCCCACGGCACGGCCACCGACCACGGCGACATTGCCGAGACCCAGGCCACCGCCCAGGTGTTCGGCAGCCGCGTGCCGATCAGCTCGCTGAAGAGCTACGTCGGCCACATGCTGGGCGGTTGCGGTGCGTTCGAAGCCTGGATGAGCATCGAGATGATGCGCGCCGGCTGGTTCGCGCCGACCCTGAACCTGGTCGAGGTGGACCCGCGCTGCGGCCAGCTCGACTTCATCACCGGGCAAGGCCGCGAGCTGCAGGCCGAGTACGTGATGAGCAACAACTTCGCCTTCGGCGGCATCAACACCTCGCTGGTGTTCCGCCGCTGGAGCGCGTGATCCCGCCGTACCCGCACCTCAACAAGGAGACGTTCCGATGCGCCGCACCCTGCTGATCGCCACTGCCACCGCGCTGCTGGCCCTGACTTCCACCGCTTCGGCGCGCGATACCCGCGTCGAACAGTCCCTGCGTGAGCTGATCAGTTCGCAGGCCGCCAAAGATGCCGGCATCGACGGCAGCGTGCGCTTCTACCTGGCCGGCCAGCCGGTCAGCGTGCAGCAGCGCCTGGGCGAAGACGTGACCAACAAGAAGACCAACGCCGCCAACAAGAGCGACGTCGAGGCCTGCAACTGGGTCGCGCTGTCGGCGCTGCTGGCGCTGCAGGACGGTGCCAAGTCGCGCGGCGCCAACGCCGTGGTCGACATCGTCAGCTACTACAAGAAGAACGAGTTCAAGAGCGCGACCAACTACGAGTGCTGGGCCGGCACCTTCGTCGCCGGCGTGGCCTTGAAGGGCACCTACGCCAAGGTCAAGTAAGCCATCGCTGTCCCCGGCACGGGGTGCCGGGGCAACGTTCCACAGGGGGAACACCATGAATGTGATGACCGCCGCTGCCTTGGCAGCGGCTTTCGCGTGCGCGCCTGCGCTGCAGGCCCGGGCTGCGGATGCACCCATCCGCGTCGCTGCCGACATTCCCTACCGCACCGACGTGGGCGGCGAACTGATCCGCAACGAGTGCCGGTTTGGCAGCTATCTCAGCGACAGCATCGTGCGCCATGCTGCCGGCAAGGTCGTGGCCGCGCCGCAGGAGGGCAGCGAAAGCAGGCGCCTGGACATCGTGGTGACCAAGGCCCATGCCGCCGGTGGCGGTGCCATCTCCGGGCCGAAGTGGGGCCGCATTTATGGCGAGCTGAAGGAGGACGGCCGCGTGGTCGGCAATTTCAGCTTCAAGCGCACCACCAGCCGGCCCTTCACCTTCCGCGCCTGCACCACGCTGAAGCTGATCGCCGAAGCGCTGGGCGGCGATGTGGCGCGCTGGCTTGAACAACCCACCTTCGATCCACTGATGACCGAAGAAGTGGCGGCCAACTGAGCGCGCCCGCTGGCTGAACGGCGCCGCCACATTGCTGAACCTCACCGGGGAAACGCCGTCGATCACGCCGCCATCGTCACGTGACGCCTTTCCCCGGTGTCGGCTTTCCGACACAATCACGGCTCTTCCCGGGTTATCGTCCCGTGGACATGCACGCCTACGTCTATAAAAGCCAACTCAAGCCGGACACCTACGTCTATCTCGCCCGACGCGATGACTTCAGCGCGTTGCCTGCGCCGCTGTCGGCGTCGTTGGGTTCGCTCGTCTTCGTGCTGGACGTGACCCTGGACGCGCAGCGCCAGCTGGCCCAGGCCGATCCGGCCAAGGTGCGCAGCGAACTGACCGAGCGCGGGTTCTACCTGCAGGTGCCGCCGTCGGTGAGCAGCATGATGCTGCGCCACTATGACTGAGCTTTCCCGATCCCGCGCCCTGTCGCTGGCCTTCATCCTCGGTGCCTTGCTGGCGCTGGGTTCTGCGCTGGGTGGCCTGCCCGGCGCGGTGCTGGCGGCGCTGGCGCAACCGGCGTTCGCGCTGGGGATCTCGTGGTGGCGGCGCAGCCGTGCGCTGCTGCCGCCGAAGGTGATCGCCCGCCAGGACTTGCCGGCGTTGCTGGCACTGTGGACCGCCGCGCCGTTGCTGCTGGCCCTGCTGCTGGCCTGGCCGCTGGCCGCGCTGCGCGACAGCGGCAGCCTGGCCGCGGTGCTGGGCCTGAGCGTGCTGGTCAGTGCCGGCCTGCTGGCGGCTTGGCGCACCTGGCCGCTGTGGAACGATGTCGAGCGTCTCGATGGTGGCCTGGCCCAGCATTGGCAGGCGTTGGCCGGTCGTGACCTCAGCGCCTGGCGTGGCCTTGGCGCGGCAGCACTGGTGATGGCCCTGGCGGCACTGGTGGTACTGCCGACCTGGCCGGACCTGCTGCCGGCAAGCGCGCGTTGGCCGTCGGCACTGGCGGTGCTGCTGCTGTCGCCGCTGCTGCATCTGCTGCTGCAGCGCATTGCCCCGGCGCCGCTGGTCTCGCTGCGCAGTCCGCTTGGCGCTGAACTGCCGGTCGATCGCGAAACGCTGTTCAGCGCGGTCGTGGACACCACGCCGCTGGAGGCCCTGGCGCCGCAGGAGCTGACCCCCGCCCTGTACGAAGCCGCACGCCACGGCCGCATCGACCGTGCGCTGCAGCTGCTGCAGGCCGGCGCTGATCCGTATTCCCTGCCTGACCCGAACTGGCGCGACCAGCGCAGCCTGGCGGTGCTCGCCGCTGTCCTGCCGGACCTGCGCCTGCTGCGTGAGCTGATCGGCCGCGGCGTCGATGTGAACGCGCCGCATCGCGGCATGACCCCGCTGCTGGCCGCCACCCGCGACAGCTGGCATGGGCGTCCGGAAGCGGTGATGACCCTGCTGGCCAACGGTGCCGATTCGCGCGCCACCGACAGCGACGGCAACACGCCACTGCACCACGCCGCCCGCAGTTCCGACCCGGGCGTGGCCGCGCTGCTGCGCGATGCAGCGGCTGAAGTCGACGCGCTGAACCGTGATGGCTGGTCGCCGTTGGCGGTGGCCTGCCAGGTCGGCAACTGGCGCCTGGCGCGCTTCCTGCTGGAGCGCGGCGCGCGCAGCGAACCGGCCGACGGCACCCCGGTGCTGCTGGCCGCGGCCGCCACCGAGGACGACGATCCGGCCGGCGTACAGCTGCTGCTCAAGCACAAGGCGCGCGCCGACGCGCGTGACCGCCAGCGCCGCAGCGCGCTGCATGAAGCAGCACTGGCCGGCCACGTGGACATCATCGGCGTGCTGCTTGCCGCCGGTGCCAACCTGGAAGCGCGCGACGCGCTCGGCCGTACCCCCTGGCTGGAAGCGGCCCGTGCCGGTCGCGCCGCCGTGGTCGAGCA
Organism: Stenotrophomonas sp. LST15-1-1.1; assembly: GCF_040815575.1. Taxonomy (NCBI): domain Bacteria; kingdom Pseudomonadati; phylum Pseudomonadota; class Gammaproteobacteria; order Lysobacterales; family Lysobacteraceae; genus Stenotrophomonas; species Stenotrophomonas sp. LST15-1-1.1. The sequence continues at coordinate 106,220 of NZ_JBFPNJ010000031.1, forward strand.
CCTGCTGCCGCACAAGCCCGACCTGATCGCTGTCGACACCGATGGCCGCAACGCGGTGCTGCTGGCAACGATGGCCGAGGACGTTTCGCCGCTGTTGATCAAGCGCCTGCTGGAACTGGGCATCGCTGCCGACGGCAGCGATCCGGCCGGCCGACGCGCGGTGGACTACGCCGCCGAAGCCGGTCGCTGGGCGATCGTCGCCCTGTTGGATCCGTCCTATCCGCTGCCTGCCGCCGTCAGCGATGGCCTGGCCGAGCGCGGTGAGACGGCCAGTGCCAGCGGCCTGCTGCCCGATCGCCCGCCGTTGACCCTGTTGCGCGAGGCGCTGGGGTTCGGCAATACCGATGGCATGGCCGCACTGGCCAGGCTGTGCCAGCCGGAAGAACTGGGTGGCCTGCTGCTCGATCCGGAGCTGGCGCTGGAGCCGCGTGCGGTCGACTGGCTGCTCGCCCACGGTGCCGATCCGTACGTGCGTGACGCCTGTGCCGATACACCGATGTTCGCGCTGCTGTCGCGTGGCATCGATGCCGTGCCGGCCCTGCAGGTGATGCTGCAGCATGGCCTGTCGCCGGCCGGCCGTGGTGGCCTGGCGCGTTTCCTGGCCGCCTGTGCGCAGCACGACCAGGCGGCGCGTGGCCTGGAACAGCTGGCGCTGGAACTTCTGGAACGTGGCGCCGATCCGTTTGCCGCCTCGCCCGCCGGTGATCCGCCGCTGTCACTGGCGGTGCGCCTGGGGTGGCTGCGCCTGCAGCAGGCGCTGCTTGCCACTGGCGTGGACCGCGAAGCACGCGACAGCCATGGCATGACCGCCTTGCATCTGGCCACCGCACTGGCGCGCGAAAGCGCCCTGAAGCTGCTGGTGCAGCACGGCGCCTCGCCCGAAGCCCGTGCTGCCGACGGGCAGACGCCGCTGGGCGTGGCGCTGTCGATCGGTCGTCGCGATCTGGCCGACTGGCTGGACTGGCGGGTCTGGCCGCTGCCGCGCAGGACCCTGCGCGAAGGCGATCTGCCGGCCGCCGCGATGGCCGGTGATGTCGATGCCGTGCGTCGTTTGAATGATCTGGGCTTTGCCATCGACGCCGTCGATGCGCAGGGCTGCACCGCGCTGCTGCGCGCAGCCGGCGGTGGCCATCTGGCCGTGGTCGACCTGCTGCTGGCGCGTGGCGCCGATCCGCAGCACGCCGCTGCCAGTGGTGCGACACCGTTGTCGGCGGCGGTCAGCATGCGCCAGGTCGAGATCGTCTCGGCCCTGCTCGACGCCGGGGCGCAGCTTGAACACCGCCTGCCAGGCGGGGTCACCGTGCTGATGCTGGCCGCGGCGCTGGGCCTGCCGGACATCGTGGCGCGTCTGCTCACCGCCGGTGCCAACGTGCATGCTGGCGATGCCCAGCAGCTGGCACCGCTGCACTGTGCAGCCCTGTATGGCTTCAGTGCGCGCGACCGTTCGCGCCTGCTGGCGCTGCTCGATACCCTGTTGCTGGCCGGTGCAGAGCCGGACCAGGCCGCCGCCGGTGCGGTCACGCCACTGCTGCTGCTGTTGGGCGCGCGCGCCGAGCCGGGCACCGCCTGCGATGAGCAGGTGGTGATGGCGGCTGTCGAGCGCCTGCTGGATGAGGACGTAAGCCTGGATGTACGCGATCCGCGTGGCTTCGGCCCGTTGCACCTGGCCGCCCTGCACGGGCTGCCGCTGCTGGTGCAGCGCCTGCTGCGCGCCGGTGCCGATCCGGAAGCGCGTGATGGCTTGAACCGCAGCCCGCGCGAGATCGCGGTGATGCGCGGCTTCATCGACGTCGCCGCCGAGTTCGAGCCGCGCGTGCCGGGCGTATCGTCGATGGCCAGGTTCCTGCGCGACAACGGCTGACCGGCCCGGGGGTCGGATCCCTTTCCAACGGAAAGGGCTCTGACCCCACCACGCAGTAGATCCACGCCATGCGTGGATGATCGTGCGGCGAAACAGAGAAACATCCACGCATGGCGTGGATCTACTTGTCGTCGCTTTCCGCGTCCGCTTCGAACAGGTGCATCAGGTCGTTGCGGGCATCGCGCGAGGTCTGGATCACCGCCGCCTCGTCGTCGTAGACCAGGTACTGGTCGCGCAGCAGCTTCTCGTCATGTTCGCGGAACTGCTGCACATGGCGCTCGGCCACGTTCGGGGCCACGCCCAGCGCGGTCAGCACACGCCCGCTCATTTCCAGGCTGGTGCCGAATACTTCGCGGAACGGTTCGGCCGACATGTCCATCAACCGCCACGCATGCTGGCGGTTGCGTGCGCGTGCCAGCACCGTCGCATCCGGGTACAGGCGGCGCACCATGCGCACCGCGCGCAGGTTGGTTTCCGGGTCGTCCACGGTGATCACGAACACGTCGATGTGCTCGCCACCGGCGGCGCGCAGCATCTCCGGCCGGGTCGGGTCGCCGTAGTACAGCTGGTTGCCGAAGCGGCGCAGGTCGGCCACCGTGTCCGGGTTCGCTTCCAGCGCCACGAACGGCACCTTCTGCGCGGTCAGCAGGCGCGCGATCACCTGGCCGAAGCGGCCCATGCCGGCAATCAGCACCTTCGGCCGATTGTCCGGCGCCACCTTGTCGGCCTCCGCCGCCTGGCGTGGCGCGGCCTTCTCTTCGCCGAGCAGGCGCATCAGGGCGATCATCAGCAACGGGGTGATCGCCATCGACAGGCCGACGATCGCCACCAGCCGGTCATGGTTGGCATTGCCCAGCAGGTGCGCACGCTGCGCTTCGTTGAACACCACGAAGGCGAATTCGCCGCCCAGCCACAACACGCTGCCCAGCAGCAGCGACTGCCGGGAACTGAGCTTGGCGATGCGGCCGATGGCGTACAGCAGGCTGAACTTCACCACCAGCAGGATCGCCACACCCGCGGCGATCATCCACGGCTCGGCGGCGATGCGGTCCAGGTCGATGCCCATGCCCACGGCGATGAAGAACAGGCCCAGCAGCAAGCCCTTGAACGGCTCGATCTGCGATTCCAGCTCGTGCCGGAATTCCGAATCGGACAGCAGCACGCCGGCCAGGAATGCTCCCAGGCTGGGGCTCAGGCCAGCTTCCTGCATGAACCAAGCGGTGCCCAGTACCACCAGCAGCGCAGTGGCGGTGAACACTTCCGGGCTGCGGGTGCGCGCGATGATGCCGAACAAGCGGCGCAGCACCGGCCGCCCGCACAGGATCACCACCGCCAGCGCGCCCAGCGCGACGGCCGCATCTTCCCAGCGCAGCGTCTCGTTCTTGACCCCACCCAGCAGCGGAATCGCAGCCAGCAGCGGAATGGCGATCAGGTCCTGGAACAGCAGGATGGCAAACCCCAGCCGGCCGTGGTCGCTGTTGATCGCCTTGTGCTCGGACAGCAGCTGCAGGCCGACCGCGGTCGACGACAGCGCCAGTGCCACGCCCACCACCAGCGCGCTCTTCCACTGGAAGTGATCGAGCAGCAGCAGGCCGCCCAGCACCAGCCCGGACAGCGCCACCTGCGCTGCGCCCGCACCGAACACCGAGCGCCGCATCACCTTCAGCCGGGCAGGGGACAGCTCCAGCCCGATCACGAACAGCAGCATCACCACGCCGATCTCGGCCGCGCCGAGGATGCGGTCGGCATCCTGCACGAAGCCGAGGCCATCCGGCCCCAGCACCACGCCGGCCGCCAGGTAGCCCAGCACCGCGCCGAAGCCGAACTTCTTGAACACCGGCACCGCGATCACCGCGGCCAGCAGCAGCACCAGTGCCAGTTCCAGACCACCGCTATGCATGGGAATACCTGGTCATCGGAAGGCCGGCTGTGCGTCCGTTCGGCGGGGGGGGGGAGCGCGGCGGATGCCACTTGGCCATTATGCGCGCGCGGCTGTGTACGCACGAGAACGGCAGTGGGCCCCTTGCCCGGTCACCGGCGGCGGGTTGACCTGTACCGGTCGCCGGTCCAGACTGCCCGCCGCTGCCGGCATGTCCGTCAGTACACCCCTCCGGAGTCCCCAACCCATGTCCAGCGACAGTAGAAGTCGACCTCGGTCGACGCCAGCGATGGCCACCGCCTGATATCGGGACGGTTTGCCTGCGTTGGCGTTGCGCGATGTCGCACCCCATGAAGGCGAATCACCATGAACCAGAAGCAATTGCTGCGTCCGGTGGCCGATGCCGCAGCATTGTCGGCACCGCTGGCGAACTACAACACCGCTGACGCGGTGGAATTCCTCAACACGCTCGAACTGGAGCGCGCCGCCGAGACGCTGGCTGCGCTGTCGTTGCCGCGTGCAGTGAAGATGCTGGAGGCGCCGGAGCTGCACCGCAGTGGCGAACTGGTTGCCGCGCTGCCGCCGGCACGCGCCGCCGCGCTGCTGGGGTTGATGGCCGACGACCGTGCCACCGACATCGTCCACGAGCTGGATGAAGAAGAACGCGCGCGGCTGATTCCGCTGCTGGGCAACGAAGCCCGGCAGACCATCCAGAAGCTGCTGAGCTACCCGCCGAACACCGCCGGTGCGTTGATGACCACCGAGTTCGTCGCCGTGCCCGCCACCTGGACCGTGGCCCAGACCCTGCAGCACATCCGCCAGGTCGAGCGCACGCGCGAGACCGTGTATGCGATCTACGTCCTGGACCCGGGCAACCAGCAGCTGCAGCAGGTGGTGACCATGCGCCGGCTGATCACCGGCCTGCCGGAGGAATCGATCCTGGACGTGGCCCAGGTCAATCCGCCGGTGATGGTGGATGCGCAGATGGACCAGGAAGACGTGGCGCGACTGATCCGCCGCCACGATCTGCTGGCGATTCCGGTGGTGGACGCGCAGCAGCACATGCTCGGCATCGTCACCGTTGATGACATCCTCGACGCACTGATCGAAGAGTCCACCGAAGACGCGCACAAGTTCGGCGGCATGGAAGCGCTGGACAAGCCGTACATGCAGATCGGCTTCTTCGAGATGCTGCGCAAGCGCGCCGGCTGGCTGAGCGTGCTGTTCGTGGGCGAGATGCTGACGGCCAGCGCGATGCAGCACTACGAGGACGAACTGGCGCGCGCGGTGGTGCTGACTCTGTTCATTCCGTTGATCATGAGCTCGGGCGGCAACTCCGGTTCGCAGGCCACTTCGCTGCTGATCCGCAGCCTGGCCCTGCGCGAGCTGCGCCTGCGCGACTGGTGGAAGGTGGCCCTGCGCGAAGTGCCCACCGGCATGGTGCTCGGCGCCATCCTCGGCTGCCTGGCCATCGTACGCATCGTGATCTGGCAGCTTGGTGGCTTCCATGACTACGGCGAGCACTGGATCCTGCTGGCGATCACCATCGGCGCCGCGCTGGTGGGCATCGTCACCTTCGGTTCGCTGTCCGGGTCGATGCTGCCCTTCATCCTCAAGCGGCTGGGCTTCGACCCGGCCAGCGCCTCGGCCCCGTTCGTCGCCACCCTGGTGGATGTGACCGGGCTGGTGATTTATTTCAGCATCGCCGCGATGATCCTGCACGGCACCCTGCTGTAGGCGCGGGTCGGATCCCTTCGCTTGGCGAAGGGCTCTGACCCCATCACCATGGAATTTGGGTACCGTAGGCACATGAGTACCTACCACCTGCAGTCCGTGTTCCGTCCGCAGTCGGTCGCGGTGATCGGCGGCAGCCCGCGTGAACGCTCGGCCGGCCGCGCCGTGATGCGCAACCTGCGTGGCACCGGCTTCCCTGGCAAAGTGGCATGGATCAACCCGCGCCATGCCGAGATCGATGGCATCCGCACGGTAAAGCGGTTGAAGGACCTGGACTGGGTACCGGAACTGGTGGTGATCACCGCGCCGGCCGCCATCGTGCCGCAGGTGGTACGCACCGCCGCCGAACGTGGCGTGCAGGCCGCGATCATCCTCACCGCGCATCTGGGTGAAGGCCCGGGTTCGCCGTGGGCACAGGTAGAGGCCGCCGCGCGCGCGCATGGCCTGCGCATCCTCGGCCCGCACTGCCTGGGCGTGATCGCACCGCATGCACGGCTCAATGCCAGCATCGCCGCGCATTTCCCGCAGGCCGGCGACCTCGCGCTGATCTCCGAATCCTCGGCGATCGCCGCCGCCCTGGTGGAGTGGGGCGTGGCACGTTCGGTGGGGTTCTCCGCCGTGGTTTCGCTGGGCGACACCATGGACGTGGACTTCGGCGACCTGCTGGACTATTTCGCTACCGATTACCGCACCCGCGCCATCCTGCTCTACGTCGAGCAGATCAAGGACGCCCGCAAGTTCATGTCGGCCGCACGTGCCGCTGCGCGTGCCAAGCCGGTGGTGGTGGTGAAGTCCGGCCGCGCCGAAAGGGTGCAGCCGGGCAGCGCCGATACCCACGTGCAGGCGCTGGCGCGCGCCGATGATGTCTACGGCGCGGCATTCAACCGTGCCGGCCTGCTGCGGGTGAGCGCGCTGGACGAACTGTTCACCGCGGCCGAATCGCTGGGCCGCCTCGGTACCTTCCCCGGTCGTCGCCTGGCCATCCTCAGCAATGGCGGCGGTGTCGGCCACCTGGCGGTGGACCAGCTGATCGCCCTGCATGGCACGCTGGCGCAGCTGTCCGACAGCACCGTGCAGAAGCTCGATGCGGTACTGCCGCAGGGCTGGTCGCGCAGCAACCCGGTCGACATCGTGGTCGATGCCGATGGTGATCGCTATGCCACGGCCATCGAGGCGCTGCTGGCCGACAACGAGAACGATGCGGTGCTGGTGGTCAACGTGCCCACGGCGTTCACCTCCTCGGCCGACGCCGCGCAGGCACTGACCCGCACGCTCGGCCTGCGCCCGCGCCATCACCGCGACAAGCCGGTATTCGCGGTGTGGCTGGGCAACGACGACCAGGCCACCGCCACCCTCAATGCAGCGCGCGTGCCGACCTATCCCACCGAAGCCGAGGCCGTGCGCGGTTTCCAGCATCTGGTGCGTTACCGCGAAGCACAGAATGCGTTGATGGAAACGCCGCCGAGCCTGCCGCAGGACTTCAGCGTGGACACCGTGCGTGCACGTGCGCTGGTCGAGGCCGCGCTGGCCAACGGTCAAGGCTGGCTGGATCCGCTGGCCACCCACGAACTGCTGAAGGCCTACGGCATCCCCTCTGCGCCGGTGATGCACGCGCGCGATGCGCACGAGGCGATGGACCTGGCACAGCCGCTGCTGGAGCGTGGTGCGACCGTCGCGCTGAAGATCCTGTCGCCCGATATTCCGCACAAATCCGAAGTGGATGGCGTGCGCCTCAATCTGGCAACGCTGCCTGCGGTGCAGAGCGCGGCCAAGGCGATCCTTGCCCGTGCGCGACAGCTGCGACCGGACGCGCGCATCGACGGCCTGCTGGTGCAGCCGACCATCGTCCGCCCGAAGGCACGCGAGCTCATCGTCGGCATCGCCGACGACGCCACGTTCGGCCCGGTGATCGTGGTCGGTCGTGGTGGCACGGCGGTGGAAGTGATCAACGACAAGGCACTGGCACTGCCGCCGCTGGACCTGCGCCTGGCCCACGAGCTGATCGGCCAGACCCGGGCCTCGCGCATCCTCAAGGCCTACGGCGATGTGCCAGCGGCCGACGAGCGCGCGCTGGCGTTGGCGCTGGTCAAGCTGGCGCAGCTGGCGGCAGACATTCCCGAAGTGCGCACGCTGGACATCAACCCGCTGCTGGTCGACAGCAAGGGCATCCTGGCGCTGGACGCACGCGTGGCGGTGGCCCCGTCGCGCATCCTGCACAAAGGGCGTGGCCATCCGCGCTTCGCCGTGTTCCCGTATCCGAAGGAATGGGAGCGCACCATCGAACTATCCGATGGCGGTCGCGCCTTCGTACGCCCGGTGCGGCCGGAAGATGACGCGTTGTTCCGCGCGTTCTTCGCGCGCGTCAGTGACGAGGATCTGCGCCTGCGCTTCTTCCAGTCGGTCAAGCACTTCAGCCACGAGTTCATTGCCCGCCTGACCCAGCTGGACTACGCGCGCTCGATCGCCTTGGTGGCCATTGAGCCGCGCACCGGTGAAATGCTCGGTGCGGTGCGACTGCATGCCGATGCGGACTATCACCGCGGCGAGTACGGCATCCTGATCCGCTCGGACCTGAAGGGCCACGGCATCGGCTGGCGCCTGATGGCGATCATGATCGAGTACGCCAAGTGGCTGGGCCTGGACGTGGTGGAAGGCCAGGTGCTGCGCGAGAACAGCACCATGCTGGCGATGTGCCAGAGCCTGGGCTTCAAGACCCGGCTGGACCCGGACGATCCGACGGTGATGATGGTGACGTTGCCGGTGCAGCAGGTCGAGGTCCCCGACGTCCCACCGGTGGCGTGACCGTGACGGTAGCGCCGGGCCATACCCGGCGGAATATCGGATTCAACGCAGCGGCTCGACCACCACCGCCGTGCCATAGCACAGCACTTCGGTCAGCCCGGTCATCACATCGGTGGCGTCATAGCGCATGCCGATGATCGCGTTGGCACCCAGCTGCCGCGCGTGCCGCACCATGTCGCGGTAGGTTTCCTCGCGCGCCTGCTCGCACAGCTCGGTATAGATGGTGATGTTGCCGCCGAAGATCGTCTGGAGGCCGCCGAGCAAGTTGCCCACGATCGAGCGCGAGCGCACGGTGATGCCGCGCACCACGCCCAGATTGCGCGCGATGCGGAAGCCGGGCAGCTCGAAGGCGGTGGTCACCATCGAATCATCGAGGCGCGCTGCGGAGGTGGTGGGAGTGCCACTGTTGTAGGGATCGGCCATGGGTGTCTGGTCGTCTTGTGGGATTGAAGGCGCCACAATACCGCCATGACCGACCGTATTCCCCTGCTGCTGCTCCCCGGCCTGCTCAACGATGCCGAACTCTGGCGCGCGCAGCTGGCCGACCTGGCCGATATCGCCGACTGCACCGTGGGCGACCAGACCCGGGGCGAGACCCTGCAGGCGGTGGCCGAGGACGTGCTGGCGCAGGCGCCCCCGCGATTCGCGCTGGCCGGTTTCTCACTGGGCGGCTTCGTCGCCCAGCAGATCCTGCGCACCGGGCCGGAGCGCGTGCTGCAGCTGGCCCTGATCGACACCTCGATCCATGCCGACTCCCCGGAACGTGCCGAACAGCGCCGCAGCCAGCGTGCCAGCGTGCGCCTGCCGGGGAAATTCCATGGCTTTGGCGATGTGCTGATGCGCAGCTACATCGATGCCTCGCGGCTGGACGACTACGTGCTGGTGCAACGTGTGCGCGACATGACCGCGCGATTGGGTGCGGAAGTGTTCCTGCGGCAGAGCGCGCTGGAGCGCCGTGATGGTCACGACGTGCTGGCCAGCTACCGCGATCCGCTGCTGATCGTCTGTGGTGCGAACGACCGCATCACGCCGTTGGCGGTGAGCGAAGAGATACACGCGCTGGTGCCACATTCGCAGTTGGTGGTGGTGCCCGATTGCGGGCATCTGGCGCCGATGGAAAAGCCGGATGAAGTCAGTGCGGCGATGCGTGGGTGGTTGTTGCAGGGCGAGGGCTGAACCCACGCTTCTGGTAGGTGCCGACCTTGGTCGGCACGGTGTTTCATCGATCGACCAGGGGCAAGCGCCGACCAAGGTCGGCATCTACCAAAACCTGCCCGTGCCCGACGCTGGGATCAATCCCAGGCCGGCGCAATGCCTTCCGGATTGGCCAGGCGATGGCCGCGGTCCAGCTTGGCGATCTGCGCCATGTCGTCCTCGGTCAGGCGGATCGCTGCCGCTTCCAGGTTGCTGGCCAGGTTCTCGCGCTTGGTCGACGACGGAATGACCGCGTAGTCCTGCTGCAGCGCCCACGCCAGCGCGATCTGTGCCGGGCTGGCCTGGTGGCGGCCGGCGATGGCCTGGATCACCGGGTCCTTGATCACCTCGCCATAGGCCAGGCTCATGTACGCGGTGACGCGGATGCCGTTGTCCTGCAGGAACTTCACCAGCAGGCGGTTCTGCAGGTACGGGTGGATCTCGACCTGGTTGGTGGCGATCGCATCGGCGCCGAGGATTTCAATCGCCTTGCGGGTCTGGGCAATGGTGAAGTTGGAGATACCGATCTCGCGGGTCAGCCCCTGCGCCTTGGCTTCAGCCAGCGCGGTCAGGTACTCCTCCATCGGCGTATCAACCTTGTCGTTCGGCGACGGCCAGTGGATCAATGCCAGGTCGACATGGTCGGTGCGCAGCTTTTCCAGGCTGGTGCGCAGGCTCGCCAGCAGTGCGTCGCGCTTGAACTCGGTGATCCACACCTTGGTGGTCAGGTAGATCTCGTCACGCGGCACGCCGGACTCGGCGATGGCCTGGCCGACCTCGGCTTCGTTGCCGTAGATCTGCGCGGTGTCGATGGCGCGGTAGCCGACGTCCAGTGCGTTGCGCACCGAGTCGATCACGGTCTGGTCTTTCAGGCGGAAGGTGCCGAGACCGAAAGCGGGGACAGTCATGGGGAACTCCAAAGCGGGGGAAGGAGGTGATTGCAAAGGGTAGGGCAGGGGCCGTGTGCATGCCGGCAACGGTGCATTGCGCTCATCAATGCGCCGCAACGGTGATGCCTTCGGCGCGATCATCGATGCCGTCGCGACGGTCCAGGCGACCGCTCAGCACGGTCAGGCCATACGCGCCGACCACCACCAGCGCGCCCAGCCACGGTGTGTGCATCAGGCCGATGTGTTCGACCACCAGGCCGCCCAGCGATGCACCCAGCGCGATGCCGATGTTGAACGCGGCGATGTTCAGGCCCGAGGCCACATCGGTGGCCTGCGGTGCGTAGCGCTGTGCCTGCTTGACCACATACACCTGCAGGCCGGGCACGTTGCCGAATGCCACCGCGCCCAGTGCCAGTACGGTCAGCAGCATCAACCAGGTGTTGTGGGCGGTAAAGGTCATCACCAGCAGCACCACGGCCAGCAGCGCGAAGATGCGCTTCAGCGCGGGCACCGGGCCCATGCGGTCGGCCATGCGGCCGCCCCACAGGTTGCCGATCGCCACCGACACGCCATACACCAGCAGCACCAGGCTGACCGCGTTGGCCGAGAAGCCGGTGACGTCCTGCAGGATCGGCGTCAGGTAGGTGAAGGACAGGAAGGTGCCGCCGTAGCCGAGTGCAGTGATGGCGTAGACCATCAGCAGACGAGGCTGCGCAAGCACGCCCAGCTGCTGGCGGAAGGTGGCCGGCGCGCTCTGTGCCAGGCCGCGCGGCACGAACAGCAGGGCGCCCAGCAGCGCGATCACGCCCAGCCCGGCCACGGCCAGGAACGTGGCGCGCCAGCCCAGGTGCTGGCCGATGAAGGTACCCAGCGGTACGCCGGTCACCAGCGCCACGGTCAGGCCGGTGAACATGATGGCGATGGCACTGGCGGCCTTCTCCTTCGGCACCACGGCGGTGGCGATGATCGAGCCGATGGAGAAGAACACCCCGTGGGCCAGGCCGGTGAGGATGCGGGCGACGATCAGCGAGGTGTAACCCGGTGCCATCCACGCGATGACGTTGCCGAGGGTGAACAGCACCATCAGCGCGACCAGCAGGGTCTTGCGCGGCACACGGCCGGTGAGTGCGGTCAGCACCGGTGCGCCGACGGCCACGCCGAGCGCATACAGGGAGACCAGCAGGCCGGCCGACGGCAGGCTGACCTGCAGGTCGGCGGCGATGGTCGGGATCAGGCCGACGATGACGAACTCGGTGGTGCCGATGGCGAAGGCGCCGAGGGTCAGCGCCAGCAGGGCGAGCGGAATGCCACGGATCATGACAGTGTCCAGAGCGAAGGAAGGGGCGCAGTGTGCGCGGCCGACCTTTGCCGAAAAACCGGTCTTCACGCCAATCACTCTTGCCGCGTGGTCAATAATGGCCGCATGAAAACCACCCTCGACGAAATGCAGGCCTTCCTGGCGGTGATCGACAGCGGTTCGATCAGCGCCGCCGCCGAGCAGCTGGGGCAGACGCCTTCAGGCGTGAGCCGCGCGCTGGGCCGGCTGGAGGACAAGCTGGGCACCACCCTGCTGACCCGCACCACTCGCCGCCTGCACCTGACCGCCGAGGGCGAGGCCTACCTGCGTCATGCGCGGGCGATCATTGATGCAGTGGAGTCGGCCGAGGAACAGATGGCCGCGCGCCGCGAGCGCCCGGCTGGCCGGCTGCGGGTGGATGCGGCGATGCCGTTCGTGCTGCACGTGATCGCGCCGCTGGTGGCTGGCTACCGCGCGCGCTATCCGGAGGTGCAGCTGGAGTTGAACAGTTCCGAGCGCTACATCGACCTGCTGGAACGGCGTACCGACCTGGCGATCCGCATCGGCCCGCTGGCTGATTCCACGCTGCATGCGCGGCCACTGGGGCGCTGCCGGCTGCAGGTGCTGGCCAGCCCGGGCTACCTGGCCGCGCACGGGGAGCCGACCAGCGTGGCGGCGCTGGGCCAGCACACGCTGCTCAGCTTCAACGAACCGGAATCGTTGAATCGCTGGCCACTGCCGGGCGATGCCGATGGGCAGCTGCTGGTGCGCCCGGATATCGCCGTATCCAGTGGCGAGACGCTGCGCACGCTTGCGGTGGAAGGCGTGGGCATCACCTGCCTGTCCGATTTCGTGACCGAACGCGATCGTGCGGCCGGCAGGCTGGTGCCGGTGCTGGCCGCACAGACGCTGGATGTGTACCAGCCGATCCATGCGGTGTACTACCGCAACACGGCCGTATCGGCACGGATCAGCTCGTTCCTGGATTACCTGGGTGAAGCGATGGCCGCATCGGATTACCTGCGCTGATGTGAGCCGAGCGTAGGCTCGGCTCTACAGAGCCCGGAACGGTCGATGGCCCGGTGTAGGGCCGAGCCCGTGCTCGGCTGCCTGCAAAGGATCACGCCGCGCGCGCCAAGGCACCCTTCGCCGCCGCCGTGGTCGACAGATCGAACACATCCACCGAGTCGATCAACCGGTTCGCCTGCTGTTCCAGGCTGCGTGCCGCCGCGCTCGCCTCTTCCACCAGCGCAGCATTCTGCTGGGTGGTGCCGTCCATCTGGATGATGGTCTGGCTGACCTGCTCGATGCCCGCCGACTGCTCCTGCGAGGCAGCGGAGATCTCGGCCATGATGTCGGTCACGCGCTGCACCGAAGCGACGATCTCGGCCATGGTGTCACCGGCCTGGCGCACACGCTGCGTACCGTGGCCCACCTGTTCCACCGACGCCTCGATCAGCGACTTGATTTCCTTGGCTGCCGCCGCCGAGCGCTGCGCCAGCGTGCGCACTTCACTGGCGACCACCGCGAAGCCGCGGCCCTGCTCGCCGGCACGTGCTGCTTCCACCGCCGCGTTCAACGCCAGGATGTTGGTCTGGAATGCGATGCCGTCGATCACGCTGATGATGTCGGCGATCTGCCGCGACGAGCCTTCGATCGCATCCATCGTCGCCACGACCTGGCCGACCACTTCACCGCCGTGCGAGGCCACGCTGTGCGCACCGATCGCCAGCTGGTTCGCCTGCCGCGCATGCTCGGCGTTCTGGCGCACGGTGGAGGTCAGTTCCTCCATCGACGCGGCGGTTTCTTCCAGGTTCGCCGCCTGCTGTTCGGTGCGGCGGGACAGGTCGTTGTTGCCGGTGGCGATCTCGGCGGCGGCGGTGTGGATGTTGCCCGAGGCGTGCTTGATGTCGGAGACGATCGTGGCCAGCTGCGCCGCCGTGGCGTTGGCATCGCCGGCAATGCGGGCGAACACGCCCTGGAAATCGCCCTGCATGCGTGCCCCCAGGCGACCATCGGCAATGGCACGCAGCATGGTCGAGACCTCGCCGAGGTTGTGTTCGGTGCTCTGCATCAACCGGTTCAGGCCATCGACCATCGCGCGGAAATCATGCTCGAAGCGCGCGCTGTCGCCGCGCTGGTTGAAGTCGCCTGCGGCAGCGGCTTCGGCCAGGCGGCGGATCTCGCCGTTGATCGCACCGAGGTTGGATTTGACCGCATCCAGCGCCTGGGTGATCACGGCTTTTTCGCCCGGCAGGCGCTCCATGTCCAGGCTGAGGTCGCCCACCGCATAGCGGCCCATGATCGTGATCGCGCGCATCTTCACCTGGATGTGTGCATCGACCAGGGTGTTGGTATCGGCCACCATCGTGCCGTAGGCACCGGGGAAGGCGCTGCTGTCCATGCGGTGGCTGATCGTGCCGGCGTCGTGAGCCTTGGCCATCGCAGTCTGCGCGTCGAGCACGCCACGCAGGGTGCTCTGCACGGCCTGCATCGCCTGCGCCAGGCGACCGATCTCGTCGCGGCTGCGCACCTGCACGTGGTAGTCGAGATCGCCGGCAGCGACCGCACGTGCGGCCGCTTCCACGGCCAGCACCGGCTGCACCACGGCACGCCGCAGCCACCAGCCCAGGCCCATCAACAGCAGCACGGCCGCGCCAATGGTCAGTGCGGCGCACAGCAGCAGCGTCTGCCGTGCCTGCTGCGAGCGCGCGGTCACTGCGGTCTCGGCAACCGCGGTGGCACGCGTGCTCAGGGCATCCAGCGCGCTGGCCGCCGGACGGTCTTTGCCACGCACCAGCGAATCGCCGGCCGCAGGATCATAGTCGGCGTCAGCGAAGGCCTGCAGTGCCGCGTGGTAATCCAGCTGCAATTGAGCATGCAGGCCGGAAAACGCTTGAGCCAGTTCACGCGTGCGCGCATCGGGGCTGGCGGTCAGGCCTTTGGCCAGTTCGGCAACGAGGCGGCCTTCGCTGTCGAAGGCCTGCAGGTGGTGCTGGCGCAACGCGTCATCGTGGCCGCGCAGCAGCACGTTCTTCCATTCCTGCACCTGCCCGCGGAACTCACGCTGCAGGCGCTCGGCGTCGCGGCTGTGGGCGACCTCCGGGGGGACTTCGGTGGACAGCTTCAACCAGGCAGACGCGAGGCCCGCCAAGGCGCATACCAGGACAACGGCCAGACCAACAGAAACGGCGCCGAGCAGCTTCGACTGCAGCCGCGGCGCATGGGAAGAGGCTTTCATGGGACGAGATCTCGGAAGGGGTGCGATGCGGTATCGACCATCCTTTAGGTCTCTGAAGTGCGATGCGTGTCACATTCCCGTTCTGTTTAGTGATGTGAAGGATGTGTTTAATAGGACAAATGTGTCCAGATGGAACGAAAGAAGACTCTCGACAGTCGGTTTAAATGTAACTATTGTTGTTACATGAAATCCGCGAACCCGCTTTCCGACGCCCTGCATGTGATGGCCCATCTCGTCGGCCAGCCCGGGCCGCGGACCTCCGAACAGCTGGCCACCTGCCTGCCGACCCATCCGGTGGTGATCCGCCGCCTGCTGGCGCAGATGCACAAGGCCGGCCTGGTCCGCAGCGCGCGCGGCCACGGTGGCGGCAGCCAGCTCGCCCGCGAGGCGGCGACGATCACCCTGCACGACGTCTACCAGGCCATCGGCGCGCCGCCGATGGTCCAGGTCGGTACCCGCGAAGGCATGGGCGGCTGCCCGATCCAGCAGCTGGTCAACCAGGCCCTCCTGGAGAGTGCCCGCGAAGCGCAGCGCCTGCTCGAACAGCGGCTGCAGGCAACCACCCTCGACCAGCTGGGCGCCGACTTCGCCCGCCATCTTGCCCATCACCGTTCCCTGGAAGGCCACCATGAATCCTGATGTCCTCATCGTCGGCGGCAGCTACGCCGGCATCGCTGCCGGTCTGATCCTGGCGCGTGCGCGCCGGCCGGTCACGATCATCGATGCGGGCTCACCGCGAAACCGCTTCGCCAGCCATTCGCACGGCGTACTGGGCATGGACGGCATCAGTGGCGCCGAGTTGCTGAAGAACGCACGCCAGCAACTGCTGGATTACCCGACCGTGCGCTGGCTGAATGCCGAAGCCGTGCGGGCCACGGCCAACGCCGATGGCGTGGAGGTGCATACCGCCGACAGCCAGGTGCTGGCGGCGCGCAAGCTACTGCTGGCCACCGGCATCGCCGACCAGCTGCCCGATCTGCCCGGCATGGCCGAACGCTGGGGCAGCACCGTGCTGCACTGCCCGTACTGCCACGGCTACGAAGTGGGTGGCGGTTCGATCGGCCTGCTCGGCGGCCATCCGATGTCGGCCGGCAAGGCGCCGCTGTTCGCCGATTGGGGCAACGTCACCTTCTTCAGCCAGGGCCTGCCGCTCAGCGACGAGGAGCTGGCGGCCATGCAGCAGCGCGGCGTGCAGATCGAAACCACCCCGGTGGTCGGCGTGCAGGGCGATCAGCCCACCTGGCTGGAGGTCGAGCTGGCCGATGGCCGCCGCATCGCCCAGCGTGCGCTGTTCGTGCCCGCCGGCCAGGCGATGGCCACGCCGCTGGTGCAGCAGCTGGGCTGCGCGCTGGTGGAAAGTCCGCTGGGCGTGCTGATCGAGGTGGACATGATGAAACAGACCTCGGTGCCGAACGTCCATGCGGCCGGTGATGCGACCACGGTCGGCAACATCACCCTGGCCATGGCCGAAGGGGTGCGTGCGGGTATCGGCGTGCACCATGCGCTGGTCGGCGAAGACAGTCTGCCGCGTTGAGCTGCTGCATCCACGCGTGGCGTGGATCTACTGAACGGTGCCGACGTTGGTCGGCACCGTCCTTCCTCAGCCTTCCACGCTGGCCGCATCCAGCTGCGCCACGTCCTGCACGCTCAACGCGACGTTCGCCGCCGCCAGCAGGTCGTGCAGCTGTTCCACGCTGGTGGCGCTGACAATCGGTGCGGTGATCGATGGCCGCGCGATCTGCCAGGCCAGCGCGATCTGCGCGGCAGTGGCGTTGTGCTTGCTGGCCACATCATCCAGCGCCTGCAGGATGCGCAGGCCGCGCGGGTTCAGATAGCGCTTGACCACGGTGGCACCACGCGCGCTGCTCTTGCTGGCATCGTCGGGCGTGCGGTACTTGCCACTGAGGAAGCCACTGGCCAGTGCGTAGTAATTGATCACGCCGATCTGCTCGCGCTGCACCAGCGGTTCCAGTTCCTTCTCGTAGCCGGCGCGGTCGTACAGGTTGTACTCCGGCTGCAGGGTTTGGTAACGCGGCAGCTTGTAGTCGGTGGACACCTTCAGTGCTTCGGCCAGGCGCGTGGCGCTGTAGTTGGACGCACCGATCGCGCGCACCTTGCCTGCCTCGATCAGGCGACCGAACGCAGCCAGGGTGGCTTCCAGCGGCGTGGATTCATCGTCCTCGTGGGCCTGGTACAGATCGATCACATCGGTCTGCAGCCGACGCAGCGAATCCTCCACCGCTGCATTGATGTTGTCCGGGGTCAAGCCGGGCCGCTCGGCCCATTTGGCCACCTTGGTCGCCAGCACCACCTTGTCGCGCTTGCCGCTGCGCGCGAACCACTTGCCGAGCAGGGTCTCCGACTCACCACCCTGGTTGCCCGGCACCCACGCCGAATACACATCGGCGGTGTCGACCAGGTTGAAGCCGGCATCGACGAAGGCATCCAGCAGGGCGAAGCTGGCCTTCTCATCGGCGCTCCAGCCGAATACGTTGCCACCGAAGGCGAGCGGAGCTACATGCAGGCCGGAACGGCCCAGTTCGCGGATTGCCGTCATGGGCACGGACTCCTTGGGGGAAGTCCTTCAGGATAGAGCGCGATGTGTGACCGCGCTGCGGCGCTGACCACAAAACTGTGTTCCGCGACGCGCACGCGGCTAACGTTTTGTGAACACCTGCGGCGCGGCGGCTGCTAGTCTCGCCGCATCTTCCGCTGGAGTCGCCCCGATGATTGCTGCCTCATCCCTGCGTGGTTGCCGCGTGCTGCTTGCCTCGGCGCTGCTGGTCGCCGTTCCCGCATTCGCTGCACCGGCCACGGTCGCACCGGCAAAGATCCAGGTGTCGCCGGCGATCGATGCCGCGGTGAAGGCCTCGACCCGCGACCCGGCCAACGTCAAGCGCGACGGTTTCCGCCATCCTGCGCAGACGCTGGGCTTCTTCGGCGTGGCGCCGGAAAAGACCGTCATCGAGATCACGCCCGGCAATGGCTGGTACTCGGAAATCCTGGCGCCGCTGCTGCGCGACAAGGGCCATTACATCGCTGCGGTGGTCGATCCGCAGGCCGTGGCGGAAGGCCGCGGCCGCGACTACCAGCAGCGCAGCCGCGACAGCCTGGAAAAGAAGTACGCCGCGGCACCGGCACAGTTCGACAAGACCGCCGTGGTCGCCTACGACCCGGCCAAGCCGGTGTTCGGTGCAGCCAACTCGGCCGATGTGGTGCTGACCTTCCGCAACGTGCACAACTGGCGCAAGGCCGGCCAGGCGCAGGGCATGTTCCAGGGCTTCTTCAACGTGCTCAAGCCGGGCGGCGTGCTCGGCGTGGTCGAGCACCGCGCCAAGGCCGACGTGGCCGACGCTGACGACACCGGTTATGTGGGCCAGCAGCAGGTGATCGCGATGGCCGAGGCCGCTGGTTTCAAGCTGGACGCGCGCACCGAGGTCAATGCCAACCCGCGCGATACCAAGGACCATCCGAACGGCGTCTGGACCCTGCCGCCGACCAACCAGCATGACAAGGCGGACGACGCCAAGTACCAGGCCATCGGTGAAAGCGACCGCATGACCCTGCGTTTCGTCAAACCGTAAGCCGGCACGTCGTACTGCCAGCGCGGATTCCCCACTGTAGAGCCGAGCCCATGCTCGGCTCATCGCGCACAGCGCGGCGGAACGCAACAGCAGCCGAGCATCGGCTCGGCTCTACAGGTCGGTTGCACGACGCGCGGCATGGGACAATGCCTTACCCGCCGCCTGTCGTCCCCGCGATGCTGATTGCCTTCAACAAGCCGTTCAACGTGCTCTGCCAGTTCACCGACCGCAGCGTGCCGCCGCGGCCGACCCTCGCGGGTTTTGGATTGCCGCCGCGCGTCTACGCCGCCGGCCGCCTCGACCATGACAGCGAAGGCCTGCTGCTGCTGACCGACAACGGCACGCTGGCGCACAAGCTGACCGACCCGAAGCACAAGGCGGACAAGCTCTACTGGGTGCAGGTGGAAGGCACGCCCAGCGACGAGCAGCTGCAGCAGCTGCGCGATGGCGTGGTGCTCAATGATGGTCCGACGCTGCCGGCAAAGATCGAGCGCCTCGATCCTGCGCCTGAGCTGTGGCCCCGCGATCCACCGGTGCGTTTCCGCAAGACGGTGCCCGACAGCTGGCTGGCGATCACGATCCGCGAAGGACGCAACCGCCAGGTGCGGCGGATGACCGCGGCCGTGAACCTGCCGACGCTGCGCCTGGTACGTGCTGCCATGGGGCCGTACCGGCTGGATGACCTGCAGCCGGGGCAGTGGCGGCAGATCGGCTGAAAGAAAAGCTGAAAGAAAAAAGGCCGGAGGCCTTGCGGCGTCCGGCCCTCGTGCAGCGTCATGGGGTCAGAGCCCTTCCTGCGGAAGAGATCCGACCCCGGCCAATCAGGCGTCGCTGCCGATATCGCTGTGCTCATCGACCACGGTGTCGTTGCGGCGGTCGCGCGCATTGATGCGCTGGGCCTGGCCGTTCACGACATGGCCATTGGCGGCCTTCTTCTTCTGCTGCTTGCGGTACAGCGCGTAGCCCAGCAGACCCACGCCCACGGCAGCTGCCGCGATGGTTACCGCCGGATTGCGGCGGGCGAACTTGGTGGCGACCTTGCCGCCGGTCTTCACTGCGCCAAGCGCGGCGCCGGTCTTGATCCAGTCGCTGGCCTGCGGGCCGAGGTGACGCAGGCTGCCGCCAGCGCTCTTCAGGCCATCGCCCGCGGTATGGGCCAGGTCGAGGGCGCGCTCCAGGGCGCGGTCGGTGATTACGGTCAACTTGCTCATGCGGGGGTGTCCTTGCCTCGGGTCGAAGTCCAGTGTCGCCTGTTGCCCGTAAACGGTATGTCAGTCAGGCGGGCGCGTGGTGTGACTCTACCGCAGCCATTCAGGATCAGGCAGGTTGGGGTCGGATCCCTCTCCGTTGGCAAAGGGATCCGACCCCGCCACTCAGGTCCCGCGTGGCTTGGCCCGGTGGGTCGCCGTGGCCGTCCACGGATCGTCCGGCCACGGGTGGCGCGGGTAACGGCCCTTCATTTCCTTCTTCACCTCGGCATAGGTGTTCTCCCAGAAATTGCGCAGATCCTGGGTCACCTGCAACGGCCGACCACCCGGTGACAGCAGGTGCAGGGTCAGCGGCACCCGGCCATCGGCGATGCGCGGCGTGTCGGCCAGGCCGAACAACTCCTGCAGCTTCACCGCCAGCACGGGCGGTAGCGGCTCGCCGGTTTCACCGTCCAGCGCGTAGGTGATCGGCCGTTCCAGCCCTGACGGTACGGTGATCCGGGTGGGCGCGTGGCGCTCGACCAGCTGCCGCTGCGACCACTCCAGTGGCGACTTCAGCGCTTCGCCGAAACTGGCCTCGTCCAGCGCATCCAGACGTGTCCTGCCAGCGAACGCCGGCTGCAGCCACTGCGCACGGTTGGCCAGCAACGCGGCATCACTGCAGTCGGGCAGGCCCAGCTCGGGCATCCAGCGCCGCAGCGATTCCACCCGCGCCTGCCACTGGCGCAGACCCTCGGTCCATGACAACGCCTGCAGACCGAGCTCGGCAACGGCGTCGGTCAGCGCCTGCGACGCCTGCTGCGGATCAACCCGGCCGGCCGAACGGCTGTCCATCACGATGCGGTCGAAGCGTGTTTCGCGCAGCGCGACCAGGGCGTGGCGCGTGTCATCCCAGCGCACCGCGTCTTCGGTCACGAAGCGGTCGGGCCAGCACCTGCGCAGATAGCTTTCATCCACCGGTGCGGCGCGCAGCAGCAGTGCGTCGCGTGCTTCGAAGCGCAGTTCGCTGGCCACCAGCCACGGTTCGCCACGCAGGTCGCTCAGTTCATGCAGGCGGGCGCTGCGGCCATTGGCCAGCAGGTAACGCAGCGGGTCGTTCGGATGCTGGAACGCAATGCGGTCGGGGAAGGCGTGGGCCAGCAGGTCGCCGAGCTCGTGCGCCTCGATGCTGGTCGGCGGCGCGGCCTCACAGCGCAGGCGACGGCGCCACTGTTTGGCAGCAGCGTCGATGGCGGCAAGGCCACTGCGATTGGCATCGGCAGGCGCACGGCCATTACGGAAGGCCGCCAGTGCGCGCCAGCGCGCGGCCACTGCATCACCGCCCTGGCGCAATGGATCGCGGGCTTCCAGCAATGCGGCAAGATCGGCGGCCAAGGCCTGTGCGCGGGCATCGGGTGCGGCCAGCAGCATCGCGGCCATCCGCGGATGGGTGCCCAGCGCCAGCACGCGACGGCCGAGTGCAGTGATCGCGCCGCTGCTGGACAACGCGCCCAGGCGCTGCAGCAGTTCGCGTGCGGCGGCCATCGGACCGCTCGGTGGCGGGTCAAGGAAGCGCAGGTCACTGCTGCCCCAGGCGGCCAGTTCCAGCGCAAGGCCGGCCAGTTCAACCTGGTCGATCTCGGCGCGACGCTGCGGTTCCAGCCGTTGCGACTGCGGCCACAGCCGCCAGGCCACGCCCTCCGCCACACGCCCGGCACGGCCGGCACGCTGGTCGGCCGACGCCTGCGCGATGGCGACCACGTCCAAGCGGGTGAACCCACTGTTGGGGTCGTAGCGCGGCTCGCGCGCCTGGCCGCTGTCGATGACCACCCGCACGCCGGGCAGCGTCACCGAGGACTCTGCCACGTTGGTGGCCAGCACCACGCGGCGGCGGCCGTCGCTGGAGGCCTGCAGTACGCGCGCCTGCTGTTCCACCGGCAGTTCACCGTGCAGGGCCAGCACGTCCACCGCAGCGCCATCAAGACTGTCCTGCAGACCGGCCTGCACGCGTGCGATCTCACGTTGGCCGGGCAGGAACACCAGCAGGTCACCCGGTTGCTCGGCCAGCGCCTGCTGCACGGCACGCCGCACCTGCAGTTCCAGCGCCTCGTCACGCCGCGCCGGGAAGTGGCTGATCGCCACCGGATGGCTGCGGCCCTCGCTGCTCAACCGCGGTGCATCGAGGAAGCGTGCCAGCCGCTCGCCGTCCAGCGTCGCCGACATCACCAGCAGGCGCAGGTCATCGCGCAGCTGCGATTGCACGTCCAGCGCCAGCGCCAGGCCCAGATCACCACTGAGGTGGCGCTCGTGGAATTCATCGAACAGGATCGCGCCGACGGTCTCCAGCATCGGGTCGTCCTGCAGCATCCGGGTCAGGATGCCCTCGGTGACCACCTCGATACGGGTGCGCGCCGATACTTTGTTCTCGAAGCGGATGCGGTAGCCGACGGTGCCGCCGACCTCCTCGCCGAGCTGGCGCGCCATGAACATCGCGGCACTGCGCGCGGCCACCCGGCGCGGTTCCAGCAGGATGATCCTGCTGCCCTGCAGCCAGGGCGCATCGAGCAGCGCCAACGGCACCTGGGTGGTCTTGCCGGCGCCGGGCGGGGCTTCCAGCACCAGCCGCGGGTGCGCGGCCAGGTGCTGCTGGATCTGCGGCAGCAGCGGAGAGATGGGGAATTGCGGGACGTTCATCCGCAAAGGATAAGGGGCCATGGCGGGCACGGGTACAATGCGCGGGTTTTCCTGTCCCTGCTGCCCTCATGCATCTGATCGATATCGGCGCCAACCTGACCCACGACTCCTTCGACCGCGACCGCGACGCCGTGCTGGACCGCGCTCGGCACGCCGGTGTGGTGCAGATGATCATCACCGGTGCCAGTCGCGAGCATTCGCCGCTGGCCCTGCAGCTGGCGCAGCAGCACCCGGGTTTCCTGTACGCCACCGCTGGCGTGCACCCTCACCACGCGGTGGAGTACACCGACGAGTGCGATGCGGAGATGCGCGCGCTGCATGCCCACCCTGAAGTTGTCGCAGTGGGCGAGTGCGGGCTGGACTATTTCCGCGATTTCTCGCCGCGTCCGGCGCAGCATCGCGCGTTCGAGCGCCAGCTGCAGCTGGCTGCGGACAACGGCAAGCCCTTGTTCCTGCACCAGCGCGATGCGCATGCAGATTTCATGGCGCAGATGAAGAACTTCGAAGGCCGCATCGGTCCTGCCGTGGTGCATTGCTTCACTGGCGAGCGCCAGGAGCTGTTCGATTATCTCGACCAGGACTGGTACATCGGCATCACCGGCTGGCTGTGCGACGAGCGCCGCGGTGGCCATCTGCGCGAGCTGGTGAAGAACATTCCGGCCAACCGGTTGATGATCGAGACCGACGCGCCGTACCTGCTGCCGCGCACCCTGAAGCCGATGCCGAAGGACCGCCGCAACGAACCGGTGTTCCTGTCGCACATCGTGGAAGAGCTGGCGCGGGATCGTGGCGAGGATGTGCAGACCACGGCAGCGAACGCCACGGCCGCCACGCGTGCGTTCTTCCGCCTGCCTGACGCTGCCTGATCGGATAGTGCCGGCCGCTGGCCGGCAATCGAACCCTGCTGCCGGCCAGCGGCCGGCACTACCGGTCAGCCGGGAGCGCCGGGCCATGCCCGGCGAGCGAAGCGGCAAGATCCGTCAGCCCTTCCCGATACGTTGGAAACCGCGGCGTCCAATCCAGCGCTTCGCGCGTGCCGCGGCTGTCGATGCGCCTGTTGCTCTGGTAGAAGCGCCGCAATGTCGCGCTGAGCGATGGATCATCCCAGGCCACTGCCGGCGGCATGGCGAAACCTCCCAGCTGCGCGGCGAAGGCCAGCACCTCCTGCGACGGCGCCGGTTCGTCATCACTCGGCAGATACAGCGCATTGGCCATGGGGCGCCGCATCGCGGCGATCACCACGGCAGCCAGATCTTCGACATGCAGGCGATTGAACACCAACCCCGGCCGCACCACGTGCCGCGCGCGGCCCTGCGCCAACTGCAGCAGCGCATTACGCCCTGGGCCATAGAGGCCCGGCAGGCGGAACACGGCCGAGGCGATGCCGCGCGCCTCCGCCAGCGCACGCCACTGCGATTCGGCGAGTTGACGCTGCATGCCCACAGGCTCTGTGGCATCGGCAACGCTGCTCTCGTCGATCCAGCCGCCGTCGCGGTCACCGTAGACCGAAGTCGATGACAGGTAGCCGAGCCAACGCAGTGACGCGCTGTCGCGCAACGCGGCATGCAGCAAGCGCAGCGCTGGGTCGCCCTCGGCATCGGGTGGCACGCTGCACAGCACTGCGTCGGCATGTGCGATGGCATCGAGCAGGGCGGGTGACAGCGCAGTGCCGGCATGCAGCAGATGGCGCTGCAGGCCATCATCAGGTGCTGACGCCGGATCGCGCACCGTGCCTTCCACCCGCACGCCTTGGGCCTGAAGGTGCGCAGCCAACACGCGCCCACTCCAGCCCATGCCGAGGATCAGTACGCGCTTCGGCAACGGGCCAGGCAGGTTCATCGGATCACGCCGCGCGCTGGGCCTGATAAGCCTGCAGGCTGCTGTAGGCCACCTGCAGCAGCAACGCTTCCTGGCCCGCGGCGCGCGCACGCGCCAGCATGTCGCCAACGATCTGCGCGGCTTCCACCTGCTGGCCCGCTTCCAGGTCGCGCAGCATCGACGCCTTCAACGCCGAACCGGCCTGGGTCAGGGTACCGCGCGCGGTGTCCTGCGCCGCCTGCGGCACCGGTTCGCCCGCAGCTTCGGCCACCGCCAGGCATTCGTCATACAGGCCATGCACGATGGCCTCGCCGTTGTCGGTGGCGACGATGGTGCCGATGTCTGTACGCAGCAGGCAGGTAGCCGCAGCCAGCGCGGTGAGGAACGTGTACTTGATCCACTGTTCCTGGCCGATGTGTTCGCTGGCCAGATGATCGAGATTCGCCTGTGCACAGGCTGCAGCGAATGCCTGCACGCGCGCGGAGACCGCACCGCCATCGCGTTCGCCGAAGGTCAGCTTGGCCGGCTTGCCCAGATGCAGCACGGCACCATCGGGCGCCTTGGTCGCACTGATGAAGCACAGCCCGCCGAGCACTGCGTCGCGGCCGAAGCGTGCGTCGAGCGCGTTGTAGTGGTGCAGGCCGTTGAGGATCGGCAGCACGGTAGTGCCCGCGCCCACGGCCGGTGCGATGGCATCGATCGAGCTGTCCAAGTCGTAGGCCTTGCAGCTGAGGATCACCAGATCGAACGGCTGGGCCGCAGCCAGTGCAGGCAGGGCATCAGCGGTCACGTGCTGCACCGGGAACGTGGCATCTCCCACCGGGCTGCGCAGCACCAGGCCATCACGATCCAGTTGCTCGGCGCGGGGAGGGCGCACGAGGAAGGTCACGTCCACACCCGCCTGGGCCAGGCGACCACCGAAGTAACCGCCGGTACCGCCGGCGCCGAGGATCAGGATACGCATTGCACGCTCACTGCAGTTGGAGAATTCACTGCCGCGATTGTGCCGGAGTTTGCGGCCAACGGCTGCGTCCCTCGTGGTGGCTTGAAGCACAAGCCGTGTTTGGATCGGGCGGGGTGGGCTCGCGGGGGACGCCGTGAATACGTCCTTGTAGGCTTGGCCGCGCCATCCATGGCGCGGACACCCCCGCGAGCCCACCCCGCCCGAGCCCTGACGGTTTCCGTGTGCGTTCACCACGGAAGACAAAGAAGAAAATCAAAAGCAACAGCGGGTCGCTCCGCTCGGTTCTCTCGATCATCTTTCCGGTGGATCCACATCCATCAGATCGCAAACAAAAAGAGCCGAGCATCGGCTCGGCTCTACATGATCTCCAGCCATCCACGCATGGCGTGGATCTGCCGTGTCGACCAAGGTCGACACCCACCAACAGCAGTACAGACCGCCATTCCGGCAGCATCGGGAAACTGTCGAAGGCGGGGTGGTGTCGGGTTGCGGGGTGTCCGCGCCATGGATGGCGCGGCCAAGCCTACACGGACGTACTTGCGGCGTCCCTGCAACCCGACACCACCCTGCCAAACCAGGTATATCTCGCCGTTGACGTTGACGTTGCTCCGGCCTGCAGCGGGTGCAGGGCCGCAGGCCCTGCAGGACGTCCTCAGCTGCGCATGCCCACGCCACGGCGCAGCAACCACAGCGCCAACGCCGTCAGCACCACCACGAAACCGATCATCAGCGCATACGCCACCACCACCGGCACATCGCTGCTGCCCAGCAGGCCATAGCGGAACGCGTTGACCATGTAGAAGATCGGGTTCGCGTGCGTGGCCGCCTCCGCCCATGGCGGTAGCAGCTTCACCGAATAGAACACGCCACCCAGGTAGGTCAGCGGAGTCAGGATGAAGGTCGGCACGATCGCCACGTCATCGAACTTCTTCGCATACACCGCGTTGATGAAACCGGCCAGCGAGAAGATCGTCGCGCCCAGGATCACCGTGGTCAGCGTCACCAGCGGATGCGGGATGCGCACCGGGGTGAAGAACATCGCGATGATCAGCACGATCACGCCCACCATCAGGCCGCGCAGCACCGCACCGGCCACGTAGCCCCACAGGATCACCCAGTTCGGCATCGGGCTGACCAGAAGTTCTTCCACGTGGCGGCCGAACTTGGCGCCGAAGAATGACGAACTGATGTTGCCGTAACTGTTCTGGATCACGCTCATCATCACCAGGCCCGGCACGATGAACTGCATGTAGGTGTAGCCGCCCATGTCGCCCACGCGCGAGCCGATCAGGCCGCCGAAGATCAGGAAGTACAGGGTCATGGTGATCGCCGGAGGCACCAGGGTCTGGCCCCAGATGCGCATGATGCGGGCGACTTCGCGGCGCACGATGGTCATCAGTGCGATGCGGTTGCGCTGGCCGTCGGTCAGGACCGGAGTCGGGGTGCTGCTCATGCGGATGTCTCCTGGTTGCCGGTGAGGCGCACGAACAGTTCCTCCAGGCGGTTGCTCTTGGTACGCATCGAACGCACGCGGATGCCCGCCGCGTTCAGTGCCTCGAACACGCGGTTCAGATCCATCGCGCGCGGCATGTCGATGTCCAGCGTGTGGCCATCGGTGGCGATCAGGGTCGCACCCTCGATCACCGGCAGCTGCGCGGGCAGGGCGCCGTCGATGTCGAGCAGGAAGCCTTCCACATCAAGCTTGGCCAGCAGCTCGCGCATCGGGCCCTGGGTGACGATCTGGCCATGGTCGATGATGGCCAGGTTGCGGCACAGGTGCTCGGCCTCTTCCAGGTAGTGGGTGGTCAGGATGATCGTAGTGCCGGCGGCGTTGATCTCCTTCAGCACCCGCCACATGTCGCGGCGGATCTCGATATCCACGCCGGCGGTCGGCTCGTCCAGGATCAGCAGGCGCGGGCGGGTCATCATCGCGCGGGCGATCATCAGCCGGCGCTTCATGCCACCGGACAGGGTGCGGCTCATCACCTGCGCCTTCTCCCACAGGTGGGCGCGCTTGAGTTCGACCTCGGCCATCTGCTCGCCTTCCGCGCGCGGCACGCCGTAGAAACCGGCGTAGTTCACCAGGATGTCGAAGGGCTTTTCGAACAGGTTGAAGTTGATCTCCTGCGGCACCAGCCCGATCAGGCGCATGGTGGCGCTGCGGTTGCGCACCAGGTCGCTGCCGAACACCTCCACCTGGCCCTCGCTGAGGTTGACCAGGGAGCTGATGATGCCGATCAGGGTGGACTTGCCGGCACCGTTCGGGCCCAGCAGGGCGAAGAAGTCGCCGGGGGCTACTTCCAGCGAGACCCCTTTCAGGGCCTGGGTGCCGTTGTCATAGGTTTTACGCAGGTCGCGCACGCGCAGGGCGGGCGCCGTATCGTTCTGGGAAGCCAAGCTCGAAGCCTTCGCGCCCATGGGCTGGCGCTGGAGAGGGGCGGGGAAGGTCTATTATAGAAGACCCCGAGGGCTTGCCCCGGCTACACACTGTCCCGAAAAGTCGTGCCTGTCCAATTCCCCATCAAACTGGTCGACCGCCGCATGCTGGCGCCCTCCATCGGCCATTACCAGTTCGTGCGTGACGACGGCCAGCCGCTGGATTTCCAGCCCGGCCAGTTCATCCAGGTCCATTTCAGCTACGCCGATGGCACTGAAACCAAGCGCAGCTATTCGCTGGCGACCATCCACGACCACGCGCTGGGCCCGGGCGAGGCGGTGGATATCGCGGTCAGCTTCGTCCCCGGCGGCGCCGCCACGGCGCTGTTCGAGGCGCTGGACATCGGCGGCCAGGTCAGCGCGTCCGGCCCCTACGGCCGGTTCTGCCTGAACCCCGGCGACCACAACGGCCGCTACCTGCTGATCGCCACCGGTACCGGCGTCACCCCGTACCGCTCGATGCTGCCGCTGCTGGCAACGGCGATGGCCGAGCGCGGCGTGCAGGTGGTCCTGCTGCAGGGCGCACGCAGTCCGGGCGAGCTGCTGTACAGCGAAGACTTCTACAGCTTCGCCGAAAAGCACCCGAACTTCCGTTATGTGCCTTGCCTGTCGCGGGAACTGCCGGCCGAGCCGCACCCGGACGTGCACCATGGCTACGTGCAGCAGGCGCTGGCGGAGTTCACGCCGGACCCGGCCACCGACATCGCCTACCTGTGCGGCAACCCGGACATGGTCGACGCTTGTGCAGAAGCGCTGAAGGCGGCGGGCCTGGGCAATCCGCAGATCCGCCGCGAGAAGTACGTCAGCAGCAAGTAAGCCCGCTGCCGCCGGGATCAGGCCGGTGGCAAGGGGCGCGGCAGTACCTGCACCGAGGCTTGGGTGCTGCCCGCCAGTCCGGCCGTGTCTATGGTCAGATGCCATTGGCCCGAAGAAGGGACCGTGAGGTGGAAGGGTGACGTGTTGACCAGCCCGCCGTGGAACTGATGCCGCCGCCCATTCCGGTAACTGGCCAGATTGCTTGGTGTCATCAAGCGGACATTGGCGGCGCGGGTCAGTGTGATTTCAATCACGTCACCCGCCTGCAGGATTCCAAGGTCCCATTTCACGTAGTTCATCTGCATCTGCCTTCTGGATGGCCGTTGCGAGTGCAGGCCGCTGTGATCAGTGGAGGCAGCCAGCGGCTGCCCCCGGCTCCTTCCCGGTCAGTACGGCACCCAGGCATCGCGCCAGGCCGAGCCCACGCCCGGCCGGTACGCCTCGGCATTGACGTTGCACCACGCGCCTTCCGGGAACGGGCGGCAGGCGTAGAGCTTGCCGTCGCTGCTCTTCACCACGGTCTGCCCGGGCACGTAGCTGCCGATGCCGGCCGGATAGATGAAATCGAAGTCGCCCGGCGGCTGCACCGGATCGGGCGCCTTCGTATCCAGCTGGAACCGATGCCCCTGCGCCAGGTAGACGCGGTTTGCCGTTGCTGAGGCAATCGGCGTGATCACACCATTCTCCAGCAGGCCGATGCGGGCATACCGCGCACCTGCATTGACCGCACGGGCCAGAGTCAGCGGCCACTGCGTTGGCAGCGTCTGGCCAGTGGTCAGTGTGGTGTTGATGCGTTCCAGATCATTGCCGTTCGCGTTGAACACGCGCAGGGTGAGGGTCGTACCCGCGTCCAGGGCTCCGCGCGCGGTGACAGGGCCGGCATCGTGCCATTGCGGCGGCGGCGTTACACCACCGCCACCCTCGAAACGCACGTCCATGCAGGTGTAGAACGCCTCGGCCGAATCCGAGCGCTGCCAAGTGTTGTAGATCAGATGCTGCCCGGTGCGCTGGGGCAACGGGCAATCCAGCTTGTAGACACCACCTTCCGACAGTGGCACGTTGCCCAAGGTGCAGAACTCCTGCAGATCCGACCAGCCCACGGGCGAACCTGGCTGCCATCCTTCGCGCGTCACATAGAACTTCCAGTCACGGGTGGCATGCGGGGCGGGGGCAAGAAATTCAAAGGTGTAGCGGCCGTTGCCATCGGCGCGGATCGGAGTGGTCGACCAGTCGGACCGATCAAGATCCAGACCGCGGTACTTGCTGTTGCCACCGCTGCACAACTGTCCGTCCGGCACCACGGCCTGGTGATTGCCGTTGGCATTGGCCTGGTTGATGCCGGACCAGTCATAGAAGGGCTGTGCGCCACCGATCGCTTTTGCGGCGGCACACGCCGGATTGGTCGGGTTCTCCGGATTGCCCTGGTAGCAGGCATAGACCCGGCTGGTGGGTTTGGACATGGTGCCGTGTGCCAGCGCGCTGGCAGAGGCGCCCAGGCTGGCGATGGCAGCCACCGCGAGAGCAAGTCGATTGAGCGGTTGCATGATGGGGATCCTGTGGACGGTGGAAGGTCCAGCGAGTGTCCACACGATGCACAGCGCTAACCATTCAACGATTCCGAAAAGCTGCAGGCTGCGACGGGATGTGCAGTGCCTGCGCGAACGGGTTAACACTTCAAGCCGGACCCGCAGGTCTGCATCTGCCCGACTGCAGAAGCGGGGCGGCACGTGCGCGCCGCTCCCGCTCCATCTCTCACTCACTCAGTACGGCACCCAGGCATCGCGCCAGGCCGAGCCCACGCCCGGCCGGTACGCCTCGGCATTGACGTTGCACCACGCGCCTTCCGGGAATGGGCGGCAGGCGTACAGCTTGCCGTCGCTGCCCTTCACCACGGTCTGTCCGGGTACGTAGCTGCCGATGCCGGCCGGATACACATGGTCGAAGTCACCGCCGGGCGATGGCGTGCCCGGGTCCGGCACCTTCGTGTCCAGCTGGAAGCGATTGCCGTCCTTCAGGTACACGCGGTTGTCGGTGGCCGAGGCGGCCGGCGTGATCGCGCCGTTGCTGAGCACCCCCACGCGCGCATGCTGGGCACTGGCGTTGACCTTGCGGGCCAGCGCCAGCGGCCACTGCGCCGGCGTGGTCTGGCCTGCGGCCAGCGTGGCTTCCACACGTTCCACGTCGTTGCCGTTAGCATTGAACACGCGCAAGGCCAACGTGGTGCCCACCGGCAGCTCGGTACGCGCGGTGACCGGCCCGGCATCCTGCCACTGCGGCACCGGCGTGGTGCCGCCGCCGCCTTCAAAGCGCACATCCATGCAGGTGTAGAACGCTTCGGTCGAATCCGAGCGCTGCCAGGTGTTGTAGATCACATGCTGGCCGCTGCGCTGCGGCAGCGTGCACTGGAGCTTGTAGGTGCCATCGGCCGACAGCGGCGTATTGCCCAGCGAGCAGAATTCCTGCAGGTCGGCCCAGCGCAGCGGGCTGCCCGGTTGCCAGCCGGCGCGGGTGACGAAGAACTTCCAGTCACGCGTGGCATGCGGGGCGGTGGCTTTGAACACGAAGGTGAACCTGCCGTTCGCATCGGGCTGGATCGGCGTGGTCTGCCAGTCGCTGCGATCCAGGTCCAGGCCGCGGAAGGTCGGGTTGTTGCCACTGCACAGCTTGCCGTCGGGCACCACGGCCTGGTGGTTGCCGTTGGCGTTGGCCTGGTTGATGCCGTTCCAGTCGTAGAACGCCTGCGAGCCGGCCACTGCCTTGGCGGCAGCGCAGGCCGGGTTGGTGGGGTTTTCCGGGTTGCCCTGGAAACAGGCATAGACGCGGCTGACCGGGGTGATCATCGTGCCGTGTGCGGCCGCGTTGCCGGCAACGCCAACACCGGCGCCAACGAAGGCGGTAGCCAGCAGCAAGGGGGTGTATCGCAGAGACATGGCGCATCCTTGTGATCGTCGAAGGGAGCGGTGACCGCAGCAGCCGCGCTGTGCCACGCGACGGACAGTGGGCGGTACCGCCGCGAGTATCGAGCGGCGATGCACCGCGGGAAACCACGTCAACGCCGATCCGTGACTACGTGTGTGAAGCCTTTCCCGCAGGCTTCACGCCACACTGAACGAATGCGTTGGCGGTCACGCCTGCATCGCGGCAACGATCACGTTCGTGCGCACCGTCATGACCGTTGATTGCCGACCCGATCCACTTGGCACGAAAAGCATCCATGCCCTGCGTTGTGCAGTTGCACGAAGGCCACCGTCGCATCGGCGAACAACCGGTCCAGGTGCGCAGCAACCTCGGTGCCCTGGCAGACCAGGCCGCTCAGCATGAAGTCCGCGCTGTCATAGGCACGCACTGACATCAGCCGACGGTGCACGTAGGCAGGTACCACGCCTGCCGGCAGCACGCAGCGGATGGCACCACGCTGCACGAAGATCGGGCCCGAGGCGCGGTACGGCGACTGCGAGGCCAGGTGTGTGTATGGCAGCAGAAGCAGTTCCGCACCCGCAGGCGCGTCGGTCAGGCTGACCCTGCAGGGGTAGCCGCCGCTGTCGCCGGCGCGTCGCCGCACGATTCCCTGTGCGGCCAAGGCGTCGTCGCTGGATTCGAAAAGCGCTTCGAACGGCTGGTGGTCGATGCCACTGAGTTGCCACGAATGCATGGAGTGTCTCCCGGTTTTCCGCGCATTCTGTCGGCGACACGGGCTGCGTGCTCGCCATTTTCCGCCACCGGATTCGATGGCTCGCCTGCCCCTGCCCAGGTGCGACGGTCCGTGCGGCCGCCACAAGGCGCTAAGATGCGCGCGCCGCCTTCCTTCCAGCGCCGCATGTCCCTGGATTTCCCCACCGTCGCCGTGCTTGGCTTCCTGCTCTGCGTGGGCATCGCGCTGGGGTTCTCGTTGCTGCTGGTGGTGCTGCGCGGGCAACCGGTGTTGCGGCTGTGGACGCTGAGCCTGTGGGCACTGACGCTGGGGGTGACCTTGCTGGCGCTGCGTCCCTACCTGCCGCAGGTGCCAGCGATTCTGGCCGGCAACGCGGCGATGGCCGCCTGCGCGGTGCTGCTGCTGCGTGGCATGGCCCTGCATCTGGGCCAACCCCTGCCGGTGTGGCGACCGCTGTTGCTGGTGGCCGCGTTCATGGCCGGCATCTTCCTGTTCCTGGTGCCGTGGCCGAACCTGGTCGTGCGCCTGCATGTATTCAGTGTGTTCGCTGCGCTCATCGACGGCTGGATCGCCTGGCTGCTGCTGCGCCACGCCCCGCCCCGCCACAGCAGCGCACCAGTTGCAGGCTGGCCGCTGCGGTGTTCCTCGCCGAGGGCCTGCTGTACGTGGTGCGCCTGTTCCTACCGGTGGCTGCCGACGCCGGCGAGGACATCATGCATACCGGCACGCCGATGTTCGTGACCTACCTGGCCGGGGTGATGCTGGAGCTGGCCCGTTGCTTCGCTCTGGTGCTGCTGCTGGTCGAACGCATGCTGGTGGAACTGCGTCGGGCGGCGCGGATCGATGGTCTTACCGGCCTGCTCAATCGCAGCGCGGTGCTGGCGGATGGGCAGCTGCAGCTGGAACAGGCGCGCCGGCACGGTACGCCGTTGGCGCTGCTGTTGCTGGATGTGGATCATTTCAAGCAGGTCAACGATCGCTGGGGTCATCTGGCGGGTGACCACGTGCTGCAGCACTTCACCGCGGTGCTGCAGCGCTGCGCGATCGGCCGCGTGCATCTGCTCAGCCGCTATGGCGGCGAGGAGTTCCTGTTGCTGCTGCCTGGCAGCAGCGGCAATGAGGCGACGGCGCTGGCCGACGCGATCCGCCACGGCCTGCAGCAGCGTCCCGCCCTGCTCGATACCGGTCCGGTGGCGGTGACCGCCAGCATCGGGCTGGTGCTGGACGACGGCCGGACCGATCTTTCCGGCTTGATCGCGCTGGCCGACACCGCCCTGTACCGGGCCAAGGCCGAGGGCCGCAACCGCCTGGTGGCGGTGCCGACGCCGGCCTAGGACATCCGCCTGTCGCCGCCAGCGCCCGGCGCGTGTAAGTTGGGTCACATCTGTTTGGTCACATCTGCCGCGGCACACCGTCGTGGTGGACAGGAACATTCCCAGGGGAATCACGCACGATGCAACGACACCATTTCGCGCGGGCCGGGTTGCTGGCCAGCATGCTGATTGCCGGCTGCAGCGCACCGCCGCAGGCAGGCACCGACGGCGCAGGCGATACGCCCAGCCGCCGCTACGGCCAGATCGATTTCCATCCCTGCACGCTGGCCACTGAAGGCGCCAGCGCGAACGTCGAGGCGCAGTGCGCGACATTCCAGGTGCCGGAAGACCGGAGCAAGCCGGAGGGCCGCAGGATCGATCTGCGCGTGGCCTGGCTGGAGTCGGGCAACAGCGGTTCGGGCCTGCCGGACCCGGTGTTCTTCCTGGCCGGCGGACCTGGCCAGGCGGCCAGCGAGGTGGCCGTCATCGTCGATACGGCACTGCGCCAGGTGCGCAAACAGCGCGACATCTTCCTGATCGACCAGCGTGGCACCGGTGGCTCCAACCCGCTCAGCTGCCTGGGCGCGGATGGCAAGGAGCTGCCGATGGATGAAGACGCTGCGCCCAGCGAGGCGCTGCTGCGCGAGTACGCGGAGCGCTGCGCCGCGTCGCTGAAGGGCCGTGCCGACCCGCGCTTCTATACCACCGCCGAGGCCATCGCCGATCTGGACGCGGTACGCCAGGCGCTCGGCGCCGATACGCTCAACCTGGTCGGCGGCTCGTACGGCACCCGCGTTGCCCAGCGCTACGCTGCGGCCTATCCGCAGCACACCCGCAGCATCGTCATCGACGGCGTGGTACCGAACGATCTGG
This sequence comes from Stenotrophomonas sp. LST15-1-1.1, assembly GCF_040815575.1. Lineage (NCBI taxonomy): Bacteria > Pseudomonadati > Pseudomonadota > Gammaproteobacteria > Lysobacterales > Lysobacteraceae > Stenotrophomonas > Stenotrophomonas sp. LST15-1-1.1. Next base: position 140,455 of record NZ_JBFPNJ010000031.1, read on the forward strand.
TGGTCGGGGGGGAGTTCGCCAATACCTTCGACAACGCCATCACCCTGCAGTCGGCGCAGTGCCGCAAGGATGCTGCCTGCAGCAAGCGCTTCCCGGTCGATACGCGCGCACAGCTGCGCAGCGTTGCGGACACCCTGCGCCGCACGCCGGTTACCGTCGAGTACCGCGATCCGGGCACCAATGCGCCGCGCAAGGATGTGTTGACCCCGGACAGCGTGGTCGGCCTGGCGTTTGCCTTCTCCTACGTGCCGCAGTATTCCTCGCTGCTGCCACTGGTGCTGGACGAGGCCGCGCAGGGGCGTTACGCGCCACTGGCCTCGCTGGTACGCGGGGCGACCCGCAGCATGGATTTCCAGATCAACCGCGGGATGCAGTGGTCGGTGATCTGCAGCGAAGATGCACCGCGCTACCAGGCGCCGGCGGAAAGCGGAGATGCGTTGTTTGGACCGGAAGTGGCGCGTGCGTTCTTCGCTGCCTGCCCGGTCTGGCCGCACCAGCCGGCACCGGCGGCAGCGGCAGTGCCATTGCGCAGTGATCTGCCGGTACTGCTGCTGTCCGGCGAGCTGGACCCGGTGACGCCGCCGCGTTACGCCGAACAGGTGCTCAAGGGGCTGCCGAAGGGACGTGCGCTGGTTGCCCGCGGGCAAGGCCACGGCACCCTGGCCGCCGGTTGCATGCCGCGCCTGCTCGGCCAGTTCATCGACACCACCGATGCCAAGGCGCTGGATGCCAGCTGCCTGGACACGCTGAGCTACGTGCCGGCGTTCACCTCGTTCAACGGATGGGCCCCATGATCGTCGCCGACAACCTGCACAAGGCCTTCAACACCCGCACCGGCCGTATCCAGGCGGTGGCCGATGTCGGCTTCCGCGCCGAGGATGGCCGCATCACCGGCCTGCTCGGGCCGAATGGCGCCGGCAAGACCACCACCATGCGCATGCTGTACACGCTGATGACGCCGGATGAAGGCAGCATCACCGTCGATGGCATCGACGCCGCCCGCGATCCGGTGGAAGTGCGTCGCCACCTCGGCGTGCTGCCCGACGCGCGTGGCGTCTACAAGCGGCTGACCGCGCGCGAGAACATCGCTTACTTCGGCGAGCTGCATGGCCTGTCCGCGTCGCGCATCCGCGAGCGCATCGAAGTGCTGTCGCATGCGCTGGACATGGCTGACATCCTCGATCGGCAGACCGATGGCTTCTCGCAGGGCCAGCGCACCAAGACCGCCATTGCCCGTGCGCTGGTGCACGACCCGCGCAACGTGATCCTCGATGAACCCACCAACGGCCTGGACGTGATGACCACCCGCGCACTTCGCCGCTTCCTGCTGGGACTGCGCGAGGAAGGGCGTTGCGTGATCCTGTCCAGCCACATCATGCAGGAGGTCGGTGCGCTGTGTGACCACATCGTGATCATCGCCAAGGGCACGGTGATGGCCGCCGGCAGCGCCGATGAACTGCGTGCGCAGTCCGGCGAACCCAACCTGGAAGATGCGTTCGTGAAACTGATCGGCAGCGAAGAGGGCCTGCACGCATGAGCATGATGTCGACCATGATGACGGTGATGCGCAAGGAACTGCGCGACCTCTCGCGTGACCGCCGCACCCTGATGCTGACCCTGCTGTTTGGTCCCTTGCTGTACCCGCTGCTGATCCTGGGCATGGGCAAGCTGGCCGAAAGCCGTGTCCGCATCCAGATTGAACAGCCACTGCAGATCCCGACCATCGGTGCCGAGAATGCGCCGAACCTGATGACTTTCCTGGCCGCGCAGGGGTTGAACACCGCGCCGGCGCCGAAGGATCTGGCCGAGGCGATCCGCTCGCAGGAGATCGACGTGGCCCTGCGCATCAGCCCCGATTTCGGCAAGGACTGGGCCGATGGCAAGCCCGCGCTGGTGGAAGTGATCCGTGACAGCACCCGGCGCGCCGCCGAGGTGCCCAGCGCCCGCCTGCAGGCGGCCCTGGCGACGTACAACGGCCAGGTCGGTGCGCTGCGGCTGATGGCACGTGGCGTCGACGCACAGGTCGCGCGGCCGCTGGATGTGGCCACCCAGGACATGGCCAGCGCCGAGGCCAAGCGCGGCATGATGCTGTCGATGCTGCTGCCGGTACTGCTGACGCTGACCTCGTTCATCGGTGGCGCCTACCTGGTGATGGATGCCACCGCCGGCGAGCGCGAGCGGCAATCGCTGGAGCCGCTGCTGGCGACCCCGGGTTCGCGCAGCGCCATCGTCAGCGGCAAGATCGCCGCCGCCTGCGTGGTCGGCTTCGCCTCGTTGCTGCTGACGTTGATCGCGTTCAAGGCCAGTGCGCAGATCGCGCCCGGCAATGTCGGCCGGCAGCTCAACATGAACATCGGCTCGATGTTGCAGATGCTGCTGGTGATGGTGCCGATGCTGCTGATCGGCACCTCGCTGCTGACCTTCCTCTCGGCCGCGGCCAAGAGCATGAAGGAAGCGCAGAGCCACATGACCTGGCTGGTGCTGCTGCCGATGCTGCCCGGTTACGCGTTGATGGCCTACCCGGTGAAGAGCGAGCTGTGGCAGTACGCGGTGCCGTTCCTGTCGCAAAACCAGATGCTGCTGAAGGTGATCCGCCACGAGGCGATCAGCCCGACCATCTGGGCGGTCTACCTCGGCGCAAGCCTGGGCCTGGCCGCGGTGCTGTGGTTTGCTGCCGTGCGTCGTTACCACAACGAACGCCTGGCGATTTCCGGCTGAGCGGAACCGGTAGCGCCGGGCCATGCCCGGCGGATATCGAACGAGGCCCGGTCATTCCGGGCCTCGTCCCTTTCAGCGCAGTGGGGCGTTTCCGTCCGCGTACCGCGCTGGCGTCACTCCCATCTCGCGCTTGAACACGGCGATGAAGGAACTGGGCGTGTCGTAGCCCAATGACAGTGCGACGGTGGTGACCGGTTCGCCGGCCAGCAATCGCGGCAGCGCCAGCAGCACGCGCAGGCGCTGTCGCCAGTGGGTCAGCGTCATGTTGGTCTCGGCCTGCCAGCGGCGGGCGAGGCTGCGACTGGACAGGCCGCTCGCTGCGGCCCAGCCCTCGACGCTGCGGGTGTCATGCGGCGCGCGTGCCAGGGCCGAGGCGACGCGGCGCAGGCGGCGGTCGCTGGGTTGCTGCAGGGCCAGCGGCAAGGGCGTGCCGGCGGCGATTTCATCGATGATCACCCCAGCCAGGCGCTGTTGCACCGCATCCAACGCCTGCCCGGACCATTGCAGTGCCCGCGGCACCGCCACCTGCAGCAGGTCGCTGGGCTGGAAGATGCGCGCTGCGGTGGGCAAGCCTGCGCAGTCTTCCCTGCCGAAGTACAGGCTCCAGCCATCGAAGCTGCCGATGCTGGACAGCGCATGCGGGTGCTGCGGCGGAAGCCATGCCACGTGTCCGGCCGGAAGCAGCCAGTGGATGTCGCCCGCCTCGATCCGCAACAGACCCGTGTGGGCGCCCAGCAGTTGCCCGCGCGCGTGCTGATGACGGGCGGTGCGGCGCGAACCCGGCATCGCCAGCTGCGTGCCGAGCAGGGCTGGCCCCGCGCTGGCATCAGCCAGTGCAGGATCGATCAGGGGTTCCTGGAGTGTCTGTTCTGCCATATCCATTGGCAGTTATACGGCAGAACGGACGGAAGCGAGCGTCGACACTGGTCCTCCATTCCCCTGGAGTACTCCATGCAGCCCCATGACATCCTTCCCGATCATCAGAACGACGTGCAGGTGAACGGACTCACCGTGCGCAAGGGCAGTGTCGGCGCCTTCCTGGCCAGCGTCCGCGACTGGCAGGACCCGGCCAGTGATGCCGCCACCCGTGCAGCCGCCGAAGCCGATCTGCGCAGTCTGCTGCACGGACTACACGCACTGGGTCTGTTCCAGGTGCTGGCGGCACGCGATCCGGCGCTGCAACGGTTGATCGACGGCGCAGCCTGAAACGAACAAAGCCCGGACATGCCGGGCCTTGCTCCAGAACCACCGGGCGCGCCCGGCGCTACCGCCTTGGGCATCAGCCGCCCGGTGCGAACACCAGCGTGCGGCGGGTGGTGACCGGGGCATTGACCGGCTCGAAGCGCCAGCGCTTGACTGCGGTGAGGGCTTCGCGATCGAAAACGCGCGAGGGCGTCGCGCGCAGCACGCGCGCGTTGGTCACCGAGCCGTCGGTGCCGACGGTGATTTCCACCAGCACTTCGCCGGAGGTGCCCGAACGCAGGGCTTCGGCCGGGTAACGCGGTGCCGGCGTGCTGACCGGGCGCAGGCTTGGGGCGGCGGCGGTCGCGGCCTGGCGGGCGGCGTTGGCCTGCTGGGCAGCGGCCTGCTGCTGCTTCTGCTCGGCATCGCGGCGCGCGGCGGCCTGGCGCTCGGCTTCCTGGCGCTCGCTGTCACGACGGGCAACATCCTGCTGCGCGGCAATCTGCTTGGCCGCCTCGGCTTCCTTGGCGCGCTGTTCGGTCAGGCGCTGCTGCTCGGCCAGCTGCCTGGTGCGGTCTTCAGCGTCCTTCTTGACCTTCTCGGTTTCGTCTTCGGTGCGCTTGGCCGCGATCTGTACGCCCTTGCTCAGGCCTTCTTTCAGGCGCGGCAGGGCCGGGGCCGAGGCGTCGACTTTTTCGATCAGGGCGACCAGCCGCTGCGCTTCGGTGAAGTCCTCGCGGCCCAGGTGCTGCTCGGCGGCGATCAGGGTGTAGGGCAGCAGGTCGGTCAGCGCGCTCTTCACCGAGGCATCGTCCGGGGTCTTGTCGCGCAGGGCCAGGTAGTACTCGATGGCGTTGTCGCCGGCCGGGGCGTACATGCGGTTCTCGCGCAGTGCCTGGCTGGCCGATTCGCGCAGCTGCTCGGTGCCCATCGACTGCACCTTGGCAGCCACGGCCGGTGCGGCTGGCGCTGCAGCGGCGGGGGTGGTGGCACCCTGCGCGGCCGGGGCCGGTGTTTCTTCCTTGCCCGAGCAGGCAGCCAGGGCCAAAGCCAGAGCGACCGGCAACCACCGGCGCGCGGCAGCGATCATTGCGACGTGCGACATCCTGCTCCCCTCTAAGAAGACGACGTTACGACAAACGTAGGCAAGCCTGCCGGGACTGGAGGTCCGGGCGCGGTCGATGACGTTTCCCGACGCCATCGCCGATGACGGCGAGGGTGCAATCTAGCATCCCGGCCTCACCTGCGCACAAGGGCAGGCATAGCGGGCCGGTGGCGGCACTGGTACCGCCACCGGGATCGGGATCAATGTGCGGCGGACTTGCCGTGGCCTTCCGGCTTGTCGTGGCTGCCGGACATCAGCTTGTCGGTCCATGCGATGCCGATCGCCGACAGGATGAACACGCAGTGGATGATGGTCTGCCAGAGCACGCCGTCAGCCGTCAGCATCGAGCAGCGGGCCACGCCGATGTTTGCGGCAGCCACGCTCATCTGCTCCGGGGTGCACAGCGGGATGCCGCCCAGCGCGCCGGTGGCAATGAACGTCTTCAACAGGTGGATCGAGGAGATGCCGATGATCGCCATCGCCAGCTTCACCTTCAGCACGCTGGCGTTGACGTGGCTCAGCCATTCCGGCTGGTCCGGGTGGCCTTCCAGGCGCAGGCGCGAGACGAAGGTTTCATAGCCACCGACGATCACCATCACCAGTAGGTTGGAGATCATCACCACATCGATCAGGCCCAGCACGATCAGCATGATCTGCTGCTCGCCCATCGACACCGAGTGCGAGATCAGGTGCCACAGTTCCTTGCCGAACAGGAACACGTAAACGCACTGGGCAACGATCAAACCCAGGTACAGCGGCAGCTGCAGCCAGCGCGAGGCGAAGATCAGGGTGGACAGCGGGGAGAGCGGCGGACGGTTTGCACTCATGCGGAGGATGCTGCGTTTCGGGGGAGAGGCGAGGTTACCGGCCCGCCATGACGGTGCCAAGCCAACGCACCCACTAGACTTCAGGTTCCTTTCCGTACCCCAGAGTCGCCGCCATGATCGACCTGTATTACTGGCCTACCCCGAACGGCCACAAAGTGACCCTGCTGCTGGAAGAAGCCGGCCTGGAGTACCGCATCCACCCGGTCAACATCGGCTCGGGCGACCAGTTCAAGCCGGAATTCCTGGCCATTTCCCCCAACAACAAGATGCCGGCCATCGTCGACCACGCCCCGGCCGACGGCGGCGCCCCGCTGAGCGTGTTCGAGTCCGGCGCGATCCTGCTGTACCTGGCCGAGAAGACCGGCCGCTTCCTGCCGGCCGACCCGCGTGGTCGCGTCACCACCCTGGAATGGCTGTTCTGGCAGATGGCCGGGCTGGGCCCGATGAGCGGGCAGATGGGCCACTTCAATGTGTACGCGCCGGAGAAGATCCCGTACGCGATCGAGCGTTACGACAATGAAGTGCGCCGCCTGCACGGGGTGATGGACAAGCGCCTGGCCCAGCACGCCTTCCTGGCCGGCGAGGAGTACACCATCGCCGACATGGCCAGCTACCCGTGGGTTGGCGCCTACGACAAGCTGCCGGCGGACTTCGACGCGTTCCCGAACCTCAAGCGCTGGCACCAGGCCATCGCCGCCCGTCCGGCCACCCAGCGCGCCTATGCGCTGCGCACGCAGGTGAACCCGGACGCTGGCAAGCCGCTCAGCGACGAAGAGCGCAAGCACCTGTTCGGCAAGCGCTGACCCGGGACGGTGGCCCAAGGGTCGGATCCCTTTGCATCGCAAAGGGCTCTGACCCTTCAATAGCGCTGCCATGGGCAGAAGGTCATGCTGTCTTCCAGCACCGGCTTGGTTAGGATGGAGGCTGACCGTCCCGCGCCCGTCGCGGTGACGGACCTGCCGTTTGCCGGGATCCTCCATGCGCCATCTGTTCGCCTCGCTCGCCCTCATGCTCGCCACCAGTACCGTCGCCCACGCTGAAAAACTCACTCTGGAAGCCATCACCGGCCCACTGCCGTTGTCCGGCCCGACCCTGATGAAGCCGAAGGTGGCGCCGGACGGCTCGCGCGTGACCTTCCTGCGCGGCAAGGACAGCGACCGCAACCAGCTGGACCTGTGGAGCTACGACATCGGCAGCGGTCAGACCCGACTGCTGGTGGACTCGAAGGTGGTGCTGCCGGGTACCGAAACCCTCAGTGACGAAGAAAAGGCCCGCCGCGAGCGCCAGCGCATCGCCGCGATGACCGGCATTGTCGATTACCAGTGGTCGCCGGACGCGCAGCGCCTGTTGTTTCCGCTGGGCGGCGAGCTGTACCTGTACGACCTCAAGCAGGAAGGCAAGGCGGCAGTGCGCCAGCTGACCCACGGTGAAGGCTTTGCAACCGATGCCAAGCTGTCGCCCAAGGGCGGCTTCGTCAGCTTCATCCGCGGCCGCAACCTGTGGGTGATCGACCTGGCCAGTGGGAAGCAGATGCAGCTGACCGCTGATGGCAGCACGACCATCGGCAACGGTATCGCCGAATTCGTCGCCGACGAAGAAATGGACCGCCATACCGGCTACTGGTGGGCGCCGGACGATTCGGCCATCGCCTACGCCCGCATCGACGAAAGCCCGGTGCCGGTGCAGAAGCGTTACGAAGTCTATGCCGACCGCACCGATGTGATCGAACAGCGTTACCCGGCCGCGGGCGATGCCAACGTGCAGGTGAAGCTGGGCGTGATCTCGCCGGCGGAACAGGCGCAGACGCAGTGGATTGACCTCGGCAAGGAGCAGGACATCTACCTGGCCCGCGTCGACTGGCGCGATCCGCAGCACGTGAGTTTCCAGCGCCAGTCGCGCGACCAGAAGAAGCTCGACCTGGTGGAAGTCACCCTGGCCTCGAACCAGCAGCGTGTGCTGGCCCACGAAACCAGCCCGACCTGGGTGCCGCTGCACAACAGCCTGCGTTTCCTCGACGACGGCAGCGTGCTGTGGTCGTCCGAGCGCACGGGTTTCCAGCATCTGTACCGCATCGACAGCAAGGGCAAGGCCACCGCGCTGACCCACGGCAACTGGTCGGTCGATGAACTGCTGGCGGTCGATGAAAAGGCCGGCCTGGCATACTTCCGTGCCGGCATCGAATCGGCGCGCGAAAGCCAGATCTACGCCGTCCCGCTGCAGGGTGGCCAGCCGCAGCGCCTGTCGAAGGCGCCGGGCATGCACAGCGCCAGCTTCGCGCGCAACGCCAGCGTGTACGTGGACAGCTGGTCCAACAGCAGCACGCCGCCGCAGATCGAACTGTTCCGCGCCAATGGCGAGAAGATCGCCACCCTGGTCGAGAACGATCTGGCCGATCCCAAGCATCCCTACGCGCGCTACCGCGAGGCGCAGCGCCCGGTCGAATTCGGCACGCTCACCGCTGCCGACGGCAGGACGCCGCTGAACTACAGCGTGATCAAGCCGGCCGGCTTCGATCCGGCCAAGCGCTACCCGGTGGCGGTGTACGTGTATGGCGGCCCGGCCAGCCAGACCGTCACCGACAGCTGGCCCGGCCGTGGCGACCATCTGTTCAACCAGTACCTTGCCCAGCAGGGCTACGTGGTGTTCTCGCTGGACAACCGCGGCACCCCGCGCCGTGGCCGTGACTTCGGTGGCGCGCTGTATGGCAAGCAGGGCACGGTGGAAGTGGCCGACCAGCTGCGTGGCGTGGCGTGGTTGAAGCAGCAGCCGTGGGTGGACCCGGCGCGCATCGGCGTGCAGGGCTGGTCCAACGGCGGCTACATGACCCTGATGCTGCTGGCCAAGGCGTCGGACAGCTACGCCTGCGGTGTGGCCGGCGCACCGGTGACCGACTGGGGCCTGTACGACAGCCACTACACCGAGCGCTACATGGACCTGCCGGCGCGCAACGATGCCGGCTACCGCGAAGCACGCGTGCTGACCCACATCGAGGGCCTGCGTTCGCCGCTGCTGCTGATCCACGGCATGGCCGACGACAATGTGCTGTTCACCAATTCCACCAGCCTGATGAGCGCGCTGCAGAAGCGTGGCCAGCCGTTTGAACTGATGACCTATCCGGGTGCCAAGCACGGCCTGTCCGGCGCCGACGCACTGCATCGCTACCGCGTCGCCGAAGCCTTCCTGGGACGTTGCCTGAAGCCTTGATCATCATCCGGGAAGGAGCCCGCCCATGACCCTGCCGCCGCCGATTCCTGCTCCCTCCAACCCGGCCTCCGGCTGGTGGTGCCGGCATTGGCGCTGGGCGATGCCGCTGGCGGTGCTGCTGTTCCTGGCCGCCCTCGGCGGTGCCATCGCCTGGAGTGTGCTGCGCTGGACCGAGGCCGCGCACGACAGTGCGCCGATGCGCGAGGCGATGCGTCGCGCCGGCTGCAGCGTCGAACTGGTGCAGGTGTTCGGCGAACCGCTGCAGGCCGGAACGCTGCCGCTGGGCAGCATGCAGACCGCCATCAACGGCGAGCGCGATGTCGGCCTGACCGTGGCGCTGGAAGGACCGCATGCGCATGGCCGCTTGTTCGTGAAGGGCACCCGCAGCGACGACGTGTGGGATTACCCGGTGATGTACGTGCTGGCCGAAGACAAGCAGACCTTCGACCTGAGTGCGCTGGATGATGCCGAGGCGGCCGGCGAATGCGAATTGCAGGAATGTCGCGCTCGTGGGGAATGTGCGCTGACGGCCGCGCTGTAGAGGACGTGACCTCCGGCCGATTGTCGCCACCGCCATGAGCGCGTAGGGTGCGGGCAACCCTGTCCTGGAGTGCTCCATGAAGCCGATCGCGCTTGCCATCGCCCTGGCCCTCACCGCCGCCCCGCTGCTGTCGGCCCCACCGGCCCTGGCCGCACCGGCCGCCAAGGCCTCCACGCCGGCCAGCCCGGCCTGGGTCGCGCGCAGCAACGCGCTGGCGCAGATCCTGCTGGATGCCCAGGGCCCGTTCCAGCCCGAGGAAACCGGCTTCTTCGGCGTGCCCGGCTACGACGACAAGGTCGCCGACCTCGGCCCGGACAATGACCAGCGCTACCGCGCCGCGATGGCCAAGGCCCGCGACGAGCTGAAGGCGAAGCTGGCCAGCGAGAAGGATCCCAACGTCCGCCAGGACCTGGAGATCATGATCGCCGCCGCCAACCAGAACATCGAAGGCAGTGAGCTCAACCAGAAGTACCTGCTGCCGTGGCGCGATGCGCCGCAAAGCGTGTTCAGCGGCCTCAACCTGCTGCTGTCCGACCAGGTGCCGGCCGAGCGCCGGGCCAAGGCGGTCGATCGCCTCAAGGCATACGCCGGCCTGCAGCCAGGCGGCACCGCGTTCACCACGCTGGCCCGCCAGCGCTACGAAGAGCGGTTGAAGGACAGCACGCTGCTGCAGCCGACGAAGATCGAAGTGCAGCAGTCGCTGGACAACGTCGAGACCTACATCACCGGTATCGAGTCGCTGCTGAAGAAATACCAGGTTGCTGGTGCCGACGAGGCGATGAAGGCGCTTGCCTCGCAGATGAAGGAGTACGCCGCATGGACCCGCAGGGAGGTGCTGCCGAAGGCACGTGCCGATGCGCGCCTGCCGGCCCCGCTGTACGCCTATCAGCTCAAGCAGGTCGGTATTGATATCGACCCGAAGCTGCTGATGCAGCGCGCGCAGCTGGAGTTCATGGAAACCCGCTCGGCGATGCGCCAGCTGGCCCCGCTGGTGGCGAAAGAGAAGGGCCTGAAGGTCAGTGACCCCAGCGACCCGGTGGCGGTGATCCGCGCGCTGAAGGGCGAGAAGATCGCCGATGACCAGCTTGAAGGTCATTACCGCAAGGTGATCGATGCCATCGATCCGCTGATCCGCGAACATCGCATTGTCGATGTGCCGCAGCGTGCGATGCAGATGCGCCTGGGCTCGGCCGCCGAAAGCGCTGCCAGCCCCGCACCGCACTTCCTGCCCGCGCCATTGGTCAACAACACCGGGCAGCAGGGCACCTTCGTGCTGCCGCTGGGCAACCCGGCCGCCGGTGCAGGCGCGCAGTACGACGACTTCAACTTCGGCTCGGCGGCCTGGACGCTGAGCGCACATGAAGGTCGCCCGGGCCACGAACTGCAGTTCACCGCGATGGTCGAGCGTGGCGTGTCGCTGGCGCGCACGATGTTCGCGTTCAATTCGGTGAACGTGGAAGGCTGGGCGCTGTACGCCGAAGCGGAGATGGTGCCGTACGAACCGCTGGACGGGCAGATGATCGCGCTGCAGTTCCGCCTGCTGCGTGCCGCCCGCGCGATGCTCGACCCGATGCTTAATCTCGGCCTGACCGACCGTGCCAACGGCGAACGCGTGCTGATCGAGCAGGTGGGTCTGTCCAAGGCGATGGCCACCCAGGAACTGGACCGTTATATGGTGCGCATGCCGGGCCAGGCGGGCAGCTACTTCTACGGCTACACCCGCATCCTCGAACTGCGCATGCAGACCGAGCTGGCACTGGGCGCGAAGTTCGACCGCCTGGCGTTCAACAACTTCCTGCTCGACCAGGGCCTGTTGCCGCCGGACCAGCTGGCCGAAGCGGTGAACCAGGTGTTCGTGCCGAAGTACCGGTAGCGCCGGGCCACGCCCGGCGAGCGCAGCGGAAGGGAAGAGACGCCGGGCCTGGCCCGGCGCTACCTGCGTTGATCCGTGTGGGTCACCGCTGCGGCTGCGGGGTGATCGTCTGCGTTGGCAGGCGTGCCGGTGGCGCCGGATTCGGCACCCAGATCGCCACGCCGGCGGCGCGCTTCTGCGTCGTCGGTATGCCGATGCCCACGCCACCGCCCACGTGTGAACCGTAACTGCCGGCACCCACCGACATGCCGACCGGCGAGCCACTGCTGCCCACGCCCATCAGGATCACGCCGTTGGCACCGAGCGCAGCCGCTTCGCGCTTCAGGCGAGCCACGGCGGCATCGGTCTGGCCCTGCGTACCAAAGCCCACTGCTGAAGACGACTCCAACTGGGCGATTTCCTGCGAACCGGCGGGTGGCGTCGAATAGATCTGCACCTGGGCCGGATCGATCGGCGCGCGGGCGCGGCCCAGCATGACCTTGGAGGTGCTGGCGCAACCGGCAACGGTCAGCAGCATGGCCGCCAAGGCGACCCAACGGATGTTCATGGCGTATACCCCTGTAGGACTGGTTCGGATCATCAGCCGGGCACTCTGAATCGGCGCCAACATCGGGGCTCGACCCATGGCCGCACGCTAGCACGGCGCCGGTGAGGTTGACGGCAACGGCGGTAGGCGGCGCTGCCGGGAACGGCTATGGTTGGGAGCACGAACAACCACGGGAGCGCGCTATGGGTGTGATCAGTCTGTTGTGGGGCGTACTGGCGCTGCTGTGGATGATCCTGGCGCTGATACCGCTGCTGGGCTGGGGCAACTGGTTCCTGATCCCCTTTGCCGCGGTCGGCGCGATCATCGCTGCGCTCGGCATCCTGTTCACCCACCCCAGCAAGCGCGGCCGGGCCTGGACGGGGCTGATCCTGAACGGCATCGTGGTGGTGGTCGGCATCCTGCGCCTGGGGCTGGGCGGTGGCGTGATCTGAGCCGGCCCCTGCCGGTGCGACAGGGCGTCGCAGTGACACGGCCACTGGCCGGGCAGGGAGTAGAATGGGCGGCTGCGCGAGCCCCCCGCGTGCCTGTTGAACCGCGCGCCGCGCGGCTGCTCCCATGATCATTCGTTCCCGTCCCCACGGCTGGCAACTGCTGTACATCCTGCGTGGCTCCATCGTCCCGGCGATCGCGCCGAAGGTACTGGCCATCCTCACCCTCTCCATCGCGGTCGCCGCGGTGGTGGAACTGGCGCCGCCGGTCGGCATCGAGCGCGTCTCGGTCACCCCGTTCACCCTGCTCGGCCTGGTCCTGTCGATCTTCCTCAGCTTCCGCAACAGCGCCTGCTACGACCGCTGGTGGGAGGGCCGCAAGCTGTGGGGCCAGCTGGTGTTCGAATCGCGTTCGCTGGCCCGCCAGGTACAGGTGCTGCTGGCCGACGATGCGCCGCGCCGCCAGCGCATCAGCTACCTGACCACCGCTTTCGCCTATGCACTGGCCGCGCGCCTGCGCGCCCGCGACGTGGCGCTGGCCGCGGTGCCATGGCTGGACGAGAAACAGCGCGGGCAGCTCGCCCAGCGCGAGAACGTGCCCGATGCGCTGCTGGCGATGATCGCCGCCGAACTGGCCCAGGCCCGTTGCGAAGGCACGCTCGATTCCATCCTCTACGTCCAGCTGGAAGAGCGCCTGCACGCGATGTCCTCGATCCAGGCCGGCTGCGAGCGCATCCTCACCACCCCGCTGCCGTTCGCCTACACCCTGCTGCTGCACCGCTGCGCGTGGATGTTCTGCGTACTGCTGCCGTTCGGTCTGGCCAGTTCGCTGGGCTGGGCTACGCCGGTGCTGTCGGCGGTGCTGGCCTATGCCTTCTTCGGCCTGGACCAGCTGGGTGAAGAAATGGAAGACCCGTTCGGCCTGGAGCCGAACGACCTGCCGTTGGACGCGCTGGTGCGCACCATCGAGATTGACCAGCTCGATGCCCTCGGCGAACGCCCGTTGCCCGAACCCCTGCTGCCGCAGGGTTACCTGTTGCAATAGCCACTCCTCGGAGCCTGCCATGCCTCATCCCCATTACCGCCCGCGGCGCATGCGCCATGACGAATTCTCGCGCCGCCTGATGCGCGAGAACACGCTGACCACTGACGACCTGATCTATCCGGTGTTCGTGCACGAACCGGCTGGCCGCGTTGCGGTGCCGTCGATGCCCGGCGTGGAGCGCCTGTCGATCGAAGAACTGCTGAAGGTGGCCGAGGAAGCGCTGGAACTCGGCATCCCGGTGATCGACCTGTTCCCGGTGCTGGACGCCTCGCAGAAGTCGCTGGACGCCTCCGCGGCGTGGGCCGAAGACGGCCTGGCGCAGCGTGCGATCCGCGCGCTGAAGTCGCGTTTCCCGGAACTGGGGGTGATGACCGACGTTGCCCTGGATCCGTACACCACGCACGGCCAGGACGGCATCATCGATGACAAGGGCTACGTGCTCAACGACATCACCGTCGAAGCGCTGGTCAAGCAGTCGCTGTCGCACGCCGAGGCGGGCGCGGATATCATTTCGCCGTCTGACATGATGGATGGCCGTATCGGTGCGATCCGTCGTGCGCTGGACGCCGACCACCACCTCAACGTGCGCATCATGGCCTACTCGGCCAAGTACGCGTCGGCGTTCTACGGCCCGTTCCGTGACGCGGTGGGCAGCGCCGCCAGCCTCGGCAAGGCCGACAAGAAGACCTACCAGATGGACCCGGCCAACGGTGACGAGGCGATGCGCGAGATCGCGCTGGATCTGGAAGAGGGCGCGGACATGGTGATGGTCAAGCCGGGCATGCCGTACCTGGACCTGGTGCGGCGGGTGAAGGAGACCTTCGGTGTGCCGACCTTCGCCTACCAGGTCAGCGGCGAGTACGCGATGATGAAGGCGGCGTTCGCCAACGGCTGGCTGGACGAGCGCGCCTGCGTGCTGGAATCGCTGCTGGGCTTCAAGCGTGCCGGCGCCGATGGCGTGCTGACCTACTTCGCGCCGCAGGTGGCGCGTTGGCTGCGCGAGCGCTGACAATAGCGCCCACGACGGACGGAGGAACACGCGATGGGACCTGAAATGGGTTGGATGCAATGGTTGATCTGGGGCACCGGTACGCTGGTGTTCGGGGCCATCATCGTCGGCGTGTTCGTTGCTGCCTGGCGCGCCGCCAGGCGCCCGCCCGAGCAGCTTTCCGCTGCCGCCCAGGTTGCCCGCGAGCAGGCCCTGCCGGAGAGCGTGCAGGCCGAACTGGCCGCGTTGAACCGGCGCAAGGACAATGGCCAGCTCAGCGAAGTGGAATACGAACAGCAGCGCGCGAAGGTGCTGTCGCGCTGAGTTGATGTTCTGGTAGTCGCCAACCTTGGTTGGCGCTCCGGTGTGCCGACCAAGGTCGGCACCTGTCAGAAGACGACATCAACGCATGGTGTGGATCTACCGCACGCACTCCGCCACTGCCACCACCTTCGGCACTGCCAGCCGGTACACATCCACGCCACCGGCGCGTGGCGACTTCGCGGCACTGCTGGCCACCATCATTTCGCCCGGCTTGGCGTTGTCGACCACTGGCGCGCCGGTCCAGCCGCTGGCCTGATTGAACGACAACCCCAACGGCTGCAACGCAGCGCCTGTCCACGCACAGCCACTGGTCCAGACCTGCGCGGTGTCACCGCTGCCACGGCTGAAGGCCACCGCGCCTGCGCTGCCCAGCCAGTCGCCGTCGGTTTCATCGGCAGCGCTGTTCAACGCCTGCAACGCCGTCGCCGGCCCTCGCGCGCCGTGCGCGTCCAGCGTGGCCACGAACAGGTCCCAGCCGGCACCACGGCCCTGCTGACGGGCAAACAGCAGCCGCCGCCCGTCCGCGCTCAAGGCCGGGCCGCGCTCCTCATGGCGACCGCCATCGCCGGCCAACGGTTGTGGGGTGCCCAAGCCGCCATCGGCGGCAATCGCCGCCCGGTACAGCGCCAGCCGGCCCTCGCGGCCTGCGGCGAACAGCAGCCAGCGGCCGTCGCGGCTGAAATACGGGTCGCGCACCTCACCGGTCACCGCCAGCGGCAAGGCCTGCGCCTGCTGCCAGCGGCCGTCGACCACGCGCGCCTGCCACAGCCCCCAGCCGGCATCGCCACGGCGGGCGAAGACGATGCGCTGGCCATCGGCGCTGATCGTGGCCCGGCCCTCATCGGCGCGGGTGGAGACCACGCCCATGCCCTCGATGCCGTACTCGTTCAACGCCATCGCCACCGGGGCAGAGAGTAGACTGGCGGCGAGCACCAGCAGGGTCGGGGCGATACGCATCATCCAGGTCCATGCACGAAAGAGCACCAGTCTAGCCAGCTTGAGGATTCCATGACCGATCGTTACGCCGTCTTCGGACACCCCGTCGCCCACTCGAAGTCGCCGCAGATCCATGCTGCGTTCGGTCGCCAGGAAGGCATCTCCCTCGACTACTGCAGCATCGATCTTGCCCCGGACGCCTTCCTGGCCGGGCTGGAGGCGTTCGCCGCCGAGGGCGGTGTCGGTGCCAACGTCACCTCACCGCACAAGGAAGCGGCGTTCTCGGTGTGCACCACGCTGACCGCGCGCGCGCGCCGCGCCGGCTCGGTCAACACCCTGCTGCGCAAGGGCGACCGCTGGCACGGTGACACCACCGATGGCATCGGCCTGGTGCGCGACCTCACCGATCGTCACGGCCTGGACCTGCGCGGCCGCCGCGTGCTGCTGCTGGGCGCCGGTGGTTCGGCGCGCAGCGTTGCGCCGGCGCTGCTGGATGCCGGCATCACCGAACTGGTGGTGGTCAACCGCACGCCGGAACGCGCCGACGAACTGATCGATGCCATGGGCGAGCCGGGCCGAGCGCTCAGCCGCTACTGGGACGATCTGCGCGACCTCGGAGATTTCGAGCTGATCCTCAACGCCACCTCGGCCGGCCGCGATCGCGACGCCGAGTTCAAGCTGCCGCTGTCGCTGGTCAATTCGATGACCACCGCCGTCGACCTGAACTACGGCGAGGCCGCCATCGCGTTCCTGGCCTGGGCGCGCGCTGCGCAGTGCCGCAACACGGTTGATGGCCTGGGCATGCTGGTCGAACAGGCGGCCGAGAGCTTCCTGCAGTGGCATGCCGTACGTCCGCAGACCGACGAGGTCTACCAGCAGCTGCGCGCCGGTGCCGGCGCCTTCGCCGGGCAGGACTGATCGATGGACAGCCAGGCTCTGATGGTCTCCCTGCTGACCATGGTCGGCGTGCGCCTGCCGGTGCTCATCGCCCTGTGCGTCGGCCTGGTCTGGGTAATGGGCGCGCCGCGCGATCCGGCACGCACTGGCGCGCTGACCGGACTGCTGCTGTTGCTGGGGTCCAGCATGGGCAGCCTGCTGGCCAACCTGGTGCCGATGTGGATGGTCAGCCGGGGTGACTTCAGTGCGATCTCGCAGTTGAGCACCGTGCTGGGCGTGGTCCACTTCGGCCTGGCGATGCTCGATGCCGTCGGCACGGTCCTGCTGGTCTGGGCATTGGTACGGCTGCTGCGGCAGCGCACTGCGACGCCCTGACCGCGATGGCGGCAGTGGCCGCGCCGGTGGCGTCGCGAGGCGCGCATCCAGCCATCGCGCGACGCGGCTGACCCTGTTCAGCGCCCGCGCCTCGGAGCCCGTGGCCGGCCATGCGACAATGGCCGGCCTGACCCCGCTACGGTAGTTCTGGCGTGACCGAAACCGTCGCCGCCCCTCGCAAGCTCGATGACACCCTGAAGGACGCGATCCGCAAGGCGTACACGACGCTGCAGGCCAATACCCCCGGCTTCTCCACCCGCCGCTCGCAGAGCCAGATGATCGGCGTGGTGTCGCGTGCGCTGTCCACCAGCGGTGGCGTGGGCGTGGTCGAGGCGCCGACCGGCGTTGGCAAGAGCCTGGGCTATCTGACCGCGGGCGTGCCGATTGCCCTGGCCAGCAAGAAGAAGCTGGTGATCAGCACCGGCACCGTGGCGCTGCAGTCGCAGCTGGTCGAGCGCGATATCCCGAACTTCCTCAAGGCCACCGGCCTGGAAGCGACCGTTGCACTGGCCAAGGGCCGCACCCGCTACCTGTGCACGCGCAACGCCGCCGAGGCGCACGGCGAGGGCGCGCAGAACGGCATGTTCGAGGACGAGCAGCCGTTGTTCGACCGCCCGCTGGCGCCGATCGAGATGGACATCGCCAAGCGCCTCACCGTGGCCTTCACCAGCGGTAGCTGGGACGGCGACATCGACAACGCACCGGAAACCATCAGCCCCGGCCTGCGCGGGCGCATCACCACGCCGGCCTCGGGCTGTGCGGGGCGGCGCTGTGCGTACTCGGCGCAGTGCGCGGTGCTGCGTTCGCGCAACACCGTGCGTGATGCGCAGATCGTGGTCACCAACCACGCGCTGCTGCTGTCGGCGCTGTCCATTGGTGACAGCGACAACGGCCAGCCGATGATCGCCGCGCCGTCGGACATGCTGCTGGTGCTCGACGAAGGCCACCACGTTGGCAATGTGGCCATCGATCAGGGCGCGGCCAGCCTGGCGTTGGATGAAATGGCCAAGCGCACCGGCCGCCTGCAGATCCTGATCGCCGGCGCCTACCGCGCGGTCGACAAGGATCGCCTTGGCAACCTGTTGCCGAACGAAGCCATCGACGCGGCCAGCAACGTGGCCAAGGGCCTGCGTGCATTCCGCGATCATGTCGAGGCGGTGTGGATGCCGGCGCCGGCCGATGAGGAACCGATGTGGCGCGCCACCAACGGGCGCCTGCCCGAGGCTTGGCGCGAACCGATCGAGGCGCTGGCCGACGATACCCGCAGCCTCTACAACTGGGCACACGCTGCCACCGCGCAGGTCGCCAAGGGCAAGCCGGACGATCCGGCACGCGAGCGCCTGCAGCGCAACCTGGGCATGGCCCTGGAGATGATCGAGCAGCAGTACAACCTGTGGCAGGTCTGGCGCCGCGAGGACAAGGAAGGCGCGCCGCCGATGGCGCGCTGGGTGACCGCCACCCGCGACGGCGACCTGGTGCTGCATGGCTCGCCGGTGTCGGCCGCGCACGTGCTGCGCAAGCTGCTGTGGGATGAAGTGGATTCGGTGGTGCTGACCTCGGCGACGCTGACCGGCGGCGGCGATTTCCAGGCGCTGGCGATCGACAACGGTATCCCTGAAACCGCCGAGATGGTCTCGCTGTCCTCCCCGTTCGACCTGCCCAACCAGGCCGAGCTGATCGTGCCGCCGTTCCCGGTCACGCCCGATGACCGCGAAGGCCATCCGCGTGAAGTGGCGCGCTACATCGGCAAGGAACTGGACTGGACGAAGGGCTCGATGGTGCTGTTCACCTCGCGCTGGAAGATGGAGAAGGTGGCGGGCCTGATGCCGGCCGCCAAGCGCAAGCAGGTACTGGTGCAGGGCGAGATGTCGAAGACGCGCATGATCGACGAACATCTGCGCCGGGTGGCGGCCGGCGAGGGTTCGGTGCTGTTCGGGCTGAACTCGTTCGGCGAAGGCCTGGATCTTCCCGGTGAGGCCTGCACCACGGTGGTGATCACCCAGGTACCGTTCGCGGTGCCGACCGATCCGCAGACCGCCACGCTCAGCGAGTGGGTGGAAGCGCGTGGCCTCAATGCGTTCAACCTGATTGCGATTCCGCATGCGTTGCGCACGCTGACCCAGTTCGCCGGCCGCCTGATCCGCACCTCCACCGACACCGGGCGGGTGATCATCCTCGACTCGCGCCTGCTGACCCGCCGCTACGGCAAGCGCATCATCGACGCGCTGCCGCCGTTCAAGCGCACCATCGGCTGAGCAGCGGGGTCAGATCCCCTCCGCCGGAAGGGCTCTGACCCCGCCGCGCGAGCAGGGTCGTTCCGCCTTTCAGTCCTGCGATTGCGGACATGACTCGGACGCCAGTGCGTAGGGCTGGTACATGCAGCGGATCAGGTCGTCCACCGTCTTCAGCCGCGGTGGCCATGCGACGTGCTGCAGGCCCTGTGCGTTACGCATCTCGACCATCCCTTCCTTGAGCGTGGTACCGGGTGGCAGCGGCAGGGCGGCCAAGCGCGCGCGAGCACGTCGTAGTGCCGGCAGGTCGTCATCCAGAAAGGCGATGGTCGCATCCACGTAGAGGTTCCACCCCTCCGGATCGGCGCCGGCAGGCCTGTACGTCAACCGCATCAGCGCGCTGGCCGGATCACGTTGCCCCTCGTAGGCGCGGAGTTGCGCCTCGTGCCAGGCCAGCTCTGGGTGGCCGCTTGCCTTGGCCTGGCGCCGGTATGCGGCGAACAGGTCAGCCAGTTCCAACTGGCAACCGGCACGCCGGACCAGCGCGTCCCAACCTTCGCCGGGGCCGTGGTCGAATGCTCCAGGCGACATCGCCAGCAGTTCGGCACGATTGTCGAAGCGGCATTCGTCGGCGGACGCCGACGTGGTCGCAGTGGCCAGTGCCAGTGCTATCAGACTGCGGTGGAAGCGCATCGTGACGTCCATGTGCGGGGCTGCACATGATGCACCCCGGAGGTGGATAGTGCCGCGTGCTGAAGGGGCACTGCCGGCCAGCGGCCGGCACTACCCGTCTTCAATCGCCGAGCAGGGCGGTATTGCGCACGGCGCCCTTGTCGGCGCTGGTGGCCAGCAGGGCGTAGGCCTTCAGCGCGCTGGTGACCTTGCGTGGGCGCGGCGCGCGCGGTCTCCAGCCACGTGCATCGGCGTCGGCGCGGCGTTGTGCCAGCGTGGCGTCGTCCAGCAGCAGGTCGATGCGCCGCGCCGGGATGTCGATGCGGATGCGGTCACCATCCTCCACCAGGCCGATCACACCGCCGCTGGCCGCTTCCGGCGAGACATGGCCGATCGACAGGCCAGAGGTGCCGCCCGAGAAGCGGCCGTCGGTGAGCAGGGCGCACTGCTTGCCCAGCCCCTTCGACTTCAGGTAACTGGTTGGATACAGCATTTCCTGCATGCCCGGGCCACCCTTCGGGCCTTCGTAGCGGATCACCACCACGTCGCCGGGCTTCACTTCATCGGCGAGGATGCCGGCGACCGCCGCGTCCTGGCTTTCGAAGACGCGTGCATTGCCTTCGAACACGTGGATCGATTCGTCCACGCCGGCGGTCTTCACCACGCAGCCGTCGACGGCGAGGTTGCCGCGCAGCACGGCGAGGCCACCTTCCAGTGAGTAAGCGTGTTGCAGCGAGCGGATGCAGCCCTCAGCGCGGTCAACATCCAGCGACGGCCAGCGCGTGGCCTGGCTGAAGGCTTCCTGGGTGGGAATACCGGCGGGGCCGGCCTTGAAGAAGGTGTGCAGGGTGTCGTTGTCGCTGCGCATCACGTCCCAGCGATCGAGTGCTTCGCCGAGCGTGTTGCTGTGTACGGTGGGTACGGAGGTATCCAGCAGCCCGGCGCGGTCCAGCTCACCGAGGATGCCGAACACACCACCGGCGCGATGCACATCTTCGACGTGGTACTTGGGCGAGTTCGGCGCCACCTTGCACAGCTGTGGCACGCGCCGCGACAGTGCGTCGATGTGGGACAGGTCGAAGTCGACCTCCGCTTCCTGCGCAGCGGCCAGCAGGTGCAGGATGGTGTTGGTGGAGCCGCCCATGGCGATGTCCAGGGTCATTGCGTTGGCGAACGCGGCCTGGGTGGCGATGCCACGCGGCAGTGCGCGCGGATCCTCGCCGCCATACCAGCGGTGGCAGAGCTCGACGATCAGGCGGCCGGCGCGTCGGAACAGCGCTTCGCGGTCGGCATGCGTGGCCAGGGTGGTGCCGTTGCCGGGCAGCGACAGGCCCAGCGCTTCGGTCAGGCAGTTCATCGAATTGGCGGTGAACATGCCCGAGCACGAGCCACAGGTGGGGCAGGCGCTGCGCTCGTACTCGGCAACCTTCTCATCCGAGGCGCTGTCATCGGCGGCGACGACCATGGCATCAACCAGATCCAGCTTGTGCTCGGACAGCTTGGTCTTGCCGGCTTCCATCGGTCCGCCGGACACGAACACCACCGGAATGTCCAGGCGCAGCGCGGCCATCAGCATGCCCGGGGTGATCTTGTCGCAGTTGCTGATGCACACCAGCGCATCGGCGCAGTGCGCATTGACCATGTACTCCACCGAGTCGGCAATGATCTCGCGGCTGGGCAGCGAGTACAGCATGCCGTCGTGGCCCATGGCGATGCCGTCGTCCACGGCGATCGTGTTGAATTCCTTGGCGACGCCGCCGACCTGTTCGATCTCGCGCGCGACCAGCTGGCCAAGGTCCTTCAGGTGCACGTGACCGGGCACGAACTGGGTGAAGGAGTTGGCGATGGCGATGATCGGCTTGTGGAAGTCGCCATCCTTCATGCCGGTGGCACGCCACAGGGCGCGGGCGCCGGCCATGTTGCGGCCGGCGGTGGAGGTGCGGGAGCGGTATTCAGGCATGGCTGGCGGAACGGGCGGGCCGTACGACGTGGGAGTCGGTTGATGATGGCGGAGTTTTTCGGTTGCTGCTGCAACCACCTGCGCCGCTTGCAGCGGCTGGGTGGTTCGCGCATTCCACCTTATCCCCGCGCCGTTGGCGCGCCCCCTTGAACAACAAGGGGGCTCCTGCCCGGACGATGGGCTGCACAGACCAGGCACTCGGTAGATCCACGCCATGCGTGGATGGAGCGAGGGACAGAACAACGAAAATGAAATTCCGTTCATCTTTCCCACTTTGCCGATTCCGGTTGTTGGCCGGGATTTGGCATGATGGGCATTGTTCCGACTTGAAGGCATGAGGCCATGAAACGTTCCCGCACCACTGCGCTGCTGCTGATGAGCGCTGCGCCGCTGCTGTTCACTGCCTGCCAGAAGGAAGAGCAGGTGCAGGTGCAGGAAGGCCTGTATACCTCGGTGGAGGCCTGCACCACGGCCACCGCTGATCCTTCAGCCTGCCGCAATGCATTTGCCGAGGCGCAGAAGAAGTCCGCCGATGCGGCGCCGAAGTACTCGACCAAGGAAGCCTGCGAACAGGACTACAAGCCTGAGCAGTGCGTGCAGCAGCACACCTCGGCCGGTACGTCGTTCATCGGCCCGATGATGATGGGCTTCTTCATGTCGCAGATGCTGAGCAACCGCGGTGGCCTGGCCCCGCAGGCGCCGGCTTCGGCGCCGGCCTACCAGGACAAGAGCGCCGGCTGGGCGCGTCCTGCGCCGGGTGGCAGCGGCGGCCTGAACACCGCCAGCGGCATCGGCGCGGGCAAGGCCGGGCTGGCCCCGGTCAGCAGCGAACCCAACCGCGCGGTCACCGCCAGCCGCAGCGGCTTCGGCAGCACCAGTGCGCGCCGCAGCGGCAGCAGCGTCGGCGGCTGATCAATCCATGCAACGTATCCGTATTGCCGAGCGCGCCCAGTGGCGGGCGCGCGCGGAGGAAGCCGGTTTCCGCTTCCACACCATCGACGGCCAGCCGTACTGGGATGAAAGCGCGTATTACGCCTTCACCCTGCGCCAGATCGAACAGGACATCGAAGACCCCAGCGCCGAGCTGCATGCGATGGCGATGGACCTGGTCGGCGATGTCATCGGCAGCGAGCGGCTGATGGACCAGCTGGCGATCCCCGCGCATTACCGCGACTGGATCGCCGACAGCTGGCGCCAGCGCCAGCCGCACCTGTACGGGCGCCTGGACCTGGCCTACGACGGCACCGGTCCGGCCAAGCTGTACGAGCTGAACTACGACACGCCGACCTCGCTGTTCGAAGCCAGTTTCTTCCAGTGGCAGTGGCTGGAGGACCAGCGCAATGCCGGCCGCCTGCCGCAGCATGCCGACCAGTTCAATGCGATCCATGAAGCCCTGGTCGAACGCTTCGGCGAACTGGCCACGCAGCTGCCGCCGCCGCTGTACTTCAGTGCGGTGGGCAGCTCGGACGAAGACCGCGGTACGGTCGATTACCTGCGCGACTGCGCCTCGCAGACGGGACTGCACGGGCAGGCCATCGCCATCGAGGATATCGGCCTGTCCGAAGATGGGCGCTTCACCGCGCTGGACGATACGGTGATCGGCACGCTGTTCAAGCTGTACCCGCTGGAAGACCTGATGGCCGAGGAATTCGGGCGCGCGTTGCCGGGGTCGGGCGTGCAGCTGCTGGAACCTGCATGGAAGGCGGTGTTGAGCAACAAGGGCATTCTGCCGTTGCTGTGGCAGCGCAACGTCGGTCACCCGAACCTGCTGGAAGCACATTTCGATGACGGCAGCGCGCTGGCATCGGGCTGGGTGCGCAAGCCGCTGTTCTCGCGCGAAGGCGCCAACATCGAGATGCACCTGGCCGACGGTAGCACGCAGCGCAGTGATGGCCCGTACGACGGTCCGGCCATCCTCCAGCGTGCGCATCCGCTCACCCGCTTCGAAGGCGGTTACCCGCTGATCGGCAGCTGGGTGATCGGCGACCACGCCTGCGGCATCGGCATCCGCGAAGACGACAGCGCGATCACCCGCGACAGCGCGCGCTTCGTGCCGCACGCGATCATCGACGAAGCGCCGACGCGGATCTACGTCTGATGGTGGTGCGGCGCAACCGCGATCTGCGGCCTGCGCCGCTGCCTGGACGTCACTTGGATGACGGCCATGGCCTGTGGCGCTATGCCGACCGCATCGCGGTGCGCTGCCACCGCTGTGACACCCCAGGTTGGGTGGTCGGCACATCGCAATCGCGACGCTTCCGCTGCCTGGGCTGCAGCGAAGCCTTGGACGGCGGGTGTGGCTGCAGTCGTTGTGGTGCGGGAGACTGGGTGGGGCCGGTGCGCTACAGCGGCTACCGCCCCTGCGGTTACTGCGGGCATAAATGGGTCAGTGCCGAGGTGCGCCAAGCGCGCGCTGCGTCTGCAGTGCGGACGCTGGTCGCGGACTGCAGCCAGTGTGGGCGCAGCAGCGAGGTCGATGTGACGCTGTCGCGGCTGCGAGGCAATGAGGCGATCGACCCGCACTTCGGCCTGCCGTTGCGTCTGGTTGAGAAGACCGCCGCCGGACTGCTCTGGGCCTACAACGAAGACCATCTGCAGGCCTTGCACGACTACGCGGTCGCGCCGCTGCGTGAACGCGCCGGAGTGACCAATGCGTCGATGTTCTCGCGCCTGCCGCAATGGATGAAGCTCGCGCGCAACAGGGTACTGCTGCAGCGCTCGGTGGAGCGGCTGCAGAAGCGCTTGCTGGGCGAACGCTGATTGCGCGTCGGTAGCCCTAGTTGGTAGATGCCGACCTTGGTCGGCGCCGTTGATTGTGTGCCAACCAAGGTTGGCACCTACCAGAGCAACGGGCCGGTAGCGCCGGGCCATGCCCGGTACCCACGGTGATCCGCCCGCCAGCGGCCGGCATTACCGGTTACAGCAACCCTTCGCGTTTCACCGCCAGGTAGCGTTCCACCAGCGCGGCGGGCAGTGCATCGGCGGTCACATCCAGCACCATCACGCGTTCGGCGCGCAGCGCGTCGTGCGCCTGCGCGCGCTGCTGCAGGTACAGCGCGGCGGCGCCGGCCTGCGCGGCATCTTCCACCGTATGTACCTCGCCCTCCAGCGCGGCATCCAGCTCGCGCTCGCGCAGGCTGGCCACGCACACCAGGTGACGGCGCTGCAGCAGGCGCACGGCAGCAAGCAGGTCTTCGATGTCTTCATCGCGCACGTTGCTGACCAGCATGACCAGCGCGCGCCGACGCTGGCGCAGTGATACTTCGGTGGCGGCGGCCAGGTAATCGGTGGCCACGGCCTGCGGCTGCAGGTCGTAGCTGGCGCGCAACAGGTGCTGCACCGTGCCCATGCCGCGCTGCGGCGCCACCCAGCGGCGCTCGCCGCCCACGGCGAACAGGCCGGCGGCATCGCCCTGGCGCAGCGCCAGGTAAGCCACCACCAGCGAGGCGTTCAAGGCATGGTCGAAATGCGAGAGCCCGCCTTCGCTGGCCAGCATGCGGCGGCCGCTGTCGAGCATCAGCAGCAGCTGCTGGTTCTTCTCGTCCTGGTACTCGCGCGAGATCAGCTTGCGCGCGCGTGCGGTGGCCTTCCAGTCGAGCTGGCGCAGGCTGTCGCCGATGCGGTACTCGCGCATCTGATGGAAGTCGGTACCCTCGCCACGGCGCCGCTTCACATGGGCGCCCACCAGGCGTGAGGCCTGATCGGCGCTGAACAGTGCGAAGCGGGTGAGCGGCACGAAGTTGGGATAGACCCGTACCTCCAGCGCCGGTGGCAGCGTGCGTTGCTGCCACCACAATCGCCACGGCGAGCGGATGCGCAGTTGCACGCCCTCGAAGGCAAAGCGGCCGCGCTGCTGCGGCTGCACGTGGTAATGCAGGGAGCTGACATGGCCGGCCCGCAACGGCACGCGTTGTGGCAGCGATTCCAGTGGCCAACCGCCCGGCACCAGATCGAACACGTGCACGAGCATGGCCTGTTCGCTGTGCAGGCGCAGGCCGACTTCGCGACGCACGCCCAGTGCCAGCGCCTCGGGCACGTCGCGCTCGACGCTGGGCGAGGGCCGTCGCCGTTGTCGCCACAGATCAACCAGTGCCAGCACCGCAATCAATGCGCCGGCCAGCGCCCAGCTCCAGCGCGGCAGCAGGCCGCCCAGCACCACGCCTCCCAGCACGGCCCAGGCCAACAGCAACGCCAGCAGCAGCGGCGCAGGCCTCATCGGCGCGGCGCTTCGACCTTGGCCAGCAGCGCACCCAGCACGTCGTCGGCATCCTGGCCTTCGATCTGCAGCTCCGGTGCCAGTGCGATGCGGTGGCG
Source organism: Stenotrophomonas sp. LST15-1-1.1 (assembly GCF_040815575.1). Classification (NCBI taxonomy): domain Bacteria; kingdom Pseudomonadati; phylum Pseudomonadota; class Gammaproteobacteria; order Lysobacterales; family Lysobacteraceae; genus Stenotrophomonas; species Stenotrophomonas sp. LST15-1-1.1. Next base: position 166,622 of record NZ_JBFPNJ010000031.1, read on the forward strand.
CAGGGCAGGGCGGGCGATGTCGCGCACATCATCGGGGGTGACGAAATCACGCCCGGCCAGCACCGCCTGCGCGCGCGAGGCACGTACCAGGGCGATGCTGCCGCGCGGGCCGGCACCGACGGCGATGCCTGGCCACTGGCGGGTGGCGGCCACGATGCGCACCGCGTAGTCGATCACTTCGTCATCGACGGTGATCGCCGCAGTGGCCTGCTGCAATGCCAGCAGCTCACCGGCACCGAGTACGCGCGGCACCTGGCTGAGGTCGAAATCGCTGGCGGCACGGCCGCTGGTGATCGCCGCGACCATGCGCTTCTCGTCCTCCAGCTGCGGATAGTCGATCAGCACCTTCAGCAGGAAGCGGTCCAGCTGCGCTTCCGGCAGCGGATAGGTGCCTTCCTGTTCCAGCGGGTTCTGCGTGGCCAGCGCCATGAACGGCGGCGCCAGGGTGAAGGCCTTGCCTTCGATGGTGACCTGGCCTTCCTGCATCACTTCCAGCAGCGCGGACTGGGTCTTGGCCGGGGCGCGGTTGATTTCATCGGCCAGCAGCAGATTGGTGAACACCGGGCCGCGACGGATCTTGAAGCTCTCGCTCTTCGGGTCGTACACCGCATGGCCGCTGACGTCGCTGGGCATCAGGTCGGGGGTAAACTGCACGCGGCCATAGTCCAGCTCCAGTGCCTGCGCCAGCGCGCGCACCAGCAGGGTCTTGCCGAGCCCGGGCACGCCTTCGATCAGGACGTGGCCACCGGCCAGCAGGGCGACCAGGATCTGGTCGAGCACATCGGCCTGGCCGATGAAGGCGTGGCCGACGGCCTGGCGGATGGCGTCGACGCGTTCGATCAGGCGGGCGGTGGCGGCCGCCGGAAGTTCAGGGGCATCGGTCATAGCAGGGATCTCATCTGGAGCAGCAAGCGGATGCGCTCGCGCAGGGCGGAGGAATCATGCGGCGAAGGTGGCGTGAGTGCGCTGGTGACACGACTGACCGGCCATTGCAGCACCGCGGCGATGGCCTGGTCACGCGCGGCACCGTCGAGTGCGGCCGCCACGGGGGCACGCAGGCGCAGGCGATGCAGGAACAGCGCCTGCACGGCCTGGTAAAGGCGCGCGCCATGACCGAAGCGCAGCAGCAGTTCGCCACTGGCGCGGACGTGTTCCAGCAGCGAACGGCGCTCGATCACTGGCGCTGGCAGGGCACTGCCGAAGCGTTGCGCACGCGACCACAGCCAGCCGAGGATCGCCAGCAGCAGCGGCACCCACAGCGGCCAGCCCTGGTAGAAGATGCGCGCGCCCAGGGAGGGAGGGCGGCTGCCGTACACCAGCCAGACCGTGCCGCGCCCATAGTTGGGATCGAGCAGGTAGCGTGTCAGGTCGCGGTGCGAGAGGTCATGCAGGCCATCGCGGGCGACGGCATCGAATGTGCGGCGGCGCGTTGATGCGTTCGGTCCTTCACCACGCATGACGTCCATGTCCGCCAGCACGTCGATGCGGCCCTTGCCGTGCGGCAGGCGCGCGAACACCAGTCCTTCGTTGCCGCCCCAGCGGCGCTCGGCCGTGGCGTTGGCCTGGAAGCCCAGGCTGAAGCGCCGGCCGCCGCAGAACTCGACATGGCTGGGGTCATCGACCACATGGAAGGGCTGGCAGTCGCTGGCATGGAACAGGCTGTCCACGCCGATCCTGTCCAGCAAGGGACCCTGTGTGCTGCTGGCGTCGTCCTCGGCCGGCGGCTGCGTGCGCAGCAGCAGATGGCCGCCGGTATCCACCCAGTCCAGCAGGGCCTGCGCAGTGCGCGGCGGCATGTCGGTGGTGTCCTGCAGCAGCACCAGCGTATCGGTGGCGGCCAGTGGCATCTGTGCCAGGTCCAACCGCTGCCGGGACTGCACCTCGATGCCGTCGGCGCGCAGGGCCTGGCCCAGCACATACAGCGGGTTGTAGCTGGCTTCGCCCTGTGGCGGCAGCACGACGGTCTCGGTCACCTTTTCGTGCGTGCGCAGGAACAGGATCGTCAGCGGTACCCCGAACAGGACCAGCGCGCCCAGCAGCAATGACCAGAACAGGCGCGGATTCATGCCTGCCACCCGTACTGCTGGCGCAGCGTGCTGGCCAACGCATCGAAATCGCTGCGGGCAGGCAGGCGGCCACCGTAGGCGGCGTACTGCCACATGCGCACGATGCGCGCGAACAGTTCACGGTCGGTGCTGTCGGTCAGACGCCGCGAGGCACGCAGGCACTGCGCTTCGGTCGCACCAGGCGGCAACGCGATGCCGGTGCGCTCCACCAGCGTGCGTACGCTGGCGCGATACAACAGGGCCAGCGCCTGCCGCGGTCGTCCCTGGTCCCACAGCAGGCCGGCCTGGGTCGCCACATCCGGCGGCAGCACCACCGGCATTTCCACCTGTTCTTCGGTGATCTGCGGTGCCTGCTTTTCTTTGCGCCGGCCGGAACCGCGCAACCACGGCAGCCACAGCCGCGCGGTCAACAGCAGCACCAGCAGCAGGACACCCAGCAGCCCCCACAGGCCCCATTCGGCGATCCGGGCCAGCCACAGCTGGCCACTCCTGCGCGTCTTGCGGTCCGCGTTGCTGCCGGCGTCCGTCTGCAGATCCTTCTTGTCTTTCTTCTTCTCGGCCGCTTCTTCGATCGGCTTCCATCGGCTGACCTGCCGCGTCGGCCGCTGCAACGGATCTTCGTAAGCGCGGTTCACGGCCTGGCGGAAGCCAGCGGTATCCACCGCCTTGTCGCCGAAGATCAGCGCCGGTGTATTGGCCGGATCGTTTTCCGCAGTGGCCACTTCATCGGCTTCTTCTGCGTCTTCGTCTTCATCGGCGTTGGCCGCAGCGGTCTGCGCGGCGTCCGGTGTGTCGGCGTCCTGCGCGTGCGCGGGCGCCAACGGCAGCGCCAGGCACAGCAGCAGCACCAATGAAGAGGCAACTGGCAGCAAGCGTTCGCGCAGGCGGCGCAGAGCGATTTCCACGTCCCAGGCTTCCATCTGCGTGCGCCGGTTCAAGTACAGGCCGAAGCCGGCGCCCACGTAGAACGGGCCGACCAGCGCCGCTGCCAGCCAGCACAGCAGATTGAGGCCAAGCTTGGCCCATGCGGGTGCTTCCACGCTGACCATCGCCCACGCCGCGCGCCAGGATTCGGGCAGCAGTTCCAGGGGGATGAAGATGAAGATGGTTGCGATCGCGCCCACCACCAGCACCAGCTCGAATGCCAGGCAGATCATCGCCAGCACCAGTGCAGGGCCCGCGGCGCCGGCAGCGACCGCTCGCCGGCGAGCACCGCGCTGTGCGGGCGCATTGCCCTCCAGCAGATTGACCGGCAGGCACAGGCTGCGCAGGCCGCTGAAACGGCGCCAGCCCAGGTAGCCCCAGAAGCCGCTGCCACCCCACTGCCGCTGCGCGCGCAGCGCAGCGCGCGCACCGACCCGTTCGCCGAAGATACCGCGCGAGAGTACGTACAGCGGCGCGCGCTCGAACAAGGGCTTGCACCACCACATCGCCAGCCAGGCCCAGCCGAAGGCATCCAGCCACCAGGCCAGCGCATTGAACAGCAGGAACAACGGCGCGCTGGCCAGAAACCAGCTGCCCCACACGCCGCGTGCATGGCGACGGGCCAGCGCACTGCCCAGCTCCATCGCTTCCCAGCTGCTGCGCGCGCGCAGCACCACGTCCAGGTGGTCAATCCGCATGGCTGCCTCCGCGTCCACCGCGCCACAGCCACAGCAGCACGCCGGCCCACAGCACACCGGCCACGCTGAACTTCACGGCGGCCGGGATTTCGGCGATGGACGACCAGAACGCTTCCACGAACGCTGCCAGCAGCAGCATGAAGGCCACGCCCAGGCACAGCCGCGCGCCGATGCGCCCCCCTTCGACCAGCGCATCCAGGCGCCGCCGCCGCCCGGGCGCCAGCAGTTTCATGCCCAGCTGCAGGCCGGCACCGCCGGCGATCACGATCGCGGTCAGCTCGAACGCACCGTGGCCGGCCACGAAGCGCCAGAACGGGCCACCGTGGCCGATGTGCTGCAGATGGCCCGCCACCGAGCCGATGGTGATGCCGTTGAACACCAGCACCAGCAGCGTGCCCAACCCCGCCAGCAGGCCGCTGGCGAAGGTGCGCAGAGCGATGCTGATGTTGTTCATGATGTAGTAGCCGAACATCATCCAGTCGGTGCCGCTGTCGCGGCCCAGGCGCTCGGCGGATGGATCGTACATGCGCTCCATCTCGGCGATCTGGCCGTTGTCCATCAGCAAGTGGATGCTGTCCGGGTACACCTGCACCAGCACGAAGCAGGCCAGCGCCGGCGCCGCGAACATCGCCAGCGCCGCCCACATGCTGCGCGCCTGGCTGCGCACCAGCAGCGGGAAATCAGCGACCAGGAATTCCAGTGCGCGCCGCCAGCGGGTCGGTGGCGTGCGGTACAGCACGCCATGGCCGTGCTGCATCAGCTGCTGCAGGCGCTGCACCAGCTGTGGGCTGTAGCCGCGTTCACGGGCCAGCGCCAGCTGCTGGCACAGCCGTCGGTAACGCTGCGGGAAGCTGACATCGCCGGCCTCCTCTGCGCCCGGCTTGCGCCGACGCCGACGCGAGGCACCTGCGCGATGCTGCAGCCACTGCTCCAGGTCATGCCATTCCTGTTGATGGCGGGCGACGAACTGTTCCTGTTTCATCGTCGACCCAGCAGCCAGTTGGCCATCGCATACAGGCGCAGCACGCCGACCTGGCCGGACGCACTGGTCAATGGCTCGGCGATGCCGGCCAGCTCCTGCTGGCGCGCGGGAGACAGGCGTGGCGCGCGTTCGGCGAAGGCCATCACTGCGGCCTGTTCTTCCGGCCGTAGCGGTTGCGGCGGCGCCAGCACGCTGTCGATGGTGGCAGGCGGCGGCAGGTAATGCGGTGGCGAATGCACCACCATCGTGCCAGCAACCAGATCGCCCAGGCGGCGGCCATGCGGATCGAACAAGCTGCTGATCAGGCCCAGCGCGTAGCCGAAGGGCAGCATGTCCACGGTGCGCAGCAGGTTGCGGGTGATCGATGCCATCCAGCCCACCGGTGCGCCATCCTGTGCCAGCACCCGCAGGCCAAGAACACGTTTGCCCAGGGTGCGCCCCCACAGTGCTTCGCAGACGATGGGGTAGGCCCACATCAGCAGGAACATCAACGCCATGTACAGGCCACGGCCGAACTCATCCAGCAGGGCCAGTGGAATGGACAGCGCGGTCAGCGCGCCGAAGCGGACCGCCAGGTCGATCAGCCAAGCCAGGGCACGCGGCATCGGTCCGGCCGCAGGCAACTGCAGCGGCACGCCTTCCGGCGTTACCACCTCGCGGTAGGTATCGAGCATCGGCGCGGCCATCAGCGCGATGGCCGCCGAAGTGGGCGCTGGAGTCCTCTCCGGCGTGCAGCCACGGGCATGGGGGTCTCGACGGTTCCTGGTCGGGCCCAGACTTTAGCAGAGCCCGGCCATTGGCGATGCGGGCTCAGCCCAGGTACTCGTCCTTCAGCCGCACGTAGTGGTCGGCCGAATAGTGCAGCGACTCGATCTCCTTGTCGCTGAGCGTGCGCGCCGGACGGGCGGGGTTGCCCACCCACAGTTCGCCTTCGCCCACCACCTTGCCGGGGCCGACCACTGCACCGGCACCGACGAAGCCATGGCGCTCGACCCGGGCACCGTCGAGGATGCACGCGCCCATGCCGATCAGGCTGTAATCGCCGATGCTGCACGCATGGATGATGCAGCCGTGGCCGACGGTCACGCCTTCGCCGATCAGGGTCGGGTAGCCCGCCTTGTTGTACGGGCTGTGGTGGCTGACGTGGATGATGGTGCCGTCCTGCACATTGGTGCGTGCACCGATGCGGACGAAATTGACGTCGCCGCGGATGACCGTGCCCGGCCAGACCGACACGTCATCGGCCAGCTCGACATCACCGATGATGGTGCAGGCCGGATCGACATACACACGCTGGCCGAGTACCGGCATCTTGTCGCGGAAAGGGCGCAGCGGGGTCATTGGTGTCTCCGGCAGAACAGGGCAATCGTGATGATGATACCGCGTGCAGGATGCCGCCCCGGTGGTAGTGCCGGCCGCTGGCCGGCAACCGCAACGGTCCTGCCGAAGGTGTATCGGGTTGCCGGCCAGCGGCCGGCACTACCTGCTAACGCGGCGCGTGCTCGGCCAGCATCTGCCGGAACAGGCCATCCAGCCATGCGCCATCGCCATGCCCGGCAGGCAACGTCGGGCCTTCGGCGCGCGTGGCCATTTCCTGGTCGATGTAATCGCTGATGGCGGCGATGCGGGGACCGGCGGCGATTTCTGCGCTGGCACGCTTGACTGTCAACAGTGCATCGATCGCCTCGCGCGCAGGTCCGCTGGGAAGCAGCCGCTCCAGCAGATCTTCGAAGGCCATCGGGGGTGGCGTGGATTCATTTTCGATCCATTGGCAGGCCAGCAGCGGTCGCAGCACATACAGATACTTCTTGGTGCGCACTGTCTCACCGCGCAGGTAACCGCGATGGTTTGAACGCGCCATGTTGAAGTAGTGCCACCACGTGCCCAGCGGCGAATAGAAGCGCTTGGCAGCCTCCCACAGCTGCGCCACGGCAGCATCGTTCTGCTGGTACACGATGGGCGAGCGCAGCCATTCGATCAGTGTCGGGTTGGACTTGGATACCAGCCGCAGCGCCTTGCGCAGGTCCCAGCCGCTGACGTCCAGCTCGTCGTCGATTGGCAGCTCAATCACATCGCGCTGCGCCTCGCCCGGCCCGGTGCTCTCGTTGACACTCAGATACCAGGGCTGGCGGTGCACGTAGATGAAGCGTGCATCGTAGTCGCTGTCCGGCGACGAGAACCCCCAGCCGCGGCTGCCCGATTCGCAGGCCAGCAGCACGCGCACGTCATGCCTGCGTTCGGTGTCGGCCAGGGTGTCCAGGATGGCGGCGCGCTTGTCCGGCGCGATCGGATGTATGTCGTCCATGCAGTGCAGATTCGTAGAGTCGAGCGTGCTCGACTGTAACGCACGCGTGGCCCATGCATGCGTTTCGACCAAGGTCGACACCTACCAGAGCCGGTAGCGCCGGGCCATGCCCGGCGGCTGTTCGCGTGCCGCTACGCTCGCCGGGCATGGCCCGGCGCTACCGCTGATGCGCGTTACGCCACGCGTCCGCGCCGCGCGCGTTCCAGGTGCACCAGCAGCAGCGAGATCGCTGCCGGGGTCATGCCGGGAATGCGCTGTGCCTGGCCGATGGTCTGCGGTCGCACGCGTTCCAGCTTCTGCAGCGCTTCAGCCGACAACCCACGCACGATGGCGTAGTCGAAATCGCCGGCAATCGGCGTTGCTTCATGCCGCTGCTGGCGCTCGATCTCCTCGCGCTGGCGATCCAGGTAACCGGCGTACTTCACCCCGATCTCCACCTGCTCGGCCACCTTGCCATCGGCCACGGCCGGGCCGAGCGAGGGCACCTGCATCAGCTGCGCGTAATCCAGTTCCGGGCGCTTGATCAGGTCCAGCACGTTGGTTTCGCGGCTGACCGCCACGCCGAGCGTTTCCTGTACTTCGCGGCCCAGCGCATTGGCTGGCGTCGCCCACAGCGCGCCCAGGCGGGTGCGTTCTGCGGTTACGGCGGCCTGCTTGGTCTCGAAGGCACGCCAGCGGCGGTCATCCACCAAGCCCATGTCGCGGCCGGCCGGGGTCAGGCGCTGGTCGGCATTGTCTTCGCGCAGCTGCAGGCGGTATTCGGCGCGGCTGGTGAACATGCGGTACGGCTCGTTGGTACCGTGGGTGATCAGGTCATCCACCAGCACGCCGAGGTAGGCTTCGTCGCGACGCGGGCACCAGCCCTCCAGGCCACGCACCTGGCGAGCGGCATTGAGGCCGGCCAGCAGGCCCTGTGCGGCAGCCTCTTCGTAACCGGTGGTGCCGTTGATCTGTCCGGCGAAGAACAGGCCGTTGACCAGCTTGGTTTCCAGCGAGGCCTTCAGCCCGCGTGGATCGAAGAAGTCGTACTCGATGGCATAGCCGGGGCGGGTGATGTGCGCGTTCTGGAAGCCGCGGATGCTGCGCACCATCTCCAGCTGCACGTCGAACGGCAGCGAGGTGGAAATACCGTTGGGATAGATCTCGACGATGCCCAGGCCTTCCGGCTCGACGAAGATCTGGTGGCTGGCCTTCTCGGCGAAGCGCACCACCTTGTCTTCGATGGACGGGCAGTAGCGCGGGCCGATGCCTTCAATCTGGCCGCTGTACAGCGGCGAGCGGTGCAGGGCATCGCGGATGATCTGGTGGGTCTGCTCGCTGGTGTGGGTGATCCAGCAGCTGACCTGCTGCGGATGCTCATCCACCGAGCCAAGGAAGGACATCACCGGGCGCGGCGTGTCGCCGGGCTGTTCGTCCATCACGCTGTAGTCCAGCGAACGGCCGTCGATGCGCGGCGGCGTGCCGGTCTTCAGGCGGTCCACCTGGAACGGTCGCTCGCGCAGGCGTGCGGCCAGCGTCGTTGCCGGCGGATCGCCCATGCGGCCGGCAGCGTACTGGGTCGGGCCGACGTGGATCTTGCCGGCCAGGAAGGTGCCTGCGGTCAGCACCACGGCCTCGGCGTCGAAACGCAGGCCGGTCTGGGTGATGACCCCGCGCACGGCGTCGCCCTCGATGATCAGGTCATCCACCGCCGCCTGGAACACGGTCAGGTTGGCCTGGCCTTCGACGATGGCGCGGATCGCCATGCGGTACAGGTTGCGGTCGGCCTGGCAGCGGGTGGCGCGCACGGCCGGGCCCTTGGAGGCGTTGAGGGTGCGCCACTGGATGCCGGCGCGGTCGGCGGCATGCGCCATCGCACCGCCAAGGGCGTCGATTTCCTTGACCAGATGGCCCTTGCCGATGCCACCTATGGCCGGGTTGCAGCTCATCGCCCCCACCGTTTCGATGTTGTGGGTCAGCAGCAGGGTGCGCACGCCGGTACGGGCCGCAGCCAGCGCGGCCTCGGTGCCGGCGTGGCCACCGCCGATGACGATGACGTCGTAACGATGGAAGGAATCGATCATGGTGGCTGTTCAGCAAGGGGCGGACGCAGCCGGGGGCCGCGTCGGGGTGGCGATTTTAGCGCCAATCGGGGCAAGGGCGTCGGCGCCGGCCGGTTGGAGCCGAAATCAACCCTAAAGTTGGCAGGATTTTTGCAGATAACCCAATAGCACCCACCGTGGCTGGCGCCGCAGGCGCTGGTGACCGGAATTGGAACAGGGGCCGGTACAGGCGCACGGTGGGGAAGCAGAGGGCCGGCAGTCGGGGGACTGTCCGGCCCTGTTTTTTTTCTGGCTTCCGGGAAAGCATCATCCACGCATGGCGTGGCTCTACTGTCCCGGGTGCCCTGGTGCCCCCAACAACAAACGGCCCCGCACTGCGGGGCCGTTCGTCTTCAAAGGTGCCGACATCCGACAGGGCCGGAACAGGGGGGATCCAGATGTTCCTGTCGGATATCGACGTAGAGCTGTTTGGGACGCGCCGTTAACGTTCTTGTCACTTTGTGACGCTGGCCGTCACCACCTGCGTAGATTGAGGCTTGGACCGTGTGAAATGCAAGACGGAACACGCGCAACTGTGCGCTATCTCTCTTGATCCATCGCGCGCCAAGGGGAACTGTTCATCCTCGGCGCACGCGGAGCGGGAGCCGGGCGGGCCTGCGGCGGCGGTGACGGACGTTCGACCCGCTGCGCGGGCTGCGGCGGTCGACGCATCGAATCCATGTTGCGCCACGGCGATCCGCCATTGTTCTGGCGCGGCGGCGGTGGCGGACGGTTCTCGCCGCCATTGCCCGGACGCGGTGGCGGGCGATGGTTGTTGTGCGGCGGGCGGTAGATCGGCCGCTGGTAGTACGGGCCGCCGTAGCCGTAATAGCCACCGCCGCCGTAATACGGATAGCCGTAGTCGGCCGGGTAGCCATAGGGGTAGCGGTACTCCACCGACGGCGCACCGTGGTAGTAACCACCGCCACGGCCACCGACATAGTCATAAGTGGTGCAACCGGTCAGGGCCAGCAACAGGCCACCGGCAAGCATCAGGCGCGTTTTCATGATGGGTCCCCCCAGAGGACGGGTATGCAGGCAGCTTCAGCCGCCGGCGTTGAATCAGCCCTTAATTCCGCCGCCCAGGATGAATGGCGGTGTACGCCAGCATGCTGGCATGACCGATGGCGCCCTCGCCAGCGCGGAGGCATACGTTAATCTTGCGTCATGAGCGATTCACTGTTGCCCCGCGCTGATGACGTCCTCGCCGCCGCCGCGCGGATTGCGCCCCATGCCAGCGTGACCCCGGTGCTGCGCTCGCGCACGCTGGACGCACTGGCCGGCGCGCAACTGGCGTTCAAGGCCGAGCACCTGCAGAGGGGCGGCGCGTTCAAGTTCCGCGGTGCCTGCAATGCGGTGTGGTCGCTGGATGCCGATCACGCCAGTACCGGTGTGGTGACCCATTCCTCGGGCAACCACGGTGCCGCCCTGGCGCTGGCCGCCCGCACACGGGGCATTCCCTGCCACGTGGTGGTGCCCGAAGGGGCGGTGGCCGCCAAGCTGGCCAACATTGCCCGGCATGGCGCCACCCTCTGGCGCTGCCCGGCGACCATTGCCGACCGCGAGGCCACCTGCGCCAAGGTGCAGGCCGATACCGGCGCTACCTTGGTCCATCCGTACACCAACCCGGCAGTGATGGCCGGGCAGGGCACGGCTGCGCTCGAGCTGCTGCATAGCGAAGGTCCGTTCGACGTGCTGGTGGTGCCGGTGGGCGGCGGTGGCCTGGCCAGTGGCACCGCGTTGGCCCTGCAGCACGCCAGCCCGGGCACACGCCTGGTTCTGGCCGAGCCGGCCGGTGCCGACGACACCGCCCGTTCGCTGGCGGCTGGGAAGCGGCAGGAAGCATTCACCCCGGACACGATCTGCGACGGACTGCGCACGCTGATCGGTGCACCCAACTTCGCGCTGCTGCAGTCTGCGGGCGCGGAGGTCATCGTGGTTGACGATGCAGCCACTCTGGCGGCGATGCGGCTGCTGTGGGACGTGCTGAAGCAGGTGGTCGAACCGTCCTCGGCGATCGTGCTGGCGGCGGTGCTTGCGCAGCCTGCGCGCTTTGCCGGCCTGCGGGTGGGACTGGTGCTGTCTGGCGGCAATGTCGATCTGCCTGCCCTGCGCTGGGGAGCGCCATGAGCCGCGGCCGCCATCGCGAACGCACCGGCCTGCTCGGTTGGTTGTGGCGGTTGTTCGTACTGCTGGTGATCTGGCTGCTGGGCGTGACCGCCTGGATCGTATGGGTCGGCGAACGCGACCAGGCGGCCAAGGCGGACGCGATCATCGTGCTCGGCGCGGCGGCCTACGATGCCAAGCCCTCGCCGGTATTTGAAGAACGCATCCGCCATGGCCTGGATCTGTACGACGCCGGCTACGCGCCTTTGCTGATCTTCACCGGTGGCTATGGCGGCAGCGGCGCGCGTTTCTCGGAATCGCAGGTGGCCCGGCGCTACGCGCTCAAGCACGGCATTCCCGATGACGCGATCCTCATCGAGACCGCCTCGCGCAATACCGTGCAGAACCTGGTCGAGGCCAAGCGGCTGATGGACCAGCGCAAGCTGCATTCGGTGATCATCGTCAGCGACCCGCTGCACATGGCGCGCGCGCTGCGCCTGAGCAAGGCGCTGGGCATCCAGGCATTGGCATCGTCCACGCCGAGTACGCGCTTCCGCAGCTTCCATACCAGCTGGCGCTTCCTGGTGCAGGAGATCTACTTCTTCCACCGCGACCTGGTACGGCCGCCGCTGAGTTCACCGGCCAATACCTGAGCGGCTGCCGCTGCGCTCGCCGGGCATGGCCCGGCGCTACCCATAACGCGCGCCTGGTAGCGCCGGGCCATGCCCGGCGGCGCCTTCGAATCAGGTCTGCTTGCGCCGGATCGGGATCGCCGACACCGGCACCGAAGCAATGTCATGGCCGCCTTCGCGGATCGGCGCGCCCGGGTCCGGTGCCCAGGCATGGGCGTAGATCACTTCCCAGCTGCTGGGCAGCTTGCCATCGTCACGGCGCATCGGTTCGTACGCCGCCGCTGCCGCTGCAAACCGACCCCGACCGGTCAACGTATGGCGGCGATCGACCCGCGCGTTGGTCGCGCCCATCGCGCGCAGCTCGCGCATCAACGAAGGCAGATCGTCGTAGGTGAGGGTGAACAGGTCGCGGTCCAGTACCGGGTCGCGGAAGCCGGCCATCATCAGCGCATCGCCGAACTGGGCGATCTGCGCGAAGCGGCTGACATGCGGCCGGTCATCGGCGGCGGCGAAGGCCTCATTGAGTTCGACCAGGGTTTCCGGCCCGAAGGTTGAACACAGCAGCAGCCCACCGGGCTTGAGCACGCGGCGGAAACCGGCGAACACCGCCGGCAGGTCGTCCACCCATTGCAGGCACAGGTTGCTGAAGATCACATCCACGCTGTTGTCGGCCAACGGCAGCGCGGTGGCATCGGCGGCCACACGCTGGAACGGCTTCCACCAGCCAGCTTGGCGCTTGGCCTGGCCCAGCATCGGCAGTGCCACGTCCAGCGCGATCACCTGCGCCTTCGGCCAGCGCTTCTTCATCAGCGCGCTGGCATGGCCGGTGCCGGCGCCGATATCCAGCACCACCTCCGGCTTGCGTGCCTCCAGGTAATCCAGCGATTCCAGCAGCCGCGACTGCACCTCGCGCTGCAGGGCGGCAGCAACGTCGTAGCTGCTGGCGGCGCGGGCAAAGGCGCGACGGACATGGCGGGCATCGAAATGGGACGGCATTGCAGAAGTCTCTTAGAACGTACCGGGGTAGGCGCCGCCATCGATCAGCAGGTTCTGCCCGGTGAGGTAAGCCGCCTGCGCACTGCACAGGAAGGCGCAGGCGGCACCGAACTCGTCCGGCGTGCCGAAGCGACCGGCGGGGATCTGCTGGCGGCGGCGTTCGGCCACAGCCTGCGCATCACCCTCCTGCCCCGCGGCGTGGGCGAAGTTGGCGCGCAGGCGGTCGGTATCGAACTGGCCGGGCAGCAGATTGTTGATGGTGACGTTGTGGACCACGGTGCGCCGCGCGAGCCCGGCGACGAAGCCGGTCAGGCCGCTGCGCGCGCCGTTGGACAGCGCCAGCGTGTCGATGGGGGCCTTCACCGATGACGAGGTGATGTTGACGATGCGGCCGAAGCCGCGTTCGATCATCGCGTCCACGGTGGCGCGGATCAGCGCGATCGGCGCCAGCATGTTGGCGTCCAGCGCAGCGATCCAGTCGTCGCGCTCGAACGTGCGGAAGTCGCCCGGCGGCGGGCCACCGGCGTTGGTCACCAGGATGTCGACCTGCGGGCAAGCGTCCAGCGCGTGGGCGCGGCCCGCCTCGGTGGTGACGTCGGCGGCGATCGCGCGTACTTCAGCGGCACCGGGCAGCACGCGCAGTTCCGCAGCCGCGGCCTGCAGCGCAGCGTCACCGCGGGCGACGATGACCACGTTCACGCCTTCGCGCACCAATGCGCGCGCGCAGCCCAGGCCAAGCCCCTTGCTGGCGCCGCAGATCAGTGCCCAGCGGCCGGAAATGCCCAGATCCATGCGTCAGTCCTGCAGAAGCGTCGGGAGGCTCATTGTCCGCCATCGGCCGGTGACAGGCCGGCAACGAAGTGTTGCAGAGCGGCTGCCACTTCATCGGCATGGCCGAGGAAGGGGGCGTGGCCGCCATGGGCGATGGTCAGCGACTGCCCGCCCGGTGCCAGCGCGGTAGCGGCCTGCATTGCAGCGGGAGAGACCAGACGGTCACGCTGGCCGGCAATCCACAGGCTGGGCTTGTCCAGTGTGGGCAGGGCGCCGCGCAGGTCGGTGTTCTCCAGCAGCTGCAGGCCCTCGCGCAGTGCGCGTTCGGTAGGCGCACCGCGTTCGACCAGACGCTGGCGCAGGGTGCGCAGTTCCTCGCGGGCATGCGCCGAACCCATCACGTCCAGTGCCAGGAAACGTTCCAGGGTGCCACTGAAGTCCTGCGCCAGGTCACGACCGAACTGCTCGAACACCGACGGCTCCACGGCGTGCGGCCAGTCATCAGCGCGCACGAAGCGCGGCGTGGCGGCGATCATCGCCAGACCACGCACCTTCGGCAGCGTGGCCGCCGCGTGCAGCGCGAACAGGCCACCCAGTGACCAACCGCACCACACCGCCGGCGGTGTGGCCGCGGCAATGGCGTTGACCACGAACGGCAGACGCAGCGGCGTGCTGTCCTCTCGGCTGTGGCCGTGGCCGGGCAGGTCGACCAGATGCAGGGTGAAACGATCGGCCAGACGCTGCACCAGCGGCGCAAACACGCCGCCCTGCAGGGCCCAGCCGTGGATCAGTACCAGGTCCGGCCCATGGCCGGTCACTTCGATATGCATGGGGAACTACACGATCACTCAGGCCAGCGCCGGCAACGACGGCGGCAGTACTTCGCGCGCGGCAAAGGCCACGCGGTCGCGTGCAACGGCGATGGCTTCGACCAGGCCGCGCACCTGCTCGGTGGTGTGCAGCGCGGACAAGGTGACGCGCAGGCGCGCCTTGCCCTCCGGCACGGTCGGTGGACGGATCGCGCCGACCAGCCAGCCGGCCTGCTCCAGCGCCTGCGACATCGCCACGGCGGTGTGGTCGTCGCCACAGAGCAACGGCTGGATCGGCGTTTCCGATGCCATCAGATCCAGCCCGTGACGGCGCGCTTCGCCGCGGAACAGTGCAATCAGATCGGCCAGCTTCGCGCGCCGCCAATGATCGCGTCGGGCCAGCCGCACCGCTTCCAGCGCGGATGCCGCCAATGCCGGCGCCATGGCGGTGGTGTAGATGTAGGGGCGTGCGGTTTCGGCCAGGTGCTCGATCAGGTCGTCGCGGCCGAGTACCAGCGCGCCGGAACCGCCGAGCGCCTTGCCCAGGGTGACCAGCTGCAGCGGCACATCGTCCACGCCCAGGCCGGCGGTGGCGACCGCGCCACGGCCATCGCCAAGCACGCCCACGCCATGCGCATCGTCCACGTAGAACAACGCCTGCTGCAGGCGCGCGACCAGCGACAGCGCACGCAGCGGCGCGATATCGCCATCCATGCTGAAGACACCATCGGTGGTCAGCATCGCCGCGCCATCGGGCGCATGCTTGAGCTGGCGCATCGCACCTTCCGGGTCCAGGTGCGGGTAACGGCGCAGGCGCGCACCGGCCAGGCGGGTGGCGTCGAGCAGGCTGGCGTGGTTGAGCTTGTCCTGCACGCAGACATCGTTTTCTTCGCTCAGCAACGCCTGCTGCACGGCCAGGTTGGCGGCGAAGCCACTGCCGAACAGCAGCGCACGCGGGTAACCGAGCCACTCGGCCACTTCGCGTTCCAAGGCATCATGCAGCGCGTGGTGACCGCAGACCAGGTGCGAAGCACCGGCGCCGGCACCTTCGCGCGCGGCGGCATCCTGCAGTGCGTTGACCACGCTGAACTGCTGGGCCAGGCCCAGGTAATCGTTGCTGCAGAAGCCGGTCAGCCAGCGCCCATCGACTTCCAGGCGCACACCATCGCGACGGGTGACCGTGCGCCGCGGGCGGCGACGGCCTTGTGCATCGCGCAACGCGCGCTGGGCTTGGAGGCGGGCGGTCAGGTCGGGGCGTGCCATGGCGGCTGGATGCGGCGACGGGGCGGCTAGGGTAGCGCGTTGCCGCGACGCCTGCTTGGCCGCCGGCTCAGGCCGCGTGGGCGCAGCCGCAGCTGGGGGCATCGGCGCTGATATCGGCATGCACGGTGCCGCCATGGTCGTGACCGTCGGCGTCCACCTGCACCGCCATCGGCTGCAGGCCCAATCGTGCGAACAAGGCCATGTCGCGCTCGCTTTCCGGGTTGCCGGTGGTCAGCAGCGTGTCGCCATAGAAGATGGAGTTGGCGCCGGCCAGGAAGCACAGCGCCTGCAGTTCGTCGCTCATCGCTTCGCGGCCGGCCGACAGCCGCACCATCGAATGCGGCATGGCGATGCGCGCCACGGCGATCATGCGCACGAACTCGAACGGGTCCAGCTCGGCACTGCCATGCAGCGGCGTGCCGGCGACCTGCACCAGCTTGTTGATCGGCACCGAATCGGGATGTGCCGGCAACGTGGCCAGCGCCAGCAGCAGGCCGACGCGCTGCGCGCGCGTTTCGCCCATGCCGACGATGCCGCCGCAGCAGGTCTTCAGCCCCGCATCGCGCACATGGCCCAGCGTATCCAGGCGATCCTGGTACTGCCGGGTGTGGATGATCGAGTCGTAGTAGTCCGGCGCGGTATCGAGGTTGTGGTTGTAGTAGTCCAGGCCGGCGCCCTTCAACGCGCGCGCCTGTTCGCCACTGAGCATGCCCAGCGTGGCGCAGGTTTCCAGGCCAAGCGCCTTCACTCCGGCGATCATCGCAGCCACCTTCGGAATGTCACGGTCCTTCGGCGAACGCCAGGCCGCACCCATGCAGAAACGCGAAGCACCGGCCGCCTTCGCCTGGCGTGCCTTGGCCAGTACCGCGTCGGTGTCCATCAGCTTCTGTGCGTTGACCCCTGTGCTGTAGCGCTGCGCCTGCGGGCAGTACGCGCAGTCTTCCGGGCAGCCACCGGTCTTCACCGACAGCAGCGTGGAGACCTGCACCTGGGCTGGGTCGAAGTGCTCGCGGTGGACGGTGGCGGCGCGGAACAGCAGTTCCGGGAAGGGCAGGTCGAACAGCGCCTGCAGTTCGTCGTGGTACCAGTCGTGGCGGATGGCGGTTGCCATGGCGGGACCTTGGAAGGGCTGGAGCGAGGGCGCAGTCTGGGTGGCTCGTGGTGCTCTGTCAACTAATTAGGTAGTTGGCAAGTTTACATTGCATCCGAGGGTTAGACTGGGCGCTCACGCAAAGGATTGCCATGAACAACCCATTGATCGCCGTACTGAAGGCCGTGGCGGCGAACGCGCTGCAGGCGACGGCCATTGCCACTGCCTTGATGCTGATCACCATTCCCGGCATCGCCCTGGCGACGACGCAGTGCGTGCTCCCGGTTGCCGATGGCGGTGATATCGCTCCCTCGCCGCCCTCGGTGACGGGAAAGATCGTGAAGATCCGCGACCACCAGCTGACGGTCCAGACCAAAGCAGGCGTGGTTCACCGCACCGTCGTCAACGAGGGCACCGGTCTGTGGACGGTCTACGGCGGCGGCATCGAGGAAACCGACCTCAAGGTGGGGCAGCATGCGTTGATCTGGTTGCAGGACTGCAGGCATGCGGGAAAAACGCCGCAGGTCGCAGCGGTCGTGCAGGTCTGCTCGCTTGCCGCCGATGCATGTCCCGCGCGATAGGACGTCTTGAGGAGAGGAGCATGTTCAGAAGTCACGCATCGCTGGGCCATGGCCAGCGCAGGCCTGACGCTTTGCTCAGCAATGCAGACAAGCGCTCCGGATGCCACGAGCTCCATCGCTCCGGCTGCCGCACATGTCGCAGAAAATGCACGCATCTGCGAGGCGATCTTTCATGGCGAAGGTGGCAATCCGAGCAGTGGGGCTTCCCGCCTGCACGAACCGTGCACCGAGCGGGGCATTGGCTTGAATGCCCGCCCGGCGCATCAGATCACTTCGGCATCAGCACCGTGTCCACGACATGGATCACGCCATTGGACTGCCTGACATCGGCAATGCTGATGGCTGCCTTGCCGCCCTTGGCATCAACCACCCAAAGCGCGCCGTCGTGCAGCTTCACGGTCAGCGGCTCGCCCTCCACTGTCTTCAGCGACACCGTTCCGCCGTGTTTCTTTGCATCGGCCATCAGCTGCTGCGAGGTGTGGGTACCGGCAACTACGTGGTAGGTCAGGATCTTCGTCAGGTCTGCCTTGTTCTCCGGCTTGACCAGGGTGTCGACCGTGCCTGCGGGCAGCTTGGCGAATGCTTCGTTGGTGGGCGCAAAGACCGTGAACGGGCCTTTGCCATTGAGCGTGTCCACCAGCCCGGCGGCCTTCACGGCTGCGACCAGCGTGGTGTGATCCTTCGAGTTGAGGGCGTTCTCAACGATGGTTTTGTTCGGGTACATCGCAGCGCCACCGACCATCACGGTGTCGGCGGCGAAGCTGACCGAGGCGGTGCCGCAGAGCACAGCAAGGCTGGCGGTGAGGGCGATACGTTGAAGAAGAGCGTGCATGGTGCGTCTCCTGGGTACTTCCGCCCCCGGCATGGGGGCATGGAAGGTACGCAGCAGGCAGGCCGGCAGATGCACCGCCCGACCCGGAAACGTGTGCGTTGGCTGCACGGTTCAGCGATGAGACGCCGCCGTGAGCGGCGCCGCGTCTTCAGACAAGCGCTCAGCCCTGCTTGAAGACCGTCTTCTGCCCGATCGTGCGGGTCTTGGGAGCGGTGGACCGGCCCAACCCGGGAATCAGGAAATCGGCTGGGCTGCGGCCATGCTTGGTCTTCTCGGCAAGCCAGCGCGGCATCCGGCCACGGCCGGACCACGTATTGCGCTTGTTGTCAGGGTCGCGGTATTTGGCGGCCACCTTGCCGGGCTTGCGCCGCGTGGCAGGTTTTCTGGCCGGCGCCGTGGCCTCGGCGGGCGCGGTGCCGATCAGTTCCTCGATCGTGTAGCCGCACTGCGCTGCAAAGGCGATCAGCTTGCGGCGGACGACGGCCACGGGGCGGCGGCTGGCGACCAGCGCCCTGCGCTGCTCGGCAGCAGCCACAAGGGCGTTCAGTTCGCGCAGGCTCAGGTGTTCAACGTCGATAGTCATGCTGCGGAGAGTCAGGAGATCCTGGTTGCCTGTCAAGCGGTGGATGCTTCAGTTGCGCTGTCTCCGTCACGACGCCCATGCCGGGAGCGCCGTGATCCTCGCCTAGCAGCGGAAACCGCTTTCAGTACGCGGATCTCCAGCGAACGTAGTCAGTGGCGGGTCACTCGGTTACCGTTCCGGCCTGATCAACTGCGCAGCCAAACCAGCATGATTCCGGGACACTACTTCAAGACAGATGACGGTTCACTTCCCGAAGTGGAAGTCACGTTCGCCGTGCCCTCACACATGGTGGCTGCCTTCGCGCATCTGTTCGACTGCGGCGCGCGCGATGCTACCTGTGGGGGAAGGCAGCTGTGGGCGTCGGGCAAACCATCGGTGCGACAGTTTTCCGGACTGGAGGATGCGGAACGGGTCGGCTCGGGCGAATCAGAGCCATTTCATCTTCTCCTTGAGGGAATTGTCCGCCAAGGAACCCGACTACCAGACCTCGGCGTCCTGGTGACTGCTGACGGGTTTACCGTTGACTATCGTATGGGGGCCACCTGGCAGGACGCCGAGATACGGGCCTTCCTGTCGCTGCTTGGCGACCTTCGCGCACTCGGCGGTAGTGTGTCTGTTCCATGGTGGGGCGAAGGCGGACAGCGTGACTTCCAGCAGGCATTGGCCGGGTAAGCGGGTGCACCTGCTACCCACTGCCCCTTCTTCCAGTACGATTCCATGAACGTTTGCAAGCGC
Organism: Stenotrophomonas sp. LST15-1-1.1; assembly: GCF_040815575.1. Lineage (NCBI taxonomy): Bacteria > Pseudomonadati > Pseudomonadota > Gammaproteobacteria > Lysobacterales > Lysobacteraceae > Stenotrophomonas > Stenotrophomonas sp. LST15-1-1.1. Next base: position 186,076 of record NZ_JBFPNJ010000031.1, read on the forward strand.
AAGGATGCCTTCGATGTCGACTGCCCAGCACTCTCGAATGATCACTGCCGCAGCCAGGACGGTGCTGCGCCCTCTGGGCTGTGTGCAGAAGGGGCGCTCCAGAATCTGGCTTGACGACCAGGGGTGGTGGATCGGCGTGGTCGAGTTCCAGCCATCTTCGTGGGGGAAGGGAAGCTATCTGAATGTTGGAGCGTGCTGGCTCTGGCATGAGAAGAATTTTCTTTCGTTCGACGCCGGGCACCGGGTGGAAGGCTTCCACGAGTTCACCAGCGAGGAGCAGTTCTCCGCGGCGGCCACGCTGCTGGCCAGACGTGCGGCCCAGGAGGTGCTGGCGCTGCGCGAGCGTTTCCCCTCGGTCGCTCACGCATCGGCATGGATAACCGCCAATGCATCGCCCACGCTATGGAACACGTACCACTCGGCGGTGTCGGCCGGGTTGGCTGGAGAGGTCGAACGCAGCGGGTTGCTGTTTGCAGAGGTGATCGCCGATCCATATGACGTGGCATGGGCCGTTGAGCTGAAGCAGAGATCCGTCGTGCTGCTGCGCTGCCTGGAGTCAGGTTTCGGGTTTGAACAGGAGATCGCGGCCACGATCGGGCGTACGCGTGCCGCGCTGGGACTGCCTGCCCAGCAGCCTGCAGCCAGGCAGTTCGATGCGTGAGACGATCCCGCAATCGGTACGCTTCGCTGATCCCTTGTGACCGACGTTCAAGCGTCGGCCGCGTCCTGCAGCAGCAGCTTCATGACGATTGACAAAGCGCTGGCGGCGATGGAATCTGCGCGGCTATACGCTGTAAAAGCGCTTCAATGGCGAGCCATATGCAACAGGGAATGATGCAGGGGATGTGGGGACGACGCGTATCTATCAGCTCATTGATCGGCTCGCTGCTGGCGGCAGGGATGCTTGCAGGAACGGCGCAGGCAGAGACCTTCGACCCGCGCGCCCACAAAGGGCCGCAGCACGGGGTGCCGAACGAAGTGATGGTGCTCGGCAGCGCGCACTTGGCGGTACTGCCGAAAACCTTCGATCCCTCATCATTGGATACCCTTATCGACCGGCTCGCAGCGTGGCAGCCGAAGGCCATCGCGATCGAGGCCGTATCGGGCCAGCAGTGCGACATGCTGCGGCGATACCCTTCCCGCTACCGGTATACGGTGAAGGACTACTGCCCCGATGTGTCGGCGGCGGAGAAAGCAACGGGCCTCGATGTGCCGGCGGCGAACGCGGCGGCAGAGACGATGCTGGCGACCTGGCCCGCACATCCCACGGCCGCGCAACGGCGCGCGCTTGCCGCTACCTTCCTGGCCGCCGGCGAACGCGATTCGGCACTGGTGCAATGGCTGCGCCTCCGCGAAGCAGATCGACAGGCAGGCGACGGCCTGGATAAGGACTTGGTTGCAGCCCTCGAAGCGCTGCGCGTCAGCCGCAGTGAAAATACGCTTATCGCCGCAGCCCTCGCCGTCCGTCTTGGCCTCGAGCGGGTGTGGCCGATGGATGACCACAGCTCCGACCAGTTTGGCCCTGATCCCAAGGCATATGCAGCTGCGGTCAGGAAGGCCTGGGACAACCCGGCGTCAAAAAAGCGGGGGACGATGTTCGGTGGACTGGAAGCGCAGGTCGATACGCCGCAGAAGGCACTGGCGCTGTATCGCCGCTACAACGCACCGGACGTGGCATCGGTCACCTTCCAAAGCGACTACGGTGCCGCGCTGGAGGAGCCGTCCCCACAGGGCTACGGGCGCCTTTACGTCACCTCGTGGGAAACGCGCAACCTGCGCATGGCAGCGAACATCCGCGACCTTATGGGACCGACCCCGGGAATGCGTACGCTGGTGATTGTCGGTGCCTCACACAAGGCGTACCTGGATGCGTACCTCGAGCAGATGCACGACGTGCGGATCGTCGATGTTCAGCCACTCCTGAAATAGCCCGCCAAGGAACGGCGGCTGCATGAGGCAAGCTGTTCCCGATCAGTGCCCGATTCCTCGCCATGAAGGATCACAACATGAAGCGCAGCGTCATTTCCGGCACCATAATGTACGTCGCGGTCGCCGGGATAGTGCTGTTGGCTGGGTGCACCGAGCCAACACTGTCGGAGCCGAATGTGCAGGCATCAGCAGGCAAGGGAGCCCACGCACCTGACGCTGCGGACGCGATGCCGGCCGAACCCATCCAGGTAGCGCCCGTGATCGTGCATTCCGATGCGGACACCCAGCCCTTCTCGTTCGACGCACCGGTGACGGTGGATACGCCGCCGAGCACCTGCCGGATCGACGGTCTGGTGCTGCCGGCCAACGCGAAGGTCTATGCGGCGGGGGCCTACGGCGGTAAGGAATCGGATTTTCAGATCGACCAGAGCGGCCACCAGGCCACCACCATCCAGGTGGCCGTGCACGAGCCCAAGGCGCCGGTGGTGCTGTTGCTGGGTGCTTACGAACCCACCGTGTGGAGCGTCGGTTGGACGCGCGGTACGCAGATAGCGGCGGTGCTGGTGACGGGCTATCACCGGCAACGGCTGACCGGACTGCCCGCTGGCTTGCCGGTGCTGATCAGCTCCTACGAGGATCGTGGCCCCTGCAGTTATGCCTATGTGGGAGGGGAGGGCTCGAACAAGCTCAATCCGTTGGCCCGCGAGGTGTTCGGTCGCGCGGTTGACGTGGCCTACGCGGCACGCGACGGCCGCGCGGTCATCGGCGCGTTGCCGCCCGGGGCGCAACTAGTGACCGATGCCACGGCCAAACCCGTGGTGGACTTCCAGCTGAAGGGCGCACCGCCAGCGGGGCAGGCAGGTATTGATGCCGCGCTGCGCAGCGGGATCCTGCGGCCAGCGACGGTGGCCGACCTGCGGGCCTGGGAGGCTGGCGGCCGACGCAACGGCGGTGCAGCGGACATCCCGCGCATCGAAGGCGTCAACGCAGAGCGGGAGCAGGGCGTGCCCTTCCGTAGTTACACCGTGCTGAAGGCCTTCACCATCCCGGCGGGATTGTATGGCGCGCACGCGGCGACGTTCTTCGTGGCGCCGGGGGTGCCGGCCCCTACCGGGGAGCCAGGACACTCGCAAGTGCGGTTCATGGAGAACGGGCAATGTGTCGGTGCGACCTGCGGGATGCGCTAAGGGGCGAGGGTCGGCATTCTGGTCCAATGCGAGGCAAGGTGGACTGAATGGGCGAACCCTGAGGAGGCGGTTCAGATGAACGCAGTGATTGCCAATGAAGTGATGTGGGCCCAACGTCCGGGTGAAGAGGCGTTCGAGATTCACATCGAAATCGGAACGCCATATCACGTCGGGGATGACCCTCACGAGTGGGCGTGTCCGGTGGCAGTACGGCCACTCTGCAAAAGCCTCCAGGACGCTCATGGATGCAGCTCGTTTCAGGCCCTTTGTCTTGCATCCTCGTTGGCGCTTGACCTGCTTCACGGATTCAAGCAAAAGGGCGGCACCCTGTTCTATTCGGCTGGTGAGGACGTTCCCCTTGAGTCCTTTGCCTTTGGCGTCGCCACCAGACAGGACAGCCCTTGATTGTCGACTAAAGGCCAGAGCCGCTTTGCGGCTTTGCTTGTTCAGCGTTTGAGCCAACCACATCGCTTGCATAGCCGATCGCTCAGGCGCTCCCCTTCGTCATTTCGCCCTGATCAGGAACAAGCGGAAGTCTGTTCCTTCTAGCCCGGTTGGGACGCTGTACGTCATTCCCATCTTTGCAAGATTTCGCTCCCAGAATGCGTGCGCTGCGTGGTCCTTGCGGAATGTGGCCAGCAACCATTCCCCCGTTGTTGGCCGCACAAGGTCGGCAACCACCGCAGACGCGATGCCTTTACCGCGATGTTTTGGAAGGATGAACAGATCCGCCAACTCTGGCACGCGCCGCCCCTGGAACTCGACGTCATCCACCTGGACGAATCCACACAGCAGGCCATCGAGCCAGAGCAGACGGGTCCACTCCGGCTCTTCCTGCAGGCGAGCCCGGACATCGGCAAGTGCGCAGTCGTAAAGACCATCGGCACGGATCTCCTCACCGCTCCAGGCAGAGGCTTCGAAGTAGTACAGCTGCATCAGTCTGAAGACCACATCCGCATCCTGCGCCGTTGCTTTGACAAGCGTCAGTCCGTCCATGCAGCAGAGATCCGTCCAGGGCAACCGGGCCCATGGTGATGATAGCTGGCGGCGGATCCGCAGGGATGGTTTGCCCGCCCTCGGACAGCTCGGGCGTGATGATCAACCGCGATCGCTTCGATCGCGCCCGTCACCACGCGACCTATATCTCGGCCAAGCGCGGTCTGGGTATCCGCGTGGTGGAGGGCAAGCGCGCGGTAGCGGGTGCGACGCAGGCTTACGGCCGGACAAGAGGCGGCCCCCAAAGGGCAATGCTCCCTGTACTGACATGTATCCAGCTACTTCACCGATGTGCAGGCCGCGCTTGCAGGGCGATGCTGCGGCATGCGCTTCTCACTGCCTTCTGCCCTTGGTGAACCATTGCAGGCTGCCTTCCGCCTGCTGCTGCCCCTGCGCTGCCTGGTCTGCAGCGAGCGCGGCCATGACACTCTCGATCTCTGCCCCGCCTGCCTCGCCGAGCTGCCGTGGGCGGGTCGCGCCTGCCTTCGCTGCGCGCTGCCGCTAGCGGATGAAGCCCTGCCCATCTGTGGGACCTGCCGCGACGAGCCGCCAGCGCAGACCGCAACCCATGCCAGCCTACTGTACCTGCCGCCGGTCGATCAGCTGCTGGTCCGCTACAAATTCCATCAGGATCTGGCTGCTGGACGCCTGCTTGCGCAGTTGATGCTGCGCAATCCGCCGCCGTGGTCGTGCGCGCCGCTGGTACCCGTGCCGCTGCACCGCAAGCGCCTGCGTCAACGTGGCTACGACCAGGCCGCTGAACTGTGCCGCCTGCTGCAGTTGCCGACGTGGCGCGGGCTGTATCGTCGTCGCCACACCGCGCCGCAGTCCGAGCGCAGTGCCGAGCAGCGCCGCGACAACCTGTTCGACGCCTTCGATGTGCGCGGCGCCGTGCCAGCGCGGCTGACCATCGTCGACGACGTGATGACCACTGGTAGTACCGTGCTGGAGATTGCAGAGACGCTGCGGCTGGTGGGTGCAGGGGAGGTGCGCGCATGGATCTGCGCGCGCGTGCCGTGATCGCTCCTTTCATCCGCAAGGTCTAGGATGACCACGAACCCGGATCGAAGGAGTGGTCATGAATTCCCCCTTGTCTCCCCTGTTGTCGGCCGTTGGACGCAGCTGGTGGATCCTTCTGCTGTACGGTCTGGTCGCGCTGGGCTTCGGCATCATCGCGATCGGCTGGCCGATGTCCGCGGCCATCGCGCTGGCGTGGACGCTGGGTGTAATGGCCATCGTCGAGGGCGTCATCAGTCTGCTGGCGCTGATCACCGGTGCCAGTGGCGCCTCGCGCGGCTGGCTGCTGCTGTACGTGGTTGCCTCGCTGGGCTTCGGCGTGCTGGCCGTGATCAACCCGCTGGCCACCGCCAGCGTGCTGGTGCTGTTCCTGGCGGCATGGCTGCTGGTGGCGGGCATCTACCGCATCGTCTTCGCCCTACGCGTACGCAAGCAGATCCAGGGGGAGTGGCTGCTGATCCTCAGCGGCGTGCTGGCCATCGTGCTGGGCCTGCTGTTCGCAGCCAACCCCTATGCCGGCGTGGCGGTGACCACGCTGTGGATCGGCATCGGCAGCCTGCTGTACGGCGTGCTGCAGGTGCTGGTGGCGTTCAAGCTGAGGAAGCTGCGCTGATGTGGGGCTGGAGCAGATGGGCGCTGCTCGGCAGCGGCCTCGCGGTGTTGCTGCTGGTGGGCTGCAACCGGCTGCTTCCGGCGGAGACACGGCACCCGCCGCGGCAGGGTGTGCAGGTGCAGATGCGTGTGGTCGATCCCGATGGCCGCGCTACCCTGCAGTGGCAAGGGCGCAGCATCGCCGTGAAAGAGCCGCCGATGCTCACCAGTGCCGATATCCTCGACGTGCGAGCGGAGCTGGACGCCGCCCACCAGCCCGTGCTCGAACTGACGTTCCGCAAGGAGTCCGCCGACCGGTTGCTGCACGCGACCGAGGCCCTGGTGGGCAAGCAGGTCGCCCTTACCGTCGATGACCACGTGCTGTCCGTGGCCACCATAGCGGGCCCTTTTGGCGAGTCCATGCAGGTGGTTGGTACGGACATGAGCGTGGCCGAAGTGCGCGACATGGCGCGCTACATCGTCCACGGCGGCCCTGCGCCGTCACAGCAGCGCTGAATCAGCGCTGCTTTCCTGCAAAGCCGGCTTCGATCTCTTCCAGCGAGCGGCCCTTGGTTTCCGGCAGCCACAACGCGGCCACCAGGAAGAACACGAACGTGCAGCCGGCCCAGAACAGGAACATGCTGGCATAGCCGTAGTGCCCAACCGTGGGCAGGAAGATCGCGGCGATGGTGGTGGACACGAACTGGTTGATGAGCAGCGCGATGCTCATGCCGTTGGAGCGGATGCGGTTGGGCATCAGCTCGGATAGCGCCAGCCATACGCACACACCGGGGCCGACGGCGAAGAACGCCACGAACACCAGGATGCAGGCGGCGACGGCCCAGCCATGCGCCGGCGGCGGGATCGGGCCGATGCGTGCCTGTTCGATGCGCAGCGGTGCCTGCGCGGCGCTGGCCGGGTCAGCGAACGGGTTCAGGTGCAGCGTGCGGAAGAACGCGCCGATGACGCTGTCCGGCTGCACGGTGCCGGCGCGTTCGATGCGCAGCTCGCGGTCGGTCAGGTTGTCGCTGCGCAGCGCACGCACGTTGGTGAAGTCGCCATAGGCGTAGGACAGGGTCAGCTGCAGTGGTCGCCCCTCACGGTCGACGCTACCGGCAAGACGCTGCCACTGCGCTTCGTCGAGTACCAGTTGCAGGCCGTCGCCACTTACCGCCGCCTGCAGCTGCGGCTGCACGTCGGCGCGACCACGTTCGGCCTGGAAGAACAGCGTTGCTGCGGCCAGCAAGGCAACGCAGATGCCACCGCTGCCCAGCATCAGCAGGAACTTGCGGCCCTTGCGGTCGACCAGCAGCAGCGCGACCACGGTCATCACCGCATTGAGCAGCTTGATCGCCACGTCGGCGCCGTTGGCGACCGAGCCGGACAGGCCTGCCTGGTTGAGGATGTTCACCGCATAGGCCAGCACCGAGTTGATGCCGGTGGCCTGGGTGCAGGCCAGCACCACGCAGGCCAGCACGAACGGCACCACGTAGCGGCGGCTGAGCAGTGGGTCGCGCTTGCCGCTGCTGCTGCTCGATTCCGGTGCCTGGATCTGCGCCAGCGTGTGCTCGACCTCGGCCGCGGGCAGCACGCGTTGCAGGCTGCGGCGGGCATCATCGATGCGGCCACGGCGCACCAGCCAGCGCGGCGATTCGGACAGCCAGAAGATGCCGGCGCAGAACAGCAGGCCCGGCGCCAGGCAGGTCCAGAAGATGGTGCGCCAGGCATGGTCCTTCACCGTGAACAGTTCCTGCGCCTGCTGTGCGACCGGCAGCGAGCGCACCGCTTCTGCGGCGGCGTCCACGGCATGCGCGTGGTACAGGCCGATCAACGCGGCCAGCACCAGGCCGACGGTCAGCAGCAGCTGGAACATCGCCGCGCCGCGACCGCGCCGCTCGGGACTGAGCACTTCAGCCAGGTACAGGGGAATGACCACGCCGATCAGGCCACCGCTGACACCCTGCAGCAGGCGCCCCAGCAGCAGCGGGGTGTAGCCCGACGCCAGCGCCATGATCGGAATGCTGGCGGTGAACAGGATGCCGGCCAGCAGCATCGCACCGCGACGGCCGATGAGGTCGGCGATCATGCCGGCGAACAGCGAGGACAGCACGCTGCCCAGCAGCACTGCAGCGACGACGAAACCGAGCTGCTGGCTGCTGAGCTGCCAGGCGTGGCTGGCGGTGGCTTCAAGATAGGGCAGGGCGCCGGCGATGATGCCGATGTCGATGCCGTACAGCAGGCCACCGAGGCCGCCGATGAAGAGCAGGTAGCGTACGGGCCAGCGCGGGGCGGTGGAAGCGGGTACGGCAGGTGCAGTGGCTGCGGTCATCGGCGTATTCCTGGAATAACGGGGATGGTGCGTGGCTGATGAAATGCGCTTGCGCGCTTCATGTAGAGCCGAGCCATGCTCGGCTTGCCGCGCGAAGCGCGGCGCGGACGTCGTCGATGTCGGTGCGAAAAGCAGCCGAGCATGGCTCGGCTCTACAGACGTGCGTCGCTTAGTGCAGGTCGATCACGCGGCCACCGACCACCACCTGCTGCAGGCGCAGTTCCGCATCCAGCACCACCAGGTCGGCGCGGGCGTCGGGCGCAATGCGGCCGCGATCGCTCAAGCCCAGGTAATCGGCGGGGAAGGTGGACACGCGTTGCGACGCGTCAGCCAGTTCCAATCCCACCTGTACCAGATTGCGCAGCGCCTGGTCCATGGTCAGTGCACTGCCGGCCAGCGAGCCGGTGGCCAGGCGCACACAGCCGCCGCACTTGTGCACACGCTGCTCGCCCAGCGCGTATTCGCCGTCGGGCATGCCGGTGGCGGCGGTTGCGTCGGTCACTGCATACAGACGTGGAATCGCACGTGCGGCCAGGCGGATCACGCCGGGATGGATGTGCTGCAGGTCGGGAATGATCTCGGCGTACTGCGCATGCGCCAAGGCTGCCGCGGCGATGCCAGGCCGGTAGTGGTCGACGCCGGTCATGCCGTTGAACAGATGGGTGAAGCCGGAAGCACCCGCCTGCAATGCAGCCACGCCTTCCTCGTAGGTGCCGGCGCTATGGCCGAGCTGCACGCGGATGCCGAGTGCGGACAGCGCGGGAATCAGTGCAGTGTGCTCGCCGATCTCGGGCGCCAGCGTCATCACCCGGATCGGTGCCAGTGCGTGCAACTGCTGCACCAGCGCCATCGTCGCCTCGATCGTGCGGTTGGGTTGTGCACCCAGCCGCTGCGGGCTGATGAAGGGACCTTCCAGGTGCACGCCGGCGATGCAGGCCGCGTCGGCATCGGGCGCGGCCATCGTTGCCGCAACCCCCTGCAGCGCGTATTCGATCTCGTCCAGGCCGGCGGTCATGGTGGTCGCCAGCAGCGTGGTGGTGCCAAAGCGTGCATGGGTGCGGGCGATGGTGCGGGCCACATCGCCGCCCTGCATCAGGTCCACGCCGGCCGCGCCATGCACGTGCAGGTCGATGAAACCGGGCAGGATCACCGGCAGCTGCGGGTCATCGCCGCCGCTGTGGTCGTCCACCTGCAGTTGGCGCACGTGCGAATCGAACTGGACCTGGCCGCGACGCCAGCCCAGTGGGGTGAGGATGCGGCCGTGCAGGGAGCGGGTGTCGGTCATGCGGGTGGCTCGGCGATGATCACTTCGATGCCCAGCCGCTGCAGCCCTTCGCGGGTTGCCTCGTCGATGCCGGCGTCGGTGATGATGGCGTGGATCTGATCGAGGCGGGCGATGCGGTGCAGGCTGACGCGGCCGAACTTGGAGGCGTCGGTGAGCACCACGATGCGCCGCGCGCGTTCGACCATGCGGTGGTTGAGGCGGGCTTCGGCTTCGTCGTGCGTGGTCAGGCCGAACTGCAGGTCCAGGCCATCCACACCCAGGAACAGCGTGTCGAAACTGTAGGAGTTGAGGCTGGCTTCGGCCTGGCTGCCCTGCAGCGACAGCGATTGCTGGCGCAGCAGGCCACCGGTCAGCAGCACGGTGATGCCGGCGGCGTTGGCCAGTTCCCAGGCAATGTTCAGGCCATTGGTCATCACCGTCACATCGCGGTGTTCGCGCAGGTGGCGGGCCAATGTCATCGTGGTCGAGCCGGAGTCGATGATGATGTTGTCACCGGCCTGTACCAGGCGCGCGGCCGCGGTGCCGATGGAGTCCTTCAGCGGCAGGTTCAGCGCATCCTTTTCGTGGATGTCCTGTTCCTGCGGCGGTGTACGCACCAGGGTGGCACCGCCGTGGGTACGCGTGGCCAGCCCCTGCGATTCGAAGTGGGTCAGGTCGGCACGGATGGTCACCGCCGACACGCCGAAGCGCTCGACCAGATCGGCCACCTGCACCGAGCCGTGCTCGATCAGCAGCTGCAGGATCTGTTGCCGGCGGGAGCGGGTGTTGCGCATGGCCATTCTCGGTTTCGCAGGGAAAGGTAGAGATTAGCCGTTCGCAAGATCGGCGGCAGCCGGACTTGCGTTGTGCTTGCGGGTTCCAGCCTGGTTGGCGCTGCAGGCGCGGGCGTATTCGCCCAGGCACAGGCCGATGCGATGCTGCACCAGGGCGGTAGGCGTATTGGCCAGGGTGCCCTCGCGCACGGCGCGGTACTGCTCCGGCAGGTACTGGCTGAGCAGCACCAGCGGCGGCGCGTGCTGTTCCAGGTTGGCGAACAGGGTCTGCACGGCCTGCACCAGCGCCGGCTCGCCCCAGTAGTAGCGGCAGCGGTCACTGAAGGAATAGCTGCGCAGCAGGCGCAGGGTCGCTTCGTCGCCCTGGTAATAGGACTGCCAGGACTTCGGCTGCGCCACCATCACCTCGTCCAGCACCTGCGGCAGGCGCGAGCACTGCGCGGCCGGCAGCAGCTCGGCCTCGATGGCAGCGAGTGCGAACAGCGCTTCGCGGTAGGCGAAGGTGGCCGCGGGGCCGACCTTGAGGATCGCGAAGTGGTCGCGCACCAGGGCATGCAGGCCGCTTTCGCGCTGGTAGTCGGTCGAATGCGCTTCGAACACGATGCGCGGCTGCTGTTCGAGGAAGTCGGCCAGCTCGCTGGCGGCGGCCGCGTCGTACTCGTGCACGCTGCTGTGGTCGAAGTCCACGCCCGGCTGCACCACCATGGCCAGCACACGCTGCCATGCATCGCGCAGCAGCGGGGTATCGAAGGCCTGCCGGTGGATGGCCAGGGTCTGCGCAGCGGCAGCCGGGGTGGTCACCTGCAGGCCACCGGCCAGCGAGGCTTCGCCACCGGGAATCGGCACTTCGGTACCGATGACATAGACCGGCGGCGGCAGGCCGTGCTCGGCGGCGGTGCGCTCGGCGATCTCGGCCAGCTCGGCCGAACGTGCAGCAACGATGGCATCGGGCAGCGGCACCGGGTCATCGGCGCAGGACATGCTGCAGTCCAGGTGGATCTTGTGGAAACCAGCGGCGACGTAGGCCTCGATCAGCACGCGCGCATGGGTCATCGCTTCGGCGGCCGGGCGCTTCTGCCACGCGTTCGGGCCAAGGTGGTCACCGCCCAGGATCAAGCGCTCGCGCGGGAAGCCTTCCTCATCGGCCAGGGTGCCGACGTAGTCGCGGTACTGCGGCGGTGTCATGCCGGTGTAGCCGCCGAACTGGTCGACCTGGTTGGAGGTGGCTTCGATCAGCAGCACGGTATCGTGCGCCAACGCCACGTGCATGGCCGCGCGCAGCACCTGTTCGTTGCTGCAGCAGACGCTGTACAGGCCGACGTTGTGGCCGGCGCGGTGGGAGGCAAGCAGGGTCTGCAACGGGGACATGGTCAAGCTCCGGACATCAGGAAAACGAGGGTTGGCAGGCCAGCAGGGCGGCACCGCGTGCACCACCGGCATCGCCGAAGCGCGGCGGCACGATGGGCGGCACCTGCACGCCGTTGAACAGATGCGCGGCGATGGCCGCAGGCAACAGCTGGTACAGCGGTGCGTACTGGGACAGGCCGCCACCGAGCACGATCACGTGCGGGTCCAGCGCCAGCACCAGGGCGGCCAGGCTGTGGCCGAGCAGGTCGCGATGGACGTCCAGCGCCTGCCGTGCACGCGCATCGCCGGCTTCGGCCAGGGTGACCACCACGCTGGCATCGGCAGCACTGCCACCGAGGTGGCGCTCGATCATCGCCAGGCCACTCCCGGATACGTAGCGCTCCACGCAGCCTTGCAGGCCACAGGCGCAATCGATGAGCGGCAGGCCATGACGCTGCAGCAGGTGACCCGGCACGCTCCAGTGGCCCCATTCGCCGGCCAGGCCGTTGAAGCCGGACAGCAGGCGCCCCTGCAGGCAGAAGCCGCCACCGGCACCGGTGCCGAGGATGGCGCCGAACATGCTGGGGTAGCCATCGGCGGCGCCACCGTGCGCTTCAGAGAGCGCAAAACACTGCAGGTCGTTGCCGAAATGCAGCGGGCGCTGCAGGCGTGCCTGCAGATCGGCCGCCACGCATTGGCCGGTCAGCGCAGGAACATTCGCGCTGAGCTGGCGGCCGCTGCGACGATCACGCACGCCGGGCAGGGCGATGCCGATGGCTGCATCGCTGCGACCCAAGACGGCATCGGCCTCAGCGACCAGTGTCACCACCGCCCGCAGGAAACCGTCGTAGTCACCCTGCGGGGTGGCCACGCGGCGGCGCCAGGTGACCTGCATCGCCGCATCGCACACCACCAGCTCGATCTTGGTGCCGCCGATGTCGATGCCGTAGCAGGCGTTGGCGATCAGCTCAGCCATGGTGGATGGTGACACCCTTGACCACGCGGTTGACGGTGCCGTCCGGGAACGGATTGTCGGGGGTCAGGCCGAGTGCGGCCGAACGTTGCAGCGCGTACAGCTGCGCAAAGCCCAGCCACACCGGCGCCAGCCACGGGTCATCCAGGGCAGGCACGGTGAGGGTGTAGTCATCGTCGGCGCCGATATCCGAATGCGGGCCGATCGACAATACCTGGCCGGCCACGCCATCGCGGCGCAGTTCTTCCAGCAGATCCTGCTCGTAGCGGCGCGCCAGCGGCTGCCCGCTGCGCAGCACGACCACCAGAGTGCTGCCGTCCAGCGTGGATTTCGGGCCGTGGCGGAAGCCGAGCGGGGTGTTGGCCAGCGCCAGCACGCGGCCGGCGGTCAGCTCCAGCACCTTCAACGCGGCTTCGCGTGCGAGTGCTTCCAGCGGGCCGCTGCCAAGGTAGATCACCCGGTTGAACGGGCGCTGCGCCAGCGCGGCCACCGGTGCGTCCCACTGCGCCTGGCCTTCGCGGGCGAGACCGGCAATCTGCTTCAGGCGCGCGATGCGCGCATCCCACGGCGAACGGTCGAACACGGTCAGCGCGGCCAGCAGCATGCAGGTCAGGCTGCTGGTCATGGCGAAGGCGCGGTCGCAGCTGGCCGACGGCATCAGCAGGGTGCAGGTGTCGGCACGGCCGGCGCCACGACGGGCCAGTTCGCCATCGGCATTGCAGGTGATGTCGAGGAAGCGCGCATCATCCACGTCGCTGCGCACGCGATCGACGGCGGCAACGCTTTCGGGGCTGGAGCCGCTGCGGCCGAACGACACCAGCAGGGTCGGACGGTCGCGCTGCAGGTACAGCGCAGGGTGGGTGAGCAGGCTGGTGGTATGCACCACGCGTACGTCGGCCGGCCACTGCGCGTTGATGGCATCGGCCACCATTTCGGCGATGAAGCCGGAACTGCCGGCGCCGGTGAACAGCACGCGCTGGTTGGGATCATCGAGGCTGTCGCCGAGGAAGGCCTGCAGGCGGTCGCGGGCACGCGACAGATCCTGTGCAAGGACTTCCCACAGCGCCGGCTGCTGGGCGATTTCGGTAGCGGTATCGGCTCCGCCGCGGCGCTGCCAGGCGGACACATCGGAAAGCAGGGTGACGTCCATTCGGAGGTTCCAGTTGGGCCAGCGCACCATCTGCGTTTTCTTTCGAAATGTCAAATACCGAAAGTAAAAAGAAAGATATTGCCGTGCCGACTTTGCTGTCGCGGCATGCCGCCAGAAACGAAAGAAACCGCCCAATGCCGTATCGCACAATGCTTAACAGGGGCCTGCAAGCGCTTACACAAAGTATTGCAACGCAACAACTTTCGTTTCATATAAATATATCTTCCTTTTTCCTTTCAATTTGTTGACATCTTTCGAATCGCTGCCCTAGAGTCGGCCCAACCGCTTTCGAAACGCCCGGTGAACGGGTTGGGAGTCCGTGTGGAAATCTGCGTTCGTCGCTCGCCACTGCTGCTGGCCCTGTTGCCGGCATTGCTGTCGGCGTCCCTGTCGGCCCAGGCCGCACCGGTCGGCAACCTGCGCTCGTTCAGCGCCAGTGCCAGCACCGACGGTGTAAGTGGCTGGGACCTGCAGACCGACAACGGCACGCGCATCCGCATCGAACTGCCGGCCACCGACATCGTCCGGGTGCAGGCCGGCCGCAACGGCAAGCTGACCGGGGCCGGCGACAAGGCCGCACCGATCGTGCTGCCGCAGCCCAAGGCCAACGTGCAGGCGCAGCTGGAAGAAGACGCGCAGGAAATCCGCGTGCGTACCGCTGCACTCGTGCTGCATGTGCAGCGGCAGCCGCTGCGCCTGCGCCTGGAGCGCCTGGACAATGGCCAGCCCACCGCGCTGTGGCAGGAACTGCAACCGCTGGACCTGGATGCCACGCAGAGCGTGCAGGTGCTGTCATCGCAGGCCGATGAAGGCTATTACGGTGGTGGCCAGCAGAACGGCCGCTACCAGTTCAAGGGCCGCGAACTGGAAGTCTCGTACTCCGGCGGTTGGGAGGAGGGCGATCGCCCGAGCCCGGCGCCGATGCTGCTGAGCAGCCGTGGCTGGGGCATGCTGCGCAACACATGGAGCGACGGCAGCTACGACCTGCGCCAGAGCGACCAGGCCACCCTGCTGCATCGCGAAGACCGCTTCGATGCCTACTACTTCGTTGGCGCCGATCTGCCGAAGCTGATCGAGCGCTACACCCAGCTGACCGGCCGCCCGAACATGGTCGCGCGCTGGGCGCTGTCCTACGGCGATGCCGATTGCTACAACGACGGCGACAACAGCAAGAAGCCCGGCACCGTGCCCGAGGGCTGGAGCGACGGCCCGACCGGCACCACCCCCGACGTGATCGACAGCGTAGCCAAGCAGTACCGCGCCAATGACATGCCCGGCGGCTGGATCCTGCCCAACGATGGCTATGGCTGCGGCTACAAGCAGTTGCCGGAGACGGTGAAGGGCCTGGCCGGGTACGGTTTCCGCACCGGCCTGTGGACCGAAAACGGCGTCGACAAGATCGCCTGGGAAGTGGGCAAGGCCGGCAGCCGCGTGCAGAAACTGGACGTGGCCTGGACCGGCAAGGGCTACCAGTTCGCGATGGATGCCAACCGCCAGGCGTTCAACGGCATCCTCGACAATTCCGATTCGCGCCCGTTCCTGTGGACGGTGATGGGCTGGGCCGGCATCCAGCGCTATGCCGTGGCTTGGACCGGCGACCAGAGCAGCAGCTGGGACTACATCCGCTGGCATGTGCCGACCCTGGTGGGTTCGGGCCTGTCCGGCATGGCCTACGCCAGCGGCGATGTGGACGCGATCTTCGGCGGCAGCGCCGAGACCTTCACCCGCGACCTGCAGTGGAAGGCGTTCACCCCGGTGCTGATGGGCATGAGCGGCTGGTCGTCGAATGCGCGCAAGCACCCGTGGTGGTACGACGAGCCCTACCGCAGCATCAACCGCGATTACCTGAAGTTGAAGATGCGCCTGACCCCGTACATGTATGGGCTGGTGCATGAGGCTGCGCAGACCGGTGCACCGCCGGTGCGTGGCCTGATGTGGGACAACCCGCGCGATCCGCACGCGCAGGATGAAACCTACAAGTACCAGTTCCTGCTCGGCCGCGACCTGCTGGTTGCACCGGTGTACCGCAGCCAGGCCGCCAGCCGTGGTTGGCGCCGCGACATCCACCTGCCCGCCGGCGGCTGGATCGACTACTGGGATGGCCGCCGCGTGCAGGCCGCCGCCGATGGCCGCCAGCTGGACCGCCAGGTGGACCTGGCCACGCTGCCGGTGTTCGTGCGTGCCGGTGCGATCCTGCCGATGTACCCGTCGATGCTGTTCGACGGCGAGAAACCGCTCGATGAAGTGACCTTCGACCTGTACCCGCAGGGTGATTCGCAGTACACGCTGTACGAAGATGACGGCAACACCCGCCGCTACCAGCAGGGCGAATCGAGCACGCAGCGGATCAGTGTGCAGGCGCCGGCACAGGGCAGTGGCCCGGTGCAGGTGCAGATCGATGCGGTACAGGGCCAGTACAACGGCCAGCTGGCACAGCGCCGCTATGGCCTGCGCGTGCTCAGCCGGCAGGCGCCGCGTGCGGTGCAGGCCGCTGGCCGCGTGCTGCCGGCGCTGGCCGACGCGACCGCATTCAACAGCGCCAGCGAGGGTTGGTACTTCGATGCCAAGGAGCGTCGCGGCACCCTGCACGTACGCACCGCTGCGCAGGATATCCGCCAGCCGCTGCAGCTGCAGCTGGACTTCGCCGTCGCCGCCGCGGCCGCCGACGATGCCTACCCGGCCGCACCGGTGCTGGGCCGCGAACTGCCGGCCGACAGCCTGCTGGTGGTCAATCGCCCGGCCGAAGAACCCGGGCATGCGCTGGAAAATGCCTTCGATGATGATCCGGCCACCTGGTTCCGCAGCGTGCGCAACCAGGCCGTGCGCACCGGTGCCCATGAGTGGGTGATCGGTTTCGGCGAACGGAAGATGATCGATGGCATCGACATCGCGCCGCGCAACGACAAGAACTGGAAGCACGGCCAGGTGCGCGACTACGAGGTGTACCTGGGCGACAGCAACGGCGAGTGGGGTGAACCGATTGCCCGCGGCCACCTGCAGCTGAAGGAAGGCACGCAGCGCATCGACTTCCCGGCCCACGCCGGCCGCCTGCTGCGCTTCCGCGTGCTGAGCGTGCAGAACCCCGACGGTGATGGCGCCAGCAGTACCGATCCGATGGTGACTGCCGCGCAGGGCAGTGCGCGTGCCTTCGATGCGCTGCAACCGCGCGACGTCGGCCCGATTGCCCTGTCCACCTTCCACATCCTTGAACATCAGGAACCGGAGCGACCGGCCCGGCAGCGCTATCTCTCCGAGCTGCCGGTGCCGGCCGCGCTGGCCAGCCAGGTGCGCGCCGACAAGGCGTTCACGGGTGACGCCGGCATGCGCATGAACGGCCTGCAGTTCCGCCGTGGCCTCGGCGTGGCCGCCAACAGCCGCATCGACCTGCGCCTGCAGGGTGGCTGGCGCCTGCTGCGCGCCGACCTCGGTATCGACGATGCCTGCCGCACGGCCGGTGGGCTGCAGTTCCAGGTCTGGGGTGACAACCATCTGCTGTATGACAGCGGCCTGGTGAAGGCGCCCGGCGTGGTCAAGCCGGAGCTGGACATCCGTGGCCTATCCACCCTGAGCCTGCGCACGCTGGGTGCGCAGGGCAGCCAACCCGCCCAGGTCTGTGCCAACTGGGCCAACGCCGTGCTGATCGGCCAGGAGGGCGACTCCGCCAGCATCGTCGCCCCATGACCGCCACGTAACACCGCTCCTCCCCCGCCCATTCCGACTGCGGCCCTCACGGCCGTGGCCCGGGAGCGTTTTGCCCGCCGATCCACCATTCGCGCCGCACCCCTGCCAGGAGAGAACCCCGATGTTGCCCGCCCGCCACCACCGCCCCCCCTGTCGCTCGATCGCACCGCTGTCGCTGGCCATCGCCGGCGTGCTGCTGTCGGTCGCCGTTCCTGCCTTCGCCCAGGAGAGCAAGGACAAGGCCACCGACCTGGCCCGCATCGAGGTCACCGGTTCCAACATCCGCCGCACCGACGTTGAAACCGCCTCGCCGGTGCAGGTGATCAGCAAGCAGGACATCCAGAACATGGGAGCGCGCACGCTGCTGCAGGTGCTCGACAACCTGCCGGCCGCACGGCCAGCGCAGCAGGATGCGCGCTCGCTGTTCACCGGCTCGGACGGCGCATCGCAGGCCAACCTGCGCGGCCTCGGCGCACAGGGCACGTTAGTGCTGTTGAACGGCCGTCGCCTGTCGTACTACGGTGCGCCAGCGGGCTTCCAGACCCAGTTCGTCAACATCGATGCGATTCCCGCCGCCGCCATCGAACGCATGGAAGTGCTGACTGACGGCGCCTCGGCCGTGTACGGCACCGACGCAGTGGCCGGCGTGATCAACGTGATCACCAAGCGCAACTTCCAGGGCGCGGAGATCAGTTTCACCAACGACACCTCCTCGCGTATCGATTCCTATGGTGAGCGCCAGGCCAGCATCACCGCCGGCTTCGGTGACCTCACCGAGAACCGCTTCAACATCTACGGCGCGGTGAACATGTACCGTCGCGACGCGATTCCGCTGGCCGACTTCTATGACAAGCGCCCGGACCAGTACTACGTCAACAACCCCAACTACCTGAACAACCTGCGCCTGGGCGTGGGCAGCAAGCCGGGTGAGTTCAACCCGGGCAGCTATTTCGCGTTCGATCCGGTCACCGGCCGCCGCGTGCAGGAAGCCGCACCGGGCTGCAGGAACGTGCTCACCAGTGAAGCGGCCGGCCCGCGTTGCGTCTGGGAAACCTGGATGAACAACGAGATCGACGCCGGCGCCAAATCCGAGCGCAACACCGCCTACCTCAACGGCACCTTCCTGGTGGGCGACAGCACCGAGATCTTCGCCGAGGCCACCTATACCGATATCGACCTGCGTGCCAACGGCGGTACGCCGCGCAGCTACGGCACCACCACCGGCAACCCGACCAGCTGGTTCTCGCGCGATACCGGCAACAACGTCAACCAGTTCCTGTATCCGTTCCTGGGCCCGAACAACGAGTACAACCACGCCAGCCCCGAGCTGAAGGCCATGATGGGTGGCGTGGTCGGCCTGCAGTACCTGCTGCAGGATGCCGGTGCCAACTACTTCGGCCAGCGCAACACCGACAAGAGCTATCGCGTGCTGACCGGCGCGCGTGGCAACGTCGGTGACTGGAACTGGGAGACCGCGTTCGCCACCGCCGGCACGCACTCGACCACCTACCAGACGATCAACGTCAACGTGAAGGGCTTCGAGAAGGCCTTCGGTCCGTACAGCATCGACCCGGGCACGGGCCGTGTGATCATTTCCGATCATCCGGCGTACAAGTTCGGTGAGATCAGCGAGGCCAACGGCGCACTGATCCGCGAAGCGTTCCCGACCTTCGACATCCAGTCGTGGACGCGCCTGCATACCCTGGACGGCAAGATCGAAGGCCCACTGTTCAAGCTGCCGGCCGGTGACATGCGCGCTGCGTTCGGCTTCAACGCCAGTCGCGAAACTTTCTATACCCCCGGCAACGCCGACGCGGCGGCCGGCCTGATCACCCAGCAGGGTGGTTCGTGGTTCGATGGCGCGCGCAACACCTATGCGCTCTTCGCCGAAACGGTGGCGCCGATCACCGAAAAGCTGGAACTGGATGCGGCCGTGCGCGTGGACAAGTACCCGAACTTCAGCGCCAACGTCGCGCCGAAGATCGGCTTCAAGTACCAGGCGTTCGATCAGCTGATGCTGCGCGGTACCTATTCCACCGGCTTCCGCGCCCCCAGCCTGGCCGAGTCCGGCAACGGCGGCGTGTACGCGCAGCTGGGCGGCTACCGTGATGAACTGCGCTGCGCCGAGACCAACGCCATCGCCAACCTGCTGCTGAAATCGCAGCGCGGCGGTGATGTCGACCTGGGCAAGAGCCTGCTCAACGTGGACTGCAGCCGTACCGTGGCCCGCATGACCCAGCCGAACCAGAACCTGAAGCCGGAGAAGGCGAAGATCGCCACGCTGGGCTTCGTCTACGAGCCGGCCAGCTGGCTGTCGGTGTCGGCCGACTACTGGTTCATCTACCGCGACAACGAAATCGTTGCCCCGGACTACCGCCGCGCCGAAGACATCATCTCCTCGTCGCGCTCGCCGATCACCGATAGCGACCGCGCCAACCTGGCGCAGCTGGCGGCGATGTGCGCCGACCCGGCAAGCGGTGTGAGCTGCCCGGGAACGCTGCCGGGCTACTCGGCCGGCAACGTGGCCAGCGTGGTGGGCCAGTACAAGAACCGCGGCAAGACCCTGATCGATGGCTTCGACATCGATGCGCGCAGCCGCTTCTCGCTGGGTGAATGGGGTGGGCTGAACATCGGCCTGGCCGCGACCATCGCCAACCGCAACCGCTTCTACATGGACGAACAGAACGGCTGGTTCTACGGCGACGTGGTGGGCTACTACAACAACCCGCGCCTGCGCGCGACGCTGAATGCCGACTGGACCTACAAGCAGGTCACCACCAGCATGTTCGTCAACTACGTGGGCGGCACCAAGTGGGCCACCGACCAGGTCGACGAAGTGAGCAACAACAAGGAAACCTGCACCGGCGGCTACCTGGCACTGCAGAAGAGCAAGTGCGATGGTGCACCGTCGTGGTGGACGGCCAACATGAGCGTCACCTGGCGCCCGGACGATGCCTGGAACCTGAGCTTCACCGTCAAGAACCTGTTCAACCGCCTGCCGTTCTACGATCCGAACAGCTTCCTGGGTGACTCCAGTGACTACGCCACCATCTTCGGTCGTGGTTACAGTGTGACCATCGGCTACCGGTTCAAGTAATTCCGTTTGCGTGACCAGGCGCGCCGGCGAAGGCTGGCGCGCCTTCAAGAGGAGAGTGTTTGCCATGAAGCGTAGGGAATTCATCGCGGCCAGCGCCGCTGTCGCCGCCAGCAGCCTATTGCCGCAGACCCCGGCATGGGCACGTGGCCGCAAGGTGCGCCTGGCCGTGATCGGCACCGGCATGCGTGGCCTGGTGCTGCTGAAGGAACTGGTGCGTCGCGACGACGTGGAAGTCGTTGCCCTGTGCGATATCGAGCCGATCATGCTCGGTCGCGCGGTGGAGATGGTCAGCAAGGCGGGCAAGCCTGCGCCGAAGACCTACGGCCAGGACCGCGACATCAACGCGTGGAAGCGCCTGCTGGAGCAGAAGGGCGTCGACGGCGTGATCATCGCCACGCCGTGGGAATACCACGCACCGATGGCGATTGCCGCGATGCAGGCCGGCGTGGCCGTGGGCTGTGAGGTTGTGGCGGGCATCACCCTGCAGGACCACTGGGATGTGCTGAAGACCCAGCTGAGCACCGGCACCCCGTACATGCTGCTGGAAAACGTCTGCTACCGCCGCGACGTGATGGCGGCGCTGCAGATGGTGCGGCAGGGCCTGTTCGGCGAACTGGTGCACCTGCAGGCCGGTTACCAGCACGACCTGCGCGGGGTGAAGTTCAACTCCGGCGACCCGAACCAGCCCTACGACAGCGGCGTGGAATTCGGCCCCAAGGGCTGGAGCGAAGCACGCTGGCGCACCGAGCATTCGGTGGAGCGTAATGGCGAGCTGTACCCCAGCCACGGCATCGGCCCGTGCGCGATGTATACCGGCATCAACCGCGGCAACCGCTTCACCCACATCAATGCGTTCGCCACCAAGGCACGCGGCCTGCACGAATACACCGTAGCCAAGAGTGGTGGCACCACCCACCCGAGCACCAAGGTCAAGTTCAAGCTCGGCGACATCGTCACCACCACGCTGGCCTGCGAGAACGGCGAGACCATCCTGCTGCAGCACGACACCTCGCTGCCGCGCCCGTATTCGATGGGCTTCCGCGTGCAGGGGACCAAGGGCCTGTGGATGGACGTGAACCATTCGATCCACATCGAAGGCCGCAGCCCGCCGCACCAGTGGGAAGAGTTCAAGACGTACCAGGATCAGTACGAACATCCGCTGTGGAAGCAGAACGCCGAGACGGCTGCGAGTGCAGGGCATGGTGGCATGGACTGGTTCGTGATCCATGCGTTCGTGGAAGCGCTGAAGGCCAAGGCGCCGATGCCGATCGATATTTACGACGCGGTGACGTGGAGTGCGATTACGCCGTTGAGCGAGCAGTCGATCGCCAACAGTTTCCAGACGCTGGAGTTCCCGGATTTCACTGCCGGTGCGTGGAAGCAGCGCAAGCCGATTTTTGCGTTTGATGGTAAGTACTGATCTGCTCTGTGTAGAGTCGAGCCATGCTCGACTGCTTTGAACACAACGCCGGGCCATGCCCGGCGTTGCTGTCTGCATCGGTACATTGGCACCCGTAGAGCCGAACCCACGCCCGGCTGTCTTTCCCGCCGACCGCATTAAACTAACGGCCCCACCGTTGGCGGAGCCCCATACCATGCCATGGCAGAAGATCAGCGAACTTCCTGACCAGCGATTCGTCGGCCCCTACGGCACCGAATTCTGGCGAATCCACGAAGGCCAGGTCTTCCACCAGGGTCGGTTGCTGCGCAAGGCCGACGCGGCCAGTTTCGAGTTCATCCCCGAGCACTATTTCATCGCGCGCGATTCGCACGCCGTCTACCACGCCTGGACCCGCCTGCCTGCGATTGACCGCGACAGCTTCCGCCAGTGCGGCGATTACTGGCTGGACAAGCGCAATGTCTACTTCGAATACGAGACTTCGCTGAAAGCCTTGGCCGAAGCCAATTGCGCCACTTTCCGCAGTATGGGCGGCGGCTACGGTGCCGACGATCACGGCGGCTGGTACTGCGGCCGACGCATGAAGCATTGCCTGCGCGGCGACCTGCTGCAGACAATCCCGCAGGACCCGCTGTACGCCGTTGACGACAGCAGCGTCTACTGCGACGGGAAGCCTCTGCCCGGCGTGGATCACGCGCGCTGGCGGCTGCTGGACGGACACTTCTCCGGCGATGGCAGCCGTGTCTACTATTTGGAACGGAAGCTGCCGCGCGTAGATGTGGCGTCGTGGCGTCTGTTGCAGGGGAGCTGGTCGCGGGACCATAAACACCTGTTCCATATGTTCATGATCGAGACCGACCCGATGCTGCGTGCACAGCATGGTTTCACGGATGATGAGGGTTGACGCGCGAAGCGGCTACCGTGACACCTTGATCTGCGTCAGCCGTCCCCCGGACGCCCTGGCATGCGGTACGCGGAACATTGCACCAGGTTGCACGAGTTCGGCCTGCTGCATCATCTTGGGCCACCACTCCAGAAGCCGCGCTGCGCGCTCGTAGTGGTTGAACGTGCTCCAGCCCTTGGCCAGAACGAATACGGTCAGGCCGAGGCGTGCGATCGCCTCGCGCTCTGCGGGCTTGCGATGATGATGATCCTGGGTAACGTGTACGCGGATGCCACGCTGGGTGGCCGCGTCGAAGAGCTCCAGGTCAGTAGTGCCGGGCATCACGAACTCCCTTACGTGGAAGACTTCGTGTTCGTCCGTTCCTGCAATGGCGTCGATGGCCCGGGCCAGCGCGGGCGGAAGATTCTCATCGATCTGCGCCTTCAAGGCGCGGCTCGATTCTCGAACTGCAGTGCTTTCTTCACTGCAGTCAGAGATAGGTCATACAGCTTGGCCACGCGACGCTCGTCGCCACCTTCGGCGCGCAGCGCCTCGACAATGGCGATGGTAGGAACGCCCGATTCGGCAAGGATGGGCTGACCAAAACTGCGCTGTGGATCAAATACCACCGCACGGGATCCCTTCAGTGGGAACCATCGTTCGGCACGATCATCGATGCCCAGTTCGATGCCGTCACGCAGCGAAGGTGCGATGACCTTGCGCATCACGTCCTGGCGCTTCACCACATCCACCAGTGCTGCATCGCCGCTGTCGCCCACGAGCTCCATGAAAATGCGGCGCCCATCGGTCTTGAAGCTCGTGCTGGTGAAGGGGTACTCCTTACCGAGCCGCTCGTTCAGCTCGACAATGGTTCGCCGCACCAGGTTGAGTGGCACGCCACATGCGACGAATGTGCGGACGAAGCGCAGCTCGATCAGATCGCGAAAGCCAATGCCGTCGATCTCTGAATCGGCCCATTGCGACTTCCACAGGGGAGGGTGGGCTTCCGGATTCCCGTGCTTCCGACCCTGATAGCCCTTCAGCCACCGGCGCAGTTCCGACGAGCTGCCGCCAATGAAGCGCGCAGCATCGGCGTAGGAATAGAGACCGACGCCGAGGCTGTCCTGTGCTGGCAAGGCGATACCCATGGCGCCGAGTCTACTCAATCCAAATGGAGCTGGAGTACAGAATCCCATTCTGCGCCCTGCGGGACTCATAAACTGAGAACGGAGACATGCGCGGGCGAATCTGCCCGGTGATTGGCAGGCCGAAGCCGACAAGAAGATGGCGCGCCCGGAGGGATTCGAACCCCCGACCAATGGCTTCGGAAGCCACTACTCTATCCGGCTGAGCTACGGGCGCGTTGTAGAACCGCCGCGCCACCGACCAGTGCCGGGGCGGGCATCGCAGCGCCATGAAGCGGTGCGGGACCGGCATTCTATCCAGTTTCGCGGAACAAATCTCCCCCCATGGGCAAAGCCCTGCAAGAGGGGCAGGAGTATCCTATCGCCATGGCTGATACCCCCCTCACTTCGCCGCAGTCGCCGGCGACGCCGCGTTGGCGGCATTACTGGAGTCTGATGCGCGCTGATCGCCCGATCGGCACGCTGCTGCTGCTGTGGCCCACCTGGTGGGCGTTGTGGCTGGCCGCTGGCGGCCTGCCGCCGCTGTGGACCCTGTTCGTGTTCACCGCTGGCGTCTGGCTGACCCGCTCGGCCGGTTGCGTCATCAACGACTACGCCGACCGCTGGCTCGACCCGCACGTGGAGCGCACCAAGGCGCGACCGCTGGCGACTGGTGCGATCAGCGGCCGTGCGGCGCTGGCGCTGTTCGCGGTGCTGATGCTGGTGGCCTTCGGCCTGGTGCTGACCCTGAACGGCCTGACCATCGCCCTGAGCTTCATCGGCGTGTTCCTGGCGGCCAGCTATCCCTACCTGAAGCGCTACACCCATCTGCCGCAGGTCTACCTGGGCATGTCCTTCGGCTGGGGCATCCCGATGGCCTTCGCCGCCGTGCAGGGCGAGGTGCCGATGCTAGGCTGGCTGCTGTATGCCGGCAACATCCTGTGGTCCACCGCCTACGACACCTGGTACGCCATGGTCGACCGCGAAGACGACCTGAAGATGGGTTCGCACTCCACTGCGATCCTGTTCGGCGACCTGGACCTGGTCATCCAGGGCGTGCTGTACGCGCTGTTCCTGGCCACGATGGCGCTGGTGGGCGTGCGCGGCGGGCTGGGTGGGTACTACCTGGCCGGCGTAGCGGTGGCGACGCTGCTGGTGATCTACGAATTCTGGATCTGCCGCAACCGCGAGCGTGGGCCGTGCTTCAAGGCCTTCCTGCACAACAACTGGGTGGGTGCCGCGCTGTTTGCCGGTATCGCCGTGGATCTGGCGCTGCGTTGAGACGCGCAGCCGAGCGTGGGCTCGGCTCTACAGCTGACAGTGCTCCTGTAGCGCCCGAGCCCATGCTCGGGCGGCGGCGCACAGCGCCGGGCCTCCCGCCACCTACGACCAATAGGTGGCTGACAGCCCGCACCCCACCGCGCAGAATCAGGCCATCGAACCTGGGAGGGTAGGTGATGGCGTCGACGGCAGCAGTGCAGGACGGCTGGATGGCGCGCGCAGCGTTGCGCTCGGCCGCCTGGGCGGAAAAGTGGTTCCCCGATGCGTACGTGTTCGCGGTGCTCGGCGTGGTCATCGTCGCCGTGGCAGCGATGGGCTTCGGTGCCACCCCGCAGGCTACGGCCAGTGCCTTCGGCGACGGCTTCTGGAGCCTGATTCCCTTCACCATGCAGATGGCCTTCGTGGTCATCGGTGGTTATGCGGTGGCCACTGCGCCGGTGGTCGCGCGCTTCATCGACTTCCTTGCCCGCGTACCGCGCACCGGTCGCGGCGCAGTGGTGTACGTCGGCCTGGTCAGCATGCTGGCCTCGCTGCTCAGCTGGGGCTTCTCGCTGGTGTTCGGCGGCCTGCTGGTGCGCGCGCTGGCCCGCCGTACCGAACTGCGCATGGATTACCGCGCTGCCGGTGCTTCGGCCTATCTGGGCCTGGGCGCGGTGTGGGCGATGGGTCTGAGTTCGTCGGCTGCGCAGCTGCAGGCCAATCCGGCCAGCATGCCGCCGGGGCTGGTGGAGATCACCGGCGTGTTGCCGTTCACCGAAACCATCTTCCTGTGGCAGTCGATTGTGCTGACCGCCGTGTTGATCCTGGTCTCGTTGCTGATCGCCTGGCTGACCGCACCGGCCGCCGGCAGTGCGCGCACCGCCGAAGATTTCCCCGGCGCCGCCCAGGCCGAACCGGAACCGCTGCAGCGCCGCACCCGACCGGGCGAATGGCTGGAATACAGCCCGTTGTTGACCGTGCTGCTTTCGCTGCTGGCTTTCGGCTGGCTGTTCAACGAGTTCGCCAACAAGCCGTTGGTCAGCGCCATCGCCAACCTCAACACCTACAACTTCATGTTCATCTCGCTGGGCCTGCTGCTGCACTGGCGCCCGCGCAGTTTCCTCAACGCGGTGGCCAAGGCGGTGCCGAGCACCACCGGTGTGCTGATCCAGTTTCCGCTGTACGGCGGCATCGCGATGATCCTCACCCACGCCGCCGGTGGTGATGGCCAGACCTTGGCGCATCGGCTGTCGAGCCTGTTCGTGCACGTCGCCAGCACCGATACGTTCGCGCTGGTGATGGGCGTGTACTCGGCAGTGCTGGGCTTCTTCGTGCCGTCCGGTGGCGGCAAGTGGATCATCGAAGCACCGTACGTGATGCAGGCCGCGAACGAACTGAAGGCGCACCTCGGCTGGGCGGTGCAGGTCTACAACGCGGCCGAAGCGCTGCCGAACCTGATCAATCCGTTCTGGATGCTGCCGCTGCTGGGCGTGCTCGGCCTCAAGGCCCGCGACATCGTCGGCTTCACCTTCATCCAGCTGCTGGTGCATATCCCGCTGGTGCTGGGCCTGCTGTGGCTGCTGGGGATGACGCTGGCATATGTGCCGCCGGTGATGCCGTAACGCAAACCCGGGGTCAGATCCCTTTCGAAGGAAGGGCTCTGACCCCAGACACCCTCAGCCAGCCGCCGCCTGCTTCTCGATCTCCGCCTTGCGCAGCAGGAAGCGCTGCAGCTTGCCGCTGGGCGTCTTCGGCAGTTCCGCCACGAACGCCACCTGTCGCGGGTAGGCATGGGCGGACAAGCGGCGCCGCACATGCTGCTGCAGTTCCTGCGCCAGCGTGTCGCTGGCGATGAAGCCATCGCACAGGACCACGAACGCTTTGACGATCTCGGTGCGCTCCGGATCCGGCACGCCGATCACCGCCGTCTCCGCCACCGCAGGGTGTTCCATCAGCACGCTCTCCACATCGAATGGACCAATGCGATAGCCCGACGAGGTGATCAGGTCGTCCGAGCGGCCGATGAAACTGATTGAGCCGTCGTCCTCGCATTCCACCGAATCGCCGGTGAGGTAGTAGCGATCACCCAGCGCCGGTGTGTCGGCACCGTAGTAGCCGGTGAACCACATGATCGGCGACTGCCGCAGGTCCACGGCGAGGATGCCCGGCGTGCGCGGTGGCAGTTCGTTGCCGGCATCGTCCAGTACCGCCACGCGGTAACCGGGCATCGCAACGCCCGATGACCCCGGCCGCACGGCATGCTCCAGCGCGTGGTGGTTGTTGACCACCATGCCGGTCTCGGTCTGGCCATAGTGATCGAGCACCGTGGTGCCCAGATGGGCAGTGAACCAGCGCGCGATCTCCGGGTTCAGCGGTTCGCCGGCGCTGCTCACCACCCGCAGCTGGCCCTTGATGGCAGCGCTGGCCTCGGGGCCGGCGGCGATGATCTGCCGGTACGCTGTGGGCGAGCCGGCAAGATTGGTGACACCCAACCGCGCGACGATGTCGTTCAGTCCCTGCACGCTGAAACCGGCTTCGCTGAAGGTGGTGGCCTGGCCCAGCAGCAGTGGGCCGATCACTGCGTAGTACAGCCCGTAGGCCCAGCCGGGATCGGCGATGTTCCAGAACACATCGTCTGCGCGCAGGTCCACGGCCAACTGCATGTAACTGGCAAAGGCCAGCAATGCGCGCAACGGCACCGGCACGCCCTTGGGACTGCCGGTGGTGCCGGAGGTGGACAGCAGTGCCATCAGCGCATCGCCGCGCAGCATCACCGGCGCGAAGTCGGGCGTGGCATCGGCGCTGCGCGCGCTCCAGTCGATGTCGCCGGCACGCAGCGCCTGCCCGGATGCCAGGATCGTGGCGACTGGCGGGCAGCCCTCGACCTCGTCCAGCTTGCTGCGGTTTGCGCTGTCGGTCACCACCAGTGCGGTGCGTCCGGTGTTCAATCGTGTCTCGATGGCCTTGGGGCCGAACGCGGTGAACAGCGGCTGGTAGATCGCGCCCACCCGCCAGGTGCCGAGGATGGTCGCCAGCAGATCCGGTGTACGCGGCAGCAGGCCGGCCACCACATCGCCCCTGCCAATGCCCTGCGCGGTCAGCACCTGGGCAACACGTGCGGAGGCTTCGCGCAGATCCTCGAAGGTGTACCGGTGCAGGGCGCCGTGGGCATCCACCCAGCGCAGCGCCAGCGCATTGCGGCCGCAGTGGCGGTCGCAGCACTCCACGCAGGCATTGATGCCGGCCTGCAGGTCACCCTGCAGCTGCAGCTGCCGTTGCGCGTGCTCGATGCTGAAGCCGGCCAGCGCCTGTTCGTAGGTGGGGCGTGCTGCGGTGTCGCGGACCATGCGCATCTCCGGCGTGATGTCATTCCGACGATAGGCGGCGGCCCGGCATGCTGCAAATGGGACCATAGGCGTAGGCCGCCGCTGCGCGCGCCGCGGCGGGCAAGAACGCTGAATGCGTGCGTTCGCGGCTGCGGCATGACCACATGCCAATCCTGCATGAATCCTTCAGTCGCTTGTGCCGCAAGGGCTGGCGTGGGTTAATTCACGCGCGTACACATGGGTGTAGCCCGCTGACAACGCATGGTTAACCAATCGCTGCCGACGATGGCCACGTCCACCGCATTCCGCGCGTGGCATTTGGAGATCGGACATGGCACAGCAGAACCAGAACCCGAACCAGAAGCAGCAGGGCCAGCAGAACCAGCAGGATCAGCAGCAGGGGCGCGGCCGCGATCAGCAGCAGCAACAGCAGCAGGAACAGCAGAAGCGCAACCAGAACCAGCAGCAGGGCGGGCAGGACGAGGAAGAGTGATCCTGGCAGCCGCCATCCATCACCGACGAAGCCCCGCCCCGTGCGGGGCTTCGCTTATTCGAGCACGCCGATCCGCTGCAGCACCGTCGCTGCGGCCATATCGTTGGGGTTGGTACCGGGCAGATCCTGCGGAACGTCCATGCCCATGCCCCGATACAGGTCAACCCAATGCTGGGAGATTTCACCGGTCTGCGGGTTGCGGAAGTTCATCGGCTGCAGCGCGAACACATGATGCGCGCGGAACGCGCGTTCGATGAAGTCAGAGCAGTAGTAGCTGTCGTCGTTCAACACATAGGCGGTGTTGTACGGCTTGCCCAGCATGGTGCGCGCGGTGGCCACTGCATCGGTGATGGCATTCCCTGGCGGTGCGCGCAGGCGATAGACCACGATCCGCCGCTGCTTGCCACGCGCATCTTCGCGGAACTGGTCCAGCGTCTGCCGGCGCGAGCCCTTCTCGTCGGCGTGCAGCACCTCCCAGCCCTGCGGCGCCGCCGCCACCAGCGCGACATGGTCGAAGCTGGTCGAACCTTGCTTTGCGGTCGCATCGTCGATGGCCGCGCTCAGGCCGCCATGGCCGGCGGTGACGAACAGCAGGTCGCCTTCCCGCACCTCCAGTGCGGCCACGACGCCGGGCCACAGCGCTGGCACCAGCAGGGAGACGACAAGCAGGAGTGCGCGCATGGGGCCAGGGCAGAAGAAAGGGCGGCGTAGTCTAACGGCTGCCGGAATGACGTTGATTTCAATAATAGTGTGATATGAGTCTCAATTCCGGGTGTCGGGATATTCCTGACAGCGGATGTTGAAACTGAATTGACAGAGGCATGGCTATCCTTGCCTCCCTACCGCGCCGGAACCGCGCGCGACCACCCGGAATCAGGAGGATCCCGTGAACCAGCTCCGCCCCGTTGCCCTGCTCGCGCTTGCCCTGGGGCTTGCGCTGTCGGGCTGCAAGCCGGCACCCCAGGCTGCCCCCGCTCCCGCTGACACCGCCGCGCCGGCTCCGACCAGCACCGCTGCCGCCACCACGCCGGCCGCGCCGGTCGCCGCGCCGGCGGCGGACGCCTCTGCCAGCTGCCCGCATCCGGTCTTCGACGATTTCCTCAAGCACTTCGGCAACGAGATCGCGCTGCAGGAAACGTCCACCGCCGATCCGTTGCTGGACAGCCACATCGACGGCGAAGCCGAACCGGAGCCACGCAAGGTGGAGGAGAACGTTCCGCTGGCCAAGGTCGAATGGCCGGTGATGCCGGACCCGGCCACGCTGCAGCGCCAGGGCCGCGAGATGCAGGTCACCCGCCTGCCCGACGGCCAGGTGCAGGTGCAGATGCGCACCCCGGATACCAGCGACCAGCAGACCTACACCTTTGCCCAGAAGCCATGCTGGCAGCTGGTCAAGCGTGAGGACGAATCGATCTGATCCTCCGCGCGGCCGCCTGCGGGCGGTCGTGTGGTTTAGCCAAGGAGCACCGCATGCGTCTGTCTCCCGTTGTCCCCGTGCTGGCCCTGGTGCTTGCTGCCTGCAGCGGCCCCGAGGCGGCTGCACCGGCGGCGGCCCCCGCTTCCCCTGAGCCGGCCACGACGCCGGCCGCACCTGCGGCCGCCGCTGCGGCCCTTCCCACCTCCCTTACGCGCGACGAGACCGGCATGCATATCGATTGCCAAGGCACCCGCCTGCACCTGGCGGCCCTGCCCACCCAAGACACGGACGCTTCCCGGCTGACCACGCTGGAAATCGAAAAGGACGGCGCACGCCAGGCCATTGCCGTACCCAAGGAGATGGACGGCTATACCGCTGTCGGCCTGGCCTGTGTGCAGGACCGCAGCGGCACGCCGTATTTCGTCGTGCAGTACGGTGAACTGCCGTTCGGCTGCAGCTTCTGCGAGTGGTACTACCTGTACGACGCCAGTGGCCGCCAGCTGACCCACAGCACGCCGCCGTTGCGTGGCACCGAAGGCGAGGAGCAGGAGCCCAACAACGACGAGTACGAGAAGTTGATCGACACGCTCGGCATCAAGCACCCGGAGGTGAACTACATCGAAGACTGAGCGCGGCGGCAGGACGTCGCACGCGCGCTGTGATCGCAGTACCGCAGTACTGGATGTACCAGGAGCAGTACCCCTTAAGGAAATTCCCTTTTTCATAGAATGGATAGCACAGACATGGCAGACATCTACCAGGACATGGTCCAGCCCCGCGGGGCGGCCTACAGCAGTGACCGCATCAAATCGTGGAGCCATTACCGCGAGCCGATCGACCAGAGCGACGGCCGCCTGCATGGCAATTCCCGCCGTTGGGGCGATGCGTCCCCGGAAGTACAGTCGCGGGTGATCGACACCCTCATCGAGTCGGCGCGCGAGAAGGGCCTGACCCCGCGCGAAACCGCGCACGTACTGGCCATCGCCCGCGTTGAATCGGGTTTCAACCCTGACGCCGCCGCTGGCACCACCTCGGCCTCGGGCCTGGGCCAGTTCATCGACAAGACCGGCAACCACTACCACCTCAACAACCGCAACCGCTTCGACGTCGGCGCACAGTCCGATGCACTGGTTGAGCACTACATCGACAACCGCACCCTGGCGCACAAGCGTGGCCAGGGTGAGGAATACATCTACAAGTACCATCACGACGGCCCGACCCGCGATTACGGCGGCCTGAACCTGTCTGACAAGAAAGTGATGCCGTACGTGGACAAGTACGAGCAGTTCGTGGAGCAGCGCCTGGGTCAGACCCATGGCCAGTCGCATGGCAGCCACGCGGCCCCCGCCGTGGCTGCGGCCGCGCAGGCCAAGCCGGCAGCGGCGCATGCCGAAGGCCAGACCCGCACCTTCGAGCAGACCATGCAGGTGATGCTGCCCCCGCAGAACGGGGTCAAGCCGCACGTTACCGGTGAGTTCGGCGAACACCGCGCGCACAAGCCGCACGGCGGCACCGACTTCAACTATGTCGGTGGCCAGCATGGCCGCAACCTGCAGCACCCGACCGTCAACGCGCCGATTTCCGGCACGGTGACCTTCGTCGGTGGCGACTACGGCACGGTGAAGATCAAGGATGCGCAGGGCAACTCGCACGAGATCCTGCACCTGCAGTCGACCCAGGTGAAGGAAGGCCAGCCGATCAAGGCGGGTGAGCCGATCGGCACCATGGGCGGGCGTGGCCCGGGTGGTGCGGGGCAGTATGCCCAGCACGTGCATTACCAGTTGAAGGATCCACACGGCAAGCTGCTCAGCCCGCAGGATTTCTGGGACCACGGCAAGCTGAAGGAAACCGGCAAGGGTGGCCATGCGCATGAGGGCGACCACGGCGGCGTGCTGCGCCAGGGCGCCAAGGGCGAGGAAGTAACTGCGCTGCAGAAGGAGCTCAACCGCCTGGGTGTGCGCGACAGCCACGGCAACCGGCTGAGCGAGGATGGCAGGTTCGGCGCCAATACCAAGGACGCAGTGACCGCCTACCAGAAGCAGCAGGGGCTCTCCGCCGATGGCGTGGCCGGTCCGGCAACGCTGGGCAAGCTGGCCGAAGGCCGCAGCCATGCCGAGGCGGCGCCGAAGGGGCCGCAACTGGGCGACAAGGCGCATCCGGATACGCCGCTGCACAACGCCATCCGTGGCCACATGCCGGGCATGATCTGCAACGAGATGGCCGCGCATGTGACCGCGCAGGCCAAGGCTGCCGGCATCGATTCGCCGGAGAAGCTGCAGGGTGTGACCCTGCAGGATGGCAAGGCATTCGTGATGGGCACCGTTCCCGGCTTCCGCACTGCGGTGGACATGACCCAGACGGCACCGAGCGTGCAGGAGACCAGTGCTGCCATGCTGGCCAAGCATGAGCCCTCCCAGCAGCACGTGCAGGACGAGCAGCAGCGGGTGGCCATGGGCCGTTGACCGCTGCCTGCCACGAGGTGTGTGGCAAAGGAGGCCGGCCGGGGCGACCCGGTCGGCTTTTCCCTTTCCTGGGCGAGGAAATGCACAGATGTTGGTTTGCAGGATGCGCACCACCCCGCCATTGCCGAGCACGGCACCAGGCGCCCCGGCGGACGTCCCACGCGCAGAGAGTGGCAGCCCCATGAGCAGGGTGCGCCAGTGGCGTGACGCATGGCAGTGGGCAGGTCTCGCGCTGCTGTTCTGCCTGCTGCCGCTGCAGGCGCTGGCGGCAGTCCCGATTCCGGCACTGGATGATCCGGTGGTGGACACCGCCGACGCGCTGTCGGCCAGCACCCGCGCCATGCTGCGCGAGCAGGCCTTGCAGTTGCAGGCACGCAAGGGCGCGCAGCTGCAGGTGCTGGTGGTGCCCAGCGTTGGCGAGGAAGGCATCGAAGCCTATGCGCAGCGCGTCTTCGACCAGTGGCAGTTGGGCCGCGCGGGTGTCGATGATGGCGTGCTGCTGCTGGTGGCGGTGCAGGATCGGCGCGTACGCATCCAGACCGGTTATGGCCTGGAAGGCACCATTCCCGATGCGTATGCCGCGCGCATCATCGACAAGGCGATCGTACCGCGCCTGCGCGAGGGAGACCTGGACCATGGCGTGCTGGACGGCACTGCAGTGCTGGTGGCGCTGGTCGATGGCGAGCAACTGCCGGCCTGGGAAGATTCATCGGCACGCAACGTGTTGCCGCCGGATTGGCGCACGGGGGATTCGGTCGTCGCGCTGACGTTGTTGGCGGGCTTCCTGGCGGGTCTGTGGCGATCACCTCCGCGTCTGCTGGCGACCAGGACCGAAGCCGATTTCACCGGCAACCGCCGCGAGCGGCGGCGCAAGGCACAGGCAGCCAATGGGACGATGCCCAGGCCGACGTGGCCGACATTGCCTGCCTGGGGCCGGCCGCTGCTGGTGACGACGGTGATCGCCGCGGGGGTCCTGTCTGCGACGCTGCTGCTGCCGCGCCACGTGCTGCCGGTTCTGTTCTTCGTGATGGTGCCCGCTGTACTGGTGGCGACGCTACTGGGCTGGTGCTGGCATCGCAGCCGCGGCGTACGCATCGTGCTGTACGGCATGCTGGCCGTCAGCACCGGCTTCTTCGCGGTGATGCTGGTGCGTGGTCAGTTGCCGCCCAGCCTTGCGCTGCACACGCTACTGAACCTGGCGGTCGGCATCGCCGCCATGCTGGTGTTCTTCCTGGTGCAGGCTGGTCGTGCGCGCTGGCGGAAGAACCGCAACAGCTTCACCATCCGCTTGGTGGTGCTGGTGCTGCTGACCGCTGGCTATGCGCTGGGCGCACTGCTGGCCATCGACCGGGCCGGCGACGAGAACGCCCGCGTGCTGGCGACGATCGTGTCCAGCGTGGGCACGCTGTTCCTGTACTTCATCTGGGTGTTCACCCTGCTGCCCGGCGAAAAAGCCCGCGGCGGCCGCAGTTCGTCCAGAGGCTACCGTTCGTCGTCCAGCAGCTCCTCGTCCAGTTCGTCCTCGAGCAGTTCCAGCGACTGGTCCGGTGGGGGTGGCCGCAGCGGCGGCGGAGGCGCCTCGGGCAGCTGGTAGCTCAGGCCGCCTGTACCCGCCAGCCCAGCACGGCATCGTGCAGTTCGCCGCTGCCGCTCACATCGCCCACCTGCAGTTGCAGTCCCTGCGCGTTGGGCAGGTCTTTCTGCTCGGGGAACCAGCGCCGATCGGCGGCGACCACGATCAGCAGGCCCTCGTCATCGCCCATCGGCGCGAACTGTGGCGACGGCGTGCTGATCGGCTGCAGGCCGAAACGCTGGCTGGACTGCTGGCGCACCGCATCGACATCGTGGCTGGGCAGGCCAACCTCGCTCAGGCAGGTCAACTCGCTGCCATGGAAGGCGCCACTGCGGTCGCTGGCCGGCAAGCGCCTGCGGCCGATCAGTTCCAGGATCAATCCATCGGGTCCAGTGAAATACACCGACTGCGATTGCCAATTGCTTTCCAGCGCGAAGTAATCGAGGCCTTCCGGATTGCGTTGGAAGGGCGTGCGTTCACGCAGCCAGGTCATGGACTCGGCGAAGCGGTTGTCCGGCACATTGAAGGCCAGGTGCACGCCGCCGACAGGGTGGTCGCCGGCAGGGTGCAGCTGGATCGTGCTCCAGCCGATGCGGACCTGGTCGCCGGCCACCTCCAGTTGCAGCACGTCGCGGAACCAAGCGGCAACGCGGGCGACATCGGATACCGGCAGGGTGAGGTGCAGCAGGCGCATGGTCGATCCTCCGTGTAGCGCTGGGTGCAGTGTAGTCCCGCGCACCTTCGCGCCGCGTCATCACCTGCGCAACGAATCGTTGCTGCCAGTCGGGACCTCAAACCGTGCTCGACAGCGTCTACCGCAGTGCCTCGCCGAAAAAGCGCACCGCATCTTCCACCACCACACCATGCGTCTGTTCCTTCGGCACCGTCGTCACGCACAGCGCCTGCAGCCGCTCCTTCGCCAGCGGCGTGCACCCGGACAGGAAGTCGTAGTGGCCGACACCCGGCAGCGTGTGCAGCGTTGCCTTCGGAATCAGCGCCGCCGCCACATCGCCGTTGGTCGCTGGTGGCGCCACCTCGTCGGCAGCGCCCAGCACGATCGCCACCGGCTGCTGCAACGCCTTCAGCTGCTCCGGTGCGAATGCCTGCACGATGGCCGGCGCCAGCACGAAGACTGCGCGGACACCGGGAATCGAACGATCATCCTGCGCCTGCTGCACGTACGGCTGAAGTTGCGGCGATGCCGCTGCAGCAAGACGCGCCTCCATCGTATGTGCGGCTGCTTCCTGCTGCGGTCTGCACACGCCGTCGTCCGGGTGCGCTTGGCAGAACGCCAGCAACCGCGTCATGTCCGGCCGTGCGCCGGCGCTCAGCAGTGCGGTGAAGCCACCGGCGGAATAGCCGACCACGCCCAGCCGCGACGCATCAATGTGTGGCCCCAGATCCGGGTCGGCTTTTACTGCGGCCAGCGCGGCCTTCAGGTCGTCGGCGCGCAGCCAGGTCAGCACGCTGCCGGCCAGCGTCATCTCATCGGCGCCGTTGTTGCCGGGGTGGTCCACGGCGATCACCAGGTAGCCCGCACGCGCAAGCGCAGTGCCCAGCCACCCCATCATGCGCGCGGTGCCACCATTGCCGTGCGACAGCAACAGCGTCGGCAGGCGCCCGCCGGCGATGGGGGCGTCCTTCGCCGCGCGCCCCACCTCGAACAGCGGCGCATCCGCTGGCCCGATAGTCAGCGGCGTTTCGTCGCTGCCCGGGCTTGCCGGGTACCACACGGTGAAGCGCAGCACATCGCGGTGCGCGCCATCGCGTATCGCCGCGCTTTCCAGCGTTGTCACATCGTGGCGCTCACCGGCGGTGATGGGAGCGGCCGCCATCGCCATCGGCGCCAGCGAAGCCAGCAGCAGGATCAGCATCCATCGTGTTGCGTGCATCGTCAGTCTCTCCGGGTCAGGCTGGGCGGTGATCGACCGGCAGCCAGATTTCCACGCCACCGTGGCCGCTGTGCTCGTCGAAGCGGGTGTCGTAGCGTTCAAGGTCCGGCGCGTTGGCAAGGCTGAGGTGGCTGGCGGGCAGGTACTGGTCCAGCAGCCAGAACCAGGTCGAGCGGATGGTGGAGATATGGCCGCCATGCCAGGCCACCAGGTAACGGCGTGCAGGAACATCCACCCGCTGCCAGTGTGCCGGTACCGACGACAGGGCGTTCACCGGCAGCGCGGCGATGTAATCGAAACCACCATCGTCGTCGCTGTTGAAGCACACACCGAAACTGACCGGTGCCGGCGTTGGCCATTCGCGATTGAGCTGTGCCCACTGCCCGGGAATCGCACCACCGCTGTCGCGGGTGTGGCGCATGCCGATGCCGGCCACCTGGAACGGTGTGCAGTCGATCAGTCTGGGCGCCTCGCTGCAAGCCTGCGGTGCATCGTCGAGGCGGATCGCGTGCACCAGCGACAGCTCCGCCAGACCGCGCTCGCGCACGCGCTCCGGGGTCTGCCCGAACTGCTCGCAGAAGGCACGGGTGAACGCGGCATGCGTGCTGTAACCCGCCGCCAACGCCACCTGCAGGATGTCGCCTGCGCCGTTGGCCAGCTGCTGCGCAGCGGCGGTCAGGCGCCGTCCGCGCAGGTAGCGCACCACCGACGTACCCGTGCGGGCCTGGAACAGGCGCGACAGGTGGAACGGCGACAGTCCGGCGGCAGCCGCGATGTCGGCCAGCGCCAGCGGCTTGTCCGCATGGCTTTCGATGTACCACAACGCTTTGCCTGCCGCGCTCATCGCGCTGTTCCTTGGTCGAATGCCGGGCAGCGTAACGGATCGAGGGAGTGGGGCGCTTAGCAGTTCTTGCGGTGGCGGGGCTTTGCGTTTGCCGTAGCAGCGGCAACAATGCGGCCTTCATGGACACGATGGAGGCCAGGGACATGCCAGAGCAGACGCGCAGTACCACAGCAGTGGAGTCGGTCGGATGATCGGGCTGGTGATCTCGGTTCTCGTACTGCCGACGCTGTTGACCTTGGCGTTGCTGGTGCTGATGTGGCGCTGGGCGCCGCGTTGGCGCGGCAATCCATGGCTGTACCGCGTCGGCTTCGCATTCCTGGCTGGTCTGCTGTCGCCGACACTGCTGATGGCCGGCCACGGCGGCTTGCCGGGCCCCACGGTCGGAGGCCTGGTGCTGGTGCTGACGCGGCTGGAGTGGATCGGCGATCTGCATGCCAACTTCATCGCCTTTGGCAGCAAGGATGCGGGGTTCCTCTCCGCCCCCTTCCTGGTCGTCTTCGCGCTCGCACTGTTCATCCCGTTGCGGACGGTGCGGCCCGCCACCTTCGGCTTCGACGACGACGCTGCCGGGTAGCGCAGGCCCGCTACGGGCATCACCCGCACCGTAACCGCTGCAACTGTCGTCTCCACGTCATCGCTGCTTCACATCGCAGCCCGAGACTGCGCGCCTTGTCCAGGTCCCACCTGGCCCTGTCGTGCCTTCCCGGAGTTCCGCCGTGCATCGTTCGAAGCTGTCGCGTTCCATCCTCCTCGCCCTTGGTCTGGTCAGCGCAGGAGGCGCGATCGCAGCAGATGCCGGAACGGCAGGCACCAGCAGCAGTGGCAGCCACACCGCACCCACCCAGCTTGACGCGATGCTGGTCACCGGTACCCGTGCCTCCAACCGCACCCAGTTTGAAACCCTGGCGCCGGTGGACGTGTTCACCAAGCAGGACATCCAGTCGGTCGACTCCACCGACCTGAAGGACGTGCTGGCGCAGCTGGTGCCGTCGTTCGTCGTACAGCGCCTGCCGATGGCCGATGGCCAGGTGTTCGTGCGTCCGGCCACGCTGCGTGGCCTGTCGCCGGACCAGACGCTGGTGCTGGTCAACGGCCGCCGCTTCCATCGCAGTGCCCTGCTTGGCAACCGCGGCGCACAGGCCGCCGACCTGGCGCAGATCCCGACCAGTGCCATCAAGCGCATCGAAGTGCTGCGCGATGGTGCGTCGGCGCAGTACGGCTCGGATGCCATTGCCGGCGTCATCAACATCATCCTGGAAGACAGCCCGGGCACCGAGATCACCGCGGGCTATTCGCAGTACGCGCAGGGCGATGGCGCCTCGCGCGACTTCAGTGCACGCACCGGCTGGGCGCTGGGGGACTACGGCAGCCTGGCCCTGTTCGCCGAATCATCCAACTCCGATGCGACCTCGCGCACCCGCCAGCGTCCGGATGCCATCGCCTTCCAGGCCGCGCATCCCGAACTGCAGGTGCCCAACCCGGTGCAGCGCTGGGGCCAGCCGGAGCTGGAAAGCCGCCGCGTGGGCTTCAACCTGAAGGCCAATGCCAGCGACACCCTGGAGCTCTATGCCTTCGGCCTGTACAGCCACAGCGATGGCGTCAGCGATTTCAACTGGCGTAACCCGGATACCACCACTGGCGCGTACCGTACCACCAGCATCTTCCCGGGCTGGAACCTGCGTTCGCTGTATCCGGTTGGCTTCAGCCCGCAGTACGGCAACACGCAGAACGACCTGCAGCTGGTCGCTGGCCTGCGCGGTGAGATCACGCCCAAGCTGCGCTGGGACCTGAGCGCCTCGTATGGCCGCAATGCCATCGACTACAGCCTGGACAACTCGATCAATGCCTCGCTTGGCCCGGACAGCCCGACCTCCTTCGACCTCGGCCGGCTGACCCAGACCGAGAAGAACGCCAATGCGGACTTCAACTACGAATGGGACGTGGCCGCGCTGTCGAAGCCGATCAACGTCGCCTTCGGTGCCGAGTTCCGCCAGGAGACCTACCAGGTGCGCGCCGGCGACCCCGCCTCGTATGCGGTGGGCCGCGGTGCGGCGGCGGGCCTGGAAGCCAATTCCAACGGCGCGCCGGGCTTCTCGGCCAGCCAGGCCGGGCAGTGGAGCCAGCGCAGCAAGGCCGCCTACGTGGACATGGAAGTGCCGCTGGGCGAGCGCTGGAGCATCGGCGCGGCCGGTCGCTATGAAGATTTTTCCAGCTTCGGCAGCACGGTGGATGGCAAGCTGTCGGCGCGCTTTGCGATCACCCCGGACGTGGCCCTGCGCGGCACCCTGTCCACCGGCTTCCGCGCGCCCACCCCGGCCCAGCTCAACACCACCAGCACCACCCAGGGCCTGGACACGCGCACGCTGCAGATCTTCACCAGCGGCCGCCTGTCGCCCAGCGATCCGTTGGCGCAGCTGCTGGGCGCCAAGCCGCTGACCCCGGAGGAGTCGCGCACCGCCTCGCTCGGCCTGACCTGGCGCACCGACATGGGGCTTTCAGGGTCGGTCGACGTCTACCGGATCACGCTCAGCGACCGCTTCAGCCAGTCGGCCAGCTTCGCCATTCCGGCCGGCACGCCCAACCCGCTGGGCTATACCTCGGTGAACTACTTCACCAACGATTTCGACACCACCACCACCGGCGTGGACGTGGTCGGCAACTACCTGCGCGATCTGGGCGCCGGACGCATGACGCTGACCCTGGCTTACAACTACAACCAGACCCGCGTCGACAACGGCAGCACCTCGGTGGCGACCAACGAGACCCAGCGCGTGCTGTTCGAAGACCGCCTGCCCGAGCACAAGGGTAGCTTCACCGGCAGCTGGGACGTCGGCGCGTGGTCGTTGATGGCGCGCGTTCGCTACTACGGCAAGTGGACCGACTCCACCGGCAACGCTACGGGCGACATCTACCAGCAGTTCGGTGCGATGACCTTCCTCGACCTGGCCGTGGGCTATCGCATCAACGAACACCACAGCCTGCGCGTGGGCGCAGACAACGTGTTCGACCGCTACCCGGATGAAGCCACGTTCCAGGCCAGCCGCGGCCTGATCTATTCGCGCAACGCGCCGTATGACACCGACGGCGCCAATGTGTACGCGCAGTACCGGCTGACCTTCTGATGGACAGCCGCCGTCGTTCCCTGCTGCGCGCGGGTGCGCTGTTGCCGGCCAGTGCGGCGCTGGCCGCGCTGGCTGCCCCGGCAGGCACGCGCTACGCTGTGCCGATGGACATTCCCGCACCTTCCACGACGCCGGATGTGCTGGCCCGTGACGAGTCGTACTGGTCCGCCGTCGCCAGCCATTTCGACATCACTGATGAAGTGAACCACCTGGAGAATGGCTACTGGGGCGCGATGGGCAGGGAGACCCTGGCCAGCTACCAGCGCCACACCGCCGAAGTGAATCGTGGTAACGCCTGGTACGGCCGCCATGCGTTCCCGGCGCAGTACATGGCCGTGCACCGGCAGGTGGCCGACATGCTCGGTGTCGGTGCGGACGAGATCGCGCTGACCCGCGGTGCCACCGAAGCGATGCTGGCGTTGATCGGCGGCTACAACCGCCTGCAGCCCGGCGACCAGGTGCTGTACGCCGATATCGACTACGACAGCATGATCAACGCCATGCACTGGCTGCAGCAGCGTCGTGGCGTGCAGGTCGAGCGCATCGCACTGCCGGCGGTGCCAACCCATCAGCAGATCCTGCAGGTCTACGATGACGCGTTCGCGCGCCTGCCGCGCCTGAAACTGGTGTTGCTGACCCAGGTCAGCCACCGCCATGGGCTGGTGCTGCCGGTGGCGGAGATCGCCGAGCGTGCGCGTGCGCGTGGCATCGATGTGATCGTCGATGCCGCACATGGCTTCGGCCAGATCGACTACGCGGTGCCGGCGCTGAAGGCCGATTTCGTTGGCATCAACCTGCACAAGTGGATCGGCGCACCGGTGGGCGTGGGCGCGATGTACGTACGCAAGGGGCGCGTGGCCGATCTGGATCCCTACATGGGTGAGACCGACGATGGTCGCGTGGGCAGTCGCGTGCACACTGGCACGGTCAACTTCGCTGCCTATCTGGCGCTGCCCGAGGCCATCGCGTTGCATCAGCGCATCGGTGCAGCCAACAAGCAGGCGCGCCTGCGTTATCTGCGCGAGCGGTGGACGGTGCCAGCGCGGCAGATGGCGCATATCGAGGTGCTGTCGTCGCCGGATCCGGCGTTGGCCAGTGCATTGGCCAGCTTCCGCCTGCGTGGCCATACCTCGATGGAAGACAACCAGGCGCTGCAGAAACGGCTGCTGGAGGAGCACCGGATATTCACCACGCATCGCGATGGCCTGGATTCCGGCGCCTGCGTGCGGGTGACGCCATCGGTGTTCACCCGCCCCGCGCAGATGGATGCGCTGGTGCAGGCGCTGGCCGTACTGGCCTGAACGCCCGCCGCGTTGGTAGATGCCAACCTTGGTTGGCGCCGGATCCACGCATGGCGTGAATTGGCCCAGTAGATCCACGCCATGCGTGGATGCTCTCCGCCTACCGCTCGATCGCCGGCAGCGCGTCGGACAACAACAACCGATCGATCCGCCGCAGCGCGTTCTCCAGTTGCCGCCGGTCCGCAGCCAACCCCAACGACAACCGCACCCCGCTTGCGAACGGTGCGCCCGGCGGACAGAACGCCGATGAAGGCGCGATCGCCAAGCCCTGCAGCTGTGCCGTACGCACCAGCGTGGCGTCGGTCCACGGTGCTGGCACCCGGCACCACGCATGCAGCCCATCGGCGCGCTCCAGCAGTGAGGGCGCCAGCAGATACCGCGCCATCCGCGTACGCTCGCGTGCTTCCTCGCGCACCTGCACCAGCAGCGCCTGCGCCGAACCATCCAGCAGCAGCTGGCTGGCCAGCGCGGATACCAGCGGATGGCCCATCAACCGCGTGGCACGCAGTGCGGCAGCCATCGCCTCGGCGTGGGCGGCGCTCGGGCATTGCACGAACGCGGTACGCAGGCCGGGGCTGATCACCTTCGACAGGGTGGCTACATGGAACACGTGCCGGGGCGCCAGTGTCGCCAGCGGAATCGGCGCGGTGACGGCCAGGTGCCAGTACGGATCGTCTTCGATCGCCAGCAGGCCTTCGCGCTCCAGCACCCGCGCCAGCGCCTCGCGCCGCGCGGTGGGCACGGTCAGCGCCGTCGGGTTCTGGCAGGTGGGATTGAGGTAGACCAGGCGCGCGCCACATTCCCGCGCCCGGCGTGCCAGCGCATCGGGGCACATGCCCTGCTCGTCGCCCTCCACCGTGACCAGCCGCCGTCCCAATGCGGCGGCCGCCTGCAGCAGGCCCGGATACACCAAGCGGTCGCAGAGGATCGCATCGCCCTCGCGTCCCTGGCTGACCAGGATCGCCGCCAGGGCCACCTGCGCGCCTTCGGTCAGCAACAGGCGTGCATCGTCCACCGTGCCCAGCATCGGCTGCAGCCAGCGCGCCGCCGCGTGGCGATCGGTCGGGTTGCCACCGCCGAGGTGATAGGTCATCAGGTTCGGCGCATTGCTGCGCGCGAGCACCGCCGCTGCGCCTCGACGCAGCATGTCCGCCAGTGCATCGGCGTCGGGTACCGGCGGCACGTTCATGCTGAGATCGACGGCCTGATCAAAACCCGCCTTGGGCGGCGCGATGAAGCTTCCCTGTGGCCCACGTGCTTCGATCAGTCCACGCTTGCGTGCTTCATCGAACGCACGGGTTACCGTGGTCAGGTCCACGCCCAGCTGCTGCGCCAACGCTCGCTGCGAAGGCAGTCGTTGCCCGGGCGCCAGGCCGCCGCGATTGATGGTGCGTTCCAGCGTGTTGACGATGCGCAGGTAGATCGGGCCGCTGTGCACGTGCACGTCCTGCACCCAGCCCAGCCCTGCGACGCCAGGCCCTGCGACATCGGGTCGCGGCATGTACGGAGGATGTCGGGGCGTATCGTTGCTTCCAACGGCGGGAGCCTGTCCATAACCATCGGTCGGTTCGGACAGGCGACCGCCGTTGTTGTTTGTGGCGGCTGCACCCGCCAGCATCGGTGATGTCATCGCGCGTCCTCAGCGCTTGGCCTGCCAGGGGCAGTAGCAGCCCACGGCAAGCAGTCCTTTCGGGCGCACGGTTTCCCCGCGCACCAGTTTGTCCAGCAACGGTTCGACAAAGCTGTTGGCCGAATTGCAGACCATGCCGATGCTGTACGGGCCGGCATAGGCCAGGTGGCCCTGGCGGTCCCAGATCGCCACCGCCGGGCTGGCCGGAATGTTCTCGATGCCGTCGATGGTCGGCAGGTTGATCACCTTGTTGCGCAGCGGCTCGGGTAGTTCACCTTCGGTGCCTGGGCGGCGGATCGCATAGAAGTCGATGCCGGCGCGGCGGTACATGCTGATCAGGTAGCTGAGGTGCGCACCGGTTTCGCGGTTGCACACGCCGCAGGCCGGGTCCCAGAAATGCACCACGCGGATGCGGCCGGTGTCGCCGGCCAGTTCCGCCGGCAACCGCAACTGCGAGTCATCGAAGACGATGGCCTGTTCGGCGAACGTGGACTGCTCGCCATAGCCGAAGTACTCCCACAGGGCCGCCGCCACGCCGGCCATGAACAGGCAGGCGAGGGCGATCATCATCGGCAGCATCGAGCGGCGTGGACGCGGCGCGGCTGCGCCCATCAGGAGCCGTCCTCGCCGAACTTGTGCACGTACTGCTTGCGCATCTCGCGGCACGAATCGGCCTGGGCGCGGCGCTGGATCTCGCTGCGCGCCGCGTCCTCGCTGCGTTGCAGGCACTGTTGGA
Organism: Stenotrophomonas sp. LST15-1-1.1; assembly: GCF_040815575.1. Lineage (NCBI taxonomy): Bacteria > Pseudomonadati > Pseudomonadota > Gammaproteobacteria > Lysobacterales > Lysobacteraceae > Stenotrophomonas > Stenotrophomonas sp. LST15-1-1.1. The sequence goes on from NZ_JBFPNJ010000031.1 coordinate 229,893, forward strand.
TGGCGTGGCGCTCGGCGGCCTGCACATCCACGGTCTGCGGTTGCAGGCAGACCCAGGCCAGGGCGGCCAGCATCAGCACGACGAAGCCGCCGCAGCCGGCCATCACCAGGTGGAACTTCAGTTTGTCGGCGGCCATCGACGGCACGTCCCTCGGTCCATACATTACATACAAGATATCATCTTGTATGGTTATGGCTCACGGGGTGGCTCAGACGATCGCCGAATGCCGCGCGTCGGGTGCCTCGGACAGAATCTCGTTCAGCTTGGCCAGCGCGCCGGCCAAGGCCTCCTGGTCCACGGCACCGCCCAGCGACAGGCGGATGGCGTTGCCCGGTGGCGGTTCCTCCACGCTGAAGGCGTCGGAGCTGGCGATGCCCAGGCCCTGTTCCTGCGCGGCCTGGATCAAACGGTACTGGTCCAGCCGCGGCGGCAACGGCAGCCACACATGCAGGCCGGCCGGATGGGCCTGGCGGCGGGCCGGCAGGTAGCGGGCGGCGATGGCCTGGCGCTCGCGCAGTTCCTGCTGGAAGCGCTGCACCATCGCCTGCGCCTGGCCGGTGCGGATCCAGTGCGAGGCCACGGCCACCATCGACTGGGTGGGCATCAGCGCGATGGCGCGCAGGGCGTCCAGCACCGGCTCCATCGGCTGGCCGGCCGGCACCACCAGGTAGGCCGTGCGCAGGCCGGGGGCCAGGCACTTGGACAGGGTGGAGATGTAGTAGACCGGGCAGCCACCGTCGGCCAGCGCGGCCAGTGGTGGGGCGGCATCGCCGGCCAGCAGCCAGTAGGGATCGTCCTCGACCACGGTCAGTTCGTGCCGCCGCGCCACCGCCAGCAGGGCCTGCCGGCGCTGTGCCGACATCGTTGCCGTGGTCGGGTTCTGGATGGTCGGCACCAGGTACAGCAGGCGCGGCCGACGCAGCTGGCAGGCCTCTTCCAGGGCATCGGGCAACATGCCCTCGGCGTCCATCGCCACCGGCACCACGCCCCGCTGCAGCACGCGCGCAGCGGCCAGCAGGCCCGGGTAGGTCAGCTGTTCGGCGGCGATCAGTTCGCCCGGCTGGGTGCGGGCCAGGATCAGCGCACACAGTGCGGTCTGCGCGCCCGGGCAGATCACCACCCGCTCGGCGCCCACCGGGCCGAGGATCGGCGCCAGCCATTGCGCGGCCGCCGCGCGGTCGTCGCGACTGCCGGCGCCGACGTGGTAGCTCATCAGCTCGCCCTGGCCCAGCTGCTGGCCCAGGTGCTGGAAACCGGCCTCCATGCCCTGCGCGAACGGCGCGCTGCCCAGCAGTGGCGGTATGTTCATGCTCAGGTCGACCGAGGTGCTGCGGTTGCCGGCGGACATCGCGATGAAGGTGCCGCCGGCCCCCTGCGCGTCCAGCAGCCCGGCCTGGCGCAGTTCGGCGAAGGCGCGGGTGACCGTGGTCAGGTCCACGCCCACCTGCTGGGCCAGATCGCGCTGCGGTGGCAGGCGGTCGCCCGGGCGCAGCACACCGTCATCCACTGCTTCGCGCACCTGCTGGGCGATCTGCAGGTACAGCGGTCCTGCGCCCTCGCGGAAGGGGCGAACCCAGGTCCTGTTGGGGTGTTTCAGGCGGCGGCCGGCAGCAGGAGGCGTCATCGGTCGGATTTTTCCATACGTACAGATGCACAAGTCCATACAATGCTGTATCTTGTATGGGCTTGATTGGATTGGTTCGCCTGCTTGTAGGCGACCTCGTACCCACAGTGTAGCCGCTCCACGCCCGGGCGCTGCGCGCAGGCGAGCCGGTCAAGCGCGCATCTTCAACAGGGTTGACCTCCAATGAATATCTGCTGGAACCGCATCCGCCTGGCGCTGGTCGCCCTGGCCTGCATCGCCCTGACGGGCTGCGACTGGGTGCTGCTGGATTCGAAAGGCATGGTCGGGATCGCACAGCGCGACCTGATCCTGATCTGCATCGGCCTGATGCTGATCGTCGTCGTGCCGGCCATCGTGCTGACCTTCGTATTCGCCTGGCGCTTCCGCGCCGGTAATACCAAGGCCAAGTACACGCCGGACTGGTCGCACTCCACCAAGGTGGAAGTGGTGGTCTGGGGCGTGCCGTTGATCATCATCGCGGTGCTGGCGGTGATCGTGTGGAAATCCACCCACGAGCTCGACCCGTACAAGCCGCTGGACGTGGCCGGTGAGCCGCTGCACGTGGACGTGATCGCCACCGACTGGAAGTGGGTGTTCGTCTACCCGGACCTCGGCATCGCCACAGTCAACCAGCTCAACTTCCCGGCCAACCGCGCGCTGGCGTTCAACATCACCTCCAACTCGACGATGAACACTTTCTTCATCCCGCAGCTGGGTGGGCAGATCTACGCGATGGCCGGCATGCGCACGCAGCTGCACCTGATCGCCAACGAGCCCGGCCAGTTCCGTGGCATGTCCGGCAACTACAGCGGCCATGGTTTCTCGAACATGAAGTTCATGGCCACCGCCAGCAGCAACGAAGACTTTGATCGCTGGGTGGCCGAGGTGCGCAGCGCGCCGGATGCGCTCAGCTTCGAGCAGTTCAAGGCGCTGGCCGCACCGTCGAAGAACGCGCCGGTGCAGCACTTCTCCAGCGTTGAACCGCTGCTGTTCAAGAAAGTCATCGACCAGTTCATCGGTGTCGGTGAGAACACCGCTGCTGCGGCCCCGGCCGGTACGGCCGCCGGTGCCCAGGTTTCCCAGGAGTAACGAACATGTTGGGTAAATTGACGTGGGAGGCCGTGCCGCTGCACGAGCCGATCGTGGTGGTCACGCTGGCGGCCATGGTGCTGGGCGGCCTCGCGCTGCTCGGCGCGGTGACGTACTTCAAGCTGTGGGGCGTGCTCTGGCGCGACTGGTTCACCACCGTGGACCACAAGAAGATCGGCATCATGTACGTGGTCGTCGCGCTGGTCATGCTGGTGCGCGGCTTCGCCGATGCGCTGATGATGCGCGCACAGCTGGCGGCCGCCGGGCCGGGCAGTGATGGCTTCCTGCCACCGGAACACTACGACCAGATCTTCACCGCGCACGGCGTGATCATGATCTTCTTCGTGGCCACCCCGTTCGTGGTCGGCCTGATGAACATCATCGTGCCGCTGCAGATCGGCGCGCGCGACATGGCGTTCCCGTTCCTCAACGCCTTCAGCTTCTGGATCTTCGTGGTCGGCGCTGCGCTGATGATGATCTCGCTGGGTGTCGGCGAATTCGCCATGACCGGCTGGGTTGCCTATCCGCCGCTGTCGGGCATCGAGTTCAGTCCAGGCGTGGGTGTCGATTACTACATCTGGGCGCTACAGGCGTCCGGCATCGGTACGTTGCTGACCGGCGTCAACCTGTTCATCACCATCCTGCGCATGCGTGCGCCGGGCATGACGTTGATGAAGATGCCGGTGTTCACCTGGACCGTGCTGGTCACCAGCGTGATCATCATCGCCGCCTTCCCGATCCTGACCGTGGCTCTGGGTGCGCTCACCCTGGACCGCTACCTGGACTTCAACTTCTACACCAACACATTGGGTGGCAACCCGATGATGTACGTGAACCTGGTGTGGGCCTGGGGCCACCCGGAGGTGTACATCCTTGTGCTGCCGGCGTTCGGCATCTTCTCTGAAGTGACCGCCACGTTCTCGCGCAAGAAGCTGTTCGGCTACAAGTCGATGGTCGGCGCCACCCTGGCGATCGGCGTCCTGTCCTTCATCGTGTGGCTGCACCACTTCTTCACCATGGGCTCCGGTGCCAGCGTCAATGCCTTCTTCGGCATCATGACGATGATCATCGCCATCCCCACCGGCGTGAAGATCTTCACCTGGCTGTTCACCATGTACGGAGGCCGCGTGGAGTTCAGCGTGCCGATGCTGTGGACCATCGCCTTCCTGGTCACCTTCACCATCGGTGGCATGACCGGCGTGCTGCTGGCCATCCCGGGCGCGGACTTCCTGCTGCACAACAGCCTGTTCCTGGTGGCCCACTTCCACAACACCATCATCGGCGGCGCGCTGTTCGGCTATCTGGCGGGCTTCGTCTACTGGTTCCCGAAGGTGTTCGGCTTCACCCTCAACGAGCGCCTGGGCAAGTGGTCCTTCGCCTGCTGGGTGATCGGCTTCTACCTGGCCTTCATGCCGCTGTACATGCTCGGCTTCATGGGCATGACCCGACGCATGAACCAGTACGACAACCCGGCGTGGACGCCGTACCTGATCGCTGCGTTCATTGGTGCGCTGTTCGTGTTCGCAGGCATCATCCTGATGCTGGTGCAGATCTACGTCAGCGTGCGTGACCGCAAGCGCAACCTCGACCTCACCGGCGACCCGTGGAATGCACGCACGCTGGAATGGGCCACGCCGTCGCCGCCGCCGTTCTACAACTTCGCCGTGGTGCCCAAGGCCGATGAGCTGGACGCCTTCCACGAAGCGAAGAAGCGTGGCCTGCCGCCGCCGCCGAAGAAGTACGCGCCGATCCACATGCCGAAGAACACAGGCGTGCCGCTGATCCTCAACGTCTGGATCCTGGTGCTGTGCTTCGCCCTGGTCTGGCACATCTGGTGGATGGCCGGTGCCAGCTTCATCGCGATGATCGTCACCCTGATCGCGCGTTCCTACAACGAGGACGTGGATTACTACGTCAGCTCCGAGGAGGTGGCGCGTACCGAAGCGGCCAACCATGCCAAGCTGCAGGAGGTGCGTGCATGAACCTGTTGACCCGTCCGCAGCTGGACAGCGATGCGCTGGTCCACGACGACCACCATGAGCACGATCATGCCCACGAACAGGGCGGCATGAAAGTGTTCGGCATGTGGGTGTACCTCATGTCCGACCTCGTGCTGTTCGGCTCGCTGTTCGCCTCGTACGCGGTGCTCAGCACTGCCTACGCTGGCGGCCCCACCGGCAAGGAGCTGTTCTCGCTGCCGTTCGTGATGGCCGAGACCTTCATCCTGCTGGTGTCCAGCATCACCTACGGCCAGGCCGTGCTGGCCATGCATCGCCTGGACAAGGCAGCGGTGCTGCGCTGGCTGGGCGTGACCTTCGTGCTCGGTGCCTCGTTCATCGGCATGGAGCTGTACGAGTTCTCGCACCTGATCCATGAAGGTGCCGGGCCCAGCACCAGTGCCTACCTGTCGGCGTTCTTCGCCCTGGTTGCTACCCACGGCCTGCACGTGGCCAGCGGCCTGATCTGGATGGCGGTGGTGATGCACCAGGTGTATCGCCGTGGCCTGACCCCGACCAACATCACCCGCGTGTCCTGCCTGAGCCTGTTCTGGCACTTCCTGGACCTGGTGTGGATCTGCGTCTTCACCTTCGTCTACCTGATCGGAGCCTTCTGACATGGCCCACGTCGAAACCTCGCGCGCCGGCAATGCGCACGGGTCCACCAAGTCCTACCTGATCGGCTTCGTGCTGTGCGCGCTGCTGACGGTGGTGCCGTTCGCGCTGGTGATGAACCCGGTGCTGTCGCGGCCGGTCACGCTGTTCCTGCTGGTCGGCTTCGCCGTCGCCCAGATCCTGGTGCAGCTGGTGTACTTCCTGCACATGGACCGCAAGTCCGAAGGTGGCTGGAACCTCGCCAGCTTCGTGTTCACCCTGGTGATCCTGTTCATCGTGGTCGCGTTGTCGATCTGGATCATCTGGAGCATGCACTACCACATGATGATCAACTGACCGTGGCCGGGGCGATCGGCATGGAGTGCGCGATCGCCCTGGCACCTCAGCCCTCTCTCCCCCCAGGGCAGGCCTGACCGAGACCGCGCCCACCTCGTGTTGGTGGTACCCGTGATGCGTGTTGCTTCCGTTGTTCGTTCCCTTCGCCTGCCGCTGCTTGCCGCAGGCCTGGCACTCGGCCTGCTGGCCGGCTGCAGCGCGCAGTCGCGCATGGATTTCTATTCCAAGGACATCGCCTGCGAGGAACTGGGCCAGCACTGGACCATGCCCGACAGCGCCGGCACCCTGCGTGGCCCGAAGGACCTGCAGGGGCAGGTGACCTACCTGTTCTTCGGCTTCACCAGCTGCCCGGACGTGTGCCCGACCACCATGGTCGAGCTGAGCCAGGTAAAGCACCTGATGGGCAAGGATGCCGATCAGCTGCAGGTGGTGTTCGTCAGCGTGGACCCGGCGCGCGATACGCCCGAAGTCGCACACACCTACGTGCACGCATTCGACCCGAAGGCGATTGCACTGGTGGGTGATGAAGCACAGCTCTCGGCGATGGCCAGTGACTTCAAGGCGTTTTACGAGAAAGAGCCCGGGCAGCTGCCGGACACCTACACGATGAGCCACATCGCCGGCGGCTACGTGTTCGACCGCCAGGGCCGCCTGCGCCTGTTCGCACCCTATGGCATGCCGGTGGAACAGCTGTTCTCGGACGTGCAGCGGTTGCTGCTGGAGCCGGAACACCCGGCTGCCGGCAGTGAAGCACTGGCCAGCTGTAGCCTCGCCCATAGCGACTCACTCGCCGCGCGCTGACGCTGGTGGGTGCCAACCTTGGTTGGCGCGTCCGGATCTGCTCCTAGTAGGTGCCAACCTTGGTTGGCACAGCTGTAGAGCCGAGCCCATGCTCGGCTCAGCGCGACCCGTCCCGACAGGGTCGCGGCTGACTAACGGCGTCAAGAGCCGACGTATCGATAGTGGAGACGGTCGGAGTCATCCAAGAACCCGACATGAAGGATGCTTGGTCAGGAATTCCGTCAGCGAACAGTACGCAATCGACAATAACGGTCCCGGCGTTGGCTCGATAGGCATCCACGGGTGGTCGCGAATCCCCCGGAATGGCAGCCATTCCAGTCATCGGAACTGTGAGGACCACTCCTTCGTCAAAATAGTCGTTGATTGCTTCGAAGATCTCGTCGATGACGTCTACTGGAACAAGAAATCGCTCTGACAGCACTTCGCGGTTCCTTGCGGAAATCGCTGCAACGAACTTCTGCAGTGCGGCGTACTGATCTCCAGTGATAGCAACATCCAACGTGCAGCCCCCGCCGAGTACCCGGCTCGATTGAGAGGACATCAGGATACGGCTGGACGCATTTCGTGCCACGTGGCGTTTGCGACATTCACTAGGGACAGCAGCCGAGCATAGGCTCGGCTCTACACGTCCACGGCACGCTCGCGGTGAGGGTCCCCGGTAGGTGTCGACCTTGGTCGACACGATCATCCATGCACCAATCCCCCGGCCGGCCAGGAGAGCCAACCGACCGGGGGCACCACGCAACGCCTTAGATCACTTCTTCTCTTCCCACTGCACCACGTCCGGCTCCGCCGCCTTGACGCCCGCGGTCGACAGCAGCTTGGTGCTCGCATCCAGCGCCGCATTCACCGAGGGGTACTCCACGATGGCCAGGCCAGCGGCCTTGGACACCTTCACCACGGTGCCGCCGGTGGCCTTCGCCGCGCGCTGTGCAGACGCCGCATCGGTAAAGAACACCTTTACCCGCGAGGTCGCCACCACCGGCGCACCATCATTGGATACCGCCGCCGCGAACTTGCCGGCACCGGCATCAGCGCCGCCTGCTGCTGCACTATCCAGCGAACGCTTGCTGCGCGCGCCGGTCGTGCTCGCCGCCGCCTGCGGGGTGATCGTGAACTGACCGCCGGCGGCCTGCTTCACGGTGGTCGAAGGAGACAGCTGGAAACGCGCGCCGCCAACGTCGAACGAACGGCCGGTGGCGGAGGCTTTCAGTTCCTGCGCATCCACGGTGGACAGGCTCCGGGCCGGTGGGGTCTGCCCCGAGCTCTGTGCCCAGGCAGGGGAGGTCATCGCCGCGAAGGCGAGGGTGCTCAACAGAATGGTCGTCTTCATCATCAGTGCCCCAGAACGCGGATCTTGAAGAATTCGAGGTTGCCACGCGATGCAGCGTTCGCGGCCTGCCCCATGTCGGTTACTTCCAGCGTCCAGGTGCCGGTGGCGTTTTCATCCAGGAAGGCATTGCTGGACAGCAGATCCCAGTTGGTGAAGTTGCGCTGCACGCCGCCGGTACCCGAACCGATGGCGGTGAAGGCCGGCTGCACCACGCTGCGCGTGCCACTGGGTGAAACCAGTACGAACTGCAGCTGGCGGGTGTTACTGTGGTTGACCCGGAAGCCCAGCTGCACCGACTCGATGTTGCGTGCGCCATTGGCCACCTGGAAGGTCAACCGCGCAGCCGCGTTGGTCGTGTTGCCGATGGCAACGGTGCGCGTCGTGGTGCGCCAGCCGCTGTCCACCAGCGGGCCCAACGACTGGAAGGTCTCGGCGACCTGCACTGCACGCGCCGCGTTGACCACACCGAAGCCGTACCAGTTGCTGTACGCGCGGTTGGCGGCGTTCACCGTCCAGCCCGGCACCAGCGTGCGACCGTCGGCCAGCGTCACTGCCGGCTGGTTCGGGTGGTTGCGGGTGGCGGTGGTGGCCAGGATGTACTTCACATCGCGGTAGGACAGGTTCGGATTCGCTTCCAGCACCAGCGCCGCCACGCCCGACACCATCGGCGCCGACGCCGACGTACCGTTCATCTTTGCGGTGTAGTTACAGGTGCTGTCGATGGCCGACAGGTTGCTGTCCAGCGTGTTCTGGCGGTTGGTGTTCTTGTTGCTGCCCTGCGTGCAGCCGGTCACGTCGGTGGTGACGATGGCCGGGTCGTACGCGCGCGCCACCAGGTTCGGTGCGTACTGCGCTTGCAGCCCGTATTCGCCACCGAAGGCCGACACCCACAGTGCCGAACCGGTGGACGAGTACGACGAACGCACGCCGTCGGCACGCACCGCACCCACGGTGATCACGTTGAACAGGTTGTTGCGCGGATCGCGGCCCGCCGGCACGCAGCCCGTATTGCGGTTCTTGGTATCGGTGGTGCAGACGTCCTGGGTCTGGCTGATCGAGGCGTTGTTGAAGTTGTTGCCGGCCGACTTTACGTAGATGCCACCGCGGCCACCGCGGGTGCCCGACAGTGCCTGCTCGTACGAACTCACCGTGTTCTGGCTGTAGGCAACGGGCAGGTTGGGGTTGCCCGGGCCCGCGCCCCAGCTGTTGTTGAACACCTGCACATCGGCCGACTCAGCGCCATCCCACCAGGCGTATTCGATGTTGCTCTGCTGGTTGCCCTGCGCATTGGACGCCAACACGTTGAAGCCCTTCAGCGTCGCCGCCGGGGCTACGCCGCGCACACCCAGGTTGTTGGCACCCACGGCACCGGCGATGCCGCCGACCATCGTGCCGTGGTTGTCGGCATCGGGATTGGACGGCGTCGGGTTGTTGGAGCCATTGGCGAAGTTCTTGCCGGCTACCGCCGCCACGTTCGCGGCCAGGTCCGGGTGGGCGATCTGCAGACCGTCATCGACAATGCCGATCACCACGCCCTGGCCACGGATGCCATTGCGGAACAGGCCATCGACGTTGAGATCATTGCCGGCCACCGGCAGCGTATCGGCTGGCACGGTCTGCCCGGTATTGAGCAGATGCCACTGGATACCCGCCAGCGGATCGGCCTGTTGCGCGTGGGCGGTAAGGGCCAGACTGCCCAGTACGAGGCCAGTGGCCAGGGCCAGGCGCGCAGAGCGCGGTGGCGCGGAGCGTTGCGTGTGTCGCTTCATACACGAATCCTTCTGTTGTGAATCGGCATGGCAGGACGGCGGGGCGGATCTGCCCCATCGCAACGAGCCAAACGCGACACAACGAACAACCCCCTACCTCTTCACACAGCCAATGTGCTGATGTGCCAAATGCGTCACAAACACTTATGCCGCCTGGTAATCACGACTGCGCCGCTCTGGCCTGAGCCCCGGTAGATGCCAACCTTGGTTGGCACCGCGCATCCACGCATGGCGTGGATCTACCAGGTCATCGCACCCCCTCCCGCCCCCCTGTGCTACTACAGCCCGTGCAGCCCTTCCCCGTACGGAGCACGACCATGGTCAACCCTGTCGCCCAGGCCCACCGCGGCCTCGGCACTACACTCTTCAGCCTGTTGAATCCGATACCGTTCGGCTTCTTCGTGGCCGGCCTCATCTTCGACATCCTCTACCTCAACACCGCCGAGGTGATGTGGGGCAAATCGGCGGCGTGGCTGATCACCTTCGGCCTGCTGATCGCGATCCTGCCGCGGCTGATCAATCTGTTCGCGGTCTGGCGCCGCAACGGCACCGCCACCGGCACCGACCGCCTCGATTTCCTGCTCAACCTGGTCGCCATCGTGCTGGCCATCTGGAACGCCTTCGTGCACAGCCGCGACGCCTATGCAGCTGCCGTACCGGGCACCCTCCTTTCCGCGCTGACAGTGGCGCTGATCGCGCTCGGTTTCATCCTGCTTTCGCTGCAGCAGCCGGTGCTGCAAGGAGCCCGTCATGGCTAAGCGCATCCTGCCCGCCGTGGGCGTGCTCTCGCTGGCATTGACGTTGGCCGCATGTGCCGGCAAAGCCGAATACCACCCGGCCGATCAGTCCGGTGCGCAGCCACCGCTGCCCGCGCCGCAGAACTACCTGATGCCGCCGATGCAGGTACCCAAGGGCGTGGGCTGGGCCGAGGGCCAGGCACCGTCGGTGGCCGACGATCTGAAGATCGAACGCATCGCTGCCAACCTGCAGCATCCGCGCCGGCTGCTGTCGCTGCCCAACGGCGATGTGCTGGTGGTGGAAGGCAACGGCCCGGGCGAAGAGCCGGTCACCACGCCCAAGCAGTGGATTGCCGGCAAGGTGAAGGCGCGCTCGGGCAAGGCCGGCAAGGGCGGCAACCGGGTCACCCTGCTGCGGCGCACGCCGGGTACCAACGCCTGGACCCAGCACGTCTATATCGAAAACCTGCACTCGCCGTTCGGCATCCAGCTGATCGGCGACACGCTGTATGTGGCCAACACCGGCAACATCATGAAGTACCACTACGTGCCCGGCGAAACCCGCATGTCCGACAAGGGCAGCGAGTTCACCGACCTGCCCAGCACCATCAACCACCACTGGACCAAGGAACTGCTGGCCAGCCGCGATGGCAGCAAGCTCTACGTGGGCGTGGGCTCCAACAGCAACATCACCGAGAACGGCCTGGCCGTCGAGTACCGCCGCGCGGTGGTGCTGGAAGTGGACGTGGCCACCAGCGGCAGCCGCATCTACGCCTCGGGCCTGCGCAACCCCACCGGCCTGGACTGGGAGCCGAGCACCGGCAAGCTGTGGGCAGTGGTGAACGAGCGCGACGAGATCGGTGCCGACCTGGTGCCGGACTACCTCACCTCGGTGCAGGAGCATGGCTTCTACGGCTGGCCTTACAGCTACTACGGCCAGCACGTGGACGAGCGCGTGCAGCCGCAGCGGCCGGACCTGGTGGCCAAGGCGATCCGCCCGGACTTTGCCATCGGCTCCCACGTGGCACCGCTGGGCCTGCTGTTCTATACCGGCCAGGCGTTGCCGGCGAAGTATCACGGCGGCGCCTTCATCGGCGAGCACGGCAGCTGGGACCGCTCGCCACTGAGCGGTTACGAAGTGGTGTACGTGCCGTTCAAGGACGGCAAGCCGGCCGGCCGGCCGGAAGCGGTGGTGAGCGGGTTCGCGTCCAAGGATGAGAAGACGCTGATGGGCGCGCCGGTCGGCATGGCCATCGATGCGGAGGGTGCGTTGCTGGTCGCCGACGATGTGGGCGACGTGGTGTGGCGGGTATCGGCGAAGTAACCGGCCACCCGCGCATCACCCGTGTTGTAGAGCCGAGCCCATGCTCGGCTGACGTGCGCAGCGCGGGGTTGCCATGTCCAAATGGAAGAGCAGCCGAGCATGGGCTCGGCTCTACAGCGCTGATGGTCCCGTGCGAAGCCCACTGAACACCGATTCGGCCGCAAAGCCCACACCGCCCAGCAGCACGCCGAAGTACACCACCGACGCCACCACGAAGCCGTAGCCGGCCGCCACTGCGGCGCCATCGCGCTGGATGAATCCGATCGCAAAGGACATCAGCGCCAGCGCGGGCAGCGTGTTGCTGAAGGGAATCGGTCCGGCCGGCAGCATCAGCAGGATCGTGGCGAACACCAGCGCCAGATTGTTCAACCGCATCATCTTCTTCGAGCGCACCATCGCTGCCAGCCGCATCGGCCGCGACAGCCGCTCCATCCGGTGTACCCATTTCAGGGCACGGCCCAGATTGGCCTTCAGCTTGTCGGTGGCGATCTGCTTGTCGGCCAACCGCTGCGGCACCCACAGCGGACGGTCGCGCACCCGGCTCAGGCCGATCAGCAGGATGGACGCACCGAATACCGTGCTCAGCCCGGGAATCGACACCGGAATCAGGAAGATCGCCGACAGCAGGATCACCACCAGCATCAGGCCCTCGTCGCCCAGCGCATGCAGCAGCGTGCCGACACGGATGTGGTCGCCGGGCAGGCCGTCGATCAGGTCTTCAATCTGCTGGGCCAGCGGGGCGGTGTCGCTGGTGTCGGGCGCTTGGTAGGTCATGCGTCGAAAGAATGTCCAGGGAAGGGCGGTCGATAGGGCCGTCCTGCGGTGGGGGACGCACAGGCCCGACGAGTATCTCCGGCCAGCGCTGCGCGGAGGTGAACGATCCATGAGGCCGGCAGCGCCAGGCGGCCTGGCCTAAAATGGGGGTCCCCCGCACTGGTTGAAGATGATGGACATGGGTCGCAGGCAATCGACCATCGAACTGGTCGCCATCGATATGGATGGCACCCTGCTGGACCTCGCCCACAAGCTCACTCCGCGGGTAAAACAGGCCATCGCCGAGGCGCGCGCGCTGGGCGTGCATATCGTGTTGACCAGTGGCCGCCCGGTGCCGGGGCTGGCGCCGTTCCTGCATGAGCTTGGCATCGAGGGCGACGATGACTACTGCATCGCCTGCAACGGAGGCCTGGTGCAGCGCATCGGCCCGCGCGAGACGGTGGTCGAGTATCCGCTCAGCTTCGACGACTTCGTGTACTGCGAACAGGTCGCCCGCGAGATCGGCGTGCATTTCCAGGCACTGGACGCACAGCGCATGTACACGCCCAACCAGGACATCAGCATCTACACCGTGGCCGACTCGCATCTCTCGCGCATGCCACTGTCATACCGCCGCGTGGCCGACATGGACCCGGGCATGTCCTTCATCAAGCTGATGATGATCGACGAGCCGGACGTGCTGGACGCGGCCATCGCGCGCCTGCCAACCGCATTGACCGAGCGTTTCGCGGTGCTGAAGAGCGCGCCGTTCTTCCTCGAAGTGTTCGACCGCCGCGCCGGCAAGGGCCCGAGCCTGCAGAAGCTGGCCGAGCACCTGGGCATCGACCGCGCCAACGTGATGGCCATCGGCGACCAGGAAAACGACCTGACCATGTTGCAGTACGCCGGCACCAGCGTGGCGATGGGCAATGCCATCGATGCGGTGAAAGCTACCGCGCGTTTCGAGACCGCGACCAACGCGGATGAAGGCGTGGCCAAGGCGATCGAGCGCTTCGTCCTGCAATGACCCGGCCAGCACCATGAGCCGCACGTTGATGGCGTTCGCTCAGTCCTTCGCAAGCGAGCGGATAACGGCGCAGATCTTTGCGGAGTCGTACATCGAGCTGTGGAAGATCGAGCGGGATCTCGGCTTGCTGCAGCAGGATGACGCAGTGCTTGCTACATGCCTGTCCGGCGTCTTCTGTGCTGCTGACATGTATTGCAATGATGACGCGGACCGTCTTGCGTATGAGCTTGATGCCGCCCAGCTGCATGCTGCTGTTGTTGCTCAGATCGATGAGTGGAAGCAGTCCGAGGCCACACGCTAGCCAGATTCAGTTCTATACCTGCGTATAGCCACTGGATACGCATCGCCATTGACGCTGTACCACGGCGGGATGGCGGATGCGGCAGTGCGATGCAAGAATTTCGCACGTCGAAATCACCCCGCCGCATCACCCGGAAGATCACCGCTTCCATCCGCTGCTGACCGGCGCGCACGGCGCCGTCATTCCTTCAACGCAATCGCCGCCAGCCAGCGCGCCGCACACCGGCGCTGCATCGCGCTGGGCGTGCGCCTGCGCCACCTTTCCCCTGCACCCTGGATCTGGCCATGAACATTCCACCTACGCTTATTGCCCTGGCGATCGGCACCGCTCTCGTTGCACCACTGCACGCTGCCGAGTCGACCGACGCCGCCCACGACACCCCCACCACCCTGAACGCGCTGCAGGTCATCGCCACGCCACGCGGTGCCGCCGTCGCCCCCACCCAGGTGGTCGGCCCCAACCGCTACGTCATCAACGCCACCGACCTCGACGCGATGGTGTCGGGCAACAACGGCCTGTCGATGTTGAAGAACGTGCCAGGTGCCAGCTATACCGCCACCGACGGTCTCGGTCTGGACATCTCCGCCACCAGCCTGTTCGTACGCGGTTTCCGCATGAATGAAATGGGCATCACCTTCGAAGGCGTGCCGCTGAACGACAACGGCTTCCTCTCGCTTACCGGCACCAGCGTGGTCAACGTCGGCGTGCCCGATGGCATCGGCTCGATCACGGTCAGCCCGGGCGGTGCGCCGGTCAGCGTGTTCTCCAGCAGCGTCAATGGCGGCAGCCTCGAGTACTGGCTGGCAGAGCTGCAGGACACGCCCAGCCTGCGCATCAAGCAGGGTGTGGGCAGCAACAACACGCTGGTCACCACGGTCTCGGGCCAGAGCGGCCAGCTGGGCGAACACGGCCCGAAGCTGCTGGTCGACCTGCAGCGCGTGTCGGCCGACAAGTACCAGGGTGCCGGCACGCAGAAGTTCCTGCGCGGCGACCTGAAAGCCCAGCAGGATGTGTCGTGGGGCGATTTCACCGTGTTCCTGTCCGACAGCAAGGCCGCGGTGTGGGGCTACAACAACATCTCCTTCGATATGATCCGCAAGCTGGGCTGGAAGGCCGACAGCTTCTATCCGGACTATGCGTGGGCGTACTACGTCGCCTCGCCCGAGAACGCCGACAAATCCTGCGGCGCCTACACCTGCGGAGAGCTGTCCGAGCTGATTCCCTACGACACCGGCCAGGTGACCCGCGACCGCGTCGCCTCGATCAACCATCGTTTCCAGATCACGCCCGCGCTCAGCGGCAACGTGCAGCTGTACAACGCCAACAGCCACACCCAGGCCACCCTGACCGACCCGACCGTGCCGTCACCCAACGGCGCGCCCTTCTCCGAACAGGTGCAGACGCCACGGCTCAACCGCTTGGGCGGCATGTTCAACCTGCAGTTCGAGGCCGGTGCGCACACCATCACCACCGGTTTCTGGCAGGAAAAGAGCAAGGCGGCGGCGAAGACTGAGTGGTACCAGCAGCCGCTGCTGGGCGAAGGCAAGCCACTGAAGGCCACCGGGCCGTTCGATGTGTACGGGCCGGCGTTCCAGACCGACAACGCATCAAGCTGGGTGACCCGTTCGCGGCAGTTCTACCTGCATGACAACTACGCTGTCACCGACACGCTGGTGCTGGGGCTGGGCTTCAAGGCGGTGGACTTCAGCACCACCGGCGGCGGCATCGGCGATGCACCGGAGCGCCCGGTGTCAGGCACGCTGCGTGCCAAGAGCAACTTTCTGCCGCATGTGTCGCTGTACTGGAGCCCGACCGACCGGACCGATGCCTTCATCGATCTGGCCAACACCATGAACGGCTATCGCGCGGCCCAGCGCGGCAACATCGGCTACACCGCCTCGGCCTGGACCATCACCGACCAGGAAGAGTTCGACCGCGTGGCCGGCACCCTGCGGCCGGAGAAGAACTGGAACCTGACCGTCGGTGCCAGCCATCGCTTCGACCGCCTGACGGTGACGGCGGACGTGTTCTACAACGACATCCGCAACCGGCTGCTGTCGGCGGCGATCGGCACCCAGTTCGCACAGATCAATACGGTGCGGCTGATGCCGAAGATGCACGTGATCGGCGCCGATCTCGGCATCACCGCCGACCTCACCGATCATCTGCAGTTCTACCAGGGCATCGCACTGGCGCGCTCGTACTACGACAGCGATTTCGTGGTGGGCGACACCGTGTACCCGATCAAGGGCAATGCACAGCCGGGCTATCCGCAGCTGTCGCTGGTCAGCGACCTGTCCGCGCACTTTGGCGGCTGGCGCTTCGGTGCCACCAGTACCTCGTACTTGCGCCAGCCCTTCACCTATGAAAATGACATCCGCGTGCCGACGTTCTGGCAGGTCAACGCATACACAGCCTACAAGCTGGGGCCGGACAGCCTGGTGCCGGGCCTGGAGCTGCGGCTGGACGTGAGCAACCTGTTCAACCGCAACAACATCGGCACCGCCACCATCGCCGGTTCGTCGTTCTCGGGTGACTACCAGACCCTGCAGCGCAGCGCACCGCGGCAGGTGATGTTCAGCACCTCGATGTCGTTCTGAGATACGGATGGGGTCGGATCCCTTTGCCACGCAAAGGGCTCCGACCCCATCCTCGGTTTGCACGATCTGCACTGATTTCGTGGCACCAACGCAAGGTTCCCACAATGTTGCTGGGTCATCCTGTACGCATGGCACAGCACAACCCCCGTTTTCCTCCGGTCCGCAGGCGCGCCCATGGACGTGCGCGTCCGGTGCCGTTCGCCGCACCGGAGGTCGACCTGGAGGCCGAGTACCAGTTCTGGCAGATCTATGACCGCGTGGTCCGCCCCTTGCCCGGGGGCGGGTTCCGCCTGGCTTGGCTGGTGCTGCAGACCGTGTACCGGGCGCGGGCGCGCCATCCCGACGACACCCACAAGCTCGCGCTGTCACGCGTGCTGTTCGGCGCGAACATGACCGCCGACCGCGCCGCCGAGCTGGAGGAGCTGTATGGGCTGGTCAGCCGCCGGCTGGCGGCGGTGGCGGTACGCGGCCAGGATTCTTTCCGCAGGCTGGCGCCCTGATCCGTCCCGCAACACCCACCACGCGCGACACCGCCTGCGTCAGCTGACCTTGCAGGGCATGCAGATCCGTCCCACCCCGCCAGCACCGGCGCGCAGGTCAGGGTCGAAGAATTCCTCCTGGCTGCGGATCTGCCCGCAGCGGCTGCAGACCTTCTTCTCCTTCGATTCCAGCCCCTGCACCTGCTCGATCACTTGATCGACCGCAGCCGAGCGGATTTCCGTACCGGCCACTTCAATCAGGCGATAGAGCCGGTCGGACAGGGTCTGCACCGGGTCGCTGCCGAGATTGAAGCGGTTGATGCGCAGGAAGCGATAGCCGTAGCTTTCCAGCGTCAGCTGGCGCTCGACATCGGCCTCGACCAGATAGCGCTCGTGGTTGCCCACATGCACCAGCTTGTCGCGGCGGAAATGGAACTCGAAGCCGTCGTACTCGATCACGATCTGCAGCGCGCCGCGCACGGTCTGCACGGTCACCAGGAAGTCGACGCGCCACGCCGGGTGCTGGTAGGTCGGGTCGAGCTGGCGCAGGTAGTCGCCCACCGGGAACTGCGGAATGATTTCCACCGCATCGCCATGTTCCAACACGAAGGGCGTCTGCTGCAGCCACTGCAGCACCTTCGATTCCATCGGGCTGCGCGCGTCGGTCTGCGCGGCGTCGGACGCGGGGCGATCCAACTGGCTGGCGTAGTAACGCAGCGCATTGCCGATCGCACCGCGGAACGCATCGACCGGCATCGAATGGACGAACCAGATCGCCTCCTGCGCACGGGAGAAGCCGACATTCAGGCGCTGCACCTTCAGCTTGTCCTCCACCGCATCCACCGCGCCGGTCAGGCTGACCGGGAAGATGTAGTTCAGCGCATCCTGGCCGGCGGTCGCCACCATCGAATAGAAGATCAGCCCGCGCTCCTCACCCTGGCAGGAGTCGACCGTCATCACCTTCAGGCGAAGCCGCTCCTCGAACTCGCGGCCGCGCGGATGATTGAACAACGCCTTGGACAACAGCGTCTGCTGCTCACGGAACGGCGTGATGATGCCTACCGTAGGCGGCGCATCGGTATCGAGCAGTTCGACCAGGCGCTCGGCAATGAAGGCCGCTTCGGCGTCGTTGGTGCTGCGGCTGGTGCGGTGCCCGCTGGCATCGACCTGGCTGAAGCGGATCACCTCCTGCAGTGGCCGGCTGCGGATCTTCAATGCCTGCAACTGGTGGTTGTAGAAGGTGGAGGACGAGAAACCAATCAATTCCGCATAGCTGCGGAAATGCTTGCGCAGCATCACCGAGTACGAGGCCGAGAGCGAACAGAACTCCAGCACCGACCGCTTCACATCGAACATGGCCAACCGCTCCAGCACGTCGGCCTGCTGGCTGACGTTGGCGCGGAAGTAGTTGACCAGGTCCGAGCGGTACTTGTCGTTCAGCGCGATGCTGGCGTTGGCGGCCTTGACGTTGGAGAACTGCTTGGAGTCGCCCAGCACCACCACCTTGCGCGCGCGCAGCAGCGCTGGCAGCGCCTGCGCCACTGACACCTGCGAGCCTTCGTCGATCACCAGTACGTCGAACAGGTCCGGCGCCAGCGGCATGTACTCGCCGAACTCGCGGATGCTGGCGATCATCACCGGGAATGACTCGCGCACGCTCTCGAACTTGTCCACGGGGAACTTCTGCCGGTTGGCGATCACGCCTGCCAGCGCCCGCGCGTCGGCACGATGATGGTCCATGAAGCTGATCAGGCGCCCATCCACGTGGGCATTCATCACCGAGGTGTTCAGGCGTTCCAGCTTGGTCTTGGTGCCGACATAGTCGTACTGCGGTGCGTCGACGAAGGCCTTGCGCGTGGCCATCCAGCCCTGCAGGAAGCGCAGGGTCAGCGCCCACAGCGCCGGGTCGTCCTTCGGCTCGGCCAGCAGGGTTTCGACGATGGCCGGATTAAGCCGTGCCAGCAGGGTCATTGCCTGCCGTGCAACCGCCGCACCCGGTCCCGGCGCGGCGCCGTGGGCGATCTGCCGGTAGCTGGCCGGCAGCTGCGCGCCCAGACCTTCGGCCTCCAGCTTCATGCGCAGCGCGTTTGCGCCCTGCACGATGGCCTGCAGGGCCGCTGCATCGTGCTTGAGCAGCAGTGGCCGGGTGGTGCCCAGCTGGTTGAGCTGTAGTTCCAGCCCGCGTACCGCATTGCCGCGCAACAGATAGCCCAGCACCGGCATCTTCAGCTGCTGGTACTGCAGCAGGATCGTGCCCAGCAGCCGTACCTGGTCGGCATCCAACGACTCGAACAGGTCCCAGCCGTCGACCGGTCGGTCGGCAACGAAGGCCGTTGTCACCGCATCGCGACGGATGCGCTCGTCCAGCGACGCCGGGGTGTAGTCGGTGCTGCCGAACAGATCGGCCAGATAGACTTCAAGCACGTCCGCCTGTGCGGTCACCGCTTCCAGCTCGGTCAGCACGTTGGCATCCATTACCGCATGCACCTGCTGCAATACTGCAGGTGCGCGTTCGCCCAGTTCCGCTTCCTGCTCGTGCATGGTCTTCACTGCGGCGAGCGAGACACGCCCCAGCGTCTGCACGGTGCTGGAGATGGCCTGCCGGAGGGTCTGCGCCGTGTCCTGCCGCTCGCTCTCAAGGGCGGGCTGGTTGGCCTTCATGGCCTTGGCGAAGGCCGAAATCTGGCTGATCGTGCCGGTGGAAGTCAGGCGCTTGAAGTTGGCCGCCTGCTGGCCCAGCCGCAGGATCGGGTTTGGGAAATCGCGATCGTGGCGAACCCGGCTCATCGCATCGGACAGCTTGTCGTACACCACGTCCAGCGCCTCGGTCTTGTCCGACAGCACCAGGCAGCTCTTCTTGTTGAAGGCACAGTCCGCGGCGATGGCGGTGATGGTGTGCGACTTGCCGGTGCCGGGTGGTCCTTCGACCACGACGATCCGCCCTTGCGGCTCGCGTACCGCCAGCAGGATCTTGCGCTGTTCCTCGTTCAACGGGATGGGCGAATCGAACACCATGCGCTCCACCAGCGGCAGCGCATCCCACGCCGATTCCACCCGTTCCCCGATCGGTTCGGGGTTGCGCATCAGCACGCCTTCCACCATGCCGTGGAACAGGTCCACCAGCTTCGACCCACCGTTGCGGGCCTGGTCGATGATCTCCTCGAAATCGTTCAGCAGTGCTTCGTCGGCGCGCTCGAATGCAGCAAGGTGCAGGGCCGGCGACAGCGCGACGGTGGCGGTGGACGCCTCGCTCGCGGACGAAGAAAGGGAGGCCTCGCCGCCCAGATCCACCGCATTGGCCACCTGCCGGAACAGCGATGCGGCCACTTCGAACAGGCTTTGTGCCGGATCGAGGTACTGGATGCGCTCCTGGATCGGCGACACCCACTCGCGGGCCATGCCCACGGCCAGCTCCTGCAGCACGAAGTCGATCGCGCGGCGGTTGGCGAACAGACGGTTGCTGAGCGTCAGGGTGTAGCCGGACCCATCCTTGGCCCGCACCACGTCCAGCGGCAGGTAGAACACCGGGTACTGCACGCCCGCGTACTTGAGCGTGCCCACGTAGAGATACAGCTGCAGGCCATCACCGGTGGCGACATAGGTTTCCAGGTCGCGGAACTCATGGAAGGCGTCCGCCGCCACGAAGTTCTCGAAGAAGGCCATCAACGCGCTGATCGTGCCGTCGCGGGTCAACTGGTGCTCGCAGGCCAGCTGCAGCGGCAGCTCGTCGCCGGTGGCGAGCAGGCGTGCCAGCACTTCCGGCAGGGTCTGGTACAGATCGACAACCGCGCGGGTGACCAGGTCCGATTCCGCCGCGTGCAGCGAATCCATCACCCAGTACGCCTGGCCCTGCAGCGGGCCGGCCAGATGCGCGATCAGCGGCCGCACCACCTGCACGCACATCGCATCCACCGAGGTGCCCTGCACCAATTCCACCCAGGCTTCCGGGTCTTCCAGTGCCCCTGCCACGCTGGCGCGCGCCTTGTCGAGCACGGCCACGCGCACCGTGGCGATGGCGGTCTCGCTGATGGCATTCACCTGCTCTTCGACAATCCTGCGCAGCGTCGCGCTGATCGGCCGGGTATAGCTGCGCGGGCCGATGGTGAAGGAAAGTTCCTCACCGGAGGGCCGGCTGAGCAGCTTCCACAGCTCCTTGTCCAGCGCCGGATAGGGCGCCGTGCGCATGCCCGCGCGGAAGCCGGAGTCGCTGGTGAGCACGATGCGCCGCCGGGGGGCCTGCGCGCGCTTGAAATCGGACTCGAGGAAATCGCGGAAGTACTGCGAGATCCGCACCGCGATCTCGCGCATCTTCGTTTCACCCAGTGGCCCGCCGACGTCCCCCCGAGATTGAGTAGCGAAGCGGTTTGGAGTCCAATCCTCAATGAGAAGGAGATTGGACGTGAAGAAGCGCTTTTCCGAAGAGCAGATCATCGGCTTCCTACGCGAAGCTGAGGCCGG
>NZ_JBFPNJ010000032.1:0-125792 GCF_040815575.1 Stenotrophomonas sp. LST15-1-1.1
TTTGTGAACTGGTACAACCACCGTCGGCTGCACAGTGCCAACGGCCTTGTGCCACCTGCGCTCCACGAAGCGCAGGTGGCCTGAACGCCCCTTGAGAGTGTCCAGAAGTACTTGACCACCACAGGTTCACGGCGTCCCCCGCGAACCCATCCCGTCCGGCCAAGCAGGGCTTTTGATTTGAGCGACCAACCACGAGGGGCTCAGCCGTTCGCCGCCAACTCAACGTCCAGCGCACGCAGGCGATCAACGGTCCCGACATCCGTCCAGCGACCGCGATAATGCTGACCGCTGATCCGCCCCTGTGCCATGAAATGCTTCTGCAACGGCACCACCGAGAACTTCGGTGGTACGCGCTCGCTGCCCGCTGTATCGCCGATCACCGCGCGCCAGTCGGCCACGATCGACGGACGATAGACGCCGATGCCCGCATAGGTCAGGCAGGGACCTTCGCGGTCATGGTGCAGTACGCCGTGTGCGTCCAGCCGGTAGTCGCCGGCGGGGTGCTGCGCGGGGTTGTCGACCAGCACCAGATGCGCTTCGCCGGCCGGTTCACGCGGCAGCGTGGCGAAATCGAAATCGGTCCAGATATCGCCGTTCACCACCAGGAACGGATCGTCCCCCAGCGCCGGCAATGCATTGAGGATGCCGCCACCGGTTTCCAGCGGGGTATCGCCTTCGTGCATGAAATGCAGGCGCAGGCCCCAGTGGCTGCCATCGCCCAATGTGGCCGGGAACTGCTCGGCGAGCCATGCGGTGTTGATCACCACGTCGCGGATGCCGAGCGCAGCCAACCGCTCCAGGTGCCACACGATCAGTGGTTTGCCGGCCACTGCCAGCAGCGGTTTGGGCGTGTGCAGGGTCAGTGGACGCATGCGCTCGCCCAGGCCGGCGGCGAAAATCAGTGCCTTCATCGACGCGACCTTCAGCGCAGCACGCGCATCGGCGCGCCCAATTCGGCCAGTGCCGGTTTGATCCGCATTTCCAGCAGCTGCTGCAGCGGCGCCAGTTCGCGGTAGCGTGGCAGCACTTCATCCAGGTAAGCGATGAAGCGCGGCGCGTCGTCGAGGTAATGGCCCTTGTTATCGCGGTAGCGCAGGCGGCAGAACAGGCCGAGGATCTTCACGTGGCGCTGGATGCCCATCCAGTCGGCATCGCGCAGGAAGGTGGCACGGTCGGGTACCGGCAGGCCGGCGTCGCGCGCGCGCTGGTGATACTGCGCCAGCCAGTCGTCCACGCGCTGCAGCGGCCAGCTCAGGAACGCATCCTTGAACAGACTCACCGCGTCGTAGGCGATCGGACCACGCACCAGATCCTGGAAATCCAGCACGGCCGGGCCGCCGTCCACCGGCATCAGGTTGCGCGGCATGTAGTCGCGGTGGGTCATCAGCTGGGCCTGGCCCAGCGCGTTGTCCATCAGCCGGCGGTGGACCAGCTGCAGGCCTTCGATCTCGCCGCAGTCCAGTTCAAGGCCAAGATGGCGTTGCAGGAACCACTCATCGAACAGGCCGGCGTCACGCTGCAGCAGCGCTTCGCCGAACTGGCCGAAATCGGCCGGCAACGGGATGGCCTGCAGGCGCAGCAGCTGTTCGATGGAGCGGCTGAACCACGTGTCGGCATTGCGTTCGTCGAGGATCTTCGCCAGCGTCGGGCCGCCCAGGTCTTCCAGCAGCAGGAAGCCGGCGTCGAGATCCTGGGCAAGCAGGGCGGGCACGCGCAGGCCGTGATCGTGCAGCAGGCCGCGCATGCGCAGCCACGGCGTGGGGTCTTCCAGCCCCGGCGGTGCGTCCATCACGATGTGGCTGCCGCGCTGGCTGGTGGTGCGCCAGTAGCTGCGCATGCCGGCGTCGACCGAGGCGCGTTCGACCACGGCGTTGCCGTCGTCGAGCTGGGTACGGGCCCACTGCAGGCGCTGTGCGCTGCGCTGGGGATCAGAGGCGGGTTCGGTCATGCAGGCATATCCGGGCGCGCCGGGCGCGCCAACGTCGGGGCAGAATGAAAAAGGAGGTAGCGGCTCAGCGGCGGCCGCTGAACAGGCGCAGGATCGCCAGCACGACGACCGCGCCGACGACCGCGCCAAGGAAGCCGGCCGGTTCACCGGGCGCGTACCAGCCCATGTACTGGCCGAACCAGCCGGCCAGCAGCGCGCCGATGATGCCCAGCACGATGGTCAGCAGGCAGCCCATGCGGTTGTTGCCGGGCATGAAGAAGCGTCCCAGCAGGCCGACGAAGAAGCCGACCAAGATGATGTAGAGCCAGCTGGTGCTGCCAAACAGACCGTTCATGCAATCAGTGCCCTCGAAGGATGGACGCAGCCTAGCAAGGCCGGGCTGCGTCCGTCACTGCGTGCTGGATCAGCAGCAGCCGTGGTCGCCGTGGCGGGTGCCGCTGTCGGCGGCCACCGGCGAACCGCTGGTCTCGCCACGCAGGCTGGCCGCGTAGTGCTCGCTGATCACCTTGGACACGCACGAGGTGACCTTCTTGCCCATCGGAATGTGCAGGAACTCGTTCGGGCCGTGGGCGTTGGAGTGCGGGCCGAGCACGCCGGTGATCATGAACTGGGCGCCCGGGAACTTCTCGCCCAGCATGCCCATGAACGGGATCGAGCCGCCTTCGCCCATGTACATCGCCGGCTTGCCGAAGAAGGTCTGGCTGGCATCGTCGATGGCCTTGGTCAGCCACGGTGCCATCGCCGGCGCATTCCAGCCGGTGGAGGCCTTTTCCAGGTCCAGGGTGACCTGCGCGCCGTTCGGCGGGTCACGCAGCAGTGCTTCCTTCAGCAGTTCGCCGCAGGTCTTGCCATCGGCGGTCGGCGGCAGGCGCAGCGACAGCTTCACCGCGGTATGCGGACGCAGCACGTTGCCGGCCGATTCCAGCGGCGGCATGCCGCCGATGCCGGTCACCGACAGGGCAGGGCGCCAGGTACGGTTGAGCACCAGCTCGGTCAGGTCGTCGTTCATCGGCTTGAGGCCATCGACCAGCGGGAATTTCTCGAAGATCGCGGTATCGACCACGTCGGCGGCGCGCTTGGCCTGTTCCAGGCGCTCGGCCGGAATCTCCACGTTCATGCCCTCGATCAGGATGCGGCCGGTGTCCTGGTCTTCGATGCGCGACAGCAGCTGGCGCAGCAGGCGGAAGCTCGACGGCACCACGCCGGAGGCATCACCGGAGTGCACGCCTTCGTTGAGCACCTTCACCGAGAAGTTGCCGCCGGTCAGGCCGCGCAGCGAGGTGGTGCACCACAGCTGGTCGTAGTTGGCGCAGCCCGAATCCAGGCAGACCACCAGCGACGGCTTGCCGATGCGGTCAGCCAGATGGTCGACGTAGGCCGGCAGGTCGTAGCTGCCCGATTCTTCACAGGCTTCGATCAGTACCACGCAGCGGGCGTGCGGCAGGCCCTGGGCCTGCAGCGCCAGCACGGCGGCCAGCGAGCCGAAGATGGCGTAACCATCATCGGCGCCGCCACGGCCATACAGCTTGTCGCCGCGCAGGACCGGGGTCCACGGGCCAAGGTCGTCGTCCCAGCCGGTCATCTCCGGCTGCTTGTCCAGGTGGCCGTAGAGCAGGATGGTGTCGTCGCCGGTTTCGGCGCCGGTAGCCGGAATTTCCAGCAGAATCAGCGGGGTACGACCTTCCAGGCGCACCACCTCGACCTTCAGGCCGGGCAGTTCCTGCGCCTTGGCCCAAGTTTCCATCAGGGTGACCGCCTGCTCCATGTAGCCGTTCTGCACCCAATTGGCGTCGAACATCGGCGACTTGTTGGGGATGCGGATGTAGTCGACCAACTGCGGGACGATTTCGCTGTCCCACTTGTCATTGACGAATTGGCCGAGCTTGGCGCTGTCCATCTGAAACTCCGGTTGCATGGCTGATCCGCCCATTCTACGCCTCGGCCAAGGGTAGGGTTTTCCCTACATCACGTCGGGTATTTGGCTGGCTTTTAGAAATCCGTGAACCCTATACGCTGTGTGCATGTGGTGACGGACACTGTTTCGACCGACGGGATTGCCGGTCGGGACGGTCAGAACCACAAGGAGATACACGTCGTGCCTTGGTTTGTCGTGTTTAGGGCGCTGGTGCTGGGAGTGTGGATCGCGGGGGCGCAAGCTGCCGAGCCGATCGACATCAACCGGGCCGATGCCCAGGCGCTGCAGCAGGGATTGACGATGGTCGGGGCCACCAAGGCTGCGGCGATCGTCGAGCACCGGCGCAGACACGGCCCGTTTCACCGCGTCGAGGACCTGACGCAGGTGAAGGGGATAGGGACATCGATCGTCGAACGGAATCGACGGCGGATCACCGTTGGCAACACGATGTTGCCCGCGGATCCGGTACCCGGATCGGTACCGGTACGAACCGTACCCAGGCGCTGACAACAGGAAACGTCGGGACCGGCAGGATGCAGGTCCATTGGCTGCGGACAGGATGCCCGTAACCACCGACCGTCGCAGGGATGCGGCACCAATCACCAGGATGGTGGCATCACAGACCTGTGGAAGGGGCTGAGATACAAACAGGACAGACGCGGCCGCGTGCAGGATGCAACGCCGCCCCCGCTTCGCAGGACGCGAGGGGGTGGCAGCAGGCCGACAAGGACGTGACGATTGCCCGGTACGACACATGGCTGTGTCGCCGGGCAATTTCTTTTGGCGCAGCCACGACGCGCCCATGGTGTACGGTGAGGCCTTCGCATGGAATGGAACCGGCTGGATGCACCTGCACCGTTTGACCCTGATGCTCGCCGCCGCGCTGGCACTGCCCTGCGCCGCGCACGCGGCCGCACCCTCCAAGCCGGTCGCGGCGACGACTTCCGAAGTGCGCGGGCCGACCGACCTCAAGCCCGGCGAGTACCTGTGGCATCCGGAAGTTTCGCCGGCCGGGCCGATCGTGCTGGTGGTGAGCCTGGATGAGCAACGCGCCTATGTGTACCGCAACGGCATCGCCATCGGCCTGACCACGATCAGCTCGGGCAAGACCGGCCATGAGACGCCGACCGGTGTGTTCACCATCCTGCAGAAGGACAAGGACCACCGCTCCAACCTCTACAACAGCGCACCCATGCCGTACATGCAGCGGTTGACCTGGGACGGCATCGCGCTGCACGGCGGCAGTCTGCCCGGGCACCCTGCCTCGCATGGCTGCGTGCGCCTGCCACAGGCCTTCGCCCAGAAGCTGTTCAGCGAAACCAAGCGGGGCGATACGGTGGTCGTGGCCGATGCCAAGAGCGCGCCGATGACGCTGGCCTATCCGGCGGTACTGGCGCCGGTGAATGCACGCGGACAGGCCCTGCCGGAAGGCGAGGCTGGCGCCCCGGACAAGGCGTGGTGGGATGATGCGGCCGCCCCCAGCGGGCAGGTCGGCATCCTGGTCAGCCTGCACGACCAGCGCCTGTACGTACTGCGCGACGGTGTGATGATCGGCGAGTCGCCGTTGAAGGCCGACGCGCTGCCCGCGTTCCAGGGCACCACCCTGTTCGTGATGGGCCAGGGCTACAGCGATACGCCCAGCCCGCTTGATGCGCAGCAGCGCCTGCACCAGTGGACGGCCTATCCGCTGCTGGGCCAGGACCGCGCCCAGGCCACGCCGGACCTGCTGGCCACGCCATCGCTGCCGATGGCGCTGCCAGCCGATTTCGCCCGCCAGCTGTACCAGGTGCTGGTGCCGGGCACGACCCTGCTGGTGACCTCGCTGCCGGCGGTGCGCCCAAGCGCGGCTGAATCGGGAATGCAGCCGGTCTTGGAATCGGAGCCGCCAGCGTCCACCCTCAAGGGATCCTGAGCCCTCCCTACGTGCCCATGTCTGCTTTCCGCCTGTGCCGGCTGGCCGCCCTTGGCCTGCTGGCGACCACTGCCAGCGCCCCGGCCGGGGCACAGACGCCTGTTGCCGCGATCAGCGCCGATGATCTCGCTGCGCAGCTGGCCCGCAGCGCGCCCAAGGCTGACCGCCGGGTGCTGCAGTTGGCCGCCCACGCCATGCGCTGCGCGTTGCAGCGGCCGGAACTGGGTGTCAGCGGCGAACGCCTGAGCGTGATCGACTACTCGCGGCCATCCACCGAGCCACGGATGTGGGTCTTCGACCTGGCCCGCCAGCGGCTGCTGTTCGAGGAGTGGGTGGCGCATGGCCGCAACAGCGGCGAGAACCGCACCGAGCATTTCTCCAACCGCGATGGCAGCTTCATGTCCAGCCTCGGCGCGTTCACCGCGCAGGAAACCTACATGGGCGGCAATGGCTATTCGCTGCGCCTGGCGGGATTGGAGCCGGGTTTCAATGATCGTGCACGCGAGCGCGCCATCGTCATCCACGGGGCGCCGTATGTGAATCCCTCCACCGCACAGTTGCAGGGACGATTGGGGCGCAGTCTCGGCTGTCCTGCGGTGCGGTTGTCGGTGGCCAAGCCGCTGATCGACGCGCTGCGGGGCGGCACGATGGTGTTCGCGTACTACCCCGACCAGGATTGGCTCAAGCACTCGCAGTTGCTGGGTGGCGATTGCGGTACGGCCTCGGGTCTTGCAACGCGGTGATGCGTTGTGGCGCGCGGCATGATGCAATGCGTGCATGAACATCGACTCCCTGCTGCAGACCCCGAGCCAGGTGATTTCCAGCCTGGATTACCGCCGCGAGCGTTGGCGCAACGGCCTCGGCTGGACCCGGGAGATCCTGCGGTTGCCGGCGCAGGGCGATGACTGGGCGTTGCGCCTGTCAGTGGCCGAAATCGAGCAGGACGCCGCGTTTTCCGCGTTCCCCGGTGTCGAGCGCGAACTGGTGTTGTTGCAGGGCAATGGCGTGCGCCTGCGTTTCGAGGATGGCCGGGTCGCCGAGGTGCTGCCACCGCATGGGCGCGTGCGTTTTGCCGGCGAAGCAGCGTTGCACGGCGAGCTGGTCGACGGCACCACCCACGATTTCAACCTGATGTGGAAGCGCGAGCTGCTGCAGGCCGAGCTGCTGCATCGGCCGTTGGTCGGGCCGATGTTCTTCTTCTGCGAGCCGGGTGTGGCGTGGGCACTGCACCTGTTGGGTGGGCAGGCCACGTTTGGCGCGGACAGTGGATTGCCTGCGATGCAGGCCGGCGATACCGCGTGGTTGGCCGCCGGTGAGCGTCAGCGGCATGCGCTGCAGGGCGGCGGGGAGTTGCTGGCGATACGGGTGAGCGCTGCGGGCGGTTGAGCCATGGTCGGCGCGCGGAGGCAATCATCCACGCATGGCGTGGATGCGGTTGTGTAGAGCCGAGCCCATGTTCGGCTGCGGTTGGGGTCAGAGCCCTTTCCTGCGGAAAGGGATCCGACCCCGATGGTTCGCTCAATACACGTCGCGCCGGTAACGACCGGCCAAAAGCAGTGCTTCCTTGCCATCGGCACCGAGCACCTGCTCGATCACCGCATCCACCGCCGGGGCCATGCCCTGCAGGCTGCCGCAGACCAGAATCGTTGCGCCTTCACCGACCCACTGCCGCAGCGTGGCCGCTTCGGCCAGCAGGCGATCCTGTACGTAGCGGTGTGCGCCGCCATCACGGCTGAATACCGTATCCAGGCGGGTCAGCGTGCCGTTGGCGAGCATCGCCTGCAGCTCATCGCCGAAGTGGAAATCATGCGCGGCTGAGCGTTCGCCGAACAACAACCAGGTGCGACCGCCGCCAGCACGTGCGCGCTCGTGCAGGTGTGCACGCAGGCCGGCGATACCGGTGCCGTTGCCGATCAGCAGCAGCGGAACATCGATGGCGACGCCGTGGAAATTCTCGTTGCGCCGCAATCGCATCTGCACCGGATCGCCAATGGCGGCGTGATCGCACAGCCAGCCACTGCCGATGCCCGGTGTGCCATCGGCACGCAGCTGACGGCGCAGCAGAAGCTCTACCGCGCCGTCGTCCATCACCGAGGCGATGGAGTACTCGCGATGCGGCAGTGGCTGCAGTGCCGCCAACAATCCAGGCAGGTCGCCCGCAGCAACCAAGGACGGCAGATGCGAGCGGGCGACGCGGGCGAGCAGCGTGTTGCCGTCGTCCAACACGGTATCCGCATCGAAGCCCTGCGCATGCAGCCAGTCGCGCGTGCTCTGCTCGGCGTGCTGCGGACCGACCTCAGCGATGTCGCCCGCCTGCCAGTGCGCGCTGCCGTCTATCGGTGGCTGCAGACGCAGCCAATAGACCGGACCACCGACGCTGCCGGGGTTGAGGTGGATGCGCTGCAGCAGCGTCCACGGATGGTACTCGGCCGGTGTCCAATCGGGCAGTTCGCTGGCGCCGCCGCCGAGCTGGCCGAGCAGCTGCTGCCAGTGGCGCAGGGCGGCCGGGTCGGCGTTGTCGACTTCAATGGCATCAAACAGCGGATGCGCACCGTGCTGGCGCAGCCAGTCGTGCAGCTGGTGGCCGAATGCGCAGAAGTGGCCGTAGCTGCGATCACCCAGCGCGAGCACGCCGTACTGCAGGTGGCCCAGGGGCGGCGGCGTGGTCATCACCCGGCGCAGGAAGGGCAGGGCGTGGTCGGGTGCATCGCCTTCGCCGGTGGTGCTGACGATGAACAGTGCACGCGCGCTGTCCGCAAGCAGGTGCGCATCCACGTCGTGCAGACCACGCAGGCGCACCGGCACGCCGGCCGAGCGCAGGGCCTGCGCACTGCGCTTGGCCAGTTCGCGGGCGAAGCCGGTCTGGCTGGACCAGACCAGCAGCATCGGTTGGCTTTCGCCTTCGGTGGTGTCATCGCGTGGACGGCTGCGCCACCACACTACGGCGCACGCCAGTGAATACAGCGCGGTAGCGGCCAGTGCGATGCCCCACTGCCGAGACGGCGGCGCACCCTGCCACCAGGCTTCGCCCAGGTGCAGGCGCAGCAGGGCGCCGCCGATCACTGCCAGCAGGACCAGCACCACGACGTTGCCAAGGGTTGCGCGCGAGAAACGAGTGCTCATGCGGCCTGCTCATCCAGCAGCCGCTGGAAGGCGCTGCTGAGGGTTTCGCGTGGGCCATCGGCGGCGCGTTCGAGGTAGCGCGCTGCCAGCCCTTCGCGCTCCGCCAGCGCGATACCCGCGTCGCGACCGAGCACGGTCAGCGCGGTGGCCCAGGCGTCGGCGTGCATCGCGTCGTTGGCGACCACGGTGACGGCGGCTGCGACCTGTCGCACCGGCGTGCCGCTGCGTGGGTCGAGGCTGTGACTGTAGGCAACGCCATCGTCCTGATACTGGTGCCAGCGATCGCCGGAGGTGGCCACTGCCTTCCCTTCCAGCGCGAGTACACGCGGTGGCGTATCGGTGTGCGCATCTTCTTCCGGCGCCGACTCCACCAGCACGCGCCACGGCTGGCTGTCGGGCTTGCGGCCGTAGCCCGCCAGCTCGCCACCGACTTCAATCAGTGCGGCATCGACACCTTGGCTGCGCAGCCAGGCGGCGACGTGGTCGACACCGAAGCCCTTGGCGATCGCCGAGAGATCCAGTTCCAGGCCGCCGGGTTGCAGCAGCGCATCGTCCTGCCAGTGCAGGCGTTGCCAGCCGCAGCGTGCACGGGTTGCCTGCAGCGTGATGGCATCGGGCGCACGTCGTTCACCGGCATGCGCACCGAAGCCCCACAGCGCCACCAGTGGGCCGATGGTGGGGTCGAAGGCACCGCCGCTGGCGGCGGCGATGGCCTGCGCGCAGGTCAGCACATGGCGTGTTTCGGCAGGCAGCGCGCAGTAGCGCCCTGCGTCGGCACGGTTGTAGCGGCTCAGGTCGGAGCCCGCCTCCCACGTGCTCATCTGTGCGACCACTTCATCCAGACGTGCCTGGATGCCAGCATGCAGCGGATGCAGGTCGCGCTGGCGCGGTGCCACCAGTGACACGCTCCAGGTGGTGCCCATGGTGGTGCCACCCAGCCGGGCGATGTCGAGTGCGGTTGAGGTCATGGGCATGCGTGGCAGGCTGCGATACCCGGGCGCGCCGGGTATCGCAGCGAAGCGTTTACTGCGGCAGTACTTCCAGCGTGGCAACGTAGCTGAGGCGGCGCTTGGCAGCCTGCTTGACCGACGTCTTGTTGTCTTCGGTGCCGGTTTCCAGCCAGTACATGCCGGCTTCCGGCCAGGTCACCTTGATCTCGCCCTTGGCGTCGCTGGTCAGTTTCTGCTCGTCCTGCGCATTGCGGTAGCGGGTGCCACCGCGCACGATCTCGAACTCCAGGCCTGCGGTCGGCTTGCCGTCGACCAGTACGCGGAAAGTGGCTTCCTCACCGGCGAACAGGTCGTTCGGATGGCCGACGGCCACCAGCTCGATGCCGCGGTTGGTCGGCTTCAGCGCGGTGTCATTCGGCGCGCCGTTGGTGACAAAGGTCTCCACGCGGCCGACCGACTGGCTCACTTCCAGCTTCTTCGCATCCTTGGGCAGTTCGCCGAAAGTGGCGGCGGTGCCGCGCCAGCGCTTGCGCTCGCCATTCAGTTCATAGGTGGCCGACAGGCCGTCATTGACCGAAGCAATGCGGTAGGTGCCCTGCTGCTTCAGCTCGACGTCGAACACGCTGCGGTATTTGCCGGTGGCCGCGTTCTGCGCCTGCACGGTGCTGCCATCCGGGGCGGTGATCACCACCGATTCCAGGCGCAGCGGCACGTGGTTGAAATAGAACAGGTCGTTGGAGACCGCACCATCGACGGTGATCCACGGCGCGTTGCCGGCGATCACGGTCTGCGAGGGCAGCAGCCAGGCCTTGTGGGCCAGGGCAGAGAAGGGAAGGGCAGCGGCCAGAGCGGCGGCGAGGACGAGCGTGCGCTTCATGCGGAAGACTCCAGTTGGAAGGGGGCGGATCCCTTTCCAAAGGAAAGGGCTCTGACCCCGAGGATATGGCGATCGGGTCAGAGCCCTTCCTGCGGAAGGGATCCGACCCTGGTCAGGAAATCAGGGTTTGACGGCGAGGGTGACCTGGCCCAGTTCGGTGGCGCCCTGCGCCTTGCCGTTCTGCGCGGCGGTGGCCGGCCAGGTGAAGGGAATCTTCAGCAGTTCACGGCCGCCGACTTCGCGCACCGCTTCCACCACCAGGGTGTAGCTGCCCGGGGCCAGCTGCTTCAGCGCCGGCTGCTTGTCGTTGAACGACAGCGCGTGCTTGCCGGCGGGTCGGGTCGGGCCGGTCACACCGTCCACCGGTACCTGCAGGGTGCGGCCGCTCTTGCGCCACCACTGGCGCAGGTCGGGCAGCCACTTGGTGCCATGGCCTTCGCTGTTGCTGGTCTGCTGGTACCAGACCGACAGGTTGGCGGCGACCTTCTGGTCGGCGCCTTCCAGCCACACTGCCACATACGGGCGGTGGTACTCGGCCACGTTGAGCTTGGGTACTTCGACGTTGATGTCGAGGGTGGTGGCGTAGGCCGGCGAGGTGGCCAGCAGGCCGCTGAGGGCGATGGTCAGGGTGACGCGCATGGGGCGGCTCCGGAAAAACGGATGGAAATCACGGTGGAAGTTCAGTGGATCAGCAGCAGGGCGATCAGCAGCGGGATCATCAGGCCCAGGCCGACCAGCGGCCAGGTCATGCGTCGCTGCCGCGCATGCAGGTGCAGCAGAAACAGGCCGGTGATGCAGAACACCAGGCAGGCCACGGCGAACACGTCCAGGAACCAGCCCCACGCGGGGCCGGCATTACGCCCCTTGTGCAGGTCATTGAGGTAGGACACCGCGCCGCGCGAGGTCGATTCGTACTCGACTGCGCCGGTTTCGCGGTCGATGCTCAGCCAGGCGTCACCGCCGGGGCGCGGCAGCGACAGATAGATTTCCTCGGCTGACCATTCGGCGGGTCGGCCGCCGATGGAGATGCCCAGCTGCTCATCCAGCCATTGCCGGGCCGGGCGCGGGATGGGCGCGTTACCGTCCTCGCGTGTGCCGAGCTGGCCGCGCACGTCGGCCGGCAGTTCCAGATGCTGGTTCTGCACCTGCGGCTTGGCCTCGATCTTCGCCGCATGGTTCAGCGTCAGCCCGGTCACCGCGAACAGCAGCATGCCGATCAGGCAGACCGCCGAGCTGATCCAGTGCCACTGGTGCAGGGTACGCAGCCAGAAGCCGCGGCTCTGCTGCTGCTGCACGGTGGAGGATGCGGGACGGCTCACGGCACGGTTCGGAACGGATGAATACTGGTCATTACATCATTGTTGAGAATTGCTCGCAATTAGATGTCGTTGTGTATCTCTGAAGGGGTAGTGCGGACCGGTAGATCCACGCCATGCGTGGATCAAATGCCGACCAAGGTCGGTATGGGCAGTAGATCCACGCCATGCGTGGATGGAGCGGTGCCGACCAAGGTAGGCACCCACCAAGGCCGGGCGGTGCCGACCAAGGTCGGCATCTACCAGGGCAGGGCGGTGCCGGCCAGCGGCCGGCACTACCGGTTGGTCGCGGCCTCAGAACTTCGCGTTGAGCGAGATCCAGTAGCTGCGGCGCTGGTCCTTGGTGGCGTAGTCGTCCACGCAGTTGTATTCGCTGGGGCTGGTCAGCAGGCACGACTGCGAGACGAAGTTCTTGTCGAACAGGTTGTTGACCCGCGCGTTGACCGTCAGCCACTGCGTGGCCTTCCAGCTGCCACCGAGGTGGAAGATGGTGTAGTCCTCGTAGTAACGGGTGTGGCTGGCGCCGGCGGCATCGAGGATCGTGTCGCGGTAGCGGTCGTAGCGGCCTTCGCCGATCAACGACAGGCTGATCGCATCGTTGAGCTGCCAGTTGAGGCTGGCGTTGGCCATGTGCTTGGCCGGCATGGTACCGGTGATCGGCAGGCCCTTGCCGGAACCGGCGGTCTGCTCGCTCTTGGTCCAGGTGTAGTTGCCGCGCAGCTGCAGGTTGTCCAGCAGGTCGACGTAGCCGGCCAGTTCCGCGCCGCGCGTTTCGGCCTTGTCGATGTTCACGCTCTGGGTGAAGGTGCTGTAGCCCAGCGAGGCCCAGCCCGGACCGATGTCCACGCAGTAGCCGCTGCCTGCAGGTGCCACCTCGCAGTTGGGGAACGTGCCGCCGCTGGCGATCTTGTCTTCGAACTTGTTGATGAAGCCGGTGACGTTGAAGCCCCAGCGCTGGCCCTCGTAGTACGCAGCCAGCTCGTAGTTGGTGCTGGTTTCCGGCTTCAGGTTGGGCGAACCCACCAGCGGCAGCACGCCCTGGCCGCCGAAGCCGGTGATGCCGGGGAACAGCTGGTCCGGACGCGGGGTCTTGTAGCCGGTGCTGACGCCGCCTTTGAAGGTCCAGGCATCGGTCGCGTTCCAGACCAGGTAGCCGCGCGGGCTGAGGTGGCTGCCGAAGATGTTGTGGTCGTCGTAGCGCAGGCCGAAGGTGGCGGTCAGGGTGTCGGTCAGCGACCAGTTGTCCTCGGCGAACAACGCCCACATGCGGTGCTTCTGCTTGGTGTTGCTGCGGTAGCCGGCACCGTCCATGCCGAACACGCCGTCCACCATGTCGGTGTCGTTGTACTGGCCGCCCACGGTCAGCTTGTGCGCGCCGAAGTCCAGGTCGAGCATCGTGTCCAGCACGTAGCCTTCCAGCTCCATGGTGCGCAGCGGACGCGGCAGGAACGCCTGCAGGCGTGCCTGTTCGCTGGCGTTGAGTGCGCCCAGCGCGTTGTTGCGGCCGGCGGCACAGTTGTTGGCGGCACCGGTGCGGCGGCAGACGTCGTTCCACAGGGCCTGCAGGCCGGCGCGCTCGTCCAGCGTCAGCGGCAGCGAGCGGCCGAGGTTGTTGCTCTTGCTGTGGGTCAGCGAGGTCTGCCAGGTGCCGAAGCTGTAGCGACCCTGATGGGTCAGCGACAGCTGGTCGCGCTCATAGCGCTGGTAGGTGGTGTAGCCCACGCGCGGCTGCACCACGCGGCGGGTGACGGTGCCGTTGCCATTCGGGTTCGGGACCACCGCGTTGCCCACGCGCCACAGACTGGCCAGGCTGTCCAGCGTGCCGGTCTGGCCCTCGCTGTTGTCGTACTTCTGGCGTGAGACGTCGTAGTCCAGCCACAGCTCGTGATCGTCGTTGACGTGGAAGTTCAGGCGCACGCCGGTGTTCCAGTTGGTGTTGGCCACCGACTTGCCGCCGCCACCGAAGCCGATGCTGCGTTCCCACAGCGTGCCGTCGGGCAGGGTCAGTGCGTCCCATTCGGGATTGGATGCCTTGGCGTCGTAGTAGCTGCCGCGCACGGCCAGACCCAGGCGATCCTTGACCAGCGGGCCGCTCAGGTACACGTCGGTGCTGCGCGCATCGCCGAACTGATCGTCCTGTTGCACGGTGAAGCCCTGGGTGACTGCGCCGTGCCAGCTGTCCTGGTTGCGGCGGGTGATGATGTTGATGACGCCACCCATCGCATCCGAGCCGTACAGCGTGGACATCGGGCCACGCACTACTTCAATGCGCTCGATCGCATCCAGTGGCGGCAGGTAGGCGAACTGGCCACCGCCGAAGTTGTTCGGATACAGCTGGCCGGCGTTGCTCTGGCGACGGCCGTCGATCAGCACCAGGGTGTATTCGGACGGCAGGCCGCGCATGGAGATGGTGGCGCGGCCGTTCTTGTCGGTGGCTTCCAGGCCGACGTCGATGCCCTCTACGTCGCGCAGGGCGTCGACCAGGCTGGTGTAGGGGCGCTTGCTCAGCTCTTCGCGGCTGACCACGCTGATGCTGGCCGGTGCATCGACCACCTTCTGCTCGAAGCCGGAGGCGGTCACCACCACCTTGTCCAGCGTCTGCGGCGCGCCGCTGGCGGCACCGCTGGCGTAGGCAGGAGCTGCGACGGCGGCCAGCACGGCGCTGGTCAACAGGTGGCGGGACAGGGACGAACGGACACGATGGCGCTGGGCCATGGCAGATACCTCGAAGGATGCAGGACAGCGCGATGCCGGGCGCGGAGCGCGCGCGGCAGGGCAGGGATGGCCCGGTCAGGGGCGGCAGAGGTGAAGCAGGCAGCGGCGAGCCGGTGCAACCGCTCAGGCGGTCACAGCGTGCCGTGGATCAGGCGAGCGGCGGCGCTTGGCCGCGTTGCTGGCGACGCCCGGGCGCATCGGCCCAGGGCATGTCTGGTGCAGCCAATGGCCAGTGCGAACGCGCGCTGGATGGAGCCGACGCGGAGGGAACCAGATCAAGTTCGGTGCGCAGCCAGTGGCTGGCCAGCAGCAGCGGCGGCGCCGGCTTGTCAGTGGACTTGGCCGGTGCCGATGCGCAGCGCCGCAGCTTGGCAGGCGCTTCTTCCTGCAGGGGGCCTTCGCCGCCGCGCTCTTCCAGCGGCTGCTGCAGCGCCTGGGTTGCAGCCGCATGGGCCCCCGGCAGCAGCGGCAGGGTGCCGAGCAACAGCGTCAACATCGCCACCCACGCCAGCAGGCTGGCCAGCGCAGGCCGACGGCCGCGCATGGCGGTGCCGAGCTGTACAAGCCGAAGCGGGCGAGAGCGGAACGGGCGACGCAAGCGGAAATCCCTGGCTGGCCGGAACATCCGGCGTCAACGGGGCGTGATTGTAATGAGACCCGTTAGCTGTTGCAAATGAGAATGATTGCTAAGTTGCCGCAGGGGTGGCCTGATCGGCTCAGACCTCGCTCCAGCGTCGCAGCAGGTTGTGGTACACGCCGGTCAGCTGCAGCACCGCGTCGGCATCGCCATCGGTCTGCCGCAGGCGCTCGATGGAAGTATCCATCTCCCACAGGAGGCGCCGCTGCACATCGTCGCGGATCATGCTCTGCACCCAGAAGAACGAGGCCACGCGCGCGCCTCGGATGACCGGGTTGACCTTGTGCAGGCTGCTGGAGGGATACACGATCAGATCACCGGCCGGCAGTTTCACTTCATGCTCGCCGTAGGTGTCACTGATGATCAGTTCGCCGCCGTCATACTCGTCCGGGTTGGACAGGAACAGTGTGCAGGAGATGTCCGAGCGCAGCTGCTCGCCGTTGGCCAGGTTCATTACCGCGCCATCGACGTGGAAGCCGTAGGTGCCGCCGCCGCTGTAGCGGTTGAAGCGCGGCGGCAGGTACTTCAAAGGCAGCGCCGCGCTGAAGAACAGCGGGTGTCGTGCCAGTGCCACCAGAATGGTTTCGCCCAGTTCGCGGCGCAGCGGCGAAGCTTCCGGCAGCTGCTGGTTGTGCTTGGCCTGCGCGCCGAGGTGGCCGACGGTCTCGCGGCCATCGGTCCAGTCGGCCGCATCGAGCCTGCGGCGGATATCAGCGACCTGTTCGGCAGGAAGGATGTCGGGGATGTGCAGCAGCATGCGGAAGTCCTCAGCAAGCGGATGGTGCGACCAGGGCGCGCACCTGCGGGTGGGGTGAGGCGGCCAGCTCGGGCACGATATGCGCCATGAAGGCGGGACTGCCGTGCTGCAGCGCCAACCGCAGCCAATACACGGCCTGTTCGATTTCACCGGCCTGCAGCAGGATCGAGGCGTAGTTGGCCTGGCCGCGGAAATCGCCGGCCTCGGCCGCGCGTCGATACCAGGCCAGCGCGGCCTGCGGATCGCGTCCGGTGTCCAGTCCATCTTCCAAGTGTCGGGCCAGCAGGTTCATTGACTTGGCGTGGCCCAGATGCGCCGCGCGGGTATACAGCGCCAGTGCCTGCGCACGGTCCTGCGGCACGCCACGGCCGGTGGCCAGCAGGTTGGCCAGGTTGTATAGGCCCCAGTCCAGACCGGTGTCGGCCGCGCGCCGGTACCAGACCGCGGCAAGCGAAGGATTGGCGGCGGTGCCCTGGCCCAGCTCGTGGCAGCGGCCGAGCATGTTCATCGCCATCGGCGCGCCGTTATTGGCTGCGGTCTCGTACCAGAGCAGGGCCGCAGCAGCATCTTCCGGCGTGCCTTTGCCTTCCATGTGCATCTGCGCGAGCAGCAGCTGCGCCTCGACCTGCCCGGCCTGTGCCGCATCGCGCACGCGCGCAAAGGCGGCCTGCGGGTCGTGCAGCAGCAGGTCTGCCAGGACGTCGGAATCAAACGGGGTGTTGGAAGCCATGCGCGGAGTATCGCCGGAAACAAAAACGGCGGCAGGAGATCCTGCCGCCGTGCGGGTGCTGCGGGTTACATCAGAACTTTACGTTCAGTGCCAGGGTGGCCGAACGACCCGGAGCGATGCTCGCGTAGTGCGACGCATAGGCCTTGGTGAAGTAGGTCTTGTCGGTCAGGTTCTGCACGTTCAACTGCAGGCTGATGTTGTCCTGGATCGCGTAGCTGGCCATCGCATCGAAGCGGGTGTAGCTGGGGATCCACTTGGTGTTGGCCACATCACCGTACTGCTTGTCGGAGTAGTTGGCACCGGCGCCGACGGTCAGGCCGAACGGGAAGCGATAGGTGGTCCACAGCGTGGCGCTGTGCTTGGCGGTGTTCGGGAACACGTTGCCGTTGTAGGGCGAGGGCACGTAGACGTTGGACGGGCAGGTACGGCCGGACACGGCGCAGACGAAGCCGTTGTCCTTCAGTTCCGAATCCAGGTAGGTGTAGCCGCCGTACAGGCTCCAGGCGTCGGTCAGCTGGCCGGTGAAGCCCAGTTCCACACCGTTGATTTCCTTCTTGCCGGCGTTCTGGCTGGTGCCGTTGTCCACGGTCACGCGCGCGTTGTCCATCACGGTGTGGAAGATCGCCGCGGTCAGGTTCAGGCGGTTGTCAAACAGGTCCCACTTGGTGCCCAGTTCGAGATTCTTGGTGTCCTGCGGCTTGAGGTCGGCCACGGCCGCGCTGAGGCCATCGGAACCATCGCCACCGTCCATGCCCGGCGGGGTGGAGGAGGTGCCGTAGGACAGGTAGATGCTGCCGTTGGCAGCCGGCTTGAAGACGATGCCGGCCTGGTAGTTCAGGAAGTCGTTGTCGTTGCGCACGCGGGTCGGCGCCTTGCCGGCCACCGGGGTGGTCAGGGTGGTGGAGAAGTCGTCGTAACGCAGGCCGACGTTGATCATCCATTGCGCGTTCAGTTCGATGGTGTCGAACAGGTAGGCAGACGTGGTCTTGGTGCGCTGCTCGACGTCCAGCGCCTTGTCGCTGCGGTACACCGCATGGGTGGCCGCCCACGGATCGTTCGGGTTCGGGTTGTCGAAGCTGGTGCAGTTGTAGCCGGTGGCAGCGCCGGTGGTGGGGCACTTGCTGCTGTTGGTCAGCGGGTTGTTGGTGCCCGGGGTCATCAGGTAGCTGCCACGGGTCATCTTTTCATCGCTGTATTCCAGGCCAGCGCTGTAGCTGTGCTTCAGCGCACCGGTCTGGAACGCACCGGTCAGGCTCAGCTGGTCGGCGAAGCTCTTGACGTCGACGGCGCGGCTGTTGGTACGGCGCCACAAGGTGCCGTAGTTGTTCGGGTTGCCCTGGCTGTCGTCCGGCTGGGTCCACAGGTAATCGTTGCTGGTGTTGCCCAGGCGCGCGATGTTGCGCAGCTTGTGGCTGCCGAAGTCGTAGCTGCCGTCCAGGGTGCTGATGTCGGCGCGGGTGCGCTGGAAATCGCGGTCCACCAGACCGTAATAGTTGTTGCGGTCGGGCACCATCGGGCGGCCGTCGACCCACTTCGACACCGGTGCGCCGTTCGGATTGCCGTACGGGAAGCCGCCTGCGTCGGGCAGGTCGTCGCTCTGCATGTGGTAGTGGCTGGCGATCAGCTGCGCCGGGCCGTTCAGGCCGAACGCGATCGACGGCGCGATGCCCCAGCGGCTGACGTTGGCCGCGTCACGACCTGCGATGTCCGACTCGTGCTTCATCAGGTTCAGGCGCGCGGCGATGCCATCGCCCAGCACGTAGTTGGCATCCACTGTGCCGCGTGCGTAGCTGTCGGTGCCGATGCCCATGCTGGCAGTGGTCTCGTTCTTCAGCTTCGGGGTCTTGCTGACCAGGTTGAGGCTGCCACCACCGGAGTCACGACCGCCGTAGGCCGAGCTCGGGCCCTTGACCACTTCCACC
This sequence comes from Stenotrophomonas sp. LST15-1-1.1, assembly GCF_040815575.1. Lineage (NCBI taxonomy): Bacteria > Pseudomonadati > Pseudomonadota > Gammaproteobacteria > Lysobacterales > Lysobacteraceae > Stenotrophomonas > Stenotrophomonas sp. LST15-1-1.1. The sequence goes on from NZ_JBFPNJ010000032.1 coordinate 18,803, forward strand.
TGCTCCAGGTCGAACACTTCGCGGGTCTGCGAGCCGACGTCGCGCAGGCCGTCGACGAACATGTTGCTCTGCGAGTCGAAGCCGCGGATGAAGGGGCGGTCACCGGTCGGGTTGCCGCCTTCGCCGGCACCGAAGGTGATGCCCGGGACCATGCGCAGCGCATCCTGCAGGTTGGTCGCACCGGTTTCGGCGATCAGCTTTTCCGAGACGATCGAGACCGACTTCGGGGTGTCCAGCAGCGCAGCGGTGAACTTCGGCGAGGACGGGTTGAACCAGCTGCCGCGCACCTGGACCTTGTCCAGTTCGGTGGCCTTGCTGGCGCCGGCGTCGTCGGCCGCCTGTACGGCCAGCGGCGCGAAGCCGGCGGCGAGGGTGGCGGTGGCCAGTACCGAAACGCGAGGTGCGTACTTGCGGGTCTTGATATGGGTCATGGGTAGGTTGGCGGTGGCTTGGATGGGGAATGAGCGAGCGCCGGCCAGCACGGCTGGGCGCGCGGCGGCAGGCAGGAGGCGGGTTCTATGGAGCCGAGCCATGCTCGGCTGGCCGGAAACGCAATCAGGCGCGCGACAACGGCCGCAGGGCGCCTCAGATGGCGTGCGGTGCCGGAGGTGCGTGGCCGGGATTCAGGCGCAGTGAGGGGTCGTGCAGTTGCCAGCGCAGGGCATCGGAGTGCCACAACGGGATGTGGGCCACCAGCGCAGCACGCGGCGGGGCAGTGCCGGCGCAGGGCGTGCCGCCTTCACCATCCGCCGGAGGTTCCGGGGCGGGGGCGGCGTGGTGTGGGCATTCGTCGCCGGAAGGCGCCGGCAGCGGAGCGACCTGCTCGATATCGTGCAGATGCGCTTGCCAGCCTGCGTTGGCGGCGTGGCCACCGCCGCGTCCTTCGTGCAGCGCCGACCAGCCCAGCAGCAGCGTCAGCAGCGCGGCCACGAGCAGCGGCCACCCCTGACGGGCGAGCTGGCACAGCGAGGCGGTGGGCGCGGACGAAGCCATGGCGCAGGCGGGGGCATTACGAAGATGTTACGTAGGATAACATCAACGATAATGATTCGCATGTACGCGATGCGGCAGGCCAGCCGGACGGTCCCGAAGGGCCCTGGCAGGCCCCTCAGGCTATTCCAGTAGATCCACCCCATGGGTGGATGCCTTGAACTTCAATCGCGGTCGTCGCGGGTCCACACCGCGTCGTGCTCGCGCTTCACCGGAAACTTCGGCACCGCGGTATAGGCCGGCGCACACAGGGCGCGGCCATCGCGCACGTCGAAGCGCGCACCATGCAGCACGCATTCAATGCTGCCTTCGGTGGTGTTGAACTCGCCCGAGGACAGCTCGAACTCTTCATGCGTGCATTGGTCTTCCAGGGCATACAGTTCCCCGTCGAGGTTGAACACCACGATCGGCGTACCGGTGACCTCGTCGAACACGCTCTTCATTTCGCCCGGCAGCAGTTCGGCGCCGGCGCAGACAAAGGTCCAGGCCTCGCTCACGCCGTTGCCCCGGCCAGCGGCTTTTCCAGGATCTCGAAGCGCAGGTCGTCGCGCTTGGGGATGCCGAAACGTTCGTCGCCATACGGGAACGGCTTCTTGATGCCGGTGCGCTGGTAGCCGCGGCGCTCGTAGAAGGCGATCAGTTCGTCGCGCACGTCGATCACCGTCATCTGCATCACCGGCACGTTCCATTCGCGCGCGGCATGGGCTTCGGCGGCGTCCATCAACTGCTTGCCGACGCCACCGCCCTGCTGGGCCGGATCGACCGAGAACATGCCGAAGTAGCCCTTGCCGTCGACGTCGGCGACGTGGGCACAGGCCACCAGCTGGCCGTCGCGTTCGGCAAGCAGGATGGTCGAGCGCGGGCGGTCCAGGTCGCCCTGGATGCCTGCGGCGTCGACGCGGGCGCCGTCCAGCAGGTCGGCTTCGGTGGTCCAGCCGACGCGGCTGGCGTCGCCGCGGTAGGCCGAGGTGACCAGGGTGATCAGGGCGGGGATGTCGGCCGACGTGGCGGCGCGGAAGGTCAGGGTGATCATGGGGGCATTCTAGGTGGGGCGGGGGCGGGCGCAAATGGGGGATTGCCGGGGTCGGATCCCTTCTGCGGCGCAGAAGGGCTCTAACCCCAGCGTCTACCGACTCAACGACAGGTCATGGACCGACTGGTACGGGCGCGGAATCGGCAGATGCTCGGGGTCAGATCCCTTTGCGCAGCGAAGGGCTCTGACCCCGTGTTTCGAGGAAAAGCCGATGCCAAGGCCGCGACGGATCGATGCGCCCGGATACCCACAACATGTCGTCCAGCGCGGCAACAATCGCCAAGTAGTGTTCCTCGCTGATGGCGACCGGGTCGCCTATCTGCGCCTGCTGTGTCATCACGCCGACCAGCAGCAGTGCCGGGTCCACGCCTATGCATTGATGAACAACCATATCCATATGCTGGTCACGCCCGATGCTTCCGGCGGGCTGTCGCGGATGATGCAGGCAGTGAATCGTGCCTACGTGCGCCGTGTGAATGATCGGCACGGCCGCACGGGATCCCTGTGGGAGGGACGTTTTCATTCCACGTTGGTGGATACCGATCGCTACCTGCTTGCCTGCCAGCGGTACATCGAGCTCAATCCGGTGCGGGCGGGGATGGTGGCGCATCCCGGGGACTATCGCTGGTCGAGCTATCGAGCCAATGCGCAGGGCAGGACGAACGCACTGCTCGTGCCGCATTCGGCATTCGAGCTCATTGCTTCTGATGCGGATGAACGATGCAGACGCTACGCGGAGTTCATCGAGCAGGGTATTCCTGCGGGTGATCTGGCGGAGATACGTGGAGCGCTGCAGTCGCAGCGACGATTGGCTGGGGTGCTGATGGGGTCAGAGCCCTTTCGCGGTGCGAAAGGGATTTGACCCCGGTCTGCCGCTCTGCTGGGGTCGGATCCCTTTGCGAGCAAAGGGCTCTGACCCCGGCTGAGGTCTCACCCCAGCAACTTCCGCACCTTCGTCAACGCGGTCATGAACCGCTCGATCTCTTCATGCGTGTTGTAGAACGCCAACGACGCACGGCAGGTCGCCGCCACGCCGTAGTACTGCAGCAGCGGATGCGCGCAGTGCTGGCCCGAGCGCACGGCCACACCTTCCAGATCCAGCAGCGTGGCCAGGTCGTGCGCGTGGGCGCCGTCGATCAGGAACGACACCACCGCGGCCTTTTCCGGTGCCTCGCCGATGATGCGCAGGCCATCGACCCGACGCAGCTCTTCGGTGAAGTGAGCCAGCAGCTCGGCTTCGCGCGCTTCCACATGGTCCAGGCCGACGTTCTGCAGATAGTCGGCCGCCACGCCCAGGCCGATGAAGCCGGCGATGTTGGGGGTGCCGGCTTCAAACTTGTGCGGGGCGTCGTTGAACACGGTACCGTCGAAGCTGACTTCCTTGATCATCTCGCCGCCGCCCAGGAACGGCGGCATCGCGTCCAGGTGCTCGCGACGCGCCCACAGCGCGCCGGTACCGGTCGGGCCGCACATCTTGTGGCCGGTGATGGCGTAGAAGTCGCAGCCGATCGCGGTGACGTCGACCTTGCGGTGCGGTGCCGCCTGCGAGCCGTCGACCACGGTGACGATGCCGCGCTTGCGGGCTTCGCGGCAGATCTCGCGCACCGGGTTGATGGTGCCGAGCACGTTGGAGACATGGGCCACGGCCAGCAGCTTGACCTCGGCGGTCATCGCCGCGCGCAGTGCGTCCAGGTCCAGCGCGCCGTCGGGGGTGATCTCGGCCACGCGGATGGTCGCGCCTGTGCGCTGGGCGACCAACTGCCACGGCACGATGTTGGCGTGGTGTTCCATGCGCGAAACCAGGATCACGTCGCCGGCCTTGAGCCGGGGCAGGGCCCAGGAGTAGGCAACGAGATTGATCGCGAAGGTGGTGCCGCTGCACAGCACCAGGTCGTTGCTGCGCACGTTGAGGAAACGCGCCAGCTTGTTGCGCGCGCCCTCGTAGGCGTCGGTGGCCTCGGTACCCAGCGCATGCACGGCACGGCTGACGTTGGCGTTGTAGCGGCGGTAGAACTCGTCCACCGCGCCGATCACCTGCACCGGTTTCTGGCCGGTGTTGGCGTTGTCGAAATAGACCAGCGGCTTGCCGTGCACTTCGCGCATCAGCAGCGGGAAGTCCAGGCGCACGCGCGCCCAGTCGGGGGCGTCGGCGGGTGCTTCGATCGGTCGCGGGGTGGACAGGTTCATGCCACGCCCGCCTCGGCCAGCGCCTTGTCCAGCCGGCGTGCCAGCTGTTCGCGCAACGCTTCGGGCAGCACCTTCAGCGGCTCGTGGCAGAACGCGGCGCTCAGCAGCGCCTGCGCCTGGGCCTGCGGCAGGCCGCGCGAGCGCAGGTAGAACAACGCGTTGGCGTCGAGCTGGCCGACGGTGGCACCGTGTGCGGCCTTCACTTCGTCGGCGTCGATCACCAGCGTCGGCTGGGTATCGATCTCGGCGTCGGCCGACAGCAGCAGGTTCTTGTTGGACAGGTTGGCGTCGGTGCCATCGGCGCCGGCACGGATCTGGATGCCGCCATGGAACACCACGCGGCTGCGGTTGGCGGCCACGCCACGCCACTGCAGCTCGGCGCTGGTGTCGCGGGCGATATGGTCGATGCCCAGACGGGTATCGACGTGTCGACGGCCGGTGCCGAGCAGCACGCCATTGGCGGTCAGCTGGGCGTTGTCGCCTTCCAGACGCACGTTCAGTTCATGGCGGCTGAGCGCGGCACCCAGCTCCAGGTCCACGCGGTGGTACTGCGCGTCCTTGGCCAGTACCGCGTCGGTGCGCAGGAAGCTGGTCTGGCGCGAGTTGCCGGCCTGCACGCGGGCGTGCTTGAGCACAGCGTCGCGGGCGACGTGGGCGTGCAGCACGGTGTTGTCCAGATGCGCCGAGTCACCGACGCTGAAGCGGTGCTCGACCACACCCAGGCTGGCGCCGGCACGCAGTTCGATCAGGTGCCGGTGATGCCAGGCCAGGTCGGTGTCGCCGGCGACGCTGGCGAACACCAGCTGCAGCGGCACCTCGACCTGCACGCCGTCGTCCACGCGCAGCACCACGCCTTCATCGGCGAGGGCAGCGTTGAGGCGGGCGAACACTTCGTCGCTGCGCTCGTAGCGGCGGCCGAGGAAGCGCACGGCGTCCTCGCCAGCGGCCAGTGCGGAAGACAGCGTTTCCAGCTGCACGCCGGCCGGCAGGCCCTGCACGTCGCTCAGCGCGTCGTTGAGGCGGCCATTGACGAACACCAGGCGCGGCGCCGGGATGTCCTCCAGCGCGGCGGCATCCAGCAGCGCTGGGGCCAACGGCGCGGCCGCGAAGCTGCGGCGCTCCAGCTGGCGCAGCGAGGTGTACTTCCAGCTTTCGCTGCGTGCGCCGGGCAGGCCGTCGCGCAGCACGCTGTCGAGCACTTCGCGGCGCGCATCGCTGCCGCAGAAGGCCTGGGCCATGGAGTCGAGCAGGGCGTTCATCAGACCGCCGCCTCGGGCACGACCCGGTCCTTCAGGAAGTCATAGCCGTGCGCTTCCAGTTCCAGCGCCAGTTCCGGGCCGCCGCTCTTGACGATGCGGCCATCGGCCAGCACGTGCACCACGTCCGGCTTGATGTAGTCCAGCAGGCGCTGGTAGTGGGTGATGACCAGGAACGAGCGGTCGGCGCTGCGCAGTGCGTTGACGCCGTCGGCCACGCTCTTCAGCGCATCGATGTCCAGGCCCGAATCGGTTTCGTCCAGGATCGCCAGCTTCGGCTCGAGCACGGCCAGCTGGAAGATCTCGTTGCGCTTCTTCTCGCCACCGGAGAAGCCTTCGTTGACGCCACGGTGCAGCAGTTCGTCCTTCAGGTGCAGCACGGCCAGCTTCTGCCGAACCAGCTTGAGGAACTGCATGGAATCGAGCTCTTCCTCGCCGCGTGCCTTGCGCTGTGCATTCAGCGCGGCGCGCAGGAAGTAGGTGTTGTTCACGCCGGGGATTTCCACCGGGTACTGGAACGCCAGGAACAGGCCGGCAGCGGCGCGCGCCTCCGGGTCCTGGTCGAGCAGGTCGACGCCTTCGAACTGCACGCTGCCTTCGGTGACCTCATAGCCGTCGCGGCCGGCCAGGACATTGCCCAGGGTGGACTTGCCGGCGCCGTTGGGGCCCATGATGGCGTGCACCTGGCCGGGCTTCACGTCCAGGGACAGGCCCTTGAGGATTTCCTTGTCGCCGATGCGGGCGTGGAGGTTTTCGATCTTCAGCATGGTGGGGGTTTCCGTGGTGCGGGCCGGGGCCCGCCGGTAAAAAGAATGCGTTGTGCGAGGGCAGGGCGGGCGATCAGCCCACCGAACCTTCCAGCGAGACTTCCAGCAGCTTCTTGGCTTCCACTGCAAATTCCATCGGCAGTTCGCGGAACACCTGCTTGCAGAAGCCGTCGACGATCATCGACACCGCGTCTTCCTGGCTGATGCCACGGGCGCGGCAGTAGAACAGCTGGTCGTCGGAGATCTTCGAGGTGGTGGCCTCGTGCTCGACGGTGGCACCCGGGTTCTTCACCTCGATGTAGGGGAAGGTGTGGGCGCCGCACTGCTTGCCGATCAGCAGCGAATCGCACTGGGTGTAGTTGCGCGCGCCGTCGGCATTGCGGTCGACCTTCACCAGGCCGCGGTAGGTGTTCTGGCCGCGGCCGGCGCTGATGCCCTTGCTGATGATCTTGCTCTTGGTGCGCTTGCCGACGTGGATCATCTTGGTGCCGGTGTCGGCCTGCTGGCGATGATGGGTCAGCGCCACCGAGTGGAACTCACCCACCGAGTCGTCGCCCAGCAGCACGCAGGACGGGTACTTCCAGGTGATCGCCGAGCCGGTCTCGACCTGGGTCCAGGTGACCTTGCTGCGCGCGCCACGGCATTCGGCACGCTTGGTGACGAAGTTGTAGATGCCGCCGACGCCGTTCTCGTCGCCCGGGTACCAGTTCTGCACGGTGGAGTACTTGATCTCGGCATCGTCCAGCGTCACCAGCTCGACCACCGCCGCATGCAGCTGGTTCTCATCGCGCATCGGCGCGGTGCAGCCTTCCAGGTAGGACACGTACGCCTTCTCTTCGCAGATGATCAGCGTGCGCTCGAACTGGCCGGTGTGGCCGGCGTTGATGCGGAAGTAGGTGCTCAGTTCCATCGGGCAGCGCACGCCCTTGGGAATGAACACGAAGCTGCCATCGGAGAACACCGCAGAGTTCAGCGCGGCGAAATAGTTGTCGCCGACCGGCACCACGGTGCCGAGGTACTGTTTGACCAGTTCCGGGTGCTCCTTGATGGCTTCGGACATCGAGCAGAACACGATGCCCTTTTCGGCCAGTTCCTTGCGGAAGGTGGTACCGACGGACACCGAGTCGAACACCGCGTCCACCGCTACGCCGGCCAGCTTGGCGCGCTCGTGCAGCGGCACGCCCAGCTTGTCGTAGGTGTCCAGCAGTTCCTTCGGCACGTCATCCAGCGAGGCGTACTTCGGGCCCTTCGGCGCGGAGTAATAACTGAGCGCCTGCAGGTCGATCGGGGCGATCTGCAGCTTGGCCCAGTTCGGCATCGGCATGGTCAGGAAGTGGCGGTAGGCGTCCAGGCGCCACTGCGTCATCCATTCCGGCTCTTCCTTCTTCGCCGACAGGGCGCGGATGGTGTCCTCGTCCAGGCCCGGCGGCAGAGAGTCCGATTCGATGTCCGTGATGAAGCCGGCCGAATACTTGCGGCCGAGCTGCTCGTGGATCTCGCGGTTGGGGGTGTCGTCGCTGGCGACGGTTTCGATGGTTTCGGTGGCCATGGGGGGCTGCCTACGGATCAGGAGACGACGTCGACAGCGATGGTGCGGCGCTGTTCTTCGTCGACAAGGGGAAGAGGGGGCAGGATCTGCGCCAGGCTGACATCGCGCAGGGCCTCTGAGACCACGTCGTTGATCAGCCGCCAGCTGCTGCGCGCGCCGCACTTGGGCGCCATGCCGCACTGGTGGTGGTCGTGGCTGCACTCGGTCAGGGCCAACGGCCCTTCCATGGCTTCGACCACTTCAAACAGCGAGATCTCGATCGGTGGGCGGGTCAGCCGGTAGCCGCCGCGGACGCCGCGCAGGCCTTCGACCAGGCCGGCCTGGGCCAGTGGCTTGAGCACCTTGCTGACGGTGGGCGGCTCCAGACCGGTGAATTCGGCCAGTTCGGTGGCACTGAGCACCTCGCCCGGACGGGCGGCGAGCACGGTCAGTACGACGGTGGCGTAATCGGTGAGCTTGGTGACGCGCAACATGGGATGCGAGTGGTTCTTAAAGCGGACTGAAATTGTACGCTTTTATTCGCCGGCATCCAACCCGGCCATTCAGCGGGCGCTTGGGGCCGTCTGCGGGTCGGCGGCCGAGGGCGGCCATCGGGGCGACATGCTGGGGCATGGGGGTGATTTTCGCAATCACCCGGAATGGGCGAGAATCAACGTTCCTTTCGCTGCAAACGTCTCTTGCCGATGCCCAAGAAGATCCAAGCCCGCAAGTCCGCCATCCACGGCAACGGTGTGTTTTCCGTGGCCCCGATCAAGCAGGGCGAGCGCGTGATCCAGTACAAGGGCCTGCTGCGCAGCCACGGCGATGTCGATGCCGATGACAGTGGCGATGTGGAAAGCGGCCATACCTTCCTGTTCACCCTCAACGATGACTGGGTGATCGATGCCAACTACAAGGGCAACGACGCGCGCTGGATCAACCACAGCTGCGACCCGAACTGCGAGGCGGTGATCGAGGAAAACGAGGACGGTGACAGCCGCGGCGACAAGGTGTTCATCGAGGCGCTGCGCGATATCAAGGCCGGCGAAGAGCTGACCTACAACTACGGCATCACCCTGGCCGAGCGTCACACCGCCAAGCTGAAGAAGATCTGGGAGTGCCGCTGCGGCTCACCCAAGTGCACCGGCACGATGCTGCAGCCCAAGCGCTGATCCGGTAGCGCCGGGCCATGCCCGGCGAGCGCGAACCGCGGGCGGAACCAGAAGCCGCCGGGCATGGCCCGGCGCTTACCCGGGCGTTTCTGCACCTGCCGTGCACGAACGGGTCACCGTCGTTCAATGCGCCGTCGCCCACCCTGTCCGCTCCCCCCTCATCTGGAGCACGACATGACACAGCGCCTACGCGGCAAGCAGATCGCCATCCTCGCCACGCACGGTTTCGAGCAGTCCGAACTGATCGAGCCCAAGCGCCTGCTGGAAGCGGAGGGCGCGCGCGTCAGCGTGGTGTCGCCGGCCAAAGAGGCCAGCATCAAGGGTTGGAAGGACAAGGACTGGGGCGATTCGGTCGCCGTGGATCTGCCGCTGGATGAAGCCGATGCCGGCCGTTTCGATGCGCTGTTGCTGCCCGGCGGCGTGATCAATCCGGACACCCTGCGTACCGACGAAGCGGCGTTGAATTTCATCCGCGGCGTGGCCGATGCCGGCAGGCCGGTGGCGGCGATCTGCCACGGCCCCTGGTTGCTGATCAACAGCGGGCTGGCGAAGGGACACGAGGTGACGTCGTGGCCGTCGCTGCAGCAGGATCTGGCCAATGCCGGCGCGCGCTGGCGCGACGCGGAAGTGGTGGTGGACGGCAACCTGATCACCAGCCGCAAGCCGGATGACATTCCTGCTTTCAGCGAGGCGCTGGTGAAGGCGTTGGCCGCATGATGCGGTGATGCGGTAGCGCCGGGTCATGCCCGGCGAGCGCGAAGCGCGGAAAGGGCAGAAGCCGCCGGGCATGGCCCGGCGCTACCGTTTGGCGGGGGCTTATTTGCCCAGCACGCCGGCGGGCACCAGGTTGCCCAGGTTCTGGTTGAAGGTCACCACCAGCTTGCCGTTCTTCACCTGCGCCGACTGCACCTGCAGCGCACCGAGCAGACCGGCTACGGCCGGGTCCAGCTTGTAGATCGGTTCGCGCTGGGCGTAGTCGCTCAGCCATGCGTTGAGCAGGCTGCGCGTACGCGAGTCGAGGCGGCCGCCCTGGTTGGCCGGGGTGAAGTCATCCACGCTCGGTTGCTGCAGGTGGAAGCCCTGGGTCTGCGCGTCATAGCGCAGGCCGCTGCTGAGCTTCACCGTGCCCAGCTTGGCCGGGTTGCCGCCCGCGGTGGCCAGCGCCACGTCCATGCCCAGGTTCAATCGCTCGCCTGCCGGCAGGCTCAGCTGCGGGTGGCTCATGGTCAGCGCGATCAGGCCACCCAGTGCGTCCTGGGTGCGCGGGAAGCTGCCGTCCAGGTACTGCTGCACGTCGCTGGCGCCAACCGCCAGTTCACGACCGGAGATCGAAGGGGCGGCCTGCGCACCGATCGCGGCAGCGATCAGCACGGTCGAGGCGGCAAGGCGGGTCATCAGGGAACGCAGGCGCATGGCGGTGACCGGAAGAAGGATCAAAGAGGTCTACAGAGTAGCTTTGCCCGCTGAATCGCGGGTACACACCGCTGCAACGGTTCAGTCCAGCGTTGGCTGCAGCCTGGCCGACTGGATCTGCCAGGCGCGGCCATCGGCACTGGGTTGTACGCGGTACCAGCCGTGGTAACGGAAGGTGCCGCTGGCGGTCAGCGCGCGGATCTTCACCGGCACCTCCAGCAGGCGCGGCGGCTGGCCATCGTCGCGCGGCACCGCCACATCACTGTCCAGGCGCAGGTTGCGTACATCGGGCAACAGGCGCAGCACGGCATCGTCAGCATGGCGCGGGTCGGCCGGGGCATGGGCCCAGGCCGCATTGCTGCGCGCCTTGTTCTGGTTGAGCAGATCGAGCATGTAGCGGTTGAGCATCGCTGCGGGCGTTTCGCTGCCGTTGGCAACGGCGCCATACAGCGGGTCGACGGTGACGGCGTCGAGGGCAGCTGATTCCGGTGCCGTATTCGTCGATGGCACGGAAGGGGAAGTTGCGGTTGAGGTTGGCTCCGACGAGCTGGACTCGGCTGGAGGCATCGGGTTGGAACACCCCACCACAAGCAACGGGATCAACAAGCAAAGAGAACCGCGCATGTCTGCCTCCTCCCCGAGGCGACCTGGAAGGCGGCAGTGTAGCGGCCGGGGCCGGCTCAGCGCGAAGAGGGAAGCTGCTCCAGCGCATCCAGCGCCGGCAGCACCTGTGCGGCGATCGCGGCCAGTGCATGGCCGTCGGTGTCCGCATGGCGCTGCACGATGTCACGCAGCAGCTGGGTCGCCACCACCAGGGTGGCACGGTCGTCGCCGCTCAGCCCGGCCGTGCGCGGTGCCGATTCCAGCAGGCGCATCAGGTCGCGGCTGGCGCGGTGTTCCAGTTCGATGGTGCAGCGCCCGGTGCACTGGTGCCCGTCTTTTTCGATCGGGGTCACCGAGATCCGGTAGCGGGTGGAGGGGCTGGCCATGAGGGGTGCTCGCACTGGTGGGGAGGAATGGCTCCACCATAGGCAAGGCATCGGTCGGCGGCGATGGCCGGGGCTGCACGCAGTGTTCCACCCGGTTCGTTCCTGCACTGGAAAAACAGCGGCGCGGCCATGGGCGGCGGGCCTGTGCGGGTGATTGCGCGGGCGCGGGAAACGCTGTGTTGCGGGGTCGCAGGGGGCGGCATCCACGCGTGGCGTGGATTCACTGGAGAGCGGGCAAAAAAAAACGGGACGGCCAAGGCCGTCCCGCCAGGTATCCGCTGCAGGGCGCGCGCTTAGAGCGCAGCGTCCTTGAGCTTCTTCAGCGGGCGAACCTTGAGCTTGGTGGTGGCCGGCTTGGCGGCGAACCACTGCTCTTCCTTGGTGAACGGGTTGATGCCCTTGCGCTTCGGCTTGGCTGCCACATTGACGGTGCTGATCTTCAGCAGGCCCGGCAGGGTGAACGAGCCGGCGCCCTTCTTGTGCACCGAAGCGGCGACAGCGCCTTCCAGCGAGGCCAGCACAGCGCGGACGTCCTTGGCGACAACGCCGGAGACTTCAGCGATGTGTGCAACCAGGCCCGACTTGGTCAGCACTTCCTTGATCGGCTTCGGAGCGGCCGGCTTGGCGGCGGCAGCCTTCGTCGCGACTTTCTTCACTGCCTTCTTCGGGGCAGCCTTCTTAGCGGTCTTTGCCATGGTTTCCTGTTCCGTGAACGGTTGGTTGTTTGGTCGGCGCCGAACCCCGTCGGCAAGCGCAATGTAGGGCAACTCTTGGGCGCCGCCAATAGCCTGGAGCGCTGAAAGTGCATGTTTTTTCATATCCAGGCCGATTCAGTACATGGCTGGCAGTGGGGGAAGCGGGGGCCGTGGTGCACTGCATTGCGCTGTTGTTGTTTTCGGTCGGGTTGGCGAAATGACTGAAAACAAGGGGGAAATCGCCGGGGTGATGGCGAAGAAGTGTCCACTCGCTGGCTCGGGACAGGCGCGGCGCATGCGGCGGAGCGACGCAGGGCTAACGCGGTGCGTGCCAGGGTATTGGTTCATCGCAGCCACAACGGAGCAGGACATGGGAATCTCGCGACACGCAACCGCGCATTGGGAAGGCGACCTGAAGTCGGGCAAAGGCCAGTTGAGCACGCCACAGAGCGGCCTGCTGGACAAGACCCGCTACGGTTTCAACAGCCGTTTCGGTGATGAAAAGGGCACCAACCCCGAGGAACTGATCGCCGCCGCGCACGCCGGTTGTTTCACCATGGCGCTGTCGGCCAAGCTCGGCGAAGCCGGGTTCACCCCGACCTCGCTGGATACCGAAGCCAAGGTCGATCTGTCGATGGAAGGCGGCCCGCAGCTGTCGCAGATCCGGCTGAAAGTGAAGGCGGTGGTGCCGGGAATCGATGCGACCCAGTTCCGCGCGATCGCCGATGACGCCAAGCAGAACTGCCCGGTTTCCAAGGCGCTGAGCGCAGTGCCGATCAGCCTGGAAGCCGAGCTGGGCTGAGAAGGCGCTAGCGCCGGGCATGGCCCGGCGCTACCCCGCGTGCGGGCAATCACCAGTCGATGGTGCCGGTGATCACCGTCTGCACCTGGCCACCGGACCAGACTTCGCCGTCTTCGTCGACGAGCAGGGTCAGGCGCGCATCGTGGCCGACCTCGCGGCCTTGGCTGACTTCGAAGGGCGTGCGGCCGCGCGGCAGGGCATCGCGCAGGTCCAGCCAGGCCGCCAGCACGGCGTTGGCGGCACCGGAAGCCGCATCCTCGAAGCGGCGTCCGTTGCCAACGAAGGCGCGCACGGCCAGGTCGTAGCCTTCGCTGCCATCGGCAAAGGCGTAGGCGAACACGCCCATGCTGTCGGTCGATTCAGCCAGTGTGGCGATCGCATCCCACTCCGGGCGCAGGGCGCGCAACGCGGCCTCGTCCGCCACCTGCACGACCCACCAGCTGCGGCCGCCCTGCATGCGCGCCGGCGGCAGCGCACCCAGCGGCCAGCCCTGCAAGGCAGGCTGCAGGCGCGGATCGTCGGCTGCCGCGGTCTCGGCCAGCTGTGCACGCGGCGTACGGATGGCGATGCGCTGCTGGGCGCCTTCGCCGGTCACGCGCAGTGGCATCGCCCCGGCGATGCCGTCCTGCACCAGTACTCCGTCAACCGGCACGGCGATGCCTGCCTGCAGCACCGCATGGGCAGTGCCGACGCTGGGATGGCCCGCGAACGGCACTTCCTTCTGCGGGCTGAACATGCGCAGTCGATAGCTGCTGCCGGCCGTCTGTGCCGGGAACACGAAAGTAGTTTCGGGCAGGCGGGTCCAGCGGGCGATGGCCTGCATCGCTGCATCGTCCAGGCCTTCGGCATCAAGCACGACAGCCAGCGGATTGCCAGCGCCCGGGCGCGGGGAAAACACATCCAGCTGCAGGAAACGGCGTGCGGACATCAGGCGGGAACTCCAGGAAACAGGCCGCATAGGGTAGCGCGGGGCCATGCCCCGCGAGCGCGCAGCGCGGCAGGCCGGCGGGCGTGGCCCGGCGCTACCAGCGGATGTGGCCGTCGATCACCGGCTGCACCTGGCCACCGATCCATACCGTGCCCTGCGCGTCGACGGTGACCTGGACGCGGCCGTCGCGACCGACCTCGCGGCCCTGGCTGGCTACATAGCTCCCGTTCTTGCCGGGCAGGGCATTGCGCTGCCGCAGCCAAGCGCCGATCAGCGCGTTGACGCTGCCGGTCACCGGATCCTCGGGCACGTTGGGCGCATCCGCAGGGCAGAACGCACGCACCACCAGATCATGGTCGGCACCGGGTTCGAGCGCGAACACGGCTGCGCCGAGCGCATCGGTGGCCATGCTCCAGTCGCGCAGGGCCGCCATGTCCGGTACCAGCTTGCGCACGGCGTCGGCATCGCGCAACGGCAGCAGCCACCAGCGCGGGCCGTTTTCCCAGAGTTCGGCGCCCTGGCCCTCGGCGATGACGGCGCGCAGCGCTTCCGGGACGGCACCCGATGCTGTCGGCAGCAGGCGCGCCGCTGGGCTGGCCAGGCGGATGGTGGGCGCGTTGGCCGTGCCGGCGACCTGCACCGGCAGCAGGCCGGCCGCGCACTGCTGTACCAGGGTCCCGTCGCGTGGCTGCACAAGGCCGCAGGTGACCGCGGCCCAGGCGGCGCCCACGCTGGGATGGCCGGCGAAGGGCAGCTCGCTGGCGGGGGTGAAGATGCGGACGTGGTAGTCGGCGCCGGCAGCGGTGGGGCGCAGGAAGAACACGGTCTCGGACAGGTTCAGCCAGGCAGCCAGGGCCTGCATGCGGTCGGTGGACAGCCCATCCGCGTCGAACACGACACCGAGCGGGTTGCCGGTACCGGGGTGATGGGCGAAGACATCGAGCTGCAGGTAGCGGTAGGCGGTCATTGACGGGTGTATTGGGCTTAGAATCGAAGGTTCCGCCCCCAAGGGCGGCTTCCCCACATTACACATAGCCTATCCATGTCAGCTTCCCCCCTTGTCGATCGTTGGATCGTACTGAAGTTCGGCGGCACCTCGGTGTCGCGTCGCCACCGCTGGGACACGATCGGGAAGCTGGCGAAAAAACGGTCGGAAGAGACTGGCGCGCGCGTGCTGGTAGTGGTTTCGGCACTGTCCGGGGTCACCAACGAACTGACCGCGATTGCCGATGGCGCGCCGGACAGCCGTGATCGCGTGGCGGCGCTGGTCGAGCGCCACCAGGGCTTCCTGGAAGAACTGGGCCTGGGCGCCGAAGTGCTGGCCGAGCGCCTGGCCGCACTGCAGGGCCTGCTTGACGACCCGCGTGCGCCGAGCCGACCGCTGGACTGGCAGGCCGAAGTGCTGGGCCAGGGTGAACTGCTGTCTTCCAGCCTGGGCGCGGCTTACCTGCGTGCCAGCGGCCTGGATTTCGGCTGGATGGATGCGCGCCAGTGGCTGGACGCGCTGCCGCCGCAGCCGAACCAGAGCGACTGGTCGCAGCGCCTGTCGGTGAACTGCCAGTGGCGTGCCGATGCCGAGTGGGCGCAGCGCTTCCGCGCGCAGCCCACGCGCCTGCTGATCACCCAGGGTTTCATCTCGCGTCATGCCGACGGTGGCACGGCCATTCTCGGCCGCGGCGGTTCGGATACGTCGGCGGCGTACTTCGGTGCGCTGCTCGGCGCCAGCCGCGTGGAGATCTGGACCGATGTGCCGGGCATGTTCAGCGCCAATCCCAAGGACGTGCCGGACGCGCGCCTGCTGACCCGCCTGGATTATTACGAAGCGCAGGAAATCGCCACCACCGGCGCCAAGGTGCTGCACCCGCGCTCGATCAAGCCGTGCCGCGATGCCGGCGTGCCGATGGCGATCCTCGATACCGAGCGCCCGGAACTGCCGGGTACCAGCATCGACGGCAACGCCGCGCCGGTACCGGGGGTGAAGGCGATCAGCCGCCGCAACGGCATCGTGCTGGTGTCGATGGAAGGCATCGGCATGTGGCAGCAGGTCGGCTTCCTCGCCGATGTATTCGGCCTGTTCAAGAAGCACGGCCTGTCGGTGGACCTGATCGGTTCGGCCGAGACCAACGTCACCGTGTCGCTGGATCCGTCCGAGAACCTGGTCAACACCGATGTGCTGGCCGCGCTGTCGGCCGACCTGTCGCAGATCTGCAAGGTCAAGGTGATCGTGCCGTGCGCGGCGATCACCCTGGTCGGCCTGGGCATGCGCTCGCTGCTGCACAAGCTGTCGGATGTGTGGGCGACCTTCGGTCGTGAGCGCGTGCACATGATCTCGCAGTCGTCCAACGACCTGAACCTGACCTTCGTCATCGACGAGGCCGATGCCGATGGCCTGCTGCCGATCCTGCACGCCGAACTGATCGACAGCGGCGCGATGCCGGTGGAAGAGACCGAAGTGTTCGGCCCGCGCTGGCGCGAAATCGCCGGCACCGTGCGCCCGCGCGGTACGCCGTGGTGGCGCGGCCAGCGTACGCACCTGCTGCAGCTGGCCGATGCCGGCACGCCGCGCTACGTCTATCACCTGCCGACGGTACGGGCGCGTGCCCGTGCGCTGGCGGCGATCAAGCCGATCGACCAGCGCTACTACGCGATCAAGGCCAACAGCCATCCGGCCATCCTGCAGCTGCTGGAAGCCGAAGGTTTCGGCCTGGAATGCGTGTCGCACGGCGAGCTGAAGCATGTGTTCCAGGCTATTCCGGAACTGTCGCCCAAGCGCGTGCTGTTCACTCCCAGCTTCTGCCCGCGCAGCGAGTACGAAGCGGCGTTCGCGCTGGGCGTGACCGTCACTGTCGACAACGTCGAAGCCCTGCAGCGCTGGCCGGACCTGTTCCGCAACCGCGAGCTGTGGCTGCGCGTGGACCTGGGCCGTGGCGAAGGCCACCACGCCAAGGTCCGCACCGGTGGCAAGGAATCCAAGTTCGGCCTGCCGATCGCGCGCGTGGACGAGTTCGTGCGCGCGGCCACCGAGCTGGGCACGCGCGTGGTCGGTCTGCATGCGCACCTGGGCAGCGGCGTGGAAACCGCCCAGCACTGGCGCCTGATGTGCGATGAGCTGGCGGGCTTTGCGCGTCGTATCGGCAGCGTGCACACCATCGATATCGGTGGTGGCCTGCCGATCCCGTACAGCGACGAAGACGAACCGTTCGACCTGGAGGCCTGGGCCGAGGGCCTGGCCGAGGTCAAGGCGCTGCATCCGGCGTTCCGCCTGGCGATCGAGCCGGGCCGCTTCCTGGTGGCCGAATCGGGCGTGCTGCTGACCCACGCCACCCAGGTGGTGGAGAAGGACGGCGTACGCCGTGTCGGCCTGGATGCCGGTATGAACACGCTGATGCGCCCGGCACTGTACGACGCCTGGCACGACATCGAAAACCTCAGCCGCCAGGGCGGTTACGCCGAAGCGGCGTTCGATGTGGTCGGTCCCATCTGCGAATCCAGCGATGTGTTCGGCAAGCGCCGCAAGCTGCCGGTGTCGACCGCGCCGGATGATGTGATGCTGATCGCCGACGCCGGCGCGTACGGCTATGTGATGTCCAACACTTACAACCAGCGGGCGATGCCGCGCGAGGACGTGATCGAATGATTGCCGCCTTGCGCGCCCTGCACCCGCCCACCGACACCTCCCGCGCCTGCGCGCGGGCACGTGCCTGACCGTGCTTGAACTGGATTCACCATGACTGCTTTCGATAAACACCAGGTTTCCCGCTTCCGCTTCGTCCGCTGCCAATTCGCCGCGGACACCGGCGTGGCCAAGCTGGTCTACGCCTTCGATGACGGCCCGGAGATGGTGGAAACCGTGACCGTGCCCGGCGCCCCGTTCGTGCTGGAACCGGCACGTGCCGACGCTGTGCAGCGCGCGCTGCGGCTGCTGCACCTGATTGCCGGTGTGAGCTACTACAAGGCCGGTGTGCCCGATACGGTCAGCATCGACAGCTACAGCATCGATGCCGATACCGCGGCGCTGGTGGAAACCATCTACCTCAACGGCCTGGGCGAATTCGCCTATCGCAACGGCCTGAACCTGCGCGGCCGCTTCCGCCTGCCGGTGCAGGGTCAGCCGGTGCAGGCGCCGGTGCTGGGCCTGCAATCACATGCACTGGTCGCCATCGGCGGCGGCAAGGATTCGCTGGTCAGCATCGAAGCGCTGCGTCGTGCCGGCGTGGATGAGACGGTGACCTGGATCGGCGGTTCGCAGCTGATCCGGGCCTGTGCCGAGCGCACCGGCCTGCCTACGCTGAACCTCGGCCGCGCGCTGGCACCGGAGCTGTTCGAGCTCAACCGCCAGGGCGCCTGGAACGGCCACATCCCGGTCACCGTGGTGAACTCGGCGATCATGGTGCTGGCGGCGCTGCTGCACGGTGTGGACCAGGTGGTGTTCTCCAACGAGCGCTCGGCCAGCTACGGCAGCCAGATTCCGGGCACCGGCGAGGTCAACCACCAGTGGTCGAAGGGCTGGGCCTGCGAGCAGGCCTTCGGCAACCATGTGCGGAAGTACGTGGCCGCCGACCTGCAGTACTACTCGCTGCTGCGGCCGATGTCGGAGCTGGCGGTGGCCCGCCAGTTCGCCAAGAGCGATTTCTACGACGCGCATTTCTCCAGCTGCAACCGCAATTTCCACATCCTTGGCGAGCGCCCGGTGAACCGCTGGTGCGGCGTCTGCCCGAAGTGCCACTTCGTGTTCCTGGCGCTGGCCCCGTTCATGCCGAAGACCCGCCTGGTGCGCATCTTCGGCCGCAACCTGCTGGACGACATCGAGCAGGCCGGTGGGTTCGACGCGCTGCTGGAATTCCAGGACCACAAACCCTTCGAATGCGTGGGCGAAGGCCGCGAATCGCGTGCGGCGATGGCAACCCTGGCGCAGCGCCCGGAGTGGAAGGAAGACGTGCTGGTGAAGCGCTTCTGCAATGAAATCCGGCCGCAGCTGGATGCGGCCGAGCTGGAGCTGGCACCGTTGATGCAGCTGCAGGGCGAACATCGTATTCCGGCGGCGCTGTGGGAACGGGTGCGTGAAGATTTCGCAGCTTGAAGGCAAGCGCATAGCGCTGTGGGGCTGGGGACGTGAGGGGCGTGCCGCGTTTGCGGTGCTGCGCGCGCGCCTGCCATCGCTTGGCCTGAGCCTGTTCTGCCCGGCCAGCGAGGTCGAGGCCGCGCGTTCGGAAACGAAGGGGGCGCTGGACGTGCGCGGCGAACCCACGGCCGAAGCACTGGCTTCATTCGAGGTGGTGATCAAGTCGCCAGGGATCAGCCCGTATCTGCCGATCGCGTTGGCGGCGGCCGGGCAGGGCACCGTCTTCATCGGTGGCACGGCGTTGTGGTTCGCCGAACATGCTGATGCCGATGGCACCGTGCGCGATACGATCTGCGTGACCGGCACCAAGGGCAAGAGCACCACCACCGCGCTGGTCGCGCAACTGCTGCGGGCAGCCGGACATCGCACCGGCCTGGTCGGCAACATCGGCCTGCCGCTGCTGGAAGTGCTGGACCCGCAGCCGGCGCCCGCGTACTGGGCGGTGGAGCTGTCCAGCTACCAGACCAGTGAGGTTGCGCGTAGTGGTGCGCACCCACAGGTAGCCGTGGTGCTGAACCTGTTCCCGGAACACCTGGACTGGCACGGCAGTGAGCAGCGCTACATCGAAGACAAGCTGCAGCTGGTGACCGGGGCCGCGCCGCGCGTTGCCGTGCTCAATGCCGCAGACCCGCACTTGGCCGCGCTGACGCTGCCCGCCAGCGAGGTGGTCTGGTTCAACCAGCCGCAGGGCTGGCACATGCGCGGCGACGTCGTGCATCGCGGTGAGCAGGCGGTGTTTGATACCCGTAACACGCCACTGCCGGGCCGCCACAACCGCGGCAATCTGTGCGCGGTGCTGGCTGCGCTGGAGGCGCTGGGCCTGGATGCGGTGGCGCTGGCGCCGGCCGTGCAGGATTTCCGGCCACTGCCGAACCGCCTGCAGCGGATTGGCGAGGCCGATGGCCTCACCTACGTCAACGATTCGATCAGCACCACGCCGCATGCCAGCCTGGCCGCGCTGGAGTGCTTCGCCGGCCAGCGCATCGCGCTGCTGGTGGGTGGGCATGATCGCGGCCTGGACTGGACCGACTTCATGCAGCACATGGCGCACGACGTGCCGCCGGTGGAGATCGTGACCATGGGCAGCAACGGACCGCGCATCCACGCGATGCTGCAGCCGTTGGCCGACGCCGGCCGTTTCGGCCTGCATGCCGCTGCCGATCTGCCCGAGGCGATGGCGCTGGCGCGTCGCGCACTGGGCGAGCAGGGTGGGGTGGTGCTGTTGTCGCCGGGCGCGCCGAGCTATGGCGCCTACCGCGATTACGTCGCGCGCGGTCGGCATTTCGCCGAGCTGGCCGGGTTCGACCCGGACACGATCAGCGCGATCCCGGGGATCGGGATCGGCTGATCCGCGGGATCGGGGTCGGATCCCTTTCCGCAGGAAAGGGCTCTGACCCCGGATTGACCCCGCATGCATCCATCCAGGCATGGCGTGGATCTACCATGTGTTGATTCCTGGACTGGCTTGGTGGACCGCATGTGCACCTTCATTACCCTGTTCCTGCCTGCTTCGTTGCCGCACGTTGATGCCGCCGCGATCATGGAACGCAGCGGCCGGCGGTTGTTCGTGCAGGATTCACCCAGCCTGCGGGCGGCCGTCGGCCCCGGCTGGCAGCCCTGGCTGAGCGCGGGCCACTGCGATTGCGGTACGGCGCTGGCCTCGGCGCAGGCCGAACCGGAGTGGAAGGGCGATGCCGAACGCTGGCGCAAAAAGGGCTGGAGTGAGGCCAAGATCGACCGCGCGCTGGCAGAGCAGCTGGCGCGGCATCAGCAGGATCAGCAGGGGCGCCGGGATGAAGCCCTGGGCGATGCCGGCCAATGGCTGCAGCGCATCGACGCGCTGCTGCAGTCCGGCGCCGCGCGCATTGGATTGCTGGTACGCGACTACGACGGTTCGGTGGGCGCCCGGCAGCCGAAACCGCCGGAACGTCATTGGTCACGGGATCAGCTGGAGGCGGAGGATCTGCTGGCGTTCGCGCCGGGCACGTTGCATTGGATCGAGCGCGGGTGAAACCGCCATCCACGCAAGGCGTGGATCTACTGTAGAGCCGAGCCCACGCTCGGCTGCCTTCATTCGTCTTCGTTGATGAACGCGTAATCGCGATCAATCAGCTGCTGCAGGTACGCATCGAAGCTGGGTGCGATCACTGCATAGCTGTCCGGATCGTGCAGATAGCGCACCACCTGGCCGACGGTGCCGCCCGGCGCAGGATCGAAATCCAGATACAGCATCGAGGTGCCGCCGTTGTTCATGCAGTGCGAGAAGCACAGGCGGCGATTCATCGGCAGGTCGGCGTCGATGCCTTCGCCGAGGATGTCCGGTTCGTCATCCAGCCATTCTTCGTAGATGGATCGGATGCTGTCGTCCCACTGCTGCTGGTCCTCGAAAATCTGTGCCACCGAGCGCAGGTAGTACGGATAGTCACCCACGTCCGAACCCAGCATCAGCACACAGACCTTGCCTTTCGGGTATTCGCGATAGTGCGTGCCATCCACGCGCGACAGCAGCTCCACCAGGCTGTCGGGAGCCTGCGGCCACTGCGCGCGCAGGCGTTGCAGATCGGCATCGCTGGCACCTTCGGTCCATGCCCATTGCGGGGCATCGTCCTCGGGCAAGCGCGGGATCAGGCCAGACAGAAAGCGATCAACAAGATTCATGCAGAGAGGGGACGGAGGGGATCAGGTCGTATCCAACCATACCTGCGTCACGCAGCCAATGCAGAATGCGATGCGGGAGGGGCAGTTACGGCTTAATCCCCTCCGTCCCCTTTTTCTGGAGCAGGCGCATGAACCGTTGGCGTTGCGGCGTGGCGATGGTACTGGGGCTGGCGGCGATGCCAGCGTGGGCGGCGATGAAGACGCAGCCGGTGGAGTGGAAGCACCAGGGCACGACCTTCAGTGGCGTGCTGGTCTATGACGATGGCGACAACGACAAGCGCCCGGGCCTGGTGATGGTGCCGAACTGGAAGGGCGTGAACGAGTCGGCCATCGAGAAGGCCAAGCAGCTGGCTGGCGATGACTACGTGGTGCTGGTGGCCGATGTGTACGGCAAGGGCGTGCGACCGAAGACCGATGCCGAGGCCGGTCCGGTGGCGACCAAGCTGCGCAACGACCGCCCCCTGCTGCGGGCGCGGGCACTGGAGGCGGTCAACGTGCTGAAGGCGCAGGCGGGCAAGGCACCGCTGGACGCCAGCCGGATCGGCGCGGTGGGCTTCTGCTTCGGTGGCACCACGGTGCTGGAACTGGCCCGTGCCGGTGCGCCGCTGGCGGGTGTGGTCAGCCTGCATGGCGGGCTCGGGTCGCCCTTGCCGGCGCAGGCCGGCGGCAGCCATCCCTCGGTGCTGGTGTTGAATGGCGCCGACGACAAGAGCGTGACCGCCGAGGATATCGGCAGCTTCCAGAAGGAAATGGACGCGGCCAAGGTGGACTGGGAGTTCACCAACTACAGCGGTGCGGTGCACTGCTTTGCCGAACGCGATGCCAACAGCCCGCCGGGCTGCCAGTACAACGAGCGTGCGGCGAAGCGTGCCTGGAAGGCGCTGGATGAGTTCTTCGAGGAGCGCTTCATGTAGTGCCGACCAACGGTCGGCACCCACCGTTGTTTCCGTGCCGACCAACGGTCGGCACCCACCGATGTTTCCGTGCCGACCAACGGTCGGCGCCCACCGATGTTTCCGTGCCGACCAACGGTCGGCGCCCACCTGCCCTGGTAGGTGCCAACCGTTGGTCGGCACTACCGGTCAATGCGAACGCTGTACCGCGTAGCGGGCCAGGCCGCGCAGGGCGGCAACGGCGTCGTTGTCGGCCAGGCCGTCGAGCGCGCGTTCGGCGGCTTCGGCATATTCCTCGGCGCGGCGACGGCTGTAGTCCAGGCCACCGGTGGCGTGGATCGCGGCCAGCACTTCCGGCATCGCCGAGGCGTCACCGTTCTGCACGATCTCGCGCAGGCGCTGGCGGGTGGCTTCATCCGAATGGGCCATGGCGTGGATCAACGGCAGCGTGGCCTTGCCCTCGGCCAGGTCGTCGCCGAGGTTCTTGCCCAGCTCGTCGGCGTTGGCCGAGTAATCCAGCACGTCATCGGCGATCTGGAAGGCGTAGCCCAGGTGCATGCCGTAGTCGTACAGGGCCTGCTGGGTGGCTTCATCGACGCCGCTGGCCAGTGCGCCCAAGCGGGTGCCGGCGGCGAACAGCACCGCGGTCTTGCGCTCGATCACACGCAGGTAGGCCGCTTCGTCGGTGTCCGGGTTGTGCACGTGCAGCAGCTGCAGCACTTCGCCTTCGGCGATGCGGTTGGTGGTGTCGGCCAGGATCTGCATCACCGACATCCGGTCCAGCTCGACCATCAACTGGAAGCTGCGCGAGTACAGGAAGTCGCCCACCAGCACGCTGGGCGCGTTGCCCCACAGCGCATTGGCGGTGCTGCGGCCGCGGCGCAGGCTGGATTCGTCCACCACGTCGTCGTGCAGCAGGGTGGAGGTGTGGATGAACTCGATGATCGCGGCCAGCTGGTGGTGCTCGGGGCCGGCGCCGCCGACGGCATGGCCGGCCAGCATCACCAGCATCGGCCGCAGGCGTTTGCCGCCCGCGGAAATGATGTGGTCGGCGATCTGGTTGATCAGCACCACATCCGAGGACAGCCGGCGGCGGATCAGGGCATCGACGGCAGCCATGTCGGCTGCGGCAAGCGACTGGATCTGGGACAGGCCCAGGGCGGGACGGGTGTCTTCGGTGATGGTCATGCGATCAGGCTTTCAGGCTCATTCCTGATTATAGGCGTTGCCTGTGAATTGGGGAGGAAACCGGGTGCCAGGCCGTCAGCGGGTGCCGCCGAGCACGGCGCCTGGCGTGAATACGTATGCAGGCAGCGCCATCGTCGTGGGCCGCCGCTAAGCTTGCGGGAGTTGGTTTTCGGCCCGCTTGCAGCGGGTCCCGCATGCCCGGAGGGGGGCTGTCGATGTCGCACTATCCATGGTGGCGCGGAGCCGTCATCTACCAGATCTACCCGCGCAGTTTCCTCGACGCCAACGGCGACGGGGTAGGCGACCTGCCCGGCATCATCCAGCGTCTGGACCACATCGCCGCGCTGGGCGTGGATGCGATCTGGATCTCGCCGTTCTTCCGTTCGCCGATGGCCGACTTCGGCTATGACATCGCCGACTACCGCGATGTCGATCCGCTGTTCGGCAGCCTGGCCGACTTCGACCGGATGCTGGCCAAGGCGCATGGTCTTGGCCTGAAGGTGATGATCGACCAGGTGCTCAGCCATACCTCGATCGAGCATGCCTGGTTCCGCGAGAGCCGGCAGGACCGCAGCAATCCGAAGGCGGACTGGTATGTGTGGGTGGATCCGCGCGAGGACGGCACCCCGCCCAACAACTGGCTGTCGCTGTTCGGCGGTGGCGCCTGGCAGTGGGAACCGCGCCGCGAGCAGTACTACCTGCACAACTTCCTGGTGGACCAGCCGGACCTGAATTTCCACCATCCGGAGGTGCAGCAGGCGACCCTGGACAACGTGCGCTTCTGGCTGGACCGGGGCGTGGATGGCTTCCGCCTGGATGCGATCAACTTCTGCTTCCATGACGCGCAGCTGCGCGACAACCCGCCCAAGCCGGCCGACAAGCGCGTCGGCCGCGGCTTCAGCGCGGACAACCCGTACGCCTACCAGTACCACTATTACAACAACACCCAGCCCGAGAACCTGCCGTTCCTCGAGCAGCTGCGTGCCCTGCTGGACGAGTACCCGGGGGCGGTGAGCCTGGGCGAGATCTCTTCGGAGGACTCGCTGGCGACCACCGCCGAATACACCCAGGATGGCCGCCTGCACATGGGCTACAGCTTCGAGCTGCTGGTCAACGACTACAGCGCGGCCTACATCCGCGACACGGTGTCGCGCCTGGAAGCGGCGATGACCCAGGGCTGGCCGTGCTGGGCGGTGTCCAATCACGACGTGGAGCGGGCGGTCAGCCGCTGGGGTGGCCATCCGGCCGACCCGCGCCTGGCGCGGATGCTGGTGGCGCTGTTGTGCTCACTGCGCGGCTCGGTCTGCCTGTACCAGGGCGAGGAGCTGGGCCTGGCCGAGGCCGAGGTGCCGTTCGAGGCGCTGCAGGACCCGTATGGCATCACCTTCTGGCCGAACTTCAAGGGGCGTGACGGCTGCCGTACGCCGCTGCCGTGGATCGACGCGCCGTTGGCCGGCTTCACCACCGGCAAGCCGTGGCTGCCGATCCCGGCCGAGCACCAGGCGGCGGCCGTGGCGGTGCAGGCGCAGGATCCGCAGTCGGTGCTGTCGGCCTTCCGTGGTTTCCTGGCCTGGCGCCGTACCCAGCCGGCCCTGCTGCACGGTGACATCCGGTTCCTGGACAGTGCCGAGCCAGTGCTGCTGTTCGAGCGTATGCTTGCAGATGAAACTCTCCTGCTGGCCTTCAACCTGTCGGCCGAGGCGGTGACCCATCCGCTGCCGGCGGGCACCTGGCAGCAGGTGACCGTACCGGGCCCGGATGCGGGGACGGTACAGGGCAATGAACTCCAGCTGCCGCCGCGCGCGGTGTATTGCGCACGACGCAGCTGACCGATTTCTCCGGTGGCGGTACTTGCGGGGACGGGGCCGAAGCGCCCCGTCCCTTTTTTGTGGGCGCGGTTGCGGTGCAGGGCATCCACGCATGGCGTGGATCTACCTGGGGTGTGCCGAAAGGATCCCCGTCATGCATGGATGCGATGCGGTGGTAGATCCACGCCATGCGTGGATGGGGCCGTACCGATCACGCTTCACTGGCCAGCGCGTTGTGCGCACAAAGGAAAACCCGCTGCCTGTGCAGCGGGTTTCCGGTTCTGCCGATTGATGTCGTTGCCAGGCATGGCCTGGCACTACTGATCCTGATCCTAGAACTTGTAGTTCACGCCCAGCATGTAGGTGCGACCCCACTCGATGTACTCCAATGGGCGATCCTTGGTGCCAGCGTAGGTGCGGTACGGCTCGTTGGTCAGGTTGCTTCCCTGCAGCAGCAGGGTCAGCCCGCGCAGGCTGCTGCTGTCGCTGAAGGTGTAGCTGATCTGCGCATCGGTCACGTTCTCGCCCACTACGTAACGCAGGGTGCGGTTGCCATTGAAGTTGCCGATCTCGCCGATGAAGTCCGAACGACGGCGCTGGCTGACGCGTGCTTCAAAGCCACTACGCTCGTAATAGGCAGTGAAGTTGTACACGCGCTTGGACAGGCCGGGCAGGCTGATCGGATCGGTGCCGACGCTGGATGCGCTTTCCGGATCGAGGATCTGGATGTCGCTCTTGTTGAAGGTCGCGCTGGCCTGCACGCCGAAGCCACGCAGGCTGTCGGTCAGCATCTCCAGCGGGAACGACGCGGTCAGCTCCAGGCCCTTCAGCGTACCGCCCTTGCCGTTGACCGGGGTCGAGAACGTGCCGGTCGGCAGCACCGGCACCACCATGCCCGGCGGCGGCAAATAGTTGCCCAGCAGCCCGGTGAAGTCGTAGTTGTCCACCGACTGGGTGTAGACGTAGCTCTTCAGGTCCTTGTAGAAGATCGCGGCGGCCACGTAGGCCTTTTCGCCGAAGTACTTCTCATAGGACAGGTCGAGCGCGGTGGCGCGCCACGGATCCAGCAGCGGATTGCCGCCACTGCCACCGGGGCGGCCGGTGCCGGTATCCACGCCGAACTCCAGGCCGGCCCGCATCTGGTCCACGCGTGGGCGTGCCACCTGCTTGGCTGCGGCAAAACGCAGGGTCTGTTCGTGGGGGAACATGAAGGCCAGGTTCAAGCTCGGCAGCCAGTCGTTGTACTTGCGGCCATCGGAGTAGGGCTGGATGTTGTTGCCGGCCGCCTGCGAGCTGTCCCAGTAACGCGAGTCCGAGCTCTGGTCGGTGTGCTGCATCTGCACGCCGATGTTGCCGCGCACGCCGACCACGCCGATGTCGGTGTTGATGTTCAGGCGTGCCCAGGCGGTGGTGATCTTTTCCTGCACCGTCCACGACTTGGGAATCAGGTAGTCGAGGTTGTCGACCGGATTGAAGGTCATGTAGCGACCGACTGCGCCCGGCACGTTCCAGGCCGGGATGGTGCCCAGGCCGGCGAAGCCGAGGTTGACAGGGCGGTACTGCAGGTCCGACGCGATGTTGGCATCGCCCTGCGCGCCCAGCAGGATGTTGCCTTCAGACTGCGTCTTCACCTTGCGGCGGTCGGCATAGTTCACGCCGATGTCGAGGTCCGGTGCCCAGGACGCCATTGCTTCGGGCAGGGCGATGGTCGCGGCCAGCTTGCCGCCCTTCAGGCGGTCTTCCACCTTCGGCACCTTGCCGTAACCCGAACCGTAGATGGTGTTGGTCAGGAACAGCGCGTCCGGATTGGAGTAGTTCAGGCCCGGGCTGATCTGCGAGAAGCCATCCTGGCGGAACTGCACACCGACCGTATCCAGCTGCGGCATCGGGGTCAGCTGCAGGTTGTTTTCCAGGTTCAGCTCGTCACGGGTGGCCTTGGAATAGTTCAGGTCGGCGACCAGCTTGACGCTGCCGAAGGTGAACTCGTTGTTCCAGCCGAACGCATCGATCTTGTCCTTGCGCTTGTTGTACATGCCGCGCACCAGCGGGTACACGCCACTGGCGGTGCCACCGGTGAAGGTGCCATTGGCATTGACCTGCGGATTGCTGACCAGCAGGCCCGGGGTGTAGTTGCCGTTGTAGTTGCTGAGGTTGAGCTCGAACTGGTTGGCGGTGTCGATCTGCTCCGCTTCGGTATGGAACGCATCGAAGGTGCTGGTCCAGCTGTTGTTCGGCCGGAACTGGATCGTGGCCATCACACCGTCGCGCTTGTTGTTGCCGGTGCGGCGCAACGCCTTGATGCCATCGGTGAAGTAGGTGCCAGCGGCAACGCCCGGGCGGTTGCCGTTGGTGGTGTGCTCGGTGGTCCACGGTTCGTACAGGCCCACCTGGTTTTCCTGGATCGGCATGTCGCTGTGCGCGTAGCCGATGGCGATGCCGAGGGTCTTGTCCAGGAACTGATCGATGTAGCTGGCGCTGAAGCGGTTGCCGTACGGGTCGGTGTCGGCGGCGCGGCCCAGCGAACTCTTCTGGTAGCGGCCGCTGATCGCGATGACGCGGTCGGGGAAGCTGAGCGGACGTGCGGTCTGCATGTCGATGGTGCCCGACAGGCCCTGGCCGACCAGTGCCGCATCCGGGGTCTTGTACACGGTCACGCCGTTGACCAGCTCGGACGGGTACTGGTCGAACTCGACGCCGCGGTTGTCGCCGGTGCTGACCACTTCACGCCCATTGAGCAGGGTGGTGGCGAAATCCGGCGACAGGCCGCGCACGCTGATCACCTGCGCACGACCGGCCACACGCTGCGCGGCAAGGCCGGGCAGGCGCGAGATCGATTCGGCGATGCTGACGTCGGGCAGCTTGCCGATGTCCTCGGCGGAGATGGCTTCGACCACCGAGGTGGCGTCCTGCTTGGTCGCGATGGCGCTCTCGATGCCGCGACGGATGCCGGTGACCTGCACGGTATCCAGGTTGGTGGCGGCGGTGCCGGTCGGCGGGGTGGTGGTGGTCTGCGTGGACTGTGCTGCTGCCAGCGACGGCGTCAGCACGACGGCCAACGCGATGCTCAGCGCACTGCGCTTGTGGTTCAACATTTTCCCCTCCCAGGCAATGTTGTAGTGCGATTCGTGGTCGTCCCGATGCTGTCGAGGACGTGCGACGCGGTGGCCGCTGTCGTCGCCGCTATGGTAGGCAGCGCGTTCTTCGTGGGAATCACCCTGCATACGTATTCAATGGCGTTTGCAGGGTTGTAATCGCTTTCAGGTGCATTGTTCCGTAGAGCCGAGCCCACGCTCGGCTGCGTTCCGGTGCTGCGCACCGCCGCCCGAGCATGGGCTCGGGCGCTACAGGGGCGCGCAGGCCGGCAAGCGTTCAGTCGACCGGTGTGAAGCGGATGGCTTGGCCGCCACCCGGCGCCAGCACCAGGGTGAGTGAATCGGTGCTGCTGACCTCGCGGGTTTCGCGCTTGAAGGCGAAGGGATTGCTGCGGAAATCCGCGCCGTCGCCATCGCGGTACATCTCGGCGCGGTAACGCACGCCCGGCTCCAGGAAGCCCAGTGACACCGGCAGCACGCGGCCGTTCTCATCGGGGATGCTGCCGAGGAACCAGTCGCGGCTGTTGCGGTCGCGGCGCACGATCGTCACGTAGTCGCCGATCTCGCCATCGAGCACGCGGCTCTGCTCCCAGTCCACCGCCACGTCCTCGATGAAGCGGAACGCTTCGCGGTGCTGCAGGTAGTGCTCGGGCAGGTCGGCGGCCATCTGGATCGGGCTGTACAGCACCACGTACAGGGCCAGCTGGCGGGCCAGCGTGCTGGGAATGGCCTGGCCGTGGCGGCCCTTCAGGCTGAGGATGCCTGGCGTGTAATCCATCGGCCCGGCCAGCATGCGGGTGAACACCAGGTTGACCTCATGCTCGGGCGGGTTCGGCGGCTGGCCCCAGGCGTTGTACTCCATGCCGCGCGCGCCTTCGCGCGAGATCCAGTTCGGGTAGGTGCGGCGCAGGCCGGTGTCCTTGATCGGCTCGTGCGGATTCACCGACAGGTGCCGGCGCGCGGCTTCCTGCACCACCTTCAGGTGATGACGGGCCATGAACTGCCCGTCGTGCCACTCGCGCCACAGGGGGCCGCCGGCCGGATTGCGGCGATCGACCTGGCCGTCGTCGCAGACGTAGCCGGTCTTGAACTGGTCCACGCCCAGCCGCGCATACAGGTCCAGCGCAGCATCCAGCTGGTCTTCGTAATGTTCGATCGCGCAGCCGGTTTCATGGTGGCCGATCAGGTGCACGCCCTTCTTCAATCCGTACGCCGACAGTGCTTCGATGTCGAAATCCGGCGTGGCGCGGGTGAAGTCGAAGTCGTAACCGTTGCCGACCCAGTTGCCGTCCCAGCCCGGATTCCAGCCTTCCACCAGCACGCCACGGAATCCGTGCGCGGCGGCGAAGTCGATCACCTTTTTCGTCTTGGCGGTTGTGGCGGCATGCTTCGGGCCGGTCGCCCAGCTCTCTTCATCCAGGTGCATCGACCACCACACGCCCAGGTACTTGGCCGGTTTCACCCAGCTCACATCGCCCAGCGCATTGGGCTCGTTGAGGTTGAGGATCAGATCGGACTCGACCAGCCCGCCGGCGCGGTCGGCAATCTGCAGGGTGCGCCATGGTGTGGCGAAGGGCAGGGCGCGGCGTACCTTCCAGCCTTCGGCCGAAGGCGAAAGCTGCGCGCGCAGGCGCTGACCGTCGGTGCGGCGCAGCCACATGCCCGCGTAATCGACCAGGGCCGCTTCATGGATGGCCACGTGCAGGCCGTCGTGGCTGCGCAGGGTCATCGGTGTGTGTACCAGCGGCACTTCGCGCAGTGGCGTGCGCTGGTACAGGTATTCGTAGTGGATCGGCTCGCCCGCGGGGATCCACCATGCGGTGGACTCCGGCGCGATGGCGAACTCGGTCAGTTCGTCATCGATGATCGCTTCGCGCAGGTTCGGTTGCTCGGGGAACACGTAGCGGAAGCCCAGGCCATCGTCGTAGACGCGGAACACCAGGTCCAGCCGGCGTTTGCTGCCGGTGGTTTCAGCCAGGTGCACGGTCAGTTCGTTGAAGTGGTTGCGGGTGAGGCGGCGCTCGCCCCAGGGCTGTTCCCAGCGGTCGTCGACACTGCGGCTTTCCTGCGCCAGCAGGCTGAAGTCGCGGTCGAGACGACCATCGCGCAGTTCGAAACCCAGTTTCGAATCGGCCACCACGGTCTGGCCGAGGCGCTCGACGCGGTAGCGCGCGGTGCCACCGTCCAGCACCAGGCTGACCTTCAATACCTTGTCCGGTGATTCGACGCTGGCGATCTGCGGTGCCGCCGCCTGTGCAAGCGTGGCCAATCCCAGCAGAGCCAGGCCGAAGGCGTGCGCGATCACTGCGCGCACGTTTGCGGGTGACGTCGGCATTTCCCCTCCCAAGGTGCCGTTGACAGACCCGGACCATAAGCCAGCGCGGCTGGCGTGCCGGTGCCGCACGCCATGAATACGTATGCAGCTGGACGCAGCCGACAGCCCCGCGTCTACCATGGGGCCAGGGCACCTTGAGGGAGGTGCCGCGCCCGCACGCCGGCAACGGCAGTGCGGACCCACAACGGTGCAGAGAGGGAGGGAGGTCGACGGGCGCAAGCCGGTCTGCCGCTTCGATGCTGAAGATCATTTGCCTGACCGCTGCCCTGGGGGCAGCGCTGGGGACGACCGCGCACGCGGCCGACCTGACATTCGACGGCCGCCAGGCGCGCGCCGAAGCCGCTGCCAAGGGCAGCTACATCCTGCATGCCCCCACGGGCGAGGTACGTATCGCCGCTGCGCCCATGCGCAGCCAGACCGGCAGCGTGATGTTCGACGCGCTGTTCGCATTGGCCCAGCAGGAAATGGACCAGGACCGGGTGGATGCCATCCGTGATCCGGCCTTCGATGAAGGCCGTCCGGTACCCTGCGAGTGCTTCCAGACTGGCGCGCGCTGGCCGTACGTGTGGACGCGTGATGTCAGCTTCGCTGCCGACCTGGCGCTGGCCAAGCTGGACCCGAAGCGCACCCGTCAGTCGCTGCAGTTCAAGTTGTCGGCGGCGCGCGACGGGCATACGCCTGGCCTGTTCGTGGCCCAGGACACCGGCTCCGGCGGCAGCTGGCCGATCAGCAGCGACCGCGTGGTGTGGTTCCTGGCCGCACGCCACCTGCTGGATGATCCGGCGTTTGCCGAGCAGGTATGGCAGGCGCTGCAGGGCACGCTGGCGCAGGATCGAGCGATGGTGTTCGACGCGCAGATCGGCCTGTATCGCGGCGAGACCTCGTTCCTCGACTGGCGCGAGCAGACTTATCCCGACTGGACACGAGAGGACGTGCGCTTCATCGGCGACTCCTATGCACTGTCCACCAACGTGCTGCATTACCGGGCGCTGCGCCTGGCGCAGCAGATGGCCGCGCAGCTGGGCGACGAACGCAGCGAACAGTACAAGGCCTGGGCCGACGCACTGGCGGTGCAGATCGACGCACGGTTCTGGCGTGAAGACATGGGCCAGTACATGAGTTACATCGGCGAAGCGGCGCACCCGGTGCCGTACGCCAAGATCGATCTGCTTGGCCTGTCGCTGGGCATCCTTGCCGACGTGCTGCCTGCCGAGCGCGCGCGGCGGGCACTGGCGGGCTATCCGATAGGCGCTGCCGGCAGCCCGGTAGTGTGGCCGCAGGAAGCGCAGCAGCCGATCTACCACAACCGCGCGATCTGGCCGTTCGTCAGCGCCTACTCGCTGCGCGCGGCGCGCAAGATGGACGACGCGCCACGCATCGCCGCGGAGATCCGCTCGTTGATGCAAGGGGCGGCGTTGGCCGGTTCCAACATGGAGAACTACGAGCTGGTCACCCAGGCCGTGCACGTGGACGAAGGTGCCTTGAGCGGCCCGGTGGTCAATTCCGAGCGCCAGTTGTGGTCGGTGGCCGGCTATCTGTCGATGGTGACCGAGGGTGTGTTCGGCGTGCAGGACGACGGTCGCGTGCAGCCCAAGCTGCCGGCCGAACTGGTGCCGGAGCTGTTCGGAAAGCAGAAGCGGATCAGTCTGGAGTCGGGCGGCAAGCGCTATGTGCTGGAGCGCCCGAAGCAAGTGGGCGCTGGCTTGCTGGTCGCGGGAAAGACGCGCACGCGCGGTGCCACGACGACCGTGCAGCTGGTCGCCGCGCCAGCTGCAGCCAGCCGTGATGCGCTGCGCGCGGATGCCAATGCGCGTGCGCCGGCCACGCCGCTGGCGCCGCAGGCAAAGCGCAGCGGCAAGGGCTGGACCGTCGCGGTCGCCGCCGGCCAGGTGCTGTGGCAGGACGGTGTCGCGGCCACTGCCGCAAAGGGCATGGTGCGCATCGGTGATGATGGCCTACAGCACTGCCTGAGCCTGACCCGTCGCGAAGGTTCGCTGGAATCGCTGCACAGTCCGATGGTCTGCGTCGGCCCGCAGCAGGTGCTGCGTGGCAGCCGGCAGTGGCAGTTCAACGCCGCCAAGGCGGGCCACGTGCGCCTGCGTCTGCAGTACAGCAACCCGAACGGTCCCATCAACACCGGTGTGACCGCGGCGGTGAAACAGCTGGCCGTGCAGTGCAAGGGCCAGCCGCCGCAGCGGCACACGGTGACTCTGCCGCACAGCGTGGCGGCTCAGGATTCGACCGCTGCAACCTTCGCGGTGCCCAAGGGCCGCTGCACGGTCACCTTGGAAGAGGGCTTCAACATGAGCGCGCTGCAGCACTTCGCGCACTACACCGGCGGCAAGGGCGGGCGCGACGGCGTGCTCAACCAGGCCCAGGTACAGGCGCTGAAGGTCGCACCGGTGGCGGCAGCAGAGGACGCACGATGAGCCGTCCTGCAAAGCCGCAGTTGTCGTTCTGGCAGATCTGGAACATGTGTTTCGGCTTCCTTGGCATCCAGTTTGGTTTCGCCCTGCAGAATGCCAACGCCAGCCGCATCTTCGAAACGCTGGGTGCGGACATGGAGGCGGTGCCAGGACTGTGGATCGCCGCGCCGCTGACCGGCCTGCTGGTGCAGCCGGTGATCGGCTACCTGTCCGACCGCACCTGGACGCGCTGGGGACGGCGCCGCCCGTTCTTCATGATCGGCGCGGTGCTGACCACGCTGGCCCTGCTGGTGATGCCGAACTCGCCGACGCTGTGGATCGCGGCCGGCACGCTGTGGGTGCTGGACGCCTCGATCAACGTATCGATGGAGCCGTTCCGCGCCTTCGTCGGCGATCAGCTGGCCCCGCGTCAGCGGCCGGCCGGCTATGCGATGCAGAGCTTCTTCATCGGCGTCGGCGCGATCGTTGCCAGCTTCCTGCCCTTCATCCTGGCCCACTTCGGCGTTGCCAACACGGCAGCGGCGGGCGAGGTGCCCGATACCGTGCGCTATGCGTTCTACTTCGGCGCGGTGGTGCTGCTGGCAGCGATTACCTGGACGGTGGTCAGCACACGTGAGTATTCGCCCGACGAGCTGGCCAGCTTCGATGACGCCGAACCTCCGGCGCACCACGCCGGCACTGCGGTCACTGGCCCAGCGCCGTGGATGCAGGTTGCGCTGTGGCTCGGTCTCGGCGTGCTGCTGGCGGCGCTGATCGCGTGGCGCCAGGGCGACAAGATGCTGTACGTGCTGGCCGGCCTGTGCGCGGGCTATGGCGCACTGCTCGCGGCGGCGCGGGTACTGCCGGGCACGCACATGCTGGCCGCCATCGTCGGTGACCTGCGCGCGATGCCGATCACCATGCGCCGTCTGGCCTGGGTGCAGTTCTTCTCGTGGTTCGCCCTGTTCGCGATGTGGATCTTCACCACGCGTGCGGTGGCCGGCATGCACTTCGGTTCCACCGACGTCGAATCGGCGGCCTACAACGAAGGCGCCAACTGGGTGGGCGTGCTGTTTGGTGCCTACAACGGCTTCGCCGCACTGGCCGCGCTGCTGATCCCGCCGATGGTGCGGGCGATCGGCCTGCGCTGGAGCCACCTGGTCAACCTGTGGCTGGGCGGGGCAGGGCTGATCTCGATGATGTTCATCGACGATCCGCAGTGGCTGCTGCTGTCGATGGTCGGCGTGGGTTTTGCCTGGGCCTCGATCCTGTCGTTGCCCTATGCGCTGCTGTCGGACAGCGTGCCGGCGGCGAAGATGGGCGTGTACATGGGCATCTTCAATTTCTTCATCGTGATCCCGCAGCTGGTCGCGGCCAGCGCACTCGGTTTCGCCCTGCGCGCATGGCTGGGGGGCCAGCCGATGCATGTACTGGTGCTGGGTGGCTGCAGTCTGTTGACCGCCGGCCTGTGCGTGTTGCGGGTCCCGTCCCGTCCGGAGGTGGTGTGATGCGTGGTGCTCTGTCTGTTGCTGTATCCCTTGTGTTGTTCGCTGGCCATGCTGCGGCTGCGCCACGCCCGGCCTATGTCGGCACCACCGAGCCGTTCGCCAGCGACGCGGTGTACTTCGTGGTCACCGACCGCTTCGTCAACGGTGATCCGTCCAACGACCATCGCGACCAGGGCGGCAAGCACCGTACGTTCGATATCCCGGTGCCATGCCCGGACAAGGTGGACGGCAACATCGGCTACCTCGGTGGTGATTTCCGCGGGGTGCTCGACAACGCCGATTACATCCGCAACCTCGGTTTCGGCGCGGTGTGGATCACGCCCATCGTCGACAATCCGGATGAAGCCTTCACCGGCAGCAAGCCGATCAGCTGCACGAGCACCCTGACCGACCGTGGCAAGACCGGCTACCACGGCTACTGGGGCATCAACTTCTACAAACTCGATGAACACCTGCCGAGCAGGGACCTGGACTTTGCCGGGTTGACCAAGGGCCTGCACGGCGCAGGCCTGAAGGTGGTGCTGGACATCGTCGGCAACCACGGGTCGCCCGCATGGACCATGCCGAAGCGGCAGCCGCAGTTCGGCCAGATCTTCGACAAGGACGGCACGCTGATCGCCGACCACCAGAACCTGCCGCCGCAGAAGCTGGACCCGAAGCACAATCCGCTGCACGCGTTCTACAACAACATCGGCCCGGTCGACAGCAAGGACGGCTCGATCTTCGACGGCAACCTGGCCGAGCTGAGCGACTTCAACCAGGACAACCCGGCAGTGATGGACTACCTGGTGGGGGCCTACCTGCAGTGGACCGCGCAGGGCGTGGACGCGCTGCGCATCGACACCATCGGCTGGCTGCCGCATCCGTGGTGGCACGCGTTCGTCAACCGCATCCGCGCGCAGCACCCGGGCATGTTCATGTTCGGCGAGGCGTTCGACTACAACGCCGCCAGCATCGCCGAACATACCTGGCCGGCCAATGCCAATGTCAGCGTGCTCGACTTCCCGCTGCGCGGTGCGCTGGAGCAGACCTTCGGCACTGCCGGCAAGGGGTTTGAAACCCTGGCTGAGCCGCTGCACCTGACCGGTGGCCCGTACGCCAACCCGTACGAGCTGATGAGCTTCTACGACAACCATGACATGCCGCGCCTGCAGGCCAGCGACAACGGCTTCATCGACGCGCACAACTGGCTGTTCACCGCACGTGGCATTCCGGTGGTCTATTACGGCTCGGAAACCGGCTTCATGCGCGGCCGCGCGGAGCATGCCGGCAACCGCGCCTACTTCGGCCAGCCACGGGTGGATGCTGCCCCGCAGAGCCCGATCTTCGCGCCGCTGCAACGCATCGCCAAGCTGCGTGAAGCGACGCCGGCGCTGCAGCGTGGCCTGCAGGTGAA
Organism: Stenotrophomonas sp. LST15-1-1.1; assembly: GCF_040815575.1. Lineage (NCBI taxonomy): Bacteria > Pseudomonadati > Pseudomonadota > Gammaproteobacteria > Lysobacterales > Lysobacteraceae > Stenotrophomonas > Stenotrophomonas sp. LST15-1-1.1. The sequence goes on from NZ_JBFPNJ010000032.1 coordinate 54,968, forward strand.
CGAACGACTGCAGGGCGACGAAGCGGTGTTTTTCCGCGTGCTGCAGCACGCCGACGTCGCGCAGACTGCGCTGGTGCTGTTGAACAAGGGTGATACTGTGCGCAGCATCGAGGTGGACCGGTACCTGCAGGCGGGCACCTGGCGTGATGCGCTGGGCGGCGCCGAGCTGAAAGTGAAGCGCGCGCTGAAGGTGGAGGTGCCGGCGCACGGCGTGAAGGTGTACGTGCTGGATGCACCGGTGCAGCAGCCGGCCCTGCAGGCTGAACTGGACAAGGCGGTGGCCGATCAGCGGGCACGGGACCAGCGTCTGGGGCGCTGGGAGACCCGGGCCGGGCGGCTGTAGAGCCGAACCTGCGCTCGGCTGCGCTTCCCCGGACTGCAGATGGTGGCAGCCGAGCGTGGGCTCGGCTCTACAATGGGCACCCCTGACGCCGCGCCCGCACCGCCATGACCGACCTTGCCCCGCAGACCCCGATCGAAACCCTGCTCAAGGCCGCGATGGATGGAACAGTGCCGATCCGCGCGTTCATGGAGGCCTTCGTCGCCTCCGAGGTGGTGCTGCTGACCGGCAGCCTGGTCACCCCCGATGGCAGCGGCTTCGACCCGCTGCTGTTCGACAAGCAGGGCACCCTGCACGTGGCCGTGTTCACCGATCCGGCGCGGGTGGGCATCTACAGCCAGCAGGCCGAACACCAGGTCCGCTGGCTGATGCTGGATGTGCTGCGTCGTGTGCCGGGCGGTTACGGCGTGGTGATCAACCCGGGCACCACGCTGGGCTTCGAGATCTCGCCCAGCGGTGTCGGCGAGATCCTGAAGGATTTCGCGCAGGCGTAGATCCGGTCCCATGCTCGGCTCCTTCCCTTCGGGCGCCGTACGTGATCCCCTTGGTCAACAACGGAACTGAGGCTTCGCCATGGAATTCAGGGTGCTACCCGCTGACGCGCCGGAAAGGCTGCAGCTGGCACAGTGGTACAACGCGCAATGGGGCCGGGACGCCGGCGTGTCGCTGGAGCAGGAACTGCAGCGGCTCAACCAGCCGCAGGACGCGGAAGGCTTCCCGCACCTGATCACTGCATTCGATGGCGGCCAGGTGGCAGGCGCGGTGCAGCTCAAGCGCCGGGAGATGCAGGCATTCCCGCAGTACGAGCATTGGCTGGGCAGTGTGTTCGTGGCCGACAGTCATCGTGGCCGCGGGTTGGCCAGCGGATTGGTCGAACAGGCTGCGGCGCAGGCGGTGCGGATGGGCGTCTCGCACCTTTATCTGCAGACCGAAGCCCTGGATGGTGGCCTTTACGCGCGGTTGGGTTGGACGCCCGTGCAAGAGGCCGACAGCCACGGATATCGCGTGCTGGTGATGGTACGGGAGCTGGGCGCATGACTACCGCTTCGGTACGCCATTCCCGCCTGGCCCTGGTCTTCCTGATCGGTGCCATCGTCGCAGCACTCATCGCCATGCCCCTGCTGCGCGCGGTCGGCATCGTGCAGTGGCCGGTGTTCGTCATCGCCTGGCTGATCAACCTGGGGGCGGCCTGGCATCTGGGGCAGTGGGCGCGGCAGCAGGGCCGTTCGGAGTTCGCCTTCATGTTGCTGGCGGCACTCGGCACCGTGGCGTCGATCGTGATCTACGTGCTGCTGGCGGTGCTGGGGCCGAAGGCCGGTTCGCAGAGCACCGCAGCGTAGCCGAGGGCGTCAACCAGCCAGTACGGCATCCACGCATGGCGTGGATGCGTTCCAGTAGATCCACGCCATGCGTGGATGCTTCCGCAAACGATGCCGGCCCACGGGCGGGCACCGTCGCTCACATCACATCGTCACCTTGCGCCGGTTGTCCTCGCTTACCCGGTCGATCAGCTTGTTGTACGGATCGAAGCCCGCCTCATCCGGCCTGGCATCCACCGTCACCGTGATCTTCGGCTCGCCCGTGGTGATGTGGTGGCGCTGCAGGTACAGCACCTTCTGGTCATGTTCCTTGCCTGACGGACCATTGGCGAACACACCGATCTCCACCCAGTCATCCATCGTGCCGGCGGTCTCCTTGCCCTTGCCATCGGCGTACTGCTTGCTGGCATGCAGGTCCAGGGTCACGTCGTAGCGTCCGTCGGCACGCTTGCGCGCGCTGGCGGCCAACAACCGGTTGTCGTAGAAGCTCATCTTCTCGAACAGATCGGTGACCAGCTGCTGGCGGTCGGCGGGCGTTTCGGCGCGGATGTAGGACAGCAGCTCCCGTGACGTAGTGTACGGCGGCTGCTGGTAGCCCTTGTCCTGCAGGAAACGCTTCAGGGCGCGGTTCAGCGCCTTCTCGCCGATTTCCTCGCGCAGGCGGTAGAACACCAGCGAGCCCTTCTGGTAGTGGATGTACTGCTGGTTCTCCACACGCTCCAGCGGCAGCTCTTCGATGGCCTCACCGCCGCGCCCGGACAGGTAGCCATCCAGCTCGCGCTTGAGGAACTGGCGCATGTGCTGGCGACCGTACTCCTGCTCCATCACCATCAGTGCCGAATACTGCGACAGCGACTCGGACAACACGGTTGCACCCTGCACGTTGGCGCCGATCACCTGGTGTGCCCACCACTGGTGCGCGACTTCGTGGGCGGTCACGTAGAACACATAGTCCACCTTGTCCGGGTCGCGCAGGTCGGCGATGAAGCCGATCGACTCCGAATAGGGAATGGTGTTGGCGAAGGACTGGGCGAAACGCTGGTAGCCCGGGAACTCGATGATGCGTACCTGGCGATGCTGGTACGGGGTGAAGTTGGCTTCGTAGTAGGCCAGCGACTTCTGTACCGCGTCGATCATGCGGTCCACGTTGTAGCCATGGGCGGGATCGAAATACACCTCGATCGGGATGTCCTTGTAGCTGGCACGGCGAACTTCCCAGCGTGCCGACAGGTAGGCGTAGAAGTTCAGCATCGGCCGGTCCATCGCATAGCTGAAGCAGCGTCGGCCGTTCACCGTGGTCTCGTGCTGCAGGTAGCCCGGCGCCAGCGCCACCTGGTCCGGTGCCGTGCAGATGGTGCTGCGGAAGTCGAGCCAGTCGGCATCGTTGGCGACGTAGGTGTTCGCGCGTGCGGCTTCATCTTCCAGCTTGGGCATGCGCCGTGGCTCGCCGAGGTCACGCTTGCGACGCTCGTTGCGGTCGCTGATCTCAATGCGTTCGTCGTAGCCGAAGGACGGCAGTACGCGGCTGTTGAAGAAGCTGCCGTTGTCGACGATGTTGCTCGGCGCCTGATCTGCGGTGATGCCATGGGGCTGCTGCACCACACGGAAATGGACGCGGCGCTCTTCGCCCGGCTGCAACGGTGCAGCCAGGCGATAGATGCGGTAGCCGAGGTCGGCGTCGTGCATCGACAGCGTCTGTCCACCCAGGTCGACGGCCACCAGCTGTTTATCGTCGGCCATGGCCACGTGCACCTCCTGGATGGGCGCGGCATGGGTGTTGCGGATCGTCCAGTTGGCGTCGATCACCATCGACTGGGTCTCGGGATGCAGGTCCACCCGGTTGTCCACGGCGATGATGCGCGGCTGCGGCAGGTTGCGGTACTTCGACAGTTCGCGTTCGTAACGGGCCTGCAGGTCCAGCTGCTGGTCCGGCGAAAGGAAGTCGTTGCGGATGTTGGTGCTCCAGTACAGCCAGCCGCCTACCGCGATGAACGCGACGGCGGCCAGCGCTGCCATCGCGCCGGTCGGGCCACGCAGGCGTCGCCCGGCCAGGGCAAGCCGCTGGCGCAGGCCTTGGCTGACGCCGCGTACCCAGAACGCCGACGCCAGGCACATCAATGCCAGCAGGAACAGCGCCCAGTAGCCCTGGAAGGCCAACTGCCCGGTCAGGAAGTGGCCGTAGCCGTTCATGTCCGAATAGGGGGCGATCGGCCAACTGCCGAAGTTGTAGATGTTCTGGGTGTAGTCGAGCATGCCCAGCACGCCTTGGCCGATCATCACCACGATCAGCAGCGCGTAGCCGAAGAACTTGTTGTTGGTCAGCACCTGCAGCACCAGCGCCAGGCCGCCCATCAGCACGTACACCACCGAATCCAGCGCAAGGCTGCGCAGGTACAGCAGCGGTTCGAGATGGGTGTAGCCCTTGGCCAGCTGCACGGCCATGGCAGCCAGTGCGCCGGCCGCCTGGAAGCAGGCGATCACCGCCAGCAGTGCGACGAACTTGGCCAGCAACGGCACCCAGTTGGGTACTGGCATCGCATCGTTCACCTCGTTGATGCGTGCGCCACGCTCCTTCCACACCAGCTCACCAGCGAAGAACAGCACGATGATGATCAGCAGCCAGCTGAAGGCGCCCTGCAGGGCCATGATCATCTGCGAGGTGACCGGCCAGATGGAGGTGCCGTACAGCGTCTGCCGGAACAGCGCGGACGGCAGGAAATTGGCCAGGCCCAGCACCAGCAGCACGATGAAGGGCACGCTGCGCAGCACGCCGCGTGTATCGAAGCGCACCTGGCGCAGGAACTGCCGCCACGCGGTGCCTGTACTGAACACCGGCGTCACCCGCGGTAGCGTGGTCGTTGCCGGTCGCAGTGGCGCGGGATCGGCTGCTGCCACCGCCTTGCCACGCCCCCAGCGCCGGCGGCCGCTGCCGCTGCGCTCGGTACGGAACAGGGCAAAGGTGGCGGCGAACAGCGCGGCGGCCACGGCCAGCCACAGCACCCGGTTGGCCAGCAGGTAGCCGGCCAGTTCCGGAATGCCGCTGTTGCGCTCTTCGGTGGACCAGTAGCGGATGGTGCGCGACAGCGCACGCATGCCCAATGGCTCGGTCAGCACCGCGATCCAGGTATTGTCGATGTCGCGCAGCAGGGCGGCGCTGACGCCGTACAGCACGAAGTAACCGACCACGCCGATGTACACCCACAGGATCGAACGGGTGGTCACCGCCAGCAGCGACAGCAGTGCCGTGGTGAACAGCAGGTTGGGAATGACCACAACAGCGAAGGTCCAGGCATAGCCCGCCCAGTGGGTGGGCCCCAGGCGCTCGGCATCGACCCAGGGCATGAACTGCGCCACCAGTATGCCAACGGCGATCAGCACGTATACCAGCAGGCCCGACACCAGCGCCGCGCCGATGCGCCCGGCCAGATAGTGGCGGCGTTTGATCGGGCTGGCGAAGATCAGTTCGGCCGTGCCCAGTTCGAAGTCACGCAGCAGCGCATTGCTGACAAACAGGGTGGACACCAACATGCCGAGCAGGGTGAAGATGCCCAGCATCGAGGCGACGACGGTGGGTGCATTGCTGTGCACGTTGCCGCTGCCGCCCCCGATCTGCACCGCATCGCTGGACGCGGCGCCGAAGGCGAGCAGAGCGAACAGACCGGCAAACAGCCACAGCAGCGGGGAACGCAGCTGCTCGCGCAGCTCGAACCGGAAGAAGTCGAGGGTCATGGCGTACTCCGCTCAGGCTGCACGGGTACGCGCCTGCAGGCGCAGGCGCTGGAAGTACACATCCTCGAGATCGGGTGCGACCGGCGCGAAGCCATCGCCCGGGTCGCTGGCGCTGTGCACGTGGATCACCGGACGGCCACCCACCAGGCGCGAGGACAGCACCGTGTAGCGCGCTTCATGGTCAGCCAGTTCGGACGGGTCTACCTGCTTGCGCCAGACCTGCTGCTGCAGCGCCTCGATCGCATCGGTGGGGCGCCCGGTCAGCAGTACCTGGCCCTTGTTCATGATCGCCATGGTCGGGCACAGGTCGGTCACGTCCTCGACGATGTGGGTGGACAGGATCACCGCCACGTTCTCGCCGATGGCCGCCAGCAGGTTGAGGAAGCGGTTGCGTTCTTCCGGATCAAGCCCGGCGGTGGGTTCGTCGACGATCACCAGGCGGGGGTCGCCCAGCAGCGCCTGGGCGATGCCGAAGCGCTGGCGCATGCCGCCGGAATAGGTGCCCAGCTTTCGCTTGCGTGCATCCCACAGGTTCACCTGCTGCAGCAGGGCGTCAACCACTTCGCGGCGCTGGCCACGCTGGGTCAGGCCCTTCAGCACGGCAAAGTGTTCCAGCAGGTCCAGCGCGCTGACTTTCGGGTACACCCCGAAATCCTGCGGCAGGTAGCCCAGACGACGGCGCACGGCGTCCTTGTCGCGCAGCACGTCGATGGGTGCTTCTCCGGGAATGCTCAGGGTGGCACTGCCGCTGTCGGCCTCCTGCAGCGTGGCCAGCGTGCGCATCAGCGAGGATTTCCCCGCGCCGTTGGGCCCGAGCAGGCCGAACATGCCGCGCGGAATATCCAGGGTGACCCCGTTCAACGCGTGCACGCCGTTGGCGTACGTCTTGGACAGCGAATCGATCTTCAGCATGCGACGTACACCTTTCCGTGTGTTGATCTGCTGTTTATCGCGCTGAACGGGGGGCGCGTCATGCCCCTTTGGTCATGGTGCCGTCAGGCGGGGGCGTCAGCGCAGCGCAGGGGGCTGGATATACTCGTTCAGCCCCGACGCGGAAAAGGACATCCGGTGCGCATCGCATTCTGGTTCAACTGGTTGCTGCTGATCTCGCTCAGTATCGGGTTGGCACTGTCGCTGGCCCATTTCCGTACTGCCACGCACTACGTATCGGCACCGCTTCTGCTGCAGCCGGGCACGCAGCTGACGCTGGAAACCGAGCGCCTGTTGCCGGGCAGGCCGCAGTTGTCGTTGACGTTCCGACGGCCCCCGCCCGACTACGACCAGCCGGACCCGGTGCTTGGCAACTGGCAGAACAGTCAGCACGACGGTTTCCTGCGCTTCCGCACACCCGGCGAGCCGATCAGGCTGAAGGTCGAGCATGACGGTCGGCACGCGCTCTATCGGGCGATGCCGGTCAGTTCGCATGGCACGGGCGAGGTGACTCGCGAATTCACGCCGGACGAACCCGGCGCGTCGCCCACTGATTTCCGATGGCCGCCACCGGCCCCGCCACTTGCGCTGGGTGCTGGCACCGTGCGCCTGAAGATCACCGTGGTGGAGGCTGGGCCTGGCCTGCGCGGAGAAACCGCGACACTGGGCCTGGCGCCGGGCCTGCAGATGAAAATGGCCGACGCCGACTATGGTTGGCTGCCGCTGCTGTTCTTCGCCAAGCAGGGGCTGCAGCTGCTGCTGGCGCTGTACGCGGTGCTGATGCTGGCGTGGAGCTGGCACCGGGGACGCGCTTGGTGGCGGGCCGGGGCGGAGTCGTGAAATCTTCCTGAATGCGTTGGCATCGGTGCGCTGGATCACACAATGCGTCGACAGGGGCGCCGATACGCTCTGCCCCTCATACAGCGAAGTCAATGCGAGCGCGCATGCGGATCACAACCGGAATCGAAGGACTGGACAGCATCATTGGCGGCGGGCTGCCGCAGGCGAGGCTGTACCTGCTTGAAGGGCCACCGGGCTCCGGCAAGACCACGCTGTCCCTGCAGTTCCTGCTGGAAGGCCTGCGACGCGGCGAGCGCTGCCTGTACATCACGCTCTCGGAAACGGCCGAGGAGCTGCGCGAAGTCGCGTTGGCCCACGGTTGGTCGCTGGACGGCCTGCACCTGTTCGAGCTGGGTACGGCCGAAGGGGCGATGGGCAACGGCCGCCTGCAGTCGGTGCTGCACTCGTGGGAAATGGAGCTGGACGAGACGGTCAACCTGATCATGTCCAAGGTGGACAGCATCGGGCCGACGCGCGTCGTGTTCGATTCGTTGTCGGAACTGCGCCTGCTGGCACAGGATTCGCTGCGCTATCGCCGGCAGATCCTCGCACTCAAGCAGTTCTTCGCGCCCAAAAGCGCGACGGTGTTCCTGGTGGACGACCTGACGTCCACCGGCGATGAGCGCGATGGCCAGCTGCACAGCCTGTGCCACGGCGTGCTGTCGCTGGAACGCCTGACCCTGGACTTCGGCCCTGCGCGGCGGCGGATGCAGGTGCAGAAGCTGCGTGGCGTCGATTTCGTGGCCGGTTACCACGACATGGTGATCCGTCGTGGCGGCGTGCAGATTTTCCCGCGCCTGATCGCCTCCGAGCATCACGGCCGGTTCGTCGGAACGCCCATCAGCAGCGGCGTGGCCGAGATCGATCGGTTGTTGGGCGGTGGACCGCTGCGCGGTACCTCCACGCTGTTGACCGGTCCTGCCGGCAGCGGCAAGACCAACGTGGCACTGCAATACGTCTGGGCCGCCTGCGAGCGTGGTGAGCGCAGCTGCATCTTCGAATTCGACGAGCGGGTCGGCACGCTGCTGGCACGCGCGTCCGCGCTGGACATCGACCTGGACAAGCACCTGCGTTCGGGCCTGCTGGAAATCCTGCAGATCGATCCTGCGGAAATATCGCCCGGCGAGTTCTCCTGGAACCTGCGCAAGGCCGTGGAAGAACGCGACTGCAGCGTGCTGGTGATCGACAGCCTCAACGGTTATGTGACCGCCATGCCGCAGGAAAAACAGCTGATGCTGCAGCTGCACGAGATGCTGTCCTACCTGAACCAGAAAGGCGTGGCGACCTTCATGATCAACCCGCAGCATGGGCTGGTTGGCACCATGTCCACCGGCAGCCTCAACGTGTCCTACATCGCGGATGCGGTGGTGCTGTTCCGCTTCTTCGAAGCCAAGGGACGCATCCGCAAGGCGATCTCGGTGATCAAGAACCGCGGCGGTGCGCACGAAGACACCATCCGCGAATTGAAGATCGACGGGCGCGGCATCACGGTCAGCGCCGCGCTGGCCGATTTCCAGGGCATCCTCACCGGCACCCCCGAATTTGTCGGCGACAGCGCGGCGCTGCTGGGCCAGTCCAATGTCCGATAGCGATGATGGCGGCACGGTTGTCCGCATCGTTGCTCCCTTCGGCCGCGATGCCGACAGCATTGCGGCGGTGCTGGCCAACGCGGGTCTGAAACCGCACATCGCCCCCGGTCTGGAGGCATTGGCCCGCCAGCTCGATGACTGCACCGGGCTGGTGGTGGTGACCCAGGAAGCAGTGGCGCGCGACAGCGAAGCGCTGCTGCAGGCGCTGCAGCAGCAGCCGGCCTGGTCGGACATTCCGTTCATTCTGCTGCGCTCGGCGCGTTCCTACCGGCGTTCCACCCGCGAACCGCTGCTGCCCGGCTCGATCAACGTGGTGGAGATGGACCGGCCGCTGGGCAGCATGTCGCTGCTCAGCGCAGTGCAGGGTGCGCTGCGTGCACGCGCGAAGCAGTTCGTGGTGCGCGACCAGGTCACCGCATTGGCTGATGGCCGCGCGGCGCTGGCGCGCAGCGAATCGGAGCTGCGCCTGATCGCCGACGCGATGCCGGTGCTGATCGCGTTCGTGGACCGCGCGCTGTGCTTCCGCTTTGCCAACAAGGCTTACGAAAGCTGGTTCGAACTGGCTACGGGCGACGTGATCGGCAGGCATGTGCGCGAGGTCATCGGCGAGCCGGTATGGCAGCAGCGTCGGCCGGCGATGGAAGCGGCATTGGTCGGCCGCGAGGCGGTGTTCGAGATCGTCTGGCCGCATCGTGTGTACGGTCGCCGGGACTGTGAAGTGCGTTACTCGCCGCGCCGGGATGCCGATGGTCGCATCGACGGCTTCCATGTGTTCGTCACCGATATCACCGCTGCCAAGCTGGCCCTTGCCAGCAGCCAACAGCACGCGCACGCGCTGGAGGCGATGGTGGCCGAGCGTACCCGTGAGCTGGAAGCGCAGATGGCGGCGCGCGAGGCCAGCGACGCCGCACTGCGGCAGTCGCAGAAGATGGAAGCGATCGGTCAGCTGACCGGCGGCATCGCCCACGACTTCAACAACATGCTGACCGGCATCCTGTCCGCGTTGGACATCGTTCGGCTGCGCCTGGACATGGGCCGGGTCGACGACCTCGAACGTTTCCTCGACACTGCCACCGCCTCGGCCCAGCGTGCCGCGGCACTGACCCAGCGCCTGCTGGCGTTCTCCCGGCGGCAGTCGCTGGATGCGCGGCCGGTGGAGATCAACACGCTGCTGGTTTCGGTGCAGCACCTGCTGCACAGCACCCTGGGGGAAGCGGTGCGTATCCGCGCCGAGCCCTCACCGCTGCCGTTGCACGCCACGCTGGATGCCAACCAGTTCGAGAGTGCGCTGTTGAACCTGGCCATCAATGCACGCGATGCGATGCCGCACGGGGGGGATCTGACCCTGCGCGCATCGGCGGTCAGCGTTCGCGAAGGTCAATACACGGCCGTGCCCGCAGGCGACTACGCGATGGTGGCGGTGGCCGACACCGGCGCCGGCATGGCGCCGGAAGTGGTGGAACGCGCGTTCGAGCCCTTCTTCACCACCAAGCCCATCGGCAAGGGCACGGGCCTGGGCATGTCCATGGTGTACGGCTTCATGCAGCAGTCCGGTGGCCATATCGCCATCCAGTCCAACCTGGGCGAGGGCACGACGGTGCTGTTGTTCATTCCGTTGTCGGAAGCCGTGGCGGAGGACGAGCCTGCGGCCGCGCAGCCGATCCGGCGTGGTGCCGGCCAGTCCATCCTGGTGGTGGAGGATGACGAGCAGGTACGGATGCTGGTGACGGTGGTGCTGGAGGACCTGGGGTATCACGCTCAGGTGGTGGGCGATGCCGATGCGGCCATCCCGATCCTGGCCTCGGCGCAGACCATCGACCTGCTGGTCACCGATGTCGGGCTGCCGGGGCTCAACGGCCGCCAGCTCGCGGAAATCGCGCGCCAATCGCGGCCAGCGTTGCCGATCCTGTTCATGACCGGCTATGCGGAAAAGGCGCAGGAGCGCGCGGCCTTCCTCGATGAGGGCATGGCGATGATCGCCAAGCCTTTCCTGCTGGATGAGTTCAGCATGGCGGTACGCACAGCGATGCCCGGCGGCGCGTAGCGCTCCAGGCCTTGTAGAGCCGAGCCCATGCTCGGCTGCGGTTGGCTTTGCTTCTCATGCATTTTGCCGAGCATGGCTCGGCACTACAGGAGGCTACGCGCGCAGCGACGACTCGCGCACCACCAGCTTCACCGGAATGCTCTGGCCTTCCACCGGCTGCCGGCCGATCAGCGCCAGCAGCTTCTCCACCAGCAGCTGGCCGGCCTGCTTGGTGTCCTGCTGCACGGTGGTCAGCGGCGGCGACACCGAGGCCGCCAGCGGGATGTCATCAAAGCCGGTCACCGCCACGTCCTGCGGCACCCGCAATCCCTGCTCGCGCAGGGCGCGCACCGCGCCGATCGCAATCAGGTCGCTGGCCGCGCAGATCGCATCGATGGAACGGTGCTGGGCCAGCAGTGCCAGGCAGGCCTCATGACCGGATGCCTCGGTGGTGATCGCATCGTGCTGCAGCGCCGGGTCGGCGGCCAGCCCATGCGCACGCAGCGCTTCGACGTGGCCGCGATAGCGCTCCTGGAATTCCGGGTAGTGGCTGGACGCGTGGCCGAGGAACGCGATGCGGCGGCAGCCCTGTTGCAGCAGGTGGGCAGTGATGTCATGTCCGCCCTGGAAATTGTCGCTGCCGATCGACACGCCGGGCTGGCCAGGCAGGGCCGCGCCCCAGCGCACGAAGTGCGTGCCCTGTTCCACCAGACGTTGCAGGCGGTCGCGCGACTCGTGGTAGTCGCCGTAGCCGAGCAGGATGATGCCATCGGCCTTGTTGCTGTCTTCGTAATCGGCCTGCCAGTCGGTGGACAGCTGCTGGAAGGACACCAGCAGGTCCTGCCCGTGCAGCGCGCAAGCGCGGGTGATCGAGCCCAGCATCGAGTGGAAGAACGGGTTGATCAGCGAGTCGTCATTGGTCGGGTCCTCGAAGAACAGCAAGGCCAGGGTGCCGGCATTGCGCAGGCGCAGGCTGGAGGCGTTCTTGTCGACCTTGTAGTTCAGCTCGCGGGCGATGCGCAGGATGCGCTCGCGGGTCTCGGCGTTGACCATCGGGCTGCCGCGCAGGGCCCGCGACACCGTGGGCTGGGAGACCCCGGCCAGGTGGGCGATGTCCAGGGAGGTGGCTTTGCCTTTGATGGTCATGGGGGCCGGAAGGGGGATGATCGGGGAATGATGCCATGCGGCGCCGTTGGGCTGGCGCCGGCGCCAGGGCAGGGTGAGCGCAGGACCCTGCGACAGGGCTTCGGGCCCGATTCCGGCCCCGTCCGGGCGCTTTCCTGACCCAGGTGTCGGCCAAGGGGATGGTAAGATGCCCCGTTCTTGCATCCCCCAAATTTCCCGGGGGCGACCCCAGCGCTCTGCACCCCCGGCCGGGGACGTGCTATCACTGGCGGCCTGCCCCTGGACAACGGACGAAGGTACCTATGGCGCGCGGCATCAACAAAGTCATCCTGGTCGGCAACCTCGGCAACGACCCGGACGTGAAGTACACCCAGGGCGGCATGGCGATCACCCGCATCAGCCTGGCCACCACCAGCGTCCGCAAGGACAAGGATGGCAACCAGCAGGAGCGTACCGAGTGGCACCGCGTGGTGTTCTTCGGCAAGCTCGGCGAGATCGCCGGCGAGTACCTGCGCAAGGGCAGCTCGGTCTACGTCGAAGGCAGCCTGCGTTACGACAAGTACACCGGCCAGGACGGCGTGGAGAAGTACTCCACCGACATCATCGCCGACGAAATGCAGATGCTGGGCGGCCGCGGTGAAGGCGGCGGTGGCGGCGGCGGTGGCAATTTCAGCGGCGGCGAGCGTCCGCAGCGCCAGCAGGCCCCGCGCCAGGAGTACGGCGGCGGTGGCGGTGGCAACGCGCGTGGCGGCCAGGGCGGTGGTTACAACCAGGGCGGCAACCAAGGCGGCGGCTACGGCCAGCAGCGTCCGCAGCAGCAGCCGCAGCAGTCGGCGCCGCCGATGGACGACTTCGCTGATGACGATATTCCGTTCTGATCGAACGCTCGTCAGCAGGAAGAGCGAAAGCCCCGCGTATGCGGGGCTTTTCTTTTTTCCAGGGTCCCCTGCCGACGTTGTGCCCCGCAGCATCCGCTTTCTTGCACTGCGTCTTGCAAAAAAACAATTTCCTCCCCTATGGTGCAATCGATTGCATTGCGGCGAAATCGTTGCGTTTGATACCGGTTGGGAGGCCGGAAAGTGGATGTCCATCCATTCGATCAGACCGGGCCCGGGGCTCACGCGGCGCGATGCGCTGCGCATCGCGGTTGCCGGCAGTCTCGGCCTCGGCGCCGCGGGCGTTCTGCCTGCGTTTGCAGCCACTGCGCCGCTCAAGGGCAACCTGAAGCATTCCGTGGCCCGCTGGACCTTCCCGCAGCTGTCGATCGCCCAGCTTTGCCAGACGGTGAAGGGCATCGGGTTTGCTGCCATCGATCTGGTGGGCCCGGAGGACTGGCCCACGCTGAAGGTCCATGGCGTAAACAGCTCGATGTGCAACGGCGCCGAGCTGGGTCTCACCAAGGGCTTTGCCGGCCGCGAGTTCCACGATCAGCTGGTGGAGCGCTATACGCGGCATATCGATCTGGTCGCCGATGCCGGCCATCGCAATCTCATCTGCTTTTCCGGCAACCGCAACGGCATGGACCCGCAGGAGGGCATGGCCAACGCCGAGGCTGGCCTCAAGCGCATTCTCGGGCATGCCGAGAAACGTGGCGTGGTGCTGGTGATGGAGCTGCTCAACTCCAGGGTCGATCATCACGATTACCTGTGCGACCACTCCGCCTGGGGCGTGGAGCTGTGCAAGCGGCTTGGCTCGGACAACTTCGGCCTGCTGTACGACATCTACCACATGCAGATCATGGAGGGCGACATCATCGCCACCATCGGCAAACACCATGCCTGCTTCAAGCACTACCACACCGCCGGCGTGCCTGGACGGCATGAGATCGGGGACCAGCAGGAGCTCAATTACCCCGCCATCTGTCGCGCGATCCGCGACACCGGTTTCGATGGTTATCTGGCGCAGGAATTCATGCCTGCAGCGCCGGATCCCGTCGGCTCGCTGCGCGAGGCGATCCGCCTCTGCGACGTCTGAAACGATATCCACCAGGTGAGAGATCCATGGCAGACAATCATTACGACGCCATCGTTGTTGGCTCGGGAATCAGTGGCGGTTGGGCGGCGAAGGAACTGACCGAGAAGGGCCTGAAGGTCCTGATGCTGGAACGCGGACGCAACATCGAGCACGTCAAGGACTACGTCAATGCGATGAAGGAGCCGTGGGATTTCCCGCATCGCAACCGTCCTACACAGGCGATGAAGGCTGCCTTCCCGGTATTGATGCGCGACTACGCGCTGGCCGAGAACCTGCAGGGGATGTGGGCCGACGAACAGGAATCGCCCTACATCGAGACGAAACGATTCGACTGGTTCCGCGGCTACCACGTGGGTGGCCGTTCGCTGATGTGGGGCCGACAGAGCTATCGTTTCTCCGACTTGGATTTTGAGGCGAACCTCAAGGACGGCATCGCCACCGATTGGCCCATCCGCTACGCCGACATCGCCCCCTGGTACGACCATGTGGAGAAGTTCGCCGGCATCGCCGGCACGCGCGAAGGGTTGGATGTGTTGCCGGATGGCGAGTTCCTGCCGCCGATCCCGTTGAACATCGTCGAAAAGGACGTGGCCGCGCGGATACAGAAAGCCTTCGGCGGAACGCGGCATATGATCCACTCGCGCACAGCGAACATCACCAAGCCCATGCCCGAGCAGGGCCGCGTCAACTGCCAGTACCGCAACAAGTGCATCCTCGGCTGTCCCTTCGGCGCCTATTTCTCCACCCAGGCGGCGACACTGCCGGCGGCGATGAAGACCGGCAACCTGACCTTGCGGCCGTTCTCGATCGTCAAGGAAGTGCTCTACGACAAGGACCGCAAGCGAGCGCGTGGCGTGGAGATCATCGACGCAGAGACCGGCCAGACCTACCAGTACACGGCCAAGGTCATCTTCCTCAACGCGTCCTCCTTCAACTCGACCTGGCTGCTGATGAACTCGGCCACCGACGTGTGGGAAGGCGGGCTGGGCTCTTCGTCCGGCGAGCTGGGGCACAACGTGATGGACCATCATTTCGGTGCGGGCGCGTCCGGCCGGGTCGAAGGCTTCGAGGACAAGTACTACTTCGGTCGTCGCCCCTGCGGCTTCTACATTCCCCGCTTCCGCAACGTGGCCGCTGACAAGCGCGGTTACCTGCGTGGTTTTGGCTACCAGGGCGGCGCCAGCCGCACGGGGTGGTCGCGCGAGATCGCCGAGCTGAACATCGGTGCCGACCTGAAGGAGGCGCTGACCGTTCCTGGTGACTGGCGCATCGGCATGACCGGCTTCGGTGAAATGCTGCCGCACCACGGCAACACGATCCGCCTGGACCACGACCGCAAGGACAAGTGGGGGCTGCCGGTGCTGGCGATGGACGTAGCCATGCGCGCCAACGAACTGGCGATGCGCAAGGACATGGCCGCCGATGCCGCCGAGATGCTGGAGGCGGCTGGCGTCAAGGACGTGGAGATGCACGACAACGACTACGCCCCGGGCAAGGGCATCCATGAGATGGGGACCGCGCGCATGGGCCGTGACCGCAGGACGTCCGTGCTGAACCAGCACAACCAGGTATGGGATGCGCCCAACGTCTATGTGACCGACGGTGCCTGCATGACCTCCAGCGCCTGCGTGAATCCCTCGCTGACCTACATGGCGCTGACCGCACGGGCCGCCGACCACGCCGTGCGTGAACTGAAAGCGGGGAATCTCTGATGGACCGCCGCGAACTGCTGAAGATGATCGTTGCCGCAACCGGTGCGGCGATGGTCGGCCTGCCTGCGCTTGTCCATGGGCAGGCGCCTGCTGCCGGTACGAAGCGCCACTTCTCCGACGCCGATGTCGGCACGCTGGACGAGATCGCCGAGACCATCCTGCCGCGGACGAAAACGCCGGGGGCGAAGGACGTAGGCGCCGGTGCGTTCATGGCGACCTTCGTCAGCGACTGCTACACCGCCCGGCAGCAGGCGACATTCCGCGCCGGCCTGGCCGATATCGACAAACGCGCCGGTGGCCGCTTCGTTTCACTTGCGCCGGAGGCCCGAACCGAGCTGCTGCGCGCGCTGGATGCAGAGGCCAGGAAGCACGCGGTCGAGGTGACCGAAACCGGCACGGCCGAGGCAGGAGAGCCGATGCCGCATTACTTCACGATGTTCAAGCAGCTCACCATCTTCGGTTTCTTCACCTCCAAGGTCGGCGCGACCGAAGTGCTGCGTTACGTCGCGGTGCCGGGCCGCTATGACGGCGACCTCGCCTATGTTCCCGGCACGCCCGCATGGGGGACCGGCTGATGGATAACACCATGAAGATCGCGCCTCTCTTGATCGCCGCCGGCGTGCTGGCCGCTGCACCGGCGTTCGCGCAGGCCAACACCGATCCCGCGCGCGATCCAGCGAAGACCGAGGTGTGGACGCCCGTGCCTGCAACCGTGGCTACGCCTGCGGGCAAGGCCCCGTCCGACGCGATCGTGCTGTTCGATGGCAAGGATGTTTCCGCCTGGGAGGCGGAGCAGGGCGGGCGTGTGCCTTGGAAGGTTGCCGATGGCGCGCTGACCATCGTGCCGGGCAGCAAGGGCATCCGCACCAGGCAACGTTTCTGCGACATACAGTTGCATGTCGAATGGCGCACGCCCACCGATACGAAGGGCTTCGACGGCCAGAACCGGGGCAACAGCGGTATCTTCCTGCAGGAGCTGTATGAGCTGCAGGTGCTCGACAGTTACAACAACCCGACCTATGCCAACGGCCAGGCGGGCTCGATCTACAAGCAGGCCATGCCACTGGTGAACGCTTCGCGTGCACCGGGGCAGTGGCAGGCCTACGACATCCTCTGGAAGGCGCCGCGCTTCTCGCCGGGCGGCGGGCTCATCTCGCCCGCGCGCATCACCGTGCTGCACAACGGCGTGCTGGTGCAGGACGATACCGTGCTGGCGGGCAAGACCGAGTACATCGGCGCACCCTCGTACTCGCCACATGCGTGTGCGCCGATCCATCTGCAGGAGCATGATTCCAAGGTCAGCTACCGCAACATATGGGTGCGCGAACTGTAGCGCTGGCGTTCTACTTCGCCAGGAAACTGGTGATGTCGTCGATCTCCTGCTGCGACAGCTGGGAGAAGGGCGGCATCAGTCCGCCGCCCTTCCTGATCTTGTCCTTGATCTGTGCCGGCTGCAGCCGCTTGCTGACGTCAGTCAGCGCGGGGAACGCGCCCGGCATGCCCGCACGGTCCGCGCCATGGCAGGCCGTGCAGTTCGCGGTGTAGAGCTTTGCACCGGCGGCAGGGTCGTCCTTGCACCATGCCGTGGTTGCCAGCGTCGCCCCACAGAGAATCACAGCCACTTTCAGCATCGTTTTCAATCAGGACTCCTTCGCGTACTAGCGCTGCGCGCTGGCTGGCAGGCGGGGGGACAGGTGTTCACGTAGGTAGTCCGCGCCGGTCTGGATGACCTTGGCCGGATCGCGTGGCTGGTCGTGCTCGAGGATGTACCAGTGCACGCCGGCCGCTGCGGCGGCTGGCAGGATCGCGCGCCAGTCCAGCACACCCTGGCCGACGGCAGCGAAGCCGCCCTCGTCTTCGGCCTGGCCCTTGGCTGCATTGTCCTTGGCGTGTACCGCGAACAGTCGGCCGCGGAACTTGCCGAGCATCACCGCCGGGTCGAGACCCGCACGCGCGACCCAGGCCAGGTCCAGCTCAGTCTGCAGGTCCGGCCCGGCCGCTGCGAACAGCAGTTCCAGCCCGGTCCGGCCATTGAAGTCGACCAGTTCGAAGTCATGGTTGTGGTACGCCAGGCGCATGCCCTTGGCGCGTACCTGTTTGGCGATCCGGCCCAGTTCCTGGCCCAGCGCGGTCCAGCCCGCGGCGTCTGTCGGCCGATCCTTCGCGTCCAGGTAAGGCACCACCAGGGTGGTGTTGCCGATCGACCGGTTGAAGGCCACCACGCCGGCCAGGTCCTTGCGCAGCTCGGCCAGTTGCACGTGGGAGGAAATCGCCTTGATCGAATACCGGTCCAGCAACTGCTTGAGTTCGGTGGCGCTGACCCCCTGCGTGCCCACTGTTTCCACCGCGTGCACGCCGGCGTCGTGGACGATCTTCAACTGCTGGTCGAGCGGGCCGGCGTTGCGCAGGGTGTACATCTGCACCGCGATAGGCTGCTGCGGGCTTGCTGCTTCGCGTGCGAAGCCGGGCAGGGCAGCAAGCAGCAGCAGTGCGAGGGTTGCGGCTCTACGAACAGGGGTGTTCATCAAAAGATCCTCCGGGGATTCAACCGATGGCAGTCCAGGCGCGCGTCCTGGCCGATGCAATGACACGATCGACAATCTGCGCCGAGCGAACGCCGTCTTCGAAGGTGGGCAGGCCCTCAGGCCGTTCGCCTTCGATGGCGCGATAGGTATCAGCAACAAATGCTTCGAAACAATGGCCGTAGCCCTGCGCATGCCCGGCCGGCAACAGCGACAGCCGGCGCTGTTCGGCACTGCCGGCGCCGGGACCACGCACGAAGATTTCCTCGCGCTGGTCGGGCAGGCCGATCCACAGCCGCTCGGCGTCCTCCTGGTTGAACGCAACACTGGCCCTGGCACCATCGATCTCGAACCAGAGGCGGTTGTGGCGTCCGGCCGATACCTGGCTGACCGTCAACGACGCCAGCGTGCCGGCGCCGGTCTTGAACATGGCCGCCGCCACGTCCTCACTCGCCACCGCCTGCATCGCGCCGCCGGCAACCGCTGTGGTGAAGCTCTGCCCGGTGTCGGTGCTACGTTCGGCGATCACCGTGTCGAACGCCGCGCTGACCTCAGTGAATCGCTCGCCGCTGACCCATTCCACCAGGTCGCACCAGTGCGAGCCGATGTCGGCAAACACGCGCGATGTACCGCCCAGTGCCGGGTCCACGCGCCAGTTGTTGCTGGCCGGGTCCAGCAGCCAGTCCTGCAGGTAGCTCCCATGGATCAGGTGCAGTGGCCCCAGTTCGCCCTGCGCGATGCGTGCGCGCGCCTCGCGGACCACCGGGTGGTAGCGGTAGACGAAGGGCACCGTGGCGATCAGTCCGGTCGAGGCAGCCAGTGCCGCCAGCGCCTGCGCATCCTCCAGCGTGGTCGCCAGCGGCTTCTCGCAGATGACATGCTTGCCGGCTTCCAGCGCGGCCTGGGCCAAGGAGCGGTGCAGGTGGTTGGGCGTGCAGACGTGCACGACCTGCACCTGTGGATCGGCGACCACCTCCTCGATGTCCCGATAGGCACGCGGAACACCCCACGACTGCGCCACCTCAAGCGCGCGTTGCGGGGAGGAGGAGGCCACGCCACGGATATCGGCGCCGGCCAGCAGTGCCGCGCGACGATGCACGGCACCGATCATGCCCGTGCCGACGATGGCGATTCCAGGTGTGGGCATCGGTTGAGATCCTCAGCGGGTGGAAGGCGCGGCCGCGACCACCGGCTGGTCGCGGAACAGCAACAGGAAGGCGATCAGCACGACCAGCGCGACGCCTGCGGGGAACAGCCAGATCCGTTGCCAGTCCGGGCCCGCGGCGGTGGTGTAGTGCTCCACCACCGCGCCGGACAGGAACGTGCCGATCAACATGCCCACGCCGTACGTGGCCAGGGTGATGAAGCCCTGCGCGCTGCTGCGCGCGGCCGGGCCGGCATGCGCATCGGTGTAGATCTGGCCGGTGACGAAGAAGAAGTCGTAGCAGATGCCGTGCAGCACGATGCCGATCACCAGCAGGGAGAAGCCGCCGCCCGCATCGCCAAAGGCGAACATGGCATAGCGCACCACCCACGCGGCCATGCCTACCGCCAGCATCGTCTTCACCCCCAGCCGCACGAACAGGAACGGCATGGCCAGCATCAGCAGCACTTCGGAGACCTGCCCCAGGGATTGCAGGCCGGCCGCGCCGCGCACGCCCAGGTCGTTGAGGTACGGGTTGGTGAAGTTGTAGTAGAACGACAGCGGGATGCAGATGGCGATGGAGGCCAGGAAGAACACCAGGTAGGAGCGCGACTTCAACAGCCGCAGCGAATCCAGCCCGAGGATCTGCCCCAGCCCGGCGTCGCGCTGCTGCGCCAACGGCGGTGTGTGCGGCAGGGTGAACGCGTACAGACCGAGGGCCAGCGACGCCATCGCCGCCATCCGGAAGGTCAACTCAAGCCGGTGCGCCTGCTCCCAGCCCAGCCAGCCGATCAGCACACCAGCCACGATCCAGCCGATGCTGCCGGCCACGCGCACCGGGGGAAATTGTTTCTCGGGCGATTGCATGTGCCGCATCGCCACGCTGTTGGCCAATGCCAGCGTCGGCATGAACAGCAACATGTAGCCCATCACGCAGGCGAAGAACGTGTTGAAGTCCGTCGCCGTGGACGCCAGCCACATCAGCGCCGCGCCGGCCAGGTGAAGTATCGCGAGGATGCGCTGCGCCGCGAAGTAGCGATCGGCGATCAGGCCGACCAGGAAGGGGGCCACGATGGCGCCGATCGATTGGCTGAGGAAGGCCGTCGCCACCTGGCTTGCGCTGGCCTGCAACGGGCCCTGCACCAGGTAGGTGCCAAGGGTCACGAACCACGCGCCCCAGATGAAGAACTGCAGAAACATCATCGCGCCCAAGCGCGACATCGCGTGCGTCATGGCTTGCCCTCCCGGGGCGGTAATGGCTCAGATTCCCAGCATGCGGTGCAGTGATTGCGGGTCCGTGCCGCTGTCGGCGAAATCATCAAAGGCGCGTTCGGTCACGCGGATGATGTGGTCACGGATGAAGGGTGCACCCTCGCGCGCGCCGTCTTCCGGGTGCTTCAGGCAGCACTCCCACTCCAGCACTGCCCAGCCGGGAAAGTCGTACTGCGCGAACTTCGAGAAGATCGCCTTGAAATCGATCTGGCCATCGCCGAGCGAGCGGAATCGGCCGGGACGATCGATCCAGTCCTGGTAGCCGCCATACACGCCACTGCTGGCACTGGCGTGGTACTCGGCGTCCTTGACGTGGAAGATGCCGATGCGCGCGTGGTAGCGGTCGATGAAGCCGAGGTAGTCCATCTGCTGCAGCAATAGATGGCTGGGGTCGTACAGGATCTTTGCGCGGGGATGGTGGTCCACCGTGTCGAGGAAGCGCTCGAAGGTCGCGCCATCGTGCAGGTCTTCGCCCGGATGGATCTCGAAGCACAGGTCCACGCCGCAGGCGTCGAACGCATCCAGGATGGGGCGCCAGCGGCGGCCGAGTTCGGCAAAGGCTTCTTCCACAAGACCAGGCGGGCGTTGCGGCCAGGGGTAGAAGTAGGGCCAGGCCAGCGCCCCGGAGAACGTGGCATGCGCGGTCAGCCCCAGGCGTTGGCTGGCCTTGGCGGCCAGCAGCAGCTGCTCCACCGCCCAGGCCTGGCGGGCGGCAGGATCACCGCGTTTGTCCGGCGGCGCGAATCCGTCGAACAGCGCGTCATAGGCGGGATGGACGGCGACCAGCTGCCCCTGGAGGTGGGTGGACAGCTCGGTGATCTGCACGCCATGTCCGGCCAGCATGCCGGCGATGTCGTCGCAGTACGCCTGGCTGCGCGCCGCCTCGGCCAGATCGAACAGGTGGGGCGCGCTGGTCGGCACTTGTAGGCCAGAATAGCCCAGGCCCGCGGCCCACCCGGCCAGCGTGTCCAGCCGATCAAAAGGAGCTGTGTCGCCGATGAACTGCGCCAGGAACAGCGCTGGACCCTTGAGCGTCTTCAACGTGATTCGCCCTCGATGCAATCGATTGCATTATCCTAGCAGGGGCTCACGCAGGACCTGTTGTGCACTGCACAGCGGACAGAAGAACTAACGCCATGGCGACCATCTACGACATCGCAAAGCTTGTCGGCGTCTCTGCCGGGACGGTGTCGCGCGCACTTTCCCGGCCGGACAAAGTCCTGCCCGCCACGCGTACGCGCATCGAACAGGCCGCTGCGGCGCTGGGCTATGTTCCCAACACGGTTGCCAGGACGCTCAAGACCCAGCGCAGCGGCAAGATCCTGGTCACCGTCCCGGATATCGCCAATCCCTTTTTCGCGCAGATCCTGCAGGGTGCGGAGGACGCAGCGCAGGCCATCGGTTACGCCGTGCTGCTGGGCGATACCCAGAACCTGCCCGAGCGCGAGGAGCGCTACGCACAGATGCTCCGGCGCAACGAGGCCGATGGCCTGATCGTGCTGGGGCATCGCCTGCCGCCGACGGCCCGCGATATCGTCGAGCAACGGGGGGCCGCTGCACCGGTGGTCAACGGCTGCGAGTTCGACCCCGCGCTGGGCATTCCCAGCGTCCACATCGACAACGCCGCCGCCGCGCGCGCGGTGATGGAGCACCTGTACGGCCTGGGGCATGAGCGGATCGCCGTGGTAGGCGGGCCGCCCGACAATCCGCTGCACACGCAACGGCTGGAAGGGGTTCGCGCCGCCGGCAGGGCGCGTGGCCGCCTGCGCCACCTCAGCGTCGTGCCGGGTGACTTTTCCGTGGAGTCCGGCCATGCGGCCGCGTTGGCACTGTTGGCCGTCGCGCCGGCGCCCACTGCGATCTTCTGCTTCAGCGACCAGATGGCGCTGGGCACCCTGGCAGCCTGCCGGGATCTGGGCGTCCGCGTGCCTGATGACCTGTCCATCGTCGGCTTCGACGACCTGGCGTCATCGCGTTACCTGACGCCTCCGTTGACGACCATCAGGCAGCCGATGCGCGAGATCGGCGAGCGCGCAGTCAATCTGCTGCTCGCCATCATCGAACAGGTCGATGTGCCGCGCCAGCAGACGCTGGAGTTCAGCCTGATGGTGCGAGGCTCGACGGCATCGCCGAAGAAGGGGTGAGGGCGATGGCGGCGCGGCATGATGCCGCGCCTTCGCTGCCTCAGGGCTTGCCGCGCTTCGCGTCCACGCTGTAGCGTCCCGGACCGCTGCAGGCCAGCAGCAGGAAGCCGCCGGCGATGGCCAGATTCTTCAGGAACATGATCTGCTGCACCTGGTCTGCCAGCTGGTGGTGGAAGATGAAGGCCGTGACCAGGCTGAAGGCGGCCAGCACCGCTGCCACTGCCCGGGTCTGGAAGCCGAACAGGATGCACAGTGCCGTGCCGATCTCGAACAGGATGGTGGGCCACAGCAGGATGCCGGGAAGACCCATCGCCGTCATGTAGCCCTGTGTCGCCGCCGGGTCGGACAGCTTGCCCAGGCCGGATACCAGGAACAGCAGCATCAGCAGACCGCGGGCGGCCAGCTTCGCAAGAGAGTGAAGTGATGTGTTCACGGCAACGTCCTCGGGGTCGTCAGGGCGGGTGGATCGTCGAGAACCTGTGGCCATCGAAGCCCATCACGGGTGAAGTCGGTGTTGAGGCCTGCTGAGCTGGAAGCCCGCGGACAGGCGTACGGCGCGGTCCTGCCTCAGCGGCGCTCATACCAGCCGCGCGACGCATTGACGATGCGCACCACCGACAGCATCACCGGCACTTCGATCAGCACGCCGACCACCGTCGCCAGCGCCGCACCGGAATGCACGCCGAACAGGCCCACGGCGGTGGCCACGGCCAGCTCGAAGAAGTTGCTGGCACCAATCAGCGCCGAAGGACCGGCCACGCAGTGGGCGACCCCCAGGCGTCGATTGAGCAGGTAGGCCAGCCCTGAGTTGAAGTAGACCTGGATCAGGATCGGCACCGCGAGGATGGCGATGACCAGTGGCTGCCGCACGATCTGCTCGCCCTGGAAGCCGAACAGCAGCACCAGCGTCAGCAGCAGCGCCAGCAGCGAAACCGGCCCCAGCTTTCGTAGTGCGGACTGCAGGCCGGTCTGCCCGCTGCGGGCCAGCAGCCAGCGCCGCAGCAGTGCCGCCACCAGTACCGGCGCGATGATGTACAGCGACACCGACAGCAGCAGCGTGTCCCACGGCACGCTGATCGCCGACAGGCCCAGCAGCAATGCCACTACCGGTGCATAGGCCACCACCATGATCGCGTCGTTCAATGCCACCTGGCTGAGGGTGAAATTGGCATCACCACGGCACAGGTTGCTCCACACGAACACCATGGCGGTGCAGGGCGCCGCTGCCAGCAGGATCAGACCTGCGATGTAGCTGTCGACCTGTGCGGCGGGCAGCGCATCGGCAAACACGTGGCGCAGGAAGAACCAGCCCAGCAGTGCCATCGAGAACGGCTTGACCGCCCAGTTGATGAACAACGTCACGCCGATGCCTTTCCAGTGCTGGCCGAGCTGGCGCATCGCACTGAAATCAACCTTCAGCAGCATCGGGATGATCATCAACCAGATCAGCACCGCGATGGGCAGGTTGACCTTGGCCACCTCCGCCGACGCCAGCGCTGCAAATGGCTGCGGCAGCGCGTGGCCAAGCAGGGTGCCGGCCACGATGCACAGCGCCACCCACAGCGTCAGGTAGCGCTCGAACAACCCCATCGGTGCCGGCGCGCTCACGCCTGACCGTCCCCGGGTTGCACGAAGCCGATGCGATCCAGCGCGTCTTTCAACTGCCCGCGATCTGACCAGGTGGCTGCGGGCAATGCCAGCAGCGCCAGCAATCGTGCCTTGACGATGGCATGCGCCTGCGCGAACGCGGTCGCCTTGTCATCCGCGCTGCCCTCGACGGCGGCCGGATCGGGCAAGCCCCAGTGCGTACGCACGAAGTCGCCGAACACCACCGGGCACGCCTCGGCGGCCGCGGCATCGCAGACGGTGATCACCAGGTCCATCGGCGCGCCATCAGCAAACTCGTCCCACGATTTGCTGCGCAGGCCTGCGGTGGCGATGCCCTCGGCCTGCAACTGGGCAAGGGCGAATGGATTGACCGCGCCGGCCGGCTGGCTGCCGGCGCTGAACACCTCGAAGCGGTGGCCGGCCCACGCCCGCAGCGTGGCTTCGGCAAGAACACTGCGGGCGGAATTGCCCGTGCACAGGAACAGGACGCGTTGGGTGGTCACGAAGTGGATCTCCGGTCAGCAGGCGCAATCAGGGGACGTCGGGCTGCAGGCCGGGTCGGGCGAGCCTGCGCAGCAGTTGTGGGTCAGGTAATCGATCAGGCCGGTCATGGCACTGAAGTTGGCGCGGTAGCAGACGTTGCGGCCCTGGCTCTCGCTCTCGACCAGCCCGGCCTGCAGCAGCTCCTTCAAGTGGAAGCTGAGCGTGGCCGGCGGCACCTGCAGGGCGCTGCCGATGTCGCCGGCCATCCGGCCAGCCGGGCCGGCCTCCACCAGCAACCGGAACGCGGCCAGGCGGGTGGCATGTCCAAGAGCGGCAAGGGCGACGATTGCATTTTTCGTTTCCATATTTCTAGAATAGTCGAATGAATGAATCCATCGCAAGTGCCGCCCTCCCGAACCTGGCCGAAGCCTCGCTTCCCCAGCCCGACCCGACCCTGCTGGGCGACGGCCACGCGCACCCGCCGCGCATCCTGCTGCTGTATGGCTCGCTGCGCCCGCAGTCGTTCAGCCGCAAGCTGGCGTTGGAGGCCGAGCGCCTGCTGCGCCACCTCGGCTGCGAGACCCGGGTGTTCGATCCGCATGCGCTGCCCATGCTCGACAGCGTCGGCGCCGATCACCCTGAAGTGCAGCGCCTGCGCGCGTGGTCGCAGTGGTCCGAAGGCCAGGTCTGGATCAGCCCGGAGCGCCACGGCACGGTCACCGGCGTGTTCAAGAACCAGATCGACTGGCTGCCGCTGGAAGATGGCAGCGTGCGCCCGACGCAGGGCAGGACGCTGGCGGTGATGCAGGTCAGTGGCGGTTCGCAGTCGTTCAACACGGTCAACACGCTGCGCGTGCTGGGGCGATGGATGCGCATGCTGACCATCCCCAACCAGTCGTCGGTGGCCAAGGCATGGCAGGAGTTCGACGAGAACGGGCGGATGAAACCCTCGGCGTACTACGACCGGGTGGTGGATGTGATGGAGGAGCTGGTCAAGTTCACCCTGCTCACGCGGGATCGTTCGGACTACCTGGTGGATCGCTACAGCGAGCGCAAGGGTGATCAGGAAGCGGCCGCACTGGCGCGCTTGGCAGGGGCGGTGGTCGCACGTTGACGGCAGGCGGCGGCCGCAGGGATGCGCGCGTGCGCGGGCGCGTCACCTCAATCCACTACCATGGGCCACCCCTACAGGATGTGCCCCGATGTCCCTTGTCATCCCGACCCTGCCCGAGCCTCCCGCCGCACGCATCGCCGCCTGGCTGATGATGCTGCTGGGCATGTGGCTGGCACTGAAGCTTGGCCTGGTGGTGACCCTGCTGTCGGGCCTGCTGGTGTTCCAGCTGACCCATGTGCTGGCCTCCACCGTGGAAGGCAAGCTGCGTCCCGGGCGGGCGAGGGCGATCGCAGTGATCGTGCTGTCGGCGGTGATCATCGGCGTGCTGGTGCTGGCCGGTATCGGCGTGGCCGCGTTCTTCCGCAACGAGACCGGTGGCCCTGACGTGCTGCTGGCGCGGTTGATGGACATCCTCAACACCTCCCGGCACCAGGTGCCGGCCCTGCTGCAGCCCTACATCCCCGAAGACCTGACGGCACTGCGTGCGGCCGTCAACGACTGGGCCGCGGAACACCAGCGCCAGCTGGGCGTGGCCGGCACGTCAGTGGTGCAGGTGGGGGTGCGCATACTGATCGGCATGGTGCTGGGCGCGATGATCGCGCTGTACGACGAACTGCCGCTGCCGAAGATGGGCCCGCTTGCGCAGGAACTGATCGGCCGCACCAGCCGCCTGGCCACCGCGTTCCGCCAGGTGGTGTTTGCCCAGGTCAAGATCTCGCTGCTCAACACCGTGTTCACTGCCATCTTCCTGCTGGGCGTGCTGCCGCTGTTCGGCGTGCACCTGCCGCTGTCGAAGACGCTGGTGCTGATCACCTTCCTGGCTGGACTGCTGCCGGTGGTGGGCAACATCATCTCCAACACCATCATCGCCATCGTCGCGCTGTCGGTGTCGTTCTATGTGGCCGTGGCTGCGCTGCTGTACCTGGTGGTGATCCACAAGCTGGAGTACTTCCTCAACGCGCGCATCGTCGGCGGCGAGATCCAGGCACGCGCCTGGGAACTGCTGCTGGCCATGCTGGTGATGGAAGCGGCGTTCGGCCTGCCCGGGCTGGTAGCCGCGCCGGTGTTCTACGCCTACGTGAAGCGTGAACTGGTGGACCAACGCTGGATCTGACCCGCTTTCACCCGGGCAGAGCGCTACACTGATCCGCACGCCAGGGGATACATCGATGGGCCGCAGGGCATCGCCAAACGGACTGCAGACCTGGCTCTGGATCCTCGCAGGCCTGTTCGTGCTGTGCACGCTGCCGCTGATGGTCATTGCGCTGGTGCAGGGTACGCAGCGCTTTACCGAAGCCGAGGCCAACCTGGTCAGCCTGCGGCAGCTGAGGCAGACCTTCGAACTGGCCAATCTGGTGTCGGCCGAGCGCGGACCGGCGAACAGCCTGCTCGGCGCCGACAGCGCCGATGCGCAGGAGCAGCGCCGGCTGGCCGCGCAGCTGGTGGTTGCCCGGCAGCGGGTGGATGCAGCGACGCAGCACCTGCAGAACGTGTTCCAGACCGATCCGCGGGTGGTGGACGAAACACCGCGCCTGCATGAAGCGCGGCGGCGGCTGCAGACCGCGCGTGCTGCGGTGGACAGGGCGGCCGCACTGCCCAGGAGCGAGCGCTCGGCAGAGGATGTAGAGCACGCGATCAACAGCATGTTCGCGGTGTACGACCGGCTGCAGGCGCTGACCTCGGTGCAGATCAGCGACCTGGTCGCGGCTGATCGCGAAGCCGCGATTCCTGCCATGCAGGGGCAGATCCTGATCGACCTGCGCGAGCACGGTGGCCGCCTGGCATCGAACGTGATGGCGCCACTGGCGGTGCCCGGCGCGTGGCGCGAGCCGCAGGTGCGCGCTGCGCAACAGACCGAGGGCCGCCTGCTGGAGCTGTGGCGGTTGGCCGCCAGCCACGAATCGGTGTTCCGCAGCGAGCCGACGCTGTCCTGGCATTGGGACATGGCGCGCCGGCAGTTCTTCGGCCAGTCGCTGCCGATGGTGGAACAGCTGATCGACGATGGCCGGCGCGGCGTATCGCCCCCCTGGACGGCGGCCGAGTTCACCGCGCGCTACGTGCCCACTCTGCAATCGCTGGAAGCGCTGCGCGATGGTTACCTCGGCGTTTCGATCGCGCGCTTCGAGCACACCCGCAACAAGGAAGCGGTACGCCTGGCTGTGCTGGCCGCCACGGTGCTGGGGACAGTGCTGCTGCTTGCGCTGGCACTGCGCATCGCCCACGTGCAGATCCTGCGGCCATTGCTGCAGGCGCAGGCACAGGTGATCCAGATCGCCTCTGACGCGCCGGGTGCGGAGCAGCGTGCCACCCACCCGATGGCAGAAATGCAGCGCCTGTTCGATGCCATCGAGGTACTGCGGGCGAAGTCGCACCAGCGCTCGGCATTGACCCGTGAGCTGCGTGAGCTGGCCGATACCGATCAGCTGACCGGCCTGTTGAACCGGCGCTCGCTGGAGCAACAGGTACGACAGCGGCATGCCGATGGAAGCACGCAGGCGGTGGTGATTCTGCTGGACGTGGATCATTTCAAAGCGATCAACGATGGGCAGGGCCATGCGGCCGGCGACGATGTGCTGGTGCAGGTGGCGCAGTTGCTGCGCAGCCACCTGCGCCGCAACGACAGCGTCGCCCGTTATGGCGGCGAGGAATTCCTGGTGCTGCTGGCCGATGGTGGTCTGGCCAGTGGCCGGCGGTTGGCCGAGTCGCTGCGGGTGGCACTACGCGGAAAGGACGTCGTGTTGAGCAATGGCGACATCGTGCGGGTTACTGCCAGCTTCGGCGTCGCCCAGGGCGCGCTTGACCCGATCGGCTGGCACGCGCTGGTTCGTGCTGCTGACACGGCCATGTACGCGGCCAAAGCGCTGGGCCGCGACCGGGTGCAGGTGGCTACGGGTGGGCGTGCGGTACGCTGAGGATAGCCTCGTTCATCGTCAGCGCACGTGCTGCTGCCTAGACTGGAGCCTCGTCTGCCGGAGGAGTACGCCATGACTCTGCGTTCCGTTGTGACTGCCACGCTGGTGGCGGGCCTGTTCGCTGGCTGCGCCAGCAGCGCACCGCAAGCCGATGCGGGCGCCGATGCGCCGCGTCATCCTTCGATCGCCGCCGATGCCAGCCCGGTGCCAGCCTTTACCGGTGGTGGCGAAGGCTGGTCCATCGAGATCGCCTCCACCGGCAAGGGCAATCACGATGCCACGCTCACCGTTGCTGGCCGCAGCAGCGCAGGCACGCTGCGCTACCTCGGCCAACCGGCCGGTGCGCCTGGTTCGTTGACGGTGCTCAACGGTGAGCTGGGCACGCAGCCGACCATCGTCGAAATCAAGCGCGAGCCCTGCCGCAATGCCGAAGGCGTGGATACATCGGCCAGCGTGCAGGTGACGGTTGAACGCCAGCCACAGCGCCGCGGCTGTGGCTTCCTGGCCGTGTACTGACCGATCCACGCATGATCGACATTCCGCTGCTGGAAACACCGCGCCTGCGCCTGCGCGCGCCATGCCTGGACGACTTCCCGGTGTACGCCGCGTTCCTGGCCTCGCCGCGGGCGCGCGGCATGGGCGGACCGTTCGGTGAGGTCGCCGCGTGGGGACAGTTCTGCCACGATCTTGCCAGCTGGCATCTGTTCGGGCACGGCGCATTGATGATCGAGCGCCGCGACACGGGCGAGTGCATCGGCCAGGTGGGCATCAACCATGGCCCGTTGTTCCCGGAACAGGAACTGGGCTGGTTGCTGTATGCCGGGCAGGAAGGACAGGGGGTCGCCAGCGAAGGCGCCTCGGCGCTGCGTGATTGGGCGTTCGTGGTGCGTGGCCTGCCGACCCTGGTCAGCTACATGGCAGCGGACAACCACGCTTCGCAGGCCGTGGCGATCCGCCTCGGCGGCGTGTTGGATGCGCAGGCGGTGCGCAGCGATCCGGATGACCTGGTGTTCCGCTATCCGCGTTGACGCTTGAGGGGCACTGCAGCGCGAGCGCAGAAACACCGCCCCGCTCGCTGCGTGAAGAAAGCGGCAGCAGCCATCCACGCCTCGGTCACCGCAGTGGGCAGACGCTGGCCGTCCACCTGTTGAAGGAACTGCCCATGACCACGCTCACCCTGCCCGAACTGGCCAAGAAGATGGCCGGCATCGATTTCACCATGCTGCAGACCCACGCCAATGGCCAGATCGCCGGCCGGCCGATGAGCAACAACGGCGATGTGGACTACGACGGCGACAGCTGGTTCTTCACCATGGAGGACACCGACATGGTGCGCGAGATCAGCGCCGACCCCAACGTCGCGTTGGGTCTCACCGGCAGCAAGTCGCTGCTGGGCAAGCCGCCGCTGTTCGTGCACGTGCAGGGCAGGGCAGCGCTGATCCGCGATCGCGGCACGATGGCCCAGCACTGGGTGAAGGACCTGGAGCGGTGGTTCGAACAGGGCGTGGAAACACCGGGGCTGGTGCTGATCCACGTGCACGCCAGCCGCATCCACTACTGGGATGGCGAGGACGAGGGCGAGATCGTGGTCTGATCGCGGGGACCGCACAGGGCCCCGTGCCTTGCGTCCATCGGTCAGGAGTGCGCAGGCTCGCTGGACCATGCTGCCAGTTCCGGCGCCAGCGCATGTTCAACGGCGCGGCGCAGCAGTGCCGGGGCCACGTAATGACGATGCGCGCTGTCGATCATCGCCATGTAGAAGCGGCCAAACGCATTGAGCGTCTGCACGCGCGAGCCCAGGCTGATGAGGACCTGGCCGTCCTCGCAGAACTGCACGCGCACGCTGCTGCGGAAGCGCAGATGGCGGTCGTCTGCGCCGAGCAGCACTTCGGCACACCGGTCTTCCGCATCCACCTGCGCATCCAGCACCGGGAAACGCCCGCCGAAGACGCGGCTGCGGTCGGTGGACAGCAGTGACGACACCGGGCAGCCCAGCGGCGAGGTGCGTAGACGCAGCGGCGCGACCAGACGATTGCGCAGGGCCATCAAGCGGCCGACGCCGGCTGGCGGATTGCGCAGGAAACCATCCAGTACGTCGGCCAGGAGGGCGGAGGCGGAGCGGTGACTGATCTGCCCGCCGTGCAGCGCCAGCGTGGTCGTGTCGTTGTAGTGACTATGCGGCAGTGCGCTGGCGAGCATCCCCTGCGTGGGCGCCGCGCTGCTGCAGACCGGGTACGCCGGCGTTGCCCGTTCCACGAATCCGCGCAGTGGCTCCAGGCTGAGGCGACGCAGCGGTCCCAGCAATGTGCGCGTCTGTGCACACAGGCGCGCGCGCAGGCTGGGTGCTGCTGCCTGCAGTGACAGCTGCAGCAACGGCGTGGCCGCCAGTGTGGTTGCGGTAGGCCAGTGCGCAGCAGGCAGCACCTCGGTCAGGCTGGGAATGTCTGCGGCGTTGGCCTGTGCCTGTACGCGTGCCTGCTCGCTCATGGCCCCGGCCAGCTCATTGCTGTGGCACGAAAGCGCGAACAGGGCAGGGTGCGCCGGACTGTTCGAGGCGAACTGGTGCCAGGTGCCGCCGCCGAAGCGCACGGTGAACAGGCAATCGGGCGGGATGCGGACACGACGCAGTGACCGCAGGAAATGCGCGGGATCGTCCGCCAGCTGCCGATCGGATGCGCTGGCAAACCGCAGTTCGGCACCTGCACTGCCGGCGATGGCGGTGAACATGCGCGGCCCGGCATGGCGATGGAAGGGATGGCCGCCGGCACCCACCACGAAGCTGTACAGCGATGACGCATCGCCGTGCTGCAGATGCATGCCGCCCAGCCGCGCCGAGGGCTCGTCCAGTGCATCGATGAAGGCCGGATGGTGGCGCTGGCGCTGGCTGGCATCGCTCACCAGCGCATCGCCGGCACCGATGCCGAGCTGCGCGATCAGGGTGACTTCCACCGGGCCACCGCCGTCGTGTGCCGGAAGCTGGATACTCGGGAACGAACAGCTGGTGCGGGTCGAACCGGGCATCGCAGTGCTCCTCAGCGGGCGGGTGTCTTGCGGCGCGCGCGCGCTTCGCGCTTCAACGGACCACCGACCGGACAGACTTCGGCGGCCCAGGAAAACAGCGTGTTGGCCAAGCGGTCGGGCACCTGCCGGAAGTACACGAACTGGCCGCGCTTCTCGCGTTCGATCAGGCCGGCGTCTTCCAGGATGCGCAGGTGGCTGGACAGTGCCGGCTTGCTGAAATCGAAGCGCTCGGCCAGCTCGCCCGCGCTGAGCTCACCGGCGCTGAGGTAGGCCAGGATCTGCCGGCGTGCGGTGGAGGCCAAGGCTTCGAAGATGCGGTCCATGGGGTCAGTTAACTAATTCGTTAACTGATGTTCTCCCTGCGGCTGGGTGATGTCAAGCGCGGGCGTGCCCGTTGCGTTCTGCCACCCGGCTTTGCCATCCTCCCCGCTGTTTTCCGTTCCCTGGAGTTGCAATGCGCCCTGCGCCCTGGCTGATGGTTGGCCTGCTGCTGCCGATCGTGGTGATGGCCCAGCCCGCGCGTGCGCCGAAAACACCGGCGCAGGATCCCTTCAGCGAACTGTTCGACACCGCCTGCATGCAGCACATCGGTGCACCGGCGCGCCTGCAGTCGCTGATGGAGGCCAACGGCCTGACCCCGCTGCAGCCGGCCGAGGCCGCTACGCTGCTGCAGGGCCAGCCGGGCATGGCGTGGATGGTGCCGTTGGCCAGTGGCCGCTATGCGGTCAGCTGGGCCGACGATGGCACCTGCACCGTGTATGCCGAGAAGGCCGACCCGGCGGTGGTGCAGAAGGGCTTCGCACGGCTGATGCAGGCTGCACCGAAGCCACTGCAGATCCGCTCGCTGCCCTCGCGCGGTCCATTGTCCGGCGACCAGGTGGCGATCCAGTACGGCTGGGCAACGCCGGGCGAAAGCAAGCTGCGCGTGCGCTTCCGGCTGGTCACCCGGCAGGCCGCCGAGGCGGGAGTGCAGGCAATGGCCTCGGCCACACCGGGCGAGGCGATGCGCGAACAGGCCGCGCCGCCGGCATCCGCACCTGCCCGGTAACGGCGCCGGAGCGGAAGCGATTCAGCCAACAGCCTGCGGATGTGATATATCGTTTATCGATAAATCCACCCCGGGGCGGCAGGGCTGCTCCACTTCGGAGGCTGCTTGACCGCTCGTCCCGCCCGCGCCCTTCCTGCGCGCGGCTTGTTCACCCTGGCCCAGACCGCCGTGCAGGCGGTGCGCGCGATGTGCTGGCTGGGCATCCTGGCCGCACTGCTGGCCGTGCCGCTGGTGGCCTATGACCGCAGCTGGCTGCTGGACAGCGTGCACGATGCGCAGGCGGCGGCCATGCACGGTTCGCATCTGTTCCTGCACTTCTGCGTGGGCCTGGCCGCCATCGTCGCGCTGCTGGTGCTGTGCCTGGTGTTCCTGCGCCACCTGGCGCGGCTGCTGCGGTCTGCGGCCAACGAACGTCCCTTCACCCATGCCAATGCCGTGCGCCTGCAACGCATGGCCTGGCTGATGCTGGCGATGGAGGTGCTGTCCATCCTGATCGGCGTATACGCCAGCTGGATGGGTCCGGACTTCGCCTGGATGGAGGTGGGCGGTGGCATGTCGATCACCGGCCTGGTCGCGGTGCTGATGCTGTTCGTGCTCGCGCGGGTGTTCACCGTCGGCGCAGCGATGCGCGACGATCTGGACGGTGTGATCTGATGGGCATGATCTGATGGCGATCATCATCACCCTCGACCGCATGCTGCAGCAGCGCGGTATGACCCTGTCCGAGCTGGCAGGTCGCATCGACATCACCCTGGCCAACCTGTCGATCCTGAAGACCGGCAAAGCGCGTGCGATCCGCTTTTCCACGCTCGATGCGATCTGCCGCGAACTGCAATGCAGCCCCGGTGACCTGCTCGGGCATGACCCGATGCAGGCGCAGGATGCGGATTGACCTTCGCTGCGCCGCATACCTGCACCGCATTACTTTCCCCCTACTGACGAAACGGACCTGAAATGGAATGGTTGGCTGACCCCTCGATATGGATGGGCCTTGCAACCCTGGTCGTGCTGGAGATCGTTCTCGGCATCGACAACCTGGTGTTCATCGCGATCCTGGCCGACAAGCTGCCGCCGCACCAGCGTGACCGCGCGCGGGTGATCGGCCTGGCACTGGCGCTGCTGATGCGGCTGGTGCTGCTGGCCGCGCTGGCCTGGATCATGAAACTGACCGAACCGCTGGTCACCCTGTTCGAGCACAGCTTCTCCGGGCGTGATCTGATCCTG
The DNA here is from genome assembly GCF_040815575.1 of Stenotrophomonas sp. LST15-1-1.1. Taxonomy (NCBI): domain Bacteria; kingdom Pseudomonadati; phylum Pseudomonadota; class Gammaproteobacteria; order Lysobacterales; family Lysobacteraceae; genus Stenotrophomonas; species Stenotrophomonas sp. LST15-1-1.1. The sequence goes on from NZ_JBFPNJ010000032.1 coordinate 89,041, forward strand.
CTGGGCGGCGGCCTGTTCCTGCTGTTCAAGGGCACGATGGAACTGCACGAGCGGCTGGAAGGCCGCGAGCATCACGAAGATGGCAAGAAGGTCTACGCCAGCTTCGCGATGGTGGTGGCGCAGATCGTGGTGCTCGATGCAGTGTTCTCGCTGGACTCGGTGATCACCGCCGTCGGCATGGTCGACAACCTCGGCGTGATGTACGCGGCGGTGACCATCGCGATGGCGCTGATGCTGCTGGCCAGCAAGCCGCTGACCCGCTTCGTCAACAAGCACCCGACCGTGGTGGTGCTGTGCCTGGGCTTCCTGCTGATGATCGGTTTCAGCCTGGTGGCCGAGGGCCTGGGCTACAGGATTCCGAAGGGGTACCTGTACGCGGCCATCGCGTTCTCGATCCTGGTGGAGGCGTTCAACCAGTGGATACGTTTCAACCGCGAGCGCAACGAGCAGCGCCAGCCGTTCCGACAGCGTACCGCCGACGCCGTGCTGCGCCTGCTGGGCGCGCGCCAGGCCAATGGCCACGATGAGGAAGAAGCCGACGAGCGCGGCAGTACCGAAGAACGCCTGCAGCCGGCCGAGCACGAGATGATCCGCAGCGTGCTGGGCTTGGCTGATCGCCCGGTGTCCAGCGTGATGACCGTGCGTGCCGACGTGCAGTGGATCGACATGGCGCGTGGTCACGATGATGTGGTCGCCCGCCTGGTGGCGTCGCCGCATACGCGGATGCTGGTGGGCGAAGGGGACCTGGACAGCCTGCGTGGCGTGGTGCAGAGCCGCGACCTGCTGGCCGACCTGCTGCAGGGCAAGCCGTTGCAGCTCGAAGGCAACCTGCGCGAGCCGCAGTACGTGCTGTCCAGCGCCAGTGCGTTGCAGGCCCTGGAACTGATCCGCCAGCACCCGGTGCCGCTGGCGGTGGCGGTGGACGAGTACGGCAGCGTGGAAGGCCTGGTGACCGCCAATGACCTGCTGGCGGCCATCGCCGGTGACCTCGCCGACACCCAGGATGAGCGCTATGGCGTGGTCGCGCAGGGCGAGGACTGCTGGGACGCCGACGGCGCGCTGACCTTGGACGACCTGCAGCGGCTGGCCGGCGTGTCGCTGCCGCGCAGTCCGGACTACATGACCATCTCCGGGCTGGTGCTGGAACAGCTGGGGCGCCTGCCCGACATCGACGACACGCTGGAGGTGGCCGGTATCCGCATCACCGTGCTGGCGATGGAGAAGCGCCGCATCACACGATTGCGGGTGGAGCGCTTGCCCGAAGCATGATGGCGCCGGGGCCGGGCCTGAGCCCGGCTCTATCCATTGCCATCTTCTGCCGTCACCATGGCGGGCCTGTTTGCCGTTCTGGATTGTCGTAGTGCTGAGTACTATTGGTTTTCTGATGGGCCTGTATGTGGCCTGGCGCCTGTTCTGGCCGTTGCGCCTGCCTGTCTGGTTGAAGGTGGTGCTGTCCGCGCTGCTGGTCGGCATTGCCGTGCAGCTGCGCATCGTCGCCAGCTTCTGGGGCACGATGGCCTCGCCGGAGATTCCGAAGATGGCCATCGCCACGCTGGCCACCGGCTCCACCGCGGTGCTGCTGCTGGCCCTGGCGCTGCTGGTGCTGGATGCCGGCCTGTTGGCTGCGCGCCTGTTGCGCGCACCGCGTGCCCTCTCTGCACTGCGCAACAGGACGTTGCGCCCGTCTGCCGCGGTGCTGGCGCTGCTGCTCAGTGCCTTCGGTGTCAGCCAGGGCATGGCCGTACCCCAGCCGCGGCAGATCGAGGTGGCAATCGCCGGCCTGCCGCAGGCCTTCGATGGCTACCGCGTGCTGCAGCTCACCGACATCCATGCCAGCCGCCTGCTCACCGGCGACTGGGTGCGCCAGGTCGTGGCTGCAAGCAATGCGCTGCAACCGGATCTGGTGGTGATCACCGGCGACCTGATCGACGGCACGGTGCAGGCGCGCCGCAACGATTACACCCCACTGGCTGACCTGCGTGCGCCGGACGGGGTGATCGCCATCACCGGCAACCACGAGTACTACGCGCAGTACAGCGAATGGATGCAGGCGTTCCGCGCGCTGCACATGCAGGTGCTGGAAAACAGCCACACCCAGGTGCGCCGTGGTGATGCCGCGCTGACCATCGCCGGGGTGACCGATCCGGTGGCCTCGCGCTATGGCCTGCCACTGCCCGACCTGGAGGCGGCGCTGGCCGGGGCCGATCCTGCCGCGCCGGTGATCCTGCTCGACCATCGGCCACGCAATGCACGCGAAGCGGCTGCACGCGGGGTGAAGCTGCAGCTTTCCGGGCACACCCATGGTGGCCAGATCATCGGCATGGACCAGCTGGTGAAGCGTGCCAACGGCGGCTTCGTTTCCGGCCGCTATACGGTGGATGGCATGACGCTGTACGTGAGCAACGGCGCCGGCCTGTGGGCGGGATTCCCGGCCCGCATCGGCGTGCCGTCGGAGATCACGTTGATCACCCTGCGCCGGGCGCGGTGACACAGTGGGGTCGGATCCCTTTGCGAATGGCAAAGGGATCCGACCCCGTTTGCCACGGAGGGGGAGCATCCACGCATGGCGTGGATCTACTGCTTCGTCACTGCCGCCGTGACACCCTTCAGCCATGAAGGAAAACACGCGATGACGGCGGGGCGGCAGCGCTCGATGTGGGTGGCCGGCCTGTCCACGGTGGTGGAGTGGTACGACTTCACCCTGTACCTGTACTTCGCCACGGTGCTGTCGCGGGTGTTCTTCGGCGGCGGCCAGGAGGCGATGCTGGTTACCTTGGCCGGCTTCGCGGTGTCCTATCTGATGCGTCCGCTCGGTGCGCTGTGCTTCGGCCACCTGGGCGACCGGCTCGGCCGGCGCTGGATGCTGCTGGCCTCGATGGCGCTGATGGCGGCGGCCATGCTGGCCACCGCGTTGCTGCCGACCGCCGCGACCGCCGGTGCGACGGCTGGCGTGCTGCTGTTGGTCCTGCGCTGCGTGATGGCGTTCTCGGTGGGCGGCGAATACACCGGCGTGGTCGCCTATCTGCTGGAAAGCGCACCGGCGCGACGACGTGGCCTGGTCACTTCGCTGGCCTCGGCGGCCAGTGAAGTGGGCGCGTTGCTGGCGGTGGCGATCTCCGCCCTCACGGTGGCGCTGTTGCCTGCGCCGCAGCTGGACAGCTGGGGCTGGCGAATCCCGTTCTTCTTCGGCGCGGCGCTGGCACTGGTGATCCTCATCGCGCGTTCGGGCATGCACGAATCGCCGGAATTCGAACGGCAGCGGCGCGAAGGCAGCATTCCCGCCACGCCGCTGCGGCATGTCCTGCGCAACCATCCTGGTGCGGTGGCGCGCACGTTTGCGATTTCCGCGCTGGGGTCGATCACCTACTACGTGGGCATCACCTATGTGCCGGCTTTCCTGCATGCACAGGGACACGACGAAGGCGATGCGCTGTGGCTGTCGACCATTGCAGCGGTGGCGGTGATCGCAATTACCCCGCTGTGCGGCGCGTTGTCCGACCGCTTCGGGCGGCGCCCGCTGCTGCTGGGGCTGACGGTGCTGGCGGCGCTGCTGCCGTTGTCGATGTTCGGCTGGATGGCGTCCGCCGCGCCGTTGGGCATCGTGCTCGCAGCGGTGGTGCTGGCCTGTGTGGCCGGCGGCATCAGTGCCGTCGCGGCACCGGCCACGGCAGAGCAGTTCCCGGGCGAGGGCCGGGTCAGCGGACTGGCGTTGGGGGTAACCATGGCCACCGCGGTGTTTGGCGGGGCGACGCCGTGGCTGGCGCAATGGTGGGTTGAACGCAGTGGCTGGGCAGCGGCGCCGGGGGCGATGATCGCGCTGGTGGCGGTGATGGTGCTGCCGGTGCTGTGGACGTTGCCGGAGACCCGCCCCGTGTCCCGGGGCGGGCAGTGAGCGCTTAGACCTTCAGGGTCTGCTCGATGTCGGCCAGCACCGCAGCCGCATCAACGCCAATGGCAATCGACTGCAGCACGTGGCCGTCCCACACGCTGGGGCCGAAGCCCATGCCTTCCGGCTTGGGAATGGTCATGCCCCGGGCGACGCCGTCGGTGGCCACGCGCACGCTGGCGCGCTCGAACTGGAACAGCTCCGGGCGGGTCAGGGCGATGCAGGCGCAGCAGTCGTGCACGACCATGCCCTTGTGGCCGGCCTGCAGATAGAAGTCGACGTAGTCCTGCGACAGGGCGCGGACCAGTTCGGCATCGGCGCCACCGATGGCGGCCAGCTTGTCCAGGCCGTCGCGGTTCATCTCCACGCGGGTGGTCACGTCCAGGCCGATGGCGGTGACCGGCCAATGGGCGGTGAACACGATGTCAGCCGCTTCGGCGTCGCCCCAGATGTTGGCCTCGGCGGCCGGGGTGATGTTGCCATTGACGTGGAACGCACCGCCCATCAGCACAACGCCGCGCACCAGACCGGCGATGTCCGGAGCCTGCTGCAGGGCCAGCGCCAGGTTGGTCATGCGGCCGACCGCCACCAGGGTCACTTCGCCCGGATGGGCGCGCACCAGGTCGATGATCAGCTGGTGGGCCGGGCGGCCGTCGGCGGCCACATCCAGGGCCTCCGGCACCGGGTGGTTGCCCAGGCCGTTGTGGCCATGGATGTGCACCGGCCAGGCTTCCGGGGTGGCTTCGGGCTGCAGCGGGCCTTCGGCGCCGCGCGAGACCGGGGCGGTGAAACCCCAGGCCTGCTTCAGGAACAGCGCGTTGTGGGTGGTCGACGCCACCGAGGCATTGCCGAAGGTGGTGGTGACCCCGATCAGGTCGATCTGCGGATGCTTGTGCAGGTACAGCAGCGCCAGCGCGTCGTCGACGCCCGGGTCGGTATCGAAAATGACTTTCAGCATGTTGTTGTTCTTCTTCTTCCGTGTGGTGCAGGGGGGCCGGCGGCCCCTAGGGCAGGCCGGCGCGCCCTACATTGTCCCATCTTCATGACAGGCAGGGCCAACCGGCGGCGGTGGTATCGTCTGCGGGCCCAAACCCGTCGCAAGGAGCTGCGCCATGCTGGCTGTGACCCTCGTCCTGATTGCCCTGGTGCTGGGGCTGAACCTGGTGGCCAGCTTCGTGGTGCTGGGGCGCGACGACCTTCCCGTCAGCAGCCGCGCCGGGCAGCTGCTGGTGGTGTGGCTGCTGCCGCTGGTCGGCGCGATCGTGTGCATGGCGATGGCCACCGCCGATGGCTCACCCGCGCGGGGCGATGGCAGTGGCGGTGGACCCGCCGATTTCTCCGGCGGCTATTCCGGCGACAGCAACAGCCACCACAGCTACAGCAGCTCGGACTGCGGCAGCGGCGACAGCGGTGGGGGCGGTGACGGCGGCAGCTGTGGCGGTGGCGATTGACGCAAGGTTCCTGGTTGCCGGCCAGCGGCCGGCACTACCGTGACCTGGCCTCGCCCTGGTAGTGCCGGCCGCTGGCCGGCAACCCCATGAACTCAGCTTCCGCCTTCGGTCGGCAACGGCGCGGGCACGTTCAGCAATCCGCCGCTGGCCACATACGCGGCCAGGGCCTGGCCCTGGCTGAGCAGGTGCCGTTCCATCGTGCGTTCGGCGGCCGCGGCATCGCGCTGGCGGAAGCACTCCATCAGTTCGCGGTGTTCGGCCAGCGACTGCGCGGTGCGGCCCGGCGCCAGCAGCTGGCGGCCACGGTGCATCTTCAGGATGCGGTGCAGGTCGTGGGTGATGCGGATCAGCCACGGGTTGCCGGCGTAATGCTGCACCGTCTCGTGAATGAGGTAGTTGTTGCGGTAGTACTCGGCGATGTTGCCGTCTGCGGCCGCCGTTTCCATCGCCGCGTGCAGCTCTTCCAGCTGCTGCACGCCGGCGTCGTCGATGTGCTTGACCGCTTCATGCGCACAGCGTCCTTCCAGCATCGCCATCACCGGGAACAGCTGGTTGAGGTCTTCCAGCGTCAATCGGGTGACCCGCGCACCGCGGCCCGCATCGATCTGCACCAGGCCTTCGGCGGCGAGCAGCTTCAGTGCCTCGCGCAACGGCGTGCGGCTGATACCCAGTTCCTCGCACAACGCCGGCTCGTCGATCCACTCGCCCGGGGGCAGGCGGTAGTCGTAGATCCGCTCGCGCACGTGCTCGGCCACCTCTTCGTACAGAGGGGCGCGCTTCTTCGGAGTACGCGGAGCGGGAGCAATGGCCATGCACAAAGTGTAACGCCAGGTAGTGCCGGCCAGCGACCGGCACTACCGCAGGCATTTACATCCAGCCCGGCACCACGAACACCAGCCAGGCCAGCAGCGGACCGAATGCCACCACCAGGCCGCTGTAGACAAGGAAGCGGCGGAACAGCGTTTCGCGTTCTTCCTTCGCGGCCGAGGCCACTACCAATGCGCCGTTGGTCGAGAACGGGCTGACATCGACGATGGTGGAGGACACGGCCAGCGCGCAGATCACGCCAGCGGCGCTGAGATGGCCCTGCATCAGGAACGGCACGGCCAGCGGAATGGTGGCACCCAGCACCGCTGCCGACGAGGCGAATGCGGAGACGATGCCCCCCACGTAGCAGACCAGCAGCGCGCCCAGCAGCGGGATGCCGATGCTGGAAACCCCGTGGCCGATGAAGTCGACGGCACCGGCATGTTCGAGTACGCCGATGTAGGTGACCACGCCGCAGATCAGCAGCACGGTGGACCAGCTGATGCCATCCACCGCACCCTTCTGGCTCTGCGGCGACAGCAGTGCCAGCACCACGGCAACGGTGATCGAAACCAGGCCGACGTTGAGGTTGTAGATCAGTGCCGCAACGCCCAGGCCGAGCAGACCGATCAGGGTGAACAGGCGCTCGCGGGTCAGGCCCACCGCATCCAGTGCCACCGGATCGTTGGACAGAGTGCCACCACCGGCCGCGACCAGCGCACCGTGGCCTTCAATGGCGAACTGCCGCGATGAGGCCTGCGGACCACCGGCCATCGCCAGTTCCGCGGTGCCGACCGTGCCCGCCGCAGTGATCGAACCGCGACGCAGCAGCGCGATGCCGCCGAAGGCGAAGAAGCAGATCGTCGCCATCATGAAGTTGAAGCCGAGGCTGGTCAGGAACACGGCCATTTCGGTGACTTCCAGCCCGGCCTTCTGCACCACGCCATTGGTGATGCTGCCGTACACGCTGATCGGCGAGAAGCCACCCGCCTGCGCGCCATGGATCACCAGCAGGCCCATCATCAGCGGGTTGATGTGGTACTGCTTGGCAAAGCGCAGTGCGACCGGGCCGATGATCGCCACCGCGGCCGGGCCCAGCGCACCGAAGGCGGTCAGCACGGCGGTGATCACGAACATCACCCACGGGATGGCGACGATATGGCCGCGTACCGCTTTCACCGCCCAGTGCACCAGCAGGTCGATGGTGCCGTTCTTCTGCGCGATGGCGAACAGGTAGGTGATGCCGACCAGGGTCAGGAACAGGTCGCCCGGGAAGCCAGCGAGGACTTCCTTGCCTCCCATGTCGACCCAGAGCCCGCCGACGATGAAGGCCAGCGCGAAGGCGACGGCACCCATGTTGATCGGCATCGCGGTGGCGACGATGAACATGATCACCAGACCGATGATCGTTGCAATTTGTGGAGTCATGCGCCCTCCCAGACACCTGATTCGCGTACTGCACGGATGGAAGCCCGCCATCCCGGGGTAGGGCCTGTTACGTACTGCGCGTTACGTACTGCTCAAACCCGCTACTGCTCAAACCCGTTACTGCAGCCGCTGCAGCGCGCTGCGGACCCACGCCGCCGCGCCGTCCAGGCTCTGGAATTCCTCGATCGCGCGCACCTCGCAGCACGGATAGGCCGGCGCGATCATGCGTGCCAGCGCGTTGCCCGGGCCCAGCTGCAGGAACACACGCGCGCCGCGCTCGAATGCCTGGCGCATCACCTGTGCCCATTCGATGGTCTGCGCCAGCTGCGCGGACAGCGTATGCACCGTCGTCGTGGTGTCGCGTACCGGCCGTGCATCGATGCCGGCCAGCAGTGGCAGGCGAGGAGCATGCAGGGTGGTGGCCTGCAGCGCTGCGGCGAACGGTTCGACTGCCGCCGACAACAGTGGCGTGTGCGCCGGCACATGCACCGGCAGCAGGCGTACCTCCGCACCCCGCTCGTGCGCGGCAGCGGCCAGCGACCGCAGTGCCTGCTGCGTGCCGCCAACGATGAAGTGGTCTGCGCCGTTGGCGATGGCCACGTGCGCGCCGTGCGTGTCGCACAGCGGCTGGAGCGTCTGTCGATCCAGGCCGAGGATGGCCTGCATGCCCGCACCGGCGGGACTGGCAGCATCCATCAGGCGCGCGCGCTGGGCCGACAGCGAAAGACAGGTGGTAGCGTCGAAGCTACCGGCGACGGCATGCGCCGCCAGTTCGCCGATGCTGTACCCGGCCAGCACGATCGGGCTGGGCAGGGTGTCGCGCAGGACATGCCATTGCGCGATGGTGGCAGCGCACAGCAGTGGTTGCGCCTGTGCGTTGTCGAAGCGGTCGTCGGCGGCCGCGGCAGCGAACACGTCGCGTCCCAGCACGTCGCCCGCCGCGTCCAGTACCGCGCGTGCAACGGCGATGCCACGCACGCGGTCGAACATCGCCGGATGCTGCGCACCTTGTCCGGGGCAGAGCAGGGCCAGGCTCATGCACCCTCCTGCTGCAGCAGGAACCAGGCGCAGGCCAGCAGATCGGCACTGCCACCCGGGCTGAGCCGACGCATCACGAAGGCTTCGCCCATGGACTGCAGGCGCATGCGCCAGTCCGGCGCGAAGGCGCCGCCCGAGGAAAGGAATGCGCTTGCTTGTTGCTGCGCCCAACGCAGGCCCTCGGCGCCACCACGGTGCAGCAGGTTCAGATCGTCCACCTGCGCCATCAGTTGCATCAGCGTGTGGCACAGCGCGGCGTCGCGCGGCAGGCCGCTGTGCAGCGCGTGGCGCAGGGTGGGCAGGGCCAGTTCGCGCAGCACCGGGTAACCCGCGGCAGCCTGCTCGCGTACGCCGCTGACCCCATGACGTGCACGCGCGCGCTGTCCCGGGCTGTGCGGGTCCAGTGGCGCCGCGATGAGCGCGTCTTTCCATTGCTGGACCGCCAGGCACACCTGCGCGCCGGATACGGCATGGCCATGCACGCGCCGGCACCCAGCCGCGGCGGCCACCAGCAAGCCAAGGCTGAAGATCGCACCGCGATGGGTGTTGATGCCGCCGGTGGCGGCCCGCATGGCCGTTTCGGCGGCAATACCGTGATCGCGCAGCACCGTGAAGGGTGCCCCCGCGGCACCGGCCCTTGCCACCGCAGTGAAGTAGTGGCGCAGGGCGAACAGGCTGCGCAGGAAGGTGCTGGCATCCATGTCGTCATGGCTGCCGCTGTTGAACGGCGTGACCAGGCCAGGTTTCGGGGCGCAGGCCAGCTCGGTGTGCAGGCTGGCAATGGCCAGCCGTCCCAGGCGTGCGCTGTCGACCACTGCGCCACATGCAGGCAACGGCTTGCGGGCGGCGATCATGCGATCGCCTCGCGCGTGGCGAACAGCGTATCGCGCGCTTCCAATGCGGCTCCGTCCAAGCGCTTCACCAACACCTGGCGACTGCGGCCGGCAAGTTCGCGCCAGTTCACCGCGCCACCATCGGGCAGGCACAGCTCGCCATCAAGGCGATGCGGATGGCGGGTCTCCCATGCCAGCAACTGCGCGATCAGCGCCTCGGCCTGCGCGGCATCGGTCACCTGCCATAGCAGGTCGATGTCCGAACGCTCATGCACGTAGGGCAGGGTGGTCAGCCATTGCCAAGCGAAGGCGCCGAACACATGGGCCGGGGCCAGTGCCTGCAGGTCGTGAAGCGATTGCTGCCACGCCTGCGGAACCACGGCGTCGCCTGCCGCCAGCAGCTCACTCAATGCCGGCGGTGCGTGCATGCGAGCGACATCGTGCAGCGGTACGCGCAATGACAGCCTCTGCTTGCCTTCGGCCGGTGGCAGTGGAACGCCCAGTCGCAGGCGCGGATCGGGATCATCCGCCGCACGACGTGCCACTACGGCAGGGAAGCCGTGCGCCAGCCACGCGGCAAGGCGCGGCTCGTGCGTGGGTACGTCGGCCCGCCAATCGGCATCGACCGACAGCCAGACCAGCGTATGCCGGGCGGGCCGCTCAGGCATTGCCCTGGCTCACTGCAGTGGCCACCCGCGCAGCCAATGTACGGCCACCCCGTTCGGCGCCAAGCGCGGCGCGATGGTCACCGTCGGCGGGTGCGCGCAGTGCGTCCAGCAGGTGACGCGCCAGGTCGCCATCCCACAGCGATTGCACTGCGCCCATCGCCACGTAGTTCTCCACGCCCGGCGCGAACACAGGCGAGGTCAGGCTCAGCGCCTGCAGTTTTTCCAGCGGCTGCTTGGTCACCCTTGCCATCGCGCGCAGGTCCATCACCCGCACCTGCGCATCGGGCAGGGCATGGATGTGGTCAGCCATCAACCCGAATGACAGGAAACCGCCGCTGACCGATTCGCCATAGACCAGCGTGACCAGGCGCGCACCACGACGGCGGGCCAGGTCCAGGGTCTGTGCGAGGTGGGCGAAGTAGCCGTTGATGCCCAGCAGTTCATCGCGGCGCGCCAGCCGCTGGCCGGCGGTATCGACCAGCATCACGATCGGACGCTGCGGATGTGCAGCGGTGCTGGCCAGCACCGTATCGGCCAGCACCAGGGCGTGGTCCACGCCTACTTCGATCTTGTCGGTGGTGCCGATCACGGTCACCTCGCCGTCGTCGGTGGTCGCTGTTCCGGTCAGTACCGAATCATTCACCGCGATTGCATGGCCACGCGGGAACAGCGCGTCCAGCAGAGTAGTCAATGGCATGCTCATGGCAGGCTCCGGTGAGCGGTGGCAGCAAGGAAGACATCGGTTTCCAGCAGCGCCAGGCGTTCTGGGTCCGCTACGCCCTGGCGTGCCCAGATCTGCAGGCCATCGTTGCAGTCGCCCCATGCCTCCACGCGCGCTTTCAATGCGGCGTGGCGTGCCTGCAACGCGGCCAGTGCCGCGTCGGTGTCGGTGCTTGCGGTGTCCGGCTGCAGCGCATCAAAGGCCGCCTGCGCAAACGCGCTGATCGCATCGGGCACCAGCACCTGCGCCTGGTCGATCAGATAGCGGTGCTTGCCGCCGGTCACCCGCCACACCAATGCGCGGTCGCGCGAATCGAATTCCTCCACGCCGCGCACGGTCTCGATCACCTCCGGACCGGACAGCGACAGCCGTCCCTCTTCGGACATGATCACCGTGCTGCAGCAGCGGGCGACGATGCCCATGCCGCCGAAGGCGCCATTGCCACTGCCGATCAGCGCCACGACCGGTACCCCCTCCGCACGCGCACCCAAGGTGGCGCGCATGATCTCGGAAATGGCGATCAGGCCGGCGTTGGCTTCGTGCAGGCGCACACCACCGGTATCGAGCAGCAGCAGCACGCCATCGGGATGGGTGTCTGCCGCGCGGCGCAGCAGGCCGGTCAGCTTGGCGCCATGCACCTCGCCCACGCCGCCGCCCATGAATTCCCCCTGCTGCGCGGCCACCAGCACGCGTTTGCCGCGCAGGCGACCCTCGCCGACGACGATGCCATCGTCGAAGGCGGCCGGTTGGTCGAGCTGCGCCAAGTGCGGACTGATCGCGCGTCGGGCAGGGCCGAGAAATTCGTGGAACGAACCTGCATCGAGCAGGCCGGCGATGCGCGCGCGGGCATCGGCTTCGTAATAGCTGTTGCGCTGTGCAAGCGTCATGGCTGGCCTCCGGCATGCAGGGTCTCAACCGCTTGGTCCAGACGCAGGCTGACCACGGCCGGTGTGGCGCCGGCATCGTTGATCGACACGCGTACATCGCGCAGGGGGTGACGCTGGGCGAAGTCGGCGATCACCGCCTGCCATACCGTGCCGAAGCCACGCGCGGCGGTGATGATGCGCACCGTCATCGCACCGTCCAGGTCGGCCGGTTCCAGCAGGATTTCCAGGTTGCCCGAGGCCAGTACGCCCACCAGCACTGCATCGGTGGGGAAGTGCACAGGCGTCGTGCCGTCGAATCGATAGTCGAGGGTTTCCATCGCGTGCCCCTTACCAGTTGCGGAAGCGCTTGGGCGGGTCGTACAGACCGCCGGACCAGCGCACCAGGTCTTTCACCGAACGTGCGGCAAGAAGATCGCGGCTGGCGTCACGCACGTTGATGCCGAGATCGTCGGGGCGCCGGATCACTCCACGGTCGCGCAGGTTTTCCACCATCGCGCGATCGCGGCCCCTGCCGACGGCGGTGTAGCCGGCCACGCCGCGGATCGCCTGCTCGCGTTCTTCCGGGCTGCGGCACAGCAGCAGGTTGGCGATGCCTTCCTCGGTCAGCACATGGCTGACGTCGTCGCCGTAGATCATCACCGGCGGCAGCGGCATGGCCGCGCGTTCGGCCAGCTCCCAGGCATCGAGGCGATCGACGAAGGCCGGTGCCATGTGCTCGCGGAAGGTTTCCACCATCTGCACCACCAGCTTGCGCCCGCGCGGCATCTCGCCCGGCCGCGCGGCCTGCTGCCCCGCCTTGATCCAGGCGTCGCTGGCATGGCGGCGGCCGCGTGCATCAGAGCCCATGTTGGGTGCACCACCAAAACCGGCGATACGGTCGCGGGTGGCGGTGGAACTGTTGCCCTGCAGGTCGATCTGCAACGTGGAGCCGATGAACATGTCGCAGGCATACAGTCCTGCAGTCTGCGAGAACGCGCGGTTGGAGCGCATCGAACCGTCGGCGCCGGTGAAGAACACATCCCCGCGCGCGGCGATGTACTTCTCCATGCCCAGTTCCGACCCGAACGAGTGCACTGATTTGACGAAGCCCGATTCGATCGCGGGAATCAGTGCCGGGTGCGGATTGAGCGCCCAGTGCTGGCAGATCTTTCCCTTCAGGCCCAGCGATTCGGCGTAGGTCGGCAGCAGCAGTTCGATGGCCGCGGTATCGAAACCGATGCCGTGGTTGAGCCGGTTCACCCCGTACTCGGCATAGATGCCCTTGATCGCCATCATCGCCATCAGCACCTGGATCTCGGAGATCTGCGCCGGGTCGCGGGTGAACAGCGGTTCGATGTGGTTCGGGCGCGGCGCCTGCACCACGAAGTTGACCCAGTCGGCAGGAATGTCGACGCGGGGGAGGGTGTCGACGATCTCGTTGACCTGGGCGATGACGATGCCGCCACCGAATGCGGTGGCCTCCACGATCACCGGTGTGTCTTCGGTGTTGGGGCCGGTGTAGAGATTGCCGTGGCGGTCGGCGGCCTGCGCCGCGACCAGTGCCACGCGCGGGGTGAGGTCGATGAAGTAGCGGCCGAACAGTTCCAGGTAGGTGTGGATGGCACCGATCTGGATGCGCCCTTCGGCCACCAGGTTGGCCAGCCGCACCGATTGCGGCCCGGAGAAGGAGAAGTCCAGCCTGGAGGCGATGCCGCGCTCGAACACATCCAGGTGCGAGGGCAGCGACAGCACCGACTGCACCATGTGCAGGTCATGCACGCGTGCAGGGTCGAGGTCGGCCAGCGCCTGGGCAAGGAAGTCGGCCTGCTTCTGGTTGTTGCCTTCCAGACAGACCTTGTCGCCCGGCTCCAGCAGTGCGTGCAGCAGCTCGGCGACATCGGCGGCCGCCACCTCGTGGCCCCTGGCCCATGGCGCGGCGCGTTCCAGCCGCGCCTGGCGGCCCCGCTCCAGCGTGTCCCAGCTCGGGTTCATCGACGGACTTCCGAATGGCGTTGGAATAATTACGCCATAATTATGGAGGCATGTGCAACCCGCAGCGCAACAAAGAAAAGGCCCGCGCAGAGGCGGGCCCATTCAGGTGGGCCACGACCGTTGGTCGCGGCGGAGCGTCGGCCGACCACCGGTCGGCACCCACCGTTTCCGCTGCGCGCCTCAGAACTTCCAGCGCAGGCTGGCCGCCACGAAGCGCGGTTCGCCGTAGTTGTTGTAGTCCAGGTTGGCCCAGTAGGTCTTGTCCAGCGCGTTGCGCACGCTCAGCGTCGCCGTCCAGTTGTCACTGATGCGATAGTTGGCGTTGAACTGCACCAGCGCATAGGACGGCTGGTTCACCGTCACCGTGGTGCCCGCGCCCACCGGGTAGGGGATGTTGTAGCCCTGCACCTTGCTCTGCCACTGCACGCCGGCACCCACGCTAAGGCGCTCCAGCGCGCCGCGCAGCTGCAGTTGGGTGTTGAGCTGCAGCAGGTCTTCGGCAGGGTTGGCGTACAGCAGGTCGGTGGCCGCACGGGTCACCTTGACGTGGGTATAGCCAGCGTTGACCGTCCAACCCGGCAGGATCTCGCCGTTGACGTCCACTTCCCAGCCGCGCGCCTTGGTGCCGTTGACACCGATGTAGGCCGAGCTGCCGTCGCTCAGTGAGCCTTCCGGCACGCCCATGTCACGCACCGCGTAGTTGTCCTGCTTGGCCTCGAAGATCGCTGCGTTGGCAGTCAAACGGCCGTCGAACCACTGCGTCTTCAGGCCGGCTTCCAGGTTGGAGCCCTGCACCGGTGCCAGCAGGTTCTCGTTGCGGTCCTTGTAGTTCTGCGGGTTGAAGATCTCGGTGTAGCTGGCGTAGGCCGCCACGTTCGGCGTGATGTCGTACACCAGGCCCACGTACGGGGTCACTTCATCGCTCACCTTGTACGCGCCGCTGGTGGCGGTGTAGGCGCCGGCCGCGTTGTAGGCGCGGGTCTGGGTCTGCCAGCGGCTCAGGCGTGCGCCGGCGATCAGCGCAAGCGGGTCGGCCAGGCGCAGGCGGGTGGCCAGGTAGAAGCCGCTCTGCGTGGTCTTGGCCACGCGGCGCGCGCCGGTGAGGGTGTAGGTCACTTCGGAGATGTCGCCATCCCAGGTGTGCACGTTGGGGATGTAGTAGCAGCGTTCGCTGCCGCAGCGCGCCCAGTCGCGCGGGTAGTTCAGCGCAAGCGTGTTGGTGGTGCCTTCCAGGTCGGCCCACTGTGCGCCCACGGTCACGTCGTGCTCCTGGCCCCACAGGTTGAAGGTGCCGGTCAGGTAGGCGTCGACGTTGCGGCGGGTGTCTTCCGAATCGCCGGCGGCGGTGCGCAGGTAGATGCCCGCGCCGGTCACCGGATCGGGATTGCCGGTGCCGTACAGGCGCATGTTCTGCACGTTGCCGCGGGTGTAGGCGGTGTTGATCTTCAACAGCCAGTTCTCACCGAAGCGCTGTTCCAGGTTGGCGAATACCGTGCTGGTCTCGCGCTGCCAGTAGCTCCACTTCGGCGCCAGGTTGGTCGAACGTGGCAGATGCGCGAAGTTGCCCTTGCTGTCGAAGAACGGCACGGTGCCCCAGGTCGAACCCACCGGGTTGTTGTCCTGGGTCTGGTAGCCGACGGTGACCGTGGTGCTGTCGGTCACATCGCCTTCCAGCACGGCCATGCCGGCCATCTTGTTCTCTTTGTAGCGGTCGTAATAGAAATCGCGGTCGGTGTAGGCGGCGACCACGCGACTGCGGAAGCGGCCATCGGCGGTCAGTGGAGCGGTCACGTCCGCTTCCATGCGGCGGTAGTCCCAGCTGCCGGCACTGACCGAGAACGAGGCGTCGAACTCCTTGCCCGGGCGCTTGCGCAGCAGGTTCACCGTGGCCGACGGCACGCCGGCGCCGCTGAGCAGGCCGTTGGCGCCGCGGATCACTTCCACCCGGTCGTAGAAGGCGGTGTCGTATTCCTGGTTGGTCGAGCCGCTGTAGGTGGGAATGCCGTCCACCTGGAAATCGGTGATGGCAAAGCCGCGCGCGTAGTACAGCGGGCGCTGGGTGTCATAGAAGGACACGCTGACGCCGGTGACATTGCGCATCACGTCGTTGAGGCTGAACAGCGATTCGTCCTGCAGGCGCTGCAGACCGATCACCGTGGACGACTGCGGCGTTTCCTGCAGGGTGATCGGCAGGCGGGTGGTGCTGGACGGCGGCGCGGACAGTTCGGCGCGCACGCTCACCCGGTCCAGGGTCTTGGCGTCGGAGGCGTCGGAGGCGACCTCGGCGAACGCCGACGGTGCAGCCACGGCGAGGGAGGACAGCAGGGCAGCCGGCAGCAGCGCACGGCGGGGCAGGCGGGTACGGAGAGTCAGGGACATGGCGGGCTCGAAGCGTGAAGGCGGGGAAGGGGCGGCAACAGTCGTCCAGCACCCGGGCGGCGGCTTCGGGCACATCAGGTCCATCTGGGAGCGGCGCGGCCACTGTGCAGGACGCAAATGTAAATAATTCTTAACAACATTACAATTCGCGTCATTGCGCAGCGGCTTTGCGACGTGTGGAAGGGATTTCTGTAGAGCCGAGCCCATGCTCGGCTGTCGGCAACCGCGAGGAGTAGCCGAGCGCAGGCTCGGCTCTACAGGTGGGGGCTGCACAAACGAAGACGGCCACCCGAAGGTGGCCGTCCGTTTCCGTCCAATGGGAAGCGCAGGCTTACAGCGCCTGCAGTTCCTCGTTGGCGTTGCGCTTTTCCTTGGCCGGCGCCGGGGCCGGCGCGGCCGTTGGTGCCAGGGCCGGCGTCGTACCTGCTTCCACCGGGACCTCCAGGTAGGGCAGGTGCAGGGTCTGGCTGGTCAGCGTGCGGATCTCGTTGGTCAGCGCAGCGCTGTCGTTGAGCTTGCGGCCGTACGACGGCACGATCTCGCGCAGGCGCGCTTCCCAACCGGCCTTCATCTGTTCCGGGAAGGCCTTGGCCATCAGGTCGAGCATGATCGGCGGCGAGGTCGAGGCACCCGGCGAGGCGCCCAGCAGCGCAGCGAGGGTGTGGTCCTTGTCGGTCACGATCTCGGTACCGAACTGCAGCACCGCGCCCTTCAGTGGATCACGCTTGATGATCTGCACGCGCTGGCCAGCGGTGACCAGCTTCCAGTCGCCCGGTTTGGCGTTGGGGAAGTACTTGACCAGTTCGGCCTGGCGATCGGCGTCGTTGAGGCGCGCCTGGCCCATCAGGTACTGCACCAGGTCCAGGTTGTCCTTGCCCACTTCCAGCATCGGGCCGACGTTGTTGTGGTTGACCGACGAATACAGGTCCCACCACGAGCCATGCTTGAGGAACTTGGTGCTGTACAGCGCGAACGGCCCGAACAGGACCACCGGCTTGCCATCCAGCTTGCGCGCATCCAGGTGCGGCACCGACATCGGCGGCGAACCGGTTTCAGCCATGCCGTAGGCTTTCACCCCATGGCGCGACGTTACGTCCTGGCCCTGGAAGGCGAGGAACTGGCCGCCCACCGGGAAGCCGGCGTAGTCCTTCGATTCCGGGATGCCCGACATCTGCAGCAGCTTCAGCGCAGCGCCACCGGCTCCGATGAACACGAAGCGGGCGTGGGTGGTGGACTCGGTGCCGGCCTTGAGATCCTTCACCGTCACGTTCCAGCTCTTGTCCGCGTTCTGTCGCAGGGCGCTGACCTCATGGTTGAGGTGCAGGCCGAAGTTCGGGCTGTGCTGCAGGCCGGCGGTCAGCTGGCGGGTGATGACGCCGAAGTTGACGTCGGTGCCCAGCGGCATCCAGGTCGCGGCGACCTTCTGCTTCGGGTCGCGGCCTTCCATCAGCAGCGGTGCCCACTGCTTGATCTGCGCCGGGTCTTCGGAGTACTGCATGCCGTAGAACAGCGGATTCTTCACCAGCGCCTGCTGGCGCTTGTGCAGGTAGGCGATGTTGTCATCGCCCCAGACGAAGCTCATGTGCGGGGTGGGGTTGATGAAGTCGCTGGGCTGGCTCAGCCGGCCTTCCTTCACCTGGTGCGACCAGAACTGGCGCGAGACCTCGAACGATTCGGCGATGCCGACCGCACGCTTGGTCTCGATGCTGCCATCGGGCAGTTCCGGGGTGTAGTTCAGTTCGGCGAATGCCGAGTGGCCGGTGCCGGCGTTGTTCCAGCCGTCCGAGCTTTCACCGGCGACGCCGTCGAGGCGCTCGTAGACCTGGATGTTCCAGTCCGGCTGCAGTTCCTGCAGGTAGGTGGCCAGGGTGATGCTCATGATGCCGGCGCCGACCAGCACGACATCGACGGGCTTGTCGTTGCTCGCGGCGGGCACCGAGCGCTGGGTCAGCGGCCAGTACAGGAACAGTGCGGCGACCAGCAACAGCAGCACGAGCAGGGCGAGCAGGGCCTTGCCAAATTTCTTCATGGGGGCGGAATCGTTGGCGGGGGGAAGGGGTCAGGATGCGCAAGAAGCAGAGAAAGAGCGTGAAGAAACAACGCCTTGCAGCATTCCAGGGGCAATTTTAACCGCTTCTGGTCCGATTTTGATGCAACGCAGCATCCGTCCTGCGCGTTCGACCCCATCCCCGGTCTCGCCGGGCCATGCCCGGCGGCTGTTTCCAGCGCCGCGCGTCAAGACAGCTCAAGAATCTCGTCACCGGCCTCGTCGATCTCGCCGGTCGCCTTCCAGCCCAGATGCCGATAGAAGCCATACGAGCGCGAACGCGGGTCCGCCGAGCAGGCCAGGAACAGGCGGGTGTGGCCGGCATCGCGGGCCAGGCTGACCACGTCCTGCAGCAGCTGCCGGCCGATGCCGCGGTTCTCGAATTCCGGCAGCAGGGCCAGCACCAGCACCTCGCCGCTTTCGCGGTCGGCAAAGCAGTAGCCGGCCATCCGCTCGCCCTCGCACGCGATGCGGCCAATCGAATCGCCATCGGCGATGCCTGCGGCCCAGCTCTCCCCGGTAATGCCCAGTTCGGCCAGCTGCGCGGCGCTGAAGGCGTTCTCGCGGGTGCGTCCGCGCAGGTCGATGCAGGCAGCGGCATCATCGGGGAGGGCATCGCGGTAGTGGATCGTCATATGGGAAACCTGGGGTCGAACGGAACCGCATGAGTGTGGACGACCTGCATGGAGATTGGATGGAGACGGCGGCGGTCTTCAATCACTGCCGATGGTGAAGTATTCCGCCGCGAAATAACCCAGTTGATAGGCCAGCGTCGCTGCGGCCAGCACCAGCTGCATGCGCGCGCTGCGCAGATGCCATCCCAGCGCCGCAACGATGAGCATCAGCGCCGTGTGCAACGGGTAGGCATCGCCCAGCAGCCGCCATCGGCTTCCTCCCTTGATCGCGGTGTCCACAAGGTCCAGAAGCGTCAATATCGCGATTACCCCGAAGATCCAGCGTCGCCGCTGCATCAGGTAGTGGCCGTAACTGCCGTAGTCGCGCAGGTCGTCGGGAAACAGCAGCGCGCACAGCAGGAACCAGGTCGCGCTGTAGGTGATCACGAACAGATAGGTTTCAAACGTCCAGCGGTGCACTTCGACGAGGCGGAATTCCCACCACCAGAAGGTGACCAGCGACACCAGCGTCCACATCACCCAGCACAGGTGCAGCGCCGAACAGCCACGCCGCTGCGGGTGTTCGATGATCTGCGCCAACCCCTTCAGCAGGGTGGTGATGGACAGGCCGAGGATGATCCCCATCACCACGCGGATATGCAGGAATACCGGTTCGGTTTCCATCAGCCAGCCCCCTCGTCGGTTGCGCCGATGCTTGCACAAAAAGGGGACGTAGGGATCAAGTCGTTTGTGGCAAGAAGGACTTGATCCCCTCGGTGCCCTCTTCTCAGCGCCTGCGCTGCACCAGTGCCGAGGCGGCGTCCAGCACCGCCCGGGTCAGCAGGGCCATGGTCTGCACGTCGCCCTTCCAGTGCTGCCAGTACAGCGGCACGTCTTCCCACGCGCGCTGCCGCACGTAGACCAGCCGTCCTGCATCCAGATGCCGCTTCACCAGCGGCAGTGGATTCATCGTCCAGCCGAGCCCGCCCAGATTGGCCTGCACGAAGGCGCGGGTGGAGGGAATCCACCAGGTCGGCGCGGTGCTGGGCAGGTCGGCGCCGGCCATGCGCCGGGCGAATCGCGACTGCATGTCGTCCTTGCGGTTGAACACCAGCACCGGTGCCTGCGCCAGCGCCTGCGCGGTCACGCCCTTGGCGAAATGGCGCTCGCGGAACTCCGGCGTACAGGTCGCGGCGTAGCGGATGCTGCCCAGCGCGTGGATCTGGCAGCCCTGCACCGGCTCGTCCAGGGTGGTCACCGCGCCCAGTACGGTGCCTTGGCGCAGCAGTTCGACGGTGTGGTCCTGGTCTTCCACCCGCAGGTCCAGGGTGGTGCCGGTTCCCTGCGCGAACTGCTGCGCGGCCTGCGGGAACCAGGTCTCCAGGCTGTCGTGGTTCACCGCCACCGGGATGCTGGCCTGCGGCAGGTCCTCGTCGGCCAGGCCCATGCGGTGCAGGGCGTCGTGCTCCAGCAGGGCGGTCTGCTCGGCCAGCTGCACCAGCAGCTGGCCTTCGGCGGTGGCGGTCGCAGGCGTGCCACGTTTGACCAGCAGCCGGCCGATGCGGTCTTCCAGTGCCTTGACCCGCTGCGAGATGGCCGAGGGGGTGACGTTGAGCGACTGCGCGGCACGGTCGAAGCTGCCTTCGCGGATCACCGCAGCCAAGGCCCGCAGCTGGGCATGGTCGATGCGCATGGAGATTAAGTTCCGCTAATGTTGGTTTAGTAAGTTTAGCTCGTCTTTTCTATGTTGCGGCGCGACAATGGCGCCCGTTCCGGTGCTGTCCGCCTTCGCGAGGCACCGCTCCCCCCAAGCAAGACAAGGTAGTGAATCCCATGTTCTCGGTCATCTCCGCCAGCACCGGCCTCGGTGCCTGGTTCAGTGGTGCGGCTACCGGCATCGGCCTGTTTGCCGTGGTCGGCGCCCAGAGCGCCTTCATCCTGCGTCAGGGCATCCTGCGCAAGCACATCGTGCCGGTGGTGGCCACCTGCGCGGCCATCGATGCGATCTTCATCTTCGCCAGCGTGGCCGGCCTGCGCACGCTCACCACGGCGCTGCCGTGGCTGACCAGCGCCGTCCTCTGGACTGGCGTGGCCTTCCTGGCCTGGTATGCGATGAAGTCGGCACGCCGTGCGATCGCCGGCGGCGGCGGCATGGGCGAAGCCGACAGCGATGACGGCAGCCGCCGTGCGGTGCTGATGGCGGCGGTCGGCTTCTCGCTGATCAACCCGCACTTCTGGCTGGACATGATGGTCATCGGTTCGATCGCCGAGAACTTCGGCAATGCGCGCATGGCCTTCGCCGCCGGCGTGGTCACCGCCAGCTGCCTGTGGCTGACCGCGCAGGGCCTGGGCGCGCGCCTGCTGGCACCGTTGTTCACCAAGCCCAGCACCTGGCGCGTGCTGGACGGCACCATCGCGGTGATCCTCAGCATCCTGGCCCTCACTCTGGCGGTGCGCGGGGTTCATTGACCCGGCGCACGCCCCCCGAACCCACGTCCTGACTCTCTCTCCAAGGTAGTGGTAACAACGGCACCGGCAACGGTGCCGTTGTTTTTTCTGCCCATCTGGCGGATGCGTCGCTCGCCTGTCTAGAATCGGCCGACCTGGACGGGGTGTCCGGGGCGGGAAGGGGGAAGGATGCGCAGGACTGTACTTGCCGCGCTGTTGTGCGCGGTGGTGGGCGGGGCGTCGGCGGGTACCGGCGTCGTCGATCTGGACCGCTATCTGCGGCAGGAAGCATTCGCCGACATCAAGATCTCGCCGGGCGGCGAGTACGTAGCCGCGACGGTTCCGATCGAGGCGGGCACCGCGCTGGCGATCTACCGGATCGCCGACATGAAGATGGTCGGGACCTTTCGCCCACCCCGCAACAACCACGCCCACACCTTCGATTGGGTAAGCAATGAACGCCTGTTGGTGGGCATGGCGCAGAAGCTGGGTGTACTGGATCGACCTGCGCCCACCGGCGAACTGTTCGGCATCAACGCGAACGGCAAGGGCGGAGAACTGCTGGTTGGCTACCGCACCGCCGAAACCGGTCTGGGTACCAACATCAAGGTCAAGCCTGCGGGAATGGTGGCGGCGTTCCTCACCGATGAGTTGAAGGACGACGATCGCAATGTGCTGGTGGCGGTCACTCCGTTCACCGACAACGCTGCCACCCAGATCGAACGCATGGACGTGAGCACCGGTCGCCGCAATGCGGTCGCACGCGCGCCGATCGCTCAGGCTGCCTTTACCACCGATGCCCAAGGCGAAGTGCGCTTCGCCTACGGCGTCGGACCTGACTACAGAAAGAAGCTGTATTACCGCGCGGGTGCCAGCAGCGAATGGGTACTGTTGCACGACGAGGCTTCGAACCAGCGCAACGAAGCGGCCATTGGATTCTCGGCCGACGGCCGCCTGGCCTATCTGCAGGTGGAGCAGGCCGAGGGCCCTGACGTCATCGTCAGCTGGGACCCGCAGAGCAACGAGCGGCGAACGGTTCTGCGCGATGAGATCGCCGACCCCGCACGCATCATCCACCGCCCCGGTACCCAGGTGCCGGTGGGCGCGCTGTTCCTGGGCAGTACCCCACGCACGCGCTTCTTCGATGAGACCTCGGAGGATGCGCGGCTGTATCGCAGCCTGGAAACCGCGCTGGGTGCTCCGGTGTACATCACCTCCAGCACCCGCGACGCCAGCACCGTCCTGGTGGAATCCTGGTCGGGCCGCAACCCGGGTGATTTCTACCTGTATGACACCGTAGGCAAGCACGCGCGGCACCTGATCAGCCGCAGCGACTGGATCGATCCGGCGCAGAGTGCCGACGTACGCGCCATTACCCTGCAGGCCCGTGACGGGCGGCCCCTGCATGGGTTCCTGACCGTGCCGCCGGGGCCGCCGAAGCGCGCGCTGCCGATGGTGGTGGTGCCGCATGGCGGCCCGATCGGGGTCCTGGACGATGGCACATACTCCACCGAGACGCAGATGCTGGCCGCCGCCGGCTATGCGGTGCTGCAGGTGAATTTCCGTGGCTCGGCGGGCTACGGGCGCGCGCATGCGCAGGCCGCGCGCAAACAGTGGGGCGCGGCGATGCAGGATGATGTGACCGATGCCACGCGCTGGGCCATCGAACAGGGAATTGCCGACCGTGAACGCATCTGCATCTATGGGGCCAGCTACGGCGCCTATGCAGCGCTGATGGGGACGGTGCGCGAGCCGGGTCTATACCGTTGTGCCGCAGGCTACGTCGGTATCTACGACCTGCCCTTGATGTATGCGCGCGGGGATATCCAGAGTGACGAATCCGGGTTGATCTACCTGCGTGAGTGGCTGGGACGGCCCAAGGACCTTGTCGAACGCTCGCCGGTCAACCTGGCCGCGCAGGTGGGCGTGCCGGTGCTGCTGGCCGCCGGTCGCGAAGACCAGCGCGCACCGGTGGTGCATACCGAGCGGATGGAAGCGGCGTTGAAGCAGGCCGGCATGCCGGTGCAGGCCCTCTACTACAAGAACGAAGGGCATGGTCTGTACGACCTGGCCAATCAGCGTGACTACTACGCTCACCTGCTGGCGTTCCTGTCGCGCAGCCTGGGAGGAGCCACCGCACAAACGCCGACCAGCGGTACTGCGGCGAAGGCACCCTGAGTCTGGCGATGGCGCGCTCGTCACTGGCGCAGCCATCGTCGGCCTGCCTAGAATCGGCCCATCTGGACAGGGTGTCCGGGCAGGGAGGGGGAAGGATGCGCAGGACTGTACTTGCCGCGCTGTTGTGCGCGGTGGTGGGTGGGACGTCGGCAGGTACCGGCGGGGTGGACCTGGAGAAGTACCTGAAGCCCGAGTCGTTTTCGGATGTAAAGCTGTCGCCGGGGGGCGACTATGTGGCCGGCACCGTGCCGCTGGACGATTCCACCGCGCTGGTCATCCTTCGCACGTCCGACCGCAAGCCTGCGGGTGTGTTCCGGCCACAGGCGAAGAACCATGCCAACAGTTTCGAATGGGTAAGCAATGATCGACTGCTGGTCGGCCTGGCCGAGAAGCTGGGTGCGCTGGATACTCCGCAACCGACCGGCGAACTCTACGGCGTCAATGTCGATGGCAAGGGCGGCGAACTGCTGGTCGGCTATCGCGTGCAGGGCCGTGGGCTGGGCACGCGCATCCAGCCGAAGAAGGTCGAGGCGGTCGCGGCATTCCTCACCGACGAGCTGCACGGCGATGACCGCAATGTACTGATCGCGGTGTGGCCCTTTGCCGATGATCCCTATACCCGCGTGGAGCGGCTGGATGTGGTCAGCGGGCGCCGCGTGCGCATTTCCGGCTCACCGGTGCAGCGTGCCGGTTTCACCACCGATGACAAGGGTGAAGTGCGCTTCGCCCACGGTGCGGCGTCGGACAACGTCAACAAGCTGTACTACCGCGCCGGCACCAACGCGCAGTGGTCGCTGGTCAATGACGAGTCGCTCAGCCACAGGATCGAGGGCGCGCTGGGCTTCTCCGAGGATGGCACGCTGGCTTACCTGCAGGTCGAGCAGTCCAGCGGCCCCGACGCCATCGTCAGCTGGAATCCGCAGACGGGCGAACGGCGTGAGGTGCTGCGGGATGCGGTGGTTGATCCTTCCGTGATCATCCGTCGCCCGGGCACCCGCGTGCCCGTAGGCGCGCTCTACCTGGGGGACGTACCGCGCACCCGGTTCTTCGATGAAAAGGGCGCCGATGCGCGTCAATACCGCAGCCTGGAAGCGGCGTTCGGTGGCCCGGTATTCATCACCTCCAGTACCCGCGATGGCAGCAAGGTGGTGGTGCAGACGTGGTCGGGCAGCAACCCCGGCGATTTCTATCTGTTCGATACCCGCGCCAAGGCCGCCGAACATCTGGTCAGCCGCAGCGAGTGGATCGATCCCAAGCTGGCTGCCAGCGTGCGTCCGTTCTCGTTGAAGGCGCGCGACGGGACGGCACTACATGGCTTCCTGACGTTGCCCAACGGCAGCAGCGGCCGCAATCTTCCGTTGGTCGTGGTGCCCCACGGTGGCCCCATCGGCGTTTTCGACAGCGGCGGCTACGACCGGGAATCGCAGATGCTGGCAGCGGCCGGGTATGCCGTGCTGCAGGTCAACTTCCGTGGTTCGTCCAACTACGGCCGGGCCTTCACCCAGGCCGGCGCCAGGCAGTGGGGCGCGGCCATGCAGGACGATGTGACCGACGCCACGCGTTGGGCGATCGCCGAAGGCATCGCCGACAACAGCCGGATCTGCATCTATGGCGCCAGCTATGGCGCGTACGCGGCAATGATGGGCCCGGTGCGCGAGCCGGGGCTGTACCAGTGCGCGGCCGGCTATGTCGGCGTGTACGACCTGCCGCTGATGTTCACCAATGACGCCCAGTCCAGTGATTCGGCCATGACGTGGCATCGCGAATGGGTGGGTGATCCGAAGACGCTGGGTGCCCGTTCGCCGGTGAATCTGGCCGCACAGGTGAAGGTGCCGGTGTTTCTTGCTGCAGGCGGCGAAGACACGCGTGCGCCGATCAAGCACACCGAGCGCATGGAAGCCGCGCTGAAGGCGGCCGGCTCGCCGGTGGAGAGCCTGTATTACCGCACCGAAGGCCATGGTTTCTACCGGCCAGAGCATCAGCGCGAGTACTACAGCAGGCTGCTGGCCTTCCTGTCGCGCAGCCTGGGCGGCAGCACTGCCAGCGCCAGCGCAACCGCGGGGGCTGACAAGGCGCCCTGAGGCAAACCCGCCGCAGCCAGCGGACACTGTGCCGGGCAGGGGGATGCCCGGCTTCAAGGAGGACGTCATGAAGCATGCAAGGGTGGTGGCCGCAGTGATGGCCATCTGTGGCACGGTTGGGGTGGAGGCGGCGGAGGTTTCGCTGGACGGCTATGTGCGTCGCGCAGAGTTCAACGACATCCAGCTCTCGCCCACCGGCGAGTACCTGGCCATGACCTTGCCGCTGGAGGGCGCCACCGCCGTGGCGGTCCTGCGTACCGACACGATGGAACTGGTCGGCAACTTCCGCCCACCGCGCAACAATCATGCAGCCGAGGTCGACTGGGTGAGTGACACCCGCCTGCTGATCGGCCTGGCCGAGAAATGGGGGCCACTGGACCAGCCACGACCGACAGGCGAACTGTATGCCATCGATGCCAATGGCAAACGCGGTGATCTTCTGGTCGGCTATCGGGCCCGCCCGGATGAGCCCGGCTTCGTGACCGGGCGCGTGGTCGAGCCGGTTGCCGCCTTCCTGACCGATCCGTTGCCTGCCGACGAACGCAACGTGTTGATCTCGCTGTGGCCATTTGCCAACGACACCAATACGCGGCTGGAGCGGATGGACGTCATCACCGGGCGCCGCATTCCCGTTTCGCGTTCACCGGTGCAGCGCGCGACGTTCACCACCGATAATCAAGGTGAGCTGCGCTTCGCCCACGGCGCCGCCGCCGACAACGTCAACAAGCTCTACTACCGCGAAGGGCCCGATCGCTGGACGCTGATCAACGACGAAGGCAACAGCCACCGCATCGAACGGCCGATCGGCTTCTCTGCCGACAACCACCTGGCTTACCTGGTGGTGGAACAGGCCCGCGGACCCGATGCAGTGGTCAGCTGGGACCCGGTCAGCAGGGAGCGGCGTACGCTGCTGCAGGACGATACCGTTGACCCTACCCGCGTGGTCTACCAACCTGGCACGCGCGTACCGGTGGGCATCCAGTTCGTCGGCGCTGTTACGCGCACAGCCTTCTTCGATGAGCAGTCGCCGACCGCCCGCATCCAGCGCAAGCTTGAAAAGGCGTTTCCCGGGCAGGTGGTGAGTCTGGTCTCCGGCACGCGCGACAGCACGCGTCTGCTGGTCAAGGTGAGCTCGGCGACCAATCCCGGCGATTACTTCATGTACACCACCGCCACCCGCAACGCCGCTTTTCTCACCAGTCGCCATCGCTGGTTCGATCGCGAGGGCGCCGCCGCCGTGCGTCCGATCACCCTGGCTGCGCGGGATGGCCTGCCGCTGCACGGCTTCCTGACCCTGCCCAGGGGCAGTGATGGGCACAATCTGCCGATGGTGGTGGTCCCGCACGGTGGCCCGATCGGCGTGTTCGATGACGGCGGTTTCGAGCGCGAGAACCAGTTGCTGGCCGACGCCGACTACGCGGTGCTGCAGGTCAACTTCCGTGGCTCGGGCAACTACGGTCGCGCGCATACGCAGGCCGCTGCCCAGCAATGGGGCCGCGCGATGCAGGACGATGTGACCGACGCCACCCGGTGGGCGATCAGCCAGGGCATCGCCGACAGCGGACGCATCTGCATCTATGGCGCCAGCTACGGCGCCTACTCGGCGATGATGGGGGCCGTGCGCGAGCCGGGGCTGTACCAGTGCGCGGCAGGCTATGTCGGCGTGTACGACCTGCCGTTGATGTTCAAGCGTGGCGACATCCAGGATCGGGCTTCAGGCGTGACCTACCTGCAGCAGTGGCTGGGCGACCCGGCAACGTTGGCGGCGGTTTCGCCGGTCAATCTGGCGGCGGGCATCACCGTGCCGGTGCTGCTGGCCGCCGGTCGTGAAGACCTGCGCGCGCCCGTGCAGCACACCGAGCGCATGGAGGCTGCGTTGAAGCAGGCCGGCGTACCGGTGGAAGCGGTGTACTACCCACGCGAGGGGCATGGCCTGTACAGCGAAGCGAACCAGCGCGATTACTACACCCGGCTGCTTGCCTTCCTCTCACGCAGCCTGGGCGGTGGTACGGCTGCCGCCGTGACGGCTTCCAGCAAGGCCAAGGCACCCTGAAACAGACGCGGCGGCGACCATCATGGTGCCGCCGCTGCGACCTGCCAAGGGGTGTCACTTCACCCCATGCATCATCCGCTTCAACAACGGCGCGGCGATGAAGGCCAGCAACGCGCAGCCCAGGCCGATCCACATCAGCAGCCAGAACAGGTGCGCATAGGCACCGGCGGCCGCGGCCATGTCCAGTGATTCGCCTTCGGGCACGTCAATGGCCGCCAGTTTGCCGAACAGCGCAGCCAGGGTTTCGGAGAACGCAGTGGCCAGGAACCAGGTGCCCATCATCAGGCTCATTACCCGCGGTACCGCCAGCTGGGTCACCGCCGACAGGCCCACCGGCGACAGGCACATCTCGCCGCTGGCCAGCAGGAAGTAGGCCAGTACCAGCCACCACACGCTGGCCATCTCGCCGGTGGCACCGACGTGCTGCGCGGCCAGTGCCAGCGGCACGAACGACAGCGCGCCGATCACCAGGCCCCAGGCTGATTTCACCGGCTTGCCCGGTTCCCAGCCGCGGCGGTCCATCCACGTCCACAGCGCAGCGAATGCCGGCGCCAGCAACACCAGGAACAGACCGCCCAGATAGGTCAGCGAACCGGCGGTCTGCGGAATCACCAGGCAGTCACGCACCAGCAGCACCAGCATCAGCGCGACGATGCCGATGAAGAACGTACGCGGCGCGGCCGAACCGGGGCGGCGTTCGGACAGGCGCGCGCTGACCACGAAGCCCAGCGGTGCCAGCAGCAGCGAGATGATCGACCACGGAATCGGGTTACCGTCGGTGATCACCAGCGCCGGCACGATGTCCTTGGTCAACAGGCGGTCGGTGAAGGTCACCCACGAGCCGTACGACTGCTCGTACATCGTGAAGAACACCAGCGCCATGAAGATCAGCACCATCAGCGCGATCATCTGCTGGCGCTGCACCGGCGTGCACTTGCTGCCGGTGAACCAGGCGAACCAGACCAGTACGCCGCCCAGCACCACCAGCATCAGCATCAGCGCCAGGCTGATTTCACCGCCAAGCGCGAACGCACCGTTGCCGGCTGCCCACATCAGCCAGGCCACCGGCAGCACGCCGATCACCGCGCACAGGTAGATCAGCCATTCGCGCGGCAGTCCCAGCACCTTCTGCTTCAACGTGGCCGGCTGCGGCGGTTCGGCGTGGCCCTGCAGGTATTTCTGGCCCCACAGGAACATTGCCAGGCCGGCGAGCATGCCGATGCCGGCCGCACCGAAACCGTACTTCCAGCCATAGACCTCGCCGAGGAACCCGCATACCAGCGAGGAGAACAGGGCGCCCAGGTTGATGCCGGCATAGAACAGCGAGAAGCCCGAATCGCGGCGCGGATCGTCCTGCGGGTAGAGCTTGCCGACGATGGTGGAGATGTTCGGCTTGAGGAAGCCGACGCCCATGATGATCAGCGCCAGTGACAGGTAGGTCACGGCCAGTGCCGAGGTGTCGCGCACCACTTCGCCGTTGACCCGGTACGCCGCGTGGCCTTCGAAGGCCATGCCGAGGTGGCCGAGCACCAGCAGGATGCCGCCGAACAGCACCGCCCGGCGCATGCCCAGCCAGCGGTCGGCGAGCATGCCGCCGAACACCGGGATGCAGTACACCAGCCCGCCATAGGCACCGAGCAGGTCCAACCCGGCCTTGTCGCCGAACAGGTGGTATTTGGTGAGGTACAGCAGCAGCAACGCCTTCATGCCGTAGAAGGAGAAGCGCTCCCACATTTCGGTGAAGAAGCAGACGTAGACGCCCTTGGGATGACCCAGGAAGTCGTCGGAAGCGATAGCAGTGGAATTCATCGCGGAATTATAGGCGTGTGCTGCAGGCGCGCGCCGGGTAGCGCCGGGCCATGCCCGGCGGTCCTGTGCAACGCCGGGCATGGCCCGGCGCTACCGTTCACAGGTACCGCAACCAGGCCAGGTCGCGTCGCCGTGCCTTGAACCGCGCGAACGCCCGCGTTGGTGGATACAGCACCACCGCCAGCGCGCAGGCCACCAGCAGCAGGCCGGCCACCGAGTCCAGTGCATACAGGCTGCCGTGGGTCGGGCCCCAGGTCTTCAACGCGGCCAGGTACAGCAGCTTCAGCACGTACAGGTGCAGCAGGTAGAAGAACATCGGCGCTGCACCGATATCGGCCAGCGGCCGCAGTGCACGCGCCAGCGGCGGCCACTCGTACAGTCGCAACAGCAGCAGGCCCACGCCCAGTGTCAGCAGCAGGAACTGCAGCGACGGCGGGTACTTGGTGATGTTGAACACGCTCATCCACGTGCGCAGTGGGGTCTGCTGGTATTGCCAGGGCGCGTCGCCATAGTCGTTGGCGAAGCGCAGCAGAGCGAAGGCGGCCAGCGCGCCCAGCCCGGCCCACAGCAATCGCTGCCGGCGCCGTTCCGGAACGCTGCCGGCGGCGAACCACGGCGCCATCAGGTAGCCCAGCGCGATCACCCCGATCCACGGCAGCACCGGGTAGGAGGTACGCAGGCTCAACGGCCCGGCCTCGATCCAGTCGCGCTGGTGCAGCACTTTCCACAGCACCGCCAGGGCGCCGTCGCCCTGCACCCTTACGCCATCCAACAGGTTGTGGCCAACCACCAGCGCCACCGCCAGTACCACCAGCACCGGCCGCGGCAGCCAGAGCAGGCCGGCCAGCGCGATCATGCTCAGGCCGATCGCCCAGATCACCTGCAGGTACACCGTGTCCGGCGGGAACTGGAACGTCCAGGCGAAGTTGACCAGGGTCAGCTCCAGCACCACCAGGAACAGGCCGCGCTTGAGCAGGAAGGCGGCGATGGCGCGGCGCGGGTCGGCCTGGCGCTGGCCGTACAGCCACGCCGACAGGCCGGTCAGCAGCACGAACACCGGCGCGCACAGGTGGGCCAGCAGGCGGCAGACGAACAGGGCGGGGGACACGTTGGCCGCGTCCATCGGGTCGTTCACCTGGTACTGCAGGAAGAACGTCTCACGGACGTGGTCGAGCAGCATCAGCAGCATCACGGTACCGCGCAGCTGGTCGATGGAGGCCAGCCGGGATGAGGCGGAAGGGGGCATGCAATGGGGCGGGTGCGGATCAATCGAAAGTTATAACATATCGTTTGCAGGGTGCCCACTCGGGCTTTGCCGCATCGGTTGACTGGCGGTGCCGGTGCGGGCCTGTGTCTGTTCCATGCTCGGCCCCCATCCTTTGGCACGCTGGACTTGCTGGCCCCTGAACGCTAGCGTGCAAGGGATTTTTTGCCAGCAGGGGCTTTCATGAACCATGACGCTGCGCCCAAGCAGCTCACTTTCCGCGCGGTGGTCCTTGCCATCGTGCTGGCGGTGGTGCTGTCGGCCGCAAACGCCTACCTCGGTCTGTTCGCAGGCCTGACCATCGCCACCGCGATTCCCGCCGCGGTCATTTCCATGGGCGTGCTGCGCCTGCTGGGTGGCGGTTCGATCCTTGAGAACAACATCGTGCAGACCGGCGCTTCGGCCGGTTCGTCGATCGCCGCCGGTGTGATCTTCACCATCCCCGCGCTGGTGATCATGGGCTACTGGCCGGACTTCAAGTACTGGTGGGTGCTGGGCATCGCCGGTCTCGGCGGCCTGCTGGGCGTGCTGTTCTCGGTACCGCTGCGTCGTTCGATGATCGTCGAAGACCCGCTTCCGTTCCCGGAAGGCAAGGCGGCGGCCGAAGTGCTCAAGGCCGGTGAGAACCCCGGCCCGGGCCTGAAGATCCTCGGCCTGTCGGCGGTGATCGGTGCCTTCGTGAAGCTGGCTGCGGAAAGCGGCATGCGCCTGATCCCCGACGCCTGGGCTACCTCGGCCTATGTCGGCAGCTCCAAGATCACCGCGTTCATCGGTACCAACCTGTCACCGGCGCTGCTGGGCGTGGGCTACATCGTCGGCCTCAACGTCGGCATCGTGGTGGTGTCCGGCTCGATCCTGACCTGGCACATCGCCATTCCGATCTACCAGGCGTTCTTCATGAACACCGATCCGGCGCTGGCCGCCTCGATCGCCACCGCCTCGTCCACTGAAGCGGCGTTTGCCATCTGGGGCGCGAAGATGCGTTACCTGGGCGTCGGCGCGATGCTGATCGGTG
This sequence comes from Stenotrophomonas sp. LST15-1-1.1, assembly GCF_040815575.1. Taxonomy (NCBI): domain Bacteria; kingdom Pseudomonadati; phylum Pseudomonadota; class Gammaproteobacteria; order Lysobacterales; family Lysobacteraceae; genus Stenotrophomonas; species Stenotrophomonas sp. LST15-1-1.1. The sequence goes on from NZ_JBFPNJ010000032.1 coordinate 120,619, forward strand.
GCATCTGGACCCTGATCTCGCTGCGCAAGTCGCTGCTCAACGGCGTCAAGAGCGGCTTTGCGGCCGCGCGCAAGAGCGGTGGCCCGGTGCTGGCGCACACTGAGCGCGACCTGCCGATGAAGTGGATGCTGGTGGCCCTGGTGGTGTTCACCCTGCCGCTGCTGGCGCTGTACCAGGCCATCGTCGGCCAGTGGCACGTGTCGATCCCGATGACCCTCATCATGATCGTCGCTGGCTTCCTGTTCGTTTCGGTGTCGGCCTACCTGGCCGGCCTGATCGGCTCGTCCAACAACCCGGTCTCGGGCATCACCATCTCCACCATCCTGTTCGCCTCGGCAGTGCTCGTGCTGCTGCTGGGCAAGGACGGCCTGCAGCCGGTCGGTGCCTTCGGTGCGCCCTTGGGCGCGGTGGCCGCGATCATGATCGGCGCGGTGGTGTGCTGTGCCGCCGCTGTGGGTGGCGACAACCTGCAGGACCTCAAGGCCGGCTACATCGTCGGTGCCACCCCGTGGAAGCAGCAGCTGATGCTGGGCATCGGCGCGTTCTCGTGCGCGCTGATCATGGCCCCGGTGCTGAACCTGCTGGCCACCGCCTACGGCATCGGCGTCAAGTCGGAGCTGCATCCGAATGCGCTGGCTGCACCGCAGGCGAACCTGATGGCGTCGGTGGCCAAGGGCCTGTTCGGCGGCGAACTGCCGTGGACCTTCATCGGCATCGGTGCCGTGGTCGGTGCCGCCATCATCGCCTTCGACAGCTGGCTGAAGTCGCGCAACTCGCGTTTCCGCGTGCCGGTGCTGGCTGCGGCGATCGGCATCTACCTGCCGCTGGAACTGATGGTGCCGATCTTCCTCGGTGGCCTGATCTCCTACCTTGTCGAGCGCTTCCACAAGGTGCGCGCCGATGACGAAGAGGGCCGCGACCGCGTGCACAAGCCGGGCGTGCTGTTTGCTGCCGGCCTGATCACCGGTGAGGCGCTGATGGGTATCGCCATCGCTGTGCCGATCGTGGTCAGCAGCCGTGCCGACGTACTGGCCGTGCCGTTCCACCTGCCGGCCGCGCAGTGGATCGGCCTGGCCGTGCTGTTCCTGGTGGGCTGGCTGATCTACCGCACCGGCAAGCGCGCCGTGGCGTGACGCCCGCGGGGGCGGATCCCTTCCCGCAGGGAAGGGCTCTGACCCCATGCTGGCAGCGTCTGGGGTCAGAGCCGATTCCCATGGAATCGGATCCGACCCCGACCTCCGACAAACCGCGCTTCGGCGCGGTTTGCTTTTTCTGGCGGCAGCTCGGCCCCGGCCATGACCGATGGCCTTGGCAGGCCCGGCCGCGCAGGCCTACCATCGGTTTTTTGCCGTCCTGCGGAGACCCCGATGAAACTGCGTCATGCCCTGCTGCCACTGAGCCTGCTGGCCGCCCTGCCCAGCGTCGCCGCTGCCCGTGGCCTGGAGATCCGCGACATGGTGGCCATGGACCGCGTCTCCGCGCCGGTACTGACCGCTGACGGCGGCACCGTGGTGTTCGCCAAGCGCAGCACCGATGCCAACCTCAAGGCCAGCACTGCACTGTTCGCGCGCAACCTGCGCACCCGCGATGCGGCGCCGCCGAAGCAGATCACCCCGGCCGGCTGGAACGTCAACTCGGCCTCGCTGTCGGCCGATGGCCAGACCGTGTATTTCCTCAGCGCCAAGAACGGCAGCCAGCAGCTGTACGCACAGCCGATCAGCGGCGGCGCCCCGCGCCAGCTGACCGATTTCCCGGTGGACGTGGACAGCTACCACGTGTCGCCGCAGGACGACCGCGTGCTGTTCAGCGCCGGCGTGTTCCAGGCCTGCGCCTCGGACCTGGCCTGCACCGAAAAGAAGCTGAAGGACGTGGAAGGTGCCAAGGCCAGCGGCAAGGTCTTCGATTCGCTGTTCGTGCGCCACTGGGATACCTGGAACGACGGCCGTCGCAACACCCTGTTCGTCGCGCCGTTGCCGGCGGCCAAGGCCGGTGCGGTCAAGGGCGCTTCGGCGCTGAGCGCGACCATCGATGGCGATGCTCCGTCCAAGCCGTTCGGTGGCAATGATGATTTCGCGTGGTCGCCGGATGGCAGCAGCGTGGTCGCCAGCATCCGCGTGGCCGGCAAGCAGGAGTCGTGGTCGACCAACTTCGACCTGTACCGCTTCGATGCCGCCGGCAAGCAGGCACCGGTCAACCTGACCGCGTCCAACCCGGCCTGGGATGCTGGCCCGGTGTTCAGCGCCGACGGCAAGACCCTGTTCTACCGCGCGATGAAGCGCCCGGGCTTCGAAGCCGATCGCTTCGGCCTGATGGCGATGGACCTGGCCAGCGGCAAGACCCGCGAGATCGCTCCGCAATGGGACCGTTCGGCCGGTGGCATCACCCTGTCCGCCGACGGCGCCAGCATCTACACCACGGCCGACGACCTCGGCGAACATCCGCTGTTCCAGATCGACGTGGCCAGCGGCAAGGCCACCAAGCTGATCGGCGATGGCAGCGTCACCGCTGTGGACGTGGCCGGCAACAGCGTGGCGATCACCCGCAACAGCCTGAAGAGCAACGACCAGGTGCTGGTCGGCCTGCTGCCGGCCGCTGGCGAAGCGATCGGCGAACTGCGCGCGCTGACCCCGGCCGCTGGCGAGGTGCTGAAGGACGTGTCCTTCGGCGACTACGAGCAGTTCGAGTTCAAGGGCTGGAACAACGACACCGTGCATGGTTACGTGGTCAAGCCGCACAACTACCAGGAAGGCAAGTCGTACCCGGTCGCGTTCCTGATCCATGGCGGTCCGCAGGGCAGCTTCGGCAACGGCTGGAGCTACCGCTGGAACCCGCAGACCTACGCCGGTCAGGGCTACGCCGTGGTGATGATCGACTTCCATGGCTCCACCGGTTACGGCCAGGCTTTCACCGATGCGATCAGCCAGCACTGGGGCGACCGCCCGCTGGAAGACCTGCAGAAGGGCTGGAGTGCGGCGCTGAAGAAGTACGACTTCCTCAACGGTGACAAAGCCTGCGCACTGGGCGCCAGCTACGGCGGCTTCATGGTCAACTGGATCGCCGGCAACTGGAACAGCCCGTTCAAGTGCCTGGTCAACCATGACGGCGTGTTCGACCAGCGCATGATGGGGTACGCCACCGAAGAACTGTGGTTCACCGAGTGGGAGCAGGGCGGTACCCCGTACCAGAAGGCGGCGAACTACGAGAAGTTCAATCCGGTCAACCATGTGGCTGACTGGAAGAAGCCGATCCTGGTGATCCACGGCCAGCAGGACTTCCGCATTCCGGTCGAGCAGGGCCTGGCCGCGTTCACCGCCGCCCAGCGCCAGGGCATCGAGTCGAAGTTCCTGTACTTCCCGGACGAAAATCATTGGGTGCTGAAGCCGAACAACAGCATCCTGTGGCATGACACCGTCAACGCCTGGCTGAAGCAGCACATCGGCAACTGATGTAGCGCCGAGGGGTCGGATCCCTTCCGCACGGCGGAAGGGCTCTGGCCCCGCCATCGACCGTCCCTGGGGTCAGAGCCCTTTCGCATGGCGAAAGGGATCCGACCCCGAACAAGAGCGCCTGCATGCCTTCGACTGCCCTGATCCAGAACGACATCGTCGTCTTCGGTTTGATCGCCGCTACCCTCGGCGCCGTGTTCTGGACCGCCTCGCGTGAGCAGGGCCTGTGGAAGCGCTTCTATACCTTCGTGCCGGCGTTGCTGCTGTGTTACCTGCTGCCCGGCATCTACAACACGTTCGGCCTGATCGATGGGCAGAACACCAAACTCTACAATCCGGTCGCGCGCGACATCCTGCTGCCGGCAGCGTTGATCCTGTTGACCCTGGCGGTCGACATCAAGGGCATCCTGCGGCTGGGGCCGAAGCTGGTGCTGATGTACCTGGGCGCCTCGGCCAGCATCATGCTGGGGGCGGTGGTGGCGTTCCTGGTGATGCGTGCGATCCATCCCGATACCGTCGCCGGCGATACCTGGGCCGGCATGGCCGCACTGGCTGGCAGCTGGATCGGCGGTGGTGCCAACATGCTGGCGATGCGCGAAGTGTTCGACGTCAACGCGACCACCTTCGGCCAGTTCGCGGTGGTCGATGTGGGGGTTGGCTACGTGTGGATGGCGGCGCTGATTTTCCTCGCCGGGCGCGCGGCGAAGATCGATGCACGCAGTGGTGCCGACACCTCGGCCATCGACGAACTCAAAGAGCGCATCGCCCGCTTCCAGGCTGAGCACGAGCGCATTCCCAGCCTGACCGACCTGATGCTGATCGTGGCCGTTGCCTTCGGTGGCGTCGGTCTTGCCCACGCCATCGGCGCGCCGCTGGCGGCCTGGTTCAAGGTCAATGTCAGCTGGGCATCGCAGTTCAGCCTGGACGCGCCGTTCGTGTGGGTGGTGGTGTTGTCGACCACGCTCGGCCTGGGCCTCAGCTTCACCCGCGCACGGACCCTGGAAGGGGCGGGCGCCTCGCGACTGGGCTCGCTGCTGCTGTATTTCCTGATCGCCTGCATCGGCATGCAGATGGATCTGCTGGCGCTGCTGGATCGCCCGTGGCTGTTCCTGCTCGGCATCATCTGGATCAGCGTGCACATCGTGCTGCTGTGGTGCCTGGGCAAGCTGCTGAAGGTGCCGTTCTTCTACTTCGCGATCGGTTCGCAGTCGAACATCGGCGGTCCGGCCTCGGCGCCGGTGGTGGCCGCCGCGTTCCATCCGGCGCTGGCGCCGGTGGGCGTGCTGCTGGGCACGATGGGCTATGCCACCGGCACGTACCTAGCCTATATCGTCGGCATCACCCTGCGCGCGCTGGCAGGGCAGGGTTGATGGGGTCAGATCCCTTTTGCGCAGCAAAAGGGATCTGACCCCGGTTCACGGTGCTTTACGCCACCGGCAAACCGCGTTCGATCAGCCACGCTTTCGCGTCTTCCGCATCCTGCTCGAACCGCGCCGAGTGAAAAGAAGGGCGCCGCAAGGTCCGGCGCGTCGCCACGCGCCCATTGCCAACCGCGCCCGCGGCTCTACGCCTGCAGCAACCCGCGTTCGATCAGCCACGCCTTCGCGTCTTCCGCATCCTGCTCGAACCGCGCCGAGTGAAAAGAAGGGCGCCGCAAGGTCCGGCGCGTCGCCACGCGCCCATTGCCAACCGCGCCCGCGGCTCTACGCCTGCAGCAACCCGCGTTCG
>NZ_JBFPNJ010000032.1:125892-236341 GCF_040815575.1 Stenotrophomonas sp. LST15-1-1.1
ATCAGCCACGCCTTCGCGTCTTCCGCATCCTGCTCGAACCACGCCTTCGTCGACCCCAACCGATACGTATACCCCCACGCATCCATGTCGGCCATCAGCCGTTCGCTGCCGACGCCGGGCAGGTGCCCGGCCAGCACGATCTGCAGGTAGCAGGTGGCGTCTTCTTCCGGAACCGAATCGGTGGCGTCGGTATGCACCTGCGCGCGCCGCTCCGGCGGCAGCACGATCAGGTGGCAGGCCTCGTGCAGCATCGAGTGCACCGGCGTGTCATCGCGCACGTATACGTCGCTGGCGATGATGCCGGCCTCGGGCTCGCCCCAGTAACTGCCCGGGATCGGCTCGCCGCCCGCAACGTGGTGCAGGCGCAGCTCATGTGCAGCGAGCAGGCGCTGTGCATCGGCGAAGGCGATGTCGCCGACGCGGGTAACGTTCGGTTCGGGTGTGGTTTCAGTCATGCGGGTCAGGCAGCCCCGCCCATGCTGGCACGGGCGGGGCAGGGGCTCAGGGTTTGTCCGGGCCTTCAGGCAGCGCCACGGAGATGTCCAGCACGTCGTGCTGGCCATCCTTGACCAGGTCCACCTTCACTGCATCGACGTCGATGTTGACGTACTTCTTGATCACTTCCAGCAGCTCGCGCTGCAGCAGTGGCAGGTAGTCGGGACCGCCACGGTGGCTGCGCTCCTGCGCGATGATGATCTGCAGGCGGTTCTTGGCGGTTTCGGCGGTGGTCTTCTTCGCTTTGAGGAAATCAAACAGGCCCATGCTTACCCTCCGAACAGCTTGCTGAAGAAGCCCTTCTTCTCGACGTTGGTGAAGCGCATCGGGCGTTCTTCGCCGAGGATGCGTGCGACGGCGTCGTCATAGGCCTGGCCGGCAGCGGATTCGCCGTCCAGGATGACCGGCTCGCCCTTGTTGGAGGCATTGAGCACGTCGCCCGATTCGGGGATCACGCCGATCGCCTTCAGGCCAAGGACCTCCTCGACGTCGGCGATGCTGAGCATCTCGCCGCTTTCCACGCGCACCGGGGTGTAGCGGGTCAGCAGCAGGAAGGCCGGCACGTCCTGGCCGGATTCGGCCTTGTGGGTCTTCGAGTCGAGCAGGCCGATGATGCGGTCCGAGTCGCGTACCGAGGACACTTCCGGGTTCACCACCACCACCGCACGGTCGGCGAAGTACATCGCCAGGAAGGCGCCCTTCTCGATGCCGGCCGGGGAGTCGCAGATGATGTAGTCGAAGCCGTCGGCGGCCAGGTCCTTCAGGACCTTGCCCACGCCTTCCTGGGTCAGCGCATCCTTGTCGCGGGTCTGCGAGGCAGCCAGCACGAACAGGTTGTCGAAGCGCTTGTCCTTGATCAGGGCCTGCTTGAGGGTGGCTTCGCCGTGCACGACATTGACGAAGTCGTACACCACGCGGCGTTCGCAGCCCATGATCAGGTCGAGGTTGCGCAGGCCGACGTCGAAGTCGATCACCGCCACCTTCTTGCCACGCTTTGCCAGGCCGCAGGCAAGGCTGGCGCTGGAAGTGGTCTTGCCGACGCCGCCTTTGCCGGAGGTGACTACGATGATTTCAGCCAAAGGACTTCTCCTGATGATTCTGTTTGAGGTGCTGCGTCAGTCCAGCGCAGCGATCTTGATCTGGTCCTGTTCCAGCCACACCTGCACGGCCTTGCCGCGCAGGGTTTCCGGTACATCGTCCAGCACCTTGTAATGGCCTGCAATGGCGACCAGTTCCGCATGGAAATCACGGCAGAAAATGCGTGCCGCGGTGTTGCCCTGGGCCCCTGCCAGCGCACGGCCGCGCAGGGTTCCGTAGATATGGATGCTGCCATCGGCGATGACCTCGGCGCCGGCGCCGACGGTGGCCATCACGGTCAGGTCGCAGTTTTCCGCATACAGCTGCTGACCCGAACGCACATTGCCCAGCTGCATGCGGCCAGGCTGTGGCGCGGCCGTATCAGCGGCCTTGCCCATCGGCGTGGCCGGTGCCGGTGCTGGTGCGGCCTTCGCCTCGGCGCGCGCGGCACGGCGCGGTTCCGGTGCGGGTGCCGGCGGCGGGGCAGGCTCTGCTTCGGCGCGCTCGTACTGGGCGCGGAACTTGGCCAGCAGCGGCAGGCCGAGCTGCTGCGACAGCAGGTCGACCGCGCTGGTGCCATAGGCCAGCGCCACCGGCAGTACACCGGCACTGCGCAGGCCATCCACCAGCGCCTGTGCCGTCGCCACGTCGGGCACCTGGCTGAGGCCGCCGAAGTCCAGGATCACCGCCGCCCGGCCGAACAGCTTCGGCGCGCGGCTCACCCGCTCCTGCATTTCCTGCACGAGGCGTTCAACATCGAGCGTGCGGATGCGCAGGTTGGCGATGCCCACCTGGCCGATCTTCAGTTCACCGGCCTGTTCGTAATCGAAATTCACCGCCACGCTCAAGTCCCCGTCGACCGCTGTGCCTGCGCCGGCAGCTGCCGGTCGCGTGCCCACGCCACATCGGGCAGCTTGCCGCCGTAGGTTTCGTTCACCCACGGGAAGCTGCACAGTTCCTTGGCCAGCATGCTGGCCCGCACGTCCACCTGCGGCATGGTGTTCTGGCCCAGCTCGCGGAAGCCGAAGCTGCCGTGGAAGAGCAGGGCGGCATCGGCGCCGTGGTCGAGGAACACCTCGCAGGTCATCTGCGGGTAGCGCAGCTCGGCGAAGCTCTGCGCATCGGCGTAGAACGCACGGCCGACGCCACCACCGCGACGGCGGCTGGCGACCACGATGCGGTCGATATAGAAGAAGGGGGTGTTCAGCTGCTGCTTGAACCAGGCGAAATTGCTGCTGTCGTGCTGGCTGTCGCTGCCGAAGCCGATCAAAAAGCCGGCCAGGTTGCCGTCGCGCTCGGCGACGCGGAAATACTCAGCGGTTGCATAGAACAGGCGCAGGCGCTCGGCATCCAGGGGAAGGATGGCCAGGCCAGCATTGTTGTTCAAAGCCAGGACGGAATCGAGCTCGTGCTCGCGCACGTCGCGGATGACAATCGACATTGTGACTCCGTGGGGTAACGCGGTTGGTCCATTACAAGACCCTGCGCACGATTATTGCATGCCCGGGGTGGGCTGCGGCATGAACAGGGGGCCGCGCCGAACATGACTTTATGCCCTTGGGCCCTGACGCGCACAGGCTACGATGGGCCATGCTGGCCCGACTCAACCACAATGCGATGCTGCGCTACTCCGGGTTGTTCACCTGGGGCACCGTCGGCCTTTGGCTTGCGATCTACCTGATCGACCCGGTGTCGTTGACGCTGGAGAGCCTGGACGGCGAGGCCGGCTTCCGGATCATTCCCTGGGCCTCGGCCTACCTTGCCTTCGGCTTCGTGTACTGGGTGCTGACCCGCTCGCTGGGCGAAAGCCGGCCCGGCTTCTTCGACCATGCCGCGCTGATCCTGCTGACGGGCTGCGCGATCGGCGTGAGTTATTTCTCCGGCACCGCGCTGGGCAGCATCCTGCTGATGGTGGTGGCCGGCCTGCTGCCGTGGCTGCTGGGCCCGCGCATCGGCGTGGTGTGGCTGGTGGCCAGCAACCTGGCCGTGCTGCCGGTCTACATCCAGCCACTGGGTTTCCCGCCGGTCATCGCGGTGCTGCAGGCCGTCGGCTACATGGGTTTCTCCAGCTTCGTGTTCGTGATCGCGCTGGTGGCCCGCCGCCAGGCCGAGGCGCGCGAGGAGCAGCGCCGGCTCAATGCCGAACTGCGCGCCACCCGTGCGCTGCTGGCCGAAAGCGCGCGGGTGAACGAGCGCACCCGCATTTCGCGCGAACTGCATGACCTGCTGGGTCATCAGCTGACCGCGTTGACCCTGAACCTGGAAGTGGCCGGCCACCTGGCCGAGGGCCAGGCGCTGGAGCACGTGAAGCGCTCCCATGCCCTGGCCAAGCTGCTGCTGGGCAACGTGCGCGAGGTGGTCAGCCAGCTGCGCGAGACCGGTGCCATCGACCTGGCCGCTGCCCTGCGCCCGCTGACCGAGCACGTGCCTTCGCTGGACATCCAGCTGGAGATCGAGGAGCCGCTGAACGTGGAAGACCCGCAGCGGGCCCACGTGCTGCTGCGCTGTACCCAGGAGATCATCACCAACACGGTGCGCCATGCCGGCGCCCGCCACCTGTGGCTGCGGGTGTACCGTGAGGTCCCGGACCTGGTGGTGGTGGAGGCCCGCGACGACGGTGTCGGGGCGGAAACGGTCAATGTGGGCAATGGTTTGCGCGGCATGCGCGAACGCCTGCAACAATGTGGAGGCCAGCTGCAGGTGGAGACCCGCCCCGGCGAAGGCTTCCGGCTGCGGGCGACGGTACCGGCAACGGTGCTGGCGGCCCTTACCCAGGTTCCTGAAGGAGTGCGTTGATGATTCGCGTCTGCCTGGTCGACGACCAAACCCTGGTGCGGCAGGGGATCCGCTCGCTGCTGGCGCTCGATGACGGCATCGAAGTGGTGGCCGAGGCCGCCGATGGCCGCCAGGCGGTCGAGCTGATCCCGCAGATCCGTCCGGACGTGGTCCTGATGGACATGCGCATGCCGGTGATGTCCGGTCTGGAGGCGCTGCAGGTGCTGTCACGGCAGGAACAGCTGCCGCCGACCATCATCCTGACCACCTTCGACGATGACCAGCTGGTGCTGGCCGGGCTCAAGGCCGGTGCCAAGGGCTACCTGCTCAAGGATGTGACCCTGGCGCAGTTGGTCGGGGCGATCCGCACGGTGGCCGATGGCGGCTCGCTGGTGCAGCCGGCGGTGACCCAGCGCCTGCTGTCCGGGCTGGAGCACATGCGCAACGATTTCGTCAGCCTGGACCGTCCCGACCCGCTGACCGACCGTGAGACCGAGATCCTGCGGCTGATGGCCAGCGGTTTCTCCAACAAGGAGATCGCCAATTCGCTGGGGGTCGCCGAGGGCACGATCAAGAACCATGTGTCCAACATCCTCTCCAAACTGGGCGTGCGCGACCGTACGCGTGCGGTCCTGAAAGCGTTTGAACTCCAGTTGGTGTGAGGAAAATCCTTTAGCGACAACGACTTGGCGTGCAGTTCAGGCCCGGATTCAGGGCGGCCCCCTGTTTGCCCCCTACTTGCCGGGTACGCGGATGCGTTACCCTTCGAATTCTTTGTGCATACAAATGCGCCGCCGGCACGGAAACCGGTGCGCCAATCCCGATAACCAATGCCCGCGAAGCCTGCTAGGATTGGCGCTTCGCTTCAATCAACCCGGCCGTGGGATCGGCCCCGGAGACTCTCTGAATGACCCGTATTATCGAGTTCCTGATCGCCTTGGGGATCGTGGCTGGCCTGTTCGTCATCATTGGCGTCTGTCTGCCGGGCGAGCGTCACATCACCGAAAGCATCGAGACCAACCGCAAGATGACGATCGTGTACGACACGGTCAGCAGTCTGCGCCGCTTCAAGGACTGGAACCCGCTGGTACTGCGCGATCCCGCCGTTGAACTGAAGCTGTCCGGCCCGGCCTCCGGCGTCGGTGCCACTCTCGACTTCACCTCCAAGGACCTGGGCACCGGTTCCTGGAAGGTGACCGAAGCCGAAGAGAACAAGCGTGTTGTGATCGCCGTCGACGATGCCTCCAAGGGTCACGACAAGGTCACCACCTTCACCCTGGAGCCGACCGGCAAGGGCGGTCGCAACGTCAAGATCACCCAGGACTACTCGGTGAAGTACGGCTTCGACCTGTTCGGCCGCTACGCAGGCCTGTATGTCAGCCGCCAGATCGGCGATGACATCAAGATGGGTCTGTCGCGCATGGCGAACATGCTGGCCACCGTGCCGAATGTCGACTACCGCACTTCCGAGGCGCCGCTGACCGATCTGGGCATCGTCGATGTCCCGGCCGAAGACCTGCTGGTCGTCACCGCCGGCAACGTCGACCGCGGCCAGGACTCCATCACCAAGTCCATCAAGGACAACCAGGAGTGGATCAAGCGCGTGATCGAGGCCAATGGCCTGGAAGCCGCAGGTCCGCTGCGTATCATCACCACCGATTTCGGTGCTGAGAAGTACGCCTTCGACATCGCCCAGCCGGTGAAGAAGAAGGGTGCCGAAGGCGTGCCGGCCGAACAGCTGACCGTCAAGATCGACGGTGGCGCTCCGGTCAAGTACGTCCGCGTTGCTCCGCACCGCTCGGCGCACGCGGCCTACACCGGCCACATGGCAGGTCTGGACGTCGCCCGCAGCGCCCTGCGCGCCTGGGCCGTGACTTCGGGCAACGAAGTCATCGACCGTCCGTACGAAACCTGGAAGGACGGCGTGGACAAGTCGTTCACCCCGGAAGCCACGTACGACATCTACTGGGCCGTCAAGTAAGCCTCGGCTGACCCATGTAGTGTTGGACACGAAAACGCGCCGCTTCCTGCGGCGCGTTTTTTTTCACCCCGAGCCCGGTGTCGGGCATTGCGCAAGGAGCTGTCATGTTCAATTCCGAACGACGCGCGCGTAAACCGTCGTTGCTGGCCTGCCTGGGCGCGCTGCTGGCCGCCTCCTCGATCGGTCTGTCCGCCTATGCGGCGCATGGCGTGTCCGATCCGCTGACGCAGCAGCACCTGAACATGGCGGCGTTGTACGCGTTCGCCCACGGTGCAGTGCTGGCGGCCCTGGGCCCGCGCGCGCAGGGCGCGATCGCGCATCTGGCGTTGTACGTGTTGCTGCTGGGCGTGCTGCTGTTCGCCGGCAGCCTGCTGGGCGGTGCGCTGTGGCAGTGGCCGACGCGGCTGGCGCCGGTAGGCGGCACCACGCTGATGGCCGGATGGGTACTGCTGGGCATCAACGCGTTGAGACGCTGACCGCAGCGCCCACGCATCGGTAGCGCCGGGCCATGCCCGGCTTCGAGCGCAGCGACCCGCCTTTGATTTTTTGTTTGTTCAATTCCGTGGCGAACGCACGCGGAAAAATTCCGGGACGCGGGCGGGGTGAGCTTGCGGGGGTGTAAGCCGCATGGATGCGGCGCCCAAGCCTCCAGGGATGGATTTACGGCGGCCCCCGCAAGTTCATCCCGCCCGCGGCCATGCACGGACTGCTCCAGGCCTTCGCCACGAGGGGCTCAGCCGTTGGCCGGTTTCCAGCACCAGTGCCACGGTTCGTAGACGATCCCATGCGGGTTGTCGCGCGGATAGCTCAGATGGAACCCGTGCGCTCCGGCATTGGCCTGCAGCCAAGCAAACGCGGCCGTCGCCTCAAAGGTCTCTTCTGCCGGCGCATCACCCGGTGTGCCGATGTCCAGTGCGTGACCACTGTGGTGTTCGCTGAAACCGGGGGCGGCATTGACCTTCAGGATGTCCGGCACGCTCTGCCCGCGGGCCAGCTTGCGTTCGAAAATGCCCAGCTGATACGCATGGCTGCGGAAGCCGGAGATCGCGTCCAGTGCAATGCCATCCCGCGCGGCATGCAGGCGCATCCGTCGCCAACCCTGCGCGGCGCCGCGACGCAGCCACAACGGGCGCGCGAAGCGGTCACGTCCGGCGAAGTGCAGCAGGCAGGGCTCTGCCTCCAGTGCCAGCCCGCTGTCCTGCGCATAGCGCTTTGCATCCAGGCCCAGCTGTTGCAGGCGCTGCTGCAGGCCGGCCAGTGGCAGCCACTGCACTTCCAGTGCAGTGCCGAACGGCCGTGATCGCGCGCCATCCAGCAACGCCAGCGCTTCCTCCACGCCCGGTTCGCGCGGCAGGCGCGGCACCAGCGAGTGCACGCCGTGCGCCAGTATCGCCGCCAGGTAGCGGCCATCTTGCTTGCGCCGCAATACCCATTGCGCACGCGCCAGCAGGCGGGCGTCGAGATTGCTGCGCGCGCGCAGCAGCGGCGCTGGCCACAGTTCGACGGTCTCGGTGTTGATCAACAGTGGAGTGGTGCGGTGCATCGACCCAGCTTACTGCCGTGGCGCCGTGGCGGCCACCTTGCGCAGCGCCTCCAGCAGGGCCTGCGGGCGCTCCAGGCTGAGCAGCAGGGTACTGCCGCCGCGCACCGGAATCACCAGCGTGCGCGCGCGGTCGGTGACCAGGGCAAAGCCCTTGCCGCCGCCCTGCAGGCGGAAGTGCCCGGAGTAGAAGCCGGGCATGCTGTAGCCGTTGGTCTTGAAGCGGATGCCGTAGCGGCGATCACGGCCGAGGTCGACCACCTCGGCCTGGTCCAGCAGCAGGTCGGCCACCGGGGTGCGGCGGCGGTACAGCGTCGAACGCACGTCCAGTACGTTGCCGGCCAGTTCAACCCGGCGGCGGAAGAACGCCCAGCTCAGGCCGACGCCCATCAGCACGATCACCGCGAGGCTCCACGCCGCGCTGCCACCCATCAGGAAGAACGGGGGCGACAGCGTGACCTCCATCCAGGGAGCGTCGGTGCGGCTGTCGTGCAGCTGCGACCAGATGCCGATGCCCAATACCGCCAGCAGGGGCAGCAGCACCCACAGCACCCGCAGCGAGGAGCTTTCGGCGACGTCGAACGGGCGTGCATCACTGCCGCTCATCGTTGCGACTCCACCCAACGCGCGACGTCATCGATCAGCTGCCCATCGACGTGGCCCGGCTGCGCGTATTCCTTCAATGAACTGGAGCCGCTGCCGGCGATGCCGATGTGGTTGAGGGCAGGGTAGGCCTTCCATTGCACATCCTTGCGTCCGGCCAGGGCTGTTTTCCACAGTGCCCAATCCGTTTCCGGTACCTGGAAGTCGCGGCCGCCGTGCAGCATCAGCAGTGGTTTTTTCAATGCCACCGCATCGCCACGAGCGTTCACTGCTTCGATGCTTTTCCAGAACGCCTGCGGCACACCCAGCGGCAGTTCGCTGGCGGGCATGGGCTTGTCGCTGCGGGCCGCGGCGATCTGTGCGGCCAGCTTGTCCAGGAAGGCTTGTTCCGGCGCACTGATCGAGCCGTCCAGCGACAGCAGGTAGCGGTTCTGCTCCGGCAGCAGCTCAAGCAACGTGCGCGCCGGCGCGGCCCACAGGATCGCGCCGCGCGCCTGTGGCCAGCGGCTGGCGATGCGCGGGGCCAGCATGCCGCCCTGGCTGTGGCCGAGCACGAAGATCCGCTTGCCGTCGATGCGTGGGTCCGCCGCCAACGCGCTCAGCGCGGCGACGGCGTCGTCGGTGGTCTCGTCATCAACGTTGAAGCTGCCGCTCTGGAAGTCCTGGGGACGGGCATGGGTGCGCTTGTCGTAGCGCAGCACTGCGATGCCCTGTGCGGCCAGGCCGCGGGCAATGTCCAGGAACGGGCGGTTGCCACCGATGGTTTCGTCGCGATCCTGCGGGCCGGAGCCGTGCACCAGCACTACGGCCGGGAACGGTCCTTTGCCCTTGGGCAGGGACAGCGTGCCGGGCAGTGCGCCGCGCGCCTGCGGCACGCTGAAATCGGCTTCGCTGTAGTTCGCGTCGGCCGGCGGCGGCGGTGCCTTGGCGGCCGTGGCCGGGCGCAGCAGCAGACCCGCGACTTTGTCCTGCGCGTTCACCGCCACCTGCGCGATCACCGCGCCAGCGGCAAACTGCAGGGGTACTTCCACCAGGTGCAGGCCCTGCTGCTCGCTGCTGTGCGCCGGCCCGCGCTGCTTCAGTTCACCGAGCGATTGCCACAGGCCCTGCAGCTTGTCGGCAGGCACGGCCGCGGCCATCTGCGGGGTCAGCATGGCTTCGGCATCGGCGATCCGCCCCGCCTGCAGGTGATCGAGCAGGCGTGCTGCGACCTGCTGTGGTTCACCAGCGGCTGCACTGGCGGACAACAGGGCGAGGGAAACAGCCAGCAACGAACGGCGTGCGCTCATGGTCACAGCTCCTTCTTGAAGACCAGCAGGGCCGGACGCATCGGCGCCGGAACGATGATGTTGACCAGTTCCCAGCCGAGCTGGCCCTGGCGGCTGAGTTCGGCCTGGATGTCGTCAGCTTTCTGCAGGCCCATCATGGTGGTCTTGACCTCGACGGTCAGGTAGCTCCAGCGCTTGCTCATTCCTTGTCCTCCGGCGATGGCTTGGGTTTCGGCAGGCGTCCTGCCTTGCGCAGTGCGTCGCGCAGCACATATTCGATCTGCGCATTGAGGCTGCGCAGTTCATCGTCCGCCCAGCGCTGTGCGGCCGCCAGGACCTCGGCGTTGATGCGCAGCGGATAGGCTTTTTTCTCGCTCATGCAGACTCCTGGCGGGGCGGTGGGGCGCCCCGTTGCGAGGGTGGCTCAGTACAGCGAGCCGGTGTTGACGACCGGCTGCGTGCCGCGGTCCGAGCACAGCACGGTCAACAGGTTGCTGACCATGTGCGCCTTGCGCTCCTCATCCAGTTGCACCACGCCGTTCTTCTGCAGTTCGGCCAGCGCCATCTCGACCATGCCGACCGCACCGGCAACGATGCGCGTGCGTGCGGCGATGACCGCGTTTGCCTGTTGACGCTGCAGCATCGCCTGGGCAATTTCAGCGGCGTAGGCGAGGTGACTGATACGCGCATCGATCACCTGTACGCCGGCATCGGCGAGGCGCTCGGCCAGTTCGTTCTTCAGGTGCTGGGAGATCTCGCTGGCGTGGCTGCGCAGTGCCAGCTGGCCGTCCTCGTGCTGGTCGTAGGGATAGCTGGTGGCCATCGCGCGCAGCGCCGATTCGGACTGGATGTGCACGAAGCTCTCGTAGTCGTCCACGTTGTAGACCGCTTCGGAGGCGTCGACCACCTGCCAGACGATCACCGCGGCGATTTCGATCGGGCTGCCGTCCAGCTCGTTGACCTTCAGCTTGCCGCTCTCGAAATTACGCACGCGCTGGCTCACGCGGCGCTTGCTGAAGAAGGGATTGTTCCAGCGCAGGCCGTTGTCCTTGACGGTGCCCACGTACTTGCCGAACAGGCTGACCACCGCCGCCTGGTTGGGCTGCACGGTGTACAGGCCGGCCAGTGCAACCAGGGCCAGCGCGCCGATCAGCAGGCCAGCCAGGAGCAGCAGCACATTGGGCGAGCCGGTGCTGGCCTTCGCCGCGACCCCGGCCACGAACAGGGCGCCGCCGGCGAGGGCCACGACCAGGGACCCGGCGAGCGCGCCCAGGCCGTTGAGGGAGGACAGCGACTTCTCTTTCATGGCGGTACGTCCTTGAGGATTCGAAATGAAGATATCAAAGTGATATCACATTCGGGCTACCGTTCGTCGGCTGGGCTTCCTCAAGCGCCGCGGCTGGACCGGATAGAATGCCCACCCGCCTTCACATTGCTGCTGGAACCCCGCCATGGCCAAGCTTGGAACCCCGCTGTCCCCCTCCGCCACCCGCGTGCTGCTGCTGGGCTCGGGCGAACTTGGCAAGGAGGTGGCCATCGAGCTGCAGCGGTTGGGCGTGGAAGTGATTGCCGCCGACCGTTACGCCGATGCCCCGGCCATGCAGGTGGCACACCGCTCGCACGTGATCGACATGCTGGATGCGATGGCCCTGCGCCAGTTGATCGCTCAGGAGCAGCCGCACCTGGTGGTGCCGGAGATCGAGGCGATCCATACCGAGACCCTGGTGCAGCTGGAACAGGAGCAGGGCCTGCGGGTGATTCCGACTGCGCGCGCGGCGCGCCTGACCATGGACCGTGAGGGCATCCGCCGTCTGGCCGCCGAGACCCTGGGCCTGCCGACCTCGCCATACCGGTTTGTCGATACCGAGGCCGAGTACCGCGACGCCGTGGCCGCGATCGGCCTGCCGTGCGTGGTCAAGCCGGTGATGTCGTCCTCGGGCAAGGGCCAGAGCACGCTGCGCAGCGAGGCGGACATCGCCCCGGCCTGGGAGTACGCGCAGACCGGCGGCCGTGCCGGTGCCGGGCGCTGCATCGTCGAGGGATTCATCGACTTCGACTACGAGATCACCCTGCTGACCGTGCGCCACGCCGGTGGCACCTCGTTCTGCGCGCCGATCGGCCACCTGCAGAAGGATGGCGACTATCGCGAAAGCTGGCAGCCGCAGCCGATGTCGGACAAGGCACTGGCGCGTGCCGAGGAGATTTCGCGCGCGATCACCGATGACCTGGGTGGCTGGGGCCTGTTCGGTGTCGAGCTGTTCGTGAAGGGCGACGAGGTGTGGTTCAGCGAAGTATCGCCGCGTCCGCATGACACCGGTCTGGTGACGCTGGTATCGCAGGAACTCAGCGAGTTCGCGCTGCATGCGCGGGCCATCCTCGGCCTGCCGATCCCGCTGATCCGCCAGAGTGGCCCATCGGCCTCATGCGCGCTGCTGGCACATGGCGAGGGCGTGCCGTACTTCAACAACGTGGCCTCCGCACTGCAGGTGCCGGATACCGCCGTGCGCCTGTTCGGCAAGCCCAGCGTGCATGGCCATCGCCGTGTCGGCGTGACCCTGGCGCGTGCAGACACCATCGACGAGGCGCGTGCCATCTCGCGTGATGCCGCCGAAGCCATCGGCGTCGAACTGCGCCCGTAAATTGGTAGCGCCGGGCCATGCCCGGCGGCCACATTCCCGTGGGTACCGACCGTTGGTCGGTACCCCATCAACACCGGTTACGGCTTCACGTCCACCCATACCAGGTGGTGGTCGCTGCCGTCGGCGATCTTCGCTTCGGCACTTTCATTGGCAGGCCAGAACACGCCGCTGCCGATGTACTCGAAACCGGTCGAGGGCAGCACGTAGTCCAGACGCATGGTGCCTGACTTCGGCCCGAAATCGCCGGTGGCATGGAATGGTGCGCCCTTGCGTTCGATGCCCTTCGCCGCATAGGCCAGGCTGGTCTGCTCGGCGCCGACGCTGCGCGGGGTGGGGTAGCGCAGGACGCGGGCGTTCTCGATCAGTTCGACGATCGCCTCGTGGCGGCCATCGCCATCGACCGGATCATTGTTGAGGTCGCCAAGGATGACAAAACGCGCATCCTGGGCCAGGCCACCGCACAGGCCCTTGTCGTCGCACAGCCACGGCTTGTCACCCTTGGACAGGTATTCCTGCCACAGGCGCAGTTCGTCGTGGTTGCGCGCGGCGTTGCGCTTTTCCGGGCCGTCGAACACCGGCGGGGTCGGGTGCGAGACCAGCGCGTGCACCACGCCGGCCGGGGTCTTCACCGGCACGTCCCAATGCGACTTCGACGACAGCCGCAGCTGCGACCAGACGCTGTCGTTGTAGAAGCTCTTGCCGGTGCGCGGATCGACAGGGCGGATCGCGCCAGGCATCGCACTCCACTTCAGCAGCTGGAAGCTGCGCACCTTGGCTTCGTCGATCGGGTAACGCGACAGCACCAGCATGCCGTACTGGCCTGGGTGCAGGCCGTAGCCCCAGGCGTCGTTGCCACGGCCACGGCCTTCGCCACCGACCACGCCGTTGTTGTCCAGGTCCAGGCCGCTGGGCACGCCGGTGTTCACCGGTGCCAGGTAGCGGTAGGCGAAGTGCAGCGGCTTGCCGCCACCGGGCTGGGCCACTTCCAGGTAACGCTTCTGGAACAGGTCGGCAGCGCGATGGGCGTCGTCGAAGTCGAATTCGTTCAGCAGCACCAGGTCAGGGCGCGCCTGCTGCAGCACCGCAGCGATCTTGCGTGCGTGTTCGCTGTCGCCCTCCAGCTCGGCGATCAGGCCGCCGGCTTCGTCCGAATACAGCGAGGTGTTGTAGGTAGCCAGGCGCAGCGCTGCAGACGGTTTTTCGGTCATCGCGGGGGACGTGGCGAAGGCGGGAGCGGTGGCGCCACAGAGCAGGGCCAGGCCGAGGATCAAGGGTTTGGCGTTCATGGCCGTATTGTGCACCCGGCCCGGTGTCAGTGGTTTGTCAGCGTCCGTCCAGATCGTCATCGAAATCATGCCAGCGGCGGCCGTCGTAGGCCTCCAGCGGGCGGTAGCGTCGCTTGTAATCCATCTTCTGGTGCTCACGTATCCAGTAGCCCAGGTACAAGTGTGGCAGGCCCTCGCGGCGGGCCCACTCCAGCTGCTGCAGGATCGCGAACGTACCCAGCCCGCGCGCGGCATGGGCGGGGTCGAAGAAGGTATAGACCGCCGACAGCCCGTGCTCGGTCACATCGGTGACCGCCACGCCCAGCAGCTGGCTGGGCTGGCCGTCGTGGCCGGGCAGGCGCATTTCCATGAAACGTGTGTGCGACCAGCTGCCGATCAGGAACTGTTCGAACTCGTGCGGGCCGTGGTCGTCCATGCCGCCTTTGGCGTGACGGTGCACCAGATAGCGGTGGTACAGCTCGAACAGATCCTCACGCGGCATCGCCGCGGTGATGCGCACTTCCAGATCGGCATTGCGGGCGGCGCAGCGGCGCTGGCTGCGGTCCGGGGCGAAGCGCGCCACCGGGATGCGCACGGCGACGCAGGCGTGGCAGTTCGCGCAATGCGGGCGATAGACCAGATCACCGCTGCGGCGGAAGCCCCAGCTCAGGGCCAGCGGATACAGCCCGCCGAGGCGACGGTCCTGCGGGTCCAGCACCAGATCGCGCGCGACCCGGTCCGGCCAATACCCGCAGGGGTGCTCGCCGGTCTGGAACAGTCGCAGTTCGTCGTCTCTGTCGCCGTGTCTTGCCATGGGCACAGCATAGCTCCAGCGTGTCGCAATGGCCGCGACTGTCCGCCGGATGAATGGAACGGGCGGCTGCGTCAACCGAGGTCATGGTCAGGCGTTGTTGTCCTCCGAGGGTGAGGTGTTCACCCCGATGCCAACCCCATTCCCAGGAGTGACCCCATGATCCGTACCCCCCTGCTGCTGGCCCTGCTGCTCGGCACCTCCGCGACCGGTATCGCCTTGGCCGCCGACACCCCGACCGCTCCGGCACCGCGCCCGGCCAAGCTGGATACCAATGGCGATGGCGTCATCGACCGCAGCGAAGCGGCGGCCAACCCGCGCCTGGCCGCGAAGTTCGATGAGCTGGACAAGAACAAGGACGGCAAGCTCTCGCGTGATGAGCTGCCGCGCTGGAAGCATGGCCGCCACGGTGGCCGCGGCGGCGAGCGCTGGGCCAAGCTGGACGCGAACAAGGATGGCCGCATCAGCCGTGAGGAAGCCAAGGCCGATCCGCGCCTGGCCGAGCGTTTCGACCAGCTCGACCTTAACAAGGATGGCTACCTGGACAAGGCCGACCGCGAGCTGCGCATGAAGCAGCATCGTGACGCTTGGTTCGCCGCCGCCGATACCAACAAGGACGGCCAGCTGAGCAAGGCCGAGTTCGACGCGGCCAAGGGCCCCATGCACGGTGGCCCGCGCCATGGCGGCCCGCGTGACGGTGCCGCGCCGAAGCCGCAGCGCTGATCTTCATTGCAGTGATCGACGACAACGCCGGCGTGATGCCGGCGTTGTCCGTTACAGGCGGCCGCTGAGCGTCATCGTATAGGCCAGGGCACCGATGACCATCAGGTTCACCGCCATCATGCCGGTCAGGCCGTACATGGATTCGTACTTCCAGTTGATCCCGTGACGCCCACGCCGTGCTGCATCACGCGCGAGCAGTGGCGCCATGATGCGCCGCAGTGTCACCAGGCACTGGTAGTTGACCACGACCAGGCCCAGTGCCAGCACCAACAGCTGCGTCCACATAGGTGCCTGCAGCAGCACGGTGAACAGGATGGCCAGGCACCAGCCCAGGCTGGTGCCGGTGCTGAGATTGACGAAGCGGCGGACCTGGACCTGCTCGGCGCCGGTCTCGGCGTACGACAGCAGGAAACGGCCGCCGAGATAGCTGCCGAGCGCGCCACCGACGACGCCACCGATGATTGCGGCCCAGCTTGAAGCGGGCAGCATCTGCAGCTGGCTCAGCGTAGCGGTCAGCGAACCGAGCGCGGTACCGCCGGCAGCGCTGGCGCCACCGAGGCCGAGCTTGCTGCCACCC
Organism: Stenotrophomonas sp. LST15-1-1.1; assembly: GCF_040815575.1. Classification (NCBI taxonomy): domain Bacteria; kingdom Pseudomonadati; phylum Pseudomonadota; class Gammaproteobacteria; order Lysobacterales; family Lysobacteraceae; genus Stenotrophomonas; species Stenotrophomonas sp. LST15-1-1.1. Next base: position 141,647 of record NZ_JBFPNJ010000032.1, read on the forward strand.
ACGCCGACGCCGGTTCCCAGCAGGATCGCCGCGCTGGCAGTGCCGGGCGCGGCGATCATCACCATCGACACCACCGCCGTTGCGAACGCAGCACTCGGCGCGCTGCTGCGGGCGAATTCGCCGAAGCGCTGCAGCAGGCCCTCGCGCACCTGCGCACGGGCACGCGACAGGCGCTTGCGTACTGCCGCGTCGCTCAGCCCGAGCAGGTCAGCGACCTGCTGCGAATGCTGGCCCTCGCGGTAATACAGCAGGAGCACTTCGCGGCTGTCGGCGGGCAGGGCGGAGATGATGTTCTCGGCGGCGATTTCCTCTTCCAGCCGCTGCAGGCGATCGGCCACGCCCGGGGTCGGATCCGCAGCCATGGTCAACGCTACTTCGGCAGCCTCGCCGCTCAGCGGTCGGCCACGTTGCGCGCGCAGCCAGTCACGGGCGAGGTTGCGGGTGATCTGCCGCAGCCAGGGCAGGAAACTGCTCGCGCTGCGCAGCTGGTGCAGCTGTTGCCAACCCTTCACGAACGCTTCCTGCGCGATGTCCTCGCTGGCCTGGCGGTCGCCGGTGATGGCCAGGGCGATGGCGGTGACCGTGTTCTGGCAGGCCAGCACGATGCGGCCATAGGCATGCTGGCAACCGCTGCTGGCGGCCGGCAGTTCGCGGTGCAGTGTGTCGTCGATGCTGGCGGCGAAGGTCGTCATGGCGGCGGGTTCCTGCAGGGATTGTGTCCCATGACGGAGCTGCGTGCAGAATGTGACCTGCCCTTTTCCGGTAGCGCCGCGCCCCGCCCGGCGGCTGTCCTGTCGGGCATTTCGGCCGCTGATGCAGGCCGCTGCGCTCGCCGGGCATGGCCCGGCGCTACCTGCGGCTGCCGGCCAGCGGCCGGCACTACTTCGCCGGCTGGATGCGGACCCGCACTTCCTCTTCTTCCGGCGGTGCTGGCTGGGCCGGCTGCGGCTGCGGCTGCGGCTGGGCCTGCTGGGCGGGCACCGGGGCGGCGGGGGCAGGGGCGCCGCGATGGCGCAGGCCGATCACCAGCGCCACGCCGGCGATCACCACCAGCAGGGCGATGCGGATGCGCCAGGCCCAGCTGCGACCACCGGTGCTTTCCTGCACGTCATCGCGGAAGGCGAATTCGGCGGTCGGGTGATCGCGGCGGGTGGTGTCGAGCAGGCGGGCGTCGCGCAGGATTTCGCGCGCGCGCGGCTGGTCGTCCGCGCGCACGACCCATACCGCCGGGTAGGCCCCGGCATTGCCCAGGTCGGTATAGCTGAACTGGCCACGGCGACGGGTCTTGTACGAGCGCCCGTTGGTGACCTTCACCTGGATGTCGTGGCTGCGCAGCAGTTCGGCCACGCCTTCCACCGTTTCCACGCGTTGGCTGCTGAAAATCTGACGCATCGGATCAATCCTTGGCTGGCACGGCGGCCGCTGCTGCCTGGTCCGGAACCACGCGGATCAAGCCTTCCTGGGCAGTGCTGGCAACCAGCACGCCATCACGGGTGAAGAACTGGCCGCGGGCCAGGCCGCGCGAGTCCTGCGCGCTGGGGCTGTCCAGCGAGTACAGCAGCCAATCGTCGGCGCGGAACGGGCGGTGGAACCAGATCGCGTGGTCCAGCGAGGCCATCTGCACGTGCGGATGGTAGTAACTGATGCCGTGTGGGAAGGTCGCCGTGCCCAGCAGGTGGAAGTCCGACGCGTAGGCCAGCAGCGCCTGGTGCAGCTCGGGAGCATCGCCTACAGGCTCGCTCAGGCGCAGCCAGACCTGGTGGTAGGGCGGGCGCTTGGGCGGGTTCAGTTCATCGCGCGGATAGACATGGCGGAACTCGAACGGACCACCGCGCGACAGCCAGCGCTGCACCTTGATCGGCAGGCGTTCAAGCACTTCCGCCGGCAGCGGGCGGTTCGGTTCGATGTCTTCCGGTTGCGGCACTTCGGGCATCTTGTGCTGGTGCTCGGCACCGGATTCGGCCTGCTGGAAAGAGGCCGCGCAGAAGAAGATCACCTTGCCATGCTGGATCGCGGTGACCCGGCGGACCGAGAAGCTGCCGCCGTCGCGGGTGCGGTCGACGTCGTAGACGATCGGATGGTCGATGTTGCCGGCGCGCAGGAAATAGGCATGCAGCGAGTGCACATGGCGACCGTTGTCGACCGTGGCCTGGGCGGCCGCCAGGGCCTGGCCCAGCACCTGCCCGCCGAACACGTACTTGGTACCGATGTCGCGGCTCTGGCCGCGGAACAGGTTGTCCTCCAGCCGCTCCAGGGTGAGCAGATCGATCAGCTCGGAGACGACGGGTTCGGGCGTGTCGTTCAAGGGGGCGGCCACAGCGATGAAAGAGGGCCCGATTATACCGGTGCGCACGGCACCCTCCTTCCCGTTTTCCACATACCGCCACCCCTTCAGCCGAGCATGGCTCGGCTTTACGGAGGGCATGCGACCAACTGTCCGAGGCGGGGAGGCCGGGACAGGCGGGACCGCAGGCGCCATGGATGGCGCCTACGAGCCCCCAAGGAAGGGTTCACGGCGTGTCCCGCCTGTTCCGGCCTCCCCGCAATCCGCAGACGGATCCGCGGTGGCTGCTTTGGTTTCTGCGGGTGCCGGGCAGCAGCCCGGCAGCGTTACTTACCCAGCCGGGCGACCAGTGCCTGCAGCGCGTTCTGCGCATCCGGGGCGAACCAGGCCTCGACGAAGCGGTCGAGCTGGATCAGGTCCGGGTGCAGGGCATCGTGCAGTTCGGCGCGGGCGATGGCCCGGGTCAGCAGCATCGGCTGCCGCGGCTGCTTCAGCAGGTCCTGCAGCCAGGCTACCGCACGGGCCACCACCAGTTCGCCATCAACCAGTTCATCGACCAGGCCGATCTGCAGGGCCTGTTCGGCGGGTACCAGCGCGCCGGTGGCCAGCAGGACGCTGGAGCGGTGCGCGCCCACGGCACGGCGCAGCAGGCGCTGGATGCCCTCCGGCGCGATCAGGCCGACCTGCACTTCGTTCAGGCCGATGGCGTACGGGCGCGCCGGATCGGCACTGCGTGCCATCACCCGGTAGTCGCAGCACAGGGCCAGCACGCAGCCGCCAGCTGGTGCATGGCCGGTGATCGCCGCAACCACCGGGATGCGGCTCTCGGCCAGCGTGCGCACCGCGCCGAAGAAGGCGTTCCAGGTGTCCAGCAGTTTGTGCTTGTCATCGCCGTGCGAGAGCAGGTGCGGCACGTCCATGCCGCCGGTGAAGATGCGCTCGCTGCCGGACAGCACGATGCCGTGTGCGTCCTCGGCCATCGCCAGTTCGATGGCGTGGATCAGTTGCCGGCACAGCTCGGTGTCCAGGGCATTGACCGGCGGCCGCGCCAGCCGCAGTTCGCGGATGGGGCCATGGTTGATCACCTCGATGAGCGTCGTCATGCTGCGGGTCTCGTTGCGAAGAGGGGACTGAGACGATGATAACCAAACCATTCGTTGGCGTACTGTTGGTGCTGTGTGCGGCCGCAGCATCGGCTTCCGCCGCCGAGACGAAGTGCGTCACCGTCGAGCAGGGCTGGGTACGCTTGTTGCCCAACCCGAAGATGGCGATGACTGCCGGTTATGCGGTGATCCGCAACGGCTGCGCCAAGGCGGTGGCGATCACCGGTGCACGCAGTGCGACCTTCGGCGATGTGTCGCTGCACGAGACCACGCTCGTCGATGGGGTCAGCCGCATGCGTGAGGTCAGGCGCCTGCCATTGGCGCCCGGCGCGCGCGCCGTACTCAAGCCCGGTGGCCTGCACCTGATGCTGATGGACGGCTACCGCACCCTGGAGGAGGGGCAGCCTGTGTGGCTGCAGCTGCAGCTGGAAGATGGCACCGAAGTCAGCACGGCGTTGATAGCGCGCAGGGCCGCGCCGTAACGCGGCGCTCGTTCCGCCGGGCATGCCCGGCGAGCGCGCAGCGCGATGGGGCTTACGACCAGTCGTACGAGAACAGCACCGTGCGGCTTTCCGGCTCGTACAGCATCACGATTGCGTCGGCACCGGTGGCGCACCAGTTGTAGCCGGCCACTTCGGCCACGGCGAAAAATTTCCTGCCATCGCGGGTGATGATCGCGCGCTCGGCATCGTCCGGCGCATGGCGGTCGTCGGCCGCCTCGGTGAACGCCAGCGCGAAGGCGGCGGGAATCTCCGCGGTTTCAATCCAGTTGCCGGTCGAGATCTGCCCGCCCAGCACATCAAGGTAGGCCTGCTCGCCAGGCTCGCCATCGCCATAGCGCGAATAGCTGGCCAGGCGTCCATGCTGCTGGAAGTACGCGTGTGCCTTGCTGTAACTCTCGCGCATCTCCGTGATGTGCTCCAGCGCGTCCTTGTCCTGCACCAGATCGCCGATGAAGTAGCCCTCGTTGCCGAGAAAACGCATGCGGTTGTCGGCGGTCAGTTCAAAGGCGATCCAGTTGGTGCCGGTGAACGCGTTGTGGTGTTCTTCGGTGCTTTCGCCGATGCAGCCTTCATAGGGCTCGATCGGGCACAGCATCGTGGCCATGCTGCCGGCCAGTTCCGGGCGCAGCACGCCGAGGTCGATCGTCAGCAGCGGCAGCAGGTGCTGGCCAAGCCAGGCCTGGTCATCCGGGAATACGTCGGCCGGGAAGGGGACCATGCCGGGCAGCAGGTCGCGCAGTTCAGTCTGGTGGATCATGTCAGTCCTTTGATGTGGAACGGTAGCGCCGGGCCATGCCCGGCGGGCCGGTGCCGACCAAGGCCGGCATCTACCAGATATGTCAGGTGGACGCGTTGCGGATCGCGTCCGGCAGCGGCGCGCTCTTGCCGGTCTGCGTATCCATCCACACCACCACCACGTTGCCGTCCGAATACAGCCTCGATTCGTCCTGCTGGTCGACGATGCGATGACCGATGGTCACGCTGCTGTTGCCCAGACGCTCGACGAACAGTTCCACCAGGATGTCGTTGGGCCACACGATCGGCAACCGGTAGTTGACGTTGGTGGCAGCCACCACCGGTGCGATGCGGTCGGTCATCGACACGCCTTCCACCCCCAGCATCCAGCGCACGCGCGCCTCTTCCAGATAGGAGATGTACTTGGCGTTGTTGACGTGGCCCATGCTGTCCATGTCACGCCAGCGCACGCTGATCGGGATGCGGGCCAGGATCTTGTGTTCGCTGCTCATCAGGCGTCCTTCTTCTTCTTGGTGCCGGCCGTGGCGGTCTTGCTGGCCTTGCCGGTGCTCTTGGCCGCCGCTGCCTTCTTGGCTGGCTTCTCGGGCTTCACCTTGCGCGGTGGGCGCGCATCGGGCTTGTTGGCCACGGCGGCGGGCTGGTCAGGCCGTGCGCTGGTGGACGGCAACATCCGGGCGAGGAACTGGCCGGTGTACGAATCCGGGCATGCCGCCACGTCTTCCGGCGTGCCGGTGACCAGGATGGTGCCGCCGCGATGGCCGCCTTCCGGACCCAGGTCGACGATCCAGTCCGCGGTCTTGATGACGTCCAGGTTGTGCTCGATCACCACCACCGTGTTGCCCTCGTCGCGCAGCTTGTGCAGCACGCCGAGCAGCGCTTCGATGTCGTGGAAGTGCAGGCCGGTGGTCGGCTCGTCGAGGATGTACAGGGTGCGGCCGGTATCGCGGCGCGACAGTTCCTTGGACAGTTTCACGCGCTGTGCTTCACCACCGGACAGCGTGGTCGCGCTCTGCCCCAGCTTGATGTAGCTCAGGCCCACGTCCACCAGGGTTTCCAGCTTGCGGGCGATGGACGGTACCGGCTCGAACAAGCGCAACGCATCTTCGACGGTCATTTCCAGCACGTCGTTGATGTTGAAGCCCTTGTACAGGATCTCCAGCGTCTCGCGGTTGTAGCGCTTGCCATGGCAGACATCGCAGGGCACGTACACGTCAGGCAGGAAGTGCATCTCGACCTTGATCAGGCCATCGCCCTGGCAGGCCTCGCAGCGGCCGCCACGCACGTTGAAACTGAAGCGCCCGGGCGAATAGCCGCGCGCACGCGATTCGGGCACCTGTGCGAACAGTTCGCGCAGCGGCGTGAACAGACCGGTGTAGGTGGCCGGATTCGAACGCGGGGTACGGCCGATCGGCGACTGGTCGATGTCCACCACCTTGTCGAACAGGTCCAGGCCATCGATCTCCTTGTACGGCGCGATCGGGTGCGAGGCGCCGTTTATCTCGTTGGCGGCCAGCGAGAACAGGGTGTCGTTGATCAGGGTCGATTTGCCCGAACCGGACACACCGGTCACGCAGGTCAACAGGCCCGACGGAATGGCCAGGTCCACGCCCTTCAGGTTGTTGCCGGTGGCGCCACGCAGGTGCAGCGTCATCTTCGGGTTCGGCTTGTGCCGGCGCGCCGGGATCTCGATCGCGCGCTTGCCGGACAGGTACTGGCCGGTCAGCGAACGCGGTGCATCAAGGATGTCCTGCAGACTGCCCTGGCCGACGATCTCGCCGCCATGCACGCCCGCGCCCGGACCGATATCCAGCACGTAGTCGGCCAGGCGGATCGCATCTTCGTCGTGCTCGACCACGATGACCGTGTTGCCCAGGTCGCGCAGGCGGGTGAGGGTGCCCAGCAGGCGCTCGTTGTCGCGCTGGTGCAGGCCGATGGACGGCTCATCGAGCACGTACATCACGCCCACCAGGCCGGCGCCGATCTGGCTGGCCAGGCGGATGCGCTGTGCCTCGCCACCAGACAGGGTGTCGGCCTTGCGCTCCAGGGTCAGGTAATCCAGGCCCACATCGACCAGGAAGCCCAGGCGTTCACCGATCTCCTTGACGATCTTCGCGGCGATCTCGCCACGCCAGCCCGGCAGGCTCAGTTCGCTGAAGAACTTCAGGGCTTCATCGATCGGCAGCACCACCAGTTCCGGCAGCGGTCGGTCGGCCACGAACACGTTGCGCGCGGCCTTGTTCAGGCGTGCGCCATTGCACTCGGGGCAGGCATGCTCGCTGATGTACTTGCCCAGCTCTTCCTGCACCGCCGCCGATTCGGTTTCCTTGTAGCGGCGTTCGAGGTTGGGAATGATGCCCTCGAAGCGGTGCTTGCGCTGGGTGCGGCCACCCGCTTCGGTGAAGTAGGTGAACGTGATCGCATCGTCGCCGCTGCCATACAGCACGGCCTGCTGCACGGTGGCTGGCAGCGAGTTCCACGCCGCATCGGTGTCGAACTTGTAATGCTTGGCCAGCGAGGCGATCAGCTGGAAGTAATAGGCATTGCGGCGATCCCAGCCGCGCACGGCACCGGCAGCCAGCGACAGTTCGGGATGCACCACCACGCGCGAGGGATCGAAGAACTCGGCCATGCCCAACCCGTCGCAGCCGGGGCAGGCGCCCATCGGTGCGTTGAACGAGAACAGGCGCGGTTCCAGTTCGGGCAGCGAGTAGTCGCAGACCGGGCAGGAATACTTCGACGAGAACAGGGTGGGGGACGCGCCGGCGTCGTCCAGCGACTGCACCGATGCCATGCCATCGCCGAGCTTCAACGCGGTTTCGAAGCTCTCGGCCAGGCGTTGCTTGATGTCTTCACGCGGGCGGAACCGATCGATCACCGCTTCGATGGTGTGCTTCTGGCGCAGTGCCAGCGGCGGCACTGCATCGATTTCGTACAGCTCGCCATCGACGCGTACCCGCACAAAACCCTGCGCGCGCAGCTGGTCGAACACCTGTGCGTGCTCGCCCTTGCGGTCGCGGATCACCGGCGCCAGCAGCATGTAGCGCTGTTCCGGGTCGAGGGTCAGCATATGGTCGACCATCTGGCTGACCGTCTGCGCTTCCAGCGGATAGCCGTGGTCGGGGCAGCGCGGCGTGCCGACGCGTGCGTACAGCAGGCGCAGGTAGTCGTAGATCTCGGTGATCGTGCCGACCGTCGAGCGCGGGTTGTGCGAGGTCGACTTCTGCTCGATCGAGATCGCCGGGGACAGGCCCTCGATATGGTCCAGGTCCGGCTTCTCCATCACGCTCAGGAACTGCCGCGCATACGCCGACAGGGACTCGACGTAACGTCGCTGGCCCTCGGCATAGATGGTGTCGAACGCCAGCGACGACTTGCCCGAACCGGACAGGCCGGTGATCACGATCAGTTTGTCGCGGGGCAGGTCGAGGTCGATGTTCTTGAGGTTGTGCGTCCGCGCGCCGCGGATGCGGATGAAATCCATCGCCATGGGGAATCCGGTTGTGGGGGCGTGGCTGGGCCGCCGGGCCAGCGAAAGGGCGGCAATCGGTCAGCCTACCGAGGTGACCAGATGGGGGCAATGGGCGACAATGCCAGCCCGGTGTCTCACCTTGTGAGACAGGCCGACAGGCAGGGGTCAGATCCCTTTTCACCACGTGAAAAGGGATCTGACCCCGTTCCGGCCCGGCCTCCAGAGCCGTTCAGGGGTTGACTTGACCCGTCCCCGGTGCTCCACGTACAATTCCGCTCCTGTCCGCCCTCGACGGCGGCAGTCCATAGACCACAATAACTACAGAGGAAGTCTGGTCATGTACGCAGTACTGGTCACCGGCGGTAAGCAATACCGCGTGGCGCAGGGCGAAAAGCTCCGCATTGAAAAGCTCGAAGTCGAAGTCGGCAGCGAGATCAAGTTCGACAACATCCTGCTGCTCGGCGACAGCGATGGCATCAAGATCGGCGACGCCCTGAGCGGCGCTGCGGTCACCGCCACCGTCCTGTCCCAGGGTCGTGCCGACAAGGTCCGGATCATCAAGTTCCGTCGCCGTAAGCACCACATGAAGCGCCAGGGTCACCGTCAGTACTACACCGAAATCGAGATCACCGGCATTGCCGGTGGCAGCAAGTAAGGAGATAGGTCATGGCACATAAAAAAGGCGTAGGCTCTTCGCGCAACGGTCGCGACTCCAACCCGAAGTACCTCGGCGTCAAGATCTTCGGTGGCCAGGCCATCGAAGCCGGCAACATCATCGTGCGTCAGCGCGGCACCCAGTTCCACCCGGGTTCCGGCGTCGGCCTCGGTCGTGACCACACCCTGTTCGCCCTGACGGACGGCAAGGTGGAGTTCACCGTGAAGGGCCCGAAGAAGCGTCGCACCGTCAGCGTCGTCTCGGTCGAAGCCTGATAAGGCTGCGTCCGGCGCCCATGCTTCGGCATGGCCGTGCCGGATGAAGAGCTCGCTGCATGAAGAGCCCCGCTTCGGCGGGGCTTTTCGTTGGAATCAATGGTAAAACGGGCATCGCCCGGTTGTCGGCCAGCGGCCGGCACTACATCAAGGTGGCGGCGTGCATGCCGCGCCCATCGCAGGCATCGAAACAATGAAACTGGTAGACGAAGCAGAAATCGAAGTGTTCGCCGGCAACGGCGGCAACGGCTGCATTGGCTTCCGTCGCGAGAAGTTCATTCCGCTCGGCGGCCCGGACGGCGGCGACGGCGGTGCGGGCGGCAGCGTGTGGATCCGCGCCGACGAAAACCTCAACACCCTGGTCGACTTCCGCCATGACCGCATCTTCAAGGCGCAGCGCGGCGAGAACGGCATGGGCCGCCAGGCCTATGGCAAGGGTGGCGAAGACATGGTCATCACCGTGCCGGTCGGCACCGTGATCATCAACGTGGCCACCGATGAAATCATCGGCGACCTGACCCAGCATGGCGACCGCCTGCTGGTGGCCAAGGGCGGCCGCGGCGGCCTCGGCAACATGCATTTCAAGAGCTCCACCAACCGCTCGCCGCGCCAGGCGCTGCCGGGTGAGCCGGGTGAAGAGCGCACGCTGAAGCTGGAGTTGAAGCTGCTGGCCGACGTCGGCCTGCTGGGCTTCCCCAATGCCGGCAAGAGCACCCTGATCCGCGCCGTCTCGGCGGCGACGCCGAAGGTGGCCGATTACCCGTTCACCACGCTGTACCCGAACCTGGGTGTGGTGAAGGTGGAAAACTACCGCAGCTTCGTGATCGCCGACATTCCGGGACTGATCGAGGGTGCGGCCGACGGTGCCGGCCTGGGCGCGCAGTTCCTGCGGCACCTGCAGCGCACCCGCCTGCTGCTGCATCTCGTCGACATTTCGCCGATGGAAGGTGGTGTGGAAGGCGTTTCCCCGGTCGAGCAGGTGCGTGCCATCGAGCGCGAACTGGAAAAGCACGATCCGGAGCTGCTGGCCAAGCCGCGCTGGCTGGTGCTGAACAAGGCCGACCTGATGTTCGAGGACGAGGCCAAGGCTGCCGCCGAGAAGATCGTGGCCGAGCTGGGCTGGAAGGAGCCGTGGTTCCTGGTGTCCGCACTGGGTCGCGAAGGTACCTTCCCGATCATGAGCCGGATCATGGCGTTCTTCGATCGCCAGAAGGAAGATGAGCTCGAGGCGGCACGCAACGCGCAGTAATGCCGGTTGTGGTTCCCGTGAAAAACCCGGCTTCGGCCGGGTTTTTTGTTGGCCGCCGAATGGGGCGCCGAACGGGGTCAGATCCCTTTTCCTGCGGAAAAGGGATCTGACCCCGGGCATTGCCAAGGCGCTGGCAACAAAAAACCCGGCCGAAGCCGGGCTTTTGCGTGCTGCCGGAGCCGGGGCTCCAGCAACCAACCGGATCAGGCGGCCTGGAGGGCCTTGATGCGGTCGTTCAGGCGGCTCTTGTGGCGAGCAGCCTTGTTCTTGTGGATCAGGCCACGCGCGCTGAAACGATCCAGGATCGGCTGGGCAACGGCGAAGGCGGCTTGAGCGCCGGCGGCATCGTTGGCGTCCAGCGCCTTGATCACTTTCTTGACAGCGGTGCGCAGCATCGAGCGCTGAGCCACGTTGCGCGCGTTGCGCACGACGGTCTGCTTGGCGCGCTTCTTGGCGGACTTGATATTGGCCACGGTGGTGGTTTCCTGAAAAATCGGTGTTATGGGAACAGCAAGCTAGCTAGTATGATGGCGTAAGAAATGTACGTCAAGTCGATTGTCAAGAGGGACGTTGAGTGAGTTCACCCAAGATGTTGCGGGGCCTGCTGTCGTTCAGCAGCATGACCATGGTCTCGCGGGTTCTCGGCCTGGTCCGGGACCAGGTGGTGACCTCGACCTTCGGCACCAACGCCATCACCGATGCCTTCTGGGTCGCCTTCAGGATACCCAATTTCCTGCGTCGGCTGTTCGCCGAGGGCTCCTTCGCCACCGCATTCGTGCCGGTGTTCACCGAGGTGAAGGAAACCCGCAGCCACGCCGAGCTGCGTGAACTGATGGCCCGCACCGCTGGCACCCTGGGCGGCGTGCTGATGCTGGTCACCGCACTGGCCCTGATCTTCGCGCCGCAGCTGGCGTCGGTCTTCGCCAGTGGCGTCGACACCGATCCGGCCAAACAGGGCCTGCTGATCGACCTGTTCCGCCTGACCTTCCCGTTCCTGCTGTTCGTCTCGCTGACCGCACTGGCCGGCGGCGCGCTGAACAGTTTCCAGCGCTTCGCGATGCCGGCGCTGACCCCGGTGATCCTCAACCTGTGCATGATCGCCGGCGCGCTGTGGCTGGCACCGCGGCTGGGTGGCACGCCGGAGAAGCAGATCCTCGCCTTGGGCTGGGCGGTGCTGGCCGCCGGCCTGCTGCAGCTGCTGTTCCAGCTGCCTTCGTTGAAGGGCATCGACCTGCTGACCCTGCCGCGCTGGGGCTGGAACCATCCGGGCGTGCGCAAGGTGATGACGCTGATGGTGCCGACCCTGTTCGGTTCGTCAGTGGCGCAGATCAACCTGCTGCTGGATACCGTCATCGCCGCCAAGCTGACCGATGGCTCGCAGTCCTGGTTGTCGCTGGCCGATCGCTTCCTGGAACTGCCGCTGGGTGTGTTCGGCGTGGCCCTGGGCACGGTGATCCTGCCGGCGCTGGCCCGGCACCACGTCAGCACCGACCGCGAAGGCTTCTCGCGCTCGCTGGACTGGGGCCTGCGCATGACCCTGCTGATTTCGGTGCCGGCCATGCTCGGCCTGCTGCTGCTGGCCGAGCCGCTGATCTCCACGATCTTCCAGCACGGCCAGTTCACCGCTTTCGACACCCGCATGACGGCGCTGTCGGTGTACGGCCTGAGCTTCGGCCTGCCGGCGTTCGCGCTGCTGAAAGTGGTGCTGCCGGCCTTCTACGCGCGCCAGGACACCAAAACGCCGGTGCGCGCCGGTGTCGCCGCGCTGGTGGCCAACATGGTGTTCAACTTCGCCCTGCTGGCAGTGCTGTACCAGGTGATGGTGCCCGATGAGCTGAAGGCGCAGGGGGTGATGGCCGCCCTCGGCAAGCAGCCCGGCCTGCACCTGGCGCTGGGCATTGCCAGCGCGCTGTCCAGTTACCTGAACCTGGGGCTGCTCTGGTACTGGCTGGGCAAGACCGATGTCTACCAGCGGCGCCCGGGCTGGGGCGGTTACCTGCTGCGGCTGCTGGTGGCGTGCACGGCGATGGTCGGTGTGCTGCTGGCCCTGCTGTACTGGCTGCCGGGCTTCTCGTCGATGGGCACGTGGGAACGGATCGGCGCCCTCGGCCTGCTGGTCGGCGGTGGCGGGCTGACCTACCTGCTGGCGATGGTGGCGATGGGCTTCCGTCCGCGCGACCTTCGCGGGCATTGATCGTGGCTCCCGGCGGCTATACTTCAGGGTTACACCATTGAAACGGCGGGCTGCGGCCGGCCGGAACGAGAGTTGATGAGCAGGCTGTTCAGAAGCGTCGAGGGCGGGGAGCTGTTCCCCAACGGAAGCGTGGTCTGCATCGGTGCATTCGACGGCCTCCACCTGGGCCATCGTGCGCTGGTGCGGCACGCGGTCGCGCGTGCGCGCGCCTTGGGTGTGGCTGCGGTAGCGGTGGCCTTCGAGCCCCTGCCGCGTGAGTTCTTTGCCCAGGGCACGCCGCCGCCGCGGTTGACCCTGGCCCGCAGCAAGGTCGAGATCCTGCACGAACTGGGCGTCGATGCGATCGGCCTGCTGCGCTTCGACGCGGCGATGGCGGCGATGCCGGCCGAAACCTTCGTGCGCCAGCTGCTGGCCCAGCGCCTGAACGCCCGCGAGGTCTGGATCGGGCCGGAGTTCTGTTTCGGCAACCGTCGCCGTGGCGATCTGGCCCTGCTGCAGGCGCTGGGCGCCGAGCTCGGTTTCAGCGCCGGCGAAATCGAAGCGGTCGACCTGCATGGTGATCGCATCTCCAGCACCCGTATCCGCCAACTGCTGCAGGAAGGCGACTTCGCCCGCGTCGGCGACCTGCTGGGGCGCCCCTACTCGATCAGCGGGCGGGTGGTGCGCGGGCGCCAGCTCGGCCGTACGCTGGGCTTCCCCACCGCCAACCTGCGGTTCCCGAAGACCCCGGCCTTGTCGGGCATCTACGCGACCTGGGTGCACGGGGTGTTCGACCAGCCGTGGCCGTCGGTATCCAGTTTCGGCACCCGGCCCACCGTGGACGGCGTGGAGCCGCTGCTGGAAGCGCACCTGTTCGATTTCCAGGGCGACCTGTACGGGCGCCACATCGAAGTGGAATTCGTCGCCAAGCTGCGTGACGAAGAGAAATTCAACGATCTGGCGGCGCTGACCGACCAGATGCACCGCGACGCCGAACAGGCGCGTGCCATCCTTTCCGAACATAGATTGCGAGCCACTGCGTGAGCCAGGACTACAAGACCACCCTCAACCTGCCGGCCACCGAATTCCCGATGCGCGGCGACCTGCCCAAGCGCGAGCCGGGCATTCTGGCGCGCTGGGAAGAGCAGGGGCTCTACCAGCAGCTGCGCGACAACGCCGCCGGCCGCCCGCTGTTCGTGCTGCATGACGGCCCGCCGTACGCCAATGCGCGCATCCACCTGGGCCATGCGGTCAACAAGATCCTCAAGGACATCATCGTCAAGTCGCGCTACCTGGCCGGCTTCGATGCGCCCTACGTGCCGGGCTGGGACTGCCATGGCCTGCCGATCGAAATCGCGGTGGAAAAGAAGTGGGGCAAGGTCGGGGTGAAGCTCGATGCGGTCGAGTTCCGGCAGAAGTGCCGCGAGTTCGCCGAAGAACAGATCGACATCCAGCGTGCCGACTTCAAGCGCCTGGGCGTCACCGGCGACTGGGACAACCCGTACAAGACCCTGAGCTTCGATTTCGAGGCCAACGAGATCCGTGCGCTGTCCAAGATCGTGGCCAACGGCCATCTGCTGCGTGGCGCCAAGCCGGTCTACTGGTGCTTCGACTGCGGCTCGGCACTGGCCGAGGCCGAGATCGAGTACCACGAGAAGACCTCGCCGGCGATCGACGTGGCCTACACCGCGCGTGATCCGCAGGCGGTGGCGCAGGCGTTCGGCGTCAGCCTGCCGGCCGATGTCGAAGTGGCGGTGCCGATCTGGACCACCACTCCGTGGACGCTGCCGGCTTCGCTGGCGGTGTCGCTGGGCGCGGACATCCGCTACGTGCTGGCCGAAGGCCCGGCGCACAACGGCAAGCGCCGTTGGCTGGTGCTGGCTGCTGCGCTGGCCGAACGGTCGCTGCAGCGCTACGGCGTGGACGCGGTGGTGCTGCACGGTGAAGCCGAAGGTTCGGCGCTGGAAAACCAGCTGCTGGCGCACCCGTTCTACCCGGAGCGCGAGATCCCCGTGCTCAACGGCGAACACGTGTCCGACGAGGACGGTACCGGTGCGGTGCACACTGCCCCCGGCCACGGCCAGGAAGACTACGTGGTCAGCCAGAAGTACGGCCTGCTGGAGAAGTACAACGCCGGCCAGATCAATCCGGTCGACGGTGCGGGCGTGTACCTGGCGTCCACCCCGCCCGCCGGTGACCTGGTGCTGGCCGGTACCCACATCTGGAAGGCGCAGCAGCCGATCATCGAAGTGCTGGCCGCCAGCGGCGCGCTGCTCAAGGCCGTGGAGATCGTGCACAGTTATCCGCATTGTTGGCGCCACAAGAAGACTCCGCTGGTGTTCCGTGCCACCCCGCAGTGGTTCATTTCGATGGACAAGGCCAACCTGCGCAACGATGCGCTGGCCGCGATCGATACCGTCGGCTGGTTCCCGAGCTGGGGCAAGGCGCGCATCCAGAGCATGATCGACGGCCGCCCGGACTGGACGATCTCGCGCCAGCGCACCTGGGGCGTGCCGATCGCGCTGTTCACCCACCGCCAGACCGGTGAGATCCACCCGCGTTCGGTGGAGCTGATGCAGCAGGTCGCCGACCGCGTCCAGGCCGAAGGCATCGACGTGTGGTATTCGCTGGATACGGCCGAACTGCTGGGCGCTGAAGCGGCCGACTACGAGAAGGTCACCGACATCCTCGATGTCTGGTTCGACTCGGGCGTGACCCACGAAGCCGTGCTGGCTGCCCGTGGCTTCGGCAAGCCGGCCGATCTGTACCTGGAAGGTTCGGACCAGCATCGCGGCTGGTTCCAGTCCTCGCTGCTGACCGGCGTGGCCATCGACAAGCGCGCGCCGTACAAGCAGTGCCTCACCCACGGTTTCACCGTGGACGAGCACGGCCGCAAGATGTCCAAGTCGCTGGGCAACGGCATCGAACCGCAGGAAATCATGAACAAGCTGGGCGCGGACATCCTGCGCCTGTGGATCGCCTCGGCCGACTACAGCAACGAGATGTCGCTGTCGCAGGAAATCCTCAAGCGCACCGCCGACGCCTACCGCCGCCTGCGCAACACCGCCCGCTTCCTGCTGGGCAACCTGGACGGTTTCGATCCGGCCCAGCACCTGCGCCCGCTCAACGAGATGGTCGCGCTGGACCGCTGGATCGTGCATCGCGCCTGGGAGCTGCAGGAGAAGATCAAGGCGGCGTATGACAACTACGACATGGCCGAGATCGTGCAGCTGCTGCTGAACTTCTGCAGCGTGGACCTGGGCTCGCTGTACCTGGACGTGACCAAGGATCGCCTGTATACGATGCCGACCGATTCGGATGGTCGTCGTTCGGCGCAGAGCGCGATGTACCACATCGCCGAAGCGTTCACCCGCTGGGTGGCGCCGATCCTGACCTTCACCGCCGACGAGCTGTGGGGCTACCTGCCGGGCGATCGTGCCGGCCACGTGCTGTTCACTACCTGGTACGAGGACCTGGCACCGCTGCCGACCGATGCACAGCTCAACGCTGCCGACTTCGATCAGCTGCTGGCCGTGCGCGAGCAGGTGGCCAAGGTGCTGGAGCCGATGCGCGCCAATGGTGCGATCGGTGCCGCGCTGGAAGCGGAGATCACCATCGCCGCCAGCGAAGAGCAGGCCGCGCGCTGGCAGCCGCTGGCCGATGAACTGCGTTTCCTGTTCATCAGTGGTGACGTGCAGGTGCGCCCGGCGACCACCGACGAGGTGTTCGTCAGCGCGCAGCCGACGCAGAAGTCCAAGTGCGTGCGCTGCTGGCACCACCGTGCCGACGTTGGCAACAATGCCGACCACCCGGAACTGTGCGGCCGCTGCGTGACCAACATCGCCGGTGCCGGCGAAGTGCGGAGCTGGTTCTGATGGCCGCCCCGCGCCCGCATCCCAACGCACTGATCTGGCTGCTGCTGTCGGCAGTCATCATCGGCCTGGACCAGTGGTCGAAGGCCTGGGTGCTGTCGAGCCTGCCGGAGTTTCAGCCGGTGGTGGTCATCGACGGCTTCTGGAACTGGTACCGCACCTACAACACCGGTGCAGCGTTCAGCTTCCTGAGCGATGCCGGTGGCTGGCAGAAGCACTTCTTCACCGTTCTGGCGATCGCCATCAGCGGCCTGATGGCCTGGTGGCTGCGTGCTACCGCCCGTGGCAACTGGAAGGCCGCCGTGCCTTACGCGCTGATCATCGGCGGTGCGATCGGCAACGTGATCGACCGCCAGGTGCATGGTCATGTGGTGGATTTCATCCAGTGGTACGTCGGCGAGCATGTCTGGCCGTCGTTCAACATCGCCGATTCGGCCATCGTGGTGGGTGCCATCGGCATCGCCCTGTTCGGCCTGTTCGACGGCAAGTCCGCCAAAAAGGCGGATAATGCCAATCCGAAACCGTAAGCCGGCCGCTGCCGGGAGACTGAACTGATGGATGTGCTGCTCGCCAACCCGCGTGGTTTCTGTGCCGGTGTCGATCGTGCGATCGAGATCGTCAAGCGCGCGATCGAAACGCTCGGCGCGCCCATCTATGTCCGCCATGAAGTGGTGCACAACCGTTTCGTGGTCGATGACCTGAAGCAGCGCGGCGCGATCTTCGTCGAAGAACTCGACGAAGTGCCGGACAACAACACCGTCATCTTCAGCGCCCATGGCGTTTCCCAGGCCGTGCGCCAGGAAGCCGAGCGTCGTGGCCTGAAGGTGTTCGACGCCACCTGTCCGCTGGTGACCAAGGTTCATTTCGAAGTCGCCCGCCACTGCCGCGCCGGCCGTGACGTGGTGCTGATCGGCCATGCCGGCCATCCGGAAGTGGAAGGCACGATGGGCCAGTGGAACCGCGAAGCGGGCACCGGCCAGATCTACCTGGTCGAGGACGTGGAGCAGGTGGCCACGCTGCAGATCAACCAGCCGGAAAACTTCGCGTACACCACCCAGACCACGCTGTCGGTGGACGACACGCGCGGCATCATCGATGCGCTGCGCGAGCGCTTCCCGGCGATGCAGGGGCCGAAGAACGACGACATCTGCTACGCCACGCAGAACCGCCAGGACGCCGTGCGCGACCTGGCCAAGCGCTGTGACCTGGTGCTGGTGGTCGGTTCGCCGAACAGCTCGAACTCCAACCGACTGAGTGAGCTGGCCCGCCGTGAAGGCGTGGAGAGCTACCTGATCGATGGTGCGCACGAGATCGATCCGGCCTGGGTGGTGGGAAAGGAGCATATCGGCGTGACGGCCGGTGCGTCGGCGCCGCAGGTACTGGTTGATGGCGTGCTGGCGCGTCTGGCCGAGCTGGGGGCTTCCGGTATCGGTGAGCTGGACGGCGAGCCGGAATCGATGGTGTTCGCGCTGCCGAAGGAACTGCGCCTGCGCCTGGTCGACTGACCGCGAAGTAGTACCTGATGGGTGAGAATCGCCCTTCGATCGGTGCGAGCTGATTCCGGTGGGGGCGAACCTCGGTTCGCTCAGCTTTTGGGTGTCCAGCCTATGCACATGGAGCGCCGCGACTGAACCGGGTAATTGGGGCGCGCCGACTTTGAAAAGTGAAGAAATATCACTCTCGCGGGAGCCTAGCTCAGTCGCAAGTGGCATATGAATTCTGCGCCGCTCACCACTTGCTGAGTGTGGCGATCATGGCAACGCGAACGAACTGTACTCTGATGCGCAGCCTCCTTGACTGTTGCCCGTCTATGGGCGCTCGCTCTGCGACTTGGTCGCAAACCCACAGTCGCTGCACCTTGATGCTGGAAAGTGCGCAGGCTTTCCCAGTATTGATGCTCCGATCACCAAGGCCCAGCATGTTGAAAGAAATTGCGTATGGGAAGCTAGGGCCGTTGTTAATAATGCCGCTGTAAGTGATCGGATCCGAGGATTTTCGGAAGGGACCGTTGAAATTCCGCTGATTTCCGAGAACTCCGCTACGCTATGGAGTATGTGGTCAGGTGGCGCGTCACTGGTGGATATCGGAAAGGTATTCTGTGACAACAACCATGTGGCATCGGGGAAAACCTATACCAAGCAGCATGAGGACTACTACGATGCCAACTATCCTTGGTGATTTCGTGAGGGCGCCGGTGAAATCATTACTGATCTTGTCTGCGATCATTCCCCTCGCAGCTGTGGCGGAGACACTTCCTCCCCAAGCGTGGAGTGCCGCCGCAGAGTCTTCGCAGCTAGCGGCACTCGATTACATCGAGAGACTGGAGTTGGCGCGAAGTGCAGGCCCGGATGCCGCAGCTGATGTTTTGGGCGTCAAGAACGGCTCGTTTGCCGAGGCCGCGTCGGCTTCTGGGAGCGTCCGGAATTTCGGTGGAATTGAACTCGCTACCCAAGTTGATCAAGGCTCAGGCCAGCTGGTGATCGTCGTGAGAGCATCAGGTGGGTGTATCGAGCGGGATGTTGCCAAGGCAAGAATGCTGCTTGGCAAGATCGTATGGGCTCCGCTGGCCGATTCTCCTGCACCGGTTTTCGGTTATGCGCACTTTCAGGGGGGCTCGGCATCGACGGTATTTTTTGATGCAACCGGCTCCAAGTGCTTGACCGGCGTCAGGATCGAAGATCCGGCGAGATTGAAGGGGGCCATTGAGGCTGCTTATAAAGACGACTCGTCGAAGTAGACACGCAAGTCCAGGTCGCTTGCCAGGCCGATGTTCGGCCTGGCAAACGAGTGCCCTGATGTACGTGCCTCAACAGTGCCAAGAAGCCCTGGATAAGGATTCCCTGCGGGGGGCTTTCCACAATTCTCTTGACCATGACCTTCGGCCATGGGGCTCGGCATCGCACAGGCCTAGCATCGGGAAATCCTTCGCTGCTGGAAGTTGCCGATGAAAACCCGTGCCCTGGTGATGTCCGTGCTGTTCGCGCTGGCGGCCACGCCCGCGCTGGCGCAGACCCCGCCACCGGGTGATGCCGCCGCCCCCGGCCTGCTGCGCATCGATGTCGACGCGCGCGACCTGGCCCGGCGCATCTTCAAGGTGACCGCCACCGTGCCGGCCAAGCCCGGCCCGCTGACCCTGCTGTACCCGCAGTGGATTCCCGGCAACCATTCACCCACCGGCCCCATCGACAAGCTGGCCGGCCTGCGGGTGACCGCCAACGGCAAGCCGTTGGCCTGGCAGCGTGACCAGTTCAACGTGTACGCGTTCAAGGTGGAGGTGCCGGCCGGGGTGAGCGAGATCGTCGCCCACTTCGATTTCCTGTCTTCGCAGGGTGGAAGCCAGGGTCGGGTGGTGATGACCCCGGAAATGCTCAACCTGCAGTGGAACGCCAATTCGCTGTATCCGGCCGGCGTGGACGCGCGCAACCTGCAGGCGCAGGCGAGCGTGACGCTGCCCAAGGGCTGGGCCTATGCCACCGCGCTGGAAACCGCACGTCGCGATGGCGACACCGTGGTGTTCAAGCCGATTTCCTATGACCACCTGGTCGACTCGCCGTTGTTTGCCGGCGAGCATCACCAGCGCATCGACCTCGACCCGGGCGCGAAGGCGCCGGTGCATCTGAACGTGTTCGCCGACGATGCCAAATCGCTGAAGCCGACCGACGCGCAGATCAAGCTGCATCGTGCGCTGGTGCAGCAGGCCGACAAGCTGTACGGCGCGCGCCACTACGATCACTACGAATTCCTGCTTGCTCTGACCGATCGCCTCGGCGGCATCGGGCTGGAGCACCATCGTTCCAGCGAAAACAGCGCCGACCCGGGGTATTTCACCGAGTGGGACAGCAACGCCTGGATGCGTGACCTGTTGCCGCACGAATACACCCACTCGTGGAACGGCAAGTACCGTCGCGGTGCCGACCTGGCCACGGCCAACTTCAATACACCGATGGGCGACAGCCTGCTGTGGGTATACGAAGGCCAGACCCAGTTCTGGGGCCAGGTGCTGGCCGCGCGTTCCGGTCTGTGGACCACTGAGCAGGCGCGCGACATGCTGGCGAACGTCGCGGCAACCTATGACCGCGGCCGCCCGGGCCTGGCCTGGCGTCCGCTGCAGGACACCACCAACGACCCGACCATCGCCCAGCGTCGCACGCTGCCGTACCGCAACTACCAGATGAGCGAAGACTACTATTCCGGCGGGCAGATGCTGTGGCTGGAGGTGGAGGGCAAGCTGCGGGTGCTGACCGGCAACCGTCGCAGCCTGGATGATTTCGCGCGTGCCTTCTTTGGCGTTGGCAACGGCGATTGGGACGTCAATCCGTACACCTTCGATGACGTGGTGGCGACCTTGAACGGCATCGCGCCGTACGACTGGGCCAGCTTCCTGCGCCAGCGCCTGGACGGGCACGGATCGCTGACCGGCGGCCTGGAACTGGCGGGCTGGAAGCTGGTCTACCGCGATGCGCCGAACGAGGCCTACAAGGCACAGGAAAAGCGCGCGAAGGCAGCGCTGCTGGCGTACTCGGTGGGAGCGACGGTACTCGACAGCGGCGTGGTCGGCGATGTGGTCTGGGACAGCCCGGCGTTCAATGCCGGCCTGGCGCCGGGCATGAAGGTGATCGCCGTTGGCGGTCGCGAATACAGCAGCCAGCGCCTGAAGGACGCGGTGGCTGCGGCGGCCACTGACAAGGCGCCGATCACACTGCTGGTCAAGCAGTTCGACCGCATCGACACGATGAAGATCGACTACCACGGCGGCCTGCAGTATCCGGTGCTGGAACGCATCAGCGGCCGCCCCGACCGCCTTGCAGAGCTGTGGAAGGCACGATGAGCCTGCGGACGCGCGACGGGGTGATCCTGGTGGTGGCCGTGCTGGCCATCGTCGGCGCCTACCTGGACGGCGACGGGCGTTGGCTGCACTGGTTGGCCAAGCCGGCAACCACGCTGCTGATCGCCGCCATCGCCTGGCAGGCGCGGCCGGTGGCGGATGCGTTCTACCGGCGCGCGGTGCTGGCCGGCATGCTGTTGTCCTGCGTGGGCGATATCGCGCTGATGCTGCCGATCGACGCGTTCGTGCCGGGGTTGGTTGCCTTCCTGCTGGCGCATCTGTGCTACATCGCCGCGTTCCGTGCCGGCCTGCGCGCAGGTCGCGGACTGCTCGCTGCGTTCGTGCTGCTTGCTGCATTCGCTTCGATCAACGTCGCCGGCCTGTGGCCGCATCTGCCGCTGCCGATGCGCGTTCCGGTGTTGGCCTACGTCTTGGTGCTGGCCGCCATGGCGGTGCTGGCACTGGCCCGTTACTGGAGGCGGCCGCACGCCGATGCGCTGGAAGCGGGCAGTGCGCGTTGGGCCGCCGGTGGTGCACTGCTGTTCGTGGCCAGCGATTCATTGCTGGCCTGGGATCGCTTCGGCGGTGGCCTGCCGTTGGCCAGCCTGCTGGTGCTGTCCACCTATTACGCCGCGCAGTACGCCACCGCCCGCTCGGTGAGATAGCAGAAAAGGGGGCGGAGGGGTCCCCTTTTTCTACTGCAGGTTGCCCCTGGCGTCGTAGCGCAGGCGCACGGTCTGGCGGTCGCCGGCCACTTCATCCGGCAACCACACCAGCTTGCCGCCCTTGCGGATGACTACATACACGTGGCCGACATCGGCTGGCGTACGCATCAGTGCATTGCGCTGTTGCTGCAGGGCCTGCGTCACCCGTGGCACGGCATCGAAATCGATGTTGGCCAGTGCAGTGCTGCTACGGCGCAGGCTGATGGTCGGCGCGAACTGCTGTGGGTTCACCGCATCGCCCTTGCGCCACTGCCCGCGTTGGTAGTGGTAACCATCCACGTGGCCTGGCTGCCGGGGATCGACCAGGTCGATGTCGATGCGGCCGTCGTCATGGAAGTGGATGCTGTGGAAAACGACCAGGCGTTCGCCAGCCAGTCCGGGCATCGCTTCCAGCGCCTGCCGTGCAGCCTGCAGGCGCTCGCTGTCGAGCAGCAGGTTGGGCCGTGCCCGCCCGGGCACGCGCATCGGTTCGAAAGCTGCCCGTGGCGTGGCGATGGCCGTGGTTCGCAACGGTTTCTCCCAGGGGTGTTGCTGCGTTGCATCCGCAGGCGTGGTCGATATGGCGCCACGCAGGGTCGCGTCGACGGTCTGCAGTGCGCCGCCCGCCGTGGCGACACCGGCCAGGGCCAGCACCACGCCGGCAAACACCAGCGGTGTGGACACGGGCCGCTTCACGCGTCCTCCATGCGCACGCTGCGGCGATCATCCGGGTCGTACAGGATGTCGACCTGCCCGCGAGGAATGTTGGCCAGTTCGAGCAGCGCAACGAAGCGACGCACGCTGGCGTGCTGGACGTTGCCCTCGCGGTCGAGGTATTCCAGCTGGAACTCCACCTGCGGTTGTTCGTTGACGTAGGTACCGGTCTGGCGCACGTCGAGCACTCGCGCTTCGGCGCCGATCCCGCGGTACTTGAGTGTTTCGCCGCGCGCGTCGATCTGCAGCGTGCCGGCCAGCAGGCGTGCCAGCAGGCGCAGGCCGATCAGGTAGCAGCACAGCACCAGCGGGCAGATCAGCAGTGGATGACCGAAACCCAGGAACGTCCAACCCATTCCATCGCTCTGCAGCCGGTAGGCCATGACGTACGCGGCAGCGACCACGATGACACCGATCACGCCGCCGATGGCGCGGCGCCACAGGCTGGCGCGGTCCAGTTCCGGTTGCGCGCCTTCCAGCATCAGGTTGGGCGGGGTGCCCGGCGTGCGGCTGAGCAGCACATCCAGCTGTCTGCCCACGGCAAAACGCTGCAGCTGTGGCTTGCTGTCGACCACGACCAGCGTTTCGGTGATCGGCGTGCCGGACAGATTGTCGAAGGCCAGTTGCAGCCGCCACTGCGCGAAGCCACGCACCTGCACGCCGGTCTGTTCGGCCTGCTCGATGCGCGCGCTGCGTGGCTCGCCGTTGGCGAGGATGCTGCGCACGCGTTGCAGTGCGCGCGGTGGCGCCAGCAGCAGGTAATGCAGGAAGGCGTACAGCAGCACCAACCACAGCGCCAGCGACGTCGCCAGTAAACCCAGCGCAAGCCAAGGCGCGCTGCGGTCGCCCAGGTCCATCGGCCAGCTGGTGCCGTAATAGAGCAGGCAGGGGAAGGGCAGCGCGAAGAACAGCATGAGCGCGCCCAGGAACCAGAGGTAGGCTTTCATGACTCGCCTTCGACGCCGTGGAACAGGCGGCGTAGGGTACTACGCTCAGCGGAATTGCAGGGTCAGCAGGAAGTAGCGCCCCAGCGGATCGTCCAGTCCGGCCATCTGCCCGCCGCTGCCGACCAGATGGTTCACCGGTCGCGTATCAAGCAGGTTGTGCACATCCAGTGCGGCAATCACGCGCGGGCTCAGCCGGCGCGCCAGGTGCAGGTTCCAGCGCAGCTGCGCGGGGTTCATGCAGAGGCGCTGGTCATGCTGCTCCTGCGTGCATGCTTCACCGGCCAGCCATGCGCGGGTGCGGCCGACGCGGTTGCCACGCAGGGCGATGTCCCAGGAAGGGTTCTGCCACTGCACGTTGAGGATGCCCGCGTTCGCTGGCGTAGCATGCCCGCGCAGGTCCACCGATTCGCCATGGCTGCGATCGCGGCGCAGCTCCTGCTGCTTCAACGCATCCAGCGAGAACAACCACTGCCCGTTGCGGCCGGCATCCACCCGGTACTCGCCACGCAGTACCCAGTTGCGCGAGGTGGTGCGGCCGATGTTGTCGAATGACAGTCGAAGATCACGCAGGCGGCCCTGCTCATCCAGCTCCCAGGTACCGGGATTCCACAGGGCGTCGCTGGGTTGCAGGGCCAGGATCTCGTTGCGCAGTTCAACGATGTTGTGGGTCAGCGACAGCGAGAACGCATCGCTCGGTGTCCAGCTGGCGGCCAGCGAGTGGCTGCGCGAAGTCTCGGCTTTCAGCGCATCGTTCTCCACCACCTCTACTTCCACCGCGCAGCCACCACCACGCAGGGGGCGCGCGCACGGCGGCAGGGAAGCCGATGCGGGCAGGGGATACAGGCCGAAGTAGCCCGGCGGTCGCCGCCGCTCGAAGATGCTGGGCGCGCGGTAGCCGCGGCCACTGGCCAGCAGGAACGACCAGTGCGGGCTCGGGCTCCAGCGCAGGCCGGCACGCGGCGAAAATGCAGTGTCACCGCCATCGCGGTCCAGCCGCGCGGCCACGTCCAGGCGCAGCGTCGGCGCCAACGGCAGGCCCAGTTCGGCGTAGGCGGCGTTGCTCTGCCGCGTCAGCCGGCGCTGCTCCATCGGCAGGCCCAGCGCCAGCTCGCCCTTGCCCAGCAGCGGGTCAGGCAACGACGTCCAGCGCTCGCGGCGCAGATCGATGCCGGTCGCCAGTTGTGCTGCACCACCGGGCAGTGTCATCAGGGTGCGCTGCATGCCCCACCAGCCCTGCCACTGTTCGGTACGTCCGCGGTTGTGGATGGCCGGGAACAGTTCCTCTGCCAGCCCCGGCGGCAGGGTGGAAAAGCCGGGCAGGAAGTCCAGCGTGCGTGCGGCGTCCAGCAGGCGTTCACTGCGCACGGTGCCTTCGGTGCGCAGGTCCACCTGGCTGCGCTGCGCGCTGAGGCCGGCATCCCAGCTGCGGCCGGTGCGCTCACGGCCCATGCCGAAACTGATGTCGCCTTCGGTGGCATGCACGCGCGGGCGTACTTCGCCGCCTTCCTGCAGCACCACGTTGAGGATCGCGCCACGGTTGAAATTGAGGGCGACGGCAGTCGGGCCCAGTTCAAAGCGCTGGCGGTTGTGGCTGGCGCGTGCTTCCACATAGGCGTAGCGTCCGTCACCGCGTTCGTGGCGATAGCGCAGGTAGCCGGACAGTGTTTCCGATGCCGGCTGCAGCGAGCGTGGGCGTGCGTTGTCGAACCAGCAGCCGTCGTCTTCGCGCTGCAGCGGCGGATGGCACTGCGTGGCCGGGTAGTAATCGCCGTTGCCCAGGATCAACCCGATCGGGTACAGCGAGGTTTCCGCATGCCAGTCGCGCTGGTCACCGGCCACATGCTGCAGGCGGTGCAGGTCGATGCCGGCGAACCAGTTATCGCCGCCTTCGCGCACGCCACCTGTTGCCGCCTGCAGCCGGTACTGATCGCCGTCGCCACGGCTGCTGACACCCGACTGCAGCGTAGCTTCCGGGCCCTCGGCCTGGTCACGCAGGATGATGTTGACCACGCCGGACATCGCATCGGCGCCGTAGATGGCCGACGCGCCGCCACGCACCAGCTCGATGCGCTCGACGAAGCTGAGCGGAATGCCACCCAGATCGGTCAGCCCGCCTTCTTCCAGCGAGACCATCGGATAGCGCGGCAGGCGCCGGCCATTGACCAGGAACAGGGTCGCGCGCGGACCCATGCCATCCAGGCTGGTGGTGGCCGCTGCGCCGACCGGCAGGTACAGCGAATCGCCACTGCGCGAGGTGCTCAGGGGCGGGTGGCCGTTCATGCCGGGCAGGTGGCGCAACAGGTCGAACAACGTGCCGTAGCCGCTGCGCAGGATGTCTTCGCGGTCGATCACCGTTACCGGCAGCGTGGTCTGCACGGAGGTGCGCGGCAACCGGCTGCCGGTGACATGGATCGGCGCCAGTTCCACCTGCACCGGCTTCGATGGCGGTGGCGGCGGTGGCCGCCGTACCGGCTGCGCGACCACGTCGGGTGGCGCAGCATGCCGGCGTACCACGAATCCGCCGCTGGGTGTCTGCAGGATGTTCACCGGCATGCCGGCGACGAGCTGCTTCAGTGCGGCGGCCGGCGCCAGCGAGCCGGCAGCGCCGCTGGTGCGCAGGTCGCCCAGTTCACGTGCGTCGAACACCAGGGCGATGCCGCTCTGGCGCGCCCATTGCTGTAGTGCCGGCGGCAGGGCGCCAGGAGCGATCCGATAGTCGACCTGCCTGACTGCCTCGGCAGCGCCTGTCGTGGCCGCCACACCGGGCACCAGCACAACGCACAGCAGGGCCTGCAGCAGGCCCCAGCGCAGCATGTCCCAACGAAGCATACCCGGCGCCGGCATCGGCCGCCGCCTCAGTAGGTGCGGCGCAGTTCCAGCGCGCCATCCGAGCGCGGCTGGCCAGCAATGGACCACCCCAGTTCCAGGGCGGAAAGCAGTTCGTGCGCGTCGCCTGCACGGAAGGTACCGCTGACCGCGAGGTCGGCGATGTCCGGGTCGGCGACCACCAGTGGCGTGCTGCCATAGCGGTTCATGCGTTCGACCACGGTGGCCAGGGGCGTGCCGTCGAACACCAGCTTGCCCTGTGGCCAGGCCTCGGCGGCGGCGGTCGAGGACAGCTGCGGGCCCGGTTGGATCTTGCCGGAGGCCAGGACCTGCAGCTGCTGGCCCGGCGACAGCGTGTGCTGCGCGCTGCCACTGGTGACTTCCACCACGCCTTCCAGCAGCGCGACCTCGACCCGGCCGTCAGCCAGGCGTTCCACCTGGAAGGTGGTGCCGATATCGCGGATCGAACTGCCGCCGGCCTGCACCCGCAGCGAGCGCGATGACGGTTCGACCTGCAACTGGATGCGGCCACGTTCCAGCGCCAGTTCGCGCTTGCGCCAGCCGAAGCGTGCGGTGAGCGTGGTGCCGGCATCGAGCGTGGCGATGCTGCCATCGGCCAGCGTGCGCTGCTGCGGCAGCAGGCTGGCGTTGGCGTAGGTAAGCGGCGTGGGGTTGCCATCGGTGTACAGCATCCAGCCCATGCCAACGGCGAGGCAGACGCCGGCAGCGGCGGCCACACTTGGCAGCCAGCGCCGCTGCGGCCTGCGTGCCGCGCGCGCGGCGGCGGTGCGCAGCCACGGGTCGCCGGCCAGGCCGGCACTGCGCTGGTGCAGCTTTTCGGCCTGTACCCAAGCGCTGACGTGCGCGGGATCCTCGGCCAGCCAGTCCTCGAAGGATTGACGCTCTTCGGGGCTGCAGTCGGGTGCGTCCAGCCGGGCTACCCAGGCGCTTGCGTGTTCAAAAAGCAACGTGTCATCCCTGTTGTCGTTGCGGATCATTCGGTGTCTCCATCATTGTGGAGAGGATCGGGGCCCAGCTCCTTGCGCAGGCCCTGCAATGCACGGGCAATGTGTTTTTCCACGGTCTTGGCGGTGATGCCGCAATGCCGGGCGATCTGTGTATAGCTCATGCCGGTGATGCGGTTGAGCAGATACACCTCGCGGGCACGTTCGGGAAGCTTGAACAATGCCTGGCGCAGCAGGGCGAGCATCTGCCCGGATTCTGCCTGACGCAGGGGGTCAGGAGAAGCGCTGGCGGCTTCTTCGTTGCCGTCGCGTTCGGTCAGCGACAGGTGGTTGCGCGATTGCGGTGAGCGCCCGCGGTCTGCCAGGCGGTTGCGGGCGATGCGGTACAGCAGCAGCCGCAGTTCCTCGGTGTCGTGCGCGCGGTAGCGGATCAGGCGCTCCATGCAGTCCTGGGCGATGTCCTCGGCATCCTCGGGGCCGACACCGCGGGCGCGCAGGAAAGCGCACAGCGGCGCGCGTTCCTCGCGTACGAATGCGATGAAGACATCCGGAACCCCGGGCAGATCCGGCGCAGGACGGAGCAAAGGGGAGGGCACGGACAGGGGAGGGCCTCGAACGACAATGACGGACGCGTCATCGAGTTTTACGCGACGGTGACCGGATGGGGAAGCCCACGTTTCTTCTGCATTTCCATTGTGAATGCATTCATCTTTTTCCTCGTCGTCGACTGGGGGCGTCCGCCTTGCTGCTGCGTTCTGCTTTCGACCCGCGTGGTGCGGGCGGAGAGAGAGAACGCAATGAAGCATTCGAAGTTGAGCATCGCCCTGGCAGGCCTGGTGGGTATCGCGACCCTGGGCCAGATGGATGACGTCATGGCAATGAATTATCACGTGCAGGGCGATCGCGTAGTACTCAGCGGCGGTGTCACCGTCGCCGACGTGGTCGCATTGCCGGCACTGCTGGCCAAGGCGCAGGCCGAAGGCCGCCCGATCCGCGAAGTCGTGCTGCGCACCTCCAATGGTGGCGCGCTGATCGCGGGTGAGTGGCTGCAGGGGGTGATCCGCAGCAACGGCCTGAACACCATCGTGTCCGGCCACTGCATCTCGTCCTGCTCGATCATGCAGTCCGGTGGCGTCGAGCGTTACCTGGCCGGCGATCTGCCGCTGGTCGACTCGGTGCAGATCCACGCCGCCAGCAACAGTGGCAAGGTGATCTATACGCCGTCGCCGCGGATGACCGAGATCTACACCGGCAACTACGGTGGCGGCATGGATGCCGGCCTGCTGCACAAGGCCATGTACGAGGTGGTGCAGCCCAACGGCCTGCTGGTGTTCCGCGATCCGGCCCGGACCACCGGCCCGTCGGTCAGCTTCGATCCCGATGGCAGTGGCCGCAAGCTGGAAACCTTCCCCGGCCAGGACATCTACAGCAACAAGATCATCACCGCCGCTGGCTATCGCGACCCGGGCGACACCCTGACCGTCACCGGCAATGTCAGCGGCGACATCAACCCGGGCTACCTGCGCACCGCGCGCCAGCTGCAGGCGTTCGTCGATGACGACTTCGCGCGCTGGAACGATACCGACTTCGCCACCACGTACATCAACTATGCGGTGAACATCTACAACCGCTCCAGCGCCGGCCCGAACGGCATCGGCCCGGCGTCGGTGCAGGATTACCTCAACGACCCGGGTACACGGCAGCTCCTGCTGGGCCAGCTGCGCCTGGATGAGCTGGATGCCTCCACGCTGGGCAATTCGGCCGGCGTAATCCGTGTCGCCAAGGGCGGCACCTGGCGCACCGCCGAGACCACCGGCGCCGATTTCATGCTGGTGGAGAACGGCACCATCGCCCTGGAAGGCGGTGCCCTGCGCACCCCGGAGCTGCGCGTGCTGGCGGCCGGCATGGTGGTCGGCCACGGTGACATCGCCTCGGTTGCCACCGACTCGAACGCACTGCTCGATGGCACCGGCCCCTCGTTCCGCGAGGATGGCTTCAACCGCCTGCGCGTGTACGGCACCCTGATGCCGCGTGGTGGTGACCTGGTCACCCACGGCTACGTCAACATCATGCCGGGCGGCAAGGTACTGTTCGACGTCACCGAGGCGGGCGGCGCCAACAGTGGCCGCCTGCGCGTCGGCGACTTCTACGACAGCGGCACCAACGAGGGCGCGCTGGTCATCTCGCCGGGCGCGCACCTGGAACTGAACGTGGCGCAGGGCTTCTACGCCGGCAACTACCAGCGCGAACTGGTGAGCGGCCCGATCTACCAGGGCGGTTTTACCGATGCGGTGCGCCTGGGCGACACCGGCTATACCGCCAGCATCACCAATGGCGAGGTGTTCCGGCCGCGCCACAACTCGCTGCTGAGCTTCAACATCAAGCAGACCGCCGAGGGCCTGTCGCTGACCGCGAACCCCGGTTTCGACCAGCTTGCGCAGCTCACCGGCAGCAACGGCAACGACGGTCTCGGCCGTGCGCTGGCCACGGCCGGCCAGCGCCAGGATGCCGGCCTGAAGCCGCTGCTGGGGGCACTGCAGTTTGCCGATCGCGATGTGATCGCACAGCAGGCCGGTGCACTGCGCGGTGATGGCCACGCCAGCCTGCGCCTGGCCGACAACGCGCTGGTCGGCAGCATCGGCAGCGTGGTGCAGCAGCACCAGGCCGCACGACGCAGCGGCAGCGGTGACGCTGGCGGTTTGGCTGCACAGGCCGCGCAGGCCGCTTCGGCACAGCCCGGCATGGCCAATGGCAGCCTGTTCAACCAGTTGGCGATGCATCTGGTGGAGCCGGCGGGGGCGGGCGGTGGCAACACCGACTTCGGCGGCGAAGCACCACGCAACCATGGCCTCTGGGGCCGCGGCTTCGGCAGCCATGGCCGCATCGACGGCGAGGGCGGCGTGGCTGGCCTGAGCCATACCGTCGGCGGCATCGTGCTCGGTGCCGATACGCAGCTGGCCGATGACCGGCTGACCCTGGGCGTCAGCGTTGCCGCCGCCGACATGTCGACCAAGGGCCGCGATGGCTCCGGCTTCACCGGCGACGTGCGCGCGCTGGATGTGGGCGGCTACCTGGATGCCACCTACTCGCGTGGCTACCTCTCGGCCTCGGTGCGCTACACCGATCTGCGCCACGACACCCGCCGCAGCATCGATGGCATCGACGGCCTGCAGGGCCCGCTGCGTGCCAAGTACAACAACGATGCGATCTCGGCCCGCCTGGAACACGGCTTCTCATTCACCACCGCCAAGGGTGTGGTGATCCAGCCGCTGCTGCCGGTGGTCGACTACGCGCGCACCTCGGCCACCCGTTTCAATGAAGGGCAGGGTGCTGGCGCGCTGGTCGGGCGTGGTGACAGCCTGGAAAGCATCCGCGTCGGCGCGGGTCTGCAGTTGTTCAAGACCTTCGAAGGCAACAACGGCGAGCGCATCACCCCGCGCGCGCGCGTGGTCTGGCAGAAGGAACTGGGCGACACCCAGGCCCGTTACAGCACCGGCTTCGCCGCTGCGCCGGACCTGGTGTTCGGTGCCAGCAGCCAGACCGTGGGCGAGCAGGTGCTGGCCTGGAACCTGGGCGTGACCAGCCGCGCCAGTGATCGCCTGTCGGTGATGGTCGACTACGTGGGCGAGCGTCGCGACGGCCAGCTGCAGAACGGCGTGATGCTGGGCCTGGGCTATACGTTCTAAGGCGGTACCGGCACCGGCGGCTGTCACGCCGCCGGTGCCATCCCCATCGATGTGCGGGTGCGCTATGGTCGTGGCGGATTTCCGCGCAGACCTTGCCATGCAGATCGCCGTTTTCAGTGCCCGTCCCTACGACCGCCGCTTTCTGGAGGAAGCCAACCTGCGCGAAGGGGCAGGGCAGCCGTTCCAGTTCGTGTACTTCGACGCCGCGCTGGATGTGCACACCGCCGCACTGGCACAGGACTGCGCCGCCGTCTGCGTGTTCGTCAACGACCGGCTTGATGCACCCGTGCTGCAGGCCCTGCACGCGCTGGGCGTACGCGCGGTGCTGCTGCGCTGCGCCGGCTTCAACAATGTGGATCTGGCCGCTGCGAGCGCGCTCGGCCTGTTCGTCGCCCGCGTGCCGGCCTACTCGCCGGAAGCCGTGGCCGAGCACGCACTGGCGCTGGTGATGACCCTCAACCGGCAGACCCATCGCGCCTACAACCGCGTGCGCGAGGGCAACTTCATGCTTGATGGCCTGCTCGGCCGCACCCTGCATGGCAAAACCGTGGGCATCGTCGGTACCGGCAAGATCGGGCTGGCCACCGCGCGCATCTTCCGCGGCATGGGCTGCACCGTGCTGGGGCACGATCCGTTTCCGTCGCCTGCCTTCGCGGAGATCGGCACGATGGTGGAACTGGACGAACTGCTGTCGCGCTCGGACATCGTCTCGCTCCATTGCCCGTTGACCCCGGAGACCCAGCACCTGATCGACGACGCCTCGCTGGCGCGGATGAAGCCCGGCGCGATGCTGGTCAACACCTCGCGTGGCGGCCTGGTCGATACCCATGCGGTGATCCGCGCGCTGAAATCGCGCCGGCTCGGCCACCTGGCCATCGACGTCTACGAGCAGGAAAGCGCGCTGTTCTTCCAGGACCTGTCCGGCGAGATCATCGACGACGAGGCCTTCCAGCGCCTGATGACCTTCCCCAACGTGCTGGTGACCGGCCACCAGGGCTTCTTCACCGTGGAGGCGCTGCAGGAGATCTCGGCGATCACGCTGGGCAACCTGGCCGATTTCGCGGCGGGGCGGGCGTGTGGCAACCGGGTGATGGCGGGCTGAGAGGCCGGGTGGGTAAGCGTTTGGCGGCAATCGTCACGACCGGATTGACCGCAGGGGTAGGGCGACCGTAAAATCGCCTGCTCAGCCGGAATAGCTCAGTTGGTAGAGCGGCGCATTCGTAATGCGTAGGTCGTAGGTTCGATTCCTATTTCCGGCACCAGTTGTACGAAAAGCCCCGGCCTTGGTCGGGGCTTTTTGTTTGGACGGCACGGCTCCCCGTCGGATCTCGCCCCGGGTCCTTCTGCTCTGCCTATAATCGGCCGCGCAGATCACCTGCACCGGTTCACCCGCACGGAGGCTTCCCATCATGTCCATTGCCGCAATTCCCGATGTTTCGCTGGTCGACAACAGTGAGCAGCGCACGCCGCTGATCCTGGTACTGGACTGCTCCGGCAGCATGAGCGGTGGCCCCATCGAGCAGTTGAATGCGGGCCTCAAGCTGTTGGAGCAGGAGCTGAAGGCCGATGTGATCGCGGCCAAGCGCGTGCGCGTGCTGCTGGTTGAATACGGTGGCATGGACAACGCCGCCATCAGCGGTGACTGGTGCGACGCGATGGATTTCACCGCGCCCACGCTGTCGGCCAACGGCACCACGCCGACCGGTGCGGCGGTGGAACTGGCGCTGCAGGAAATTGAAGACGAGAAGGCGCGCTTCCGCCAGGCCGGCGTCGCCTACACCCGGCCGTGGCTGTTCCTGATGTCCGATGGCCAGCCCACCGATGCGTGGGAAGCGGTGGCTGAGCAGTGCCGCGAGGCCGAGCAGCAGAACAAGGTGGCGGTGTTCCCGATCGCCGTCGGCAATGCCGACATGAGCGTGCTGGGCCAGTTCAGCCGCAATGGCGAGCGCGGCGTGAAGCGCTTGCAGGGCCTGCAGTTCAAGGAACTGTTCCTGTGGCTGAGCGCGAGCATGCGGGTGGTCTCCAATTCGACGCCCGGTGGCCAGGTGCAGCTGCCGGCCACCGACAGCTGGTCGCAAGTGCCGGTCTGACCATGGCCTGGCGCGTGATGGCCGCATCGGCCACGGGACGGTCCCATCTGGACCGCGGGCAGCCCTGCCAGGACGCCTATGCGTCGGTGCAGGTGGGGCAGACATTGGTCGCGGTGGTCTGCGATGGCGCAGGCTCTGCATCGCACAGCGATGTGGGCGCCCGGCATGTATCCAGCAGCGTGGCGGCGTCGGTTACCGGATCTGCCCAGCTCGGCGCCGATCCACTGGCACTGCCGGTGGATGCGCTGCGCGCGATCATCGAAACCGCCGTCGACGATGCGCGCGGTCAGTTGGCGATGCTTGCGCTCAGCCAGGGCCTGAAGCTCTCTGACCATGCCTGTACGCTGGTAGGGGCGGTCGCTACACGTGACGGAGGCTGGTTCTTCCATGTCGGCGACGGCGTCGCCGCCTGCGCCTTCAGCAACGAATCGCCCGATGCGGTATCGCTGCCTGCCAACGGCGAGTACGCCAACGAAACCTGGTTCGTGACCGGTGGCAACTGGCGCGAGCAGCTGCGGCTGACCCGCTTCGAAGGGGCGATCGACGCGCTGGTGCTGATGTCCGACGGCGTGCAGCCGTTTGCGATGTCGCGCGCGGGCGACAGCCTGTTCCAACCGTTCATCGCACCGGTGATCCGCTATCTGGCCGGCGTGGACGAGACCCACGGCAGCCAGGCGTTGCACGCGACGCTGGCCGATCCGCGCACCGATCAGATCACCGGCGACGACAAGACGTTGCTGGTCGCGCTGCCGGCCTGAGCGCATGCCCGGGCGCAGCGGCGAAAAGATCTACGACGCACAGCGAAGGCCGCTCACCCTGGAGCGGCTGCTCAAGAGTGGCGGTGCGGGCAGTGTGTTCACCCTCAAGGAGCGGCCGCGCGAAGTGGCCAAGCTCTACCACTCGGACAAGGATGCGCGCGTCTACGAGCGCAAGCTGCAGGCGATGCTGGAGCTGCAGCCGGA
Source organism: Stenotrophomonas sp. LST15-1-1.1 (assembly GCF_040815575.1). Taxonomy (NCBI): domain Bacteria; kingdom Pseudomonadati; phylum Pseudomonadota; class Gammaproteobacteria; order Lysobacterales; family Lysobacteraceae; genus Stenotrophomonas; species Stenotrophomonas sp. LST15-1-1.1. The sequence continues at coordinate 175,705 of NZ_JBFPNJ010000032.1, forward strand.
CCTGCCGCCGATGGAGGGGCAGGGCGCCGACCAGGTGCAGATTGCCTGGCCGTTGACCCTGCTGCGGGACGGCGGTGGGCGTTTCATCGGCTTCACCATGCCGATCCTGGATCTGTCGGCCACCAGTGATCTGGAACATGTGCTGCAGGAGCGGCAGGCGCGTGCAGAGGGCCTGCCCACCGGCCTGGGCGCGAAGATGACCCTGGCTGCCAACCTGGCGGTGATGCTGGCTGCGCTGCACCGGCGACAGCACTACGTGGTCGACCTGAAACCATTGAACGTGCGGTTCTATCGCAGCACCTTGTTCATCGCGATGCTCGATTGCGATGGTTTCAGCATCCAGGGCAAGGGCGAGCGCTTCCCGGCCGGTCAGGTCACTACCGACTATCTGGCGCCCGAGTTCCAGCAACCCGGGGTGAAGCCGGGCCAGGAGGAGGCGCAGGATCGCTTCGCGTTGGCGGTGATGGTGTTCCAGCTGCTCAATTCCGGCCTGCATCCGTATGCGGGCCGGCCGCAGGGGGCGACGGTGCCCAGTGACCTGCCGGCGCGTATCGCCGCCAACCTGTACCCCTATGCGCGCGGCAAGCCGCATCCACGGATGTTGCCCTCGCCGGTCAGCGGGCATGAGATGTTCCCGCCGGCGCTGCGCGACATGTTTGATCGTGCGTTCTCGGCGCAGGCGCGGCGGCGGCCTTCGGCGCAGGAATGGGCCACGCTGCTGCTGGACTACGCGCGGCGCAACGCCGGGCAACTGGTGACGTGTGGCAAGGATGCCGCCCATCAGCATTTTGTTGGCATGCCGTGTGCCGCCTGCGCACGTGTCGAACTGTTGGCCGGCAGCGCACGCGCGGCGCAGACCCGCTCGCGGCAGAAACCAGCCAAGGCCCGCAAGCAGCGCGCACGTACCGCCGTGCGCGTCGTCCAGGCGCAGCCGGTCGCCGCGCAGGCGTCGGCGGCAAGCGGTGTTCCCGGGGTGATGTCGCGGGTGACGATGGCAGTGATCGGCACGCTGCTGCTGGGCTGGGTGATGGGCTGGGGCATGCCGGCCTACCGCCGCTACAGCGCGCTGGTGGACCCGGGCATCTGGGATGGCGTGGGGCTGGCCGTGCAGATGGCCATGCTGGCGATCGCGATCCTGCTGTTCATCCTGTTCGTGCCGGTGCTGATCATGAGCAAGCGCCCATGAAGCTGCTGGGGGTACTGGCCGTGCTGCTGCTGGCGCTGATCGGGATGGCGCCGTTCTGGGGCGACCTCGGCGTGCTGGTCTACGGCTCGATCGGCTGGCTCGGACGGCTGCTGTCGAGCGGCGCGTTGAGCGATGGCAGAGCGGCACTGCGTGCAGCGCTGCTGATCGGCGGTGCGGTGTCGGTGCTGTCGTTCCTGCGCGTAGCGGTGCAGGACCGGGCCGTGGACTATCTGATCGCGTCGGTGATGTTCGGCTTCCTGTCGTTCGTCATCTTTGTTGTCACCGGAATTTCCGGTGATGGGGCTGCGGGCGCGGGGAGCATGCAAGGAGCGCGCTCGGTCGTGGTCGGCGAGGATCGCGCGACGGTTCCGCGCTGGTATTCGCGCGGTCATTTCGAGCGGGAAATGCTCAACAAGGTGCACGAAACAGCGCGTGCCGCTGCCCGCGGCGATCTGCCGCGCACGCAGGCGCTGATGCAGGAGCTGGATCTGTGGGCGCGCAATGGCCCGGAGCTGCGCGAAGACCGCACGGAGTACGAGCGCCTGCGCGCGGCGTACAACGAGACGATCGAGACGCTTGCCGCCCGCTCCGGACGCCGCACGCAGAGGACGGCGGGCCTGGCCAGCGACGCGGGCGCGATGGTGGAGCGGCTTACTGCGGAGGAAGCGCGTGAGGTGGAACTGAAGCAGATCGAGCTGCTGCAGCAGATGTGGAAACTCTCGCCGTCGAGTACGTCGGTTGCAATGCGCCTGCTGGCGACGGATCTGCAGGAGCTGGCGATCCGCTCACGGTGGTCGCCACGCAAGCCGTTCGACCGAGAAGGCGACGCGGCACTGGAAGAGCGCCTGTGGCGCGTCCACGGCACGCAGGAGGTGTTGTTCGCCTATGCGCCGCTGGAGGAACGCCTGTGGAATGCCTACGCGTCGACGATGGTCGACACGGACGAAGAGCTCGCGCTGGGCGCGCTGGTGATTGCCGGACTGATCGACCGCAGCGACAAGACCGCCTCGGCGGATCCGGCCCGGTTCGACGTGAATACACTGCTGCTTGGCAGCGACGTGTTCATGCTCTCGACGCTGCTGGCCAGCGCCTCCGAAGACCGCATGGAGATCCTGAAGGCGCGCGCGACGCTGCTGCTGGGCGATGATGATCGGCAGGCGAAGGCGGGCAAAGGCGAGGCGCAGGACACCACCGGCACCGCGGCAGACCCCGCGGGCCCGGTGGTCTCGGAGCCTTCACCGCCGGCAACCTCGAAAGCGGACACCGCCAGGCAGGCGCAACGCGCGATGCCGCCAGCGGGGATGCTGGTCGATCGCAAGGGTCTGGCGCTGCGTACGTCGCCTCTGCTGCCGCCGTCGTCGCCACCGGCCGAGTATGGGCAGGTGCTGGTCGACCTGCCCGCTGCCGGGTTCAAGGACCTGCGCCACGGCATTTCGTTGCGCGCGCCTGTGCAGGCCGACAGCATGGTGACCCTGCAGGTGGATGTCTGGCAGAGCGGCGTGGTTACCTCGGTGCTGATTGAAAGCAGCAGTGGCAACGCCGTGCTGGATGAGGCCGCGCGCCGGGGCGCACGCACCTGGCTCAGCGCGTCGAAGGTGCCCACAGGCGGCGAGCGCAGGCAGGTGACGGTCGTGTTCAAAGCGCCTGTCGCCGCCACGCCGCCGGCGGTGACCGTGGACGCACCGTCGCCGATCGCCATGAGCCCGCCGCCGCCCCAGCTGGACCCCGAGCAGGCGCTGGGCGCGCAGCTGGAGGCGATGGCGCGCCGGCATCCCCCGCGTTATCCGCGTGGTGACGGGGAGACGGTGCTGGAAGGCAGCGTCGAGCTGCTGATCACCCTGTCAGCCGAGGGGCGCGTGCTCGATGTGAGCGTGGACCGCAGCAGCGGACATCCTGCGCTGGATCGCGCCGCGCGTGAGGCTGCGCTGAAATGGCACGTCACCCCCACACGGCCGGTGACCACGGTCAAGCAGATCACTCTGCGCGTGCCAGTGCGGTTCCAGGGCGGCTGACGGAACAGCCCGCGGCGCGGCCGTCACCGTGCCTGCACCGGTTGCCGCAGCACCGTTTTCAGGCGAGCAGGCTCTACCTTGCGTGGGTCGCCCAGGTAGATCTCATGATGCGGCCCGGCGAAGGTCAGCCCCTGTGCCGGCATGATCTGTTCATGCAGTTCGGCCAGTGTCGGGCCCTCGTCATCATAGGAGCCTACATGCAGCGTCTGCAGGCACAGGCCTTCGTCGTAAAGCGCCAGGCGTAGGCTCTGTGGCGCGGTACCGCGCTTGTCCGATGCCTTGGCCACCGCTTCGTTGAAACGCGGAACGCCGACGTCCAGCGGCGTGCGGATCATCATCGTCCAGCGCCACGCGTGCTTGCGCTGTGCCACGAAGCTGGACGGGTCGTCGGCCCACCACAGTCCCTCCAGCGGCGGCACCACGTAATCCCGTCCTTCGGCCTTCATCGCGAACTTCAGTGCGTAGCTGACCGAGTACAGCCACTCGACCGCATCGCGATAGGCCGGCGCCTGGTTCGGATCACCCTGGCCATCAACCATCACGAAGGACATCGGCGGCACGTCGATCCGCACGAACGAGCCGACCGGTGGCCGGTACAGCGCCTTGTCCTGCGTCTTGAAGTCGATCTTTGCCGGCGCCGCGGCGGACCGGGTCATTCCGCCGCTCCGTTCGCAGGCCCCTTCAGTTCCACCGTGTTGCCGTCCAGGCTGATCAGATCGATCATCGACGCACCCGCACGCAGGTGCACCAGGCCCAGGTGTTCGCGCCGCCGCACCACCACGCAACCCAGTACCTGGCCATAGAAGGCTTCGCTGCGGGTCAGCTCGCGCACCCGCAGCACCACATGGTCGATGCGTTCAACGCTGAAGGGTCTGTCCATGTCGGGTTCCTCGAAGAGAGGGAGCTCAAGACTTGCTGAACCTGTTCAGTCGACTTTGCCGAACGAGGGGCTTCGTCGTCGCCGAGACCGATGCTACGCTGCCGTCCCCGCGCGTTCTGCCCGCCACAATGGCGCGGTGCGACAACGTGTCGCAGCCAGATCCGGGCCTTTCCTGCGCCTGATCATTGTCAATGCCTTTCTTAAATGGTGGGTGACGGCCTAAAATTGAAGGGCTGACTCGACCCCACCTTACCTGCCTGTCTTCTGGACGGGTGGGCCCGGCTTTGGCCGGTGCGGGCAGGACGGGGAACGGCATTCCCTCGCAATTGGATCGACCGATGATTCCGTTGAAAACCCTTGGGCGCTGGTTGCGCCCGGGCTTGCTGCTCGCATTGCTGGTGATGCTCACCGGCTGCGATGCCGTGGCCATCCTCAGTCCGAAGGGCCAGATCGGCCAGGATGAAAAGACACTGCTGATCACGGCCACCGTGCTCATGCTGCTGGTCGTCATCCCGGTCATCATCATGACCCTGACCTTCGCGTGGAAGTATCGCGCCTCCAACACCAAGGCCCGCTACGAGCCGAAGTGGTCCCACTCGACGGCGATCGAGGTGGTGGTGTGGTCGATCCCCTGCATGATCGTGCTGGTCCTGGCGGTGCTGACCTGGCGGTCCTCGCACGCGCTGGATCCGTACAAGCCTCTGGAATCGGACGTCAAGCCGGTCACCATCCAGGCGATCTCGCTGGACTGGAAGTGGCTGTTCATCTATCCGGAAGAAAAGGTCGCGGTCGTCAACGAGATCAAGTTCCCGGTCAACACCCCGCTGAACTTCGAGATCACCTCCGATACGGTGATGAATGCGTTCTTCATCCCGCACCTGGGCAGCATGATCTACTCGATGGCGGCGATGGAGACCAAGCTCCACCTGATCGCCAACGAACTGGGTGAATTCCCGGGCATGTCCTCGCACTACAGCGGTGCAGGCTTCGCCAAGATGCATTTCACTGCCTATTCGGTCACCGATGCGCAGTACCGCCAGTGGCTGGACCAGGTCCGTGCCGGCGAGCAGACCCTGGACAAGACCTCGTTCAAGGCGCTGGGCGAAGCGAAGAATTCCGAGTGGTACCCGGTCACCTACTTCGGCAAGGTTGAAGACAGCCTGTTCGATTGGGTCATCGCCAAGCACATGGGCGACAACAAGCACTACGGCATGAAGCATTCCCACGCCGGTGCCGCTGCTGCCGACGCTGCCAGCCATGAAGCGCACGAGGGCCATGCCCCGAGCGAGGCCCACGATTCCAAGGAATCCGGTGAGAACCTGGATGCCACCGAACACGAACACGCAGGCCATGCCGGCCACGCGGGTTCGGGAGAATGAACATGTTGGGAAAACTCTCTCTTGAGTCGATCCCCCACGATCCAATCGTGCTGACCACCCTGGTCGGTGCGGTGCTGGGTGGCCTGGGCGTCATGGCCCTGATCACCAAGTTCAAGCTGTGGGGCTATCTGTGGAAGGAGTGGTTCACCTCGGTGGATCACAAGAAGATCGGCGTGATGTACATCATCGTCGCCTTCGTCATGCTGCTGCGCGGTTTCTCCGACGCGATCATGATGCGTACCCAGCAGGCCATCGCCGTCGGCGGGTCCGAGGGTTACCTGCCGCCGCACCACTACGACCAGATCTTCACCGCCCACGGCGTGATCATGATCTTCTTCGTGGCGATGCCGCTGATCACCGGCCTGATGAACCTGGCCGTGCCGCTGCAGATCGGTGCGCGCGACGTCGCGTTCCCGTTCGTCAACTCGCTCAGCTTCTGGCTGTTCGTGTCCGGTGCGGTGCTGATCATGCTGTCGCTGTGGATCGGTGAATTCGCCGCCACCGGCTGGCTGGCCTTCCCGCCATTGTCGGGCATCGAGTACAGCAACAATGTAGGTATGGACTACTACATATGGGGACTACAGGTGGCGGGTCTGGGTACCACGTTGAGTGGTATCAACTTCTTCATCACCATCCTCAAGATGCGCACCCCGAGCATGAAGCTCATGCAGATGCCGGTCTTCACCTGGACCGCGCTGGTGACCAACGTGCTGATCGTCGCCGCCTTCCCGGTGCTGACCATCACCCTGGTGCTGCTGACCCTGGACCGTTACCTGGGTACGCACTTCTTCACCAATGACGGTGGCGGCAACGCCATGCTGTACATCAACCTGATCTGGATCTGGGGTCACCCGGAAGTCTATATCCTGGTGCTGCCGGCCTTCGGCGTGTTCTCCGAGGTCATCGCGACCTTCTCGCGCAAGGCCCTGTTCGGCTACAAGGGCATGGTCTACGCCACCGCCTGCATCGGCGTGCTGTCGTTCATCGTGTGGCTGCACCACTTCTTCACCATGGGCTCGGGTGCCAACGTCAATGCCTTCTTCGGCATCACGACGATGATCATCTCCATCCCCACCGGCGTGAAGATCTTCAACTGGCTGTTCACCATGTTCCGCGGTCGCGTGCAGTTCACCACGCCCGTGCTGTGGACCATCGGCTTCATGGTCACCTTCACCATCGGCGGCATGACCGGCGTGATGCTGGCGATCCCGGCCATCGACTTCGTGCTGCACAACAGCCTGTTCCTGATCGCCCACTTCCACAACGTCATCATCGGCGGCGTGGTGTTCGGCATGTTCGCCGGCATCACCTACTGGTGGCCGAAGATGTTCGGCTTCCGCCTCAACGAGTTCTGGGGCAAGTGCGCGTTCTGGTGCTGGTTCATCGGCTTCTATGTGACCTTCATGCCGATGTACGTGCTGGGCTTCATGGGCATGACCCGTCGTCTGCAGAGCACCGTCAACCCGGCGTACGAGCCGTTCCTGCTGGTGGCCGCTGTGGGCGCCTTCATCGTGGGTGCCGGCATCCTGTGCCAGATCATCCAGGTGGCCGTGTCGATCCGCGACCGCAAGAAGACTGCCGACCTGACCGGCGACCCGTGGGATGCCCGTACGCTGGAGTGGGAAACCTCTTCGCCGCCGGCCTTCTACAACTTCGGCACCTTGCCGGAAGTCACCGAGCTGGACGATTTCTGGGAGCGCAAGCAGCGTGGTGAAGCCTGGCCGAAGCCGGCCAAGTACACCGACATCCACATGCCGCGCAACACCGGCACCGGCGTTGTCATCGGCGCCTTCAGCATGGTGTTCGGCTTTGCGATGATCTGGCACATCTGGTGGCTGGCCATCATCGGCTTCGTCGGCATGATCGCCACGTTCATCTACCGCACCTTCGACCAGGACGTGGACTACTGGGTCCCGGCCGCCGAGGTGGAACGCATCGAGAACGAACACCGCAAGCACCTGGAAGCCCAGGGCCTGGTGAAGTCGGAGCTGAAGGCATGAGCACCAATACCTCCACCGTGAACCACGGGCACGCCGCACACGCGGCGGCCCATGGCCATGACGATCACGAGCACCACGACACCGGCGGCAACACCGTCTTCGGTTTCTGGGTGTACCTGATGAGCGACTGCCTCATCTTCGCCTCGCTGTTTGCCACCTACGTGGTGCTGGCCGGCGGCACCGATGGTGGCCCCGGCGCGAAGGACCTGTTCGAGCTGCCGTTCGTGGCGTGGGAAACCGCGCTGCTGCTGACTTCGTCGCTGACCTTCGGCCTGGGCATGATCTCCATGCACCGCAAGCAGGTCGGCCAGATGTTCCTGTGGCTGGGCATCACCTGGCTGCTGGGCTTCGGCTTCATGTGCATGGAAGTCTATGAATTCCACCACCTGATCCATCAGGGTTACGGTCCGGACCGCAGTGCCTTCCTGTCGGCGTTCTTCGCCCTGGTCGGTACCCACGGCCTGCACGTCAGCGCCGGCCTGCTGTGGCTGCTGGTGATGTTCGTGCAGCTGAAGAAGTACGGCCTGACCCCGACCAACAAGACCCGCATGGCGTGCCTGAGCCTGTTCTGGCACTTCCTGGACCTGATCTGGATCGGCGTGTTCTCCGTCGTCTACCTCAATGGAGCGCTGTAATGGCACATGACAACCATGCACACGACCACGCCGCCGGCGGCGAAAGCCACGGCACCGTGAAGTCGTACCTGATCGGCTTCGTGCTGGCGGTGGTGCTGACCGTCATCCCGTTCTACATGGTGATGTCGGGTGATTTCTCGCGCACCGTCAACGGTGTGGTGATCGCCATCACCGCGGTGCTGCAGATGCTGGTCCACCTGGTGTTCTTCCTGCACCTGGATCGCTCTTCGGAGAGCCGCTGGAACGTCAACGCTGCGGCCTTCACCGTGGTGGTGATCGGCATCATCGTGGTCGGTACCCTGTGGGTCATGCACAACATGAACGTGCACATGATGCACTGACGTCTTCGCGACGTTGCCACGCAGAAAGGCCGCCCCCGGGCGGCCTTTCTGTTTTTCCGTTGTCCGGTAGTGCCGGCCGCTGGCCGGCAGCCAGTAGATCCACGCCATGCGTGGATGCGGTTGCCTCTCACCCCACCTTGCGCAGGAACTCCTCGGCCTCCATCGGCCGTCCAAGGTGATAGCCCTGCAGCTGGTCGCAGCCCAGCTCACTCAGGTAATCGCGCTGGGCCTGGGTCTCCACGCCCTCGGCCACCACCTGCAGCTGCAGGGTGCGGCCCAGCGCGATGATCGAGGACACGATGGCCGCATCCTCGTCATTGCGTTCGAGGTCATGCACGAACGCCCGGTCGATCTTCAGTTCGGTGGCCGGCATGCGCTTGAGGTACAGCAGGCTGGAATAGCCGGTGCCGAAGTCGTCGATGGCGATGTGTACGCCCATCGCAGTCAGATCGTTGAGGATCGCCAGGCTGGCTTCGACATCCTTCATCGCGGTGGTTTCGGTGATCTCCAGGGTCAGCCGCGCCGGGTCGATGCGATGCCGCGCCAGCACCGACCGCACGCTGTCCAGCAGCGCCGGCGAGGCGAACTGCAGCGGCGACAGGTTCACTGCCATCGTCCAGTGGCTGTGCCCGCCGTCATGCCAGGCCCGCAGCTGCGCGCAGGCCTGGTCCAGCACCCAGTCGCCGATCGGCAGGATCAGGCCGCTGCGCTCGGCGATGGGAATGAACACGTCCGGTGCCAGCAGCCCCAGCTCCGGATGCTGCCAGCGCAGCAGCGCCTCGGCGCCGGTGGCGGGCGCATCGGCCGCCGGGAATTTCGGCTGGTAGTGCAGCAGCAGTTCGTTGCGCGCGATCGCCTTGCGCAGGTCCTGCAGCAGGCGCAGCTGGCGGTTGGCACTGAGCTGCATCGAAGGGATGAAGAAGGTGTAGCCGTTCCGTCCGGTTTCCTTGGTGTGGTACATCGCCGCATCGGCATGTGCCATCAACTCGCGTTCGTCGCTGGCATCGTCCGGATACAGGGCAATGCCCAGGCTGGCGGTGACCTGCAGTTCCGCCGCGTCCAGCACGAACGGTTCGCTGGCCGCCGCGATCACCCGTTCGGCGACCACCGCCGCATCGTCAGGCGCATCAATGGCCAGCACGATCACGAACTCGTCGCCACCGAGGCGGGCGAGGGTGTCCTGCGGCCGCAGCTGAGCCCCGATGCGCTGGGCCACCGCAACCAGCAGGCGATCACCCAGCTGGTGGCCATAGGCATCGTTGACGGCCTTGAAGCCATCGAGGTCGCAGAACATCACCGCCACCGACTGCTGGCGGCGTTGTGCCTTCTCGATGGCCTGCTCGATCCGATCCTGCAGCAGCATGCGGTTCGGCAGCTGGGTCAGTGGATCGTGCAGCGCGGCCTGGATCAGCTTGTCATTGGCGTGGGCCAGGGAATCGGCCAGCAGACCGGTGCGCACGCGCATCTGGCGGTCGAACAACGAGGCAACCAGGGCGATGCCCAGCGTGGCCAGGGTGGTCACGATCACCAGCACGGCCAACCAGCGGGGGTCGATGCCGCCGCTGCCGACCGCGCCGCAGATGCTGCCCGCCGGGAAGCGCGCGGCGGCCATGCCGGTGTAGTGCATGCCGACGATGGCCAGGCCCATCACCAGCGATGCCAGTATCCGCAGGCGCACCGTGTTGCGTTGTTCGACGCGCAGCCGGAAGGCGATCCACAGCGCTGCACCTGCGGCACCGATGGCCACCGCGATCGACGCGGCAAACCAGCCGGGGTGGTAGTCGATGCCCGGCTGCATCCGCATCGCGGCCATGCCCAGGTAGTGCATGGCCGCGATACCCAGTCCCATCAGCACCGCACCGGCGGCCAGCCGCTGCAGCGGCAGGCTGGGCCGCGACACCAGCCACAGCGCATAGGCCGATGCGCCGATCGATACGGCCAGCGAATACAGGGTGATCGCCAGGTCGTAACCGACTGGAATCGGCAGCTTGAACGCCAGCATCGCGATGAAGTGCATCGACCAGATGCCCAGGCCCATCGCGGCGGCACCGCCGGCCAGCCACCAGCGGGCGACCCGGCCCTCGGCCGTGGCCAGGCGGCCGGCCATGTCGAGCGCGGTATACGATGCCAGCATGGCCACCAGCAGCGAGATGGCGACCAGGCTCTGACTGTAACTACCAGTCATGTTGAATCCAGAGGAGAGGGGAAGGGCGCCCGCAAGGCGCACGCCCGCCACCGCTATCGGCACCGGCGGGTGGGACTTGAGTGGTCGCAGCACGTGCGACCCGGCTCGGCTATCCTGCCACGCTCGTTGCCCCAGCAGGAAATCTCCGATGGCCAAAGCCCGCACCGCGTATGTCTGCAATGAATGCGGCGCCGAATACAGCAAGTGGCAAGGCCAGTGCACCGAGTGCAATGCCTGGAACGCGCTGTCGGAAATCGTCCTTGAAAGCGCGACGGCGGCCAAGGCGCCCGCCTCGCGCCGTGCCGGCTGGGCCGGCAAGATCGACCCGCCGAAGATCACCGCACTGAAGGACGTGGCGCAGACCGAGCACAACCGGGTCAGCACCGGCATCGGTGAATTCGACCGCGTGCTCGGTGGCGGCCTGGTCGAGGGCGCGGTGGTGCTGGTCGGTGGCGACCCGGGCATCGGCAAATCCACCCTGCTGCTGCAGGCGGTGGCGAAGATGGCCGCGGTGCTGCCGGTGCTCTATGTCACCGGTGAAGAGTCGCTGGCCCAGGTGGCCGGTCGTGCACACCGGCTGGAGCTGCCGCTGGAGGGCGTCAACGCGCTGGCCGAGACCGGTGTCGAATCCATCCTGCAGCACGCCACCAAGAGTGGGCCGCGGCTGATCGTGGCCGATTCGGTGCAGACGCTCTGGACCGAGACGCTGACCGCCGCGCCCGGTTCGGTCAGCCAGGTGCGCGAGAGCGCTGCGCGGCTGGTGCGCTTTGCCAAGGAAACCGGAACCGCGGTGTTCCTGGTCGGCCATGTGACCAAGGAGGGCGGCATCGCCGGCCCGCGCGTGCTGGAACACATGGTCGATGCCGTGCTGTATTTCGAAGGCGAGAGCGGCAGCCGCTTCCGCCTGCTGCGCGCCTTCAAGAACCGCTTTGGTGCGGTCAACGAACTGGGCGTTTTCGCGATGGGCGACAAGGGCCTGAAGGAAGTCTCCAATCCGTCGGCGATCTTCCTGTCCGGTGCCAGCACGCATCAGCCAGGCAGCTGCGTGATGGTCACCCGCGAAGGCACCCGGCCGCTGCTGGTGGAAGTGCAGGCGCTGGTCGACGCCTCGCCGCTGTCCAATCCGCGCCGCGTGGCGGTGGGGCTGGAGCAGAACCGCCTGGCCATGCTGCTGGCGGTGCTGCATCGGCATGGCGGTGTGCTGGTAGGCGACCAGGATGTGTTCGTCAACGTCGTCGGTGGCATCCGCGTGCAGGAGACCGCCGCCGACCTGCCGGTGCTGCTGGCGGTGCTGTCCTCGCTGCAGGACCGTCCGCTGGCCGAGAAGACCATCGCGTTCGGTGAAGTCGGCCTGTCCGGTGAGATCCGGCCGGTACCCAACGGCGAGGACCGCCTGCGCGAGGCGGCGACCCACGGTTTCAAGCGCGCCATCGTGCCCAAGGCCAATGCGCCCAAGGGCGGCTCGGTGAAGGGCATGGAAGTGATCGCGGTCGAACGCCTGTCCGAGGCCATCGACGCGGCGTGATGCCGGTACTGTAGAGCCGAGGCCATGCTCGGCTGCTTTTCCGGCAAAGGGCAGCCGAGCGTGGTTCTACAAACGTCACATGCGGCAACGGTCAGCCTGCCTGTGCTAGTTTTCCCGGCTCGACGAAGGCGCCCCCTGGCGCCTTTCCGTGGCAAGGAGTAATCGATTACATGCAGGACCCGATGTTCAGCACCCCCGCCGCCGAAATCCGCCGCGCCGGGGTCGATCTCAATGGATTGATGACGGTGCTGGGCAAGCACCTGTATTCCACCCCGATGGTGGCGCTGCGTGAGCTGGTGCAGAACGCGCACGATTCGATCATCCGTCGCCGTATCGAGCAGCCCGGCATCCAGTGTGTGTCGCGCATCGACGTGCAGGTCGATGTCGCCGCCGGCGTGCTGCGCATCACCGACACCGGTGCCGGCCTGACCCGGCAGGAAATCCACGATTACCTGGCCACGGTCGGGGTCGGTTACACCCGCGGCCTGCGCCAAGAGGGCGAGGATAATGAAGGCCTGATCGGCATGTTCGGCCTGGGGTTCCTGTCGGCCTTCGTGCTGGCGCGCCGTGTCAGCGTGCGCACCACCTCCTATCAAGCGCCGGAGCTGGGCCACCTGTACGTGTCCAGCAACGCCGAGCAGTACACCGTCAGCGAAGTGCCGGCACGCGCGATCGGCACCGAGGTCGAGCTGGAGCTGCATCCGGACTTCCTGCCGCTGGCCAACGAATTGCGCCTGCACGAGGTGCTGGGCCGCTACTGCGCGCTGCTGTCCGAGCCGATCTTCATCGGTGCGGCGACCGCCGCGATCAATCCCGAACCGCCGCCGTGGCGCGGGCAGGGTGACGTCGTGCTGCATCCGGTGCAGGCACGCCGCCAGGCGCAGCAGTTCGCGGCCCGCTTCGAACACGATTTCGAGCCCATCGTGACGATGCCGTTGCAGTCCGATGGCAGCAGCGACGCCGTCGGCATGCTCTGGGTGCAGGACGGTGCCACCTACGGCACCAGCGACAACCGCAATCTGTCGGTGTTCGTGCGCGGCATGCTGCTGGACGACGACGCGCGCGACCTGCTGCCGCCGTGGGCCGGCTTCATCGGTGGGGTGATCGAATCGTCGAAGCTGACCCCGACCGCCAGCCGCGAGGACCTGCAGCGCGATGACCACTATCGCGCAGTACAGCACGCCCTGCTGGAAGCGCTGATCGATGGCCTGGCCGACGTGGCGCGGCAGCAGCCCGAAGCCTGGCGACGCGTGCTCAGCCGCCACAACGAAGCCCTGCTGGGCGCGGCGCTGTGCGATGAGCGCCTGTTCGACCTGCTGCTGGAACACGTGCGCGTGCCGACCTCGCAGGGTGACCTGCCGGCCAGCGCGTTGCCGGCGCGCGGCGCGGTGCATGTGATCCTCGACAACGGTGGCGGCTTCGAGGAAATGCTGTTCCGTGCGATGGGCGTGCCGGTCGCGCATGGCCATCGCTATGCCGTGGTGCCTTTCCTGCGCCGCTGGGCCCAGGCCAAGGGCCTGCGCCTGGTCGAACTCGGTACCGAGCAGGGCAATCGCGCACTGTTCCGCACCGACGACAGCCTTGACGATGCGCAGCTGGCCTGGCTGCGCGAACACCTGGGCGATGGCGAACAGTTGCTGCCGGCGCGGTTCAGCCCCGAGGCGCTGCCGGTGGTGGTGGTGCCTGACCGCGAAGCCGAACTGAAGCAGCGCCTGGAAGACGACGAGAACGACAAGCGCGTATCGATGGCGGCATTGCGGCTGGCGCGCCAGTTCACCGCGCGCATCGAGGCCCGCGCACCGTCGCGGCTTTACCTCAACCTGGACAATCCAGCCGTGCAGGCCTTGCTGCAGGCCCAGCGCGATGGCCACCCGCAGGCCGCAGCGGCCGCGCGCCTGCTGCGCTCGCTGAAGATCATCGTGTCCGCGCAGGGCCGGCCGTTGCAGCGCAGTGCGGCGACGCCGGGCCCCGATCTCAATGGTGCATTCACTGATATTGCCGGTGCCCTGCAGCAGATGCTGCGCTGAGCACCGCCCCCTCTCATCCAGCCTTCGCTAGAAAGGAGTATTACCCCATGGATATCTGGAACTGGGTCGAAAAACTGCAGGAAGACCTGCGCCAGGCCGGGCAGGCACAGAACGCCCACCTGCTGACCCGCCTTGCCGATGAAGTCAGTGAACTGCAGGTCGACCGCGTCGATGCGTTGCTTCCCGAAGCACGCGCGCTGGGCAAGGCGCTGGACAACCCCTGGGTCGACGTCTATGTCGGCCATTGGGCGCTGCGCAACCGCGTCGGCAACCGTGTCGAGGGTGAAAGCGCGCTGGGCGAGTCGGTGGCGCTGTTCGAGCGCGCACACCGCGCCGATACGCTGGATTGCCCGCAGTCGATCTGCGTCACCCAGGACCTTGCCGCCTGCTACGGCAACATCGATGGTCCGGGCTGGGTGCCCGAGCGCATCGAGGTCTGCGACGAGACGCTGGGCCGCATCGACCCGAGCTGGGCCTGTTTCCAGTGCCTGAGCTGCGAGAAGGCCGACGCGCTGCTGGACGACGGCCGCGGCCAGGACGCGCTGGACTACCTGCAGGTGCAGGCGGCGGCGATCCAGGCGCGCGGCAAGGAAGTGTTTGACAGCTTCCCGGAAATGCAGATCAAGATCCTGCTGGCCAGCGGCCGTGCTGCGGAGGCGCTGGCACTGATCGAGCAGCGCGAGGCCGAAGTGGCCGCTGCAGGCGAATACGAGCCGGCCAACTGCACGGTGCCGCGTCGGCTGTCCAAGGCCTGGGCGCTGGCCCAGCTGGGGCGTGATGAAGAGGCGCTGCAGCAGCTGGTGCCCTGGAGCGAGCTGACGCCGAACCACTGGCGGCTGTGGGCCAATACGGCTTCGACGCTGTGCAGTCGTGATGGCGAACGCAACACCTGGGATCTCGGCACGCGCTTCAACACCATCATCGAGCACTTCGCCACTGTTGGCGCACACCGCCTGGTGATCGAGATCGCTGCACTGAGCCTGGAACTGGCCCTGCAGCGCGGTGCGCGCTGGGTGGCGCAGCGCCAGCTGGGCCTGGCCCGCACCCATCTGGCGCAGCTGCGGCAGGACCGCGGCGCTGCCGCGCTGGTGGCTGGCTTGGCGGCACGGATCGAGGCGCTGCCGCAGACGGCACCGCTGCCGGTGCCTGCCGATGAACTGCTGGCGTGGCTGCAGGCGCAGGGCGAACAGAACCAGTCGCGCGATCCCGAGCGTGAAGCGCAGTGGCTGCTGCAGGCGCACGCCGAGCGGCCGGACGACGGCGCGCTGGCCGAGGTCGCCGCGTCGGCGCTGCATGCCTGTGGCGCGAAGAGCGAAGCGCAGGCACTGCTGTGGGACTTCGTGCGCGGCCACGCGCAGGAAGATGGCGCAGCGGCCTACACGCTGATGCGTTGGCTGGCCGAGCAGGGCGATGATGACGGCCTGCGCAGGCTGGCCGCGACCTACCGCGACAGCGTGCCGGTGTTCGCGCACTGGTGCGAGGTGCAGCGTGCACGGCGCGCTTCGGATTGGCCGGCGCTGGAGCAGGCCGCGCAGGCATTGCTGGCGTTGTCGCCGGGATCGAACGGTGCACGGGGGACGCTTGCGCGCATGTACATGGAGACCGGCCGCTTCAGCGAGGCACAGGCCTGCTATGCGCAGCTGGTGGAACTGCTGGAAGAGCCCAACGCCGCGCACTGGGACCACATGAGTGCGGCCAGCGCGGCGCGCGACTGGGATGCGGTGCGCCGCTCGGCAGCAGCGATCGGCATGGAGCTGTCCAGCCAGCAGGGCGTGGTCGAAGAACCGTGGGGCTGGGTGATCATCCGCAGCGAGGAAGGCGGCGAGCCGATGGAGTACTACGCCCGCCGCAGCGGTCCGGTGACCGCGCGCATCGTCGAGAACGCACCGGCCAACCGCGCACAGCAGGTGGGTGACTGGGTGGTGTTCGACGCCGGCCTGGTGCACCCCGCACCAGAGGACGAAGCGGAGCGCGAGCACTTCATTCCGACCTATGCGCAGGTGCATGTGCTGGAGCGGGGTGGTTTCGCACGCAGCTGGCTGATCGACGGCGCGCACCCGGGCGAGGAGGCATGGAAAGACTTCGTCGAAGCGGCCGAAGCACAGGGCTGGAAGGTCTGGGCGCACAGCCGTGCGGACTACACCGTGACCGATCCGGACGCGGAAGACGGCACGCTGCCGGGGCTGCTGTTCACTGTCGCCCAGCCGCAGGATCACGCGCCGCTGGCGCTGCATCGCTTCCTGCAGCAGGCGACGGCGGATTGGGCGCACCCGCACTGCTGGCTGCGCTTGGCCGAGGCCTGTGACCAGGATCGCCAGCCGCACCTGGATGCGATCGAGCGGTACGGGTTGTAATCTCCGTCGCGCTGCGCGCTCGCCGGCCATGGCCCGGCGCTACCCATACGTGTTGCCGGTAGCGCCGGGCCATGCCCGGCGTCTCTCCACCATCAAGGAACTGGATATGCGAAAGACAGGGATGTTGGCGATCGTCAGCCTGCTGTTGGCCCCCACCGTGCAGGCTGCGCCTGCCTGCCGGGAACCGGCCGAGGTGGCCCGCGCCTTCTTCGAAGCGACCACCGGCAAGGGCGACCTGCTGCAGCCGCCGCAGGCGCTGGTCAGCGCGGCATTCGCCAAGGCGCTGCACGCCGAGCGTGCCTGCCAGGTGCGCGAAGAGGGCATCTGCACGATCGATTCCGATCCGTGGCTGGACGCGCAGGACGGGGATATCGACAGCCCGGTGCGCTACAGCTGGAAGCAGGCGTCGGCCACGGCCGGCCAGGTCGAAATGCGCTACCCGGTCTGGGGCAAGGCCTACGTGACGCGGTTGCCGATGGTGCGCAAGCGCGAGGGCTGCTGGCAGGTCGATGACATCCTCACCAACAGCGGCCGCTCGGTGCGGAAGATCCTGGCCCAGCCGCTTCCTTGAGCCCATGGGGCATCCACGCATGGCGTGGATCTACTGGCTCCGATTGCCGGCCGTTGGCCGGCACGCCTCTATCGCGAATGCCCGAACACCAGCTCGATCACGAACTGGCTGCCGAAGAACGCCAGCAGCAGCAACAGCATCGCCGTCAGCGTCCAGTGCACCGCCTTCGCGCCGCGCCAACCATAGCGACGGCGGCCGATCAGCAGCACGCCGAACACGATCCACGACAGCACGCTCAGCACCGTCTTGTGCACCAGCTTCTGCGCCAGCAGGTCGTCGACGAACAGCACGCCGGTGACCAGGGTCAGGGTCAGCAGGGCGAAGCCGACGGTGATCACCCGGAACAGCAGTGATTCAAGGTCGGCCATCGGCGGCAGCGCACGCAGCCACGGACGGAATTCCCGGCGGCGCAGCGCACGTTCCTGCAGCCACAGCATGATCGCCAGCAGCGCAGCGATGCTCAACGTGGCGTAGGCCAGCAGCGCCAACCAGGCGTGGCTGGCCAGTCGCCAGCCCAGCAGCTTGCTCGGTTCGTGGCCGTAGCCGTGGTAGACCAGCAACAGCAGCGCGGCCAGCGGGAACACCACCACGCCCAGGGTGGACATGCGCCCGCGCGCGCCCACCAGCGAGGTCAACCAGGCCATGCCCAGGCCCACCAGCGACAGCGCGGCGAAAAAGTGCATGTCCGGTCCGCCGGTCGTGCGCATCGCCACCAGCACGTGGTAGCCGCCATGCAGCAGCATCGCCGGCAGCGCAGGCCACAGCCACACAGGCGCGGTCACCCCGTCGTTGCGACCAAGGGCGCGCACCAGCAGAACGCTGGCGGCCAGGTAGAGCAGGACGGCAATGAGAACGATTGTCATCGTTGAAGTTTCGCATACCCCCGCGGTGCTGGCGACGGGCCTGGCGTCGCAGTCCGGGGGGCGCGGTGGACCCGTTATACTGTGGGCCTTATTGTCCCCCGCTTTCAGACAGGTTGCGCCGCATGTTCGAGTCCCTGACCCAGCGCCTTTCCGGCACCATCGAGCGCCTGCGTGGCCGTGGCCGCCTGACCGAAGAGAACATCCGCGAGGCGACCCGCGAGGTCCGCATCGCGCTGCTCGAAGCCGACGTCGCGCTGCCGGTGGTGCAGGCCCTGATCGAGCGCATCAAGGTGCGTGCGGTCGGCCAGGAAGTGCTGAAGTCACTGACCCCGGGCCAGGCCCTGATCAAGGTCGTGCGCGACGAGCTGACCGCGGTGATGGGCGCCGAAGCCAGCGACCTGAACCTCAACGTTCCCGCTCCGGCCATCATCCTGATGGCAGGCCTGCAGGGCGCCGGCAAGACCACCACGGTCGGCAAGCTGGCCAAGCACCTGAAGGAAAAGCGCAAGAAGAAGGTGATGGTGGTCTCGGCCGACGTCTACCGTCCGGCGGCGATCGAGCAGCTGAAGACGCTGGCCGAGCAGGTGGGCGTGCTGTTCTTCCCGTCCAGCGCCGACCAGAAGCCGGAAGCCATCGTCCGCGCTGCCATCGATGACGCGCGCAAGTCGTTCGTCGACGTGCTGCTGGTCGATACCGCCGGCCGCCTGGCCATCGACGAAGCGATGATGGCCGAGATCAAGGCCCTGCACGCTGCGGTCAACCCGGCTGAAACCCTGTTCGTGGTCGACGCCATGACCGGCCAGGATGCTGCCAATACCGCCAAGGCCTTCGGCGATGCACTGCCGCTGACCGGCGTGGTGCTGACCAAGACCGACGGTGACGCCCGTGGCGGCGCCGCGCTGAGCGTGCGCTACATCACCGGCAAGCCGATCAAGTTCGTCGGTGTCAGCGAAAAGCCGGAAGGCCTGGACGTGTTCCACCCGGACCGTATCGCCAGCCGCATCCTCGACATGGGCGACGTGCTGTCGCTGGTCGAGCAGGTCGAGCAGCAGGTCGACAAGGACAAGGCGCAGAAGCTGGCCGAAAAGGTCGCCAAGGGCAAGAAGTTCGATCTGAACGACATGCGCGACCAGCTCGAGCAGATGCAGAACATGGGCGGCATCGGCGGCCTGATGGACAAGCTGCCGGGCCTGGGCCAGATTCCCGAGCACCTCAAGCAGCAGGTCAGCCAGGGCAAGGAAGTGCCGCGCATGATCGCCATCATCGGCTCGATGACCAAGAAGGAACGGCGCAACCCGAACCTGCTCAACGGCTCGCGTCGCGCCCGCATCGCCAAGGGCTCGGGCGTGACCCCGGCCGACGTCAACAAGCTCATGAAGCAGTACATGCAGATGGAAAAGATGATGAGCAAGATGGCCGGCGGCGGCATGAAGGGCATGATGCGCAGCATGAAGGGCATGATGGGCGCCATGGGCGGCCGTGGCATGCCGTTCCGTTGAGCGCGCGCTGTATCGAACGCTTGAACAACCCGCGGAATCAATCAAAGGAATGTGCATGAACAAGTCGATCGTGGTGATGGCGCTGGCCCTGGGCCTGGTTGCCTGCAAGGACGACACCTCCGTGTCGCAGAAGGCCGGCAGTGCCATCAGCGGCACCGCTGCCGATTTCGTCGCTGGGCTGGGCGAGGGCGTGGACAAGAAGATGAACGTGACGCTGCAGGCCGATCCGGCCCTGGCCGCGCGCGGGCTCACCGTCACCCTCGGCAAGAGCCGTGGCATGGGCTCCAAGGGCGCAGCGGTCTACGTGGTGGCCGACAAGGTCTTCAAGGGCAAGCTGGTGGCGCGTGCACTGGATGCCGAGGGCACCGAGATCGGCCGCGCCAGCGCCGAGGAAGAGTTCGCCGCGGATGACGCGCGCTATGTAACTTTCAAGTTCAACGAAGAAATGGACAGCCAGCTGGTCCGCACCTACGCGGTGTCTGCACGCTGAGCAACCCGGGAGCGGATCGCCCGAGGCGACGCTCCCGTCCACAATGTCTGGCGTATGCTGGCAGCGACTCCTCCCACAGGTGCGTCGCGTGAGCCTTTCGCCGATTCTCGAACGCGCCGACGATTTCTGTCGGCGTTTTTCATTGCAGCTGCCGATCCTGCTGGCACCGATGGCCGGCGCCTGCCCGGTTCCGCTTTCGGCCACGCTGGCCAACGCCGGCAGCATGGGCGCGATGGGGGCGGTGTTGTCGCCCGCGGCGGATATCGGCCGATGGATGCAGGACTTCCGGGCCGCGTCCAGCGGTCCGGCGCAGGTGAACCTGTGGTTGCCCGATCCCGCACCGGTGCGCGATGTGGCCGCCGAGGCCGCCACGCGTGCTTTCCTGGGCCAATGGGGGCCGGAGGTCGCGGCCAGCGCCGCAGATGCCACGCCTGCTGATTTCGAGGAGCAGTTCAGCGCGCTGCTGGCGGCACGGCCGGCGGTGGTCTCGACCATCATGGGCGTGCTGTCACCGCGTCATGTGCAGCAGTTGAAGGATGCGGGCATCGCCTGGATCGCCTGCGCGACGACGCTGGCCGAAGCGCGCGCGGCACAGGATGCGGGTGCTGACGCCGTGGTCGCGCAAGGTGCTGAAGCCGGTGGCCATCGCGGTGCCTTCGATCCGATGCGTGCCGAGCAGCAGCTGGTCGGCCTGTTTGCGCTGCTGCCGCGGCTGGCGGACAACCTGAAGATTCCGGTGATCGCTGCGGGTGGCATCGGCGATGGTCGCGGCATTGCCGCTGCCTTGATGCTTGGGGCCAGCGCGGTGCAGATCGGCACGGCTTTCCTGCGCACACCCGAAGCGGCGGTGGCACCGGCATGGGCCGACGCATTGGCCCGCAGTGAACCCGAAGATACCTGGCCGACCCGTGCCTTCAGCGGGCGCCTGGGACGTGGCCTGGCGACCGCTTACGTGCGCGCCGCTGCCGCCGAGGGCGCGCCCGCACCGCGCCCGTATCCGGTGCAGCGCGGCCTGACCGCTCCGATGCGCAAGCAGGCCACCCAGGAAAACCGGCTTGCCGCGATGCAGGCCTGGGCCGGTCAGTCGGCGTGGATGGCATCGGCCGCGCCGGCCGCCGACGTGCTGCGTGGCATGTGGGAACAGGCGCAGGCACTGCTGCGATGATGGTGACCTGCAACGGCGCCACGGCGCGGGCCGAAGACCTGCTGCCGGCGCTGACCAACTATGGCCACTTCACCTCGCTGCAGGTGCGCCGCCACGCGGTGCAGGGGCTCGATCTGCATCTGCAACGGCTGGCGAAGGCAACGCGCGAGTTGTTCGGCAGCACGCTCGATATCGCGCAGGTCCAGGCGTGGATGGCACAGGCGCTGCAGCAGGCCGGTCAGGTCGACGCATCGATGCGGGTCACCGTGTTCTCGCGCCGTTTCGATTTCCGCGATCCGCTGGCCAGCGTGCCGGTGGATGTACTGGTTGCCGTCTCCGCACCAGTCGCGCTGACCGCGCCCAAGCGCGTACGCAGCGTGACCTGGCAGCGCGAGCTGCCGCAGATCAAGCACGTCGGCACGTTCGGCCTGTTCGCCCAGCGCCGTGCCGCGCTGGCAGCGGGTTTCGACGATGCGCTGCTGGTGACTGCCGATGGGCAGATCAGCGAGGGCACGACCTGGAACCTGGCCGTGCATTACGGCGAACACCTGGTCTGGCCGCAGGCGCCTGCGCTGCGGGGAACCGCTGAAGCGCTGCTGCAGGCGGGCTGGGTGGGTCCACAGCAGATCCGCCCGCTGCAACTGAATGAGCTGGCCGGCATGCAGGCCGCCTTCGCCTGCAACGCCAGCGGGCTGTGGGCGCTGGACGCCATCGACGGTCACGTGCTGCCGGGTTCGCAGGCCCTGGCCGAACAGGGCAGGGCGGTGCTGGCCCGGGTGCCCTGGCAGCCGCTTTCCTGAACGAGGTGCGCTGGCGGTTGCTCGCCGGGCGTGCCCGGGCGCTACCGTGAAGACCCAGGGTGGGTAGCGCCGGGCCATGCCCGGCGGATGCTTTCGCAGCACAGGACAGTTCAGGAGTTCCAATCAGATATGGGCACAGTCACCGAGCAGCATCGCGCGGTAGCGATGCACGCGATGAAGATCATGGGCGGCGACGCACGGCCCAAGGTCCAGGCCTTTCACGATGACCGTCGCCAGCGTTCGGTCGACATCCTCACGACGCCCAACGCTCCGGAAGCGGGCCTGAAGTCGATTTCGTCCATCGGACTATCTGATTTCGCACTACGCCACTCAAATGGTCATGAACTGGAAACGCGCGTCGAGCTTTGCGCATGTGTACCTGAGGAGAGACTGCACTGGGACAACGTCGTTGCCTCCACTGCATTTGCGATCATGCGTGATCGTGCGGCGGTGCTACCGGGCAGCGTGATTCTGGACATCCTGCTGGACTACTTCCCGTCGTCGAAGATGCCGCATATCTATCTGGTGCCTCCCTTCTTCTGGCGTGAGGGAAGGTTTGCGGGGCTGCAGCTGCCACCTCTCGCGATCAACTGGCTCCAGTGCATCGCCATCCATGAATCTGAGCGGCGTCTGATCGAGCAGATTGGCGCGGACGCGTTTGATGATCTGCTGCAACGTCACGAGGTCGACGTGTTCGATATGGATCGTGTCGCCCTGCCGGCATTGGGCGTCGCGTGACGCCTTTGGCATTGGCGGGACGCGGGATCAGTCGCTGAATCCATCACTTTGCTGAATGAAAGCCGCCGGGCATGGCCCGGCGCTACCGGACAGGTCTGTTTTTCCGCGGGGTTGGCTCGGCCGGACTCTGCCGCTATAATCTCCCGCTTACCGCGCCATCCTGGCGACTGGGCAATAGGAAAAAACCACCATGGTCAAGATTCGACTGACCCGCGGCGGCGCCAAGAAGCGTCCGTTCTACCACATCATCGTCACCGACGTCCGCAGCGCCCGCGACGGCCGCAACATCGAGCGCGTCGGCTTCTACAACCCGGTTGCACAGGGTGGCGAGAAGCGCATCGAGCTGGACCTGGCCCGCGTTGATCATTGGGTCAAGAACGGCGCCCAGCCGACCGAAAAAGTTCGCAACCTGATCAAGGAAGCGAGCAAGTCCCAGGCCGCTGCGGCCTGATCCTGACGGGCCGCGCCCTGGTGCGGCCCATCTGATTGAACGCAGATGAAAGATAACGAGCGCCGCATCCTGCTTGGCAGGATTGTCGGCGCTTTTGGTGTGCGCGGCGAAATAAAGCTCGAGTCCTGGACCGAGCCGCGTTCCGCTATTTTCCGTTACCAACCGTGGATCCTGCGCAGCCCCAACGGGCAGGAATCGACGCTTGAAGGCGCCCGTGGCCGGGATACCGGCAAGCACCTGGTGGCCCGTTTCCCGGGCATCGAGGATCGCGACACGGTTGAGGCGATGCACGGCACCGAGGTCTTCGTGGCCCGCAGTGCGCTGCCGCCGCCCAATGCCGACGAGTATTACTGGGTCGATCTGGAAGGCCTGGATGTGAAGACCGTCGAAGGCGTTGCCCTCGGCCAGGTCTCGCACCTGTTCAGTACCGGCGCCAACGATGTGGTGGTCGTACGCGGTGATCGCGAGCGGATGATTCCGTTCGTCGTGCCGGAGTTCGTCAAATCCGTCGATTTCGAGGCCAATCTGGTCGTGGTCGACTGGGACCCCGAGTTCTGAGTGTGAGCATGCGTTTCGACGTCATCACCCTGTTCCCCGATTTCCTCGCCCAGTCCGCTGGACTGGGTGTGGTCGGCCGTGCGCAGGAAAAGGGATTGTTCAGCCTGCATGGCTGGAATCCCCGTGACTACGCCGAGGGCAACTACCGTCGGGTGGACGACCGTCCGTTCGGCGGTGGCCCGGGCATGGTGATGCTGATCGAACCGCTGCAGGCCTGCCTGCAGGCGATCCGCGAGGCCGATCCGACGCCTGCGCGGGTGATCTATCTGAGCCCGCAGGGTGCGCCGCTGACCCAGGCCAAGGTGCGGGAACTGGCGGCATTGCCGCGCATGGTCCTGCTCTGCGGGCGTTATGAAGGCATCGACGAACGCTTCCTGGCCGCCAATGTCGACGAGGAGATCTCCCTCGGCGACTATGTGCTGTCCGGCGGCGAGCTGGGGGCTGCGGTCATCATCGACGCCGTGGCCCGGCTGCAGGAAGGCGCCTTGAATGACGCCGAATCGGCCGCGCAGGACAGTTTCGAGGGCGACCTCGGCCTGCTCGACTGCCCGCATTACAGCCAGCCGGCCCAGCATCCGCTGGGTGACGTGCCGGACGTGCTGCGCTCGGGCAACCATGCCGCCATCGCCGCCTGGCGCCGGCAGCAGTCGTTGATCCGTACCGCGCAGCGGCGCCCGGACCTGCTGGATGAACCCGCGCTGGGCAAGGCTGACCGCAAGCTGCTGGCCCTGGCCCGCCAGGCCCCGGCAGAAAAGGGCAGGCCCTAGCGCCAGCCCCGCTTTATCGGCTATCATGGCCAATTACCGCCAGCCCAGGCCGGCGTGCAATACCCAAAACAAACGTGCAGCACAGTCCGGTGACTGCATGAGCCCACGCTGTCGAATGACACGCCCACCCGAACAATGAATCGGTGTAACCCATGAGCAAGCTGAACAAGTCCATCGTCGCGGAATTCGAATCCGCCCAGATCACCCGTGAACTGCCGCAGTTCAGCCAGGGCGACACCGTTGTCGTCAACGTGAAGGTGAAGGAAGGTACCCGCGAGCGCGTGCAGGCCTATGAAGGCGTTGTCATTGCGACCAAGAACGGCGGCCTGAACTCCTCGTTCACCGTGCGCAAGATCTCGCACGGCTACGGCGTCGAGCGCGTGTTCCAGACCCACAGCGCCATCATCGACTCGGTCGAAGTGAAGCGCCGTGGTAAGGTCCGCGCCGGCAAGCTGTACTACCTGCGTGGCCTGGAAGGCAAGGCTGCCCGCATCAAGGAAGATCTGGCTGCCGCTGCTGCCGCCAAGGCTGCCCGCCTGGCAACCAAGGGCTGATAAACAACTTCGGTTGTTGCCGCGACGGCCGCCTTCGGGCGGCCGTTTGCGTTTGTGGCGTCGCCTCGTTAGTTTCAATGAATGGATGAGACCGACCATCGATACCCGGCGGACATCCAGGTCGCGTTGCGCTTCCTGGACCGTTCCGGCGTGCCACGGAGGGAAGCGGCCCCTTTGCTGCACCGCATGCTGTGGCGGCTGGGTGTCGCGTTGCCGCCACCGATACTGGCCGGGTTCCTGACCAATACGCTGCTGCAGGGGCTGCTGTTCGGCGTGTTCTGGACGGTGCTGATGTGGCTGCTGCTGTGGCAGGGCAGGGCCCCGGCGCTGGAACTGCTGTTGCTTGCCGGGGGCGCATCCGGCGCGATGTTCGGCCTGGTGATGGCCACCCTGATGTGGTTCCTGCGCGGCGCCCGCAAACTGCCCACCTGGCAGCAGTTCCGCCGCAGCCTCTGAGGCCATGGCGCAGTGCGCCGTGACCGCTGCCGGGCGGCGGCGTACGCTCGGGCCTTCGACCCCCATGGCCCCTGCGATGCCTGCCAAGCGACCTGCCCACAGTGCTGCGCCCAAGCTGCTGTCCGGCGGTAATCCGCAGATCGCCAAGGGTGAAGGCGATGCGCCCGTGCAGGCCTATATCGCCGCCATGCCGGACTGGAAACGGGCCGTTGGTGCACGTCTGGATGCACTGATCGAGCAGGCCGTGCCCGGCGTGCACAAGGCGGTGAAATGGAACTCGCCGATGTACGGCATCGCTGCCGGCGAGGGCTGGTTCCTCAGCTTCCATTGCTTCGCCCGCTACATCAAGGTCGCCTTTTTCTGCGGCGCGCGGTTGCAGCCTGTTCCGCCGGAACCGTCCAGGAGCGCCGACACGCGCTACCTGCATATCCTTGAGGATGGGGCGCTGGACGAGGCGCGGTTCCTCGACTGGGTGCGGCAGGCCAGCGAGCTACCCGGCGAACGCATGTAATTCCCCAGGATCTTTCCCCGTAGGAGACCACGAGATGGCCACGCAGAAGACCGATCCCGCAGATGCCGCTCTCCCTGCCGCCGCCCTTATCGACGCCCGTATTGCCGAGCTCGGTGATTGGCGTGGCGACATCCTCGCCCGCGTGCGCGCGCTGATCCACGAGGCGCTGCCGGACGTTGAGGAAACCTGGAAGTGGCGTGGCACACCGGTGTGGGAACACAACGGCATCCTGTGCACCGGCGAGACCTACAAGCAGGCAGTGAAGCTGACCTTCGCCCACGGCGCTGCATTGCCGGACCCGAAGGGCCTGTTCAATGCCAGCCTGGAAGGCGGCACGCGCCGCGCGATCGACATCCACGAAGGCGAAATGCCCAACGCCACGGCGTTCAAAGCCCTGATGCGTGCGGCCGCAAAGCACAACGCCACGAAGAAAAAGCGGTAGTGCCGGGCCATGCCCGGCGGATTTCTGGCAACCGCTGCGCTCGCCGGGCGTGGCCCGGCGCTACCGGGTCACAGCATCCGGGTCGGCCACCGGCGACGGCGGGCAGGCCGGAATCTCCGATGGCGTGGCGAGTTCTTCCGCGCGCACGGGCGTACTGATCATCCTCGCCTTGCGCCAGCCACCCCAGCGGTAGTACGCCAGCGACAGCAGCATCGATACCAACGAACCGGCCGGGAAGCTCCACCAGATCGCATCGGCGCCCCAGTATGGCTGCAGGAATTCGGCGAACGGCACGCGTACGCCCCACAGCGACGCCGCCAGGATCAGCAGCGGCGGCAGCACCGCGCCGGTGGAGCGCACCACGCCGGAGATCACGAAGCTGACGCCGAAGAACAGGAACGAACCGATCACGATGTGGTTCAGGTGCCGCGCGATCTGCAGGGACTCGCTGCCCTGCGGCAGGAACAAGGCCAGCGAATACTGGTCCAGCAGTACCAGCGGCAGGATCAACGCGCCGGTCAGCAGGAAGTTGAACGCGATGCCCTGGCGTGCGGTACCGCGCACGCGATCCCAGCGCTGCGCACCGACATTCTGCGCGGCCATCGACGAACACGCCGCACCGATCGCCATCGCCGGCATCTGCACGTAGTTCCACAGCTGCAGCGACGCACCGTAGGCTGCGCCGGTGTCGGTGCCGTACTGGTTGACCATCGTCATCAGCATGATCACCGACAGCGAGATCAGCACCATCTGCAGGCCCATCGGCACGCCCTTGACCACCAGCGCACGCAGGATGGTCATGTCCAGCTTGAACAGGTGCATGTCGGCGCGGCCCAGCCACAGCGTATGCCGCTTGTGCCGCATGTACAGCAGCAGGCCGGCCAGCGACAGCGTCTGCGACACCAGCGTGGCCCAGGCCGAGCCGGCGATGCCCAGTTCCGGGAACGGCCCCATGCCGAAGATCAGCACCGGGTTCAGGGCGATGTCCAGCACCACCGAGACCAGCAGGAAGCGGAACGGCGTGCGCGAATCGCCGGCACCGCGCAGCGCCGCACTGAGGAAGGCGAAGGCGTACAGCGTCGGCATCGCCAGGAAGATGATGCGCAGATAGGCCTCGGCCAAGGGCAGCGAGGCGGCAGGCGTGCCCATCGCCGCCAGCAGCGGGTGGGCCAGGAACCAGCCGGCGATGGCGATGATCACCGACAGGCCGATGAAGAACGTGGCGCTGGTGCCGACCACGCGCCGTGCCTGGGCAATGTCGCGCGCGCCGATGGCCTGGCCGATCAGGATGGTCGAGGCCATGCCGAAGCCGAACACCGAACCGATCAGGAAGAACATGATGTTGTTGGCGTTCGCGGTGGCGGTCAGTGCCGCTTCGCCGAGGAAGCGCCCCACCCACACCGCATTCACCGAGCCGTTCAGCGACTGCGCGATGTTGCCGGCCAGGATCGGCAGCGCGAACAGCAGCAGGTTGCGGCCGATCGGGCCGGAGGTCAGGTCAAGCGGCGCTTTGGCCATGGAGTGGTGATCGATTCCCGGGAGGCGCACACTAGCATCAAGCCGGTTTGCAGGATGTGGCAATGCATCAACGACAGCAGGCGATGCGGATCATCGCGGTGGCCTTGATCGCAGCGGCACTGGCCGCATGTTCGTCAGGTGACCGGCTGGGCGATACCCAGGTGCGGCCGACCGACCGCCCCGAGTGCCTGGTCGGCAGTCAGCGCCAGGATCTGGCGGCCGGAACGCCGGCATTGATCGGGGGCACGGGTTGCCGTACCGACCCCGACAATCCGCGCCCCCTGAACAAGCGAACGGAGTAGTCCCTACCGATGTCCGAGCTTTCCCCGTTGGCGCCCAGCGTCCGTCTGGACATCTGGCTGTGGGCGGCCCGCTTTTTCAAGACCCGCAGCCTGGCCAAACAGGCGATCGAGACCGGCAAGGTATCCGTGGCCGGGCAGCGCCCGAAATCCTCGCGTGCGGTGCGTGTGGGGGAGCAGCTGCTGGTTGATCGCGGTGAAGAACACTTCGAGATCCAGGTGCTGGGCCTGAGCGACCAGCGCGGCCCGGCGCCGGTGGCGCAGCAGTTGTATGCCGAGAGCGAGGCCTCCAAGGCGCGCCGTGCCGAACTGCGTGCGCTGCGCGTTGCCGCCCGTGATGGCTACCAGGCGCCGGAGCACAAGCCGGACAAGCGCGCGCGACGGTTGATCCGTGCATTGGGTGACATCGACGCGCTGTGACGGCAATTGCCCGGGCTGAACCGGCCCGCGCTCTGGTAGCCGCCCGCCTTGGTGGGCGCTGTGCCATGTGCCGACCAAGGTCGGCCCCTACCGTGTCGTGGGTGCGGCCCACGCTCTGGTAGCCGCCCACCTTGGTGGGCGCTGTGCCGCCCGCGCTCAGCCACCGTTCGGCTTATGCCCCGCACGTTGGATGGTCTCCTCAAGGAAGCCCACCATGTTCCTGCGCCGCAGCCTGCTGTGCCTGGCCCTGTCCGCCGCCGTCCCGGTGTTCGCCGCCGACATCACCTTCTGGGATACGCCGCAACGCGGTGGCAACAGCTTCAATGAAGCGCCGCCGGACAAGGCCTATTTCCAGGCATTGCGTGCGACCGGCGCCACCTGGGTACGACTGACCCCGGACAAGTGGCGCAGTGCCGGCGGCCGCGATTTCCTGATGGG
This sequence comes from Stenotrophomonas sp. LST15-1-1.1, assembly GCF_040815575.1. Classification (NCBI taxonomy): domain Bacteria; kingdom Pseudomonadati; phylum Pseudomonadota; class Gammaproteobacteria; order Lysobacterales; family Lysobacteraceae; genus Stenotrophomonas; species Stenotrophomonas sp. LST15-1-1.1. Next base: position 204,748 of record NZ_JBFPNJ010000032.1, read on the forward strand.
CGATGCCGACCATTATCAAGGACTGGTCGAGGCCGACGTGGCCACGCTGCGCCGCGCGCTGGATGACGCCAATGCCTCGGGATTGAAAGTGGTGCTGGTGCCGCTGTCACTGCCGCTGCTGCGGTGGAAACAGAAGAACGGCGATGTGGTCGACCAGCGCCTGTGGCAGTCCTTCGACAACCACGCACCTGCCCAGCGCTTCTGGCGTGATCTGGCTGTCGCGCTGAAGGGGCATCCGGCGCTGGCCGCCTACAACCTTATCAATGAGCCGGCGCCGGAATACGGCACCACGCTGGCCGAACATGCCTCCCGCGAGGACATGCGGAAGTGGTATGCGGGCGTGCAGGGCGGGCCGCGCGATCTGCGCCAGCTGTACAAGGAGCTGGTGGCCAGTGTGAGAGCGGTCGATGCAGACATGCCATTGATGCTTGATGCCGGCTGGTATGCCGCGGCCGATGCGTTCGACTACTGGCCTGCGCCGCTGGACGACGCGAAGCTGCTGTACAGCGTGCACATGTACGAGCCGTACGCGGCCACCAGTGCGCCGAACCAGAAGCGCAGCACACCGTACCGCTATCCCGCCGAGGTGCCGTTCGGCGACCGCAGCGAGCGCTGGGATTCCGCGCGCGTGCGCAGCTACCTGCAGCAGCCGATGGACTGGGCGAAGACACATGGCATCGGCGCCAACCGCATGGTGATCGGTGAGTTCGGCTGCATGCGTCGCTGGCCGGATTGCGGCGCCTACCTGCGCGATGTATTGGCGGTGGCCGAGCAGCAGAAGGTGCATTGGGCGTTCTATGCATTCCGCGAAGACGGCTGGGACGGCATGGACTACGAACTGGGCGACAAGCCGCTGCCGTGGTCGTACTGGCAGGCGGTCGAAAAGGGTGAAGCCGTGCAGCCGCCGCGTTCGATGCAGGCGCCGTTGTTCGCGCCGATCCTGGAGCGGTTGAAGGCGGGAGCGCCTCGGTAGTCGCCCACCTTGGTGGGCGTTGTGCCGCATGCCAACCAAGGTTGGCACCTACCAGATCAGGGTGCGAACGCTCTGGTAGTCGCCCACCTTGGTGGGCGTTGTGTCGGGTGCCAACCAAGGTTGGCACCTACCAGGGCATGTCAACCGTGCAGGTCGTAGCGGTCCAGTTCCATCACCCGCGTCCAGGCGGCGACGAAATCCTGCACGAACTTCTTCTCGCCATCGGCACTGGCGTACACCTCGGCCAATGCACGCAGCACGGCGTTGGAACCGAACACCAGATCCGCGCGGGTGCCGGTCCAGCGTGCAGCGCCATCGCTGCGGCCGCGGCCTTCATAGCTTTCGCGGCCGGTCGCCTTCCAGGTTGTGCCCATGTCCAGCAGGTTGACGAAGAAGTCGTTGCTCAACGTGCCGGGTCGGTTGGTGAAAACGCCGTGCCTGCCGCCATCGACGTTGGCGCCAAGCACGCGCAGGCCACCGACCAGCGCGGTCATTTCCGGTGCGGTCAGGGTCAGCAACTGCGCTTTGTCGATCAGCAGCGCCTCGCCCGGCACGCTGTAAGCGCCCTTGAGGTAGTTGCGGAAACCATCGGCAGCCGGCTCCAGCACCGCGAACGATTCGACGTCGGTCTGCTCCTGGCTGGCATCGGTACGACCCGGGGTGAACGGCACGCTCAGGTCGTGGCCGCCGGCCTTTGCCGCCTGCTCGATGCCGACGCCGCCGGCCAGCACGATCAGGTCGGCCAGCGACACCTGCTTGCTGCCTGCGCCGTTGAACTCGGTCTGGACCTTTTCCAGCGCGCCCAACACCTTGGCCAACTGCTGCGGCTGGTTCACCGCCCAATCCTTCTGCGGCGCGAGGCGCACGCGCGCACCGTTGGCACCACCGCGCTTGTCCGAGCCGCGGAAGGTCGACGCCGAAGCCCACGCGGTCGACACCAGCTCCGCCACGCTCAGGCTGGTGGCCGCGATCTTCTGCTTCAGCGCAGCGATGTCCTTGGCGTCGATCAGCGGGTGCTTGGCTTCCGGCACCGGGTCCTGCCAGATGAATTCCTCGGCGGGGATTTCCGGGCCGAGGTAGCGCGCACGCGGACCCATGTCGCGATGGGTCAGCTTGAACCAGGCGCGGGCGAACGCATCGGCGAAGGCCTGCGGATCGGCAAGGAATTTCCGCGAGATCTTTTCGTAGGCCGGGTCCATGCGCAGCGACAGGTCGGTGGTCAGCATCGTCGGGCGGTGCTTCTTCGACGGATCGTGCGCGTCGGGAATCACCGCATCCGCATTCTTGGCGACCCACTGGTGGGCACCGGCCGGGCTCTTGCTCAATTCCCATTCGTTGCCGAACAGGATCTCGAAGAAATCGTGGCTCCACTGTGCGGGCGTACGAGTCCAGGTCACTTCCAGGCCGCTGGTGATGGTGTCGCCACCCTTGCCGCTGCCGAAACTGTTGGCCCAGCCGAGGCCCTGGCTTTCCAGGCCTGCTGCTTCCGGTTCCTTGCCGACGTTGTCGGCCGGGCCAGCACCGTGGGTCTTGCCGAAGCTGTGACCACCGGCGATCAGGGCGACGGTTTCCTCATCGTCCATCGCCATGCGGCCGAAGGTGTCACGGATGTCATGCGCGGCCAGCACCGGATCGGGATTGCCGTCCGGGCCTTCCGGGTTCACGTAGATCAGGCCCATCTGCACGGCGGCCAGCGGGTTTTCCAGTTTGCGCGAATGCACGTCGCCATCAGCGTCGTCATCGGACACCAGCACGCCGTGGTTCTCTTCCACACCCTCCGAGCCGTGCTTGTAACGCACGTCGCCGCCCAGCCAGGTGGTCTCGCGGCCCCAATACACGTCCTGGTCGGGCTCCCAGGTATCGGGACGGCCGCCGGCAAAGCCGAGCGTTTTGAAGCCCATCGATTCCAGTGCGACGTTGCCGGTCAGGATCAGCAGATCGGCCCACGAAATGGCCTGGCCATACTTCTGCTTGATCGGCCACAGCAGGCGTCGCGCCTTGTCCAGGCTGACGTTGTCCGGCCAGCTGTTGAGCGGCGCGAAGCGCTGCTGGCCGCGGCCACCGCCGCCACGGCCATCGTCGATGCGGTAGGTGCCGGCGCTGTGCCACGCCATGCGGATGAACAGGCCGCCGTAATGGCCGAAGTCGGCCGGCCACCAGTCCTGCGAGTCGGTCATCAACGCCTTCAGGTCGGCCTTCAGGGCGCTGTAGTCCAGCCCGTTGAAGGCCGTGGCGTAGTCGAAGCCCGCATCAAGGGGATTGGAGCGCGTGGAGTGCTGGTTGAGCAGGTCCACGCGCAGCTGGTTCGGCCACCAGTCGCGGTTGGTCGTCGCATCACCGACGACGGCATGGTTGAACGGGCACTTCGCTTCGCTTTTCATGGGTCTCTACCTGTGGACTGGCGAATGAGGGAATCAGATCGCTTACCCACCATAGGCATCGCCTAACGATGGGTAAATTCGATTGATTCAACCGCTGCGATAGTGGCTGCCTATGATAGGCAGCGCTTGGATCGTTGTGCGCGATCAGCGCTTGAGCAGGCCCGCGCCGAGCTTGAACAGATCGCTGGCGCCGAACTGGCCATCACCGTCCTGGTCGAGCGCACCGCCGAGCAGGCTGCCGATGCCGCCGCCGGACTGCTGTGCTTCCTGGCCCAGTGCCTGGCTGAGCTGGCCGGCGTTGCCGCTCTGGGCAAACCGCTGGGCCAGGAACGACATGACGATGGGGGCGAGGAACGCCAGCAGCTGACTGGACTTGCCGCTGTCCAGGCCGGTCTTCTGGCCCAGTGCTTCGGCCGCCTGCGAGGTCTGCCCACCGAATACGTGGCCGAGGATGCCGGCACCGTTGGTGGCGTTGCCGCCGCCACCACCCATCACCGCGCCGAGGATGCTGCCGATGTCGAATCCGCCGCCACCGCCGCCGGCCGAACCGAGGTGGTCGCGCTGCAGGGCATTGAGCAGGGACTGCGCACCCTGCGGCTCACTGGCGTTCTGGCCCATCGCGCCCAGCAGCAGGGGCAGGGCGGTGCCGACAGCCTGGGTGGCCTGGCTGCTGTCCAGGCCGAGCTGCTGTGACACCTGCTGCAGGCCTTGGCCCTGCTGCAGCTGCTGGAAGAGGGATGCAGCGAGGGATTCGGTGTTCATGGCGGTCTCCGGTCTGTGAAGGACGAACCGCCCGAGCATAACGCCGTGTACACGACGGAAGTGCGAAGGGCAGCCGAGCGCGGGCTCGGCTCTACAACGGTAGCGCCGGGCCACGCCCGGCGGCCGGGATTACAGCAGGGCCTTCAACCGGTACAGCGCTTCCAGCGCCTGCTTTGGGGTCAGCTCGTCCGGGTCGATCGCGGCCAGCGCCTCCTGCGCCTTGTTCGGCGGGGCGGCAAACAGTCCGAACTGCTGTGGTGCATCCAGCGCCTGCGGGGCGAGCTCGGCGGCATGGCTTTCGCCGCCGCGCTGTTCCAGTTCGGCCAGGCGTCGGCGCGCCTGTGCCACCGTGGCACGCGGCAGGCCGGCAAGGGCAGCCACCTGCAGGCCGAAGCTGCGGTTGGCCGGGCCGTCCTTCACCGCATGCATGAACACTAGCGCTTCGCCGTGCTCGACGGCATCCAGATGCACGTTGGCGATGCCGCTGCGGCCGCCCTCGTGCTGTTCGTCGGCCAGCGCGGTCAGTTCGAAGTAATGGGTGGCAAACAGCGTGTAGCAGCGGTTCTCGTAGGCGAGATGGCGCGCCACCGCGTCGGCCAGGGCCAGCCCGTCGTAGGTCGAGGTACCGCGGCCGATCTCGTCCATCAGCACCAGCGAATGTGCGGTGGCGTGATGCAGGATGTAGCTGGTTTCAGCCATCTCGACCATGAAGGTCGACTGCCCGCGGGCGAGATCGTCGCCGGCGCCGATGCGGGTCAGGATGCGGTCGATCGGGCCGATCAACGCACGGCTGGCCGGCACGAAGCTGCCGATGTGGGCCAGCAGCACGATCAGCGCGTTCTGCCGCATGTAGGTTGATTTACCGCCCATGTTCGGGCCGGTGATGACCAGCATGCGACGGTCCGGGTGCAGGTCCAGATCGTTGGGCTCGAACGGCTGGTCGCGCACCGCTTCCACCACCGGATGGCGGCCGCGTTCGATGTTCAGGCACGGCTCGGCCTGCAGTTCCGGGCGCGCCCAGTCCAGCGCCTGCGCACGCTCGGCGAAGGCGGCCAGCACATCCAGTTCGCTGAGTGCGGCGGCGCACTGCTTGAGCGGTTCCAGCTGGGTGCCCAGCGTGTCCAGCAGCTGCTCGTACAGGTACTTCTCGCGCGACAGCGAACGGTCACGCGCGGACAGCACCTTGTCCTCGAATGCCTTCAGTTCTTCGGTGATGTAGCGCTCGGCATTGGTCAGCGTCTGCCGGCGGGTGTAATGCACCGGCGCGCGCTCGGACTGGCCCTTGCTGATTTCGATGTAGTAACCGTGCACACGGTTGTAGCCGACCTTCAGGGTGGCGATGCCGCTGCTCTCGCGCTCGCGCTGTTCCAGGTCGACCAGGAACTGGTCGGCGTGGGTCGACAGGCGCCGCAGTTCATCCAGCTCGGCGTCGAAGCCATCGGCCAGCACGCCACCATCGCTGAGCTTGAGCGGTGGCATTTCGGCAATGGCGCTGGCCAGCAGGTGCGCGCACTCGTCGTGCTCGCCGAGCGCGGCGTGCAGGGTCTGCAGTCGCGGTGAATCCAACGGTGCCAGCACCTCGCGTACGGCCGGCAGCAGGCCGAGGCCATCGCGCAGGGTCGAGAAGTCGCGCGGCCGCGCCGAGCGCAGGGCGACGCGGGTGAGGATGCGTTCCAGGTCGCCGAGACGACGGAACTGCTCGCGGATATCCGCCTCCGCACCGCGGTCGATCAGTGTTTCCACCGCGTGGTGGCGCTGCACCAGCACCTCGCGCAGACGCAGCGGTCGATGCAGCCAGCGGCGCAACAGGCGGCCACCCATCGGCGTCACCGTGCTGTCGAGCACGCCGAGCAGGGTGTTGCGGGTATCGCCGTCGACGCGGGTGTCCAGCTCCAGATGGCGGCGCGTTGCCGCGTTCATCGCAATCGCTTCGCTGGCGGTCTCCATCGAGATGGAGGTCAGGTGCGGCAGGCGCTGCTTCTGGGTTTCCTCGACATAGCCGAGCAGGGCGCCGGCAGCGGCCGTGGCGCGCGGCCTGTCGTCGATGCCGAAGCCACTGAGGTCGTGCAGCTTGAAGAAGTTCAGCAGCTGGCGGCGACCACTGTCGGCATCGAACAGCCACGGCGCGCGGCGACGCACGCCGCTGCGCTGGCGCAGGAAATCGGGCCAGTTCTCTTCATCCGGCACCAGCAGTTCGGCCGGTTCCAGACGGGCCAGCTCGGCCTCCAGCGCGTCATCGGTGTCGACTTCGTTGACCAGGAATCGGCCGCCGGCCAGGTCGGCCCAGGCCAGCCCATAGCCGCTCTTGTTGCGCGACAGTGCCATCAGCAGGGTGTCGCGGCGCTCGTCCAGCAGCGCTTCGTCGGTGACGGTGCCAGGGGTAACAATGCGCACCACTTTGCGTTCGACCAGCCCCTTGGCCAGTGCCGGGTCGCCGATCTGTTCGCAGATCGCCACCGATTCGCCCAGCGCCACCAGACGTGCGAGGTAACCCTCGTAGGCGTGCACCGGCACACCGGCCATCGGAATCGGTGCGCCACCGGAGCTGCCGCGCTGGGTCAGGGTGATGTCGAGCAGGCGCGCGGCCTTGCGCGCGTCGTCGTAGAACAGCTCGTAGAAATCGCCCATGCGGAAGAACAGCAGCAGGTCCGGGTAGTCGGACTTGGCTGCGAAGAACTGCTTCATCAGCGGGGTGTGTTCGGCGGACTTGTCTTTGGACATGGGACTCGTGGATCAGGGGCGTCCGCCCGCGCCGGAAGGCAGCGGGGCGGAGCGGGTACAGGGTCGTCCATGGTAACTGGTCGGGGGGAAGGGGCGCTTTCGTTGGTGTCCTGGGAGATGTCGCAGACAAGCAGCGGCGGTGGCGGCCGTGGCGGACAGTGGCTGCATGGATGCCGCAGGATAGCGGCGATCACGTATGAAATGGTCGCTGTGGGCGCGCCGTCGCGGGAGCTTGATGAATGTGCTGTGTGGGTCACAACTTGCGTTTGAATCGCAGGTGGAGAGTTGACGGCCGCAATCGGGCGGTCAACGGAGTTCCTGCATGTTCCTTCGTACGCTGTTTGGTATGTTGCTTGCGATGTCCCTGATCAGTGCTGCGGCCCCGTCCCTGGCGGCAGAGGTATCCGGACCAAAGGACCTGCACCACCTCACTCTGCGGGTGCTGCACCACGCGAACCCCGTGTTCTCGCCGCGGGTAAGCGTGCAGGAAGGACGCACGGCGATCCTCACGCTGGAGGAGAAGCACGGCCGGCGCTACACGTTGGTGCTCGATGTTGCCCAAGCATTGGCCTTTGTCGGTGAAGCGGCCGCAGACCTGCAGTGGAGTCTGTGGGAGGGAGAACAGTTCAGCGGTACGTTGTTGCAGGAGGGTGCACTGACGATTTCTCCGATAATGGTGCAGGCGGCAGCGCGAAGCGGGCGACCGTTGGGGCTTCACAAGCAGGAACCGGATGCGGGTCCGACCGACGTTCAGGTACTTGACTATTCAATGGAGACGGCGGCTCTGGAGCCGGATGGCGTGTTGAAGGCGTGTGCGATCGCCACGACGGCAGCATCTGTGCGCAACAGCGGTTGCTGTGGCGCGAAGCGTCAGGATGGCAGCGGTCAGTCGCTCAAATGCTGCGGGGCAAGTTCCTGCTGTGCTTGTGGCACCTGTTGCCATGTCCCCTGATGTGGAGTGGCAACAGGCCTGACGGCGTCATTCTTGTAGCAGATTGATATTCGGGTGGCCGGCGAAGATCTCCATCACGATGTCGAAGTAGGTCTGCCCCTCGCCGCGTTGCAGGGCGTCCAGCTGGCGGCCGATGGTTTCGGCATTGAACGTACACGGTTGCCGCAGCTTGTCCTCGAGCCACGCACGTGTGGTCTCCAGTCCCAGTGCCTCGCGGCTGCGCTCGATGTCGCGCCAGACCACCGTGGCGGTTCCGTGCCCGGCCAGCGCGCCATGGCCGCCGTACAGCAGATCGTCCAGCGCATCGAGGCTGGGCCCGAGCTGCCAGTCTTCGCCGGCCATGAAAACGCGGTTGATCTCCGCATAGAGGCTGGGGATGTCAACGATGGCGGCGCCTTCGATCTGCAGGAATACGGTCATGCACCGACTGTAGCGTGGGCCGGCGGAAGACGTCGTGCTGAACGCTGTTGCTTTGCGACGTGGCGCGCGCCCACGCATACTCACAACGTCTGTCTGCGGTGTGCTTTCCCGTAGTCGTGGGCTTTTGAAAATTTCCCTATAGAAATCCTCCAGGCAGCCGATAGCCTATGCGCCACTTCGCGTCGGGCGCGGTGGCATGCCGTTGCATATCCCCGGCGAACCTCGATTCAAGCCATCGGGTTGGCTCTTCCCCCTTCCGGGAGCAGGGCCACCGACGCGTGGCATCAAAACCTGGAATTGATTGTGCGAGCAAGGAAGAAGTCTGCGCGCTGTGCGCGCCGCGGTGGTGGAGGGTTGGTGCTTCTGGGCATGGCTTTCAGTGTTGCTGCCCAGCAGGTGGGTGACCCGGGTGCACAGGAACTGTTGCGCCAGCAGGAGCGCGAACGCGCGCTGCGCGAGCAGCAGGAAAGCCGGCCCGATGTTCGCCTGGAGAGCAGCCCGGGGGAGCAGGGTGAGCGCCTGCCGGCACAGGAACAGCCCTGCGTGCGCATCGACCGCATCTTTCTGGAAGGCGAGGGCGCCAAAGGCTTCCAGTGGGCATTGGTCGCAGCCGATCCGCGCGAAGATCCCGCCAGCGGCCGTTGCCTGGGCACTGAAGGCATCAACGTAGTGATGAAGCGGGTGCAGAACGCGATCATCGCGCGTGGCTATGTCACCACCCGTGTGCTGTCGGCACCGCAGGATCTGAAGACCGGCACGCTGACGCTGTCGGTGTTACCGGGGCGATTCCGCGAGGCGGTGTTTTCCGAGGCGGATGCGCGGCACCCGGCCATCGCCAATGCGCTGCCGATCCGCAGCGGCAACCTGCTGAACCTGCGTGACATCGAGCAGGGCCTGGAAAACCTGCAGCGCGTGCCCACCGTCAGCGCCGACATCAAGATCGCACCCGCTGATGGCGAAGGTGCCGCACCCGGGCAGAGCGACCTGCAGATCGACTGGAAGCAGCGTTCGCCGGTGCGTGCCAGCGTCACCTTGGATGACACCGGCAGCCGGGGTACCGGCAAACTGCAGGCCAACGCCACGCTGTCGCTGGACAATCCGATGGGCCTGAACGAGCTGTTCTACGTCAGTGCCGGGCGCGGCGTGTTCAACGGCCAAGGCAAGGACACCAACAGCTGGACCGCGCACTACGACGTGCCCTACGGCTACTGGCTGTTCGGCGCCACGGCCAGTGCCTACGACTACCGCCAGACCGTGGTCGGGGCCTACGAAAGCTATGACTACAGCGGCCGTAGCGGTAACGCCGAGGCACGGGTGGATCGCCTGCTGCTGCGCAACGCCAAGACCAAGCTGGGCATCTACGGCCGCGGCTGGCAGCGCACGTCGAAGAACTACATCGACGATACCGAGATCGAAGTGCAGCGCCGCCGTACCTCCGGCTGGGAACTGGGTCTGACCCACAAGCAGTTCATCGGCGCGGCCACGCTCGATGCGACGCTGGCCTACCGCCGCGGAACCGGCGCCTTCCAGGCACTGCGTTCGCCGGAAGAAATGGCGCAGGCGTGGGATCCGACCCTGCCGTTGGAAGGCACCTCGCGCATGAAGGTGATCACCGCCGACGCACAGTTCAGCGTGCCGTTCCAGCTGGGCAAGCAGCGCCTGCGCTACACCGGTGCCTGGCGCGCGCAGTGGAACCGCACGCCGTTGTCGCCACAGGATCGCTTTGCGATTGGTGGTCGCTACACGGTACGCGGCTTCGACGGCGAAAGCTCGCTCAGTGGTGAGCGCGGCTGGTCGCTGCGCAACGATCTGTCACTGGGCATTGGCGGCGGCCAGGAGTTCTACGTCGCCGCCGACTACGGCCGCATTGGCGGGCCATCGGCGCAATGGCAATCCGGCCGCGATCTGGCCGGCATGGCGTTGGGCCTGCGCGGCGGCTGGCAGCAGCTTTCCTGGGATGGCTTCGTGGGCTCGGCCCTGCACAAACCGGCCAACTTCCCGACCGACTACACCACCTTCGGCTTCAGCCTGGCGTGGCGCTACTGATCTGACACAAGGATTCGTGAAATGAACAGCATCTATCGCCTGGTTTTCAACCGCGCGCTGCGCGTGTGGCAGGTCGCTTCGGAACTGGTGAAGGGCGGCGGCGGCCTGGTCGGCCAGGTCGCTGGCCGGCAGAGCGCCGCATTGTCGCCCCTGGGCTTCGCGCTGATGTGTTCGCTGGGCTGGGTCAGCCTGCTGCCCTTGGCGCAGGCGCAGTCGGGTGGCCACATCGTGTCCGATCCCAATGCGCCCGGCCGTGAGCGCCCCACCGTGGTGACCGCGCCGAACGGTGTGCCGATGGTCAACATCACCACGCCGTCGGCCGGTGGCGTCTCACGCAACCGCTATTCGCAGTTCGATGTCGGCCGCGAGGGCGTGATCCTCAACAACGCGCGTGGGCAGGTGCAGACGCAGTTGGGCGGTTGGGTGCAGGGCAATCCATGGCTGGCCACCGGCAGCGCACGGGTCATCCTCAATGAGGTCAATGGCCCGGCCAGCCGACTCAATGGCTACGTGGAAGTGGCAGGACAGCGCGCCGAAGTGATCATCGCCAATCCGGCCGGCATCCAGGTCAACGGCGGCGGTTTCCTCAATGCCAGCCGCGTCACGCTCACCACCGGCACGCCGGTGTTCAGCGGCAGCGGTTCGCTGGAAGGCTACCGGGTCAGTGGTGGGGCGATCGAGGTCAACGGTGATGGTCTGGATACCAGCCGCGCCGACTACACCGACCTGATCACCCGATCGCTGAAGGTCAACGCCGGCATCTGGGCCAACCAGTTGCAGGCGACGCTCGGCAACAACGTGGTCAGCGTCGATCACAACCAGGTGACCGCTAAGGCGGCCAGCAGCGAGGCACCGACTTTCGCGCTGGACGTGGGTGCGCTGGGCGGCATGTTCGCCAACAAGATCTGGCTGGTGGGCAACGAACACGGCGTGGGCGTGCGCAATGCCGGCAGCATCGGTGCGCAGGCCGGCGAGCTCGTGGTCACGGTGGATGGCCGGCTGGAGAATACCGGCGCGCTGCAGTCGCTGCAGAACGTGCGCGTGCAGGCGAGCGGTGACCTGGTCAACAGCGGCACGATAGCCGCTACGCGCGAGGCTGCAATCACTTCCGGCGGCACGCTGGACAACAGTGGCGGCAAGCTCAATGCACAGCGCCTGCAGCTGCAGGCGCAGGGGCTACGCAACCGTGGCGGTGCCATCGAGCAGACCGGCGTGCAGGCATTCAGCGCCAACGCGGGCAGCGTGAGCAATCGCAGCGACGGCCTGATCGGTGCGCTGGATGCGGTGGCGTCGGGCGGTACCGGCGGTACCCCCGGCAGCGGCACCTCTCCGGGAAGCGGCGGAACGCCAGGTACTGGAACGCCCGGAACCGGTACGCCCGGTACAGGTACCCCCGGTACCGGCACGGGGAGCGGTACGCCGGTGACGCCGGTGGTTCCGTTGGCCACGGGTGTGCTGGACATCGCCGGCCTTCTCGACAACGACGGCGGCAGCATCAGCAGCGGCGGTCGTGTTTCGCTGGTTGCCGGCAATGGTCTGGACAACAGCGGAGGTCGCCTTGGCGTGGCCTCGCTGCAGGCCAGGGGCGATCTGAACAACGACGGCGGCACCGTGCAGGTGCACGGCGACGCTGCGCTGCAGCTGGGTGCGCTGTCCAACCAGAAGGGCGCGCTGAGTGTGGCCGGTGCGCTGCAGCTGGAGGCACAGTCGCTGGACAACCGGGCAGGCGAGCTGCGCCATGCCGGCAGTGCAGCATCGGCCTGGACGGTGCACGGTACGTTCAACAACGATGGTGGCCTGCTGGCCACCAATGCCGAGCGTCTGACCCTGGGCGCAGGCCGGGTATCCAATGCAGGCGGTCGCATCGAGCATGCCGGTGACGGCGGGCTGCTGTTGACCAGCGGCGACTGGACCGGTTTCGGTGGTCGCCTGAGCACGCTCGGTCGCCTGGACTGGACGGTGGGCAGCGCGGACGTGCGCAATGGCACGCTCACTGCAGGGCAGTTCCAGATCGTCGCCGGCACGCTGGACAACCGCGGTGGCAACCTGCTGTCGCTGGGCAGCCAGGGCAGCACGCTGCGCGCCGATACGCTGGACAACAGTGCCGGCGGCACCGTGGCCGGCAATGGCGATCTGAACCTGACAGCGACCACGCTGAACAACACCAGGGGCCTGCTGCAGCAGGCAGGCAATGGCTCTCTGCGCGTGCACGCCGATACCCTGCATGGCAGCGAAGGCCGCCTGCTCAGCAACGGCGACCTGACGCTGACCGGTGGGCAGCTGGATGTGAGTGGCGGCACCACCTCTGCCCAGAGCATGCAGATCAACGCCGATGGCCTGCGCAATGCCGGTGGCCAGATTGTCTCGCTCGGGAATTCCGAGCTGGCGCTGGAGGTACGTGGGACCTTCGACAACCAGGGCGGGCAGGTGCTCGGCAATGCGGGCCTGCGCATCGACGCCGGCCGCATCGACAACCAGAAGGGCACGCTGCAGTCGGCCGGTACCCAGGGTGCGACGCTGAGCGTGCGCGACGATCTGGACAACAGCGCCGGTACGATCTCCGGTAACGGCCAGATGCAGCTTCAGGTCGGCAGTCTGGTCAACCAGGGCGGCAAGGTACTGGCTGCGGGTAGCGGCCTGTTGCAGGTGCAGGCCCGCAAACTGCTGGACAACCGCAACGGCGGCCGTCTGGCGGGCACGGGCGATGTGATGCTGCAGGCGGCGCGGCTGGACAACCGTAGCGGTGCAATCGAACACGCGGGCAGCGGCACGCTGCAGATCCGTGCCGATGCGCTGCAGGGCGCGGCGGGCCGGATTCTCAGCCAGTCGTCGCTGACGCTTGAGGGTGGGGAGCTGGTGCTGGGTGCCGGCAGCACCACCCAGGCCGAGCGCATTGCGATCAATGCCGAACGCCTGGACAACGCCGGCGGCAACCTCAGTGCCACCGGCAGCGATACGCTGCAGGTGCGCGTGGCGCAGACCATGGACAACAGCGGCGGCACGATCGCCGGCAACGGCGCGCTGGACGTGCAGGCCGGTGAACTGCTCAACCGCAAGGGCACGCTCAGTGCCGCCGGTACCGCCGACAGCACGCTGCTGGTGAACGGTACGCTGGACAACCATGAAGGCACCATCGCCAGCAATGCCAATCGGCTGGCCATCAGCGCCGCGCAGTTGGACAACACTGCCGGTGCCATCCGCCAGGCCGGCAACCAGGGCCTGGACATCACCACGACCCGCCTGGATGGCAGCAAGGGCACGCTGGTGTCCGCGGCCACGCTGACCCTGCGTGCGGACGAGGTGGACCATCGCGAGGCAACGCTGGGCGCTGATCGCTTCGACATCGAGGCCGGAACGCTGGACAACGCCGGTGGCCGCATCATTGCCAGTGGCGAGGGCGCCAGCCGCATCAGTGCCACCTCACTGGGCAGTGCCGGCGGTACGCTGGCCAGCAATGGTGACCTCACGCTGCAGGCGCAGACGCTGGACAACAGCGCAGGCAAGATCCAGCACGCCGGCAGCGGCCAGTTGCAGGTGCTCGCGCAGACCCTGCTGGGGTCGGGCGGCAGCGTGCTCAGCAATGGTACGTTCCTGCTGGAGGGCAAGACCCTCGATCTGTCGAAGGCGACCACCTCTGCGCGCCGCATCGATATCGCTGCCGATAGCCTGACCACGGCCGGCGGTGCGCTCACTGCCACTGGCGAAGAGGCGCTGCGCCTGCGCGTGCAGGGGCTCCTGGACAATCGCGGCGGCTCGCTGGCCGGCAACGGTGTGCTCGACGTTGCCGCACAGCAGCTGATCAATGCGCAGGGCACCCTGCAGGGTGCCGGCAGCGGCCGTTCCACCCTGGCCATCGGCCAGGCACTGGATAACCAGACCGGGCGCATCCTGTTGGCTGGCGCCGGCACGATCAATGCGGCCAGCGTCGACAACCGCGGCGGTACCGTCCACGCCGGTGGCAGCGATCTGGTACTGGGCATCGACGGTCGCCTCGACAACGGCAGCCAGGGGTTGCTGTCCAGCGCCGGTGCGATGACGCTGGACGCGGCCAGCCTCGACAACCGGCATGGCACGGTGGTGGCAGGCAAGGACCTGTTGCTGACCACGGTCGCAGGCGTCGACAACAGCGATGGCGCGATGCAGGCCGGCGAGCTGCTGCAGCTGCAGGCCAACGGCCTCGACAACCAGCGCGGCACGCTGCTGGGCGGCCAGCTGACCGTCGATACCCGCGGCCAGCGACTGGACAACCGCGGCGGCACGCTGGGTACGCAGAAGGGTGCGCTGAGCGTGCACAGCGGCGCCCTGGACAACCAGGGCGGCCGGGTGCAGTCGGCCGCCGACCTGCGCATCGATACCGCAGGGCAGGCCATCGACAACCGCGGCACCACCAGCAGTGGTGGCCTGCTGGCGGCGGGCACGCTGCAGGTGGATGGGGGGGCGCTGGACAACCGCGGTGGCACGCTGAACGCACAGGGCGATGCGCGCCTGCTGCTGGCCAGTGTCGACAACAGCGCCGGCGGTACGCTTGCCAGCGCGGCGGGCCTGTCGCTGCAGGCGATGACGCTGGCCAACGGCGCCGGGCGCGTGCAGGCCGGGCGCACTCTCGACCTGACCCTGAGCGGGCACCTGGACAACACGGCCGGCGCGATTGCCGCTGGCCAGCTGCTGACCCTCACCGCAGCCAGCGTCGACAACCGCAATACCCGCGGCGGCGATGGCACCCGTGGCCTGCAGGCGGGCCAGCTGCAGTTCGGAACGCAGTGGCTGGACAACAGCCAGGGACAGATCGTCACCGATGGCGGCGCGCGGTTGCAGGTCAACGGCCAGCTGCAGAACAACGGGGGTGTCATCACCACCGGCGGCAACCTCGACAGCAGTGCCGACAGTGTTGCCAACAGTGGCGGCCTGCTGCGGGCCGATGGCAGCCAGACCCTGGTGGCGCGTGCACTGAGCGAGGACGGTCAGGTGCATGCCCAGCGCGACCTGAGCCTGACCCTGCAGCAGGGCCTGAGCAACCGCGGCGAATGGGTGGCCAACGGCACGCTGGCCCTGCATCTGTCCGGCGACCTGGACAACCAGGGCGTGCTGCGCGGCGGCAACCTCGATCTCAACGCGCAGAACATCACCAACGCTGCCAACGGCGAGATATCCAGCGAAGGCGTTACCCATCTCAATGCCCGCGGCCAGCTGACCAACCGCGGCCTGATCGACGGCAAGGTGACCCACCTTGAAGCCGACGTGCTGGACAACCTCGGCACCGGCCGCATCTATGGCGACCACATGGCGATCTCCGCCGGCGTGCTGAAGAACCATGCCGAGGATGCCAACGGTGCCACCCGCGTCGGCACCGTGGCCGCGCGCGAGCGCCTGGACCTGGGCGTGCGCGAGCTGCAGAACACCGGCAAGGGCCTGATCTACAGCGGCGGCGATGCGGCCATCGGCGGATCGCTGGGGGCTGACCGCATTGCTGCGGGCACGGCCGGCAGGATCGACAACATCGGTTCGATCATCGATGTGGCCGGCAACCTGGCGATCGATGCGGGTGCGATCAACAACATCCGTGAGAATGTGTCGGTCGTTTCGACAAAGACGATCGACACCACCGCGAGCATGACTGTTGCGTCGTGGCAGAAGAACAGCAAGAACACGGCGGGAACGGTCAGCGACACCAGCAACTACAAAGCATGGGAGTTCTACTACATCGCGCCGGAAGACGTGCTGCAGGACGAGCCCTTCATTGCTGCCGACGGCACCCGGCTGGGCAAGGCGGTGATCCGCCTGACTGCGAACACCTCGCGCTTCTTCTTCGGCTCCGGCGGCCTGGGCTATGACGTGCGTGGCGAGCGCTGGCGCATGGACCCGGTGAACGGGACGGTCACGATCTACTACGTCAGCAAGGGTACTGCCGCCAATCCGGACCAGGTGGCAGGTGGCGACCCCTTCGATGTGCTCAAATCCAAGGAGAAGTTCACCTACCAGACCGACCGTCTGACCTTCTCCAATGCGTATGGAACGTGCAGCACCAGCTGCATCCAGTTCATCACCCCCGCCGGTTTCAACAATCCGGACGCGACGATCTTCGGGCGACGCCAGCACACCCAGGAAACCAGCCTCAACGAGCAGAACCGCCTGGCGCACCACGTCGCCTACGAGGACCAGCTGCAGCCTGGCGTCGGCGCCGATGCGGTCATTCGATCGGGTGGCAACATGCGCCTTTCGGTAGATGAGCTGAACAACCTCTACGCGCAGATCGCTGCCGGCGGCAACATGCAGATCGTTGGCCACGGTACGGACAGCCGTGTGCGTAATGAGGGCGTGGAGCTGTTTCGAACGCATACGTTCAACAACACATCGATTGCCTACAACGGCACCCGCACGCAGTGGGAAGCAGCACCCATCTCCGAGAAGATCGGCCAACTGGGCGGGCAGATCACTGCCAACGGCACGCTCACCATCGACGTGGGCGACCTGAGTAACCTCAACCAGGGGCGCAACGCGCCCAACGTGCAGGATGGCGCGGCAATGGCCAACCTCAACGTGCAGGGGCCGAAAACGCTGCCGGACGGCCCTGGCCACGGTGGCGCACAGGGGCCGGGCCATGCCGGTGGAACAGGTGCGGAACGCGCGCTGGCGCAGGCGGCCGATGCGGCTGGCACGCAGCAGGGCGGCACGGTGGGCGGCATCGCCGGCAACGGCGCCGCATCCGGGTCGCGCGTGGTTGCGGCCGCCGGCGACTCGCCGGACCGCATCGCGATGGGCGCGCCGGATACCCGTGCACCCACGGCCAGCCTGTTCAACGTCAACCGCAACGGCGGCAACTATCTGGTTGAAACCGATCCGCGCTTCACCGACCACAAGACATGGCTGAGCTCGGACCACCTGCTGGGACAGATGGGCTACTCGCCCGATACCGTGCAGAAGCGGCTGGGTGACGGTTACTACGAACAGAAGCTGGTGCGCGAGCAGATCGGCGAGCTGACCGGCCGCCGCTTCCTTGACGGCTATGCCAACGATGAGGCGCAGTACCGCGCGCTGCTTGAAGCCGGCGCTACCGTGGCCAGCGAATGGGGCCTGCGCCCCGGCGTGGCGCTGACCGAAGCACAGATGGCGCAGCTGACCAGCGACATTGTCTGGCTGGTGGAACAGACCGTGACCTTGGCCGACGGCAGCACCACCACCGCACTGGTGCCGCAGGTGTACCTGCGCCTGCGCCCGGGTGACCTGGACGGGCAGGGGGCGCTGCTGGCCGGCGCCAATGTCGATATCAAACTGGCCAATGGCCTGGTCAACACCGGTGACATCGCTGGCCGCAAGCTGGTGACCATCGACGCCGGCAACATCGAACACCTGGGCGGCAGCATCTCCGGCCAGTACGTCGGGCTGTCATCGGACAAGGACATTCGAATTGCCGGTGCGACCGTTAGCGCAACCGATGCGCTGTCGGTGCAGGCGGTGGGCAATGTGACGGTGGCATCCACGGTGGAAACGCAGCGGGGTGGTGGCACCTACCAGTACGAGACCAACCGCATCGACCGGGTCGCCGGCTTGTATGTGACCAACCCCAGCGGTGATGGCATGTTGTCGGTGGTGGCCGGCGGTGACATCAGCCTGCAGGCCGCTCAGATCCGCAACGCCGGTACCGATGGTCTCACCCAGTTGGCGGCAGGTGGGAATCTGGATGTCGGCGCGATTGCGCTGGACGAGCGCCGCGACGCCACCTTCGACGACCGCAACCACCAGCGCAGCAGCAAGACAACGCACGCTGCCACGTCGGTGCAGGGCGGCGGCGATGTGGTGCTGGCTGCCGGCAAGGACATCAACCTCGCTGCAGCGCAGATCAAGGCCGGTGGTGGCCTGGCATTGCAGGCCGGTGGTGACATCAACAGCCAGGCACTGGTGGACAGTGAGAGCCGCGACTTCGCCAATGCCGGCAAGCGCAGCTCGCTGCAGGTCAGCCAGAGTGACGAGACGGTGCGCGGGAGCACGCTGCAGGCAGGTGACAATCTGCTGCTGAGCGCAGGGCGCGACGTGAACCTCACGGCCGCACTGGTCGACAGCAGCGATGGCGCAGTCAGCGTAGCCGCCGGCCGCGACGTCAACCTGCTCTCGGCCAACGAGACGCACGACTACAGCCTGGACAGCTACGAGAAGAAAAAGAAGACGCTCTCCAGCACTACTACCACGCGCAGTGTCGACAACAGCGACAGCTATGCCATCGGTACGGCGATTCAGGGCGAGAGCATCAACATCACTGCCGGTCGCGATCTGACCGCAGTCGGTGCGGTGGTCGATGCCACCGGTAACGTGATTCTGGGGGCGGGCAACAACGTACTGATCACCGCTGCAGAGGACCATCACAGCAGTGAGTCCAGCGAGAGCAAGAAGAAATCCGGCATTACCGGAGGCTTTGGCAGCGGCGTGGCATCGGTGGGCTACAGCAGCGCGAAGAACAGCAGCACCAGCGCCGAGCAGTCCACCACCCAGGTCGGGTCGGCCATCGCCTCGCGCGAAGGTAATGTGCTGATCAATGCTGGCAACCAGCTGACGATTGCGGCCTCGGACGTCGCCGCTGGCGAGAACCTGACGCTGGTGGGCAAGGACATCGCCCTGCTGGCGCGGCAGGACACCACGGACAGTGAATCCAGCCAAGCGAGCAAGTCCAGCGGATTCTCGGTGGGCGTGACCTACGACCCGACCAAGGCCTACCGCAGCGCCCGTGATTCGACCACCGAAGGTATGGCCGACAGCGGCTCGGCGATGGGACGGATCACCCGCACCGCTGAAGGCGCTGCGTCCGGCCTGCGTGCGGCCACCACCTCGACCGTGGTGACCGCCGGCAGCCAGCGCTCCAACAGCGAGCAGAGCCATTCGACCAGTGACGCTCGTGTCAGCCAGTTGGCTGCAGGAGGCGATCTCACGCTGATTGCCAACGGTGGCTCGATCCTCAGCCAGGGCACGCAGATGTCGGCCGAGGGTAACGCCGTGCTGCTGGCCACCAAGGACATCGTGTTCGACGTGGCCCACAACACCGAGCGCAGCGACAGCAGCAGCCGCGGCAAGGGTTGGGGCCTTGCCAACAACACGAGTGGGCTGCCGTTTGGTACCAACAACTCGCAGAGCCAGGGCAGCGGCAGCAGCGACACCATCACCGGCACCCAGCTGTCGGTGGGCGGTGGCGTGCGCATGGCCACCACCGAGGGCAACATCAGCCTGACCGCGGCCAACATCGCCGCCGAGAAGGACGTAAACATTCGCGCGGCTGGCGATCTGCTGGTGCGCAGCGGGCAGGACACGGTCAGCAACGCCAATACGTCGGACAGCAAGGCGATCGGTTCGGTACAGATTTCCGATACCGAAAAGTTCTCCGGCTGGCACCGGGAGCAGCATCAGGACGACAGCGCGCAGGTGTCACAGGTGGCCAGCAGCATCGGCAGCCTGGGCGGCAGCGTGAACCTGACGGCTGGTGGCAAGTACACGCAGACGGCCAGCAACGTGGTGGCCGCCAAGGACGTGAACATCACTGCCGCCGAGATCGAGCTGCTGACCGCCGACGAAAGCGGTCATTACTCGCAGAGCGACAAGGACCTGAAGATCGGCGTGTTCGCGCGGGTGAAGTCGCCGCTGATCGACCTGATCAACAACGTGGACGCAGCCCGCCAGTCCGATGATCGTCTGCAGAAGATGCAGGGCATGGCCGCCGGCGCCAACGCCTATCAAGCGGCCAGTGCGATCTCGGCGCTGTCCGGCCGTGCCGGCAGCGGCGACCTGTTCAGTGCTGAGGCCGGCATCGGCTTCAAGACCGCCAACAGCAGTGCAGACGGCAGCAGTACGGTTTCGCGCGGCTCGACGATCCAGGGTGGCGGCAACGTCAACCTGACCAGCACGACGGGCGACATCCACGTAGTGCAGGGCAACCTGAGCGCAGGCAACACCCTCAGCCTGGATTCTGCCGGCGACATCCTGCTGGAAGCGGGCAAGGCGCACGTGGCAGACCGCAGCAAGAGCAGCAATGCCGGCGCCGAAGTGGGCGTTGGCGTGGTGGTGGGCGCGCAGACGGGCGTGTATGTGTATGCCGAAGCCAGCGTGGGCAGCAGCAAAGCGAACTCGGACAGCAGCACCTGGCAGAACACCACGCTGACCGGCCAGAACATCTCGCTGAAGGCCGAGGGTGACACCACCTTGCGCGGCGCGACCGCCACGGCCGACCGCATCGACGTCAAGACCGGCGGCACGCTGACCATCGAATCGCTGCAGGACATTGCCGAGAGCATGTCCAAGAACAGCCAGGTGGGTGGGCGCGTGCAGGTGGCCTTCGGTAATGCGTGGAATGCCGATGGCTACGCCAGCGCAGGCAAGGCCGAGGGCAGCTACCAGGGCGTGGGCCAGCAGAGTGGCTTGTTTGCGGGCAACGGTGGCTATCACGTGGATGCGGGACACGTGAACCTCATTGGCGGCGCGATTGCCAGCACCAACGCGGCCAACAGTGAACTGACCGCACAGACGCTCACCTTCAGCGACCTGCAGAACCAGATGGACTACTCGGCCAGCTCCGGCAGCATCAGCGGTGGTGCGGGCGGCAAGATGAACGGTTGGGACGCGAAGGAAGGCACCACCGCTGCGCGCGGTGGCCCGGGCATGCCGATGTCGGAGAGCGGCAGCGACAGCAGCTCCACGCTTGCAACGTTGACTGAAGGCAACATCACCATCGGCGGCAAGCAGACCACGGCGGCGGAGCTGGGCATCAACACCGATGCCAGTGCCGCGCATCGTGCGCTGGAGGCGTTGCCGGATGCCAGCAAGTTGCTGGCCGATCAGCAGGCGATGGCGGGAGCGATAGGGACGGTGGTTTCCACGAGCCAGCAGATTGCCAACGACATTGGCAGTGCTGGAGCGAAAAGGATCACTGACAAGTATCGGGAAGGGCTGAGCGTCGAAGAAAGGCGGGTATTTGATGACCTTCCTTCGGACGAGCAGTTCAATCGCCTGGTGGCGTTCGATCCCACCTATCCCGAAGCGCTGGTGACCCAGCAGAAGTGGGCCCCCGATGGCGTCTATGGCCGCGCGCTGGGTGCGGTCACCATCGCGTTGGTCGGTGGCGTGGCCGGGCAGGGCTTGGGCCAGCTGGGCTCCAATGCGTTGGCGCCGTATGCGGCGGAACTGATCGGCAAGACGTTCGATCCGAACAAGCAGAGCGCGGTCCCCAGTGAGGCCATGCAGATGCTGTCGCACGCACTGCTGGGAGCATTGTTGGCGGAGGCCAATGGTGGCTCGGCGGGGAGTGGGGCGCTTGCGGCCGGTGGTGGTGAGTTGGCGGCGAAGTTCCTGACGGACAAGCTATTCGGCGGGGATCCCTCGAAGCTGAGCCCACAGGAAAGGGAAACAGTTCTGGCGCTGTCGCAGGCAATGGGAGCTCTGGCGGGCGGGTTGTCGGGACAGGATCTGGCGGGCATCGCGTTGAATGCGGGGATTGCCAGGAATTCTGTTGAGAATAATTTCCTGACCGAGCCGCAGGCGCTGGTGCTTAAGGAGCAACTGGACGAGTGTGGCTCGGATCTGGCGTGCCAACAGATGGTGCGGAATGTGTCGAAGGAAGTGTCCCGGAGCATGGATTACGAGTTGCTCTCAGTCTGCACTGCTAACTCTGCAAGCCCAGCCTGCCAAGCCTTTGTGGGTGCTGCTGTCGCGTACAAGTACGGCACTTGGGCCGGCGATCTTGGGATCTACGATGATCTGAGCCGCAGCAGTGAGGCACTTAGCTCGTTCGCGCACTCCATGAACGGAACTGCTTACCGCCAGCTCATCTTTGAAAACGGCGGGCTAAAGCCTGTCTACATCATGCCTCAGGAGTACACGGTCGCTGCGCTTGCACAGTGGACTGGCAACTTTGACAAGACCGTCGATCAGTACGGAATCTTCTCCAAGGAAGCATCTGCCGAGCTAGGGTTGGGTCTTGCAAAGGTGCTGCTTCGAAAATATGGGGTTGTTAACATTGTTGGCGGAAATGGGGGGTTTGGTTCGGGCGCATCGACAAATTCCGCAGACTATCAACGACTCAAGGATGCGCTAACGGCTGAGAATCTCAGAGCTATTGGTGCCAAGGATCCCCGCCTCGGTGCTGCCGTCGGAGGCAGCGGGTCGAGTAACCCAAACTTCGGTATTGGTAGAGGTACTCATGCAGATGCGGAGCGAATGGGTATGATATGGGTTGGCGAGGGGGCAAGACGGATGAGCGACGGGATTGGTTGGATCAGTGCCGATGGAACCAGGGCATATCGGCCACCATCAGAAAAGGCTAGCAAGCTGGCGGGAACTGGAATGCAGGCGAACTTTGAGAGGTACGATATTAATGTAATTACAGGTGCTCGAACGAAGGTTAGCAACGGCCATTTGGATATTGATAGGTGATCGGGGTTGGGCATGAAGGCGATTTTGAAGGGTGTATCAAATGATCTCTTTGATTTGAGTGGGTGGGCGCCCGATGGCGTCGACTTTATGATTGATCTTAGAGTCTCTGTTGGTGCTGCTGGTATATCGGGCGCTGATGATTTTGAATTGAATGTATGCACGCCTGGCTGGCTGCGTGATAATTCGTTCGCGCCTCGCTGGGGGAGAGGGTTGTTGATTGTGAATGATTTTAATTATTCCGTTATTCAGGATATTATCGCCCTGTACATTGATGGGTGTGACGGCGATTCGTGGGATGAAATAGTTGCCAAACTATGTATGGTGATGAAATGGGAGTTCGACGACTACTCTATTGCCCAATAGTTCATCTTCGATAAGTAATGTCTAATATAAGAGTGGCTGATTTCGTGTGCTCGTTGAGATGCTTCGTCGGAGGATTAATGATGATGCGTTCGGGTGGAATGGCCTGATGGGGAATCTTGACAAGGTGGTTCGTGCGGAGGGTAATGTTGTCAGCTCTTACTCGAACGGATTTGGTAGATGCGAGGCCCGTGAGTCATCGCTTATTGGGCCCTTTGGGCATACTGTCATGATAAGGTAAAGTTTTTAAGATAATGGATGGCGGTGCTCGAAAATTCAGTGCCCTCATTCCTTCTCGACAAGTAAGGTGGGCGCTGATATATCCAGCGCGAGAAGAATTTCTTGAGAGGTTTGGGCTTGAGCCTTTTCAGGTGGACCCCGAAATTAGCCTGTTCGTCTATAGGGCGGGCTCGGAAGGACCGGTTGACGTTGAGTTCTCCTTTAGCTTGGTGAGGTCTTTCCAGGTTTCAATGTTCATTGATGGGGTGGAGGTTTCTGTTATCTCATCGGAGGGTGTGGATTCAGTTTCGATGTTTGAATCAGATGGAAGGTCTGGTTTGCGTATTGAGTTCATTCCTGAACTGGGTCTGTCCAGGGTTGAATTGGTGCTTGAGCCAACAATACATCTCGTCTGGTCTACGCTTGTTTAGGAGGGATGTTCGGCAGAGGCAGGCCGGGGCAGGTGTGCGTGACAGCGTGGGCAGCGCAAGGCGAACTCGGACAGCAACACCTGGCAGAACACCACGCTGACCGGCCAAAACATTTCGCTGAAGGCCGAGGGTGATACCACCTTGCGTGGCGCGACCGCCACGGCCGACCGCATCGACGTCAAGACCGGCGGCACGCTGACCATCGAATCGCTGCAGGACATTGCCGAGAGCATGTCCAAGAACAGCCAGGTGGGTGGGCGCGTGCAGGTGGCCTTCGGTAATGCGTGGAATGCCGATGGCTACGCCAGCGCAGGCAAGGCAGAGGGCAGCTACCAGGGCGTGGGCCAGCAGAGTGGCTTGTTTGCCGGCAACGGTGGCTATCACGTGGATGCTGGACACGTGAACCTGATTGGCGGCGCGATTTCCAGCACCAACTCGGCCAACAGTGAACTGACAGCACAGACGCTGACCTTCAGCGACCTGCAAAACCAGATGGACTACTCGGCCAGCTCCGGCAGCATCAGCGGTGGTGCCGGCGGCAAGATGAACGGTTGGGACGCGAAGGAAGGCACCACCGCTCCGCGCGGTGGCCCGGGCATGCCGATGTCCGAGAGCGGCAGCGACAGCAGCTCCACGCTTGCAACGTTGACTGAAGGCAACATCACCATCGGCGGCAAGCAGACCACGGCGGCGGAGCTGGGCATCAACACCGATGCCAGTGCCGCGCATCGTGCGCTGGAGGCGTTGCCTGATGCCAGCAAGTTGCTGGCCGATCAGCAGGCGATGGCGGGAGCGATAGGGACGGTGGTTTCCACGAGCCAGCAGATTGCCAACGACATTGGCAGTGGTGCGAACAGGATCACCGACAAGTATCGGGAAGGGATGAGCGTCGAAGAAAGGCGGATATTTGATGACCTTCCTTCGGACGAGCAGTTCAATCGCCTGAAAGTGTTCGATCCGTCATACCCCGAGGCATTGGTCACGCAGCAGAAGTGGGCTCCTGACGGCGTCTACGGCCGCGCGCTTGGCGCGGTAACCACCGCTCTGGTGGGAGGCATGTCCGGGCAGGGGCTGGGCCAGCTCGGTTCCAACGCGCTGGCACCGTATGCGGCTGAACTGATCGGCAAGACGTTCGACCCGAACAAGCAGAGCGCTGTGCCCAGTGAGGCCATGCAGATGCTGTCGCACGCGCTGCTGGGCGCGTTGTTGGCTGAGGCCAATGGTGGCTCGGCGGGGAGTGGGGCGCTTGCGGCCGGTGCTGGTGAGTTGGCAGCGAAGTTCCTGGGCGACTACTACGCCAAACAGAATAAGGGGCAGTTGACGCCCGAGCAGGTGGCGCAGGTAGGTGCGCTCGGGCAGGCGGTTGGGGTTTTGGCTGGAAGCATCGCTGGTGATGAGCTCTTCGGTGTTGCTTTAGGGGCGAACCTTGCGAAGAACTCAGTCGACAATAACTATCTGGATGCCAAGCAGCTAACTGCATTGGCCGAGGAGCGAGAGGAGTGCAAAGGCAACGAAGCCTGCGAGAACTCGGCAAGTGAGCGCTGGGCCAAGGTGTCAAAATTGCAGGGCAAGGAGATGTGGGCGACATGTCAGCTAGCTGATGGCGCCTGTGATCTTCAGTTCGCTCAGGCATGGGCATATGGAAAGACTGATGTTGGCCACCTTGGCTTGGGTCTTGACCAAGCGACGAGCAAAGAACTTGTCATGAGGTTCCTTGAGACTGCCGCCGGAAAACCCTACAGGGGAGGAACAGGCTCATTCTTCCTGCAAATGGGGAAGGGGGCGGTGGATACCGCATCCGAACTCGTTACGGGAGGATTGGGCTATGCGCTCGCCCTAGGAGATCTCGCATTCGCTCCTCAATATCATCGTGATCCTGCTACGGGCGAGTTCAAGTACGAACGCATGATCGTGGGAACGCCATTCTTTGGCGACACATCTGGTAACCCAATCGAAGCCGGAGGTTACAAGATCGGAAATCTCGCAGGCGTCGACTTGGCCCTGTTTGGTGCGGCTTGGAAAAGCGGAAAGGTTGCAACCGCCAAACCGGGGGGCGCCGCCGCGGGTATTGGAAGCGCAGGAGATCCAGCAAAACTTCGTACGCAATTGATCGCGGAGGAAATTGCAGCCGGTCATGCGTTCGAGAAGCATGTCCTTGTTCAAGGAGAGTTTGCTGGGTTGGGGGTGCGAACACGAAAGCAATTTGCTGAGCACATTGAAAGCGTGGTTAGCAACCCATCTTCTATCAGATACTATGCGGATGGGCGGGTTGTCTATTTGCAAGAGAGCACAAAGACGGTGGTGTTCAGGAATCCGGCGGCGGAAGGTACCGCCTTCCGTCCAGCTGATTGGAATGACTACATATCTAAACTTCCCAAGCGGACTAATCCGCCGGGAACTGGAGGAAAGTGATGGATCTTAAAAAAATGGATGATGGTTGCTTTGGACTGAGTTTGACGGCGGATGAGCTGAACGTTCTTTTCGCATGTCTTCGTGAGTCGTTCGCAACATTGGGTAGAGAGTCTTATCAAACGAGGATTGGCGTAACGATGGACGTAGGAAGCGCACTTGGTGATGAACTGATGCATCTCATGGAGCGAGAGGGGATTGAACAGTAGCCTCGGTCTGCGTCCTCTCCGTTCTATAGGAGGGAGGTGGTTTTGGTGGTTAATCACATTTGCATATTTCTGTGCCGTCGAATGACCAGCACGACGGGCGACATCCACGTAGTGCAGGGCAACCTGAGCGCGGGCAACACGCTCAGCCTGGATTCGGCCGGCGACATCCTGCTGGAAGCGGGCAAGGCGCACGTGGCAGACCGCAGCAAAAGCAGCAATGCCGGCGCCGAAGTGGGCGTGGGCGTTGTGGTGGGTGCGCAGACAGGCGTGTATGTGTATGCCGAAGCCAGCGTGGGCAGCAGCAAGGCAAACTCGGACAGCAATACCTGGCAGAACACCACGCTGACCGGCCAGAACATCTCGTTGAAGGCCGAGGGTGACACCACCCTGCGCGGCGCGACCGCCACGGCCGATCGCATCGACGTCAAGACCGGCGGCACGCTGACCATCGAATCGCTGCAGGACATTGCCGAGAGCATGTCCAAGAACAGCCAGGTGGGCGGCCGCGTGCAGGTGGCCTTCGGTAATGCGTGGAATGCCGATGGCTACGCCAGCGCAGGCAAGGCCGAGGGCAGCTACCAGGGCGTGGGCCAGCAGAGTGGCTTGTTTGCCGGCAACGGTGGCTATCACGTGGATGCGGGACACGTGAACCTGATTGGCGGTGCGATTTCCAGCACCAACGCGGCCAACAGTGAGCTCACGGCGGAAACGTTCACCTTCAGCGACCTGCAGAACCAGATGGACTACTCGGCCAGCTCGGGCAGCATCAGTGGCGGTGCAGGCGGGCAGATGAAGGGTTGGGGCGCTAAGGAAGGCACTACCGCTCCGCGCGGTGGCCCGGGTACGCCCATGACGGAGAGCGGCAGCGATAGCAGTTCCACGCTTGCAACGCTGACTGAGGGCAACATCACCATCGGTGGCAAGCAGACCACGGCGGCGGAACTGGGTATCAACACCGATGCCAGTGCGGCGCATCGGGCGTTGGAGGCGTTGCCTGATGCCACCAAGCTGCTGGCGGACCAGCAGGCGATGGCGGGAGCGATAGGGACGGTGGTTTCGACGGGACAGCGAATCCGTGCCGACATGGACGCAGCCATCGACGTGATGAAACAGCAGAAGGAGGACGCGAAATCAATCTTGGCCAATCCCGAGCTCAGTTCGCGTCTGAGCGCCGAAGAGAAAGCAGTCTTGGTCATGACAGTCGTGCAGTCCGAGAACGAGATCCAGCGCCTGCAAAAGGCTGGCGTGCTGGTGAGTGCAATCAGCGGAGGCCTGGCCGGAACTACTGGTAGTGTTGGTAACATCGCTGCCGGAACACTTGCTCCCGTGCTGTCCTACCAGATTGGTCAGTACTTCAAAGAAAATGCCGTGCGTAACATGCAAGATGGCGGTAGTCGAGGTGAAGAAGGAGGCGCAACCCATCTGTTGGCGCACGCTTTGTTGGGTGCGGCGGTTGCTTCTGCTGGAGACAGGAACGCACTGATAGGTGCAATCGCGGCTGGGGGGGCAGAGGCCATTGCTCCTGCTGTTTCCAAACTGATGTATGGAAAGGACAGTAAGGATCTGACCGCCCCAGAGAAGGATGTCGTCAGCGCAATTGTGGGCGCAGGTGGAGCGATCATTGGTTCCTTCAAGGGGGGACTGGCAGGCAGTGCCACTGGTACTGATGCTGCGAAGAACGCATTGGAGAATAACTGGGAGGAGGTGGGCCACTACTCGACGATGGCGGTAGTCCTCTATCTTGGAGGCCTCAACGAGCAGGATGCGCGTGCGCTGGCACTGGCCGCATGGGGGCCAGACACAGATTCACGCAATGCCATTACGGATGAGAACGTTAGGGGGGGGGCTGAAGCCGGATATGCCGCAGCAGTACAATCACCTGCTCGATGGACTGAGCGATCCCGAGAAGGTAAAGTCAGCACAGTCCTATTGGACCGCCAAGGTTGGCGAGATCGTTGCTGATATCAAGAGGAATGAGAACAATCCGGAGGAGAAGAAGCGAATTCTCCAAGATCCTGAGACGCAGCGCGCATTGCATGCAATGGGGGATTCATTTGCACATGTCATGCCGGATAAATCGCACTTCAATCCGGTGTATGGCCATCTCATCGGCTCCCTCACTGGCAACGATCCGGACAACCCGAACACCCATCCCGAGGCCTATGTCAATTACAGTCTTGCCATCTACGAGGCTGCGACGGGATCCTACAAGTCAACCTCGCTGCGTGATTCTTCATACGTGCAAGATCTGGCGCGTAGGGTGACTCTGGAGCCAGAGCCGGAGCGGCAGAAGGCCATTCTAGATACAGCGGCGGCGTTCTTTACTACTTCCAGAAAATCGGGACTGGTGCATGCGCCGATTGGGGACTGTGGGCTGCTCTGCCAATGGATTCCCGCTACAAAAAGAATAAACTCCAGATTAGGGGACATATACAATGAGGGTCTGCCCCAAGGGCCATTTGCGCCTGTCATCGATTGGAGCAGGTTCAATCAGCTTGGTAGGTGATAGATATGAGTAGCGCAGGGAGGGGGGCGGGGCGGAGGGCAGTTTTTCTGGCGTGCTTCAGTGGATTGGGCTGGCTTCTCATGTTCGCCTATTGGGGGGCGATCACCTTCAACCGGAACACTCGAAACTCCCTTGGTCTTTATGATCTTCTCAGAGGGCCTGGCTGGGACGCCGTGTTCTGGGTCTGCTTTTGCGGTGCTCCCGTTTTGACCATTGCTCTGATCATCCGATTGGCGCAGCGGAACCGTTTCGCTTTTTTTGAGGTGCCACTCGCGATCGTGGTCTGCATTCTATTTTTGTACAACTTTTCTTTCTTTCGGAGTTAAGCAGCGCATCGGACGGTGCTACGGTGATGTGATCTCAGCCTGGATTCTGCCGGCGACATCCTGCTGGAAGCGGGCAAGGCGCACGTGGCAGACCGCAGCAAAAGCAGCAATGCCGGCGCCGAAGTGGGCGTTGGCGTTGTGGTGGGCGCGCAGACAGGCGTGTATGTGTATGCCGAAGCCAGCGTGGGCAGCAGCAAGGCAAACTCGGACAGCAATACCTGGCAGAACACCACGCTGACCGGCCAGAACATCTCGCTGAAGGCCGAGGGTGACACCACGTTGCGCGGCGCGACCGCCACGGCCGACCGCATCGACGTCAAGACCGGCGGCACGCTGACCATCGAATCGCTGCAGGACATGGCCGAGAGCATGTCCAAGAACAGCCAGGTGGGTGGGCGCGTGCAGGTGGCCTTCGGTAATGCGTGGAATGCCGATGGCTACGCCAGCGCAGGCAAGGCCGAGGGCAGCTACCAGGGCGTGGGCCAGCAGAGTGGGTTGTTTGCCGGCAACGGTGGCTATCACGTGGATGCGGGACACGTGAACCTGATTGGCGGCGCGATTTCCAGCACCAACGCGGCCAACAGTGAACTGACTGCACAGACGCTGACCTTCAGCGACCTGCAGAACCAGATGGACTACTCGGCCAGCTCCGGCAGCATCAGCGGTGGTGCGGGCGGCAAGATGAACGGTTGGGACGCGAAGGAAGGCACCACCGCTGCGCGCGGTGGCCCGGGCATGCCGATGTCGGAGAGCGGCAGCGACAGCAGCTCCACGCTTGCAACGCTGACCGAAGGCAACATCACCATCGGTGGCAAGCAGACCACGGCGGCGGAACTGGGTATCAACACCGATGCCAGTGCGGCGCATCGTGCGCTGGAGGCGTTGCCGGATGCCAGCAAGCTGCTGGCGGACCAGCAGGCGATGGCGGGTGCGATAGGGACGGTGGTTTCCACGAGCCAGCAGATCGCCAACGACATTGGCAGTGCTGGAGCGAACAGGATCACTGACAAGTATCGGGAAGGGCTGAGCGTTGAAGAAAGGCGGGTATTTGATGACCTTCCTTCGGAAGAGCAGTTCAATCGCCTGAAAGTGTTCGATCCGTCATACCCCGAGGCATTGGTCACGCAGCAGAAGTGGGCTCCTGACGGCGTCTACGGCCGCGCGCTTGGCGCGGTAACCACCGCTCTGGTGGGAGGCATGTCCGGGCAGGGGCTGGGCCAGCTCGGTTCCAACGCGCTGGCACCGTATGCGGCTGAACTGATCGGCAAGACGTTCGACCCGAACAAGCAGAGTGCCGTGCCCAGCGAGGCCATGCAGATGCTGTCGCACGCGCTGCTGGGCGCGTTGTTGGCTGAGGCCAATGGTGGCTCGGCGGGGAGTGGGGCGCTTGCGGCCGGTGGTGGTGAGTTGGCAGCGAAGTTCCTGGGCGACTACTACGCCAAACAGAATAAGGGGCAGTTGACGCCCGAGCAGGCGGAGCAAGTAAGGGTGCTCGGACAAGCGGTCGGCGCAATGGCGGGAGGACTTTCCGGTGCAGGAATTTCTGGCGCGACATTGGGCATGGGTATCGCGAAAAACTCCGTTGAGAACAACTACCTGAATCACGACGAGCGGATGGAGTACCTTCAGGCGACTGTTATCTGTTCTGATGCAGGTAAAGACTGCGATATCAAGGAGAACTTCGAGCGGCTCTCCGCTGAGCGCGATTACAAGCTGATGATGGCATGCCAAGTGCCAGGGTCTATCGCGTGCAGTGAGCAGCGATCACTTGCGAAGATTGCATTGGAATCGCATAACTCTCCTATATATAAGGGGGAGTATGACGCCTGGATGGCGGAAAACGCCGATAAGCTCATCGCTGCGAGCAAGAATGCCGGTTCTGGGGTCAACCTTGACACGTTGGCAATTCACTCTTCCACCGAAGATCTGCAAAGGAAGGTGTACTGTTCGCTGGTTGGTGAGTGTGGTTCGAACACTGTCGATCTATTGCGTGGCGCAGGCTACGGTGCGGAAGCCGACTGGCTGTTGTCGACGAATCGAGCGGTCGCTGGTGCTGCGTTCGTAAACGGGCTCTGGACCGGGGGGAAGGACCTTGTAGCTGGTGCGGCAAGCATGAACCAGATCAGTGTTCTGCTGGGCCTTTTCTCGGATTACAAGGAGATGGACAAGCTTGGCTTGCAAGCCTTCTCTGAAAAACGCAACAACGCGATAAGTCAGGCCATCAATGGGTACATGGAAAAGACGGCAGGCCTTGCGTACTACCTGACTGGTGGTAGGAACTCGTGGAATTTTGAAGACGTAGATCAAGCGGCTGACATTGGTGGAAAGCTCACGTTTGACATCGGAACGACGTCCCCCCGAGATTGAGTAGCGAAGCGGTTTGGAGTCCAATCCTCAATGAGAAGGAGATTGGACGTGAAGAAGCGCTTTTCCGAAGAGCAGATCATCGGCTTCCTACGCGAAGCTGAGGCCGG
>NZ_JBFPNJ010000033.1:0-227698 GCF_040815575.1 Stenotrophomonas sp. LST15-1-1.1
GTCGTATCGAGCGCGGCGTGATCAAGGTCGGCGAAGAAATCGAAATCGTCGGCATCCGCCCGGTGCAGAAGACCACCGTGACCGGCGTGGAAATGTTCCGCAAGCTGCTGGACCAGGGTCAGGCAGGCGACAACGCCGGTCTGCTGCTGCGCGGCACCAAGCGTGACGACGTCGAGCGTGGCCAGGTTCTGGCCAAGCCGGGTTCGATCAAGCCGCACACCAAGTTCGACGCCGAAGTCTACGTGCTGTCGAAGGACGAGGGCGGCCGTCACACCCCGTTCTTCAAGGGCTACCGTCCGCAGTTCTACTTCCGTACCACCGACATCACCGGTGCGGTCGAGCTGCCGGAAGGCGTCGAGATGGTGATGCCGGGCGACAACATCAAGATGGTTGTCACCCTGATCAACCCGGTCGCCATGGACGCCGGCCTGCGCTTCGCAATCCGCGAAGGTGGCCGTACCGTCGGTGCTGGCGTGGTTGCCACCATCCTCGAGTAATCTGTTAGACTCTGCGCCCCGATGTTGCCTGGGTAGGGCATCGGGGCGTATCAAACGGGAAAGTAGGCACAGGATGTGCCTTGTGTTCCCCGGACCAGGAAGGGTCAATGCCATTCAGGCGGCGTCAACAGGAGACTGTTGACAGCTGCCTTGCGTGCCATTATGCTTCTCCGTCTGGGCAGGCCGGTTTCACGGGTCTGCCTATGCATTTGGGGTCTACGGATTGACCTTGTCGGCCTGCGGGAATGCGGGCCGTCTGTATTCAGGGATTTCATGGGGCAAAGCAACCCAGAGGCTTTGTCTGTCGCTCTTTTATCGAAGGAACCTACCGCCATGGCGGACCAAAAGATCCGGATCCGGCTGAAAGCGTTCGATCATCGTCTGATCGACCGTTCGGCCAGCGAGATCGTTGAGACGGCGAAGCGGACCGGCGCGCAAGTGCGTGGCCCGATCCCGCTGCCGACCAAGATCGAGCGTTACACCATCCTCGTCTCCCCGCACGTCGACAAGGACGCGCGTGACCAGTACGAGACCCGCACGCACAAGCGCGTGCTCGATATCGTTGACCCGAATGACAAGACCGTGGACGCGCTGATGAAGCTCGAACTGGCTGCCGGCGTCGACGTTCAGATCAAGCTGACCTGAGGACTACGACCATGACGAAGAAATATTCGTTGGGCTTCGTGGGCCGCAAGGCTGGCATGAGCCGCGTGTTCACCGAAGATGGCCGTTCCATCCCGGTGACCCTGATCGAAGCAACCCCCAACCGCATCGCGCAGATCAAGACCGTCGAAGCTGACGGCTACAGCGCCGTGCAGGTGACCGTCGGTGCGCGTCGCGCTGCCCTGGTCAACAAGCCGGAAGCCGGCCACTTCGCCAAGGCGAAGGTGGAAGCGGGCCGTGGCCTGTGGGAATTCCGCGTTGAAGACGCCCAGCTCGGCGATTTCGCCGTCGGTGGCGAAGTCAAGGCGGACATCTTTGAAGTCGGCCAGATCGTCGACGTCCAGGGTGTCACCAAGGGTAAGGGCTTCCAGGGCACCATCAAGCGCTACAACTTCCGCATGGGTGACGCTACCCACGGCAACTCGCTGTCGCATCGCGCGCCGGGTTCGCTGGGTCAGCGCCAGACGCCCGGCCGCGTGTTCCCGGGCAAGAAGATGTCCGGTCACATGGGCTCGGTGCAGCAGAGCACCCAGAACCTGGAAGTTGTCAAGGTCGACGTCGAACGCGGTCTGATCGCGGTTCGCGGCGCCGTTCCGGGCGCGGCGGGTGGCGACGTGATCGTCCGTCCGGCGAGCAAGGCATAAGGAGAGATGACGATGGAACTCGTTATCACGGGTAGCAATAACAAGGTCTCGGTCTCCGACGCCGTGTTCGGTCGCGATTTCAGCGAAGATCTGGTTCACCAGGTTGTCGTTGCTTACCGCAACGCCGGTCGCGCCGGCACCAAGGCGCAGAAGACTCGCTCCGAAGTGGCTGGTACCACCAAGAAGTCGAAGAAGCAGAAGGGCGGCGGCGCGCGTCATGGCGCACTGACGGCTCCGATCTTCGTCGGCGGCGGTGTCACCTTCGCGGCAAAGCCGCGCAGCTTCGAGCAGAAGGTCAATCGTAAGCAGTACCGTGCCGCCATGTGCGCGATCCTGTCCGAGCTGAACCGTCAGGGCCGTCTGACCATCGTGGAGTCCTTCGATGTCGAAGCGACCAACACGAAGGGTCTGATCGCCAAGCTGGCCGGCCTGGAAGTGGGCAAGCGCCCGCTGATCGTCACTGAAGAAGCCTCCGAGCACCTGTACCTGTCGGCTCGCAACATTCCCTACGTGGAAGTGCGTGACGTCCAGGGCCTGGATCCGGTGTCGCTGGTCGGTGCCGACACGGTCGTCATCACCGCTGACGCGGTCAAGAAGGTCGAGGAGTGGCTGGCATGAACAGCAACGAAAAAATCTTCAGCGTGCTGCTCGCCCCGCGTGTCTCCGAAAAGACCGCGCGCCTGCAGGAACTCTCCAATCAGTACGTCTTCGAAATTTCGAACGAAGCCACCAAGGCCGATGTAAAGGCCGCGGTTGAGCAGCTGTTCGACGTCAAGGTCGAAGCAGTCAACGTGGTCAACGTCAAGGGCAAGAACAAGTCCTTCCGTAACCGTGCTGGCCGCCGCGGCGATTGGCGCAAGGCGTACGTTCGCCTGGCCGACGGCCAGTCGATCGATGTAACGGCCAAGGCCTGAGGTACATCCCATGCCATTGATGAAATTCAAGCCCACTTCTCCCGGCCGCCGTTCGGCCGTGCGCGTGGTTACTCCCGACCTGCACAAGGGCGCTCCGCATGCCCCGCTGGTCGAGTCGCAGAGCCGTTCGGGTGGTCGCAACCACCACGGCCGCATCACCGTGCGTCACGTCGGTGGTGGCCACAAGCAGCACTACCGCCTGATTGACTTCAAGCGCAACAAGCTGGGCATCCCGGCGCGCGTGGAACGCATCGAATACGATCCGAACCGCACCGCGCACATCGCCCTGCTGTGCTATGTCGACGGCGAGCGCCGCTACATCATCGCCCCGAAGGGTCTGAAGGCTGGTGATCAGGTGATCGCTGGTTCGGATGCTCCGATCAAGGCGGGCAACACCCTGCCGCTGCGCAACATCCCGGTCGGTACCACCATCCACTGCATCGAGCTGAAGCCGGGCAAGGGCGCTCAGATCGCTCGTGCTGCAGGTGCTGCCGTGCAGCTGGTTGCTCGTGAAGGCATCTACGCCACCCTGCGCCTGCGCTCGGGTGAAATGCGCAAGGTTCCGGTCGAGTGCTGCGCGACCATCGGCGAAGTCGGCAACGACGAGCACAGCCTGGAAAAGCTGGGCAAGGCCGGTGCCAAGCGCTGGCGCGGCGTCCGCCCGACCGTTCGTGGTGCTGCCATGAACCCGGTTGACCACCCGCACGGTGGTGGTGAGGCGAAGGCCGGCCAGGGTAACCCGCATCCGGTCACCCCGTGGGGTGTTCCGACCAAGGGTTACAAGACGCGCCATAACAAGCGCACTCAGCAGTTCATCGTCCGCGATCGTAGGGGCTAATCGACCATGGCACGTTCACTCAAGAAGGGCCCGTTTGTCGATCACCACCTGGTTGCTAAGGTGGCTGCCGCTGCGGGTAGCAAGCGTCCGATCAAGACCTGGTCGCGTCGTTCGATGATCCTGCCTGACATGGTAGGCGTCACCATTGCCGTGCATAACGGCAAGAACCACATCCCGGTTCTCGTCAACGAGAACATGGTCGGCCACAAGCTCGGCGAATTTGCCATCACCCGGACCTTCAAGGGTCACGGTGGTGACAAGAAGTCGGGCAAGTAAGGAGAGATGACAATGGAAGCGAAAGCCATCCTGCGCACCGCGCGCATCTCCCCGCAGAAGGCACGTCTGGTCGCTGACCAGGTGCGCGGTCTGCCGGCCGAGCGTGCCGTCAACCTGCTGAAGTTCTCGGACAAGAAGGCTGCCCACCTGATCAAGAAGGTGGTGGAGTCGGCTATTGCAAATGCCGAGAACAACCAGGGCGCCGACGTCGACGAGCTGAAGGTTCAGACCATCATGGTAGATGAAGGTCCGACCCTGAAGCGTTTCATGGCGCGGGCGAAAGGCCGCGGTACCCGCATCCTCAAGCGCACCAGCCACATCACTGTGGTTGTGGGCGCCGCCAAGTAAGCGGATAAGGAAAAGACCATGGGTCATAAAGTTCATCCGATTGGTATCCGCCTCGGCATTTCCAAGGACTGGAACTCCAAGTGGTACGCCAACAAGGCCGAGTTCGCTGGTTACCTGGCAGCCGACCTGAAAGTGCGCGACATGCTGCGCAAGAAGCTGGCTCAGGCCGGCATCAGCAAGATCCTGATCGAGCGTCCGGCCAAGACCGCTCGCGTGACGATCCACACCGCCCGTCCGGGCGTGGTGATCGGCAAGCGCGGTGAGGACATCGAGAAGCTGCGCAAGGAAGTGAGCGAGATGATGGGCGTCCCGGCGCACATCAACGTCACCGAAGTGCGCAAGCCCGAGCTGGACGCACAGCTGGTTGCCGAATCGATCGCGCAGCAGCTGGAGCGTCGCATCATGTTCCGCCGTGCAATGAAGCGCTCGGTCGGCAACGCGATGCGCCTGGGTGCCCTGGGCATCAAGGTCAACGTCGGTGGCCGCCTCAACGGTGCAGAAATCGCCCGTTCGGAGTGGTACCGCGAAGGCCGCGTGCCGCTGCACACGCTGCGTGCCGACATCGACTATGGCTTCGCTGAAGCCAAGACGACCTACGGCATCATCGGCATCAAGGTCTGGATCTACAAGGGCGAGGTCTTCGATTTCTCCCAGGTTGGCCAGGAAAAGCAGGACGACACCCCGTCGCGCAACGATCGTCATGATCGCGGCGACCGCGGTGACCGTCAGCGCCCGGCTCGTGAAGCGAGGTAACGACAATGTTGCAACCCAAGCGAACCAAGTACCGCAAGGTGCACAAGGGCCGTAACGAAGGCCTCAGCTGGAGCGCAAACGCTGTCAGCTTTGGCGAGTACGGCCTGAAGGCAACCGCCCACGGTCAGCTGACCGCGCGTCAGATCGAAGCGGCTCGCCGTTCGATCAGCCGCTACGTGAAGCGCGGCGGCAAGATGTGGATCCGAGTGTTCCCCGACAAGCCCATCACCAAGAAGCCCATCGAAGTTCGAATGGGTTCGGGTAAGGGCAACGTGGAATACTGGGTGGCCCAGATCCAGCCCGGCCGCATGATCTATGAAATCGAGGGTGTTACCGAGGAAGTGGCACGCGAGGCGTTCCGCCTGGCCGCTGCCAAGCTCTCGGTCACCACCACTTTCGTGACCCGGACGGTGCGCTGATGGATATCAAAACTCTCCGTGAAAAGTCGGCTGACGACCTCAAGGCCCACCTGATCGACCTGCGTAAGGAACAGTTCTCTGTCCGTATGCAGCAGGTCACCGGCCAGCTGCCGAAGACACACGACATCCGCCGGGTGCGTCGCGAAATTGCTCGCGTCAAGACCCTGCTCGGCAGCACGAAGTAAGGATGGCCGCTATGAGCGACAATACTGAAAACAAAGCGCTGCGCACGGTCGAAGGCCGTGTCGTCAGCAACAAGATGGACAAGACGGTTACCGTCCTGGTCGAGCGTCAGGTCAAGCACGCACTGTACGGCAAGTACATCAAGCGCTCGACGAAACTGCACGCCCACGATGCCGACAACGCCTGCAAGGAAGGCGATGTCGTCCGCGTGACCGAGATTGCTCCGATGTCCAAGACCAAGAACTGGCGCGTGGTGGAAGTCATCACGCGTGCGGCTGAATAAGGAGTCTGAATCATGATCCAGATGCAGAGCTACCTTGACGTCGCCGACAATTCTGGTGCCAAGCGAGTGATGTGCTTCAAGGTGCTGGGTGGTTCCAAGCGCCGTTACGCCGGCATCGGCGACATCATCAAGGTCACCGTGAAGGATGCGATTCCGCGCGGCAAGGTCAAGAAGGGTGAAGTGTATGACGCCGTCGTGGTGCGTACCCGCAAGGGTGTGCGTCGCGCCGACGGCTCGCTGATCCGCTTCGACGGCAACGCTGCCGTTCTGCTTAACAACAAGCAGGAGCCGATCGGGACCCGTATCTTCGGGCCGGTGACTCGTGAACTTCGTTCGGAGAAGTTCATGAAGATCGTCTCGCTCGCTCCCGAAGTGCTGTGAGCGACAGGAGATAATCATGGCTAACCGTATCAAGAAGGGCGACCAGGTTGTCGTCAACGCCGGCAAGGACAAGGGTAAGCAGGGCGAAGTCGTCCGCGTCGATGGCGACCGTCTGGTCGTCGCCAACGTGAACATCGTCAAGCGCCACACCAAGCCGAACCCGCAGGCAGGTGTTGCCGGCGGCGTGGTCGAGCGTGAAGCGTCGATCCATATCTCCAACGTGAATGTGCTGAACCCGGCTTCGGGCAAGGGCGAGCGCGTTGGCTTCAAGGTGCTGGAGGATGGACGCAAACTGCGTGTGTTCCGCTCCAGCGGTGAGGCGCTCGACGCCTGAGGAATGAGAAGATGACTTCCCGTCTCGAAAAGTTTTACAAGGAAGAAGTGGTGCCGGCGCTGATGAAGCAGTTCGGTTACACCAATTCCATGCAGGTGCCGAAGCTGGTCAAAGTCACCCTGAACATGGGTGTCGGCGAAGCGGCCACCAACAAGAAGATCCTGGAAAACGCCGTTGGCGACATGACCAAGATCTCGGGCCAGAAGCCGATCGTCACCAAGTCGCGTATCTCGGTGGCATCGTTCAAGATCCGTGATGGTTGGCCGATCGGCTGCAAGACCACGCTGCGTCGCCACAAGATGTACGAGTTCCTGGACCGCCTGATCAACATCTCGCTGCCGCGCGTGCGCGACTTCCGTGGTGTTTCCGGTCGCTCCTTCGACGGTCGCGGCAACTTCAACATGGGTGTGAAGGAACAGATCATCTTCCCGGAAATCGACTTCGACGCTGTCGACGCGATCCGTGGTATGGATATCGCCATCACCACCACTGCGAAGACCGACGCGGAAGCGAAGGCGCTGCTGGCAGCGTTCAAGTTCCCGTTCCGTAACTGATTCGTCGAGGAAACCGAAATGGCAAAGACCTCCATGGTCAACCGCGACATCAAGCGGAAGAAGCTGGCTGAAAAGTTCGCTGACAAGCGTGCTGCTCTGAAGAAGATCGTGTCCTCCCCGGACGCGAGCTACGAAGAGAAGATCGAGGCCGCCACCAAGTTGTCGAAGCTGCCGCGCGATTCGTCGCCGAGCCGCCACCGCAACCGTTGCGAACTGTCTGGCCGCCCGCGTGGCGTGTACAGCAAGTTCGGCCTGGGTCGCAACAAGCTGCGCGAAGCCACCATGCGTGGCGACGTTCCGGGCCTGCGCAAGGCCAGCTGGTAATACCAGCCGGTCCTGCCAGTGAGGGCTCCCCCGGGGGCCCTCACAGCCGGGGAGGGGGAGTGTTCAGCTTTCCCTCTGCAAAAAACCGAAGAGCCCGACGCAAGTCGGGCTCTTTTGGCGTATACTCCCGCGTCTTGCTCTGCGCAGCGCGTAGGGGGAGGGGGCCTGGCCCGTTTCCAGGAGACAACAGATTTTCGCGAAAGCGGATATCGGTGCACTCAAAGGTACTCATATGAGCATGACTGATCCCATCGCCGACCTGCTGGTCCGCATCAAGAATGCGGCAGCGGTTGGCAAGCAGACGGTGAAAGCCCCGTCGTCCAAGATCAAGGTTGCGATCGCCCAGGTCCTGAAGGACGAGGGTTACATCGCCGATCTGCGCGTGACCGCGCTCGAGAACAACAAGTCCGAGCTGGAAATCGTGCTGAAGTATTTCGAAGGCAAGCCGGTCATCGCGACCCTGAAGCGCTTCTCGCGTTCGGGCCTGCGCCAGTACCGCGGCAAGAGCGAACTGCCGAAGGTCATGAACGGCCTGGGCATTTCCATCATTTCCACTTCCAAGGGCATCATGACTGATGCGCAGGCGCGCCAGTTGGGCGTCGGCGGCGAAGTCCTGTGCTTCGTGGCCTAAGGCGAAAGGAGTAGACCATGTCCCGTGTAGCCAAGAAGCCGATCGACCTGGGTAAGGTTGAACTGAACGTCCAGAACGACAACGTCACCGCCAAGGGCCCGAAGGGCACCCTGTCGCTGGCCAAGCCGGCTGGTATCAACATCAATGTCGAAAACGGCGTTGCCACCCTGAGCACCGACAACGTGGAGCTGATCCCGCTGACCGGCACCGTCCGCGCCATCCTGTCCAACATGGTCAAGGGTGTTTCCGAAGGCTTCGAGCGCAAGCTTGAGCTGGTCGGCGTGGGTTACCGTGCTGCGATGCAGGGCAAGGACCTCAGCCTGTCGCTGGGTTACTCGCACCCGATCGTGTTCGTGGCGCCGGAAGGCATCACCATCACCACCCCGACCCAGACTGAAATCCTGGTGCAGGGCGCTGACAAGCAGGCCGTCGGTGAAGCTGCCGCCAAGATCCGTGCGTTCCGCAAGCCGGAGCCGTACAAGGGCAAGGGCGTGAAGTACTCCGACGAAGTCATCATTCGCAAGGAAGCCAAGAAGGCCTAATTAGGACCTTCCGCTTTCCAGGGAAAAAGATCATGAACAAGAACATCGCCCGCCTGCGTCGCGCCAAGTCGACCCGTGCCCACATCCGTGTGCTCGGTGTTGCCCGCCTGTCGGTGCTGCGCACCGGCCAGCACCTGTACGCGCAGGTCTTCACCGCTGACGGCTCGAAGGTGCTGGCTGCCGCCAACACCACCCAGGCCGACATCAAGGAAGGCCTGAAGAACGGCAAGAACGCTGATGCCGCCGCCAAGGTTGGCCGCATCGTCGCTGAGCGCGCCAAGGCCGCCGGCGTCGAGAAGGTTGCCTTCGATCGTTCGGGTTACCGTTACCACGGCCGCATCAAGGCCCTGGCTGACGCTGCCCGCGAAGCCGGCCTGCAGTTCTAAGGGATCAGGGCAGGGGGCTTCGGTCCCCATGCCCGCCTGCTCGCCAGCCTGAGTGAGGCTGGGCGGCGCCGCTCTTCTGCAGCGGCCCACCGCAACAACGCACCACTCCACAACCATAAGCGGCCTCGAGCCGTACATACCCCAACAACCAAGGAATAAACATGGCAGAAGAACGTCAGCAGCGGGGTCGCGATCGCGACCGTAACCGCGAAGAGAAAGTCGACGACGGCATGATCGAAAAGCTGGTCGCGGTCAACCGCGTCAGCAAGACCGTCAAGGGCGGCCGCCAGTTCACCTTCACCGCCCTGACTGTTGTCGGCGACGGCGAAGGCAAGGTCGGTTTCGGTTATGGCAAGGCACGCGAAGTGCCGGTCGCCATCCAGAAGTCGATGGAGCAGGCCCGCAAGAACCAGGTCACCGTCGATCTGAACAACGGCACCCTGTGGCACACCATCAAGGATGGTCACGGCGCAGCTCGCGTGTTCATGCAGCCGGCTTCCGAAGGTACCGGCGTCATTGCTGGTGGTGCCATGCGCGCCGTCCTGGAAGCGGTGGGCGTGAAGAACGTGCTGGCCAAGGCCACCGGTTCGCGCAACCCGATCAACCTGGTGCGTGCCACCGTGAAGGGCCTGACTGCAGCGCAGTCGCCGGCTCGTATCGCGGCCAAGCGCGGCAAGAAGGTGGAGGATCTCAACCATGGCTAATGACACCACCAAGACCGTCAAGGTCCGTCTGGTTCGCGGCCTGCGTGGTGCCCAGGCGCGTCATCGCCTGTCGGTGCGTGCGCTGGGTCTGGGCAAGCTGAACGATGTGCGTGAACTGAAGGACAGCCCGCAGGTTCGCGGCCTGATCAACAAGGTCCACTACCTCGTCAAGGTTGAGGAATAATCCAATGACCATGCATCTGAATGAATTGAGCCCGGCACCGGGCGCCCGCAAGGAACGTACCCGCGTCGGTCGCGGTATCGGTTCCGGCCTGGGCAAGACCTGCGGCCGCGGCCACAAGGGTTCGTTCGCCCGTAAGGGTGGCGGCAAGATCAAGGCTGGCTTCGAAGGCGGCCAGACCCCCATGCAGCGTCGTCTGCCGAAGATCGGCTTCCGTTCGCCGATCGCCAAGGACACCGCTGAAGTGCTGCTGTACCAGCTGGACAAGCTGCCGGCCGGCGAGATCGACTTCGCTGCCCTGCGTGCTGCCAAGCTGGTCCCGAGCACTGCCAAGAAGGCCAAGGTCGTCGTCAAGGGCGAAGTGACCAAGGCATTCACCCTGAAGGGTGTTGCTGCCACGGCTGGTGCCAAGGCTGCGATCGAAGCTGCCGGCGGCAGCGTAACGGAGTAAGAGAATCATGGCGCAAGCTGGCATCGGTAACCTCGCGGGCGGAATGGGCAAGTTCACTGAACTTCGCCAACGTTTGCTGTTCGTCGTCGGGGCTTTGATCGTCTATCGCATCGGCTGCTACGTGCCGGTGCCGGGCGTCAATCCCGATGCCATGCTTGCCATGATGCAACAGCAGGGCGGCGGCATCGTGGACATGTTCAACATGTTCTCGGGCGGCGCCCTGCACCGCTTCAGCATTTTCGCGCTGAACGTGATGCCGTACATCTCGGCATCGATCGTGATGCAGCTGGCTGTGCACATCTTCCCCGCCTTGAAGGCGATGCAGAAGGAAGGTGAGTCCGGCCGCCGCAAGATCACCCAGTATTCGCGCATCGGCGCCGTGCTGCTCGCCGTGGTGCAGGGCGGTTCGATCGCGCTGGCGCTGCAGGGCCAGGTGTCGCCGACCGGCGCGCCGGTCGTGTACATGCCGGGCATGGGCTTCGTGCTCACTGCCGTGGTCGCACTGACCGCCGGCACCATGTTCCTGATGTGGGTTGGTGAGCAGGTGACCGAGCGCGGCATCGGCAACGGCGTCTCGCTGATCATCTTCGCCGGTATCGTGGCGGGCCTGCCGGGTGCGGTCATCCACACCTTCGACGCCTACCGCGACGGCAACATCCAGTTCATCCAGCTGCTGCTGATCGCCATCGTCGTGCTCGCCTTCACCTTCTTCGTGGTGTTCGTCGAGCGCGGCCAGCGCCGGATCACGGTGAACTACGCGCGCCGCCAGGGCGGTCGCAACGCGTACATGAACCAGACCTCGTTCCTGCCGCTGAAGCTCAACATGGCCGGCGTCATCCCGGCGATCTTCGCCTCGAGCCTGCTGGCCTTCCCGGCCACCCTGGCCATGTGGTCCGGCCAGGCTGCCAACCAGAGCACCTTTGGCCAGACCCTGCAGAAAGTCGCCAATGCCCTGGGTCCGGGTGAGCCGCTGCACATGATCGTGTTCGCTGCGCTGATCACCGGTTTCGCGTTCTTCTATACCGCGCTGGTGTTCAACTCGCAGGAAACCGCCGACAACCTGAAGAAGTCGGGCGCGCTGATTCCGGGCATCCGTCCGGGCAAGGCCACCGCCGACTACATCGACGGCGTGCTGACCCGACTGACTGCTGCCGGTTCGGCGTACCTGGTGATCGTCTGCCTGCTGCCGGAACTGATGCGCACGCAGTTGAACGCTTCGTTCTACTTCGGCGGTACTTCGCTGCTGATCGTGGTGGTGGTGGTGATGGACTTCATCGCCCAGGTGCAGGCGCACCTGATGTCCCACCAGTACGAGAGCCTGCTGAAGAAGGCCAACCTGAAGGGCGGCAACCGCGGCGGTTTTGCTCGCGGCTGATTAGCCTGTTATACTTTCGTCTTCCTGACGTGATGGTCCTCCGCTTCGCGGACTCTGGCCACACAAACGAAGGGCGGCCCCCGC
Organism: Stenotrophomonas sp. LST15-1-1.1; assembly: GCF_040815575.1. Taxonomy (NCBI): domain Bacteria; kingdom Pseudomonadati; phylum Pseudomonadota; class Gammaproteobacteria; order Lysobacterales; family Lysobacteraceae; genus Stenotrophomonas; species Stenotrophomonas sp. LST15-1-1.1. The sequence goes on from NZ_JBFPNJ010000033.1 coordinate 11,766, forward strand.
AGCGGTTCCGGGTGGGGGTGTGATGAGGTGGTCCCGCGCTGGAGTAGCGCGGGCGGCCCGGGAGGAAACTCCAGGTCCAACCCCATCCGGCGCCGGAGCCTGGGCACACTCCCCGGGCCGGGTTCATGAAACCTCTGGTTTCACGGGCTTCCAAGTAAACCGGAACCTTGTTAGTATCACTGGTTCACTTTTTTGATCCATCCTGCCGGATCGGCGTGCCTTGAGCGCGCTGTCGGCCATCACTCAGCTGGAGAACCGCGTCATGGCGCGTATTGCAGGCGTCAACCTGCCAGCCCAGAAGCATGTCTGGGTCGGGTTGCAAAGCATTTACGGCATCGGCCGTACCCGTTCGAAGAAGGTCTGCGAAGTCGCAGGCGTCACTTCGACCACCAAGATCCGCGATCTGTCGGAGCCGGAAATCGAGCGCCTGCGCGCCGAAGTCGGCAAGTACATCGTGGAAGGCGATCTGCGCCGTGAAATCGGTATCGCGATCAAGCGCCTGATGGACCTGGGCTGCTACCGCGGCCTGCGTCACCGTCGCGGTCTGCCGCTGCGTGGCCAGCGCACCCGTACCAACGCCCGCACCCGCAAGGGCCCGCGCAAGGCGATCAGGAAGTAAGGGACATATAAATGGCTAAGCCTGCTGCTAAGACCAAGAAGAAGATCAAGCGCGTCGTCACCGACGGCGTTGCCCACGTCCACGCTTCGTTCAACAACACCATCGTGACCATCACCGACCGTCAGGGCAACGCTCTGTCGTGGGCGACCTCCGGTGGCGCTGGCTTCCGCGGTTCGCGCAAGTCGACCCCGTTCGCAGCCCAGGTGGCTGCCGAAAAGGCCGGTCGTGCTGCGCTGGACTACGGCGTGAAGTCGCTGGAAGTCCGCATCAAGGGTCCGGGTCCGGGCCGTGAGTCGGCCGTGCGTTCGTTGAACAACGTCGGCTACAAGATCACCAACATCATCGACGTGACGCCTATCCCGCACAACGGGTGCCGTCCGCCGAAGAAGCGTCGCGTCTAAAGGGAGCGATAAGAAATGGCTCGTTATATCGGTCCTACCTGTAAGCTCGCCCGTCGCGAAGGCGCCGACCTGTCCCTGAAGAGCCCGGCGCGTGCGCTGGACTCCAAGTGCAAGTTGGAGCAGAAGCCCGGCCAGCATGGCGCCACTGCCCGTAAGGGCAAGCTGTCCGACTACGCTACCCAGCTGCGTGAAAAGCAGAAGGTCAAGCGTATCTACGGTCTGCTGGAGCGTCAGTTCCGCAACTACTACAAGAAGGCCTCGACCAAGAAGGGCAACACCGGCGAGAACCTCCTGCAGCTGCTGGAAACCCGCCTGGACAACGTTGTCTACCGCATGGGCTTCGCCGTGACCCGTCCGGCTGCCCGTCAGCTGGTGTCGCACCGCGGCGTCACCGTGAATGGCAAGTCGGTCAACCTGGCCTCGTACCAGGTCAAGGCTGGCGACGCCATCGCTCTGTCTGAAAAGGCTGCCAAGCAGCTGCGCGTCCAGGAAGCCCTGACCGTCGCCGCCCAGCATGACCTCAGCCCGTCGTGGGTTGAAGTGGATTCCGGCAAGTTCTCCGGCATCTTCAAGGCTGTTCCGGATCGTTCGGATCTGCCTGCGGACATCAACGAAGCGCTGATCGTCGAGCTGTATTCGAAGTAATTCACATTGGAGAGCCCCCGGCGACGGCCGGGGGTTCACTAGGAGAACCCGCAACATGACGGTTACCGCCAACCAGGTTCTGCGTCCTCGCGGTCCGCAGATCGAACGCATTACCGACACCCGTGCAAAGGTCGTTATCGAACCTTTGGAGCGGGGTTACGGGCATACGCTGGGTAATGCCCTGCGTCGCGTGCTGCTGTCGTCCATCCCGGGCTTCGCCATCACGGAAGTCGAAATCGACGGCGTGTTGCACGAGTACACCACGGTCGAAGGTCTGCAGGAGGACGTGCTGGAAGTCCTGCTGAACCTGAAGGACGTGGCCATCCGTATGCACTCCGGCGACAACGCGACTCTGTCCCTGTCCAAGCAGGGTCCGGGCGTTGTCACCGCTGCCGACATCAAGGTCGACCACAATGTGGAGATCTTGAACGGCGACCACGTGATCTGCCACCTGACCAAGGACACGGCAGTGAACATGCGTCTGAAGATCGAGCGTGGTTTCGGCTATCAGCCGGCTGCTGCGCGTCGTCGTCCGGACGAAGAAACCCGTGCCATCGGCCGCCTGGTCCTGGATGCCTCGTTCTCGCCGGTCCGCCGCGTCGCCTATGCCGTGGAAGCGGCTCGTGTCGAACAGCGTACCGATCTGGACAAGCTGGTCATCGATATCGAGACCAACGGCACCATCGACGCCGAAGAAGCAGTGCGTACCGCTGCCGACATCCTCAGCGATCAGCTGTCGGTGTTCGGTGACTTCACCCACCGCGACCGCGGTGCGGCGAAGCCGGCCAACAACGGCGTGGATCCGGTGCTGCTGCGCCCGATCGACGATCTGGAGCTGACCGTGCGTTCGGCCAACTGCCTGAAGGCCGAGAGCATCTACTACATCGGCGATCTGATCCAGAAGACCGAAGTCGAGCTGCTGAAGACCCCGAACCTGGGTAAGAAGTCGCTCACCGAGATCAAGGAAGTGCTGGCCCAGCGTGGCCTGTCGCTCGGCATGAAGCTGGAGAACTGGCCGCCGGCCGGCGTCGCCAGCCACGGCATGCTGGGCTGATATAGCCTTTCTGCAAGACCGCATGGCCCCGTCGGCAACGACGGGGCCATTGCACCAAGGCAATACCGCCACGACGAACGAAGGTTCGCGGGCAGGTCGTCCAGGACGGATGGCCAGGACCAACCGCAGTCCGAGCAGCAGCGCCAGGAAGGCGACAACGATCCGCAAAGCCACATCATTAACCAAGGAATATCACCATGCGTCACCAGAAATCCGGCCGTAAGTTCAGCCGTACCAGCGCCCACCGCGAAGCGATGTTCAAGAACATGGCTGCCTCGCTGTTCAAGCACGAGCTGATCAAGACCACCCTGCCGAAGGCCAAGGAACTGCGCCGCGTCGCCGAGCCGCTGATCACCCTGGCCAAGGTCGACTCCGTCGCCAACCGTCGTCTGGCCTTCGCCCGCCTGCGCGACAACGAAGCCGTCGGCAACCTGTTCACCATCCTGGGCCCGCGCTACGCGAACCGTCCGGGCGGCTACCTGCGCCTGCTGAAGTGCGGCTTCCGCGCCGGCGACAACGCGCCGATGGCCTACGTCGAACTGGTTGACCGTCCGGTCGTGGCTGAAGCCGTCGAAGAGTAATCGACGCGCTACACCCGTCATACGGTGAAGAACCCGGCCTTGTGCCGGGTTTTTCCGTTTTTGCGGGGTCAGAGCCCTTTGCATCCGCAAACGAATCCGACCCGCAGCGTTCCGACGGGCGCGACGTTGTGGCGGTTCGAACGGCGCGTACTCTCGGTTACGCTTGCGGTCCGTACTACACGAGCGTTGCCGATGAATCCTCTGCGCTGGCCTTTCCGTGCCCAGTTCCTGCTGGGCTTCCTGATCTGCGCGGGCCTGCTGGGCTACGCCATCTTCCTGCAGTTGAAGATGGGCCTGGAGCCGTGTCCGCTGTGCATTTTCCAGCGCCTGGCATTTGTCGCCCTGGGCCTGCTGTTCCTGATCGGTGCCCTGCATGGGCCATCCAACCGTCCGGGGCGCGCGACCTACGGCATCCTCGCGTTCATCGCCGCTGCCGTAGGCGTGGGCATTGCCGCACGTCACGTCTACGTGCAGATGCTGCCGCCGGAAATGGGGGCGACCTGTGGCCCGCCGCTGGCCTTCCTGCGCGAAACCATGGGGCCGCTGGAAGTGTTCCGCACCGTGCTGACCGGCACCGGCAACTGCGGCAACATCGACTGGACCTTCCTCGGCCTGACCATGCCGATGTGGTCGGGCGTGTGGTTCGTGCTGCTGGCGCTGTGGGCGCTGGTTGTGTCGCTGCGCAAGGTCAAGCGCTGATCCAGTCTGGAGCCACGCATGGCGTGGCTCTACTGCATATCGGCAGCCACGCATGGCGTGGCTCTACTGCGCGCTCCGGGGTCAGAGCCCTTCCCTGCGGAAAGGGATCCGACCCCTTCGCTCAGAAATCCTGCTGCAGGCTCAGATAGGCGCCGCGACGCGGCCCCCATTGCGGCGCGAACACGCCGATCCCGCCGCCATCGCGCAGCTGGTAGCTGCGGTCCAGCGTGTTGAGCACGGCCAGCTGCACATGCAGCGGATGGCCGCTGTCGGCGTTGAAGTCATGCGCGGCGCTGAGATTGACCTGCAGGTACGACGGCAGCTCGCCGCCATTGGGCACGCCCTCGATGTCCGAACGCAGGCCGCTGCCGTACACGTAGTTCGCACCCACCCGGTTGTGGCCAGCGAAGGCGTAGCTGACGCCGCCGGAAGACGTCAGCTTCTGGTCGTGGTCCAGATGGATCCAGTTCTGCTGCACGTAGGCCAATGCATCCGGATCGAGGTTGTACTGGCTGGTGATGACCTGGGTGCCCATCGCCTTGTTGTAGGCCGCGTTGAAGTACGCGCTGATCGGCCCGTTGCTGTAGTCGGCGCTGAACTCCAGGCCGTGGATGTGGCCGCGCCGATAGTTGAAGGTGGAATAGATGTAGGCGGCGCCGAACTGGCCTTCGTCCTGCAAGCGCGAGACGCGGCGGTCGTAGGCATCCAGGCCGAGGGTGAGGTGGTCGCCGATCTGCTGTGACACGCCGATGTCGTAGTAGTCACTGCGCTCGGACAACGGCGTGTTGCTGCCACCGGTGGGTTGCTGGTTGCTGGTGCCGTCGAACAGGGCCAGATCGCTGCCGGCAACCAGTTCGCTGGCGGGCGGGGTGAAGTAGCGCGAGTAGCCGGCATGCACCGTGGTGCTGTCGCTGGCATTCCAGACCACGCCCAGGCGCGGGCTGAGCTGGCCCTCGGTGTGGCCGAACGCCTTGAAGCGGTCGCCGCGCAGGCCGTAGTTGACGGTCCAGTCATCGCCTATCCGCCACTCATCCTGCACGTACAGTGCCGCGGTGCTGGCGTGGAAGGCGTTGCGGTCCGGGATCAGCTGCGGCGTGGTGCTTGTCTGCCGGCCATCGGCATCGACCGGGAAGACCCAGCTGCTGTTGTTGGCGGCGGCGTGTTCGTAGTTGCCATTCAGGCCATAACGCAGGGTGTGGTTGTCGCCCAGCGGCGTGGAGAAATCGGCCTGCAGGGTGTTGGCGCGGTTGCTGCGTTGGACCTGCGAGGCGACGCCGCTGAACACCAGGTCGCCGACGATGTCCGGGTTGAAGGCCACATCGCTGTAGCGCTGGCCGGCCGACAGCTGGTACGCGGTCTGGCCCAGCGTGCCCTGCAGCACCAGCATGCCGAAGCGGGTGGTCTCGCGCTGGGTTTCGTCCAGCTGGCTGGAATCGAAGGTGGTGGTGTCCAGGTAACCGAACTGCGGGGTCTGGCCCGGGTTGACCGGAATCTGGAAGCGGTTGTTGGCGAAGCCGGCGAACACGCTCAGGCGGGTGTTGTCGTTGACCAGATAGGTCAGGTCGGCAAAGGCCTTCCCTTGGTGGGTATCGTCATGCAGCGGCTTGCGTGAGTTGGTGGGGTTCTCCAGCCCGACTTCGTTCTGATCGTAGTTGCCGGTCAGGAACCAGCTCCAGCGGCCCTGGTTGCCCCACCAGGAGGCATTCGGGTTGACCTTGCCGAACGAGCCGGCGGTGATGCCGGCGCTGCCGCCGTTGCCCAGTTCGGCGCCACTGCGGGTCGTGATATCGACCACCGCGGCGGTGCGTTCACCGAACTGGGCCGGCAGGGCGCCATCCATCAGGCGGATGCTCTTGATGGTGCGGGCATCCAGGGTCTGGCCGAAGCCGGAGATCGATTCGGGCAGCAGTACGCCGTTGATGCGGTACTGCAGGTTGGCGTGGTCGCCGCGCACGTGCACGCCGCCGTAGGAGTCCTGGACCACGCCCGGGGCCTGCAGCAGCACTTGGCTGAGCGGGGCGGAGGCGCCCAGGGGCTGCTTCTGGATATCCTCGGCGGAGATCTGGTACTGGCTGCTGCCGATGTCCGGGGATAGGGCGTTGCGGGCCTGGTCGAGCTGGGCACTGACGGTGACCACGTCGAGGTTCTTGACCGCAGCCGCGCTGGAATCAGTGTCGGCGGCAAGCACGGGTTGGCTGGCCAGGATCAGGGCGAAGGTGATGGCGGTGGTGAGCAGGGAGGGCTTCATGGGAAGTGGGCAGGGAAGAGGGAAGGGGCCGGTCCATGAGGGAGTGTTACTCCGTAACAACTTCGTGCCGATCATGCGCCTGTCCCGCGGCGGCGACCATGCCGTTTCTGGCCGATCAGGCAGCCCCTTTCCGCACCGTTCAGGCAGACGCGGCGGAGCCCAGCCCTTTGCGCCAGCGGCTGGCTCTGCGACCATGACCGCCCCCCACCCCCGGATGTCCGTGATGAGCCTGTCCGCCGTTCCGCCCGCCCCCGATCCTGCCGCCATCGCTGTTGGCGCTGCCTGGTCACCGGAGAGCTGGCGGGGCAAGACCGCGCTGCAGATGCCGACCTATCCCGATCCGGTGGCACTGGATGCCGCCCTCCACGAGTTGAAGCGGCTGCCGCCGCTGGTGACCTCGTGGGAGATCCTGGCGTTGAAGCAGCAGCTGGCCGACGCCCAGGAAGGCAAGCGCTTCCTGCTGCAGGGCGGCGACTGCGCGGAGAATTTCAGCGACTGCGAATCGGGCACGATTTCCAACCGGCTGAAGGTGCTGCTGCAGATGAGCCTGGTGCTGGTCCACGGCCTGCGTCAGCCCGTGATCCGCGTCGGCCGTTTTGCCGGGCAGTACGCCAAGCCGCGCTCGGCCGATACCGAGACCCGCGATGGCGTGACCCTGCCCAGCTACCGTGGCGATGTCATCAATGCGCCGGCCTTCACCGAGGCGGCGCGGCTGCCCGATCCGAAGCGGATGCTGCAGGCCCACGCACATTCGGCAATGACGATGAACTTCGTGCGGGCGCTGATCGATGGCGGCTTTGCCGACCTGCACCATCCCGAATACTGGAACCTGGAATGGGTAAGCCATTCACCGTTGGCCGCCGACTACCAGAAGATGGTCGCCTCGATTGGCGATGCCGTGCACTTCATGGAGACCCTGGCCGGGGCCCGCGTGCACAACCTCAACCGCATCGATTTCTACACCTCGCATGAAGCGCTGCTGTTGCCCTACGAACAGGCGCTGACCCGACAGGTGCCGCGCCAGCAGGGCTGGTTGAACCTGAGCACGCACTATCCGTGGATCGGCATGCGTACCGCCGCGCTGGATGGCGCACATGTGGAGTACCTGCGTGGCGTGCGCAATCCGATTGCGATCAAGGTCGGCCCGTCGGTGACGCCGGACCAGCTTCTGCGCCTGATCGATGTGCTCAATCCAGATGACGAGCCGGGCCGCCTGAGCTTCATCCATCGCATGGGTGCGGCGCAGATCGCGCAGAAGCTGCCGCCGTTGCTGGATGCGGTCAAGCGCGATGGTCGTCGCGTGCTGTGGGTGTGCGATGCGATGCACGGCAACACCGAAAGCACCGCCAACGGCTTCAAGACGCGGCGTTTCGACAACGTGCGTGGTGAGGTCGAGATGTCGTTCGACCTGCACGCGGCTGCCGGCACGCGTCTGGGGGGCGTGCATCTGGAGCTGACCGGTGAGGATGTGACCGAATGCACCGGCGGTGCGCGTGAGTTGACCGAACGTGACCTGGAACGTGCGTATCGTTCGACTGTCGACCCGCGTCTGAACTACGAACAGTCGCTGGAGATTGCGATGGCGATCGTGCGCAAGCAGGAGCAGGTGCGGTAAGGGGTGTTTTGGCAGGGCTGCGCCCTGCACCCGCAGAGGCCACTGCCAGAGCAACAGCAACAGCGACAGCGGCATTCCGTGGTTGGCGGGGCGGTGTCGGATTGCGGGGACGCCGCAAGTACGTCCCTGTAGGCTTGGCCGCGGCATCCATGCCGCGGACACCTCGCAATCCGACACCGCCCCACCTTCGACAGATCTCCGCGGCTGTTGGTAGGTGTCGACCTTGGTCGACACATCTGTCAGATTTTGAAATCCATCTGGGGTCAGATCCGTTCCGACAGATCGCGGAAAACTGTCGAAGGCGGGGAGGGGGCAGATGGCGGGGGCGTGAGCGCCATGGATGGCGCGACCGAGCTTACATGGACGTACTTGCAGCGTCCCCCGCCATCTGCCCCCTCCCTGCTATCCCACGGAATGCCGGCTTTTGCCGTTGCCGTTGCTCCGGCCTCTACAGGTGCAGGGCGCAGCCCTGCCGAACCACACCCTACGCAATGCTTACGAACGTCTGACACCATGCTCATGGCGCATGCGCGACGCTGACCGCTGGACCTGAGCAGCGAGGTATATGCGTGGCGTGGCAACACCTGCAACAGTATCTGTGGCCGATCGGCACGGCGCTGGTGGTCGGTGGCCTGGGGGCCTGGGCCGTACTGGCGCTGTACCGCCGCCTGCGCGGGCGTGATCGGCGCCGCGCGCGCATCGGCCGGGTGATTGGTCCGCCGCTGGCGCTGGCGTTGCCCTTGCTGCTGCTGGTGCCGGGGGTGCAGGCCACGCCATTGCCGGAACACACGCTCGATCAACTGCTGCGCGTGCTGCACATCGGCTTGACCGCGTGCTTCATCTGGCTGCTGGTACGCGGCGTTGCTGCGGGCGAACGCGCAATCCTGCGCAGCCATCCCATTGATGTCTCGGACAACCTCGAAGCGCGCCGCATCCAGACCCAGACGCGGGTGCTCAGCCGCGTGCTGATGGGCGGCATCATCGTGCTCGGTGCTTCGTTGGTACTGCTGACGTTCCCGATGGTGCAGAAGATCGGCACCGCGCTGCTGGCCTCGGCAGGCCTGATCGGCCTGGTGGCGGGCATCGCCGCCAAACCGGTGTTCGGCAATCTCATCGCCGGCCTGCAGATCGCGGTGACCCAGCCGATCCGGCTCGATGACGTGGTGATCGTCGAGGGCGAATGGGGGCGCATCGAAGAGATCGGCAGCAGCTATGTGGTAGTGCGGATCTGGGATGAGCGACGGATGGTGGTGCCGCTGACATGGTTCATCGAGCATCCCTTCCAGAACTGGACGCGACGCAGTGCCGACCTGCTGGGTACGGCCTTCCTGTGGCTGGACTACCGCGCGCCGATCGCGGCGATACGCGCCGAGCTGGAACGCATCTGCCAGGGCCAGCCGCTGTGGGATGGACGGGTGTGCGTGACCCAGGTGACCGAGACCAGCGAGCGTGCGATCCAGGTGCGGCTGCTGGTCAGTGCGCGCAGTTCCGGTGATGCGTTCGACCTGCGCTGCCTGGTGCGCGAACGCATGCTGGATTTCCTCGCACGCGAGCATCCGCAATCGCTGCCGCAGGTACGCGCGCGGCTGCAGCGGGACGATGAGCTGGACATGCCGCGGATGCGTCGTGCAGGCAGCGCCGATGTGCGTTCACCCGGTGCCGAGGATGGTGAAGCGGCCGTCGTGCCGGTGGAGCCGGGCCCAGAACGGTAGCGCCGGGCCATGCCCGGCTGCTTTCGATTTTCCGGTGAAGCCGAGCGTGGGCTCGGCTCTACAGAAACACGATCACGGATCGCCGGATTCGATCAATGCATCGGTATCGAAGCGCGGCGGACGCCTGGCGCGTGTGCGCTGCTCATACGCGTAGGCCATCTCGATCAGCTTCGGTTCGCTCCAGGCCGTGCCCATGAACAGCAGCCCCGCCGGCAGGCCATCGATCTGGCCCATCGGCACGCTCAGGCTGGGGTAGCCGGCGACGGCGGCGACACTGTAGCTCTCGCCGGGGAAGTCATCGCCGGTGCTGCGCAGGGGCCAGGCAACGCCGGTCGTCGGTGCGACCAGCGCGTCGAGCTTCTGCGATGCCAATACGGCGTCGATGCCTTCCGGGCCCGCCAGTCGCCGCGCATCGCTGCGCGCGCGGATGTAGACGGGATCGGCCAGGCCAGGGGTCGCCTGGGCCTCCTGCAGCAGCTCCTGGCCGAACAGGCCCAGTTCCTGGCCTTTGTGTGCCTCGTTGAAGGCGATCAGCCCGGCCAGGCTGCGCAGTGGCGCCTGGTAGGTGTTGAGGTAACGCTCCAGGCCCGCCTTGAATTCGTACAGCAGGACGATGCGCTCGGCATCGGCCCAGGCGCCCTGGTTGGGCAGTTCCACCGGCACCACCACGGCGCCGGCGCGGCGCAGCTCGGCGACCGCCTGCTCAACCAGCGGTGGCATCCCGCGATACGTCAGCAATGGTGTCTGCAGCAGGCCGATGCGCTTGCCGCGCAGGCCCTGCGGATCCAGTCGTGCGGTGTAGTCGTAGACCGCGCGGCCGGGCATGGTCGCAGTGGCGGGATCGGCATCATCGCGTCCGGCGATGGCGGTCAGCACGGCGGCGGCGTCGGCGACGCTGCGGGTCATCGGGCCGGCGGTGTCCTGGCTGAAGGAGATCGGGATGATGCCTTCGCGGCTGACCAGGCCGACGGTCGGCTTCAGGCCGACCACACCGTTGATCGCCGCCGGGCAGACGATGCTGCCATCGGTCTCGGTGCCGATCGCCACACTGGCCAGGTTGGCGGCCACGGCCACCGCGCTGCCGCTGCTGGAGCCGCAGGGCGAATGACTGAGGCGGTAGGGATTGCGGGTCTGGCCGCCGCGCGCGCTCCAGCCGGAGATGGAGTCGTTGCCCCGGAAGTTGGCCCACTCGCTGAGGTTGGTCTTGCCCAGCACCACCGCGCCCGCTTCGCGCAGGCGGCGGACCAGGTAGGCATCGTCGGGGCGGAAGCCCTGCAGGGCGAGCGAACCGGCACTGGTGGCCATCGGCGCGGCGTTGATGTTGTCCTTCAGCAGGATCGGGATGCCATGCAGCGGTCCACGCAGGCGGCCGGCACGGCGCTCCTGGTCGCGCTGTGCGGCTTCCTTGAGGGCATCGGGGTTGAGTTCGATCACCGCGCGCAGGCGTGGCCCGGTGCGGTCCAGCGTGGCGATGCGCTTGAGGTAGGCGCCGGTCAGGGTGACGCTGTCGAGCTCACCAGCGACCATCCGCGCCTGCAGGTCGGAGACTTCGGTCTCTGCGTAGGGGAAGGGCATGGTGCTGTTGCCGGGTTCACCGGCATGCGCCGTGGACGCGGCCGGGCTGCAGCCAGCGGCGAGCCCCGCAGGCAACGCGGCGATCAGGAAGGACAGGAGGGGCGGCAAGGACGGGCGCATGGGGCAGCTTCGACGGCTCCGATCCCCAGTGTAGCGGCTGCTCAGCGGCGGCGCTTGCGCAGGTCGCGCGCCAGCACGTAGACGACGATCAGGTTGATCGCCAGCACCGTCCACGAGGCCCAGCCGGGATGGCGGACGATCGCGTAGATATCGAAGGGCAGGTAGATGGAGGCGGTCAGGCAGCCCAGCCAGGAGGCCCATGCCTTGGCTTTCCACAGACCCCAGGCTTCGACCAGGTGCAGCAGGCCGTAGCCGATCATCGCCGCCGCAGCCAAGTGCACCGCGTCGGGACTGATTGCATTCAACAGCGAGGGCAGGGTGCCGTGATCCGGGTCCAGGCTGAAACGCCGGATCAGGGCATTGACGCCGTCGCGAAGCGGCTGCGGACCGAGGATTTCCAGTCCGGTAGCCGCCAACAACGCCAGCATCGCCTTGCTCGCTTCGAGCAAGGCGATGACATGAAGGCCCGGATGCCGATGCGGATCCGGGTTGTAGCCGTTCTGGCTCACGGTTCGCTGGATCAGCCGCCGCGCGAGTTCTTCTTGCGGTCGCTTTCGGTCAGGAACTTCTTGCGCAGACGGATCTCCTTCGGGGTGATCTCGACCAGCTCGTCGTCTTCGATGAAGTCCAGGGCCTGTTCCAGCGAGTACTTGATCGCCGGGGTCAGCTGGATCGCATCGTCCTTGCCCGAAGCGCGCATGTTGGTCAGCGGCTTGGTCTTGATCGCGTTGACGGTCAGGTCGTTGTCCTTGGAGTGGATGCCGACCAGCTGACCTTCATACACGTTGTCGCCTTCAGCAGCGAACAGCTTGCCGCGTTCCTGCAGCGGGCCCAGCGAGTACGCCGGGGTGGTGCCCGGGGCATTGGCGATCATCACACCGTTGATGCGCTTGGCGATGGCGCCCTGTTCCTTCGGGCCGTAATGGTCGAACACGTGGAACAGCAGGCCCGAACCCTGGGTGAGGGTCTTGAACTCGTTCTGGAAACCGATCAGGCCACGGGCCGGGATCTGGTATTCCAGGCGCACACGGCCCTTGCCGTCCGATTCCATGTTCTTCAGCTGGCCCTTGCGGGTGCCCAGCTTTTCCATCACGCCGCCCTGGTGGACTTCTTCGATATCCACCACCAGCTGCTCGATCGGCTCCATGGCCTGGCCGTCGATCTGCTTGATGATCACTTCCGGGCGCGACACGGCCAGCTCGTAGCCTTCGCGACGCATGTTCTCGATCAGCACCGACAGGTGCAGTTCGCCACGGCCGGAGACCAGGAACTTGTCGGCGTCTTCCAGCTGTTCGACCTTCAGGGCCACGTTGTGGACCTGCTCGCGGTCCAGACGGTCCTTGATCTGGCGGCTGGTCAGGAACTTGCCACCGGACAGGTCCTTGTTGCCGGCGAACGGCGAGTTGTTGACCTGGAAGGTCATCGAGATGGTCGGCTCGTCGACGGTCAGTGCCGGCAGCGCTTCCGGGGTTTCCGGGTGGCACAGGGTGTCGGAGATGGTCAGTTCCGGAATACCGGAAATGGCGACGATGTCACCGGCTTCAGCAGTGTCCTGCTCGATGCGCTCCAGGCCCAGGAAGCCCAGCACCTGCGCGACCTTGCCGTTGCGCTTCTTGCCTTCACGGTCGATCACCGCAACCTGCATGTTCTTCTTCAGGGTGCCGCGCTGGATGCGGCCGATGCCGATCACGCCCACGAAGTTGTTGTAGTCCAGCTGGCTGATGCGCATCTGGAACGGACCTTCCGGATCCACTTCCGGCTTCGGTGCGTGCTGCATGATCGCTTCGTAAAGCGGGGTCATGTCGCCGTCGCGCACGGTGTCTTCCAGGCCGGCGTAGCCGTTCAGGGCCGAGGCGTAGACGATCGGGAAGTCGAGCTGCTCATTGGTGGCGCCGAGCTTGTCGAACAGGTCGAAGACCTGGTCGATCACCCACTCCGGACGCGAGCCCGGACGGTCGACCTTGTTGACCACGACGATCGGCTTGAAGCCCATCGCGAAGGCCTTCTGGGTGACGAAGCGGGTCTGCGGCATCGGACCGTCCATCGCGTCGACCAGGATCAGCACGGTGTCGACCATCGACAGCACGCGCTCGACCTCGCCGCCGAAGTCGGCGTGTCCGGGGGTGTCGACGATGTTGATCCGGTTCTTGATACCGGTCTTCTTGTCTTCCCAGGTGATGGCGGTGTTCTTGGCCAGGATGGTGATGCCGCGTTCCTTTTCCTGGTCGTTGCTGTCCATCACGCGCTCGGCGAGGACGGTACGCTCGGACAGGGTGCCGGACTGCTTCAGCAGCTGGTCGACCAGGGTGGTCTTGCCATGGTCGACGTGGGCGACGATGGCGATGTTGCGAAGATTTTCGATGGACATACGAAAGGGGGCCAGTCGGCGCCGGATTTGGAAAAAGAAGTCCAACATTATACGTCGAACTTGACGATTGGCGAAAACCTGGATTTCAGACCTGCCGAGGTCCCCATTCAGCCTGGCTCGCGGCGCTGCCCGTCCGCGGGCTGAAGACCCCGCCTGCGCCGATGGTCGAAGCCGCCCATGCCACGGGGGAGGTGTATCCTTATGGGGCTGATTACACACCCCGCATCCCAAGGATCTGCATGTCCCTCATCGCCACTTTCGACACCACCCAGGGCCCGATCAAGGTCGAGCTGTTCGCCGACAAGGCGCCGCTGACGGTCGCCAACTTCGTGAACCTGGTCAAGCGCGGCTTCTATGATGGCCTGATCTTCCACCGCGTGATCCCCGATTTCATGATCCAGGGCGGCTGCCCGCAGGGTCGTGGCACCGGCGGCCCGGGCTACAAGTTCGAAGACGAGAAGAATGGTGTGAAGCACCAGATCGGCTCGCTGTCGATGGCCAACGCCGGCCCGAACACCAATGGCAGCCAGTTCTTCATCACCCACATCAAGACCGATTGGCTGGATGGCAAGCACACCGTATTCGGCCAGGTCCTGGAAGGCCAGGCGATCGTTGATTCGGTCAAGCAGGGCGACGTGATCCATTCGATCACCCTGGAAGGCGACACCGACGCCGTGCTCGCCGCCCAGGCTGAGCGCGTGGGTGAGTGGAACAAGATCCTCGCCGCCTGATCCGCCCCCGACGGCCCCCTGCAGAGGGGGCCGTTTCCATGTTGCGGCCGCCCCGCCAGGCCATCCCCGCCCGCGCGGCCATCTTCTACAACGCTACTTAGCTTCTTAGCAGAGGAAATCCCCATGAAAGCACCTGTTCGTGTTGCCGTGACCGGCGCCGCCGGCCAGATCGGCTACGCCCTGCTGTTCCGTATCGCCTCCGGTGAAATGCTGGGCAAGGACCAGCCGGTCATCCTGCAGCTGCTGGAGCTGCCGGTCGACAAGGCCCAGGCCGCCCTGAAGGGCGTGATGATGGAACTGGAAGACTGCGCGTTCCCGCTGCTGGCCGGCATGGTCGGCACCGACGACGCTGAAGTCGCCTTCAAGGACGCCGACATCGCCCTGCTGGTCGGCGCGCGTCCGCGCGGCCCGGGCATGGAGCGCAAGGATCTGCTGCTGGAAAACGCGAAGATCTTCACCGCCCAGGGCGCTGCACTGAACAAGGTCGCCAAGCGTGACGTGAAGGTGCTGGTGGTCGGCAACCCGGCCAACACCAACGCCTACATCGCGATGAAGTCGGCGCCGGACCTGAACCCGCGCAACTTCACCGCCATGCTGCGCCTGGACCACAACCGCGCGCTGAGCCAGCTGTCGACCAAGCTCGGCAAGCCGGTCGCCGGCATGGAGAAGCTGGTGGTGTGGGGCAACCACAGCCCGACCATGTACCCGGACTACCGTTTCGCCACCGCCGATGGTGCGTCGATCGCCGATGCGATCAATGACCAGGAGTGGAACGCCAACACCTTCATCCCGACCGTCGGCAAGCGCGGCGCGGCGATCATCGAAGCCCGTGGCTCGTCCTCGGCGGCCTCGGCGGCCAACGCAGCGATCGACCACGTGCGTGACTGGGTGCTGGGCAGCAACGGCAAGTGGGTCACCATGGGCGTGCCGTCCGACGGTTCCTACGGCATTCCGGAAGGCGTGATCTTCGGCTTCGCGGTCACCACCGAGAACGGCGAGTACACCCTGGTCAAGGATCTCCCGGTCGACGACTTCAGCCAGAAGTACATCGACAAGACCCTGGCCGAGCTGGAAGAAGAGCGCGCCGGCGTCGCCCACCTGCTGGGCTGATGCGGTCTGTGCCGGCAGCTTGCCGGCACGTTTTGCATCGTAGGTGCCGGCCGTTGGCCGGTACGCAGGAAACGGGGAGGCTTCGGCTTCCCCGTTTTCGTTTGAGGGGCAAGGAAACCGATGATCCATCTGCACTACATCGACGAGGCGCTGCTGGTGGCCGAGAAGCCTGCCGGACTGCTGTCAGTGCCCGGCCGCTCGGCGGAGAACCAGGACTGCGTGGTCGCGCGGCTGCAGGCGGTGTATGCCGATGCGCTGACCGTGCATCGCCTGGACCAGGTCACCTCCGGCCTGCTGCTGCACGCGCGGGGCAAGGACATGCAGGTGGCGCTGTCGATGCAGTTCGAGAAGCGCAAGGTGGGCAAGCGCTATGAAGCCATCGTGCAGGGGCTGCTTGAAGGTGATGCGGGTGAAGTGGATCTGCCGCTGATTGTCGACTGGCCGAACCGCCCGAAGCAGATGGTCGACCACGAACGCGGCAAGCCGGCACTGACCCGATGGCGCGTGCTGTCGCGTGACATCGCGGCGCAACGCACGCGCGTTGAACTGGAGCCGATCACCGGCCGCAGCCACCAGTTGCGCCTGCACATGGCCAGCCTCGGTCATCCCATCGTCGGCGACGTGCTGTACGGCGCGGACGCCGCGCAGCGCGTGCACCTGCATGCGCGCAAGCTGCAGTTCACCCACCCTCTGACGGGCGAGGCGCTCGCGTTCGAGTCTGCGACTCCGTTCTAGAGAGCAGGTGTATCGGCAGGGCTGCGCCCTGCACCTGCCGAAGCAACAGCAACAGCAACAGCGGCATTTCGTGGGTTGGCGGGGCGGTGTCGGATTGCGGGGACGCCGCAAGTACGTCCCTGTAGGCTTGGCAGCCGCATCCATGCGGCTGACACCCCGCAATCCGACACCGCCCCACCTTTGACAGATTCCCGGTGTCTGATGGATCCACCTCATGCGTGGATGAATCTCCATCGAAATCGAATATTTCGATAAGTGATCGAAAAGCATCCACGCATGGCGTGGATCTACGTGTCGACCAAGGTCGACAGCTACCAACAGCAGCCCAACAGCAGCGGGGAATTGTCGGAGGCGGGGTGGGTCCGGTTGCGGGGGCGTGAGCGCCATGGATGGCGCGACCGAGCCTACAGGGACGTATTCACGGCGTCCCCCGCAACCGGACCCGCCCCGCCATCCTTCAGTAGCCCAGCTTTTGACGTTGACGTTGATGTTGACGTTGATTCTGCGGGTGCAGGGCTGCAAGCCCTGCAGAACAAACCCCACCCCCTACCAAGGTAGGGCGGCCCGCGCGCCAGCGCCGGACTATGCTCGAACCATGACTTTGTCTGGGAGGGCTGCGTCATGAACTACGAGGAAACCTACCGCCGCTCGATCGACGAGCCGGAGGCATTCTGGGGCGAGGAAGCCAAGCGCATCCATTGGCACAAGCCACCGCAACAGGTGCTCGACTACAGCAACCCGCCGTTCCGGCGCTGGTTCGTCGGTGGCGAAACCAATCTCTGCTACAACGCCGTCGACCGGCATCTGGCCGACCGCCCGGATCAGCTCGCACTGGTCGCCATCTCCACCGAAACCAACAGCACCCGCGAAGTCACCTATCGCCAGCTGTATCGCGAAGTGAACGACTTCGCCGCCGTGCTGAAACACCTTGGTGTCGGCCACGGTGATCGCGTGGTGATCTACATGCCGAACATGGCCGAGGCGGTATTCGCCATGCTTGCCTGTGCACGTATCGGTGCGGTGCACTCGGTGGTGTTCGGTGGTTTCGCCGCACATAACCTCGCGCTGCGCATCGACGATGCCAAGCCGAAGCTGCTGATCGCTGCCGACGCCGGCATGCGTGGTGGCAAGCTCATTCCGTACAAGGCGATGGTCGATGCCGCCTGCGCCGAAGCCAGCAATCCGCCGCCGCACGTGCTGATCGTTTCGCGCGGGCTGGACCCGGCCGAGCCACGCATCGAAGGGCGTGATGTCGAGTACGCCAGCCTGCGTGCGCAGATCGGGCAGACCGATGTGCCGGTGCAATGGCTGGAATCGAGCGAACCCAGCTACCTGCTGTACACCTCCGGCACCACCGGCAAGCCGAAGGGCGTGCAGCGCGATGTCGGTGGCTATGCGGTGGCGATGGCGCAGTCGATGCAGACCGTGTTCGACTGCAAGCCGGGGCAGGTGATGTTCTCCACCTCCGACGTCGGCTGGGCCGTGGGCCATTCCTACAACGTGTATGGCCCGCTGATCGGCGGCTGCACCTCGCTGCTGTACGAAGGGCTGCCGACCAACCCCGATCCGGGCATCTGGTGGGCGCTGTGCGAGCAGTACAACGTACGCACGATGTTCTCTTCGCCGACCGCCATCCGCGTGCTGAAGAAGCACGACGCCGATTTCATCCACCGGCACGACCTGGATGCGCTGAAGTATCTGTTCCTGGCCGGCGAGCCGCTGGACGAACCGACCGCACACTGGATCAGCGACGCGCTGGGCAAGCCGATCATCGACAACTACTGGCAGACCGAAACCGGCTGGCCGGCATTGACCCTGCTGCCAGGCCTGGACATGAAACCGGTGCGTTTCGGCTCACCGGGTTTCCCCAATCTCGGCTACCGGATGAAGGTGATCGACGAGAACACCGGTGAAGAAGTGGCTGCCGGGCAGAAGGGCGTGCTGGTGATGACGCCGCCGTTGCCGCCGGGCTGCATGAGCACGGTCTGGAATGACGACAGCCGCTTTCTGCAGAGTTACTTCAGCCACTTCAATGAACTGCTGTACAGCTCGCTGGACTGGGCCATCCGCGATGACGATGGCTATACCTTCATCCTGGGCCGCACCGACGATGTGATCAACGTGGCCGGCCACCGCCTGGGCACGCGTGAGATCGAAGAGGCGATCTCCAGTCATCCGCGCGTGGCCGAGGCCGCAGTGATCGGGGTGAAGGACGAGTTGAAGGGGCAGGTGCCGCTGGTGTTCGTGACGCTCAAGCAGGGTCTTGATGGCGAAGACCCGGCTGCGGTGGTGGCCGAGATGATGGCCACGGTGACCGCGTCGCTGGGGGCGGTGGCGCGGCCGGCGCATGTGCACGTGGTCAACGCCCTGCCCAAGACCCGCTCGGGCAAGCTGCTGCGGCGTTCGCTGCAGGCATTGGCCGAGCAGCGCGATCCCGGTGATCTGTCGACGCTGGACGACCCGGGCGCGCTGGAAGAGATCCGCCGCGCGCTGGGGCGTTGACCCGGTCCTGCAGAGCCGAGCCCATGCTCGGCTGCCCGGGTCAGGTGCACGCAGCCGAGCATGGGCTCGGCTCTACAGAGATCCAGCGGTGCTGCAGCGCAGCTTCCTCGCCGCCACCGGTGCGCTAAGCTCGCCCCGGGGAGCGTGCCCGCAAGGGCACGCATGCGTATCGCATCGACGGAAGGGGGAGCTATGGCACTGCTGCATGCCAAGACGGCCGCTGGCCGCCAGGAGATCGAAGACCGCGCCCGACGCCTGCCGGCGGCGCTGCGCTCGATCCTGTTGATGGTTGACGGTCAGCGCGATGACAGCGAACTGCGCGGCTTGTTCGAAGGGCTGCGCGCACCGCAGGATGCGCTGGAGCAGTTGGCCGCACTCGGCCTGATCCAAGTGGTCGGCGGCAGGGCCGAACCTGCCCCGCAGCGCGGACTCTGCAGCGGCCGCGAGCAGGATCCGGCGCTGTACCAGCAGCTGTACGACGCGATGAGCGACGCCGTGCGCCGTCATCTCGGCCTGAAAGGCTACTTCATGCAATTGAAGATCGAGCGCTGCACCGACGCACTCGCCCTGGAACGGCTGTGCCCGGAAATGATCGCCGCGATCGGCAAGGCGCGCAGCCCGGCGCTGGCCCAGCGCTGGTGGCAGGAGATCCAGCTGTCGCTGGCGCCGGTCACCGCCGAGGTCGTGCCCGGCTGACACGCGGGGTAAAGTGGTCCGCTCTTTTTCCGCCCAGGAGCCCCGCATGCAGGACGACACCGACACCCCCGGTTGGGATGCGATCAATGCCGCGCTGGCGCCGCTGTACGCCGGCCAGGAGCCGCGTCACTTCGGTACCGCGTTGCCGTACACGCTGGGTGGCCAGGATCCGCTCGACGGCATCAGCGTGTACTGGGTGGAAGCGCCGGTTCCGCATTGGCACTACGTCACCTACGGTCTGTCCGAACTGTATAAAAAAGAGAGCAGCGATGCGGCCACCAGTGGCTACGGCTTCGAACTGACGTTCCGCCTGGCTGCGGACAAGGGTGAACATGCCGACAGCACGCCGCCGGCGTGGCCGATGAACCTGCTGCAGAATCTGGCGCGCTATGTGTTCAGCAGCGGCAATGTGTTCGAGGATGGGCACCACCTCAACGCCAACGGCCCGATCGCGCTGGAGACCGACACCCGTCTCTGCCACCTGGCGTTCGTCGCTGATCCGCAGTTGCCCGCGCGCGATACCGCCAATGGGCAGTTGCAGTTCCTGCAGGTGGTGGGGCTGACCGATGAGGAAATGGACGCGATCAAGCGCTGGTCCACGCGCGGTGTGCTGCAGGTGCTTGAGGTAGCGATGCCGCTGTGGATCACCGACCTGCATCGCGGCAACCTGCTGGACGATCCGGCGCTGGCCGCGCAGGTGCAGGCCGGTAGCGAGCGTGAGGGGTCCAGTACCGGCATGCTGTTCATCGAGACGCTGGATTGGCGGCAGGCGGCCGGCATCACCACGCTGGTGCTGGGGGCAGGGCAGGTCGGCAGCGTGGGTGAGCTGCTGCCACTGCGCCTGCGCCACGGCAAGGCACTGACGCTGGTCAGCCGCGAACGGCAATGGGAGTTCGTGCCTGCCACCGATGGCGCCGCCACGATTGAGGGCGACAACGTGCGCTGGGTGCTGGACGACGCGGCGTTGCAGGCCTGGCAGTACGTGCGGCCGGAACGCGGAACCTACACGGTGTCGAGCACGTTGCAGGTTGAAGTGGTGCCGACGTTCCTGCGCGATGCGAAGGGCGAAGTGATCCGCGAAATCGGCTGACCGCGCCGATGGTACCTATGGAGTCGGAGCCGTTAGCGCTGCGAACGGATCCGACCCCGGTTACATCAGACCAGGCCTTCGGCCTTCAGTGCTGCCTGCACGCCCGGATCGGCGTCCATGCGCGCCTTGTAGGCGGCCAGGTTGTCCAGGCCCGACAGGTCGACCTTGGTGCCGGCGGCCCAGCGCAGGGTGATGTAGAAGTAGGGATCGGCGAAGCTGCGGAAACCGGCCAGCCACGGCTTGTCGGCCAGCTGCTTGTCGGCGGTCTCGAACAGTGCGCGCAGGCGCTTGTGTGCAGCGGCGCGGATCGCGTCGTACTGCCCTTCGTCGGCGATGAACTTGCCCGGCGAGAACAGCGGCGAGAACGCCGGGTGCACGTCGGAGTTGACGAAGGCCAGCCAGCGGGTGGCTTCAGCGCGCTGGCGCGGGCTGCCATCGCCGCTGAGACCTGCCTGCGGGTAGCTGTCGGCGATGTAGCCCATGATCGCCGCGTTCTGCAGCAGCACGAAGTCGCCATCGACGACCGCCGGTACGGCGCCGGCCGGATTGATCTTGAGGAATTCCGGACCCTTCAGGGTGTCCTTGTTCAGCAGTTCGACCTCGAACGGCTGGCCGGTCCACTGCAGGGCGATGTGGTCGGCGGTGGAACAGGCACCGGGCTTGCTGTACAGCTTCATGGGAACTCCAGGCGGGGTGTGGCGGGAATCCACCACTATCCCAGAGCCCACCGGCGTGCGGCAACGCCGCCGCCAGCAACGGATCGTTACGACTGCCGGGGCTTGAGGTTCTGCACTTTGTAGAAGGTGTGATCGCCGATGGTGGCCACCTGGTACGCATTGCGCCAGTTCGGGCTGGCAATCGCCAGCGCAGCGAAGTGGCTGGCGCCGGGTACGATCTCGCGGCGCTCACCGGCCGGCAGCGCCCAGTTGCGCTCGGCGTCGAAGGCCACGTCCATCGCTTCACTCCAGGCCGCATCGTTGCCCAGCTGAGTGCCGGGGGAGACGATGGTGGGGGCGAACTGCTTGCGTGCGGTCACCACCTGGCACATCGAGTCGCCCCAGAGGCCGCTGTCGAGGCGGCGCAGGGCGACCTCGGCGACGGCCTGTTGGCCACGCAGGGTCTGGTCGCGGGCTTCCAGGTAAACGGTGGTGCTCAAACACAATGAATCAGCGGCCGGCTGCGGCAACAACTGCGACAGCCAGAGAATCCAGGCCAGTTTCATATAACTCCTTGCTCCGTGTGGGACGCACCTGGCGGTTCCGGCAGCGCAGGCTGCTGGAGGCGGGGTACGACTTGGCGTCATGGGGAGGCGGCCATCGGGGCTGCCCCGTGGGCGGCCCCAAGAACACGATCGTGGATCGATCGGCGGGGTCCGCACCGGCTCACCGGAAACTGGCTGGTGAGCGGAAAGATGGCGCAAGGTAGGGGGGCATTGCCGAACGCATCCTGAATCGTCCGGCTTGACATTCAGCTTGGGGGCCGGTGACGGAAATCACATTCCGGCCCCCATTCAGGTCTTGATCAGAGCGCGGCGGCGACGCGACTGCCCTGGTCAATGGCGCGTTTGGCATCCAATTCGGCGGCCACATCGGCACCGCCGATCAGCTGTGCGGCGATGCCGGCTGCCTGCAGTTCGGCCTGCAGCGCGCGCTGCGGTTCCTGCCCGGCACAGATCACCACGTGGTCGACCGGCAGCAGCTGTTCGCTGCCGTCCACGCGGATGCGAAGGCCCGCATCGTCCACGCCCAGGTATTCGACACCGCCGAGCATGCGCACGCCTTTGGCCTTCAGCGTGGCGCGGTGGATCCAGCCGGTGGTCTTGCCCAGGCGTGCCCCGGGCTTGCCGGCGCTGCGCTGCAGCAGCCACAGCCTGCGCGGCGATGCTTCCACGGCGGGTCGGGCGAGTGCGCCGCGGGCCTCGAAGGTGGCATCCACGCCCCATTCGGCCATCCAGCGTTGCGGGTCCAGCGACGGCGAAGGGCCGTCGTGGGCAAGGAACTCGCCGACATCGAAGCCGATGCCGCCGGCGCCGATGATGGCGGCGCTGGCACCGACCTCGACCCGGCCCAGCAGCACATCCAGGTAGTTCACCACCTTGGCGTGGTCGGCACCGGGGAAATCGACCTTGCGCGGCACGATGCCGGTGGCCAGCACGACCTCATCGAAACCGGCCAGGCTGGCGGCGTCGGCACGGGTGCCCAGGCGCAGCTGCACGCCGGTCTCGGCCAGTTTGTGGCGGAAGTAGCGCAGGGTCTCGTGGAATTCCTCCTTGCCAGGAATGCGCTTGGCCACGTTGAACTGGCCACCGATCTCCTCGCTGGCATCGAACAGGGTGACCTGGTGGCCGCGTTCGGCAGCGACCGTGGCGCAGGCCAGGCCGGCCGGGCCCGCGCCGACCACGGCTACCCGCTTCGGTGCGGTGGTCGGGGTATAGACCAGCTCGGTCTCGTGGGCGGCACGTGGGTTGACCAGGCAACTGGCCAGCTTGTTCTCGAACACGTGGTCCAGGCAGGCCTGGTTGCAGGCGATGCACGTGTTGATGGCCTCGGCACGGCCGGCGCGGGCCTTGTTCGGCCACTGCGGATCGGCCAGCAGCGGGCGTGCCAGCGACACCATGTCGGCCCCGCCATCGGCGAGGATGCGCTCGGCCACCTCGGGCATGTTGATGCGGTTGGTCGCCACCAGCGGCAACGTCACGTGCGGCTTGAGCTTGGCGGTGACTGCGGCGAACGCGCCACGCGGTACCGACGTGGCAATGGTCGGAATGCGCGCTTCATGCCAGCCGATGCCGGAATTGAGGATCGTCGCACCGGCGGCCTCGATGGCCTGGGCCTGCTGCACGATCTCTTCCCAGTTGCTTCCGTCTTCAACCAGGTCGACCAGCGACAGGCGGTAGATGATGATGAAATCCGGACCGCAGGCTTCGCGGATGCGACGCACGATCTCCACCGCGAAGCGCATGCGCTGTGCGGCATCACCACCCCAGCGGTCGCTGCGCTTGTTGGTGCGCGGTGCGATGAACTCGTTGATGAGGTAGCCCTCCGAGCCCATCACTTCCACGCCGTCGTAGCCGGCCTCGCGGGCCAGCTTCGCGCTGCGTGCGTAGTCGGCGATGTGCCGCTCGACGCCACTGGCCGACAAGGCGCGCGGGGTGAACGGATTGATCGGCGCCTTCAGCTTCGACGGCGCCACCGACAGCGGGTGATAGGCATAGCGCCCGGCATGCAGCAGCTGCAGGCAGATCTTCGCGCCGTGCTGGTGCGCGGCGGCGGTCAGCTGCCGATGCGGGCGCACTTCCCAGGGCCAGGACAGCTTGCCGCCGAACGGCTTGAGCCAGCCCACCACGTTTGGCGCGAAGCCGCCGGTGACGATCAGGCCGACACCGCCTTCGGCGCGCTCTGCGAAGTAGGCGGCCAGGCGCGGGAAGTCGCGTGCGCGGTCTTCCAGGCCGGTGTGCATCGAGCCCATCAGCACCCGGTTGCGCAGCTGGGTGAAGCCCAGGTCCAGCGGGGCGAACAGGTGGGGGTAGGCGCTTTCGTTGGCTGGCGACATGTCGATACGCTTGCGTACGGAAGCGCGAAGGGTGCCGCGAAACGGCGCCGGGGGCAAGGGCTGGCAGATGGGTAGCGCCGGTCCATGCCCGGCGACGCGACTACCCGTGGCCGCGCTGCGCGCTCGCCGGGCGTGGCCCGGCGCTACCGACCGCCGGCCGGCCGATCCCGAACCAGCCGAGGGTGATCCCGCACAGCGGCCCGATCAGCAGTGCGAAGGCGAGCGTGCCGACGCCGACGTTGCCACCCAGCCACCAGCCCAGCAGCAGCACGCTGCCTTCAATCAGGCTCCGCACCTTCCAGATCGGCCAGCCAGTGCGCGCGTGCAGCCCGGTCATCAGGCCATCGCGCGGGCCAGGGCCCAGCTTCGCGCCGATGTACAGGCCGGTGGCCAGCGCCACCAGCAGCATGCCGGCGCAGAACATCGCCACCTGCCAGCCGAGGCCGACGGCCGGGGGCAGCAGCCACAGCCCGAACTGGGCCGAGGGGCCGATCAGCATCACGTTGAGCACGGTGCCGACGCCGGGCTTCTGTCGCAGCGGCCACCACAGCAGCAGTACCAGCGCGCCGATCACGTTGGTGGCCAGGCCGAACGACAACGGGGTCTGTGCCGCAATGCCCTGCGACAGCACATCCCACGGCGCGACACCGATCGCGGCGCGGATCATCAGCGAGGCCCCGAAGCCGTAGAGGAACAGGCCGACAATCAGTTGCAGCAGGCGCAGGGGCAGGGCGGTAGGCATGACAGGCTCGGGGCAGGGGGATCTGTTTCCACCCTATCCCCGAAATGGGCTGTTCAATAGATACAGATGTCGACCAATCCACTGGCACAGGCTGCGCCGCGCACAGCGTTGAGCCGCGCTGGCCGCGCGTAGTGGTGAATCAGTCGTCCCAGCCGGCCAGCGCCAGCTTGCCGATGGTGCGGCCGCTGGCCAGGCGCTGGTGGGCGGCTTCCAGGTTGGCTGCATTGATCGGCCCCAGCACTTCGCTCAGCGTGCCGCGCAACTGGCCTGCATCGATCATGCTGGCGGCGCGGTTGAGGATGCGGTGCTGCTCGATGCGGTCGGCGGTGGCAAAGCGCGCACGGGCGAACATGAATTCCCAATGGATGCCGATGCACTTGGCTTTGTAGGGATCGCCGATGCGCAGCGGGCCGCGCGGTTCGACGATCAGGCCGACATGTCCCTGTGGTGCCAGCAGCTCGCCCAGTTCGTCCCAGTAGTGATCGGTATCGGCCAGGTTCAGTGCCACCTGCACGTGGTCGATGCCGAGCGCCTGCAGCTGCGGCAGCAGGGGCTGCCGATGGTCGATGACATGCTGGGCGCCCATCCGCCGGCACCAGTCGATCGAGGCTTCACGCGAGGCGGTGGCGATGACCTCGAATCCCGCGTGATGGGCCAGCTGGATCGCCATCGAGCCGACGCCGCCGGCACCGCCGATCACCAGCAGGCGCTGGCCGGCGTGGCGGCGGTCATCAAGCTGCAGGGGCATGCGCTGGAACAGTAGTTCCCAGGCGGTCAGAGTGGTCAGCGGCAGCGCGGCTGCTTCGGCGAAGTCGAGGGTGGTCGGTTTGCGCGCCACCAGTCGCTCATCCACCAGCTGATACTGCGCATTGCAGCCAGGGCGGGTGACATCTCCGGCGTAGTAGACCTCGTCACCGGAGGCGAACAGGCTGGCCTCCTCGCCCATGGCTTCGACCACGCCAGCGGCGTCCCAGCCGAGAATGCGCGGAGTGTCCAGCGACGCGGCTGACGTACCTGCACGCAGCTTGCCATCCACGGGATTGACGGAAAGTGCTTCGACGCGGATCAAAAGATCACGGCCCCGCGGCGGGTGCGGGGGTGGCAGCACCAGATCGCGCAGGGCAGGGGCGGATTCACGGCACAGGGCGACGGCTTTCATTGCGGCTCCAGCTCGGTTCCTGTCTGCATCATAAGGTTCCTCACCTCGATGGGCGCGCGCTGAACCGCTTTCCGATAAAGCAGAGCCAAAACTGTCGCATCTGGCCCTTAAACCCTTCCAAACCCTTGTGGTATGTGGGTCTTGCGGATTTTCATCATCCTGTATAGGGTTTCAACGTCGGGCCGGTAGCCGGTCGTGCACGACGCTTCACATGTTACGGGACTGTTAACATGACCTTCACCCGCCTGAGCATAATGTTCGCGGCGGTGGCGTGCTGAATCGGCTGTCTGAACATCGACGCAGTAGTGCTGGCCCATGCCTCTACCGGTTTCATACCCCCGAAATAGGAGCTGTACTCAATGAACAAGAAGATCCTTACTGCCGCGCTGCTGGGCGGTCTGGCTTTCGCCCAGGCTGCGTCGGCGCAGGAGTTCGATGACCGCTGGTACCTGACCGGTTCGGCCGGCTTCAACTTCCAGGATAACGACCGTCTGACCAACGACGCTCCGTTCGTGACCCTGGGTCTGGGCAAGTTCATCAGCCCGAACTGGTCGCTGGATGGTGAGCTGAACTATCAGAACCCGAACTTCGACGCCAACCAGGATCAGAACTGGTCGCAGTACGGCGTGTCGTTCGATCTGCGTCGCCACTTCATCAAGGAAGGCCGCGGCTGGAACCCCTACATCGTGGGCGGCCTGGGCTACCAGAAGTCGGAAGAAGAGTACCCGGCTCTGGACAACAACGGTCCGCGTGAGCGCAAGGACGGCAACCTGGCTGCCAAGCTGGGCGTCGGCCTGCAGACCACCTTCGACAAGCGCGTTGCTGTCCGCGCCGAAGTGGCCTACCGCGCTGACTTCGACGACCAGAGCATCGCCGCGCGCGACGAAAGCTGGTTCGGCGACGTGCTGGCTTCGGTCGGCGTCGTGATCCCGCTGGGCCCGGCCCCGGTGGCTGCTGCTCCGGCTCCGGCTCCGGTTGCCCCGAGCTGCGCCGACCTGGATGACGACGGTGACGGCGTCAACAACTGCGACGACAAGTGCCCGAACTCGCAGCCGGGTCAGACCATCGGTCCGGACGGTTGCCCGGTGCCGGTCTCGATCGACCTGAAGGGCGTGAACTTCGACTTCGACAAGTCGAACCTGCGTCCGGACGCTGTGGCCATCCTGAGCGAAGCCACCGAGATCCTGAAGCGTTACCCGGATCTGCGCGTTGAAGTCGCCGGTCACACCGACTCGAAGGGTACCGACGCTTACAACCAGAAGCTGTCGGAGCGTCGCGCCACCGCGGTGTACAACTACCTGACCAAGAACGGCGTCGACGCTGGCCGTCTGGCCGGTCCGATCGGCTACGGCGAGAGCCGTCCGATTGCGCCGAACACCAACCCGGATGGTTCGGACAATCCGGAAGGTCGCGCCAAGAACCGTCGTACCGAGCTGAACGTCCAGAACTAAGTTCTGACGCTCTGCCAGTAAGACACAGCAGGACCCGGCTTCGGCCGGGTCTTGTTGTTTGTGCGGTCCGGAATGATGAATCAGCACTTCAGTAGCGACCGTTCGTCGGCGATTTGCCCATGAAACCAATGAGTTGCCGTATTCATTGAAAGTGGCGCTTGAAAGATGACGCCGCATTGCTAAACTCGCCGCGTCACTTCCTTCCGTGGATGCCCTCATGCTGCGCTCTGCATCGGCTGCCGTTCTGGCGCTGGCCCTGGTTCCTGCTGCTCACGCTGCGGTCGATTGCTCGGTCAACACCAGCGCATCGCCGCTGCCGTTGCCGGCCACGGCTGTCGCCCCGGTGGCCGACGAGCTGTACATCCGCAGCAGCCAGCTGGGCATGGCCAGCGGCGTGCTGGGCAGCAGCTACGATCCCTCGCAGTCGCTGGACCAGGTGCTGCAGCGGTTGCGCATCGATGGCTGCCAGAACATCGCCAAGGCGATTCCGAGCGCGCCGGCGGTGAAGCCGAATGATCCGGCGGCCTACAAGCCGCAGACCGAATTCGACAACACGCCGTGGCGCTTCGACATGAGCCAGAACGGCAAGCGCATGACCGCCGAAGAGTTCGATGCCTGGATGAAGGCGCGCGGCGTACGCGTGGTCAAGGCACGTCCGGTTCCGGCGGCCACCCCGGCCGCAGCCGAAGTACCGGCTGAGACCAAGCCGGTCGACAAGAAGTAAGCGTGGCGGGGAGCAGAGGCTTGCGCACGCGCCGCCCACCTGCTGCCCCCGCTGCCCGCTCCCACGCTGCGCGTGGGCGTGCGAATCCCGCTGCGGTTTCCGCTGGCGTGCGCCATGGCTTGGCGCGCGTGCTGTCCAAGGCTGGCGTGTGCTCGCGCAGCGAGGCCGCGCGCTGGATCGCCGATGGCCGTGTTCGTGTCGCCGGGCGTATCGTGCGTGATCCGGAATTCCCGATTGCCAGCCCGGCGCCGCCGATCGAGGTCGACGGCCAGCCGATGGGCGCACCACAACGCCTGTACCTGATGCTCAACAAACCGCGCGGGGTGGTCACTACCGTGCAGGACGAGCGTGGCCGCGACACCGTGTACCGCTGTTTCGATGGTGCCGGCCTGCCGTGGATCGCGCCGGTTGGTCGGTTGGACAAGGCCAGTGAAGGCCTGTTGTTGTTCAGCAACGATCCGCAGTGGGCCGCGCGCCTGACCGATCCGGAGACCGGCCCGCGGAAGACCTACCACGTGCAGGTCGATCGCCTGCCCGATGACGACACCCTGGCCGCGCTGCGCGCCGGTGTCGAAGACGAGGGGGAGTTCCTCCTCGCCCTTGCCGTGCGCGTGCTGCGCAGCGGCGACAAGACCGCCTGGCTGGAGGTGGTCCTCGACGAGGGCCGCAACCGCCATATCCGTCGCCTGCTGGCGGCCTTCGACCTGCAGGTGCTGCGCCTGGTCCGGGTTGCGATCGGAGAGCTCACGCTCGGCGATCTCGGCAAGGGCCAGTGGCGGGCGCTGGAGGTCAGCGACCAGCAGCGGCTGGGGGCCGCTGCACCGGGCTGAGTGATGCCCACGGCCGGCGGTTGCCGGCCACCGTTCCAGGCGTAGGGGGCGCCTGGTTGTCGAATGTCCAGAACGGAGCCTGCCCATGTATCACCCGACCCTCAAACAAACCCTGCGTTGCGCCAGCCTGTTGTTGCCGATCGTTGTGTTGACAGCCTGCGGCGGCCACAAGAAGACGGCCAAGGCCGACCGCCCGGCCGAGACCCCGGTGGTTGAAGTGAAGACCCCGGAACTGGATGGCCGCGGCAGCTATCGCTTCATGATGAGCAACGGCGACCAGAAGATGACCGCCGACCAGTTCGATGCCTGGATGAAAGCCAATGGCATCCGCGTGGCCAAGGGCAATGGGCAGGATGCTGCCGCCAAACCGGTGGTGGTCGCCAGCAAGGACGAGCCCAAGGACAAGAAGAAAAAGAAATGACGCGCGTCGCGCGTCATCTCGGTAGCGCCGGGCCGTGCCCGGCGAGCGCATGGCGCGGCTATCGGGAAACCGCCGGGCATGGCCCGGCGCTACCCGTGGGGATCCGACCCCGGCGCTGATCAGCCCTTGATCACGCCCAGCTCGACGCCGATGCGGGTGAATGCATCGATCGCGCGGTCCAGATGCTTGCGGCTGTGCGCGGCGCTGATCTGGGTGCGGATGCGCGCCTGGCCCTTGGGCACCACCGGGAAGAAGAAGCCGATCGCGTAGATGCCTTCTTCCAGCAGGCGCTCGGCGAACTTCTGTGCCAGCGGTGCGTCGTACAGCATCACCGGGCTGATCGGGTGCACGCCGGGCTTCACGTCGAAGCCGGCAGCGGTCATCTTCTCGCGGAAGTAGGTGGTGTTCTCGGCCAGGGTGCTGCGCAGGTCATCGGCCGCGGACAGCATCTCGAAGGCCTTGATGCCGGCGGCGACCACGTGCGGCGGCAGCGAGTTGGAGAACAGGTACGGACGCGAACGCTGGCGCAGCAGCTCGATCACTTCGGCGCTGGCACAGGTGAAACCACCCAGTGCGCCGCCCATGGCCTTGCCCAGGGTGCCGGTGATGATGTCGATCTTCTCCAGCACGCCCTTGACCTCGGCCGAGCCGCGGCCCGTCGCGCCGAGGAAGCCGGTGGCATGGCATTCGTCGATGTGCACCAGCGCGTTGTACTTCTTCGCCAGTGCGGTGATTTCGTCCAGCGGCGCGATGAAGCCGTCCATCGAGAACACGCCGTCGGTGGTGATCAGCTTGGTCTTGCAGCCGGCAGCATCGGCAGCCTGCAGCTGCGCCTCCAGGTCGGCCATGTCGCAGTTGGCGTAGCGGAAGCGCTTGGCCTTGCACAGGCGCACACCGTCGATGATCGAAGCATGGTTCAGTGCGTCGGAGATGATCGCGTCGTTCTCGCCGAGCAGCGGCTCGAACAGGCCGCCGTTGGCGTCGAAGCAGGCCGCGTACAGGATGGTGTCCTGCTTGCCGAAGAAATCGGCGATCTGCTTTTCCAGTTGCTTGTGCAGGTCCTGGGTGCCGCAGATGAAGCGCACCGATGCCATGCCGAAACCATGGCTGTCCAGCGCGTCCTTCGCGGCCTGGATCAGGTCCGGATGGTCGGCCAGGCCAAGGTAGTTGTTGGCGCAGAAATTCAGCACCGTGCGGCCGTCTTCGAGGGTGATCTCGGCGGACTGCGGGCTGGTGATGATCCGCTCGGACTTGAACAGGCCCTGGGCGCGGATGGCGTCCAGTTCCTCAGCATAGTGGCGGGTCAGGGCGGAGGAGTCGGTCATGGCGTGGGCGTGGCTCAGCACGGGAAACCACTGATTCTACCGGGCATCGACGGCTGCGGACCGGGCCGGTTGGGGCACCGCCATGGCGGGCACATGTTGCATCGCAATAGCAAACGGGTTAAAAATTCGTGAACCGGGCCTGTCTGGCTCCGGTCGTTGCGCCCGCTGCAGATCCCGCCTTCCACGCCACCGCCCCCACCGGAGACGCCCATGAAGCACGCCCGTGCCTGCCTCGCCATTGCCGCCGCCCTGACCCTCGCGCCGTTCGCCGCCAGCGCCCAGGACAACGAATCTCCGTACAGCTGGAACGTCACCGCCGTCTCGGACTACCTGTTCCGTGGTGTGTCGCAGACCGATGAGGATCCGACCCTGCAGGCCGGCTTCACCTACACCAGCCCGGTCGGCCTGTACGCCGGCGTCTGGGGCTCGGGCGTGGACTTCGGTCCGGGCGATCCGAAGACCGAGGTCGATTACCTGATCGGCTACGGCGTGGACGTGACCGAGCGCGTCAACTTCGACGTGCTGTTGAACCGTTACACCTACCTCAAGTCCAGCCACCAGAACTACAACGAGCTGATCACCACCACCACGCTGGACGACACCTACAAGCTGACGGTGGCCTACAGCAACGATGTGTGGAACAGCAGCACCGATGGCTGGTACTTCGGCCTGGGTGGCAGCTGGGGCCTGCCGAAGGAATTCACGCTCAACGCCAACGTCGGCCGCAGCACCTTCGAGGACGGTATCGCCAAGGACTACACCGACTGGAACGTCGGCGTCGCCCGCCAGTTCGGCCTGTTCAACGTCGGCCTGGGGTACTACGGCACCGACGGCAATGGCCGCGACAACTCCGGCAAGCTGGCGCACAGCCGGGTGATGCTGAGCGTCGCCGTCGGAAAGTAACGCCGCAGGCGTTACCGGTAGTGCCGGCCGCTGGCCGGCAACACCAAAGAAAAAGGCGCCCAATGGGCGCCTTTTTCAATTCCTGCCGCGTTCCTGACCCCGGCTGGGTGAGAGCCCCCTTGTTGTTCAAGGGGGCGCGCCGCAGGCGCGGGGATAAGGAAACCTGCGCGGATTCAACGTGGCGAAGCCACGATGAATCAATTCCAGCTGAGCACGACCTTGCCTGCCTTGCCTTCTTCCATCAGGTCGAAGCCCTTCTGGAAGTCGTCGATCGGCAGCTGGTGGGTCATCACCTTGCCGAGCGGGAAGCCGGACAGCACCAGCTGGGTCATCTTGTACCAGGTCTCGTACATCTTGCGGCCGTAGATGCCCTGCACGGTCAGGCCCTTGAAGATGATCTTGTCCCAGTCGCAGCCGGCGCCCTTGGGCATGATGCCGAGCATGGCGATCTTGCCGCCGTGGTACATGCAGTCGAGCATGTCGTTGAACGCGCGCGGGTTGCCGCTCATTTCCAGGCCCACGTCGAAGCCCTCCATGTGCAGTTCCTTCATCACGTCCTTCAGCGACGTGTTGGCAACGTTGACCACGCGGGTCGCGCCCATGTCGGCGGCCAGTTTCAGGCGGAAATCATTGACGTCGGTCACCACCACGTTGCGCGCACCGATGTGCTTGCAGATGCCGGCGGCGATGATGCCGATCGGGCCGGCACCGGTGATCAGCACGTCTTCGCCGATGACGTTGAATTCCAGCGCGCAGTGCGCGGCATTGCCGTACGGGTCGAAGAAGGCGGCCAGTTCGGACGGGATCTGGTCGGGGATCGGCCACAGGTTGCTGGCCGGCATCACCATGTACTCGGCGAACGCGCCATTGACGTTGACGCCGATGCCGACGGTGTTCGGGCACAGGTGCGGACGACCGCCGCGGCAGTTGCGGCAGTGGCCGCAGACGATGTGGCCTTCGGCCGAGACGCGCTGGCCGATCTCGTAGCCGGTCACGCCCGGGCCGATCTCGGCGATGCGGCCGACGAACTCATGGCCGATGGTCAGGCCCGGCTTGATCGTGCGCTGGCTCCATTCGTCCCACAGGTAGATGTGCAGGTCGGTGCCGCAGATCGCGGTCTTTTCCAGCTTGATCAGGACCTGGTTGGGGCCCGGGGTCGGCACCGGAACCTCTTCCATCCAGATGCCCTTGGCCGCTTCGCGCTTGACCAGGGCCTTCATCGTTTGCTGCGCCATCGGGGTGGAACTCATCAGGGGGAAAGCGCGGATTATAGGGCGCCACGCGGATTTCCCATGTTGCGCTGCGGGTGCATTGGTGGAACGAAAGCTGCGCGCAGGCGGGCGTTTCGAACGTTGCCGCTTCGCTCGCCGGGCCATGCCCGGCGGATGCGTGGGTGCCAACCAAGGTTGGCTGCTACCGGGGCATCGGGGCGTCCGGCCCATGACTTCCGGGGTTCGGGGCGGGGCAGGGGGGCGGGCTACAATCGAGGGTTCCACTACCAGGGGCCGCTCCATGCGCTCGAACCTGCTTGCATTCTCCGTCGTCGCCAGCCTTGGGCTGGTCCAGGTCGCCCATGCCGCTGAAGGCATGTGGGTGCCGCAGCAGCTGCCGGAAATCGCCGGCCCGCTGCAGAAGGCCGGCCTCAAGCTGTCCCCGGAACAGCTGGCCAACCTGACCGGCGACCCGATGGGCGCGGTGGTCGCGCTGGGCGGCTGCACCGCCAGCTTCGTCTCCCCGCAGGGCCTGGTGGTCACCAACCACCACTGTGCCTACGGTGCGATCCAGCTGAATTCGACCGCGCAGAAGAACCTGATCAAGGACGGCTTCAACGCGCCCAAGCTCAGCGACGAACTGAGCGCCGGCCCGAACGCCCGCGTTTTCGTGCTCGACCAGATCACCGACGTCACCACCAAGGCCAAGGCCGCCATCGCCGGCGCCGGCAAGGACCCGCTGGCCCGCAGCCGAGCGCTGGATGCCTTCGACAAGGCCCAGGTCGCCGCCTGTGAAGCCGATGCCGGCTTCCGCTGCCGCCTGTACTCGTTCTCCGGCGGCAACACCTACCGCCTGTTCCGCAACCTGGAAATCAAGGACGTGCGCCTGGTCTATGCACCTCCGGGCAGCGTCGGCAAGTTCGGCGGCGACGTCGACAACTGGATGTGGCCGCGCCACACCGGTGATTTCTCGTTCTACCGTGCCTACGTCGGCAAGGACGGCAAGCCGGCGGCGTTCTCGGCCGACAACGTGCCGTACCAGCCCAAGCACTTCCTGAAGTTCGCCGATACGCCGCTGGGCGCCGACGACTTCGTGATGGTGGCCGGCTACCCGGGCCGCACCAACCGTTATGCGCTGGCCGGTGAGTTCAACGAGACCGCCAGCTTTACCTACCCGACCATCGCCAAGCACTACAACGCGGTGCTGAAGATGATCGCCGACGCCGGCAAGGCCGACGCCGACGTCAAGGTGAAGTACGCCGCCACCGCCGCCAGCATGAACAACGTGGCCAAGAACTACCTGGGCCAGCTGGAAGGCTTCAAGCGCATCGACGCCGCTGGCCAGAAGCAGGCCGAAGAAGCCGCCGTGCTGGCGTGGCTGAAGAAGCAGGGCGCTGCCGGCAAGCCGGCGCTGGCCGCACACGCGCAGCTGCTGCAGCACCTGGACACCAGCAAGTCGACACGCGAGCGCGACCTGTTCGTTGGCCAGTTCAACAACACCTCGGCCGTCGGCGCGGCGATCACCCTGTACCGCCTGTCGATCGAGCGCAGCAAGCCCGACGCCGAGCGCGAAGCGGGTTACCAGGACCGCGACCTGACCACCATCGAGGGCAGCCTGAAGCAGATGGATCGCCGCTACGTGGCGAAGATGGACCAGCAGCTGCAGGCCTACTGGCTCGACCAGTACGTGGCCCTGCCGGCCGCGCAGCGCGACAACGAAGTGCTGAACAAGTGGCTCGCCGGCAGCGATGCCACTGCCGTGAAGTCGCTGGTGACCAAGCTGAGCGGCACCGAGCTGGGCAGCCTGGACAACCGCCTGAAGTGGTTCAAGGCCGACCGCGCTGCGTTTGAAGCCAGCAATGATCCGGCCATCCAGTACGCGGTGGCCGTCATGCCGGCGCTGCTGAAGCAGGAAGAGCAGAAGAAGATCCGCGAAGGCGAATCGCTGACTGCCCGTCCGCTGTACCTGCAGGCCGTGGCCGACTACAAGAAGAGCCAGGGCGAGTTCGTCTACCCGGACGCCAACCTGTCGCTGCGCATCACCTTCGGCAACGTCATGGGCTATGGCAAGGACGGCGTGAAGTACACCCCGTTCACCACCCTGGAAGGTGTTGCGGCGAAGGAAACCGGTGAAGATCCGTTCGACTCGCCGAAGGCGCTGTTGGATGCGGTCAAGGCCAAGCGCTATGGCGGCCTGGAAGACAAGCGGATTGGCTCGGTGCCAGTGAACTTCCTGTCCAACCTGGATATCACCGGCGGCAACTCCGGTTCGCCGGTGCTTGATGCCAACGGCAAGCTGGTCGGCCTGGCCTTCGACGGCAACTGGGAATCGGTCAGCTCCAACTGGGTGTTCGGCCCTGTGATGACCCGCATGATCGCCGTCGACAGCCGCTACATGCAGTGGATCATGCAGGAAGTGGCGCCGGCGCCGCAGCTGCTGAAGGAACTGAACCTGGCGAAATAAGCCGGTTGCGGTAGTGCCGGCCGCTGGCCGGCAACGCCTGCAGACACTGCCGGGCGGTGCATCCACGCATGGCGTGGATCTACTGCAATCCTGAAACCCCGCGACGTCTGTCGCGGGGTTTTTTGTCAGCAGCCCTAAGCGGTTTCCCAGGGAACCGGGCGCCCCATTCCCGACACATCGCTGCCCGCTCCGAGCACCCGACAGTGATTCCAGTAGTCATCTTCCGAGCCCTCAAGGCCGTCGAGATGCAGGCGGACGGATGGGAGAGGCCAGCTGTGTTCCATTGCAGCCAGCGCGATCAGCTGTTCGCAAACGTCTTCGTCCGGTGCATCCAATCCGGACAACAAGCGCTCGAACGCTTCATAGAACTCTTCCTCGGGATCGTTCAGGGCGGCAATTTCGTCCATTTCGATTGAAATGAACTCATACGGTGCGTCTTCAATCACCCGCTCGAGCATGTTCACGTACGGAGCAAGATCACCGATACCCTTGAATGCCTGGACGACGCCTGTGCGGCGGCGCCGAAGGGTTTCGAGCACTTTCTGTTTGGGTGCCGAAGGTGCCTGTCCGATCATAACTTCGCCATCGACTTCGAAATCAGCCCGCTGGAAATCCTCGGGTGTGAAAAGCGCCGGCCACAGCAGCGGTATGCAGTAGACATCGTTTGCCAGTGTCTGCACGTCGGAATCGTAGTCGACAGCGAAGCTGGGATAGATGCCCGGCAGGGGGCTGCAGCACAGATAGGAGCGATTGGACATTGATCGGCCCGCAAAGGCTCCAAGCGTGGACGTCGGGTGCCAGCAATACCATCAGATTAGTTGCATATTGCAAAGTGAACGTGGCTGTCCGCTTCGACGTCGTTGGTTGCACTGCATCCCTAGCTGCCCGGCCGGGTCCGCCGAACAGGTATCATCCCGGTTCCGCGTACTTCACAGGATGTGAACGAAACGCGGAAACCTCCTCCCCCAAGGACCCCTTGTTCGCATGCGCATCCTGCTTGCCCGTCACGGCGAAACGCCGTGGAACGCCGAAGGCCGCTACCAGGGCCAGATCGACATCCCGCTTTCGCCCATCGGTGAGGCCCAGGCCCAGGCGCTTGGCGCCCGCTTGGCGTCGGTGGACATCACCCGTGCGGTGGCCTCGCCGCTGTCGCGCGCCCAGCGCACCGCGCAGCTGGCCCTTGGCGCTGAGCGCGCCGACATGCTGCTGACCGAGCCGGAACTGCAGGAGATCGCCCACGGTGAGTGGGAAGGTCTGCTGGCCAGCGAAATCAACGAAAAAGATCCGTCGCGCCTGCAGGCCTGGCGCAATGAGCCGGACACCGTGCTGATGCCGGGCGGCGAGTCGCTGCGCCTGGTGCTGGAGCGCAGCTGGCGCGGCTTGGCCCGTGCCGTTGAAGGCCTTGGCGAACACGACACGCTGCTGGTGGTCGCCCACGACGCGGTCAACCGGGTGATCCTGTGCAAGGTGCTGGGCCTGCCGCTGTCGCGGCTGTGGACCTTCCGCCAGGCACCGACAACCCTCAACCTGCTTGAAGGCCCCGATCTGGACAGCCTGGAAGTGGTGCGCCTGAACGACTGCGCCCACCACACGCCGTTCTTCGGTGAAGCCAAGCACCGCGCACTCTGAATTTCCTGTCCTGAACCACCTGTACCTGTTGGAAGCCTTGCCGTGAAGAACACCCCGACCACTCTGGCCGAATGGCTGGATTACATTGAACGCCAGCACCCGGCCACCATCGACATGGGACTGGAGCGCGTGCGCACCGTGGCCACCGCGATGGGCCTGGGCACGCCGGCCAAGCACACCATCGTGGTCGGTGGTACCAACGGCAAGGGCTCCACCGTTGCCTTCATCGAAGCCATCGCGCGCGCTGCGGGCTGGAAGGTCGGTGCGTACACCTCACCGCACCTGCTGCGCTACAACGAGCGCGTGCGCATCGATGGCCAGGATGCCGATGACGCCGCACTGGTCGCTGCGTTCAACGTAGTCGAGGCCGCGCGCGGTGATGTGACGCTGACCTATTTCGAATACGGAACGCTGGCTGCGCTGCAGTTGTTCGCCGATGCCGATCTCGATCTGGCCGTGCTGGAAGTCGGTCTTGGCGGCCGTTTGGATGCGGTCAACATCGTCGACGCCGACGTGTCGGTGATCACCACCGTGGACATCGATCACGCCGAATGGCTGGGCGAGGACCGCGAGGCCATCGGTGCCGAGAAGGCCGGCATCATCCGCGGCTGGAAGCCGGTGATCCTGGGCGAGACCGATCCGCCGTCGAGCGTGCTGGCGCGCGCCTACCTGGTGGGTGCCAACGCGATCCGCGGTGGCAGCGACTATTTCTACGAACCGATCGACGCGCAGCGTTGGCGCTGGCGCGATGTCGGCACCCGCCTGGAGCTGCCGACCCCGGCGCTGGCCGGGCCGATCCAGCTGGCCAACGCCGGTGCGGCGATCGCGGCGCTGCGTGCACTGGACAAGACGGTGCCGCGCGCGGCATGGGCCGCAGGCGTGGCAGCGGCGCGCATCGCCGGGCGGCTGCAGGCGTTCGAGCGCGACGGCGTGCAGGTCCGCGTCGATGTCGGCCACAACCCGCAGGCGGCCGGCCAGCTGGCGCGTGCGCTGAAGGCAGAGGCCACCCCCGGGCGCACCCTGGCGGTGTACGCCGCGCTGCAGGACAAGGATGCCGTGGGCGTGGTGCAGGCCCTGCAGGACGTGGTGGGTGACTGGACCTTGGCCGGCCTGGATGGCCCGCGTGGGCAGAGCGCGGCGCAACTGCAGGCGCGCCTGGCCGATACCGCCGCGGCCACTGCGGCGCTGGCCGACACGGTCGAGCAGGCGCTGGCGCAGGTGCTGGCCCGTGCCGAACGTGGCGACCGGGTACTGGTGTTCGGTTCCTTCCATACCGCCGCCGCTGCGCTGCAATGGCTGCAGGCCCACGCCTGACTGCCGTTCAGCCATTACCGACGCCGTCCGGTCGCGCACCCGTATAATCGACCGCAACGTCCAGCCTGCCGCCTGCCCTACGTGGATACGCCCCTGAAACAGCGTCTGATTGGTGCCATCGTCCTGGTGGCCTTGGCCGTCATCTTCCTGCCGATGCTCGTCAAGGGCCCGGCCCCGGACAGCGGCGTGGCCAATGTGCCGATTGCCGCGCCCGATGCGCCGGCCGATGGCCAGTTCGAAACCCGTGAACTGCCGTTGGTCGCACCTGCCGGTGGTGCCACCGGCCTGCAGAGCGGCCAGGCCCGTCCGGTCGAGGAGGCCGCCGCACCGGCTGCACCGCCGACCGTGGACACTTCACCGGCAGTCGCCGCCGGCAACTACGCGGTGACCTTCGGCGCCTACGGCAGCCAGGCCGATGCCGATGCGGTGGTCGCCTACCTGAAGCGCTCGCAGCTGCCGGGCTTCATCGAGACCGCATCGATCAACGGTCGCCCGGCCTGGCGCGTGCGCGTTGGACCGTATGCCGATCGTGCGCAGGCCGAAGCGGGCCGGCTGCAGGCGGTGAAGGTCCGTGCCGACGTGAAGGCAGAAGTCATCACCCTCGACGCGAAGCCGTCGACCAGCGCACCGGTGGCCAGCACGCCGGCGCCCGCGCCGAGCGCCAGTACCCCTGTCGCGGCGTCTACGCCGTCGGCGACCGGCAACCCGGTGCGCAGTGAAAGCCTGCCGCCGAGCACGCCGACCGCAGCAACAGCGCCGGTCACCAAGCCGGAACCGGCCAAGCCGGTGGTCAAGCCGGAACCGAAGCCCGAGCCCAAGCCGGAAGCGACCGCCAGCAAGCCGACTACTCCGCCGACTACGCCGGCCGCGCCGGCTGCCAGCGGAGTAGGTTTTGCAGTGCAGCTCGGTGCATTCGGCCAAGCCAACGACGCCAACGCCTTGCGCGACAAGGTCCGCGCGGCAGGCTTCAGCGCCTTCGTCGAGCAGGTGCGCACCGAAAAGGGCAGCCTGCACCGGGTCCGCGTCGGGCCGGTGGCCAACCGCGCAGATGCAGAACAATTGAAGGCGCAGGTCGCCGCCAAGGTCGGCGTGGCCGGCATGGTGCGCCCGCACCCATGACCTGTACGCAGCCCCGTTGCCAGCGCCGCCGAAGGAGCGGGGCGCCATGATCGACGTGGTGCTGCTGATCGTGATCGCCGCCTCCACCCTGCTCGGGTTGCTGCGCGGCTTCGTTGGCATCGTCATCGGCACCGTTTCGTGGCTGGTGGCCGCCTGGGCGGCCTTCGCCTTCGGCAACGACGCTGCACGCTGGTGGGCAGCACCGGCCGCGCCCGGCGGCGAGCATTTCATCGGCGGCTACCTCAGCGTGGGCATCGGCGTGATGATCGTCGTCGCCGTGATCGGCATGGTCATCAAGGCCATCGTCCACCGCAACATGCTGGGCAGCCTGGACCGCCTGCTGGGCGGCGTCCTCGGCGCTGTTCGTGGGGGCCTCATCGCGGCCGTGCTGCTGCTGCTGGCCGGCTTCACCCCGCTCACCGCTGAACCCTCCTGGCGTGGCTCGGCGCTGCGGCCGGTACTG
Source organism: Stenotrophomonas sp. LST15-1-1.1 (assembly GCF_040815575.1). Lineage (NCBI taxonomy): Bacteria > Pseudomonadati > Pseudomonadota > Gammaproteobacteria > Lysobacterales > Lysobacteraceae > Stenotrophomonas > Stenotrophomonas sp. LST15-1-1.1. The sequence goes on from NZ_JBFPNJ010000033.1 coordinate 51,574, forward strand.
AACCCGGCCGTGGCCTGGATGAACAGCAAGCTGCCGCATTGGCAGGTGCCGGGGGCCGACCTGCTGCCCAAGGCCTTGCCGATGGACGCGCTGTCCCCATCTGCGTTGATGGAGCTGGGCAAGAGCGCCGGCGCCGGAGTGGGCAAGCCGGGGGCGACAGGCGATAATGGCGTACTCGGTCAGATAGTGGCGGGCAGCGGATGGCTGCGGCCTGCGAAGGCGGAACAGGGCGAGGCACATGATCCGGCCGAAGTGCGCCCGGACGCCCCAGCACTACCGGGCAGCATCGAGCCGGACGACCCGGCCAATGTCGACCGCAGACGCGGCGACAACTCTGGCCAGGTACGGCCACCTTCCTTGTAACTGGGCACAGCCCAGCGGAGACCTCGCATCATGTGTGGCATCGTCGGAATCGTCGGCAACCAGAACGTCGCCGGGCAGTTGTATGACGGCTTGACCGTCCTCCAGCATCGCGGCCAGGACGCGGCGGGCATCGCCACCGTCAACGGCAGCCGCCTGCGGGTGCAGAAGGCCACCGGCCTGGTCCGCGATGTCTTCGATGCACGCACCATGTCCACCCTGGAAGGCAGCGTCGGTATCGCCCATGTGCGTTACCCGACCGCCGGTTCGGAAGGCATGGACGAGGCGCAGCCGTTCTACGTCAATTCGCCGTACGGCATCGCGCTGGCCCACAACGGCAACCTGATCAACACCGAGGACCTGCGCCAGCAGGTGTTCGAGCAGGACCGCCGCAACGTCAATACTGATTCGGACAGCGAAGTGCTGTTGAACGTGTTCGCCTACGAACTGGAGCAGCAGCGCCAGCTCAGCCCGGAAGCGGCCATCCGTGCGGTGGCCGGCGTGCACCGTCGCTGCAAGGGCGGCTATGCGGTGGTCAGCGTGGTGCTCGGCCTGGGCCTGGTCGCTTTCCGCGATCCGCACGGCATCCGCCCGCTGGTGCTGGGCAAGCGCAGCCACGCCGAGGGCGACGAGTACATCGTGGCCTCCGAGTCGGCCGCGCTGGACGTGCTGGGCTTCCAGCGCGTGCGTGACGTGCAGCCGGGCGAAGCGCTGGTGATCACCGCGCGCGGCGAACTGTTCTCGGAAATCTGTGCCGAGCCGGCCGAACACACCCCGTGCATCTTCGAGTACGTGTACTTCGCACGCCCCGATTCGATGATCGACAACGTGTCGGTGCACAAGGCGCGCATGCGCATGGGCATCAAGCTGGGCGAGAAGATCCTGCGCCTGCGCCCGGACCACGACATCGACACCATCATCCCGATCCCGGACACCTCGCGCGATGCTGCGCTGGAGATCTCCAACGTGCTCGGGGTGAAGTACCGCGAAGGCTTCATCAAGAACCGTTACATCGGCCGCACGTTCATCATGCCGGGCCAGGGCGAACGGGTGAAGTCGGTGCGCCGCAAGCTCAACCCGATCCACCTGGAATTCCGCAACCGCGTGGTGCTGCTGGTGGACGACTCGATCGTGCGCGGCACCACCAGCCAGCAGATCGTGCAGATGGCGCGTGACGCCGGCGCACGCAAGGTCTACCTGGCCAGCGCCGCGCCGCCGGTGCGTTACCCCAACATCTACGGCATCGACATGCCGGCCGCTGAAGAACTGGTCGCACACAACCGCAGCATCGAGGAAATCGAAGCGCACCTGGGCTGCGACTGGCTGATCTACCAGGACATCGAAGACATGGAAGCGGCGGTGAGCGAAGGCAATCCGGCGCTGCGCAACTTCGATTCGTCGTGCTTCAACGGGCATTACCCGACGGGCATCGAGCCGGGTTACTTCGAGCGCATACAGCAGCTGCGTTCGGACGACGCCAAGCACAAGCGCCGCGCCTGAGGTCCAGGTGGTGATCGATGTGCCTGACGTCGGCGGCAATCTGCTGCGCGCCGCGCAGCAGTGCCTGGCCGAAGCCGATCCTCTGCGCAAGGTCGCTCTGACCCAGGCCTACGCCGCCGCATTCCGCGCCGGCCGGTTGCACGTACCGGCCGAGGCGCCGATGGCCGATCCGATCCGCATGCCGGGTCGGCCGCCGCAGCTGCTGATGGTGCATCCACGAGAAGTACCCCGACGCGGCCTGGGCGGGGTCGAGGGGCGCGCGGCGTTCATCCATGCCATTGCCCATATCGAGCTCAATGCGATCGACCTGGCCTGGGACGCGGTGTACCGCTTCCGCGGTCTGCCGGCGGCGTTCCATGCCGACTGGGTGAGCTGCGCCGACGACGAATCGCGCCACTTCATGCTGCTGCGCGAGCGCCTGCTGGCACACAGCCATGAGTACGCCGATTTTCCTGCGCACAACGGCCTGTGGGAAATGTGCGAGAAGACCGCGCACGATGGCCTCGCGCGCATGGCGCTGGTGCCGCGCGTGCTGGAAGCGCGTGGGCTGGACGTGACCCCGGGCATGATCGACAAGCTGCGCAACGTCGGCGACGGTGAAACCGCCGATGTGCTGGAAGTGATCCTGCGCGAGGAGGTTGCACACGTTGCGGCCGGATCGCGCTGGTTCCGTTGGTACTGCGAGCGTGCTGGCGTCGAACCGCGCGCGCGGTTCAAGCAACTGCTGGTCGAATATGCCGGTGGCTACCTGCACGGGCCGTTCAACATGGAAGCGCGCCTGCTGGCGGGGTTCGATGCGGATGAGCTCGCCAATCTGATCGAACAGGCGGGTTGACCGGCGTCGGCCGATCCACATCCACGCCATGCGCGCTTGCAGTAGATCCACGCCATGCGTGGACGCCGTTCACCCGTTCGGCAACACCACGCGCCTGCCATCCACCGTCGGCCGGTTGATGTAGAACAACCCCGGCCCAGGCCGATACGGCAGCTCGCTGACACCAGCATCGGCGGTGTAGGTCAGGGCGGTATCGCCCAGCGCATCGAAATTCCAGTGTGCGGACTGCATCAGGTAACGGCGGCGCAGCAGCGCTTCCTGCGTCGGCGTCAGCGGCTGGCCGGCGATCAGGCGGCGCGCGATCGGCTGCAGCGCGCTGGGCAGCTCCCAACCCGCCACCGCGGCGGCATCGGCGGTCCAGGTCACGCCGGCATCGACGGCGTGCTTCTGCATCACCTGCAGCGCAACCAGCTGATAGCGCCAGTCGATGGGCCGGTGCAGCACCACCGCAGCGGTGGCGTACAGCACCGGCGACATCAGCACGCTGCGGCTGCCCGCGCGTCGTTGCTGCTGCCACTGGTGCCAGACATCGACCCACACTTCCTTCGGGCTCAGCCCCAGCTGCTGCCGCCAGCGTTCGGCGTCAGCCTGTGCCTCAGCATAGGCGGTCGTCGCCTGCAGCAGGGCCAGTGGCGGCGTCTGGTAGTCCTCCACGCTGGGCCGGCGCAGCAGCTGCCGTCGCGGCCGGCTGAGCAGCTTGGGCCCTTCTTCCACCTGGTCGTAGCCACCGCCGATGTTGGCGTGCACGCCGGGCAGTGCGATTTCAGGATGGGCCGGTGCCACCGTGGTCAGCGCATAGTGCTGGCGATGCTCGTCGCGCGCGCTGAGCTGCAACACGGCCTCGGCGATGCCTGCGGGCAGGGCGATGCGGGGATGCTCGTCGGTGCGGCCACCGTTGACGGCGACCACCGTGTCGAACAGACCGATGAAGCGCAGTGTCGGCCGCGGCAGGGCGAAGTCGGCGCTGCACGAAAGCCCGGCCTGCTGCAGCAGCTGCCGCCAGCGCGCGGCATCCCACCCGCGCAGGTGGTTGGCCACATCGCGCGCGGAGGCCGCGCCCCGCGAATAGCCGAACAGATCCAGCTGCACGCTGTGCAGCGGCGCGCGCCACTGCGACGCAAGTGCCGACAGTGCCGCCGGCAGCAGCACCTGCAACGCACGCTGCACCTTCGCCTGCACGCCACTGGCGCCAATCCCGAAAGCCAGACCGATCAGGTCGTCCTCGGCGTTGTCGCGGGTGCCGACACCTTCAACATAGATCGCCAGCGAAGGTGCGCTGCCTGGTGTGCGCCGGCTGTCCGGATACAGCTGGTGCAGGCGCGCGATGTTGGTGGCGCCGTTGTCGTAGCTGCTGGTCAGCCGGCTCTGGTAGGTCGAATCGTCATCGGCGCGGAGCAGGGCGGGGCGCGGTCGCGGCACCTGCCGGTGACCCTGCGCCAGGTTGTGCGCGTTGTTGCGGGTGCCGTCGAAGAACAGGCCGATCCGCAGCAGGCCCGGATCAGCCGTCGTGTCACTGCCGTGCTGCGCTGCCGCCATGTGCATCCCCTGTCGTGGCCACGTCACGGTAGCGCGAAAACCGTGTGTTGGCGAAGTGTACTGACGCTTTTGACCTGGCTGAACGTAGATGCGGTCGATCACAGATCGCGATTTCCATTCCCCTGATCTATTGAATTCACACGCCCTGCGCAGGCCTGATGGCCGAACCCGGCACCCCGGGTCGTGCTGCATCAACGCTGTCTACTTCACTCCAAGGAGCGACAAGATGATGTCCAGATCGATAGGTAAAGCGACAGGTGGTCTGTTGTTGGGATTGTCGGTAGCGGCGGCCGCGAGTGCGGCGCCGTTGTTCGAGCCGGTCACCGTGCTCAGTCGTGCATCGGCCACCAACGAGCCGGCACTAGGGCGGTTGCTGGCCACCCCGTCCACCGCCGCCGTGCAGGAAGTGCGTGTCGATGCCGCCGCCACCGCGCAGCCGCAGCTGGAATTCGAGCTGCTCGGGCAGAAGGTGCAGGCTGTGCGCAGCAAGGTCGAGGCACTGCCGGATGGTGGCAGCGTCTGGTATGGCCAGCTGCGCTCGCCCTCCGATCGCCTGCAGGCGGCCACGTCCAATGGACAGGACGATCCGGGCAACTCGCTGATCCTGGTGCGCTCGGGCAACACCCTCACCGGTTCGATCCGCAAGGACGGCAAACTGTATCGCCTGCGTCCGCTCGGCAATCGCCACGTGCTGGTCGAGGTGGATGAATCGCGGATGCCGGCGGACCATCCGGCCGATTACAACCAGTTGCCGAAGATCGCCATGCCGGCCAATGATCGCCTCGGCACCGCGCAGGCCTCGTCGGGAAGTCCGGCGACCATCCGCGTGCTGGTGGTAGCGACCAACGCTGCAGTGACCGCCTACGGTGGCAACATGCAGTCGCTGGTGCAGTTGGCCGTTGCCGAATCCAACCAGGGGTATACCAACAGCAACGTGGGCCTGACCCTGCAGCTGGCCGGTTATGAAACCACCAGCTACACCGAGTCCGGTAATTTCACCACCGACCTGTCGCGCTTCCGTGGCACCAGCGACGGCTACATGGACAGCATCCACACCAGCCGCAACAGCACCGCCGCCGACGTTGGCGTACTGCTGATCAACAACACCAGCTACTGCGGACTGGCCTCGGGCATCGGTTCCACCGCATCGACCGCGTTTGCCGCGGTGTACTGGGATTGCGCCACGGGCTACTACTCGTTCGCCCATGAAATCGGCCACCTGCAGAGCGCACGGCACGATATCGCCAGTGATCCGAGCACGTCACCGTATGCCTATGGCCATGGCTATCGTTATGAGCCGGCCAGCGGATCGCGCTGGCGCACGATCATGGCCTATGACTGCTCGGCCGGCTGCCCGCGGCTGAACTACTGGTCCAATCCGAACATCAGCTACAACGGCGTGCCGATGGGCATCGCCAGCAGTGCCGACAACCAGCGCGTGCTGGTCAACACCAAGGCCACCATCGCGGCCTTCCGCTGAGGCCAAACGCCGATCAAGGTCGGCGTCTACCAGAGCGCGTGCATCTGCTCTGGTAGATGCCAACCTTGGTTGGCACCCAGCGACCCATCAGACGCGCGCGAGCGTATCCAGGGTCCAGCCGTTGGCATCCACACGCAGCACCGAGCCCTGTTCGTACCAGTCGCCCAGCACGATGCGGGTGCAGCTGCGTCCGCCGGCCTGCAGGGTGTGGATCGCCGGGCGATGGGTGTGGCCATGGATCATCGTGTCCACGCCGTGGCGTACGTAAGTGGCTTCCACTTCGGCCGGGGCCACGTCGGTGACGGTTTCGAACTGCGCACGGTCGCCCTGTTTCATTTCCGACTGGCGCGCCTGGCTGGCATCGCGCGCTTTCTGCGCGAAGGCGATGCGCGCGTCAAGCGGCTGCGAAAGGAACTGCGCCTGGAAGACAGGATCGCGGGTCTGGGCGCGGAACTGCTGGTAGGGAATGTCATCGGTGCACAGCAGGTCGCCGTGCTGCAGCAGCACCGGGCGGCCGTACAGTTCGATCATGCACGGGTCGGGCAGGATACGCAGGCCGGCGCGGCGGGCATAGTCTTCGCCCAGCAGGAAGTCACGGTTGCCGCGGATGAAGAACACCGGCACGCCGCTGTCGGACAGTACCTTCAGTGCATCGGCGACCGCATCGGCTGCGGCCGAGGGGGTGTCATCGCCGATCCAGGCTTCGAACAGATCGCCAAGGATGTACAGCGCGTCGGCGCCGGGCGCCTCCTCGCGCAGGAAGCGCAGGAACAGGTCGGTGATGGCCGGACGGCTGGGGTCCAGATGCAGATCGGAGATGAACAGCGTGGTCATGCGGATATTCTAGGGCATCACACTGGCAGCGGCAGCCAGGCCAGGCTGGCCGAGGCCAGCAGTGCAGCGATGCCGGTGGCCGCCAGAACGTCGCTCGGGTAGTGCAGGCCCAGTACGACGCGCGACAGGCCGACGCCGAAGGTGAACGGCACCAGCAGTGGTGCCAGCCACGGGTAGTAGGCCAGCGCGACGATGGTGAACGACACCGCGTGCAGGGTATGCCCGGACGGGAAACTGAACTCATCCAGGGGCGCCACCCAGGCACGGATGCGCAGGTCGGCCGCGTACGGCCGTGGTCGCCGGGTCCAGCGTTTCAGGCCCTTGTACAGCAGCAGTGCGGCCAGGCCGGTGGCGGCCATGTGCACCGATGCACGCAGGCCATCGAAGCCATCAATGAGCACCAGCGCGCCCATCAACACGTACCAGAACACGCCATCGCCGAGCCGGCTGATGATCGAGAAGACGCGGCGCACGCGGCGACGTCGGCAGTAGTGGTTGGCACGGCGACACAAGCGCGCTTCGCGACCGGCCAGCAGCTCAAGCGGCGTGGTGCGCATGTCCGCTCCTCCGCGCGCTGGCCAGTTCCGCCAGAAGGCTTTCGAACTCTGCCACCACCTGCTGTGGGTGCAGCCGCTTCATCGCCCGCGCCGCGTTGCCGCCCAATTCGCGGCGCAGGGCATCGTCGGCTGCCAGTTGAACCGCTGCCTGCACGAACTGCTCGTCGCCATTCACTGCCGCACCGTTCTCGCCGTTGCGCAGGTACTCGCGCGCCGCGCCGTAGTCGAAAGCGACCGTGGCCAGGCCGCTTGCCATGCTTTCCAGGGTCACGTTGCCGAAGGTCTCGCTGCGGCTGGGGAACAGGAACAGATCGCCACTGGCGAAATGGCGGGCCAGGGCATCGCCGCGCTGGATGCCGCAGAAGATGAAATCGGGATTCTCATGGGCCAGCTTCTCGCGCGCCGGGCCATCGCCGACCCAGATGAAGCGTGCTTTCGGACGCACCTGCTGCAGCTTGCGGAAGGCCTTCACAGCCAGGCCCAGGTTCTTTTCGGCGGCGATGCGGCCAACGTAGATCGCCGCCAGCCCCGTACCATCGATACCCCATTCTTCGCGCAGCGCCGGGTCGCGGCGCGACGGGTCGAACTGTTGGCTGTCGACCGCGCGCGCGAGCAGGCGCACACGCTCGAAGCCCTGCTCGGTGAGGAATTCCTGCAGTTCGCGGGTAGGCACCAGGGTCGCATCGGCCTGGTTGTGGAAGCGGCGCATCCAGCGCATTGCCGCCGACTGCAGCCACGCCACCCCATAGTCGGGCAGGTATTCGTCGAAGCGGGTGTGGAATCCGGTGGCCACCGGAATGCCCAGACGGCGCGCGGTGCGCAGTGCCGACCAGCCCAGCGGACCTTCGGTAGCCACGTAGATCGCATCCGGGCGCTGCTGCCGCCAGTGCCGGCCCAGCCGGATCGGTGCGGGCAGGCCGAAGCGCAGGCCGGGATAACGCGGCAAGGCCGCGCCCGGAACCAGCAGGGTGCGCGGTGCCGCCTCCAGCGCTTCACTGGCCTGTCGCGGGCGGATCAGGTCGACCTCGTGGCCGGCGGCGCGCAATCCCTGCTCCAGGCCCTGCACGGTCAGTGCGACGCCGTTGATCTCCGGCGGGTAGGTTTCGGTGACGATGGCATAGCGCATGGCGGGCCTCCGGTTTTACGCATGCTCGGGCCTGGCGATGTAGCCGACATGACCGCTTTGCGACAGCGCGATGACGGCCGGGCAGGACGGGCCTGCGCAGTTCATGGGCACAAAAAAACCACGGCCCCGAAGGGCCGTGGTCGTGGTGTTGCGTCAGCGTATGGATCAGAAGCGCTGCTGGTACTTCATGTACATGAAACGACCGATGTCGTAGCCACCGTAGTAGGAGAACGACGAATTCGGCTTGCTGTACATCACCGGGCCTTCCTTGCCGAACACGTTGTTGGCGCCAACCGACACGGTGGCATCCCACGGCAGGTTGTAACGGAACTGCACGTCGTGGAAGGTGACCGCACCACGCTGGTTGTAATCGCGGGTGCCCTTGATCCACGGAGCCATGAAGCCCGGATCGGAGCACTCATCCGCGTAACGGGTGGCGTTGAGGCAACGCTCCTTCACGCCGGAGTAGTAACGCGCGGTCCAGCTGACGCCGAAGTCACCGATATCCCAACCCAGCACCAGGTTCGAACGCACCCGGAAGGCCAGGCTGGTGCTGGTGCCGATGGTGTTGGCCACGCCGTTGATCGGGGTAGGCACCACGCCGGTATCGTTGGTCGAACGGTACACGTTCTTGCTGACGTAGGTGCTGGTCCAGCCAGCGCTCAGCTTGCCGTAGCTGGTATCGACGCGGTAGCTGACGTCCAGGTCGTAGCCTTCGGTCTCGGCGAAGCCGGCGTTGCGGTTGCCGAACTTCAGGCCAGTGACGATGCCGGTGGCTGCGTCGCGGGTGAAGCGGCTGCAACGTGCTGCGATACCCTGCTCGTAGCAGTCGGTGAGGATCTGGTTCGGGCTGTCATCGACGATGGTGTTGTCGATGCGGATCTTCCACCAGTCCAGCGCAACGTTGAGGTTGCTGACGAAGGTCGGGCTCCACACCAGGCCCAGCGTCTTGCTGGTCGAGGTTTCCGGGGTCAGCTGCGGGTTGGAACCGGATACGAACGGCGTCGGCGTTGCATCCTGCGCGGTGGTCACCGGCGTGTTGCCCTGGCGCAGCTGACGGAAGTTGCCGGCATCGGCGATATCGCGTGCGCAGCGTGCGCGGACTTCAGGACTGTTCTTGGAAGCGCCGAACACGGTGTCGCAGGGATCGCTGAACTGCGCGAAGGTTTCCGAACCGCCGCCGTACAGGTCACTGATGGTCGGTGCGCGGAAGCCTTCGGCCCAGGTGCCGCGGACCAGCAGCTGGTCGATCGGCTTCCACTTGAAGCCGAACTTGCTGTTGAGGGTGTTGCCGAAGGTGTTGTACTCGGAGAAGCGCGTTGCGGCGCTGATGCTCAGTTCCCTGGCACCCGGCAGGTCGGCCAGGATCGGCACGTTGAGCTCCAGGTAGGCTTCCTTCACCGTGTAGCTGCCACCGGTCGGGCCAGCGGCCAGGTTGGTGGTGGCACCGGTCTGGGCCAGCGCGTCAGGCGTGTACTGGCCATCTTCCTTGCGGCTTTCGACGCCGAAGGCAAAGCCCAGGTCGCCGGCCGGCAGGGTCATGATGCTGCCCGACAGATTGGCGAACGCGTTCTTGGTGGTGGTGCGGCCGGTGGTTTTTTCGGCCGGGAACAGCCAGGCCAGCAGCTCTTCGTTGCCGGTCAGGCCGTTCGGGTCATTCTTGCCAAACGGCACCAGCGGGTTCCACGGTTTGCAGCCATCGATGACCGCGCCCTGGCGGCCGCACATCACCTTGCCGGTGGCCGGGTCGAGGAACGACGGGCCCACGGCATCACGCACGCGCTTCTTGTGCAGGTTGCCGGTGGCGGTGGCGGTCAGCTCGTTGCGGTTGTACTGGTAGCCCACGTCCCAGTCGAAGTAGCGCTGGCCAATCTCGAAGGTGCCATCCAGCGACACCACCGCACGATAGGTCTTCAGTTCGCTGGTGCTCACGCGCGGCACTTCCCACGTGCGGCGGTTCCAGGACACTGCGGTCGGGTTGGCGTAACCATGCTGGCTGCCGAACGGGTTGAAGTAGCTGTCCCTGGACATCTGGCCCGTGGCGTTCGGGTCATTGGGAATCGACACCGAGCTGGACTGGGTCGGGTAGCCGGCGATCTGGCGCTCGGAAGAACGCTTGTTGTAGCCGAACTCGGTACGCAGGTTGATGTCGTCGGTCAGCTTGAAACGGCCATCGAAGTACACCGAATCACGCTTGATCGGGTACATGACGTGCATCTGGTCGTTGGCATTGCTGACGTCACCGGTGAACGGTGTCGCATCGGTCAGGTGGTAATTGGCCGGGTTGGTCGGGTCGGCACCGCGGTTGAGCGAGTAGCCGCAGCCCAGCCGGGTATCGGTGCAACCCGGGCGACCCTTCAGGCCGGTGATCTGGCCGTACTGGCTCAGCGTGGTCCAGTTGGAGGGGTCATTGGGGTTGTGGTCGCTGGTACCGTACTTGCTGAACCAGCGGTCACGTGCCCACACGCTCTTTTCTTCGGAGTGTTCCAGCGCCAGCGTCAGCGACACGCGGTCGTTGCTCCAGCCGCCCACCACGTCGAAGCGGTCGCGCGCGCCGTCGCCTTCGCTGTACTGGCCGTGGTAGACGTTGGCGGTCACGCCGTTGACGTTGGAACGGGTGATGATGTTGACCACGCCGGCCATCGCATCGGAACCGTAGATGGCCGAAGCGCCATCCTTCAGCACTTCGATGCGCTCCACCGCCGACACCGGCAGCGAGGACACGTCCTGCAGGCCCGAGGTGCTGATGCCCAGGCGCTTGCCGTTGACCAGCACCAGGGTGCGCTGCGCGCCCAGGTTGCGCATGTCGATATAGGTGCCGCCGGTGTTCTCGCCCGAGCTCAGCGCGTTTGCGCGGCTGATCGCCGGGCTGCCCATCGCGGTCACGTTCTGCAGGATGTCGGCAACGGAGCTGAAGCCCTGGCGTTCGATATCGGTACGGCTCAGGGCCAGCACCGGCTGCGCCGTTTCAACGTCCACCTGGCGGATGCGCGAACCGGTGATCTCGATGCGGTCCAGGTTGGTCGGCGAGGCGGTGCTGCTGCTCTGGGCGAACGCCGGCAGCGCTGCCAGCGTCGCGGTGGTTGCCAGGGCATAGCGGATGGCCTGCCCCAGTGCGGTGGTGCGTGAAGTCATGACGAGCTCTCTCTCTCGGGTCGTGCAAAGGACGCCAAAACGGGCGTCGAAGGAATCGGCAGGTCCAGGACCGAGCCGATGACCCGATAGTAGTCTCGTTGGTTAATGCTATGTAAAGAGCGCGTGTCGGTTTGTGTCGTTACACATCACGTGTTTTCACCAAACGTGAACAAAAGCAGGGGTTTACGTCCAGGCGGGTCGCACGCCGCCAAAGCCTGCTGCTGCGTTGCAGCAGGAATTGGCGGTCGATTGCGCGGACTGTAACGAAATGTAATCGGGCGCCGACGGCGATGCGTGGGCGCCCCGGCGTCCTGCTCAGACCACGAACGGACGGAACTGGATGCCCAGCCCGGCGATGCCTTCGGTCTCGCCGATCAGGTCGGCGCGCAGCAACGGGCGTGCATCAATGAAGGCCTGCGGCACGATCAGCGACAGGCGGCCGTCGTCGGCGGTCAGTTCCAGCGCCGGCAGCGGTGCGTCTTCATGCGCGCGGTTGAGCAGTACCGCCAGGCGCAACAAGGCAACCAGGCGTCGTGCCGTCAGCAGCAGGCGTTCGGGAATGGCATCGAAGGCAGTCTTGCTGATGCCGCGGCGGTGATTACGCACGAGTGTCGCCAGCATCTGCTGTTCCTGCCGCGAGAAGCCGGCGATGTCCGAGTTTTCCAGCACGTAGCTGCCATGCACGTGGTAACCGCTGTGGGCGATCATCAACCCCAGTTCATGCAGGCGCGCGGCCCAGCCGAGCATGCGTGCGTCATCGGCGTCCAGCTTCCAGCGTTCCTGCACCTGCTCCAGCAACGACAGTGCGGTGTCCTGCACGCGACCGGCCTGCACCGTATCGATACCATAGCGATGGGTGAGGGCGGCCACCGATTCATCGCGCGGGTCGTTGTCGCCGGCGCGGCCGAGAATGTCATAGAGGATGCCTTCGCGCATTGCAGCCTTGCTGACCAGCAGCTTCTCCAGGCCCAACGCCTGGAAGGCGGCCTCCAGCACCAGGATGCCGCCAGCGATGATCGGCCGGCGATCGCTGGACAGGCCAGGCAGCACGATGTCGTCGATCTTCTTGGCCTTCAGCAGCTCATCGCGGAGCTGCGGCAGGGCCTCGGCGGTGATCGCGCCCTTGCTCAGCTTCATCGTCGCGCAGATCTCGCTGATGGCCTTGTGGGTGCCGGACGACCCCAGTGCCTCCTGCCAGCCCAGCGCGCGGTACTTGCTGGCGAAGGGCTGGAACTCGCGGCCGATCTCGGCCAGTGCATCTTTCCAGCGCTTCTTGCTGAGTTTGCCGCCCGGGAAGAAGCGACGGGTGCTGGCAATGCAGCCGGCCTGCAGGCTCTCGCGCTCCAGCGTCTGCATGCCCTTGCCGATGATGAATTCGGTGGAGCCGCCACCGATGTCGATCACCAGGCGATGCTGGTCGGGCTTGGGGGGCTGCGCATGGGCTACGCCCAGATAGATCAGGCGCGCCTCTTCGCGGCCACTGACCACTTCGATGGCATGCCCGAGCGCGGTTTCGGCCGGCATCAGGAAGGCCTGCGGCGAACGCAGCTGGCGCACCGTGTTGGTGGCCAGTGCACGCACGCGATGGGGAGGGACGTTGCGGATGCGCTGGCCGAACCGGGCCAGGCACTCCAGCGCGCGCTGCCGCGCTGCTGCGGAGAGTCCGCCCTTGCCGTCCAGACCGTCGGCCATGCGCACGGTCTCGCGCAGGCGGTCGATCACCCGCAGCTGGCCAAGCGTGTAGCGCGCGATGACCATGTGGAAGCTATTGGAGCCAAGGTCGATGGCGGCCAGCAGGTCGCCATCCTGCAATGCGGGCGGAGTCGTGGTGGTATGCGGCATGGGCGAATGTTAGCCGAAGGGGCGGTGAACTCGTCACCGCGTGGCCTTCACATTTTGTGGGGGGAGTGCGGCAGGGCTGCGCCCTGCACCCGCAGAGTCAACATCAACATCAACATCAACGTCAAAAGCGGGGTATCCGTGGGATGGCGGGGTGGGTCCGGTTGCGGGGGACGCCGTGAACCCATCCTTGGGGGCTTGGCCGCGGCATCCATGCCGCGGACACCCCCGCAACCGGACCCACCCCGCCTTCGACAGGTTCACGCAGCTGTTGGTAGGTGTCGACCTTGGTCGACACGGTAGATCCACGCCATGCGTGGATGCATCCAAACGTGCCGACCAAGGTCGGCATCCATCGGGTCAGAGTCCCTGCATCAACGCCATCTGTGCCGAATGCGGCGCTTCGTCGTGGGCCGGTGCGCGCTTGTGGTAGATGCCCTCGGCATCCAGTTCCCAGGCGTTGAGATTGTCGTCCAGGTAGTTCTGCAGCACTTCGCGATAGACCCGCTTGGCCAGTGCCGGGTCGAGGATCGGGAAGCAGGTCTCCACCCGGCGCAGCAGGTTGCGTTCCAGCCAGTCGGCGCTGGCGCAGTACAGTTCCGGTGCGCCGTCGTTGCCGAACCAGTAGACCCGGCTGTGTTCCAGGAAGCGGCCGACAATCGAGCGCACGCGGATGTTGTCCGATACGCCAGGTACGCCCGGGCGCAGGGTGCAGGCACCGCGGATGATCAGGTCGATCTGCACGCCCGCCTGCGAGGCGGCGTACAGCGCACGGATCACCTGCGCTTCGTTGAGGGCGTTCATCTTGGCGATGATCCGCGCCGGTCGCCCGGCGGCGGCGATGCGTGTCTCGCGCTCGATTCTCGCCAGGATCCCCGTGTGCAGGGTGAAGGGCGACTGCAGCAGGCGCTTGAGCTTCATCTTCGAGGCCAGCCCGGACAACTGCTGGAACAGCAGGTGGACGTCGTTGCCGATGTCCGCATCGGCGGTGATCAGGCTCAGGTCGGTGTAGGCGCGTGCAGTGCCGCTGTGGTAGTTGCCGGTGCCCAGGTGCACGTAGCGACGCAGCTTGCGGCCTTCGCGGCGCACGATCAGCAGCATCTTGGCATGGGTCTTGTAGCCGACCACGCCGTACACCACCTGCACGCCGGCCTCCTGCAGCCGATCGGCCAGGCCCAGGTTGGCTTCTTCATCGAACCGCGCGCGCAGCTCGACCACCACGGTCACGTCCTTGCCGGCACGTGCCGCCTGGATCAGTGCATCGACGATCAAGGAGTCCTTGCCGGTGCGGTACAGGGTCTGCTTGATCGCCAGCACGTTCGGATCGAGCGCGGCCTGGCGGATCAGGTCGAGCACCGCTGCGAACGCGTCAAAGGGGTGGTGCAGCAGCAGATCCTGGCGGGCCACGGTCTCGAAGATGCCGTCGCTGTCGCGCAGGGTGCGCGGGGTCATCGGCGGGTACTTCAGGTCCGGCTGCGCGATCAGGTCGTACAGCTGGATGATGCGGTTGAGGTTGACCGGTCCATCGATGCGGTACACCGCGTTCTCGGTCAGGCCGAAGTTCTGCAGCAGGGTGCGGACGATGTCGCGCGGCATGTCGTGGGCGATTTCCAGGCGCACCGCAGGACGGTAGCCACGGTCCACCAGCTCATCACGCAGCGCCAGCGCCAGGTTTTCCACTTCCTCCTCGTCCACCACCAGCTCGGAGTTGCGGGTGACACGGAACTGGTAGGCGCCCAGCACTTCCAGGCCCGGGAACAACTCGTCCACGAAGGTGGACAGCACCGAGGACAGGAACACGAAGTTCTGCGGGCCGCCGAGTTTTTCCGGCAGCTGGATGATCCGCGGCAGCGAACGCGGCGCACGCACGATGGCCAGGTGGCCGCTGCGGCCGAACGCATCGGTGCCCTTCAGCACCACCACGATGTTCAGCGATTTGTTGAGGATCTTCGGGAACGGATGCACCGGATCCAGGCCGAGCGGCGACAGCACCGGCATGATCTCGTTGCGGAAGTAGGCACGCAGCCAGCGCTTCTGGCGGTGGGTCCAGGAATTGCGGCCGAGCACACCGATGCCGGCCTCCATCAGCGCCGGACGCAGCGTCTGGTTCCAGCAGCGGTACTGCTGGTCCACCAGCTCGGCGGCGCGCTCGTGGATGGCATTGAGGATGGCCTGCGGGCTCATGCCGTCCGGGGCCGGCGGCAGGCCGAACTCCTGCGCATGACGGACCGCAGCGGCACGGATCTCGAAGAATTCATCCAGGTTGGTGCAGGAGATGCACATGAAGCGCAGGCGCTCCAGCAGCGGCACCTGCGGGTCCATCGCCTGTGCCAGCACGCGGAAGTTGAAATCCAGCTGCGACAGTTCGCGGTTGATGTACAGCGCCGGGTCGCGCAACGGATCGCTGTCCGTGCTCACGGGGAGGGGGAGGGATCCGAGGCTGCTCATGGCGTCATTCTTCGAAGGAGGTCAGGGGGGCGGACTCACGCGGTCGTACGTGGTCGGCATCGAAATGGCAGGCGAACACCGAGCCCTTGCCGACCTCGCTGTCGATTTCCAGGCGTGCGTGGTGCAGACCGAGGATGTGCTTGACGATCGACAGGCCCAGGCCGGTGCCGCCGCTTTCGCGCGAGCGGCTGCTGGAGACACGGTAGAAGCGTTCGGTCAGGCGCGGCAGGTGGGTGGCAGGAATGCCGTAGCCGGTGTCACGCACTGCCAGCACCACGCCGTCGCCCTCGCGGCGGAACTCCACCGCGATGCGGCCACCGGCCGGGGTGTAGCGCACCGCGTTGGTGACCAGGTTGGAGAACGCGCTGTGCAGTTCCTTGGTCGAACCCTGCAGGTCCACGCCGGCCAGGTCATCGATGCTGATCTGGTGGCGGCCCTGGCTGTGCGCTTCAGCCTCGCGGCGCAGCGTGGCCAGCATGGGCTGCATGGCCACCGTCTCGGCCTCGCTGTGTTCCTGCGATTCCAGCCGCGACAGGGTCAGCAGGTCTTCCACCAGCTGGGCCATGCGCTGGCTCTGCTTGCGCATCTCTTCCAGCATCGGTCCGGTTCCCGGGAAATCCTCCGGGTCCATCATGTCCAGGTAGCCGTGGACCACGGTGAGCGGGGTGCGCAGTTCGTGTGAAACGTTGGCCACGAAGTCGCGGCGGACCTGTTCCAGGCGCAGCAGCTTGCTGACGTCGCGGGCGATCAGCAGCCAGTAGTCGGACGAATAGGGAATCAGGCGCAGGTTCAGGCGGATCGCAGGATCGACCGGCGAGGGCACGTCCAGGATCGGTTCGGCGTTGCGGCCACCGGCCAGCCAGTGGGCCAGCGGCATCGGCTGCAGGCGTTCGACCAGGGCCTCACCCAGATCGCCGGGATGGTGCAGGCCGAGCAGCGCCGTGGCCGCTTCGTTGAACCACTGTACGCGCTGGCTGTTGCGGTCCAGCACCACCACGGCATCGGGCAGCGCGGCCGCTGCAGCGCGATAGCTGCGCAGCATGTCCAGCAGGCGTCGCTTGCGCACGCGCATCTCGACCTGGTTGCGGTACAGCAGGCGGTCCAGCTCGTTCCAGACGCCGGTGCCTTCGGCCGCGGTATCCCAACGCTGGCGCGCGGTCAGCCGGCGCAGCACGCGGCGCAGCCGCCAGTAATGCCAGACCAGCGTGGCCAGTGCCGCCAGCGCGATGCACAGCCACAGGTGGCCAGTGAACCATCCGACCAGACCGGCCAACAGCAACACGGTGGCCACGGTGGCCAGTGTCTTCAACCAGGCAGAGCGGATGTGGCGGGGCATTGCGGTCTCGTCGTGGGTTGCGGCGGTTCACGCAGGTGAACCGAGGGTTATAGCAGAGTTGCCGACGCCGGCACCGTGGGGTGCACGGCGCCGGCACGACGAGGCTCAGGTTGCGGTGGAGAAGCGGTAACCGGCGCCGCGCACGGTCTGCACCATGTTCTCGGCGTTGAACGGTTCCAGCGTCTTGCGCAGGCGACGGATATGCACGTCGATGGTGCGTTCTTCCACATACACGCTGCCGCCCCACACATGGTCCAGCAGCTGCGCACGGGTATACACGCGCTCGGGGTGGGTCATGAAGAAGTGCAGCAGGCGGTATTCGGTCGGGCCGATCGGCACCGGCTGGTCGTTGGCGAACACGCGATGGGCGGCGCCATCGATGCGGATCGAACCCACCGCCACGCTGCCGTCCTCGTCATCGTCGCGGGCGCGGCGCATCACCGCACGGATACGGGCCAGCAGTTCGCGCGCCGAGAACGGCTTGACCACGTAGTCGTCCACACCGGCTTCGAGACCGCCGACGCGGTCGTTCTCTTCACCGCGCGCGGTCAGCATGATGATCGGCACTTCGCGGGTGAGGGTTTCCTTGCGCCAGCGCCGGGCCAGGTCCAGGCCGCTGGTGCCGGGCAGCATCCAGTCCAGCAGGATCAGGTCGGGGACGCGGTCGGCGATGGCGGTCTGGGCCTCGCGGGCGTCACCGGCGTGGACAGGTTCGTAATCGCCCTTGCGAAGGGCGAAGGCGACCATTTCGCGGATCGCGGGCTCGTCATCGACGATCAGGATGCGTTTCTGCACGAGGGCACCGTAGGGCTCAGTTACTGGAGTGGTGCCAGTAGACTACGGTTTGATGACATGTTTGTGACTGCCTGGCCGGCATCTGGCATTGCTGCCATCTGCCGGTCATGCCGTGCTCAGCGCCGGTCCAGGTCCGGGTCCTGTACACCCTGCCGGCGCAGCTCGAGTACGGTGGGCGTGATCGACTCGATCCGCGCATCCACCCGGGCCCGGCCGACATAGTCCAGGGCGGGGTTGCGCTTGAGTGCCTGCAGCTGCATCAGGGCCTGTTCGGGTCGCCCGCCCAGGAACGCTGCCTCGGCATAGGCCTCGCTGGCGCGGACACTGTCACCGGCCAGTTCACTGGCGCGGGCGTAGCGCTGCTGGAAGACCGGATCGTTACCGCTTTGCGACAGCAGCGGACGCAGCATCGCCTGCGCGCGCTGACCCGCGGCCTGGCCGCCCTGCTCATTCAGGATTTCGGCATAGGTCAGGGCCACCGGCCGGCTGTTGGGGTGTTCGTGCAGCAGCTGCTCGAAGCGCGCATTGGCCTGGGCGGACTGGCCGGTGCGCGATTCCGCCTCGGCCAGGGCCAGGGCGACCCAGAGGCTGTCCGGGTGGGTCTTCAGCAGCTCGGTCAACGTCTGCCGGGCCTCGCTGGCGCCGCTGCGGCCACCGCGCATGTTGGCCAGTGCCTGGCCGTAACGCTGGGCGTCGTCCAGGCCATCCTTCTGCCGCCGCGCAAGATCGGCGTACTCACGCTGCAGTTCGGCCGGGCTGTCGGCGCTGAGTACGCGCAGGCGTTCGCGGGCCCAGTTGAAATCGCCACTGGCGCCGCGGCTGAGCTGGCCGATCGGCACCCGCAGCACGCTGCCGGGCAACAGCGGGTTGATGCCGCGCAGCAGCGGATCGCCCAGGGTCGGGTCGGCCGGATCCACCCGTTCCCTGCGCTCGCCGCTGGGCGTGCGGGTGGTCAGCAGCACCGTGTCCTTCTTCATCTGTTCGGCGCGGGCCTTGGCCTCGCTGATACGGGTGGTGTTGACCGGGTGCGTGCGCAGGAAGTCGGGAACGCTGTAACCGCCGTCGTTGCCGCGCATCGCCGAGGACATGCGCTCGAAGAAGCCGGCCATCGCATCCACGTCGTAGCCGCTGCGCGACAGTGTGCGGATGCCCAGCCGGTCGGCCTCGGATTCGTTGGAGCGGGTGTAGTCGATCTGCCGTTGCTGCATCAGGCCCATGCCCGAGCTGATCGCCGCCATGGTGGCGTTGCCCGAGGAGGAGCTGTTGCTGGCCTGGGCGGCAACCACCGCCGCCAGCATGCCCAGCAGGATCGGGATCTGGTCGCGCTGGGCGCGCTCGACCCCGCGCAGCACATGCTGCTGGGTGACGTGGGCGATTTCGTGCGACAGCACCGCCGCCACCTCGTCCTCGCGCTCGGCCGTCAGCACCAGGCCGGCGTTGACGCCGATATAGCCGCCGAGGGTAGCGAACGCATTGATCTGGCGGTCCTTCATCACGAAGAACGTGTAGGGCTGGCGTGGCTGGTCGCTGTTGGAACCGAGGCGGGTGCCCATGGTCTGCAGCCAGTCGTTGACCAGTGGATCGTCCAGCAGGTAGCCGTAGTTGCGCAGCTCGCGCAGCATCATCGCGCCGTACTCGGCCTGGCGGGCCGGAGTCAGCAGTTCGCCCGCCGAGGAACCGATGTCCGGCAGCTTCTCCTGGGCCTGCGCCAGCGGGGCGGCCAGGGCTAGGGTCAGGGCAACGGTGAGCAGCAGGGGTCGCAAGCGGTCGATCCTCGGGCAGAGTCTGCCCAGCGTGGCAGGGCAGGGGGCAACCATTCGTTAATCAATCCACAGTGTTGCGGGCGTGGCGTGGAAATTCCAGCGCACCGGTACCATATATGGACCGTCGATCCATCGTGGAGTTTCCCGTGACAGCCCAGTCCGCCGGCGCTACCCCCGCCATCACCATCTATTCCACCGCCGTCTGCCCTTACTGCGTGGCCGCCAAGAACTTCCTCAAGAGCAAGGGCCAGCAATGGACCGAGGTCCGCATCGACCTGGACCCGGTCGAGCGCGAGAAGATGATGGCCAAGACCCGCCGTACCAGCGTCCCGCAGATCTTCGTGGGCGACGTCCACGTGGGCGGCTACGACGACATGATGGCCCTGCATCGTGAAGGCAAGCTCGAGCCGCTGCTGGCCGGGCAGGGCCAGGCATGAGCGCGGCTGACGACGGCAGCAAGGACCGGATCGCCGAGTTCACCGATTTCCGCAAGCGCATGAATGAACGCATCCTGGGCGAGCCGAACCAGGTGGTGCGCCGCTTCTTCGCGCTGGACACGCAGACCTACCAAGCCGGCGCGCTGGACGTGAAGACCAAGGAGCTGCTGGGCCTGGTGGCCTCGATGGTGCTGCGCTGCGACGACTGCATCAGCTACCACGTGGCCCAGTGCAAGGACGCCGGCGTCACCCGTGAGGAGTTCTTCGAGACCTTCTCGGTCGGCCTGGTGGTCGGCGGCTCGATCGTGATCCCGCACCTGCGCCGCGCCGTGGACTTCCTCGACCAGCTGGAAGGCGGCGCCACCGCCCCGGCCGCGCACGAGCACTGAGCCCGGCCGCTACCGCGAACCAGGCTCTCTGGTAGTGCCGGCCGCTGGCCGGCATCCAGTGGACCCGAATTGGCAGAGGTTGCCGGCCAGCGGCCGGCACTACCCGGGCATGCGCCGGGCCTTTCCCGCAACCCAACAGCCCAGGAGCCCCCTTGTTGTTCAAGGGGGCGCGCCGAAGGCGTGGGGATAAGGTGGGATGCGCGGGCAATTCTGCCTTACCCGGCTCGGACTAATTGCCTATTTGGGGTCTCCGAGCCGGGTAAGGCATAATTGCGGGTGAAACTTCCTTTGCGCCGGCGTTTCCGGGCACGTCCGGACGGCGTTTTTCCCCCTGTTCGGAACATCGATCAATGACGCAGAAAATTACGGTCATCCGCGGCGACGGCATTGGCCCGGAAATCATGGACGCCACCCTGTTCGTGCTCGACCAGCTCAAGACTGGCCTGGAGTACGAAGACGCCGACGCCGGCCTGGTGGCGCTGGAGAAGCACGGCGATCTGATGCCGGCGGTGACCCTGGAATCGATCGCGCGCAACAAGGTCGCGCTGAAGAGCCCGCTGACCACGCCGGTCGGTGGTGGCTTCACCTCGATCAACGTCAGCCTGCGCCGCCACTTCGACCTGTACGCCAACGTGCGTCCGGCCCACACCTTCCCGAACACCAAGTCGCGTTTCGAGAACGTCGACCTGATCACCGTTCGCGAGAACACCGAAGGTGCGTACCTGGCCGAAGGCCAGGAAGTGTCGGCCGACGGCGAGACCGCCTTCTCCGGCACCCGCATCACCCGCAAGGGCTCCGAGCGCATCGTGCGTTATGCCTTCGAGCTGGCCAAGAGCACCGGCCGCAAGAAGGTCACCGCCGTGCACAAGGCCAACATCATCAAGTCGACCTCGGGCCTGTTCCTGGCCGTGGCCCGTGAAGTCGCCGCGCAGTACCCGGACATCGAGTTCCAGGAAATGATCGTCGACAACGCCTGCATGCAGCTGGTGATGCGTCCGGAACAGTTCGACATCATCGTCACCACCAACCTGTTCGGCGACATCATTTCCGACCTGTGCGCGGGTCTGGTCGGTGGCCTGGGCCTGGCTCCGGGTGCCAACATCGGCAAGGACGCGGCGATCTTCGAAGCCGTGCACGGCACCGCGCCGGACATCGCCGGCCAGGGCAAGGCCAATCCGTGCGCCCTGCTGCTGGCAGCGGCACAGATGCTGGACCATGTCGGTCAGCCGGAAAACGCCGAGCGCCTGCGCAAGGCCATCGTGGCCACGCTGGAAGCCAAGGATTCGCTGACCGGCGACCTCGGCGGCACTGGCAACACGATGGGCTTCGCCAAGGCGATCGCCAGCCGCCTGTAAGCGACGGCTCGACCCCGGTCGGATCCACAGCGGGGCGCCTTCGGGCGCCCCGCTGCGTTTCACCACCTCCGCAAGAATGGATCTGTGCATGTTTCGCACAGATCGTGTGCTCGAAGGTGGCTGGTTCGTGCATTCAATGCTCCTCATCCTGTGCCCACTTTCCACCGCACAGGAGCTTGACCATGAACCTCACTGCTTTCGGCCTGGCCGGCCTGATCGGCATGGCTGCCACCGCCCCGGTTGTCGCCGCCGAGCCGGTCCATCCCACCATCCGCCATATGGCCGGCGCTCCGGCTGCCACCTCGCTCGACGCAACGAAGACCGCCGTGCTGGTGATCGATTTCCAGAACGAGTACTTCGATGCCGGCGCCGCCCCGGGTTTCGCCGGGGGCCGCATGGTCATTCCCGATGGCGTGGCGGCCCTGCGCCAGACGCGCCGCGTGGTCGACTTCGCTGATGCCAACGGCATCCGCGTGATCCACGTGCAGCACGTGCTGCCGGCCGGCGCGCCGCTGTTCGCAGAGGGCAGCGTCAACGCCGCCTTCCACCGTGACATGCAGCCGCGCAAGGGCGAGACCGTGGTGCAGAAGGACAACGTCAGCGTGTTCGCCGGTGCCTCGGCAGCGGTATTGGACAAGGCGCTGAAGGATGCCGGTATCGACACCCTGATCGTCACCGGCCTGCAGACCCATGCCTGCGTTGCCGGTGCTGCACGCGATGCCGCTGCGGCGCCGCGCGGCTATCGGGTGATCGTGGCCTCCGATGCCTCTGCCAGCCGCGATCTGGATCTGGCCAGTGGCGGGAGCATCGGCCACCGTGCATTGCATGAAGCGTCGCTGGCGCAGATCGAGGATGCCTTTGGCGATGTCATGACCACCTCGGCGATCCTGGCCCTGCCGGTGCGCATGGCCGGCGACGACGCTTGATAAGCTGGCGGGGTCCGCAGCGAGCGGGCCCCGCCGACCGGAGTCACCGCCCGATGGATCATTTCGCCGCCCTGCGGGCTTTGCGCGCGATCGTCGATGCAGGCAGTTTCACTGCCGCCGCCGAGCGGCTGGATACCACCCATTCGGCGATGTCGCGGCAGTTGCGTCAACTTGAAGAGCACCTGCAGGTGCGGCTGCTGGATCGCAACAGCCGGCGACTGTCGCTGACCGAGGCCGGGCGCGACTACTACCGCGAGGCGGTGGCGCTGCTTGACCGGTTGGAGGCCGCCGATGACCGTGCGCGGGCCGGCCAGGCCCAGCCCAGCGGGCGCGTGCGGGTCAGCGTGCCGCAGGTGGTCGCCAGCCAGGAGTTGCCGCATTGGCTGCCTGGCTTCCTGGCGCGCTATCCGCAGGTGGCACTGGAACTGTCGGCCGACGATCAGCTGGTCGATGTGGTCGGCGGGGGCTTCGATCTCGCCCTGCGCATCGCGCCGTCCTTGCCTGACAGCCAACTGGTCGCCCGTGAACTGGCGCGCTGCCCGCGCATCCTGGTTGCGGCACCGGCCTACCTCGCCCGGCACGGACTGCCTCGACAGGTGGCCGATCTGCACAGCCACGCGCTGTTGGGTTTCAACCCGGTTGCGGCGATCACGCCGTGGCAGCTGCACGGGCCGCGTGGTGCCATCGTCAGCGTGGAAGCCGGTCAACGACTGCGCGTGGACGCCACGCCGGCACTGTATGCGGCCGTACTGGCCGGCATGGGCATCAGTCTGTTCACCGCGCTCACGGTGCAGGAAGACCTGCGCGCCGGCCGGTTGATCCGCGTGCTGCCCAGCTGGCACGGTGGCACGCGCTGCTATTTCGCGCTCTATCCCCATGCGCGTGCGCTGGCGCCGAAAGTGCGCGCGCTGGTCGATCATCTGGCCGCGCATTACGCTGCAGCGTCGGGTGCGGCAGGGTAGTTGCACGGCAGCGGTGAGGAGTGGGGATGGAGTCGGTGTATCTGCTGGTCGCGCTGGGCGCGATCGTCGCGGGGTTCGTACAGGGCCTGTCCGGTTTCGCGTTCGGCATGGTCGCGATGTCGTTCTGGGCGTGGGGGCTGGATCCTCGGCTTGCGGCGACGCTGTCGGTGTTCGGCGCGCTGGTCGGCCAGTTGCTGGCGGTCTTCACCGTGCGCCGTGGCTTCAACCTGCGCCTGCTGCTGCCGTTCGTGCTCGGTGGGTTGGCGGGCATTCCGCTGGGTGTGATGGTGCTGCCGCAGCTGGACATGGTCTGGTTCAAGGCGCTGCTGGGAGGATTCCTGGCGCTGTGGTGCCCGGTGATGCTGATGGCGCGTTCGCTGCCGCCGGTCACCGTGGGCGGCCGGTTCGGCGACGCGCTGGCCGGCATGGCTGGCGGTGTGCTCAGTGGCATCGGTGGCTTCGCCGGGCCGGTGCCGACGCTGTGGAGTACGCTGCGTGGCTTCGGCAAGGACGAGCAGCGCGCGGTCATCCAGAACTTCAACCTGGCGATGCTGGCGGTGACCATGGCCACCTATGTCGGTACCGGCATGGTGACCCGGCAGATGCTGCCGTACTTCGCCATTGTCGCGCCGGCAATGCTGGTGCCAACGCTGCTGGGGGCCAAGCTCTATATCGGCATCAGTGAAGCGCGTTTCCGGCAGATCGTGCTGGGTCTGTTGACCGCCTCCGGAATTGCCATGCTGGCTTCGTCGTTGCCGTTGCTGCTGTCCCGTGGGGCGGCGGGATGAGGGCTCAGGCGGGCCGCAGCATGCGGAAGCGCTGGTCGGCGGTGATCCGGAAATAGTCGGCCGGTCCGCCGCCGCGCAGGATGGTGTCGCTCGCTGCAGTGTCGTAGATGCCGTCGACCAGCAACCGCGTATCGATATGCACGGCGACCACTTCTCCCAGTACCAGCCAGCCATTGGTGTCGTTACCGGCCGCATCGCGCAGGCGTACGATCTGCGTGCAGCGGCACTCCATGCTCACCGGGCTCTGCGCCACGCGCGGCGGTGCAACCTGCTCCGAGGCCAGGGGTGTCAGACCCGCCAATGCGAACTCGTCCACTTCAGGCGCGACGGCGCGGCAGCTTTCGTTCATTGCCTGGGCCAGATCGAATGTGGCGAGGTTCCAGACGAACTCGCCGGTGGCTTCGATGTTGCGCAGCGAGTCCTTGCGCCCCTGGCTGCTGAAACCAATGATCGGCGGCGTGTAGTTGAAGGCATTGAAGAAGCTGTAGGGCGCCAGGTTCACGTTGCTGTCGGCATCACGACTGGAGATCCAGCCGATGGGGCGCGGGCCGATGATGGCGTTGAACGGATCGTGTGGCAGGCGATGGCCATCGGCCGGGCGATAGCTGTGGAAGTGGGGAGGGGAGGTGTCTGCCATGGGGCGTGATTCCGTGGGAGTCGAGCGCGCTCGACGCTACAGAAAAGGCCGCGATCCCGACGGACCGCGGCCTTGTCGTTTACGGCATGAATTGGATCAGCGCTGCTGGATCTTCGACAGCAGGCGCAGGAACTCCACATACAGCCAGACCAGGGTCACCATCAGGCCGAATGCGCCATACCATTCCATGTACTTCGGTGCGCGCTGGGCCACTCCGGTTTCGATGAAGTCGAAATCCAGCACCAGGTTCAGCGCGGCAACCACCACCACGAACAGGCTGAAGGCGATGCCCAGCCAGCTGGCGTCATGGATCACCGGCACGTTGATGTTGAAGAAGCCCAGTACGAACGACGCCAGGTACAGCAGGGCGATGCCGCCGGTGGCGGCGACCACGCCGAGCTTGAAGTTTTCGGTGGCCTTGATCAGGCCGCTGCGGTAGGCGAACAGCAGTGCGAACAAGGTGCCGAAGGTCAGCAGCACCGCCTGGAAAACGATGCCCGGGAAGCGCAGTTCGAACAGCGCGGAAATTGCGCCCAGGAACAGGCCTTCCACCAGCGCATACATCGGCGCGGTGACCGGCGACCACTCCTTCTTGAAGACGGTGATCAGGGCCAGCACCAGGCCGCCGATCGCGCCGCCCATGGCGTACAGCTTGGCGCCGGCCATCACCTGGCCGTAGTCGTCCACGGTCTGGTTCCAGGCGAACGCTGCTGTCAGCACGGTCAGCAGCAGCAGGAAGCCGGTCTTGTTGACGGTGCCGTTGAGGGTCATGGCCTGGTCGGGGCTGGTCACCACCGAGCCACTGGCCAGATCGAGGAAGGTCGACTCGGAAAGAGCCGGGTTGCCGCTGCGCATGCGAGGTCTCCGTGCGAAAAGGGGGCGATTCGGCCATCCGGCCGCTGGCTGCGAGCATAGCCGATGACTGCGTAAGCTGTGGTCATGGCGGGGCAGGGCAGGAATTGCGCGTTGACAGTTCGCAGGACGCTTGGCCACAATGGTCAGCTCCCCGGGCCCAGGTCCGAGGAGATTGCAACACCGGGGTATAGCGCAGTCTGGTAGCGCGCCTGCTTTGGGAGCAGGATGTCGGGGGTTCGAATCCCTCTACCCCGACCAATCCACATCACGTCGGATTGGACGCCGTTCCGGTTCGGGCGCCCGTAGCTCAACTGGATAGAGCACCGGCCTTCTAAGCCGGCGGTTACAGGTTCGATTCCTGTCGGGCGCGCCATTGGCTGGTGCGACACCGGAACGTAGCTGGCGGATGTGAAGAAGTGCTTGCAAAACCCTGGCGACTCCACCAGAATGTCGGACTCGCTTCGGCGGACCGGAACTTCGGTGACAGTCCCCGGCAACGTATCAAGCATCAACGTCGGCAGCATCGACGGTGAAGCGAAAGTTTCAGTGGTGGCTGTAGCTCAGTTGGTTAGAGTACCGGATTGTGATTCCGGTGGTCGGGGGTTCGAATCCCCTCAGCCACCCCACTGATTCAACCGCCTCGGCAGCGCCGAAACGGTATTGCAATAAACAGAGTGCACGCTACAATGTGCGCCTGAGTTTCAAGGGCTGTTAGCTCAGTTGGTAGAGCAGTTGACTCTTAATCAATAGGTCCAAGGTTCGAATCCTTGACAGCCCACCAAGACAGAAGCCATCGGGTCCACTCGATGGCTTTTTTCTTCAGATGTAACCCTTCGCGATGGATCGCCGGTTGCAGTGCTTGTTTCAACCAGGTTGAAGAAAGTACTTGCAACGCCCCCGCGGATCGGGTGATAATTCGCCCCCGATTTCGGGCTGTTAGCTCAGTTGGTAGAGCAGTTGACTCTTAATCAATAGGTCCAAGGTTCGAATCCTTGACAGCCCACCAGACGAAAGCCACTTGGTCCGCCAAGTGGCTTTTTTCTTGCCCGCGACAGCGTCGGTAGGTCCGTGCCCTGCGTGGATGAGGACCGCACGAAGCGCGCAACCCACGCATGGCGTGGATCTACTGAAGCGCGGCTGAAATCAGCGCCAAATGCGTCATCGACATGTTCAATGCTGTGAGCTGCTTCTCACCGGTTGCCATCGGCATCGCTCCCAATAGGTGTTCCGCGCCGAAGGCGCATGCATGAGGAGTGCTCTGATGGCCATTAACAGGATTGTGGGTCTGATGCTGTCCGGCCTGGCGGTGATCGTGCTGTCAGGTTGCAGGGCGGACGACGCCGCCACTGCCGGGGCCGCGCCGGATCACGCGCAGACGGTGGAGCGCGCGGCCGATGCCGAGCATGTCCCCGCGCAACCGGTCGACGCGGCGACGGCAATGCGTCCAGCCCGGGCGACGGGGGAGGGGGTGCCTGCGGATGCGGTTGAAATGAGGCGCTCTGAAGACGGCGCGACGCTTGAGGCCCACCAGCGCGATGCTGCGGTGGGCAGCGATGGTGCGGCGTCGGGGCAGGCGCAGCCCGCGCATTGATCCGGCGGCCCGGACCGGCACCCGCCGCCCCGGGCTGTTTTCATTCTCTTCAGGCGTATTCAGTTTTGTGGAAGCCTTCCGCTTTCCGCCCCCGCCTGCAACAATGAACGCCTGAGCCGGCCACGCGAAAGTGGCGGAATTGGTAGACGCCCTGGATTTAGGTTCCAGTGCCGCAAGGCGTGGGGGTTCGAGTCCCCCCTTTCGCACCAGGCCGGCCCGTCCCCCGCCCAGTCGGGCATTCCGCGTCAAGCCCTGCGCCCGGCCATGCTGGCGGCGCCGCCCGAATTGGGCGAAACTAAAGGGCTGCGGCAAGCAGGCGCGTCATCGACGTCGTGTCCTTACAACCGTTTCATCCATCATCGAGCCGGGGGCCAGGGCGCCACCGGTGGCAGGAGTCAACATGCAAGCTTCGATCGAAACCATCGGCAACCTGGAACGCCGCCTGAGCTTCTCGCTGCCGGAAGACCGTCTGCAGAGCCACATCAACGGCCGCCTGGGCGAAATCGCCCGCACCACCCGCATCAAGGGTTTCCGTCCGGGCAAGGTGCCGGCCAAGGTGATCGAGCAGCGCTTCGGCGCGCAGGTCCGTGGCGAGGCGCTGGACGGCCTGCTGCGCGAGACCTTCGATGCCGCCGTGCGCGAGCACGACCTGCGCATCGTCGGCAGCCCGCGCATCGACAAGGGCGACGAGGGTGAGTTCTCCTTCGTGGCCACCGTCGAAGTGGTGCCGGACTTCGGTGACATCGACGTCAGCAAGCTGACCGTCGTGCGCCACACCGCCGAGATCACCGACGCCGACATCGACCAGATGATCGAGAACCTGCAGACCCAGCGTCGCAGCTGGTCGCCGGTCACCCGTGCCGCGCAGGACGGCGACCTGGTCGCACTGGAAACCTGGTCGCAGGCCGGTGACGAGCGCCTGCCGGCGGAAGGCACCGAGAAGGGCAGCATCGTGCTCGGTCAGGGCATGATGTTCGAAACCATCGAGCAGGGCCTGGTCGGCCTGGCCAAGGACGAAGAGAAGACCTTGGACGTCGAGTTCCCGGCTGACTGGCGCGTGCCGGCGCTGGCGGGCAAGACCGTGCAGGTCACCGTCAAGGTCACCGACGTCTCCGAGCCGGTCGTGCCGGCGGTCGATGAAGCCTTCATCAAGAGCTTCGGCGTGAAGGGCGGCGACGTCGAGCAGTTCCGCAGCGACATCCGTGCCAACCTCGAGCGCGAGCTGAAGGGCGCATTGATGAATCGCCTGCGTCGTGAAGTCGGCGAGCAGCTGATCGCGGCCTACGCTTCGGTGGAAATGCCGCCGCGCCTGGTCGAGAACGAAGCCCGCGCCATGCTGGCCCAGCAGGTCGAGCAGATCCGCCGCAGTGGCCGCAACCCGGGCGAGATCCCGGCCGACGCCCACGAAGGCTTCAAGGACGCTGCTGCCAAGCGCGTGCTGGTCGGCCTGGTGGTCGGCGAAGTGGCCCGCAGCAACGACCTGCGCCTGGAGCCGAAGCGTCTGAATGAAACGATGCGTCTGATCGCTTCGACCTACGAAGAGCCGGAGCAGGTCATTGAGATGTACCGCAACGACCCCCAGCTGATGTCTGGCCTGCAGAACCGCGTGATGGAAGAGCAGGTGATCGACTGGATCGCCGAGCGCGCCCAGCACACTGAAGAAAAGCTGTCGTTCCAGGACGCGATCCGCCAGTAATCCCTGGCCGATTGCCGGATACCCCGCGCCAGCCCTGGCGCGGGGGTGTTTCCCCCCAAGATAGGTACCTCACGAAATGGACAACCGAACCAAAGCCCTGAACATGGTTCCCATGGTGGTCGAGCAGACCAGCCGCGGCGAGCGTGCCTACGACATCTATTCGCGCCTGTTGAAGGAGCGCCTGATCTTCCTGGTTGGCCCGATCGACGATCACATGGCCAACGTGGTGGTGGCGCAGCTGCTGTTCCTGGAAGCGGAAAACCCGGAAAAGGACATCAGCATCTACATCAACTCGCCGGGTGGCGTGGTCACCGCCGGCATGGCGATCTACGACACCATGCAGTACATCAAGCCGGACGTGAGCACCATCTGCGTCGGCCAGGCCGCCTCGATGGGCGCGCTGCTGCTGGCTTCCGGTGCAGCGGGCAAGCGCTATGCGCTGCCGAACTCGCGGGTGATGATCCACCAGCCGCTGGGCGGCTTCCAGGGCCAGGCCACCGACATCGACATCCACGCCCGCGAGATCCTGACCCTGCGTGCGCGCCTGAACGAAGTGCTGGCCAAGCACACCGGCCAGTCGCTGGAGACCATCGCGCGCGATACCGAGCGCGACAACTTCAAGAGCGCGGTCGACGCGGTCGCCTACGGCCTGGTCGACCAGGTCCTGGAGCGTCGTCCGGAAGAGTCGATCCAGGCCGGCTGACCGGCATCCACGGGGCCATGGCAGGCCCCGTTCCTGCAGGGTCGGGTGGACTGATGTCCCTCCGGCCCTGTGTTATTCTCGAATCGAACCCCCGTTCAGCGGGTGGCGTAACTGGGTAAGCGAAGCATGAGCGAAGACCGCCAAGGTCGTTCCACGGACACCGGCAAGATCCTCTACTGCTCTTTCTGCGGCAAGAGCCAGCATGAAGTGCGCAAGCTGATTGCCGGTCCGAGCGTGTTCATCTGCGATGAGTGCGTGGAGCTGTGCAACGACATCATCCGTGAGGAGCTTGAGGAAAAGGCGCAGTCGGCACGCAGTTCGCTGCCCAAGCCGCGCGAGATCCTCGAGGTGCTCGACCAGTACGTGATCGGCCAGAACCGCGCGAAGCGGACGTTGGCCGTGGCCGTGTACAACCACTACAAGCGCATCGAGAGCCGCCAGAAGAACGACGAAGTCGAGCTGGCGAAGTCGAACATCCTGCTGGTCGGTCCGACCGGTTCGGGCAAGACCCTGCTGGCCGAGACCCTGGCCCGCCTGCTCAACGTGCCGTTCACCATGGCCGACGCCACCACGCTGACCGAAGCCGGTTACGTGGGCGAGGACGTGGAGAACATCATCCAGAAGCTGCTGCAGAAGTGCGACTACGACGTCGAGAAGGCACAGCAGGGCATCGTCTACATCGATGAAATCGACAAGATCTCGCGCAAGAGCGAGAACCCGTCGATCACCCGCGATGTGTCCGGCGAAGGCGTGCAGCAGGCCCTGTTGAAGCTGATCGAAGGCACCGTGGCCAGCGTTCCGCCGCAGGGTGGGCGCAAGCATCCGCAGCAGGAATTCCTGCAGGTGGACACCAAGAACATCCTGTTCATCTGCGGCGGCGCGTTCGCTGGCCTGGACAAGGTGATCCAGCAGCGTTCCAACGACGCCGGCGGCATCGGTTTCGGCGCCAAGGTGAAGAGCAGCGAGCGCAAGCAGGAAGTGGGCAAGGTGCTGGCCGAAGTCGAGCCGGAAGACCTGATCAAGTTCGGCCTGATTCCCGAGTTCGTGGGCCGCCTGCCGGTGGTCGCGACCCTGGAGGAGCTGGACGAGCCGGCCCTGATCCGCATCCTGACCGAGCCGAAGAACGCCATCACCAAGCAGTTCAAGAAGCTGTTCGAGATGGAGAACGTCGAGCTGGAGTTCCGTCCGGACGCGTTGTCGGCCATCGCCAAGAAGGCGCTCAAGCGCAAGACCGGCGCCCGTGGCCTGCGTACCATCGTCGAATCGGTCCTGCTGGACACCATGTACGATCTGCCGTCGCAGGAAAACGTCAGCAAGGTTGTCGTGGATGAATCGGTGATCGAGCACAAGTCCGAGCCGTACCTGATCTACCAGACCCCGCCGGCCCCTGAACAGAAGGCCGCTGGCGCCGAATGATTCTTTCAACTTGTTGAATAGAAAGAATTTTCTCGGAACGTCTTGCATCTGAAAGCCGATGGCCCCATAACGGGGCCATCGGCTTTTTTTGTCTCCGGAAGATGCCCTCCCGGAGACGGTTTTCCCCTTCCCTGGAGCCCCCATGGCCCGTTCCCCAAGTGAGACCCTCGACCTGCCGGTCCTGCCGCTGCGCGACGTAGTGGTATTCCCGCACATGGTCATCCCGCTGTTCGTCGGCCGCGACAAGTCCATGCATGCGCTGGAACAGGCAATGGAAGCAGACAAGCGGATCCTGCTGCTGGCGCAGAAGTCGGCCGAGACCGATGACCCGCAGGCCGCCGACCTCTACCAGGTCGGCACCCTGGCGCAGGTGTTGCAGCTGCTGAAGCTGCCCGACGGCACCATCAAGGTGCTGGTCGAAGGCCTGTCGCGCGTGCAGGTGACCAGCGTCAGCGAGCGCGATGGATCGCTGCACGGCCAGGCCGTCGAAATCGACGCCACCGATGCACGTGAGCCGCGCGAGATCGAGGCCATCGCCCGCTCGCTGATGTCGCTGTTCGAGCAGTACGTCAAGACCAACCGCAAGCTGCCGCCGGAGCTGCTGCAGACCCTGGCCGGCATCGATGAGCCGACGCGCCTGGCCGACACCATCGCCGCGCATATCAGCGTGCGCTTGTCGGACAAGCAGCGCCTGCTGGAAACGCTGGCCGTGGGCGAACGCCTGGAGATGCTGGTTGGTCTGGTCGACGGCGAGATCGACGTGCAGCAGATGGAAAAACGCATCCGCGGCCGCGTGAAGTCGCAGATGGAAAAGAGCCAGCGCGAGTACTACCTCAACGAACAGATGAAGGCCATCCAGAAGGAGCTGGGCGACCTTGACGACGCGCCGGGCGAACTGGAAGAGCTGGCGCGCAAGATCGCCGAAGCAGGCATGCCCAAGCCGGTGGAAACCAAGGCGCGCAACGAGCTCAACAAGCTCAAGCAGATGTCGCCGATGTCCGCCGAAGCAGCGGTCGTGCGCAACTACCTGGAGTGGCTGCTGGGCGTGCCGTGGAAGAAGCGCAGCAAGGTGCGCAAGGACCTCAAGGCCGCGCAGGATACCCTCGATGCCGATCACTACGGCCTGGAGAAGGTCAAGGAACGCATCCTTGAATACCTGGCGGTGCAGTCGCGGGTGAAGCAGATGAAGGGCCCGATCCTGTGCCTGGTCGGGCCGCCGGGCGTGGGCAAGACGTCGCTGGGCCAGTCCATCGCCAAGGCCACCAACCGCAAGTTCGTGCGCATGTCGCTGGGCGGCGTGCGCGACGAAGCCGAGATCCGTGGCCACCGTCGTACCTATGTCGGTTCGATGCCGGGCCGCATCGTGCAGAACCTCAACAAGGTCGGCAGCAAGAACCCGCTGTTCGTGCTGGACGAGATCGACAAGATGTCGATGGACTTCCGCGGCGATCCGTCCTCGGCGCTGCTGGAAGTGCTCGACCCCGAGCAGAACAACGCATTCAACGACCACTACCTGGAAGTGGACCTGGACCTGTCCGAAGTGATGTTCGTGGCGACCTCCAACTCGCTCAACATCCCCGGCCCGCTGCTGGACCGCATGGAAGTGATCCGCATCCCCGGTTACACCGAGGATGAGAAGCTCAACATCGCCACCCGTTATCTGGCTCCCAAGCAGATCAAGGCCAACGGCCTGAAGCCGGAAGAGCTGGAGATCGGCAGCGATGCGATCCAGGACATCGTGCGCTACTACACGCGCGAATCCGGCGTGCGCAACCTGGAGCGCGAGATCGCCAAGATCTGCCGCAAGGTGGTGAAGGAGATCGCGCTGGGTGGACCGCAGCCGGTGGCGAAGGCAAAGAAGGGTGCGCGCAAGTCCAAGGCGCTGGTGAGCGTGTCGAGCAAGAACCTGGACAAGTACCTGGGCGTGCGTCGCTTCGACTTCGGCCGTGCCGAAGAAGAGAACGAGATCGGCCTGGTCACGGGCCTGGCCTGGACCGAAGTTGGTGGCGATCTGCTGCAGATCGAATCGACGCTGGTGCCGGGCAAGGGCCAGCTGATCCTGACCGGCCAGCTCGGCAACGTGATGAAGGAATCGGCGTCGGCGGCGTTGTCGGTAGTGCGTTCGCGTGCGGTCGGCTTCGGTATCGATCCGGAGTTCCTGCAGAAGCACGACGTGCATCTGCATGTACCCGATGGTGCGACGCCGAAGGATGGCCCCAGTGCCGGTGCGGCGATGGTGACATCGCTGGTGTCGATGCTGACCAAGGTGGCCGTGCGCGCCGATGTGGCGATGACCGGCGAAATCACCCTGCGTGGTCGCGTCACCGCGATCGGCGGCCTGAAGGAGAAGTTGCTGGCGGCACTGCGCGGCGGAATCCGCACGGTGATCATCCCCGATGAGAACCGCAAGGATCTTGCCGACATTCCCGCCAACGTCACCCGCGATCTGGAGATCGTGCCGGTGAAGTACATCGAGGAAGTGCTTGATCTGGCGCTGGAACGTCCGCTGGCGCCGAAGAAGACGCGCAAGAGTGCGCAACGCGTCACGGTGCGCAGCAAGGCCAAACCGAGTGGAAACGCCCGCGTCAAGCATTGATGCGTCCTGTCGAAATGCTTGAAACCCGCGTCGTTGCTGGCTTTCCAGCTTGCGTGGGGGTAGGGCCGCTGGTATAAAAGCAGCACTCGCGAATGAGTGATCGCAGTCAGCGCTCACTGAATTCGGCGAACCGTTTCCACATGGCAACCGCATGCAGACGTCGTGCGGTTGCTTCCCTGTCGAATACGCGGAACCCACCGCCAAAGGAGTTGTAAAGAATGAACAAGACCGAATTGATCGATGCCGTTGCTGAAGCTGCCGACCTGACCAAGGCCGAGTCCAGCCGCGCTGTCGATGCCGTCGTTGCTGCCGTCACCAAGGCGCTGAAGGACGGCGATGCGGTCACCCTGGTTGGCTTCGGTACCTTCCAGGTCCGCGACCGTGCTGCCCGTACCGGCCGCAACCCGAAGACCGGCGACACCATCAAGATCGCTGCTTCGAAGAATCCGTCGTTCAAGGCTGGTAAGGCCCTGAAGGATGCTGTAAACTAAGCGGCTCGCTGGGGTGCTTAGCTCAGCGGTAGAGCGTCTCCTTTACACGGAGAGGGTCGGGGGTTCGAAACCCTCAGCACCCACCACAGCACCGCGGTAAGTTTGAAATGTGGAGCGGTAGTTCAGCTGGTTAGAATGCTGGCCTGTCACGCCGGAGGTCGCGGGTTCGAGTCCCGTCCGCTCCGCCATTTTCAACGAGGCCCCCGGCCGAAAAGCTGGGGGCCTTGTTTTCTCTCCAACCATCCGGTTGTAGAGAAAACAAAGAGGTCTGCAATACGGAGCGGTAGTTCAGCTGGTTAGAATGCTGGCCTGTCACGCCGGAGGTCGCGGGTTCGAGTCCCGTCCGCTCCGCCATTGCAAAACTCTTAAATCCTCGTGAAAAAACTTTGAAAAAAGTGTTCAGCGGGGTAGGTTTTCAGGAAGTCTTCGGATATACTGAGCGCCTGCAAAGTTTCAAGCGCGGAGCGGTAGTTCAGCTGGTTAGAATGCTGGCCTGTCACGCCGGAGGTCGCGGGTTCGAGTCCCGTCCGCTCCGCCAACTCTAAGAGCCCTCGACGCAAGTCGGGGGCTTTTTCTTTGTGTTGTTTTTCATCTTTCGATGCACGCGATCGTGTCGATCGCCGGGGCAGGGGGGCGCCAGACCCCGCCGGCACTGCTTTTGGTCCACGCCGCGAAGCGGGTTACACTGCCGGGCTCGCCAATCAAGCCTTGTGATTCCTCACCATGCTGCAGAAACTCCGCGACAAGACCTCAGGCTGGATCGTTACCGTGATCCTGGGGCTGCTGATGATTCCGTTCCTGTTCGTCATCGACAACAGCTACCTCGGTGGCGTCGGCGCACAGAACGTCGCCAAGGTTTCGGCACCGCCGACCTGGTGGCGCTCGGCACCGTCCTGGTGGCCGGTGCGCATGATGTGGCAGCACCATGAGATCAGCGCACAGGACTTCCGCACCCGTTTCGAGCAGGAGCGCATGCGCGAACGCCAGCAGCAGGGCGAGAACTTCGACCCGCGCGCGTTCGAAAGCACCGAGAACAAGCTGGCCGTGCTCGACCAGTTGATCGACGAGCAGGTCGTGCGCCTGGTCGGTGAGCAGGCCGGTGTCGTGATTGGCGACGGCGCTGTGCGCGAATACATCACCACCATTCCCGGCTTCCTGGGCGCCGATGGCAAGTTCAGCGAAAGCAACTATCGCCTGGCCCTGGCCGGTGGCAATCCGCCGCGCACGCCGACCCAGTTCCAGGAACTGGTGCGTGAGAGCCTGCAGCAGTCGGTGATCCCGTCGGGCCTGCAGAATTCCGGCTTTGTCACCCAGGCAGAGACCGAGCGTCTGTTGAAGCTGCTGGGCGAGACCCGCGATGTGGAACTGGCCGCGCTGCCGGAAGTTCCGGTTGATACCGCGCCGGTGACCGATGCGCAGATCAAGCAGTGGTACGACAGCCATGGCAAGGATTTCCGTCAGGCCGAATCGGTGTCGCTGGAATATGTCGAGCTCAATGGTGCGAACCTGCCGGCGCCGACCGCGGCCGACGAGGCGACCCTGCGCAAGCGCTATGAAGACGAAAAGGCCAAGTTCACCACGCCGGAACAGCGCCAGGCGGCGCATATCCTGATCACCGGCGACGGTGCTGAAGCCAAGGCTGCCAAGCTGGCGGTTGAAGCAAAGGCGGCAGGTGCCGACTTTGCCGCGCTGGCCAAGGCGAACTCGGAAGATCCCGGTTCCAAGGCGCAGGGCGGTGACCTGGGTTGGGTGGAACGTGGCGCGATGGTCAAGCCGTTCGAAGACGCACTGTTTGCTGCCAAGGCGGGTGAGGTGATCGGCCCGATCAAGACCGACTTCGGTTACCACATCATCAAGGTTGCTGCGGTTCGTGGCGGCGAGGGCAAGTCGTTTGAAGAAGTGCGTGACACCCTGGCAGCCGAGCAGCTGAAGGCCGACGGTGAGCGTGGCTTCAACGATCTGGCAGGCCGCCTGGTCGATGCCATCAACAAGAGCCCGAGCGACCTGGCCGCAGCCGCCAAGGACGTCGGCCTGCCGATGCAGACGCTGGGCCCGATCACGCGCACCACCGCCACCGGCATTGCCGCTGATCCGGCCGTGCTGCGTGCTGCCTTCTCCGACGTCCTGGTGCAGGACGGTACCGCCAGCGATCCGATCGCCCTGGGTGGCAGCAGCAACCACAGCGTGGTGATCCGTGTTGCCGCGCATACCCCGGAGCAGGCGATGCCGCTGGACAAGGCGCGTGAGCAGGTGATCGCCGCGATCCGTGCCGACCGTCAGCGCCAGGCCGGTGACAAGGCCGCTGATGCCCTGCTGGCCAAGCTGAAGGCGGGCGCGACCCTGCAGTCGCTGGCTGCCAGCGAGAAGCTGCAGCTGAGTCCGATGCCGGGCCTGCCGCGCAGCCAGCCGGTGCCGACCCCGGAGATCAACCGCGCGATCTTCAGCGCCCCGCTGCCTGCCGAAGGCAAGCCGAGCTACGGCAAGATCGACGTCAACGGTCATGCGCTGGTGTTTGCGGTGAACAAGGTCAACCCGGGCGACATCAAGGAAGTGACCGCCGAACAGCAGAAGCAGTTGAAGGACCAGCTGAGCCAGATCGACGGCATGGCTGCTGCCAAGGCTTACATCGATGCGATGCGCAAGCGCTTCCTGGTGCAGACCACCGAAGCGAACCTGTAAGCCCTCTGGCGAGCAGGAACGAAAAGGCCCGGCATTGCCGGGCCTTTTTTGTGCGAGAGCGCTGCTGGAGATTGAACTGTAGAGCCGAGCCTATGCTCGGCTTGTCATGAACCCCGGCAGGTCGCAGGCAAGAAAAAGCCGAGCACAGGCTCGGCTCTACACGGGGAGGCGCTTGGCCTGTCCGTCAGTCTTCGACGCGCAGTACCGCGCCTGGCTTCAGCACGCTGCTGCCGCTCAAGCCATTCAGCGACAACAATGCCTTCACCGGCATGCCGTAGCGACGGGCGATGGTCCAGGCCGATTCGCCGTTGCGCACGGTGTGGCGACGGTTGCGCGGGCGATCGGCAGCCGACGCGACCACCTTTGCCACCTGCGGGCTCGGCGCCGCGCTGGCAGTGCTGGCCAGTGCGGTGGCAACGGCCGTGCTGGCGATGTCGGCTACGTTCGCGCTGGATGCCGAAACCGGGGCCAGTACGCGGGCCGTGCCCGACGGGCGGTTGCCGGCGGCCAGGGCCGGGTTCAAGCGGGCGATCTTCGCCGGGTCCAGGGCGCGCTGTGCG
Source organism: Stenotrophomonas sp. LST15-1-1.1 (assembly GCF_040815575.1). Taxonomy (NCBI): domain Bacteria; kingdom Pseudomonadati; phylum Pseudomonadota; class Gammaproteobacteria; order Lysobacterales; family Lysobacteraceae; genus Stenotrophomonas; species Stenotrophomonas sp. LST15-1-1.1. Next base: position 89,199 of record NZ_JBFPNJ010000033.1, read on the forward strand.
GCCCACTGCTGGACGCTGGTGCCCGCCGGCAGGGTGTGGTCCTTCAGCACCGGGACGGTGCGGTCCAGCGAGGCCATCACGCCCGGCTGGTCTTCCACGTCTTCCAGCACGCAGGCCAGGGCATGCAGCTTCTCGACGTAGGCATGGGTGACCGGCGACAGCCCCGGCAGGCCGGCCGGCTTGGCGTTCTGCGCATTCATGCCGGCCTTGCGCATGGACTGCAGCACACGGTACTCACCGGCGTTGTAGGCCATGGTGGCCAGGCGCCAGTCGCCGCCGAACATGCCATGCAGGGTCTTCAGGTAGCGCACGGCGGCCTGGGTGGACTCCACTGCCGACAGCCGTCCGTCGTAGTTGTTGCTCATGGGCACGCGATGGTTGCGTGCGGTCGTGGCGATGAACTGCCACAGGCCGGTCGGGCCGCTGCCGTTGCGGGCATTGGGCCGGTAGCCGCTCTCGACGAAGGGAATCAGGGCGAATTCGGTCGGCAGGTTGGCTTTGCGCAGCTCTTCGACCACATAGCCGAACAGCACCAGCGCGTCGTCATCCTGGTTGGCCAGCCGCGAAGGGGCGTGGGCGAACTGCTTCTGCCAGCGCGGGCTGGTCGCCTCGGCGTCACAGGTGGGTTCGGCCAGGCCGTCGCGGAAGCTGGAGAAGATCTCCTGGCCGTTGCGTACCGATGCGGCCGGCAGCGTCGACGGATCCAGCGGCAGGGCCGACGCGGCGGTCAGGTTCTGGCTGATGCCGGCGCCCAGCGATTGTGCGCCGGCAGTTCCGGCCAACCCCAGGACGAGACCCAGGGCCAGCGGCAGACTTCGGCGACTCATGCGCGGAAGCCGTCTTTCCAGTGCCGGAGACCGGCCATGACGTCGACGTCGTCCACGACCTCGCGCCCCAGGTGCGCCGACACGGCCGCGCGGATGGGCGCCGTGTGGGTACGCAGGAACGGATTACAGGCAATTTCATCGGCCAGGGATACTGGCAGGGTGGAACGGTCATCGCGGCGCATGGCCAAAGCCTCCTCTTGGCGCTGCAACAAGGCAGCGTTGGCGGGGTCGACATGCCGCGCGAAGACGGCATTTGACACGGTGTACTCGTGAGCGCAACACAGCAGCAGTTGCGCGGACAGGGCACCCAGCTTGCGCATCGATGCCAGCAGCTGGGACGGCGTACCTTCGAACAGGCGTCCACAGCCCAGGCTGAACAACGAATCTCCGCTGAAAAGCTGTTCAGCGGTGTGAAACGCGATGTGGCTGCGGGTGTGCCCGGGGACGGATAGTACGTGGAACATCCGGCCCAGTGCCTGAACACGTTCACCTTCGCCGACCCGCTCGGTGGCCATCGGGATGCGCTCTTCGACCGGTGCGACCACGCGCACGCCAGGGAAACGCGCCTGCAGCGCCGGTACCCCGCCAATGTGATCGTCGTGGTGATGGGTGAGCAGGATGGTGTCCACGCGCACGCCTTGGTCGGCCAGCGCCAGGACCGGCGCAGCGTCGCCGGGATCGACGACCACGGCAGCACCGTCGTCGGCGATCAGCATCCAGATGTAGTTGTCCGCAAATGCGGGCAGGGCAGTCAGTCGCATAGAATTGGACCATGCCCGCGCTGCAGAGCACCCGTCAAGCGAGCCAGGCCCCGTGGTTCGACAGCGAACCGGCGGAGGCCTTGCGCGTGCTCGAACGGCAGCTGCTGCTGCCACAGCTGTCGCTGCTGCCGGCCCGGCCCTGGTTGTGGATCGCTCCGAGTGCTGCCTGGTTGGGCGATGCGCAGCTGGGTGGGCGTGGACTGCGGCTGCATCGGGAGGGCACCGGTTACGCCGGCGATACCCGCTGCGCGCTGCCGTTGCCGCTGCCCAACGAAAGCGTCAACGCCATCGTGCTGCAGCATGTGACCGTCGGTGATGCCGACCACCTGCTGGACGAATGCGAGCGCGTGTTGATGCCCGGCGGCCATCTGTGGCTGACCAGCCTCAATCCCTTCAGCCCGTTCCGCACGCGCTGGCGCCAGCACGGGCTGGTGGTGCGCACGCCGCAGCGGATCCGCCAACTGCTTGAGCGCCATGGGCTGGAATGCGAGGACGTGCGTTACCTGGGGCCGATGTGGCAGGGTGCCGGCAGCCGTCGTCGCGGCGGCTGGGCACCCCTGCGCGCGGCCTGCCTGTTCCATGCCGAAAAACGCACGCTGGCCCTGCCTGGGCCGACCCCGTTGCCCGTGCGCTGGCACGGCACCGTTGCTACCTGATCTGGAGTTGTATTGAAAACCATCGAAATCCACACCGACGGTTCCTGCCTCGGCAATCCCGGCCCCGGCGGCTGGGCGGCGCTGCTGCGCTACAAGGGGCACGAGCGCGAACTGAGCGGTGGTGAAGCGCATACCACCAACAATCGGATGGAGCTGATGGCGGCCATTTCCGGCCTGGAGTCGCTGACCGAGCCCTGCGAGATCGTTCTCTACACCGATTCGCAGTACGTACGGCAGGGCCTGACCCAGTGGCTGCCGGGCTGGATCCGCAAGAACTGGAAGACCGCCGGCGGTGACCCGGTGAAGAACCGTGAACTGTGGGAGCGCCTGCAGGCCGCCACACTGCGGCACCAGATCGACTGGCGCTGGGTGAAAGGCCACTCCGGCGACCCGGACAATGAACGCGTGGATACCCTGGCCCGCAATGCGGCGATCCAGATCCGCGACGGCAGCCCGGTAAACTGAGCCCATGCGTCAGATCATCCTTGATACCGAAACCACCGGCCTGGAGTGGAAGAAGGGCAACCGCGTCGTCGAAATCGGCTGCGTCGAGTTGTTCAAGCGCCGCCCGACCGGCAACACCTATCACCAGTACCTGAAGCCCGACTGCGAATTCGAGCAGGGCGCGCAGGAAGTCACCGGCCTGACCCTGGAATTCCTGGCCGACAAGCCGGAGTTCGCGCAGGTCGTGGAGGAGTTCCTGGCCTTCATCGACGGCGCCGAACTGATCATCCACAACGCGGCGTTCGATCTGGGCTTCCTCGACAACGAGCTGTCCCTGCTCGGCGAGCAGTACGGCAAGATCACCGATCGCTGCACGGTGATCGATACCCTGGCGCTGGCGCGCGAGCGTTTCCCGGGTCAACGCAATTCGCTGGATGCGCTGTGCAAGCGTCTGGGCGTGGACAACTCGCACCGCGCCCTGCATGGCGGTCTGCTGGATGCGCAGATCCTCGGCGATGTGTACATCGCGCTGACCTCGGGCCAGGAGGAGATCGGTTTCGGGCTGAGCGATGACGATGCCGGTGGCGCTGCGGCGTTGCAGGCGTTCGATGCGTCCAAGCTGCTGCCGCGCCCGCGCGTGGTGGCCACGCCCTCGGAACAGGAAGCGCATGCGGCGCGCCTGGAGCGGCTGCGCAAGAAGGCCGGCCACGCGTTGTGGGATGGCCCGAAGGTGGAAGAAGCCGCGAGCGCGTAAGCGACCGCGGCAGCCACGCATGGCGTGGGTCAGTGGCAGCGCACCAGGATCACGGTGATGTTGTCCGATGACGCGCCAGCGCAATCGCGCTGCCGCCCCACAATTTGCGCTGCAAATCGTGGGCCCCGTCTCACCAGCATCCATACCCCCGCCGCTTCGCGGCCGCCCCCTGACTCAGGGGGCTTCCCTCCAGCCGGCTTCAGTGGCAGCGCACCAGGATCACGGTGATGTTGTCCGAGCCGCCGCCGTCGAGGGCGGTGGCGACCAGGCTGTCCACGCATTCCTGCGCGCTGGCATCGTCGAAGGCGAGGGTGCGGGCGATGCCGCGGTCATCCACTTCCTCGGTCAGGCCATCACTGCACAGCAGCAACTGCATGCCCGGGCGCAGCTCGCCGCTGGTGGTCGCCACGTTCAGGTGGGCCGGGTCGGTGACGCCCAGTGCCTGGGTGACCACGTTGCGGTGCGGATGGGCGCGCGCCTGCTCGGCGGTGAGGTTGCCCTGCGCGACCAGTTCCTGCACCACGCTGTGATCCTGACTGAGCTGGGCAAGCTGGCCGTCGCGCCACAGATAGGCGCGGCTGTCACCAACCCAGGCGACTTCGTAGCGGTTGCCCTGCACCCGTGCAGCGACCACGGTGGTGCCCATCGGCAGGCTGTCGTTGCGCCGGCGCGAGGCGCGGATGATCTCTTCGTCGGCCGTGCGGATCGCCTGCGCCAACGGCGCGCCACGGCGGATCTCGCGGACAATGGTCTCGCGCGCCAGAGCGCTGGCCACCTCGCCGCAGGCGTGCCCGCCCATGCCGTCGGCCACCAGCCACAGGGCCAGCTCACCGTCACCGTAATAGGTGTCCTCGTTGAGCTCGCGGCGCAGGCCGGGGTGGGTGAGATGTCCGAATTCGATCATGGCGGGTGCTGGGAGAGGGGTAATGCCGGGGAGAACGGCATCATCACGGCCAAGCGGACATCCGGCAAGCCATGCAGTCAGGAAAATTTCACTTCATCGGGCGCAATGACTTGTCGTCAGCCGCGCTTCCTCGTATGATGCGCGTCCCCGGTTCGCCGGGGCACATCTGGAGAGGTGGCAGAGCGGTTGAATGTACCTGACTCGAAATCAGGCAGGCGTTTATAGCGCCTCGGGGGTTCGAATCCCCCCCTCTCCGCCAGATAAAGAAAAAAGCCGTCCCATGGGGCGGCTTTTTTCATGGCCCGCGTTCGAGCAGTGCACGCGCATGCAGCAACGATCTGCGCCGACCCTGCGGGGGGATGAGAAGCCCCGACGGGGTTCGACGGTTCTGCAGGAGCAGAACCGGACAGCCGCAGGCTGGCCCTGGAGCGCGCAGCGCGCAAGGGCGGGGGACGCGATGCGCGCTTTGCGCGCTTCGCCCCATACGTTGCTGCGCAACGAATGGGCCCTCCCTTTGCCGGCCTCTCCCCGCGGATGCTCCAGTAGATCCACGCCATGCGTGGATGCCGTTCGCATGCGGCGGGTTACCATGTGCCATCACTTGCTGGAACGCCCCCCATGACCGCTGAAATCCTTGTGCCTGTTTCCTTTGGCGAGCTGCTGGACAAGATCTCGATCCTGCAGATCAAGTCCGAGCGCATCAGTGACGAAGGCAAGCTGGCCAACGTACGCAAGGAGCTGTCCGCGCTGGAAACCACGTGGATGGCGCACCCGGCGGCAGTGAAGGACATCGCCAAGCTGCGTGCCGAGCTGAAGGCGGTCAACGAGCAGCTGTGGGAGATCGAGGACGACATCCGCCTGAAGGACAAGGCGCAGGCCTTCGATCAGGGGTTCATCGACCTGGCGCGCAGCGTGTACCTGCGCAACGACGAGCGCGCGCGGATCAAGAAGGCGATCAACCTGGCGCTGGGCTCGGCCTATGTGGAAGAGAAGTCCTACCAGGATTACACGCAGCGCGCGTAATCCCGGGCAGCCTGGTGCAATGGATCCACGCCATGCGTGGATGAAGGCGCGGGCTGCGGGACGGTGCGGACCAGTGGCCGCACCCACAGGCGCCGCTCAGCCGCTTGGCCCGTCACTCACCCCAGGTGGTCGGCCACGTAGCGCTCGAATGCGGCAATGCCGTCCTCGACGGTGATCAGCTCCATCACGTCGTCGAATTCGATCTTGGTGCCCCACTTGAGGTCGGCGGCCTGCTTGCCCAGGTACTTGCGCGCTGCGTCGTCGTAGCGGTCTGCGCAGTAGCGGCGGTCCGAATAGGGGCCGCTGCGGTTCGGGTTGCTGGCCGCATGCAGGCCCAGCACCTTGGTGCCCATCGCATTGGCGATGTGCATCGGGCCGGAGTCCGGGGTCATCACCAGGTTGGCGCGGGCCAGCAATGCCGGCAGCTGCTTGAGCGTGTCCTTGCCGACCAGGTCCAGCGCCGGAACATCCAGCTGGGCCTGGATGGCGTCGGCCATGCTGCGCTCCAGTTCGCTGCGGCCGCCGCACAGCACGATCCGCCAGCCGCGCGTGACGGCATGGTTGGCGACCTCGGCATAGCGGTCGGCGTACCAGTTGCGGCGCACGTGGCTGGAGCAGGGCGAGATCATCAGCACCGGCCGGCCATCGTCCTGCCATTGCGCAGCGGCCCAGTCATAGGCTGCCTGCGGCACGGCCAGGTCCCAGCTGACGTCGGTCTGGCGCAGGCCCAGCGGCTCGCAGAAGCTGCCGATGGCATCGAGCACATGGATGCCCGGGCGATCAGCGATGCGCTCGTTGATGAAGAGGCCGTGCAGGTCCTTGGAGCGGCTGCGGTCGTAACCGATGCGGCGCTCGGCGGGAATGAAGGCGGACAGCACGTTGGCGCGGAACGCCACCTGCATCTGCAGCAGCGCCTCGAAACGCCCGGGCGGCAGCTGCTTGCGCAGTTCCTTCACCCCGGCCATGCCGGTTTTCTTGTCGTAGGCATGGAAGGTGACGCCCGGCAGGCCATCAAGCAGCTTCTGCCCGACCTTGTCGATGATCCAGTGGATCGGCGTGTCCGGGCGCGCGGCCTGCAGGGTGCGCACCAGCGGCACTACGTGGGTCACATCGCCAAGAGCGGACAGGCGCAGAAGACACAAGGAGGAGGACGCTGATGCCATGTGTTGTTAGACTCAAAGGAATGGTCGCATTCGACGCCAATGAAGCGCTGACGCCATGCCGCGAGGGTCGCGGCATCGGGGCCATTCTGTTCGACCGCGAGCGGCTGCGGCAAGCCGACATCGGTCTGTTCTCGCCACAGCACTGGGCCGGCAAGGCCCGGCCGGTGGGTGAGGGTGGCCGTGGCAGTGCCTGGTTCGTGGATGCGCCGTTCGGTCCCAGCGTGCTTCGGCACTACCTGCGTGGGGGGCTGGCGGCCCGGATCAGCCACGACCAGTACATCTGGCGGGGGGCGGACCGGACCCGAAGTTTTGCCGAATTCCGGCTGATGCGCGCGCTGCGCGAGAAGAAGCTGCCGGTGCCCAGGCCGATTGCCGCCTTCTACATGCGTGAGGGCCTGCGCTACCGCGCCGCGATCCTGATGGAACGGATCGAAGGGGTGCGTTCGCTGGCCGACCGCGCGCTGGTGGCCGGGCGCGGTGCGCCGTGGGAGGAAACCGGGCGGATGATCGCGCGCTTCCACCGTGCCGGGCTGGACCATGCCGATCTCAATGCGCACAACATCCTGTTCGACGGCAACGGCCATGGCTGGCTGATCGACTTCGATCGCGGGGTGATCCGCATCCCGGCCACCGCCTGGCGCGAACGCAATCTCAAGCGCCTGCTGCGCTCGCTGATCAAGCTGCGCGGCGAGCGCAGCGTGGAAGACGTGGAAAAAGACTACGCGCGCCTGCGTCGCGCCTATGACATGGCCTGGAACCGGGGCACCTGATGGACTGGTCGTTGCGTTTCCTCGGCGTCGGCAATGCGTCGGCGGTCGAGCTGGGTTCGCCGATGTCGGTGATCGAGCGTGATGGCCGGCCGTGGCTGACCATCGACTGTGGTGGTGAAGGCCTGACCGCGTTCAAGGCGCACTACGGGCATATGCCGCAGGCGCTGTTCGTCACCCATGTACACCTGGACCACGTGGCGGGTTTCGAGCGGTTGTTCGTGGACACCTTCTTCAGCGCGCAGCGACGCGGCAAGGTGCGCCTGTACGTGCCGGCCACCGTGGTGCCGCTGCTGCACAAGCGCATCGGCGATTACCCGAACGTGCTGGCCGAGGGTGGCGCCAACTTCTGGGATGCCTTCCAGCTGATCGTGGTGGGCGATGCGTTCTGGCACGAGGGCGTGCGCCTGGAGGTGTTCCCGGTGCGCCACCACTGGCCGGAGACGGCCTATGGCCTGCGCCTGCAGGGCGCGCTGACCTGGAGTGGCGATACCCGGCCGATTCCGGAAATGCTGGCGCGCTTTGCCAACGATAATGAACTGATCGCCCACGACTGCGGGTTGCACGGCAATCCTTCGCATACCGGGGTGGATGACCTGGAGCGTGAGTACAGCGCCGAGCTGCAGGCACGGATGATGCTGTACCACTACGCCAGCGAGGCCGATGGCCAGGCCTTGGCGGCGCGCGGGCACCGGGTGGCACAGCCGGGCCAGTGCGTTGTGCTGGCCACGCCGACCGCCCCGCACGTACTGGCGCAGGATCCGCCGTGAGCAGCATTGGCCACGCCGCAACGCCGGCGCTGGCTGCCGAGCTGGAGGGGCTGGAACGCGCACTGCACTCCCCGCAGGTGCGCGCCGATCATCAGCGTCTGGCGGCATTGCTGGATGAGGATTTCAGCGAGATCGGCAGCTCCGGCCAGTGCTACGGCCGTGAGGTCGCGCTGGAAGAGATCCCGCTGGAGCGTGCGCAGGTGCTGATCGAGTCGGACCAGTACGCCGTGTGGATGCTGGCAGAGGGTCTGGCCCAGGTGCGTTACCGCAGTCGCTACCACGTCGATGGCCAACCGCAGTGCTGGGTGCTGCGCAGCTCGCTGTGGCGTCTGCACGCAACGGGCTGGCGGGTGGCGTTCCATCAGGGCACGCCCGAGGCGCGGTAGCGCCCGGCCATGCCCGGCGAAGGACGCCAGCCAAGGTTGGCATCCATCAGGGGCGGGGTATCGCCTGAAAAGGCGGTGGCCCCGCCGGCTGACCTCGGCGCCCGCGTCGATCGATACCGTTGCTGCCTTCCGGCCCTGGCGGAGTTTTCGACCTAGCGTCGCGAGGGGCCGACGGGGCCACCATAGAGACGATGGCCGCCCGGAGGCGGCCGATTCACGGATCAGGGGAAGCAGCGCATCGTGCGCCGGAGACCACAGCCGGACTGCGCATCAGCTGGCCGATGGCAGACGCGCATTCTAGCGCAGGCATGGGTGCTGACGCCAGCTTCACGCGCTGAATCCGATGTAACCCGTTGGCTGCGGCATCGGCCCCGGGCTGCTGCCGTTGCTAGAATCCGGCCGCAGGAGGAACGACCTCCCCCACATCGGGATTCAATGACCAGGACGGCCTGGCCCTACCATCGGAGGGCTGTCATGGCCTGGATCTATCTGTTGTTTGCCGGCCTGCTGGAAATCGTCTGGGCCGTGTCGATGAAGCAGTCTGAAGGCTTCACCAAACCCACCCCCACCGTCATCACCATCGTCGGCATGATCGCCAGCTTCTGGCTGCTGGCCGTCGCCATGCGCAGCCTGCCGCTGGGCACCGCTTATACGATCTGGACCGGCATCGGCGCGGTCGGCGCCTTCGTGGTCGGCATCGTATTCCTTGGCGAGCAGGTCAGCCCGATGCGGATTGGCGCAGCGGTACTCATCGTGGCCGGCCTGGTGCTGATGAAACTCTCCAGCAGCTGAGGTTGATTGCGGGTGCGGCGGGAATATGGATATTCCCGTCTTGCCAAAACAAGAGAATATGCATTTTCGGCAAAGTCGTGATGGCTGCCGTGATTATTTGACGGCCATCATGGAAATAACGTGCCGGATTCACGTGGTGCTGGCGGTGACGGCCGCACAGTGCGCCCATTCGTCAAGCGAAACCGGGGAGTTTTCGCGATGACGGACGTGCAGGGGCACGCAGTCCCTGCAGCGCTCTGACGTGAAAGTGTGATTGCTTTCCAGGGTTGATACCGCAGGTCTTGTTCCCGGTGTGGAGCAGGGCGGGACGACATCACCTCAAAAAAGCCTGCCTGCTGTGCCACCGGTCATTTCATGGAGATTTACCGATGAACCGCATTTACCGTCTGGTTTTCAATCGTGCTCTTGGCGTGATGCAGGTGGCTTCGGAGGTCGCCCAGAATCCAGGTGGAAATGCGGGTTCCACGGTGCGGGTGCCGCGATTGAGAATGCATCAGCTGGCCGTTGCATTGGCTGCCACGCTGGCCAGTGGTTCGGCGTTCGCGGCGTGCTCCACGCCGGGTCCGGCAATTACCTGCACCGGGACCACCAACAATTTCGTGGACGCCACCAATGGTGTCCAGGTAACCGTAGCAGCCGGAGCGAATGTCGGGAGCACCGCTGGCCTGGGCAACTCGATGACGTTGAGCGGTAACGGCATCCAGCTCACCAACAACGGCACGATCGGTACCAATGTCGGTATTTTTGCCGCCTCCGGTGCGGTGCTCGGCAACGCGAGTGGCCAGACGATTACCGTCGACAACACCGCCACCGGCACGCTGCAGGGCTTCATCGATATCGGTTCACTACTGGGCGCAAGCGGTCGCGCGCTGTCCGTACAGAATGGCGCAAGTGGTATCACCACGATCAATAATGCCGGCACCGTCAACATGAATTTCCTGCTGGGCGGGCTTGGTACGGCCGACGCGCCGGCCATTGTCAGCTACGGTGGCGCGCAGACGGTTCTGCGCAATACCGGGGGAATCACTGGGCGTGTCGGATTGGCTGGATCGGCGGCAGGCAATTCGGTCACCAACAGTGGCACGATCACTGGCAGCGTCCACCTCGGCGATTCGACGCAGGGAAATACGTTTACGGCCGTATCCGGGTCCAGTGTGGCGACCGGCGTCGGGGCATCGGCGGGAATCGATGTGCTGGGCGGCATCTCGGTCTCGCTGGCGGCAGCCGGTACGGTCAACGCAGGTGTGGGCGCTGGGGCAGCCAGCAACACGTTGGTGTTGCAGAACAATGCCGTCGGCCCGGGGTCCGGTACGGGGGGGGCGGTGACCACGCTGGGCTGGAACCAGTATCTCAACTTCCAGAAGGTGACCGTCAACAGTGGCACCTGGAACCTGCAGGGTGCCTGGGCCGGAACCGGCGCCACGATCAATGATGGCCTGGTCAATTTCAACAACGCGGCGTCATTTGGTACCGGCATCTTCAACGTCAATGGCGGTGCCATCGCAGCATCGACGGCTGGGCTCACGCTTGCAAATCCCTTCTCACTCAACACGGGCAGACTGACGCTGGGCGGCACCAACGCCTTTGGTTTGAGTGGCGTGCTTTCGGGGGCGGGCGGCCTGACCGTCAACAACACCGGTGTGGTCACGCTGGGCGGCGCCAATCTGTTTTCCGGGGGCGTCAACCTCGACACCGGCGGCTTGCTGTTGGGCAACGCAGGCGCGCTGGGCAGCGGCAACCTGACGGTAGGCGGCAGCGCATCGCTGGATACCAGCGGGGCCTTCAACCTCGCCAACAACATCGTCGTCAACAGCGGTGGCAACCTCAATCTGCTCGGCAGCAATGCGGTCACCCTCAATGGCTCGTTGTCGGGTGCGGGCAACTTCATCAAGAGCGGTACGGGCACGCTGACCCTGGGCGGCGCGAATTCACTGACCGGTGGCTTCTCGATCACCGGGGGGGCGCTGGCGCTCGGTGCGGGTGGCAGTCTGTCGCCCACCGGTGCGTTGACGCTGGCCACCGGCACGACGCTGGACCTCACCGCTGCAGCCAACCAGACGGTGGGATCGCTGGCCGGGCTCGGCGGCACGGTCAATCTGGGCACTCGCTCATTGACCCTGGGCGGGCTCGGCAATACCAGTTTCGCCGGCAACTTCACCGGCACCACCGGCGGCTTGATCAAGGTGGGTACCGGCATACAGACCCTGTTGGGCAGCAACGCGCTTACCGGCGGCGTGGCCCTCAACGGCGGCGGGCTGCTGCTGGGCAACAGCAACGCGCTGGGTACAGGTACGTTGAGCGTCGGTGCTGAAGTCACCCTGGATGGCACCACAGCGCTTTCGCTTGGCAACAACGTCTCGCTTGGTACCGGGGGTTCGCTGGCGCTGCAGGGCGGGCAGCCGTTGGTGTTCAACGGTGTGATTTCCGGCAACGGCAGCGTGATCAAGAACGGCGCCGCACTGTTGACGTTGAATGGCGCCAACACCTTCGGCGGCGGTGTGGTCGTCAATGGCGGCAACCTGCTGCTGGGCAACAACACGGCGCTGGGCACCGGCCTTCTGGACATCAACAATGCGGCCACGCTGGACACAAGTGCGGCGTTGAACGTGGGCAACAACATCAACCTTGCCGCCGGTGGCTCGCTGAACGTGCTGGGCGGCCAGCCGCTGACCCTGGGAGGCGTGCTGGGTGGCAACGGCAGCCTGATAAAAAGTGGCGCTTCGACGCTGACGCTGACCGGTGCCAATACCTTCACCGGCGGCTTGAACGTTGCAGCCGGCACGGTGGCGCTGGGCGGTGGCGGCAGCCTGGCCGCAACCGGCGCGGTCAGCCTGTCCGGCGCTGGCGCGGCGTTGGATCTTTCCCTGGCTGGCAACCAGACCATCGGTGCGCTGTCCGGCGTGGCCGGTAGCAACGTAGCCTTGGGCGCCAACACGCTCAGCTTTGGAAGCGCGACCGACCAGACGTTCGCCGGTGTGATCAGTGGCGTCGGCGGAGGACTGGTAAAGACCGGCAGCGGCGTACAGACATTGTCCGGTGCAAACACCTTTACCGGCGGCGTCGCGCTCAATGCCGGCGGCCTGCTGCTGGGCAACAGCGGTGCGCTGGGAACCGGTGCGCTGAGCATCAACGGTGCCGCGACGCTGGATGGAAGTACCGCGCTCAATCTGGGCAACGCGGTCAATCTTGGTGCCGCGCTGACACTGGGCGGCAGCAACAACATCACCCTGACCGGCGACATCACCGGTGTCGGCAGCCTGACCAAGAACGGTGCCTCGCAGCTGATCTTGAACGGCACCAATGGCTTCAGCGGCGGTCTGAACCTCAATGCAGGCAGCGTGCTGCTGGGCAGCAGTGCAGCGGCCGGCACCGGCGCGCTGAACATCGGCGGCAACGTGTCTCTGGACGGATCGGCCGCGCTGAACCTGACCAACAACGTTGCCTTGGGTGCCGGTGCGCTCCTTACGCTCCCCGGCAGCCAGAACATCACACTGGGGGGCGTGGTTTCCGGCAACGGTGGCCTGGTGAAGAATGGCACGACGGTGTTGACGCTCAATGGTGCCAATACCTTCGGTGGTGGCCTGAGCCTGGCCGGCGGCGGCCTGCTGCTGGGCAACAGCGGGGCGCTTGGAACCGGCGCGCTGAACGTTGCTGCGAACGCCAGCCTGGACGGCAGCGTTGCGCTTGGCCTGACCAATGCGGTCAACCTTGGCGCAGGCTCGGCACTGACGCTGATCGGCAGCAACGCACTCACGCTCGGTGGCGTGGTGTCCGGTACCGGCAGTCTGGTCAAGAACGGCGCCGGTGCACTGACGCTCAACAGCGCCAATACCTTCAGCGGTGGACTGGCGCTCAATGCGGGCAGCCTGACGCTGGGCAACGCAGGGGCGCTGGGTACCGGTTCGCTGAGTGTGGGGGGCAATGCATCGTTGGACGCCAGTGCCGCGCTCGCCATCGGCAACAGCATCGGGTTGGCATCGGGCGCCACGCTGGCGATACAGGGCAGCAATGCGCTGACGCTGGCGGGGGTGCTGTCCGGCGCAGGAGCGCTGACCAAGAACGGAACGGCCACGCTCACGTTGAGCGGTGCCAATACCTATACCGGCGGTACTCTGGTCAATGCGGGCACGCTGGCACTGGGGGCGGGGGGCAGTCTTGCCGCGGGCGGCAACGTGACGCTCGGCGGCCTCGGCGCAGGCCTGGATATCTCCGGTGCTGGTGGCAACCAGACCATCGGTGCGCTCGCGGGCGTGACCGGCAGCAGCCTTTCGCTGGGCGGAAATTCACTGACCTTCGGTACGGCAGCCGATGCAGTGTTTGATGGTGCCATCAGCGGGGGCGGTAGTCTGGTCAAGGTAGGCGCAGGCGTGCAGACCTTGTCCGGTGCCAACACCTTCGGCGGCGGCTTCAGCCTCAATGCTGGTGGCCTGGTGCTCGGCAATGACGCGGCGCTGGGCAGCGGTGGGTTGACCGTCGGTGGCGCGGCCACGCTCGACACCAGCCTGGCGGCGACGCTGGTCAACAACATCGCACTCAACGCCGGCTTGACCGTGCTGGGCAGCAATGCGCTGACGCTCAACGGGGTAATCTCCGGCACCGGCGGCCTGACCAAGAACGGCGCTGCCACGCTCACCTTGAACGGCGTGAACACCTATACCGGCGGCACCAACGTCAACGCCGGCACGCTGGCCCTTGGCGCAGGTGCAAGCCTGGCCGCCAGCGGCATCGTCAACCTGGCCACCGGCGCCATCCTGGATCTCTCCGCGGGCAGTGGTACCCAGACCTTCGGCACCCTGACCGGCAATGGCACGGTCAACCTGGGAGCGAACTCGATCACCGTCGGCGGACCGACCAACGGTGTCTTCAGCGGCTCCATCGCCGGTACCGGTGGCCTGATCAAGGAGGGCACCGGCACTGAAACACTGACCGGTACCAACACCTTCACCGGCGGCACGCTGATCAATGCGGGCACGCTGGCGATCGGTGCCGGTGGCAGCCTGGCGGCAACGGGCGCGGTTACGCTGTCCGCGCCGGGCACCGGCTTCGACATCTCGGCCGCGGGCAACCAGACGATCGGCGCGCTCAACGGCGTCGCCGGCAGCACCGTGGCGCTGGGGGGCAACACGCTGACCTTTGGCGGCACCGACAACGGCACCTTCGATGGCGTGATCGGTGGGACCGGCGGGCTGGTCAAGAACGGCACGGGCATCCAGACGCTGGGCGGTGCCAACCTCTTCACTGGCGGGGTTGCACTCAACGGTGGCGGCCTGGTGGTCGGCAACAATGCCGCGCTGGGTACCGGCGCGCTGACCGTGGGCGCCAACGCGTCGCTGGACAGCAGCGCCGCGCTGAACCTCGGCAACGACATCGGCCTGTTGGCGGGCGCTACGCTCAATCTGCTCGGCAGCAATGCACTGACGTTGGGCGGGGCGGTCACCGGCGACGGTGGCCTGATCAAGAACGGCGCAGCAACGGTGACCCTGACCGGCAGCAACACCTTCACCGGCGGTACGGTCATCAACAGCGGCACGCTGGCGATCGGCGCGGGCGGAAGCCTGTCGCCGACCGGTGCGGTGAACCTGGCCGGTACCGGCACGTTCGATATCTCTGCCGGTGGCAACCAGGGCATCGGTTCGCTGGCGGGCGTGGCCGGCAGCACGGTGTCGCTGGGCGGCAACAGCCTGACCCTGGGAGGCACCACCGACGCGACCTTCAACGGCGCTCTGACCGGCAGCGGTGGACTGGTCAAGAATGGCAGCGGCGTGCAGACGCTCAACGGTGCCAGCACCTTCGGTGGCGGCGTCACCCTCAATGCCGGCGGACTGGTGGTGGGCAACAACGCGGCGTTGGGTACGGGCACGCTGACGGTCGGCGGCGCTTCCACGCTTGATTCCAGCAGTGCGGTGACCTTGGCCAACAACATGGTGCTCAACGCCGGCCTGACCGTACTGGGCAGCAACGACCTCACGCTCAACGGCAACCTGTCGGGCACCGGCAGCCTGACCAAGGATGGCGTGGCCACCCTCACCTTGAACGGCACCAACACCTACACCGGCGGGACCAACATCAACGCGGGCACGCTCGCCCTCGGTGCCGGCGCCAGCCTCAGCGCAAGCGGCATCGTCAATCTCGCCACTGGTGCCACCTTCGATCTTTCAGCGGGCAGTGGCACGCAGGTGTTCGGCACGCTGATCGGCAACGGTACGGTCAACCTTGGTGCGAACACGTTGACCATCGGTGATTCCACCAACGGCGTGTTCAGTGGTTCGATCGGCGGCACCGGTGGCCTGATCAAGGCAGGCACGGGTACCGAGACACTGACCGGTGCCAACACGTTCACTGGCGGCACCACGATCAACGCCGGCATGCTGGCGATCGGCGCTGGTGGCAGCCTGGCCGCAACAGGCGCGGTGAACCTGGCCAACGCCGGTACCGGTTTTGATATCTCCAGCGGTGGCAACCAGGCCATCGGTACGCTGTCCGGCGTTGCCGGCAGCACCATCAGCCTTGGCGGCAACACGCTGACCACCAACGCAGCGGGCAACAGCACGTTTGCCGGCGACATCAACGGCACCGGTGGACTGGTCAAGAACGGTGCGGGCGTGCTCGGCCTGACCGGCAGCAATACCTTCGGTGGCGGAGTGGTCCTCAATGCCGGTGGTCTGTCGCTGGGCAGCAATGGTGCCCTGGGTACCGGCGCGCTGGCCGTGGGCGGCGATGCCACGCTGGATGGCAGTGTGCCGCTGACCCTGGGCAACAACGTGCAGCTGGCAAGCGGCACGCTGACCCTGCTGGGTGGCACGCCGCTTACGCTGGACGGGGACATCGCCGGCGCGGGCAACCTGCTCAAGGATGGCGCAGCGACGGTGACCCTGGGCGGTGCCAGCAGCTACACCGGAACTACGACGATCAACAGCGGCACCCTGGCAGTCGCGGCCGGTGGCAGCCTGTCCTCGGCCAGCACGGTGAATCTGGCCGGCGCCGGAACGCTGGACATCAGTGCGGCGGGCAACCAGAGCATCGGTGGCCTGGCCGGTGTTGCCAGCGGCAACGTGGTGCTGGGCGGCTCCACCCTGACCACCGGCGGCAGCAATGCCAGCACCACCTTCGGCGGCACCATCGGTGGAAGCGGTGGGCTGGTGCAGACCGGCACCGGCACGTTGACCCTGACCGGCACCAACACCTACACCGGTGGCACCACCATCAACGGGGGCAGCACGTTGCAGATCGGCAATGGCGGCGCGTCCGGTGCGATCGTCGGCGACGTGACCAACAACGGCGCGCTGGTGGTCAACCTGTCGGCCAACACGACACTCGGTGGGACTATCAGCGGCAGCGGCGGCCTGACCCAGGCAGGCAGCGGCACGCTGACCCTGACCGGCAACAACACCTATACCGGCGGCACCACCATCAACAGCGGTGGCACCCTGCAGGTGGGCAACGGTGGCGCCACGGGGGCGATCATCGGCGACGTCGGCAACAACGGCAGCCTGGTGTTCAACGTCGGTGGCAACACCACGGTAGGTGGTGTGGTCAGTGGCAGCGGCGGGCTGACCCAGGCCGGTGCCGGCACGCTGACCTTGACCGGCAACAACACCTACACCGGCGGTACCACCATCAACACCGGGGGTACGCTGCAGGTCGGCAATGGCGGCGCCAGCGGTGCGATCACCGGCAACGTCAGCAACAACGGCAGCCTGCTGTTCAACGTCGGTGGCAACACCACGCTTGGCGGCGTGGTCAGTGGCAGCGGCGGGTTGACCCAGGCGGGCAGCGGCACGCTGACGCTTACCGGCAACAATACCTACACCGGTGGTACCACCATCAACGCCGGCGGTACCGTGCAGATCGGCAACGGCGGCGCCAGCGGCGCAATCACCGGCAACATCACCAACAACGGTGGTCTGGTGGTCAACACCGGCGGCACCACGACACTGGGTGGCAGCATCGGTGGTACGGGCAGCATCGTGCAGGCCGGCCCGGGCTCTCTCAACCTGGGGGGCAACAGTGGCGGATTCAGCGGTACCGGGCAGGTCACCGGCGGAGGCCTGAATGTCACCGGCACCGTCGGTGGCCAATGGAACATCGGCAGCGGCACCACGTTGTCGGGTACCGGCACCATCGGCGGCAGCGCTGGCGGCGTCACCGTGAGCAGCGGCGGTGTGCTGTCGCCGGGCAACGGCCCAGGCAATGGCAGCAGTGGCGGCAACGGTACCGGCACGATCACCGTGGGTGGCAACCTGACCCTGGCGCCGGGCAGCACCCTGTCGGTCGACCTGGGTGCTACCGGCAGTGACGTGGTGCAGGTGGGTGGCAGCGCGAACATCGGTGGTGCATCGGTGGTGGTCAATGCCATCGACCCGAACACCAGCTACCAGCAGGGCCAGCAGTACACGGTCATCAACGCAGGCGGCGGGGTCAGCGGGCAGTTCGTGCCGCCCACCACCACCTCGGCCTTCCTCTCGCTGACCCCGGTCTACACACCGAATGCAGCGCAGCTGAAGATCGACGTGAGGCAGACTGCAGCCTTCGTCACGGCGGCGCAGACCCGCAACCAGCTGGGTGTGGCATCGGCGCTGGACAGCCTGCCGCAGACCGGCGCGGCGCTGGGCCTGTACAACACGGTGCTGGCCTACGACACCGCCACCGCGCGCAACGCGTTCAACCAGCTCTCCGGTGAAGTGCATGCGGCCAGCCGTGCAGTGCTGCTGTACGACAACTACCTGGAAGAGGGCATCCGCCAGCGTCTGGGCAGCGAGTTGCCGACCGTGCGGGGTGAGCGTGCTTCGGCATGGCTGGCCGGTAGCGGCAAGGTGTTCAAGCAGGACGGCGATGGCAACGGTGACGAGATCCGTGCCAACCGCAATGCACTGATGGCCGGCGTCGACTGGAAGCTCGGCGAGCATGTGGTGCTGGGTGCGGCGGCGGGCAGTGAGCGTCTGGATACGCGGCTGTACGATCGCCAGTCGCGTGCACGCCTGCGTGGCAACACCTATGGACTGTATGCGCAGGGCGAGTGGAACAACGGGTTTGCGGTCGGTGGCAGCGTGTCGCGCGGCGATTACCGCACGCGCACCACGCGTGAAGTGCCGCTGCTGGCACAGACGCTGCACAGCCGCCAGGATTCGGATGTCACCATCGCCCAGATCGAAGGCAGCTGGACCTGGACCCATGGCCGGACGCAGCTGCAGCCGTACGTGCAGTTCACCAAGCACTGGGTGGACAGCGATCGCGCGGTGGAGCAGGGCGGTAGCGCAGCGCTGGTACTGGAGGGCGGCAAGGACACGCTCAATGTCAGCACCGTCGGCGTTCGCGGCCGCTGGGATGTGGGCAGCGGCGAGCGCTATCCGGCACAGCTGACGGTCGGGCTGGGCTGGCAGCACGCGTCCGGTGACACCGACGTAGCCAGCCGGCAGAGCTTCGCCGTCGGTGGCAATGCGTTCGACGCCTACAGTGCCGTGATGGCGCGCAATGCGCTGGTCAGCCAGGTCGGTGTGGCCGTCGGCCTGGGACGCAGCAGCCAGCTGTCGCTGTTCGTGCAGGGCCAGCATGGCGACGGTCGCAACGATATCGGTGGCCAGTTGAACCTGCGCGTCGGCTTCTGAGCTGACGCATGCCAACGGTAGATCCACGCCATGCGTGGGTCCGTCGGGAGCGGGAAGCTACAGCACCCGCTCCATCTCCACGGCGTCGATCCCGGCGCCGTGGCCGTCGGCCACCACGCGTACCACCTGGAAGCCGAGGCCGGCATAGAAGCCCTGCGTGTGCTGGCTGGCACTGAGCGTGATGCGCTGGATCGACGGGTCTGCTTCAGCCTGGTGCAGCCGGGCCACTGCCAGCGCGCGTCCCAGCCCCTGTCTGTGGCGACCTCGTTCAACCATGCCCCAGCAGAAGCTGGTGTTGCCATCGCCGCAGTGCCAGAGGCCACCGCAGGCCACCACCTGGCCCTCGACCTCGATTACCTGAAAGGCGCGCTGCACGGCATGTTCGTGCAGGAAGCGCTCGAAGTCTCCTCGCTCCTGGGGGGCGAAATAGGTGGGCACGTTGCTGTCGAAGATCGACAGGCAGGCGCTGATGTCGCTGCAGTGGTAGGGGCGGAGTGTCATGAATGCACGTCATGGTGGTGGCGGGCACATTGTGCGCGAGGCCCGCGCCATTGATGTCCGAACATGGCGAGCCCGGAAACCGGTTCGGGCGCAGACTGCAGGTCCCCGTCATCAGGAGGTTCCATGTCGAATGCTCATGCCCGTTTCGTAAAACTCCACCAAGGCGCCGATCTTTACGTGCTGCCCAACGTATGGGATGCCGGTGGCGCCCGCCTGGTCCAGCAGCAGGGGGCTCTCGCGGTGGGAACATCGAGTGCTGCGATGGCGTGGTCCTGCGGTCATGCCGATGGCGGTGCGCTGCCTGATACCGCGCTGCTGCTGCGGGTTTCCGAAATCGTTGGTGTGACCTCGTTGCCGGTCACGGTCGATATCGAGGACGGCTACAGCGATGCCCCCGACGTGGTCGCTGCGAGGGTGCTGCGCCTGGTGGAAGCGGGTGCGGTCGGGATCAACATCGAAGACGGCGCTGGCAGCCCGGAGGTGCTGGTGGCGAAGATCAGCTCCATCCGTTCTGCGCTTGGCGGGCGATCGCTGTTCATCAATGCGCGCACCGATGTGTATCTGCGCGGCCTGGCCGAAGGCGATGAGGCGGTCAGGATGAGCATCGCTCGGCTGCAGGCCTACGCACGCGCCGGTGCCGACGGCGGCTTCGTGCCGGGGCTGCGCGCGCTGGACGAGGCCGCTGCAGTTGCCAGCGCCGTGCCACTGCCTCTGAATCTGATGTGGCTGCCCGGGATGGCGTCGTTTGCTGCGCTGTCGCAGGCGGGCGTGCGCCGGCTGAGCGCAGGGCCTGCGTTGTTCATGCACGCATGGACGGCGATGGCTGCGGCGACCACGGATTTTCTCGGCGGCGCGATGGTGATGCCCGAGGGGGCACCGGGGTATGTGGCCTTGAACCAGCTGTTCAGCGAAAGGTGAGGGCGCTGGGGACGGGGGCAGCGGGAGGCTGGGCCACGGGCGGATAGTCACTCGACCGGGCCGAGACCTCCACGCATGGCGTGGATCTACTGATGCATCTGGAGGAACAAGCCCCTCTGTTGAGGGGCTGCCCCGACAGGGGCGGGGAGAGGGGGATTGCTGGGTGCATCCCTGCACCCAGCCCTTCCGCGCTGCGCGCTGCAGGGCCAGCCTTCGGCTGTCCGGTTCTGCTCCTGCAGAACCGTCGAACCCCGGCGGGGCTTCTCTCGCCCGATGCTCTCCACCAGACAAATAAAAAAGCCGCCCAGAGGGCGGCTTCTTCATTTGTCTGGCGGAGAGAGGGGGATTCGAACCCCCGAAGCGCGGTTTAGACGCTTACACACTTTCCAGGCGTGCTCCTTCAACCACTCGGACACCTCTCCGGATCCCTGCCATCGGCAAACGCCTCAGCAGGGGCGCAGATTCTAGCGGGCGCAGCGGCAGGACACAAGCACTGGTTTGCAGGGCGAGAGGGCTGGACAGGCGTGGCACAATGGAACATCCGATGGAAGACGGTGGCCTGATGTCCTATCTCGTCCTTGCCCGCAAGTGGCGTCCGAAGCGTTTTGCCGAGCTGGTGGGCCAGGAACACGTGGTCCGTGCGCTCAGCAATGCGCTGGACAGCGGCCGGGTCCACCATGCGTTCCTGTTTACCGGTACCCGCGGCGTGGGCAAGACCACGATCGCGCGCATCTTCGCCAAATCGCTGAACTGCGAGCAGGGCACCAGTGCCGATCCCTGCGGCCAGTGTGCGGCTTGCCTGGACATCGACGCCGGTCGTTACATCGACCTGCTGGAAATCGATGCCGCGTCCAATACCGGCGTGGACGATGTCCGCGAGGTGATCGAGAACGCCCAGTACATGCCCTCGCGCGGCAAGTACAAGGTGTACCTGATCGACGAAGTGCACATGCTGTCCAAGGCGGCGTTCAATGCGCTGCTGAAGACGCTGGAAGAGCCGCCGGAGCATGTGAAGTTCCTGCTGGCCACCACCGACCCGCAGAAGCTGCCGGTCACCGTGCTCAGCCGCTGCCTGCAGTTCAACCTCAAGCGCCTGGACGAAGATCAGATCCAGGGGCAGATGACCCGCATCCTCGCCGCCGAGGAGATCGAGTCGGACCCGACCGCCATCGTGCAGCTGGCCAAGGCGGCCGACGGCAGCCTGCGTGATGGCCTGTCGCTGCTTGACCAGGCCATCGCCTACGCCGGCGGTGCGCTGCGCGAGGACGTGGTGCGCACCATGCTGGGCACGGTCGACCGCACCCAGGTGGCGGCCATGCTCGATGCCCTGGCCGATGGCGATGGCCCGCGCCTGCTGCAGGTCGTTGCGGCACTGGCCGAATTCTCGCCGGACTGGAGTGGCGTGCTTGATGCGCTGGCCGAAGGCCTGCACCGCATCCAGGTGCAGCAGCTGGTGCCGGGCGCGTCCGCCCCTGCCGAAGGACTGGATGCCAGCGTATTCGCCGAGCGCCTGCGCCCGGAAGTGGTCCAGCTCTGGTATCAGATGGCCTTGAACGGCCGTCGTGATCTACCGTTGGCCCCCAGCCCGCGCGCCGGCTTTGAAATGGCTGTGCTGCGCATGCTGGCGTTCCGGCCGGCGGCTGCCGTGCCATCGGTGCCGCGTACGCCTGAATCCACCGGTGGCAGTGCGCCAACCGGTACGGGCCAGACCGGGGGCGGCGTTGCTGGCAGCCGCGAAGGCGCTGCCCCGGCAGCGGCTGCGGCGCCAGAAGCCGCGGCCGTCGCCCAGACCATTGCGGCCCCGGTGCTGGCAGAGGCCATCGCGCAGACGCCGAACCCGGCGCCACAGCGCGAGCCTGAGCCGGAGCCCGTGCCGACCCCGGAACCGGATCCGACGCCTGAACCTGAACCGGTTCCGATCGAGGAACCCGGGTCGCCGCCGCCGATGAAGACGCAGTTGGCTCCCGAGGCAGCCATGCCCAAGGCACCTGCCGAGGCAGACGATCTGCCGCCGTGGGCGACCGACGAGGCTGGCGCCCGCGATGAAGCGCTGGCGGCCGAGATGGCAACGCCTGACGCGGCCATGGTCGCTCCATGGCATGAGCCGCCAGCACCGGCGTCGCAGCCGGTTGCAGAGGCTGTTGCCGTGACGGAGCGTCCGTTCCGTGCCGAAGGCATTTCGATCGCCCCGGCCGTCGCGGTTGTCGCCTCCGACCGCGCCCCGGCAGGCGGCGTCAGCGAGCTGGCCTGCGCCGAGGACTGGCTCGACCTGGTCGCCAACAGCGGCCTGAGCGGTCCATCGCGACAGCTTGCAGCCAATGCGGCCTTCATCAGTTGCCAGCAGGGGGTCTTGAAACTGGGCCTTTCGCCCGGATTTGAGTACCTGCGCTCCGAGCGCGCGCTGGCAGCGCTGGGCGAGGTGCTGGAAAAGTCCCTCGGCCATGCGCTGAAGATCGTGGTCGAAACCGTGGAAACCGAGCAGGTCCCGGCTGAGACCCTGCACCAGCGCGCCGACCGCCAGCGTGGCGAGCGGCAGCAGGCTGCCGAGGCCATTTTCATGGACGATCCGGAAGTCCAGTTGCTGATCCAGCAGCACGGCGCCCGGGTTGTTTCCGATTCCATCCGTTCTTTTGACGAGTAAGACGACATGCGCGGCAATATCGCCCAACTGATGCAGCAGGCCCAGAAGATGCAGGAAAACCTGCAGAAGGCCCAGGAAGAAATCGCCAAGATCGAAGTGACCGGCAGCGCCGGTGGCGGCATGGTCAGCGTCACCCTGACCGGTGCCAAGGAGTGCCGCAAGGTACGCATCGATCCTTCGCTGGCCAGCGATCCGGAAATGCTGGAAGACCTGATCGCCGCCGCGTTCAACGATGCGTCCAACAAGATCGACGCTGAGTCGAAGTCGAAGATGGGTTCAGCCACCGCCGGCATGCAGCTGCCGCCGGGCATGAAGATGCCGTTCTGATGTCCTGCGTGGCACCCGCACCGCCGGGTGCCACCCACCGTGCAGCGTCGAGCGTGCTCGACTGTCCGCAATTTCCAGTCGAGCGCGCTCGGCTCTACAGAACACACCGCCGTGTCCGCACCGCTGCTTGAACAACTGATCGATGCACTGCGGGTGCTGCCTGGCGTAGGCCAGAAGACGGCACAACGCATGGCCTACCACCTGCTCGAACGCGAGCGCGAAGGTGGCAAACGCCTTGCCGCGACGCTGGCAGAGGCGGTTGAACGCATCGGTCACTGTGCGCAGTGCCGCGACTTCAGTGAAACCGAGCTGTGCCCGACCTGCGCCAATGGCAGCCGCGAGCGCAGCCAGTTGTGTGTGGTGGAATCGCCGGCTGATCGCCTGGCGATCGAGAACGCCACCGGCTATCGCGGCGTCTACTTCGTACTGCAGGGGCGCCTGTCGCCGCTGGATGGCATCGGTCCGCGTGAGCTGGGTCTGGAGCAGCTGGAGCAGCGCCTGGCCGAAGCGGAAGTGCAGGAGCTGATCATTGCCACCAGCGCCACCGTCGAAGGCGAAGCCACCGCGCACTATCTCGCGCAGCTGGCGCGCGCCCGCCAGGTGCGGCCGAGTCGACTGGCCCAGGGCCTGCCCCTCGGCGGTGAGCTGGAGTACGTCGATCGCGGCACGCTGTCGCACGCGTTCGGCACCCGCAGCGAAGTGCGCGATTGAGCCGATGCCGGGCATGCCCCGGCGTTACCGGCCTACAATGCGGAAAACACCCCGCCGAGGCCGACCATGAGCAGCGAAACCCTCTTCAGCAAGATCATCCGTCGCGAGATCCCGGCCACCATCGTCTATGAAGACGAGGACGTGCTGGCGTTCAAGGACATCGCACCGCAGGCGCCGGTGCACGTGCTGTTCATTCCGAAGAACGAGATCATCCCGACCCTGGATGACCTGCAGCCGTCGCAGGCGCACCTGATCGGCAAGCTGGCCCTGGCCGCCGCCGAGTACGCGCGTCGGGAAGGCTTCGCGCAGGACGGCTACCGCATCGTGATGAACTGCCGCGAAGATGCCGGGCAGACCGTGTTCCATATCCACATGCATCTACTGGCGGGCGCGCCGCTGGGTCACTTCGGTACGCCGGGGCGTTGACGCAGCCGCCCCCGCATGGCGTGGAACTACTGTCGTTGTGTAGATGAAAAAAGGCCGCCCGATGGGCGGCCTTCTGCATCATGCGTACCGGTCCTGGACTACCACCAGCCCCAGCCGCGGTAACCGCCCCAGTAGGGGCCATAGGGGCCCGGGCCCCACGGTCCATAGGGGTAGGGCACCACATCGACCTGCCGCTGTTCCGGCCACAGATAGATCACGTCGGCCGCCAGCTTCGGCAGTCGGTAGTCGTAGTCGCCGATACGGGTGTTGGCGTAGCCATCGATCTTGCCGATGAAGGTCACGTCGCGGCCGGCTTCGAACACGGCCGGGTCGTAGAAGCCGGCACGGCAGGCGATGAAGCGGCCGTCACTGGCATCGGAGGAGGTGGTGTTCGGGCGGCCACTGCCGTTGAGCGGGCGCGAAATGATCTGGAAGCAGGTCTCGCCCTGGCCGGGCTTGGTTTCGATGATGCGGCCACCCCAGCGCACCGGCGTGCCGACCTGCTGGGTGGCAACCGAGTCGCGCGGGGAAACCAGGCTGAATTGTCCCTGCAGCGGCTTGGGGGCCGTGGCGCAGGCCGACAGGGCCAGGGCGGCCACGGCGGTGAAGAGGAACTTGGTATTCATGGGGAGGCTCCGGAAGTCGGGCGATGCCTGCGCAGGTCCCGCAATAATGGGGCGAGCTCGGTACAAGTGCCAGCGTAGCGTGCATCAGCGAAACGCTGGCTGAGTGTGATGAGGGCCGGGTCGGGGCGCTGCGCGTTGACCCGCCGCGCCCAGTGCAGGGCGGGTTCATGCGGTTCGCGGCCCAGCCCCAGCCGCGCATAGCGCTGCCCCAGTCGGTGCCAGGCGCGCAAAAGCGGGTCGCGCTCGCGTTCGCCACGGGCCAGCAGCCATGCCATCCACGCAAGCGCCAGCAACGCGGCCATCACGAAGCCGGCCAGCAGCTGTCCCGGCTGCAGATCATCCAGGCCGAAGGGTTGCAGCAGCTGCTGCTGCCGGCGCGCATCGAAGGACAGCACCAGTTCGTTCCAGCCCCTGCGCATCCAGTCGCGCAGCTGGCCCAGCTGCTGCCAGCGCTGCTGCAGCCCGGTATCGGCCCCGGCCTGCAGGCGGTCGTCGAGCGTGTCCAGGATGCGCTCGGGTGCCACGGCCGCTGTCGGGTCGATGCGCACCCAGCCGCGTTGCGGCAGCCACACCTCGGCCCAGGCGTGGGCGTCCATCCTTCGCAGCACCCAGTAGTCGCCGATCGGGTTGCGCGTGCCGCCGGCGAACCCGGTGACCACCCGCGCCGGAATGCCGGCATTGCGCATCAACACCACGAAGGCCGAGCTGAAATGCTGGCAGTAGCCGGCCTTGTAGTCGAACAGGAATGCATCGACCGGATCGCGCCCGGCGGCCGGTGTTTCCAGCGTGTATGAAAAATCCGCAGTGATCCACGCCAGGGCGCGACGGACCACGGCGGCATCATCGCTTCCCGCTTCCTGCCGCCACTGCCGGGCCAGAGATGCCGTGCGTGGGTTGAAGCCTTCCGGCAACTGCAGCGCGGCGCGGCGCTGGTACGACGACAGCGTGGCATCAAAGCGCTGCGGCGGGGCCGAGTGCAGGCGCCACCGGCTCAGCGCGGACAAGGTGCGGTCGCTGCTCAGGCTCAGGTCGGCATCCAGCCGGCTGCCGTCCGGTGCGGCGGTGGGCAGATCCAGCGCGACCAGCTGGCGACGATCGGTGGGCTCGTAGTCGATCTGGTAATCCCAGCCTTCCGTGCCGTGCTCGACCACTGCAGGCGGCAAACGCTCGGTACGGCGGTCGCGTCGCCACACATGCCCGTCGAACTGGGTCAGTACCGGCCCGCGCCAGTAGCGCTGCGCCGGCTCTGGAACCGCGCCGAAGAACTGCGCCCGCAGCGCCGGGGTGTCGTCGGCCATCAGGTCCAGCCACTGGTCAGGCTGCATCGTGTCCGACAGCCCAGGCGTTCCGACGGCGCGTTCGGGTATGCCCCACAGCGGCGTGGCCAATCGTGGAAACAGCCAGAAGCAGGCCAGCGCCAGCGGCAGACCGATCAGCAACAGGCGACCGACACCGCGAAGCTGCGCGGACAGCGGCGGTGGCGTACTGCGGCCCTCACCTTGTGCCAGTCGCTGCAGCGCAATCAGGGCGCTGATGCCGGCCAGCACGGCGAGCGCGGTGGTCAGCGGTCCCTGGTCGAGCAGGAAGGCCGCGAACGGTGAAAACAGGGCAAAGCCGAGCAGGCTGCGTGCATCGCGCACGGTGCGCAGCTCGCTGGACTTGATCGCCAGCATCGCCGCCAGCAGTGCACAGCCGGTATCGCGGCCGGGGCGCACCGCCCCCATCTGCCAGGCGATGGCAGCAAGCATGCCCAGTACCAGCAGTACGCGCACCGGCATCGGCAGCATGCCGCGCTGCGACAATGCTGCAGTGACGACCGCTGCCACGGCGATCAGGGTGGCCAGAGTGGTGGGCAACTGCAGCAGCAGCGGCAGCAGGGCCAGTGCGGCGCTGGCCAGCGTCCACGTGCGGGTGTTGCGGTCCAGCAGCAGGGCAGGCTCAGTCATGGGGAAGCAACGCCAGCGCGCGCAGGCACAGATGGTGGTGGCTGGCGCCCTGACCGGGTCCGATCGGTGGGTGCATCGGCAGCAGCAACGTGTAGCGACGGCCTTCGCGCTCGGCGCTGTCGACCCAGCGCGCCAACCGCGCGATGCGGGCCTCCTGGCCCAACGGTGCCAGCGCGCGCCAGTCCAGCACCACTTCGATGCCTGTCGGCTTCTCGTATTCGCGTACCAGCAGCGCGTCGCGGCGCGCGGAGTGTTTCCAGGCAATGCTGCGCGGTGGATCTCCAGCGCGATATGGGCGCAGCTGATGCAGTTCCTCGCCGTTGGCGTGGGCGCGGGTGTGCAGTGGATCGCTGCCCTGCTGTGGCAACGGCGGCGCCTTTGCTTCGGCCAGCGGGTAGACCAGCAGGGGTTCGTCCGGCCACACCCATGACCACGCCCTGACCAGGCCAAGCGGTTGTGTGGTGGACACGCGGATGCGCGGCAGGTCCAGCCAGCCACGGCGTTCGCTGGGCACTTCCAGCTCGGCTTCACCGCGGCCGTGTGCGGGCAGGTCGAGCCACGCTTCGCTGCCCTCCAGTTGCAGGTGCAGGCCGTGGCGTGCGCGTGGGTCGCGCAGCGACAGGTCCACGCGCAGGCGC
The DNA here is from genome assembly GCF_040815575.1 of Stenotrophomonas sp. LST15-1-1.1. Taxonomy (NCBI): domain Bacteria; kingdom Pseudomonadati; phylum Pseudomonadota; class Gammaproteobacteria; order Lysobacterales; family Lysobacteraceae; genus Stenotrophomonas; species Stenotrophomonas sp. LST15-1-1.1. The sequence goes on from NZ_JBFPNJ010000033.1 coordinate 116,785, forward strand.
AGCGGTTGTCCGGCCGGCAGCGGTTCGGCGGAGATCGCGTCGATCTGCACGCCCGACAACTGCAGATGCGCGGCGATGGTGCTGGCGATCGCGGCTGCGGCCAGCAGCAGCGCCAGCAACAGTGCAGGGTTGTTGTTGTAGTTCAGTGCACCCAGCAACATCGCCACCAGCAGGCAGGCCACAAACAGGCCGAAGCGGGTCGGCAGCACGTAGATGCGCCGTCGATCCAGCCGTTGCGGCAACGACTCCGGCCTACGCGGGCGTGCCAGCTGCAACAGTCGCCGGGCATGCGATGCCATCGTCAATCGACCGCGACCGTCTGCAGGATCGCGCGTGCCAGCGCCGGCCCCGAGCTTGACTCGGCTTCGCCCACCAGACGATGGCCAGCCACCGCCACGAACAGGGTCTGCACGTCTTCGGGCACCACGTGGCCGCGGCCGAGCAGCAGCGCATGTGCCTTGGCCGCGCGCAGCAGGGCCAGGCCAGCGCGCGGCGACAGTCCTACACGTACGCCGGCATGCTGGCGGCTGCGGGTCAGCAGTGCCTGCACGTAGTCGACCAGCGCGTCGCTGACATGCACCTGGCCGACAGCCTCGCGCAGTGCACGTACCTGGGTGTCGTCCAGCTGGGGCACCGCGCGTGCGATCAGCTCGCGACGATCACTGCCGCGCAGCAGCTCACGTTCCGCCTGTGCGCTGGGGTAGCCCATCGCCAGCCGCAGCAGGAAACGATCGAGCTGCGAATCAGGCAGCGGGAACGTGCCGGACAGATCCACCGGATTCTGCGTGGCGATCACGAAGAACGGATCGGGCAGGGCATGGGTTTGACCGTCGAGGGTGACCTGCTGCTCGGCCATCGCTTCCAGCAGGGCGCTCTGCGTGCGCGGCGGCGCCCGGTTGATTTCATCGGCCAGCAGCACGTGGGTGAAGACCGGCCCGGGATGGAACTGGAACTGGCGGCTGCCGGCATCGTAGACCGATACGCCGAGTACGTCGGCAGGCAGCAGGTCGGAGGTGAACTGCACGCGGTGGAAGCTCAGCCCCAGGCTGCTGGCCAGGGCATGGGCCAATGTGGTCTTGCCGAGACCGGGCAGGTCTTCGATCAGCAGATGGCCGCCAGAGAGCAGGGCCACGAAGGCCAACCGCACTTCATGCACCTTGCCCAGCACCAGCGCATTGACCTGGTCCTGCGCATTGCGCAGGGACTGACGCAGTTGATCGGTTAGCATGCTGGGCATGGGGGACGAAGCTGTCATGGTCGTCTCAAGTTCGGTAACCGGTCGATTCTATCCATAGAGCAATGCAGGGCGAACAGCGCGCACGTACGATTTTTCTCTGGTTATGGACGCTCGTCACAGCGGCCAAGCTGGTCGTGGCCGCGCGCCTGCCGTTATTCGTCGATGAGGCGTTCTACTGGCAGGAAGGCCAGCATCTGGCAGCAGCCTATTCGGATCTGCCGGGACTGACGGCATGGTTGACCCGGCTGGGCGTGGAGCTGGGAGGCCACCATGTGCTTGCGCTGCGCCTGCCGTTCCTGGCCATTGGTGCAGTGCTGCCGCTGCTGGTATCGCGCATTGCGGCGCGCTGGTTCGGCAATGTTGCGGGGTGGCAGGCCGGCAGCTTGACGCTGCTGATGCCGTTGTCGGCAACGCTGGGCCTGCTGGCCGTACCTGATGTGCCGATGGCGCTGGCAGCCGTGCTGTGCCTGGACGCCGGCGCACGCCTGCTGCGCAACGTCGACGCGTCTTCGGCGGTGAAACTGGCGTTGGGCCTGCTGATCGGCGCGCTCAGCCACTATCGCTTCATCGGTGTGATCGGCGTCGGCTTCATTGCCCTGCTGGCGCTGCCGCAGGGCCGGCGCATGCTGACCGATCCGCGCGTATGGGTGGCCCTAGCCGTTGGCGTACTGGCATGGCTGCCGCTGTTGGCCTGGAATGCCGACAATCACGATGCCGGCCTGAAGTTCCAGGTGGTCGAGCGCCATCCGTGGGCATTCGAGTGGCGCGGCCTGTGGTTCCTGGTGATCCAGCCGATGCTGGTCACGCCCATCCTGTGCATCGCGATGTGGAAAGTTGCGTTGGCCGGCACCCGCAGCGGTGGCGGTGCGCGCGTGCAATGGCGCTATTTCGGCCTGGTTGGTGGCGTATCGACGCTGGGCATCTTCGCACTGGGCTTCTTCACCGACGTCGAACGCATCAGCTTCCATTGGCCGCTGCCGGGCTACCTGGCCCTGCTGGTGGCAGTGCCGGTGATACTCAATGGCTGGCCGCGCTGGCTGCGGCGTACCGGCTGGTGGCTGGCCGGGCTGGGCATGGTGCTGGCCTTCGGCTATTACCTGATGGCGTCCTCGTCATCACTGCGCGAGCAGTTGGCCGGCGACAAGTACTACCCGCGCAACTTCGCCGGCTGGCAGCCACTGGCCGCTGCGGTCCGTGAAGAACTGCAGCAGATGCCGGAAGGCAGTCGCGTGCTGGCCGGCAACTTCAAGGTAGGTGCCGAACTGGGCTTCCAGCTGGGCCGCGGTGACATCGACGTGCTGCCGCATCCGCTCAACGACAAGCACGGCCGTACCGCGCAGCTGGCGCAATGGGGCCAAGTGCATGAGGGCGAACGTGAAGTGCCGATGCTGCTGGTGCTGTCGCCCAGCGATCAGCGTTTCCGCGATCTGCTCACGCGTTATCACGCCCTGTGCGAACAGGTCGGGCCGCTGCCGCCACCCCGCGTGGTCAGCAACGATCACGGATTCCAGCGCTTCCTGCTGTTCCGCCTGCCGGTGCAGCGCGCACAGGGTGTGTGCGTGACGCCTGCGCTGGCCTACCTGGACTCGCCGGCCAATGGAGACGTGGTGAGCGGCACGCTGGCGATCAAGGGCTGGGCGTTCAAGGAAGGTGTCGGCCTGTCGCGGGTGGAAGTGCTGGTGGATGGCCGTTCGATCGGCGATGCCACCTATGGACGTATGTTCGATATCCGCCAAGCCTGGCCGGGCAGCACCGACCCGCAGCATCCGGCTGTCGGCTTTGATGCAACACTCGATACCAGTACGCTGGCACCGGGAAAACACTGGCTGGGTCTGCGCCTGCATGGTCGCGATGGCAGCGTGGAGGCGTGGCAGGAGCAGCCGTTCGTGGTGGAAAAGCGCTGAAGCAGCATGCCTCGTGCCAGAGTTACGGCACCGCGAATCCGGCCCTGCGCAGCACTCCGCACAGGGCGATCAGCGGCAGCCCGATCAGCGCCGTCGGGTCACGGTTGTCGATGGCCTCGAACAGGCTGATGCCCAGGCCTTCGCACTTGAAGCTGCCAGCGCAGTCCAGCGGTTGTTCAATGGCCACGTAGCGAGCGATCTCCGGCGCCTGCAGCGCGCGGAAGCGCACCTGGGTCAGATCGATTGCCGTGAAGGATTCTCCGTCGCGGGTGAGACTGATGGCAGTGTGAAAGCGCACCGTCTGCCCGGACATCGCCGCCAGCTGCGCACAGGCCGCCTCGACCGTGCCTGGCTTGCCCAGCGGTTGACCGTTCAGGTCCGCTACCTGGTCCGAACCGATCACCCAGCAGCCGGGATGGCGGGCGGCCACGTCGGCCGCCTTGGCGCTGGCCAGGCGTGTCGCCAGCGCCAGCGGGGCCTCGTTGGCTTGCGGGGTCTCATCCACCTGCGGGCGTGCGCAGTCGAAGGGCAACCCCAGCCGTTCCAGCAGGTCGCGGCGGTAGCGGGAGGTGGAGGCCAGGACCAGGGCAGGCATGCGGGAATTCCGGGAGCGGGGCGCGGCAGTCTGGCCCGGCACAGCCAGCCACAGCAAGCCTTTCATGGCAGTCATTTGACACGCGACCTGCCGATCCTTAATATTCGGCGGCTTATGTCCGCGAACGTACCCGAAACGCTGGATGCCTGGCGGATGGTCGTGGCGCGAAGGCGCTTCGACGGTCAGGTCTCCCTGGCTGAATTGACTCGCCTGCAGGGGCTTGTCGCAGATACCGAAGGCGAGTGTAATTACTCGCTCGAATTCGGTCGCGACGAGATCTTGCGGGTATCCTATGTGGAACTCAGCATCGATACCGCGTTGCCGCTGACCTGTCAGCGCAGCATGCAGCGCTTCCTGCTGCCGGTGAAGATGACCCAGAGGCTTGGCCTGATCCGCGACGAAGACGAGGAATCGTCCTTGCCGGAGGAATACGAGGCGTTGCTCGTGCCGGAAGATGGCCAGCTGCGTCCGTTGGACCTGGTCGAGGACGAACTGGTGCTGGCGGTACCGGTGGTACCCCTGTCGCCGGATGGTGAGGCAGTCGACAAGGACTGGGCACCGACCGAAGAAGAAATTGAAAAGGCCAACCCGTTTGCGGCGTTGGCGGCATTGAAGAAACAATAGCAGCCGGTTGTCGTCGGCGGCTGCGGCGAAAGTGAAAAGTGTGCTGGACGCTGGCGTCCTGTGCGACGAAACGACGAAGCAAAACGAACCGAGTTTGGAGCAATCCCATGGCTGTCCAGAAATCCCGTGTTACCCCGTCCCGTCGTGGCCAGCGTCGTTCGCATGACGCCCTGAGCGCCAAGCAGCTGTCGACCGACCCGACCACCGGCGAAGTGCATCTGCGTCACCACATCACTGCTGACGGTTTCTACCGCGGCAAGAAGGTCATCCAGACCAAGTCTTCGGCTGTCCAGGAAGACTGATGTGCCGGAAGGTCGCTGCCCGCTGGGCAGCGGCCTTCGCCTTCTTTCCCGGGCACGCCGGTGAACGGCGGCTCGTGCAACAGGAAACATGATGAGCAAGCGGATCTACTCGAGGATCGCGGGCACCGGCAGCTATTTGCCGGAAAAAGTCCTGACCAACGCCGACCTGGAAAAAATGGTCGAGACCTCGGACGAGTGGATCCAGACGCGCACCGGTATCCGTGAACGGCACATCGCTGCCGAAGGCGAAACCACCAGCGATCTCGGCTACCAGGCCGCGCTGCGTGCGATCGAAGCGGCCGGTATCGACGCTTCGCAGCTCGACATGATCGTGGTCGGTACGACCACCCCTGATCTGATCTTTCCCTCCACCGCGTGCCTGATCCAGGCCAAGCTCGGTGTGAGCGGCTGCCCCGCTTTCGACGTCAACGCGGCCTGTTCGGGCTTCGTGTTCGCGCTCAGCGTGGCCGACAAATTCATCCGTTCCGGTGATGCCCGCCATGTGCTGGTGATCGGCGCGGAAACCCTGACCCGCATCGTCGACTGGGAAGACCGCACCACCTGCGTGCTGTTCGGTGATGGCGCGGGCGCCGTCGTGCTCAAGGCCGACGAAGAAACCGGCATCCTCAGCACCCACCTGCATTCGGATGGCAGTAAGAAAGAGCTGCTGTGGAATCCGGTCGGCGTCTCGGTCGGTTTCGGTGAAGGCAACAACGGTGGCGGCACCATCAACATGAAGGGCAACGACGTGTTCAAGTACGCCGTCAAGGCGCTGGACTCGGTCGTGGACGAAACCCTGGACGCCAACGGTCTGACCAAGTCCGACCTGGACTGGCTGATCCCGCACCAGGCCAACCTGCGCATCATCGAGGCCACCGCCAAGCGGCTGGAGATGTCGATGGACCAGGTCGTGGTCACTGTCGACAAGCACGGCAATACCTCGTCCGCCTCGGTGCCGCTGGCGCTGGATGCGGCTGTGCGTTCCGGCAGGGTCGAGCGCGGCCAGCTGCTGCTGCTGGAAGCATTCGGTGGTGGCTTCACGTGGGGTTCGGCACTGCTGCGCTATTGATAGTGCCAGTTACGACAACGTGAAACCGTCGTTACGGCCCCTCTGGGGCCGTAATGCGTTAAAGGAGACTGTCATGGTTGAGCCCATCGTCATCGAAGGGCAACGCGCCTGGCTGAAGCAGTACGGCGAAGGAAGCCGAGCAGTGGCCCTGGGCCTGCTCAATTTTGTTGCCCGCCGGTTCCATCTTGATGCCCTGCGCCCGCCGCCGCACCGCGGTGGCGACGCCGCGCGCGAAACCGAGGCTCGCCGGCTGGCGGAACTGCAGGCGCAGGGGGTGAATGTTCCCGCGGTGATCGGCAGCGGCCATGCCGCGCTGGTGATCGGCGACAACGGCAGGTCGTTCAATACCTGCCTGCGCGAGGCCGACGACGCTGGTCGTGATCGCCTCGTGGCTGCGGCGATGCAGGCCATTGCCGAAGCGCACGCGCGTGGCGCCTATTTCGGCCAGCCGCTGCCACGCAACCTCACTTGGGATGGTCAGAACGTCGGCTTCATCGACTTCGAAGAAGACCCGCTGGAAGTCATGGATCTGGCCGAAGCGCAGGCGCGTGACTGGCTGATGTTCGGCTATGGCGTGGCCAAGTACTACGCCGACCGCCCCGAAAGCCTGCAGGCGATGATGGCCGAGGCGATGAACGGGGTGCAGGCGCCGGTGCGTGCCCACGTACACGCCGTCAGTGGCCGCCTGCAGCGCCTGGCGCGGGTGTGCATGAAACTGGGGCGCTCGGCGCGTGCGCTGGCCCACTCCATCTTCATCACCCACGGCGCCACCACGCTGGGCCTGCTGATGGTGGTCGGCCTGTGCATGGACTGGTTTGCCGACGGCGAGCTGGACATCCTGCAGCTGCTCTGCTGATTGCGGACAGGGGGCACAGCCCTTTTCCGCAGGGAAAGGGATCCGACCCCACCCATGATCCATACGCCGTGCATACGCGCACGTACAGACGACACGGCATGTTCCCCCTTATCATGGCCCGCTTCGATTGCAACAAGCGGATGACCGCGTGACCGTATCCACCCTCGCTTTTGTCTTCCCCGGCCAGGGCTCGCAGTCTGTGGGCATGCTGGCCGAGCTGGCCGAACTGCACCCGCAGGTGCGTGAGGCCTTCACCGAGGCATCCGATGGTGCCGGCGTCGACCTGTGGGCGTTGTCCCAGGGTGGCCCGGAGGAAATGCTCAACCGTACTGAATACACCCAGCCGGCCCTCCTGGCCGCCAGCATCGGCGCGTGGCGCGCCTGGAACGCCGTTGGTGGCCCGCGTCCGTCGGTTCTGGCGGGCCACAGCCTGGGTGAGTACACCGCCCTGGTCGCCGCTGGCGCCCTCAGCCTGCACGACGGTGCGCACCTGGTGCGCCTGCGCGGACAGCTGATGCAGGAAGCCGCTCCGGCCGGTGTCGGCGCGATGGCCGCCGTGCTGGGCGCCGAAGACCAGCTGGTGCTGGACGTCTGCGCGGAAGCTGCCGGCAGCCAGGTGGTCGTTCCGGCCAACTTCAACTCGCCGGGCCAGATCGTGATCGGCGGCGACGCTGCCGCGGTCGACCGTGCGCTGGCGCTGCTGGCCGAGAAGGGCGTGCGCAAGGCGGTCAAGCTGGCCGTCAGCGTGCCCTCGCATACCCCGCTGATGCGCGAAGCCGCCAACCGTCTGGCCGAAGTGATGGCCGGCCTGTCCTGGCAGCTGCCGCAGCTGCCGGTGGTGCAGAATGTCGACGCCAAGGTGCACGACGGCGTGGACGCGATCCGCACCGCGCTGGTGCAGCAGCTGTACCAGCCCGTGCAGTGGACCGGCTGCGTGCAGGCGCTGGCCGCCCGTGGCGTCACCCAGATCGCCGAGTGCGGTCCGGGCAAGGTGCTGACCGGCCTGGTCAAGCGCATCGACAAGGCCATCGACGGCCGTTCCCTGGCCACCCCGGGCGACTTCGAAACCGCCCGCGAGACGTGGTCGGCCTGATTGCCCCTGTTCCTGCCGACCGTGCCGGTGGCCGCCGCAAGCGGCACGGGTGCGGCGGCCGCCCCAGCCTGAGGAAAACATCATGAGCAAGCCCCTGCAGGGTGAAATCGCACTGGTTACCGGTGCCAGCCGTGGCATTGGTGCCGCCATCGCCGATCTGCTGGCCGCCCAGGGCGCCACCGTCATCGGCACCGCCACCACCGAGTCCGGCGCCGCCGCAATCGGCGAGCGCCTGGCCGCCCACGGCGGTCACGGCCGTGCGCTGAACGTCACCGACGCTGCCGCGCTTGATGCCGTGCTTGACGGTATCGCCAAGGAATTCGGCCCGATCTCGATCCTGGTCAACAACGCCGGCATCACCCGCGACAACCTGCTGATGCGCATGAAGGAAGACGATTGGGCGTCGATCATCGACACCAACCTGACCAGCGTGTTCCGCACCAGCAAGGCCGTCATGCGCGGCATGATGAAGGCGCGCAAGGGCCGCATCATCAACATTGCCTCGGTGGTGGGCGTGACCGGCAACGCCGGCCAGGCCAACTATGCCGCCGCCAAGGCCGGCATCATCGGTTTCTCCAAGTCGCTGGCCAAGGAAATCGGCTCGCGCGGCGTCACCGTCAACGTGGTCGCGCCGGGCTTCATCGACACCGACATGACCAAGGCGCTGCCGGAAGAGGCGCGTACCGCGCTGATCGGCGACATCGCCCTCGAACGCCTGGGTTCGCCGGAGGACATCGCCCATGCGGTGGCCTTCCTGGCCAGCCCGGCTGCCGGCTACATCACCGGCGAAACTCTCCATGTGAACGGCGGCATGTACATGCCGTAAGCAAGGGGCGCAGGGATCGCGCCGCAAGTGGTTGATCTGCGAGGATTTTTGCTGCAATGCAAGGTCACGCCGGTTTCCACTACACTATCCCACGGCCATCGCCTTTGATGGCGACCACTTTTGAACCACTACTCCATCTGGAGCGATATCCCATGAGCACCATCGAAGAACGCGTCAAGAAAATCGTCATCGAACAGCTTGGCGTCAAGGAAGAAGAAGTCACCAACAGCGCATCGTTCGTCGATGACCTGGGCGCTGACTCGCTGGACACCGTCGAGCTGGTGATGGCGCTGGAAGAAGAATTCGAGTGCGAGATCCCGGACGAAGAAGCCGAGAAGATCAGCACCGTGCAGGCTGCGATCACCTACATCACGGCCCACGTCAAGGCCTGATGCAGGACGTCAGTGCGCGCGCGGGCGATGAGCTCGCCGCGCACGACACCCCATGGGGCCGCTGTTTGCGGCCCCGTGTGTTTGCGTACCACACCGAAGTAAACCGCGTTACCCGCAAAGAACGTTCGGGTCAGGAGAATCAGCAATGAAGCGTCGCGTCGTCGTAACCGGCCTGGGTATGGTCTCGCCGTTGGGCAATGATCTGGCCAGCAGCTGGGAAGGCATCACCCACGGTCGTTCGGGCATCGGTCCGCTGACCAACGTTTCTGATGCCTACCTGGAACGGTTCACCACCAAGATCGCAGGTGAGGTCAAAGGCTTTGACATCACCGCCGACAACGAACTGTTCGGCAAGTACCGGGTCAGCGGCAAGGATGCCAAGAAGATGGACCCGTTCATCCATTACGGCCTCGGTGCCGCCTTCATGGCCCTGCATGATTCCGGCCTGGAGATCACCGACGCCAACGCCGACCGCATTGGCGCCATCGTTGGCGCCGGCATCGGCGGCCTGCTCGGCATCGAAGAGCAGACCATCGAGTTCCACGAGGGGAAGAAGATCTCTCCCTTCTACGTGCCCAAGACCATCATCAACATGCTGCCGGGCCAGCTGAGCATCATCAGCGGCCTGAAGGGTCCGTCGTTCTCGGCGGTCTCGGCATGCGCCACCTCCAACCATTCCATCGGCACCGCCATGCGCATGATCCAGTACGGCGATGCGGACGTGATGGTGGCCGGTGGTGCCGAACGCGGTTCCTCGCCGACGGCGCTGGGCGGCTTCTGCGCGATGAAGGCGATGAGCACCCGCAACGACGCCCCGGAACAGGCCTCGCGCCCGTGGGACAAGGACCGTGACGGCTTCGTGCTGGGCGACGGCGCCGGCATCCTGATCCTGGAAGAGTACGAGCACGCCAAGGCCCGCGGCGCGAAGATCTACTGCGAGCTGGCCGGTTTCGGCGCCAGCTCCGACGCGTACCACATGACCGCGCCGAGCGAGAACGGCGAAGGCGCTGCGCGCTGCATGGCCATGGCCATGAAGGATGCGGGTGTCACCCCGGACCAGGTCGGCTACCTCAACGCACATGGCACCTCGACCCCGCTGGGCGACCTCGGCGAGACCATGGCGATGAAGACCGCCTTCGGCGACCACGCCTACAAGATGATGGTCAGCTCCACCAAGTCGATGACCGGCCACCTGCTCGGCGCTGCCGGCGGCGTGGAAGCGATCTTCTCGGTGCTGGCAATGCGCGACAACGTGATTCCGCCGACCATCAACCTGCAGCAGCCGGGCGAAGGCTGCGACCTGGACTACGTGCCCAACGAAGCACGCCAGGCCAAGGTCGACGTGGTGATGTCCAATGGCTTCGGCTTCGGCGGCACCAACGGCACGCTGATCTTCAAGCGCGTCTGATCGCACCGGCAGCGTCGAGCCAGGCTCGACTCCGCCAACCACGAGGCCGCCGCAAGGCGGCTTCCGTGTATCCGTCTCCCGAACTGGCTGCCATGACCCACGCCCCGCTGATTCATCCGCTGCCACACCCGATCGACCTGCTGGCCCTGCAGCAGCGCGACCCGGCGCGTTTCCCGCTGCTGATGGAGTCCACCGCCTCGGGTACCGCGCAGGGCCGCTGGAGCCTGCTGCTGGCCGCGCAGGGCGACACTCTGCAGCTGGACGCCGATGGCCAGGTGCGCGACCAGCACGGTGCGCTGCAGCCCGGCAGTTTCCTGCAGGCGCTGGACCGCGCATGGCAGGCACAGCGGTTGCCGCACGACGGCGGCCACGCGCTGCCGTTCCGCGGTGGCTGGGCGCTGATGCTGGACTACGAAGTGGCCAGCCAGGTCGAGCCGGTGCTGCCGGCGCGCGCGCGCGATGACGGTCACCCGACCGCGCTCGCCCTGCGCTGCCCGGCCGCCGTGCTGCATGACCACCAGGCCGACACCAGCTTCCTCATTGCCGAAGCGGGCGAGCAGGCGCTGCTGGGCACGCTGGTCGCGTTGGTGGCCGGCGAACTGCCGCAGGCCGGGCAGGGCTGGCAGCCGCCGCAGTCGGTCAGCGAAGACGAGCCGCAGCGCTTCACCGATGGCGTGCGCCGGGTGATCGAGTACCTGCGTGCCGGCGATGTGTTCCAGGTGAACCTGTCGCGGCGCTGGAGCGCGCATTTCGCAGCACCGGTCAGCCCCCAGGCGTTGTACGCGCAGCTGCGACGCGCCAATCCAGCGCCGTTTGCCGGCTTGTTCAGTGCGCATGGCCGGCATGTGGTCAGCTCGTCGCCGGAACGGCTGGTCTCGGTGCATGGCGGCCACGCGCAGACCCGCCCGATCGCCGGCACCCGCCCGCGCTTCGAGGGCGACGACGATGCCGCACGCATCCGGGAGCTGGTCGGCCATCCCAAGGAGCGCGCCGAGCACGTGATGCTGATCGACCTGGAGCGCAACGACCTGGGCCGCATCTGCCTGCCCGGCACGGTCGTCGTGGACGAACTGATGACCGTGGAAAGCTACGCCCACGTGCACCACATCGTCAGCAATGTCAGTGGCCAGCTGCGCGCGGAGGTGACCCCGGGCGAGGTGATCGCCGCCACCTTCCCCGGCGGCACCATCACCGGCTGCCCGAAGGTGCGCTGCATGCAGATCATCAGCGAGCTGGAGCAGGTGCCGCGCGGCGCGTACACCGGTGCGTTCGGCTGGCTGAACCGCGATGGCGACCTGGACCTGAACATCCTGATCCGCACCGCCGAAGTGGATGGCAACGAGGTCAGCTTCCGTACCGGTGCCGGCATCGTGGTCGACTCGGACCCGGACAAGGAACTGGACGAAACCCGGGCCAAGGCGCGCGGGCTGCTGCGGGCGCTGGGGCAGCCGGGTTGATCGATTGCCGCCGCCGGGCATGGCCCGGCGCTACCGGTCCTGGTGGGCACGGATGCTTCCATGGTCGTTCATCCACGCATGGCGTGGATCTACTGGAGAGGGTGGGTGCCGACCGTTGGTCGGCACGGACGCGTGGCCCCGGTCATGACCCCACACCGGCGGCACGGTATCCTGCACGACGGAATCGAGTTCAGAGGTAGTCCATGGCGGGAGCCAAGCGCGGGTGTCTGTGGGTGGTAACGCTGCTGCTGGTGCTGGTCGCCATCGTGGCCGGCGCGGGCGCGTGGTTCTTCTACAAGCAAAGCCAGTTTGCCGACGTACCGTTGACCCCCGCCGCGGACAGCGTGGTCATCGCCAGCGGCGATGGCATGAACAGCGTGCTGCGCAAGCTGCGCGAGGCCGGCGTGGACGAGGGCCAGGATACCCAGTGGCAGCTGCTGGCGCGCCAGCTCGATGCCGCCGGCAAGCTGAAGGTGGGCGAGTACGCGCTGAGCAAGGACCTGACCCCGCGCGAGCTGCTGCTGCGCATGCGCTCGGGCAAGGTGCTGCAGCACCGCGTCACCATCATCGAAGGCTGGAACATCCGCCAGCTGCGCGCCGCGCTCAAGCGTGCCGATCCGCTGCTGCACACCACCGACACCCTCGATGACGCCGCGCTGATGGACCGCCTCGGTTTCGCCGGCCAGCATCCGGAAGGCCGCTTCCTGCCGGAGACTTATGTCTACCAGCGTGGCGACAGTGACCTGGACGTGCTCAAGCGTGCCCACGGCGCGATGGAGAAGGCGCTGGACGACGCCTGGGACAGCCGCGCGCCGGATCTGCCGATCAATACGCCGTACGAGCTGCTGACGATGGCGTCGATCATCGAAAAGGAAACCGCGCTGGCCAGCGAGCGACCGCAGATTGCGGGCGTGTTCATGCGCCGCCTGAAGATCGGCATGCGCCTGCAGACCGACCCCACCGTGATCTACGGCATCGGCGCGGCGTACGACGGCAACATCCGCCGCCGCGACCTGACCACCGATACGCCCTACAACACCTACACCCGGTCTGGCCTGACCCCGACCCCGATCGCCATGCCCAGCCGTGACGCGCTGATGGCTGCTGCGCAACCGGCACCGGGCGATGCGCTGTACTTCGTCGCCGTGGGCGATGGCAGTGGCGCACACGTGTTCTCGCCCAGCCTGGACAAACACAACGCCGCCGTAGCCCGCTACCTGCAGCAGCTGCGCCAGCAACGCACCCAGGAGACCCCGGCGCAATGAGTTCCGCGCTGCTTCGCCATCCCCGTTTCGTCAGCCTGGAAGGCGGCGAGGGCGCGGGCAAGACCACGGCCATCAACGCCATCCGCGAGTGCCTGCGCCGCCATGGCCATGAGGTCGTGCTGACCCGCGAACCCGGTGGCACGCCGCTGGCCGAGCGCATCCGCGGCCTGGTGTTGAAGCCCGATGCCGAGATCGCCGCCGAGCCGCTCAGTGCCGAGGCTGAGCTGCTGCTGGTGTTCGCCGCGCGCGCGCAGCATGTGCGCCAGGTGATCCAGCCGGCACTGCAGCGTGGCGCTTATGTGCTCAGCGATCGCTTCACCGATTCCAGCTACGCCTACCAGGGCGGTGGCCGCGGCCTGGACCCGCAGTGGATTGCCGACCTGGAGCGCCGCGCCGTGGGCCTGCTGCCCGGTTTGACCCTGCTGCTGGACGTGGACGTGGCCGTTGGCCGCGCGCGTGCCAATGGCCGCGATCTGTGGCCGGACCGCATCGAAAGCGAGCAGGACGATTTCTTCCAGCGCGTGCGCGAGGTGTTCCGCAGCCGCGCACAGCAGGACCCGCAGCGCTTCGCGCTGGTCGATGCCGGCCAGGTGCAGGAGCGGGTGGCGGCTGATGTGGTTGCGCGTGTCGAGCGCTGGCTGCAGCAAGGGCAGGGCGCATGAGTACGTTTTCGCCCTGGCAGCAGCGCGCGTTCGACCAGACCGTGGCCGCGCTGGATGCGGATCGGCTGGGCCACGGCCTGCTGATCTGTGGCCCGGCCGGGCTGGGCAAGCGTGAAGTGGCCCTCGCGCTGGCCGACCATGTGCTGGCACGCGGCGATGCCGCGCACGCCACCCGCACCCGGCAGCTGATTGCCGCCGGCACGCATCCCGACCTGCAGCTGATCAGCTTCATTCCGAACAAGAGCGGCGACAAGCTGCGCACCGAGATCGTGATCGAGCAGGTGCGCGAGATCACCAACAAGCTGGCGCTGACCCCGCAGTACGGCGTGGCGCAGGTGGTGATCGTCGATCCGGCCGATGCCATCAACCGTTCGGCGGCCAATGCGCTGCTGAAGACCCTGGAAGAGCCGCAGCCCGGACGCTACCTGTGGTTGATCAGCAGCGACCCGGCGCGCCTGCCGCAGACCGTACGCAGCCGTTGCCAGCGCTTGGAATTCAAGCTGCCGCCGCGCGAGGAAGCATTGGCCTGGCTGCAGCAGCAGGGGCACAACGAGGCAGCCGCGCGCGAGGCACTGGATGCAGCACGTGGCCATCCCGGGCAGGCTGATAACTGGCTGCGCGAAGATGGCCTGAGCCTGCGTCGCGACGTTGGCCGCGAGCTGGAACAGCTGGCTGCCGGCAAGACCGGTGCGGTGGAACTGGCGCAGAAGTGGTGCGCCGATGACAACGCGGCGCTGCGCCTGCGCTTCGCCGCCGACCTGGCGCTGGCCCAGGCCAGCACCGATGCCTTGACCGCGCCGGAGCGATTGCACAAGCTTGCAGCCTGGTTCGATGCGGCCAACCGCACCCGCGACCTGCTGCGCACCACGGTGCGTGCAGACCTTGCGGTGGTCGAGTTGCTGCTGGCCTGGAACAAGGTGAACGAGCGGCCTGCCGCAAGGGGAAATCGATGAGTGCCAGCAACGCCCGCCAGGGCATCCTGTCCCTGGCCGTGAAGGACAAGGCCGCGCTGTACAGCGCGTACATGCCGTTCGTGAAGAATGGCGGCATCTTCGTGCCCACGCCCAAGCGTTATTTCCTGGGCGACGAGGTGTTCCTGCTGCTGACCCTGCCCGATTCCAGCGAGCGCCTGCCGGTGGCTGGCAAGGTGATCTGGGTGACCCCGGCGGGCGCGCAGGGCAACCGCGCGGCCGGCATCGGCGTGCAGCTGGCCGACGGCCAGGAGGGCGAGACCGTGCGCCACAAGATCGAGACGATCCTGGCCGGCCTGACCGGTTCGGACAAGCCGACCCATACGATGTGAGGTGGCGCCGCGGGGCCTCTCTGTAGAGCCGAGCCATGCTCG
The DNA here is from genome assembly GCF_040815575.1 of Stenotrophomonas sp. LST15-1-1.1. Lineage (NCBI taxonomy): Bacteria > Pseudomonadati > Pseudomonadota > Gammaproteobacteria > Lysobacterales > Lysobacteraceae > Stenotrophomonas > Stenotrophomonas sp. LST15-1-1.1. The sequence continues at coordinate 131,820 of NZ_JBFPNJ010000033.1, forward strand.
GCTGCTTTGGCAAAAGGGCCGGGGAAACACGCTGTGAAAAGGTGTTGACGCCCTGAAAAACCGCCCTATAATGAGCGGCTCAGCAACACACCGGGCGGTTAGCTCAGCGGTAGAGCATTGCCTTCACACGGCAAGGGTCACAGGTTCGATCCCTGTACCGCCCACCAAATAAACCCTTGATTTTTCAGGGTTATCGTCAAAGCCGGCCTTGAGCCGGCTTTTTCGTAAGTGCAGAGTAAGTGCAGGGAGGTCGCATGGGCTCCAACAAGCAGTTGACTCGCCGCCAGATGAAGATGGGGCTCTACAAGCTAACCCTTGCCCGCTCGGATTTCTTCGCCAGCCGAAAGGCTTGCGCGTACATGGTCAAGCATGTAACTGGGTTCGATCACCCGCTTTACTATCACCTGTACGCTTCCTCCGTTGTTTCTTACGCGAAGCCCTTCGTAAACTCGGCTATCGGCGTCCTTCCAAGCCGATGGACGAAGTTCGAACACAGATGGATGACCGACGTCCATAATGACGTGATCAGGGCGCGCCACGAGGTGATCGCGCACAACGATCAGAACGCCCGCAAGTTGACGATAGTGCCCCCTGGGGCCGCGCCAGACGACATTATTCCTGTGTCGCGCATTGGGATCGCATTAAAGCTTGACACCTACTACATCAGTGGCGGCTTGTTCTCATCGCTTGGTCAGGTCTGTGAATACCAAATCGATCGCCTCAACAAAGCAATCGATGATGCGCTTGATGCCCTCTATGAAGGGCAAGAGCTGCCATCGGAACCTTTCGAACTGACACTAGACGACGAGCTATAGGCTCAGTCCTTTCACTTCTCTTCGTGCGTTGGGCGATGCCTGGAGCGCACTGCTGCTGGTGGTCCCCGCCGTCTTGCTGCTATTACCCACGACATTGAAGCTGGTCTGCCGATGATGAAGCTCAGCCCCGAGCCGCTATTTGATCTTTCAGCTAAAACGCCTTGTACGCTTGATGGTGCTGCGATGCTCGCGGCGCTGTGCGAAATTTCGAATGAGGGCGACTACGGGCCGGCGCCTCTTGGGAGATACAACAGATCTGTCGGCAGGGTGCTGGGAAGAGTGGAGCGATATGCTCGCAATTTGCGTCCGCATCTCAAGCACAGATTAGTGGCCCCGTCCCCTAATTCTGAGACGATTAGCTCGATTGCGGAGGAGATGGAAGGGCTTATCTACGCTTGCACCGAGCATGCTGAGACGGTGAAGGGTATTCTGGGTGGGTGTGGAATTAGCAAAGGCGACAAAGCATATCGCCCGTTATTTCATGCATGGAAGAATGCTACGGACCTGTTGGATGAGATGACCAACACAATGAAGCACCAGGAAGCTAGGTGTCGATTTCATACAGTCCATATTCGACATGGCGAAATCTTCCTGCCGTTGCACGGTTTTTTTATAGAGGGGTACAAAGAGAACGCCCTCGGACCACATCCCGTTGTTCATCGTGATCATCCAGTCTATTCGGTGACTTGGCTTGCTTGGGCTGCGATTGAGTTGGTGTTGGTGCTAAATATGTTTCTGCAGTCCTCGATCACTGAGAAATTTGGAGTTTTGCCCTTCACAAAAATGGACCGGCCTGAGCTAAGATCTGCTGTCTATGAGACCACTCGGCTGCCCGCGTATAGCTTTGGTGAGCCTCATTTTTTATCTACTTCACATCCTGGTTTCATTCTTCCAGATTGTTCGAGGAAGGATTTGCCAGCGAGTCAGCTATGTTATGGATCGATCTACTACCCATGGAACCGTGATCGGGCGGTCGCCTTGGTCGGTGGTGCGACAATGCACGTGGCGGATGGTCAAACAAGGTCTTTCCAGATCGTTTCCCCAGAAAAATTTGTGTTAATCGACTGGAAGGTGATCAGTCCGGAGTAGGCTGTGCGTCAAGGTTTGCGACCGCGAAAGAACGACTTTACTTAAGTCGTGGCATAGAAGCGTGGTTGCTTGCAGTCGAGTCGGGGCTTAACCCGTATGTGGCTCCTGATCGGGTCAATGAGAGGGTCGGCGAGGCCTTCCTCATTCATTGGATGATCAAACTGGTGCTAACTAAGTGGGCGTGGCTCTGAGGACGGAGAGCGACACGCAGGACCTCAAGCTCACGAAAAAGCTAGTGAAGTGGTCTCTTCGCCATGCCGCCCCAGTTGATCCTCTGCAATTATTCCGCGACGTGCCTTTCGCGTCTGAATGTGCCGGCGAGAGCCGAAGAGTTGACCTCAGGTGGAGCGGTGGCATGAGTCCGTCAATCAACGTGATACCGACTGAAGCCTCGCTCGCCGCGGGCCTTGAAGTCCAAGTCGAGAAGGTCATTGAAAAGATTCTTGGTGCGGTAGAGATAGCCTTGTAGCTTTTCCTGGGCGTAGAAGGGGTCGTCATCCTCGGCGGTAGCCAGAATTCCTTTGTAGAGACCGCTACACCGTGCGGCCATCTCTCTCACTTGCAGCCATGCCGGCAGGAAATCGGGGCTAGGAAGATCGGTCAGCTTCAGCTCGTCCGCCGCCGCAGCTATAGATGTCCATTCAGCGTGATGCCCCCATTCGCCGAGGCCACGCCTGCCAGACTCGGTGCTCGTATCCACTTCAAGCAGCGTCATCATCTTTATCAGGTGCTGTGTGTAATGCAGGAACTCGTCTGCACCATCAAGCTTCCGTCGACGTTCCTGCCACCTAGGCACCGCCGCTGCAGCGTAAATAGCCGCTGCAGCGAAGATGGCTTGGGCCCAGGCGGCTGCTGCAGACCACCAGTCCAACGGTTGGCACAGAATCTGAAATGGGTAGCAGTAATTCGGATCGGTCATGGAAGCCTCTTCCGTTGGTGGAGGTCGAAGCGTGGACGTTTAACCGGCAACAGGACCATGGCCCGGCTGACCAGGCTCGAAGCGATCCAGGGTCTTAATACGCCCGCTGGCTAATGTGGACGACATCACTTCGTGGCGATGGGCGTGGCTGCGTGATGCTACGAAACAGTCGGCGGAATGCTGGATACCGCTGCGGCCTCTGGGCCTGGGTGGCTGGCGTCGCTTGGTCGTATACCCACGAACGCCCTAAACTCTTTTTCGAAATCGGAACTGATCTCCAGCAGCCATTTGAGTTGTTGACGCAGGAGGCTGAAATCCTCGTGGTCGCCCTTGTAGCCGAACCTTCCACCATTGGACATCGATGGATGAACGATGCGCGGCACGATGGTTGCGGCTATCTCAGCCAATGTCCTTCCGCCACCGATGAGGGTGGCCAGATCCGCGCCAATGCTGTCCGGGAGATTGTGAATCCGCTCCTCCACTCTCTCAGCCCCGGGCACGAGACTGCGAGAAACGCCATCCAAGACGCGTAGGAGCTGCTGCCCTTTTTTGATTGTCGCGGGGCTGGTCCAGTCGATGCCGTCTTCCCAAGCGGTTAGCAATGCGGACAGGTGAGTAGGAAGGGTGACCACTTCGTAGAGCAGCAGCCGACCGATGATTCGCGCGTTCTCCTGCCGCAGCTTCACGGCTTCGCCGTGCTGTTGTCGCGCGATTCCCTTCGCCTCTTCAGCGATGTCTGTAGCGCGCTTGGAAGTTCGGTAGGCCAAGAAAGCCACGACCGTGGTGCTCACCGCCGCGATCGTGCCGACGCCGACTGCAAACCAGTCGGCCAGATTCCCTACCTCGTCCGCCAGTGGACAGAACTCAATCGGCATAGACCCTCCCTGTTGGAGCAGATTCTGCCACGGGCGGCCAATGAGTGTCCTCAGTGGAAAACTGCTCGTCCGGGTCGTTGTTGTCCTGTCGGCGACTGACCTTGGATTCGTCGGTGGGCGTGGCTCGCATCTAGGAGAGCATCGCGCTGAGCGCGTGCGTGGTTGAAACGTTGAGGTCTTGGCTAGTCGAACCCTGTCTTCTATTCGGTAGCGAATAGTTTGTGCCCGGTCACCGGCACGAGGTACGCGGATCCGCAGAGTGCCGGCCCGGGCTGCAGGTGTTGTTGGGGACACCGCCTGCTGGTCCCTCCCTTCTGGCTAGTCGGCCAGCAGCACGACAGGGTTCGCGTCCGGGCGACGAGGGATGCTCTTTCCCTCGGCAGCCGCTTGGCGGATTAATCCTTCTTCCTGGTGCTCCAGGTCCAGCAGCTGGGCTTCCATCTTTTCGCGAGCGGCGTCATCGGCGACCGTCAGGCCGTTCTGGTAGATCGCCTTGACTTCATCGTAGAGGCGGGCCCGGATGACGTCGGGGAAGAACTTGCAGGCATACCTGTGGCTGTCTTCCGGATACATCGATACGGGATCACCGCCGCCAGGGGTGTGCGCGAATGCAAAGGGCTGGATTCTCACGCCCTCCGCCATCTGCTGGATATGCCGGTCAACGGCTGCGAGGGCCTCTGACTCAGGTCGCACGCCTTCGCGCAGACCCTCGATATCCTCGGCCAGCTTGGATATCTGTGCGCGCAAGCGCGTCAGTTTGGGGTGGGCATCGGTCATGGTCTTCTCCTGGTTAGCTGCTCAAGCCCCAATCGGCCAGCGTTTTCTGAAGGTGGGACTCGGCGGCTCGGAACGCCGAGACGTCGCCGCTGGTCCGCTCCGTTTCAGCGAGTGCGGCTTCCACGACGACGGCTACGGCATCGACCGCGGCCAAGTGACGTTCCATCACCGCGAGCCTCTTCTCCCGGTGCTCATCGAGGGTCAACGTGCTGGCGGTACTCGAAAAACTAATGCTTCCGCCCTGACGGACGCCGGCGTCGTAACCACGCATGGGGGCGCTCCCTATGGCGGGTTGCGGGCCGCTGAAGCTTTTGGCTTCAACCCGCATCTGTTCTTCGATTTCCCGCCGATGGGCGCGAAGATCTTTCCGGCGCTCGTTCAGTGCGTCGCGTGCGGCTCTATGCAGATCGCTGCGGATCCGCAGCTGTTCCAGCTTGATAAGGGTTTGCGGGACATCGTGGGTTTGATCGGCCACGGTTAGCTCCTGGGTGAGTGGGCGAATGCGGGCAGCCGTTCGGGCCTGGCCGCCAGCGCCCGCTGGAAGGCAGGCAGGCAGCGCAGCGCATCCGCGAGGAGCTCGGCCGGAGGGATGCCGGCTGCAGCCGCTGCGTCGCAGAGGGTGTCGCTGACAACTTGGGGGAGGTCGATCTCGATTCGAGGCATGGCGGCAGGCCGTGAGGACTGTTCCATTTCATCCCAAGCGGCCATGCCGAGCCGCCTCGGAGTGCGTAGGAATGCGCACTTCCGTAGCCCGGATTGCGGCCAGGAGGATCTGAGCATGCCGCGGGGTTGAATAGGGTTCCGATGTACAAGACGCACAGGTCCAAGAAGTGCACTTTTCCCCGGGAGAAACCTCGTTTTGGGGTGACCTGTGGTGGAGCATCCCTAAGGGCCGAAAAACTGTCGCGAACCGGGGTCCGAATTCCCCCCGGTGGCTGTGGACAACTGCAGGGGCCCCCGCTGGCAATTTTTCAACATGTTATCCACAGGCTTGTCCATGGCGAGCTGTGATCGCTGTCACATATATTCGCCCCGACCATTGCGGTCAAAGGAGAACGGCATGACGGGACATCCTCAGCAGTTCGTGATCTACAAGGACAAGGCCGGTGAGTTCCGCTGGCAGCTCTACGCGCAGAACAGCAAACTCATTGCCGATAGCGGCGAGGGGTACAAGAACCGAAGCGATTGCATCCACGGGGCCAGGCTAGTGAGCTCGATCGCTGCTGGCGCGTTGATGTGGGACAAGTCAACTCAACAATGGGTTGAGTAGCTGATGCAGGGGCGACGCACTCCTGCGTCGCCCCTTTGTCTCACTGACAGGGTTAAGGCCGTGCTCGCCCTGGGCCAGCTCAATGGCGTCGGATGCGCTTCTTACTGCAGGTGGCGCGCTTGCGGCCATTGCGTACTTCGAACACCGCCGAGGGCGGCGCCTCTCTCACTGACTTACAGTGCTTATGCAGCTGGGCGTCGATCAGAATGTAACCGCCGCGCAGCACAAATTGCGACGGTCGGCACGCGGCTGCGACCCTATCAAGAGCACCGTTGCAAATGCTCTAGCTCGCAAGTGCAGCGAGCTGCGGTAGGAAGGGGGCAACCGCGGTTCCTATGATCTGCATGTGATCTGATACGGTCGAGACAAACCTAACGTATGCCTCGTGGAAGCTCTTCTTGTTCCCAGCCGAGCGCATTTCCTCAACTGTCTGAGTGAGCCGTTGGATGGTGACTTGATCGGCCGCAGAGGTCGAAATTGCCTCCAGAAGCTCTGTGAACAAGGCGGACTCATTGTGTACCGACGTGGCTGTCTGGGTCGTTCCTGGGCTTCCGTTTGCGACGTTCTGCACAGTTCCGTAGATGTTCGTATGGAAAATCTGCTGTACTCGGTCTTGCGCGATAGGTTCAGAGTTCGGCGGCGCCTCCCCCGCTTCTGGCGCAGCCGCCTCTATGTCGATAGCGAAATTTAGGACCTTCGTACGAACCGTGTCTAGAACACCCACAATCGCTGCGACCGGAATTACCTTCCACGCCTCCATGCAGTTCATGCCGTCATAAATTTCTTGTCCAAAATGTGCCACAAGGTCAGGGTTCCAAGGCTCCTGCAGGGTGCCCCCGCTTGCGTTGCTCACAAGGCTCTCAAGCGCAGCGATTCCACTTTGGATGTATGTGTGGCTGAGCATCGCTTGGAAATCGCTTGGCAAGCAAGACAAGGGGATGTTTGCGTTTCTAAGGCCTGACTGAAAAGGTCCAGAAAAATGACCTTTAGAGATAACATTCGCAATCCGGTAGGGAGGCAGTTCGTCCTTGGAGTTGTAACCGTTGAGTTCGTTTGCAACCCAGGATCTCAACTCTTCATTCCGAAGCCGCGCAGCCAGTAGTGTGCATTTGCGGAGCAAGTCCGAGAGTGGGATCGAAGAGTCGACTGCGGCCTGTTGGATATCTCGGAGAAGTGACATAGCGTTTTCCGGCTGCTCTAGGGCTGTATTGTCAGACGTATCCTAGAGCAGAGGTGCGTCCCCATGTATATCGGATGTGTAGTCGATTAGCCCCTCAGCGGAAGCTCTCGCCGGATTCGATCCATGCAAGCAGGTCGCCCAAGTAGTACCAAGGCGTTTTGGCGGGCTGGAAGAAGCGGGGGCCCTTTCCCTCCAGTCGCCATCTTCGAAGGCGGCTGACAGGGCACGGGATCAGCGTTGCCGCAGTCTGTTCGGTTACCCGACCATCGATCGTCACGTAGTGACCTGTCGCCTCCAAGCTCTCGCGCACTTCTGTGATCGAAGTCGGAAGACTGCTGCCCTGGGCAGCGCTTGGTTCCTGACCGCTCACTTATCCCTCCGTTCCGCTGGAACCAGCAGCAGGTTGTAGTAGCCGCTTGCTGCTGCTCCACGACTTTGGCGGCAGCGCGCGCCCCGAGCAGCTAGTGCATAGGCTGTTTCTGGCCGAATGCCGCGGAGCTGCTTCACCAGGTCGAGCATCGCGTCCGTCCTGGCCAGTGCAGTCGGGGCTCGGTGGCGTACGGCGGTGGTGAACCTGGTGCACTGGTGAGCGTGGTGCATCAGGTGCGCCCCCTGCAGCCCTGCGCCCGCTGCACCATTTGTCACCCGTGACGTGGTGTCAGGGGCGACAGGTCGCTCACGGATAGCCCGTAGCCAATCGCTTTCTTGTCCTTGTCGATCTGCGCTTGCAGCTTGCCCATGGCGCCGGGGCTTTCACGTCGATGATCGAACCGTAGGCATTGAGCAGCGGGCGGAAAGCTGACCAGGGCTGCCCCATTGGCACCCCCACTGCGGCACCGTCGACTGGAAAGCTGGAGTGGTTCGAAAGCCGGCTGCCAGAGGTTGGCCCGCTGCCGCATTCCGCTATGCGCTGGAGCAGGGGGCACCGCCGCTAGGCGCAAGGGTGACGGCGTTGTGGTTCCGGTGCCAGAGATCGGTGGGGCGAGCGCGGGCGAGTTCCGGCCCACGAAGCAGACGAAGTGTCTTCACAAAGCTTGCTGCCATGAATGCAGTTGCGCGCTACGGCTCACGTCGAAGTGGTTGGAAGTTGGCACGCCGCATTGCCCGGCCCATGGCGCGATGACCGTGAGCGACTAGATACGGGGTTGCACTGGATCGCGTATCGGTATACGATACACCCGCGCTGACAAAGGAAGTGCCGATGATTAAGACGTATGCGGATAAGGACACGGAGAAGATCGCCCAAGGCAAGCGCGTCAGGGCTTGGGCGAGCATCGAGAGGCAGATTCAAAGACGCCTTGAATACCTGAAAGCGGCGGTGGAACTTGGGGACTTGCGAGCCCCGCCCGGCAACAGGCTGGAGCAGTTGCAGGGTGATCGCCAAGGGCAGTACAGCATCAGGATCAACGACCAGTATCGAATCTGTTTCAGGTGGGAAGGCGGTGACGCCTACGATGTAGAAGTCACCGATTACCACTGAGAAATGCGGCAGCGCCGGGCGGCAACCCGGCGCCGCCGAAGGGCTTAGCGGCCCAATCCACGCACCGGCCGGATAGCTCCGGCCAATTCCACACCCCGGCCGGGTAGCCTCGGCCACTGATAGGAGACGCTGCAGGGCTCACCCCTTGCGGCAAAACAATGATGAAGAACGCTATCGCGAACAAGAATGTCGCCAACGCGCTCCCACCGGTTCACCCTGGCGAAATCCTGGGCGAGGACTTCCTGTCCCCACTAGGCATGTCCGCCCGCGCCTTGGCTGCGGCAATTGAGGTAACACCCGCCCGTGTGTCGGACATCATCGCCGGCCGTCGCGGCATCACCGCTGATACAGCACTACGCCTTGGGCGCTACTTCGGAACAACGGCGCAGCTTTGGCTGAACCTGCAGACGAACTTTGACTTGGAAACTGCCCGTCGCGAACTGGCTGATTCCATTGAGCACATCCGCCCTCGGGCGGCTTAACCTGAAACCTCGTCGGCGGAAGTCAGCGCTTCCCGTCATGGAACGACAATGCCCCCGCCAGTTGGCGGGGGCATTTTGTTGGGTTATCGAAAGATCTACAGGAAGGACAGGCCCGCCCGTTTGTCGCGTGCCGCGCTGTGTCAGGGGGCCGTAGTGCTTCTAGTTCATTTCAAGCGAGGCTCCGACAAGTCGCACAACCGTGAGCGGGTCCATATCCCCGACAAAGGCATCTGTAATCCAGCAGTGCCGCAGGGTGTGCCTGCGCATGTGGGCCACGTAATCGGCGCGCGCATCGCGCACGGTGTCGATCGTCCCCGACAATGAGGCTTTTCTGTTGCCTGCGATTTAGCCGGGCTTGTTTGCCACGGCTGTGATCGCGTCGCCGAGACCTGTCAGCGCGGCATGCGCGATCTGGCGCGCGGCCAGCAGCAGACCATTTCGATGGAAGTCGCCGATCTGCTCGTCGGTATTTCCGTCCACGCGTGCGCGCTCTGCCGCGTGCAGAAGATCGAGCACGGCGGTCAGTGCGGACAGTGAACGGCCGAGGGAGGCGAGGGTGTGTGCGTTGAGCATCTGCGTGGTGCACGGCTGGCCGTCTTCGCCCTCTCCCCTGCGGATCGCATCCAGGAAGGTGAAGAACATCGGCTGCGCGGAGGGGAACTGCTCCTTCAGTGCGCACTCGATCTCGCGTGCGAGGTCTTTGGGAACGTCGCTGGCGATGTCGCCGATCAGGGCATGCAGGCTCGGGAAGAGGAAGGTGTTGTTGGTCATGGCGAAACCCTCACTGGCGTAGGCCACCTTCCAGATTGAAGGTGGCGGGCGGTGCGGGTTGGCGTGCCAAGGCAAACAAGCTTCAAGGGAGAAGAAGGCCTGGCGGATCTTGCGATCCCCACACACCGCCCGCCATTGAGGGCAGTCGGTGCATTCTCTCAACTGCGATTGCTCTCGCAGTCCTTGAAGCCTGTTCGTTTATTCGAGACGCCAATCCCGGCCCAGGCAATCTGCCTCGGCGTGGCGATCATCAAGTCGAACAATCACGTCGGTCTGTAAGGAAAGTTCTCAACTACCCCTAAGCAGGCCAAGCGTGTTCTGTTCTGTGCCGTCGAGCACCAGCCCGCTGGGCAGCCCATCACTGATGGCGTAAATCGCCGCCCCTGCCAGGCGTGCACATGACGACTCCGCAGGAACGCCACCACGGCGATCGCGTCACCTCGCGCAGTTCTGGCGGGAACATGTCACGGATGGAGGCAGAGGGTTCCATCCATGCGCTGTTCCGGCGCCCTTGGCGGGCGTAATCTCGGGCCATTGTTGTGCCCCTCCCATCCTTGGAATGCCACCATGCCGCTCGCCCGCATCGATCTTCGCAAAGGTAAATCCGTCGAGTACCGCCAGCGTGTCGGCGAAGCCATCTACCAGGCCATGCGCGCGGTCGGCGTGCCGGAAAACGATCGCTTCCAGATCTTCCACGAGCACGACGACGACACGCTCGTGTTCGACCCGGGTTACCTGGGCATCGCCCGCACCGATGACTTCATCTGCATCCAGATCACCTGGAACGAAGGGCGCACGCTGGAGCAGAAGAAGGCGCTGTATGCCGGTATTGCCGACGGCCTGCACGCGGCGGTGGGTATCCGCCGCGAGGATGTGTTCATCAATCTGGTGGAAGTGAAGAAGGAGAACTGGTCGTTCGGTGACGGGGTGGCGCAGTACGTAAGTTGAGGTGAGAAGCGCATCCACGCATGGCGTGGATCTACAGGGAGTCCGGCAGGGGTTGGGGGGCAATCCACGCGTGGCGTGGATCTACACTTCGCTGCCCACCTGCGGGGTCTGCTTGACTGCTGCGCTGCTGGCGGCCTTCACTGAGTCGGCACTGTTGGGTTGTTCGCACTCGATGCTGGTGCGATAGCCGTCGCTGCCGATGCTGTGCTCGGCACGCTTGACCAGCCACTCGCCATCCACGCCGTCGCGGAAGCCCTGCATCACCACGGTAGCCTCGGCCATCAGGGTCTGGCGGCCTGGGAGACTGTAGCTCAGCGTGCGCGTCTGCCGCGCCTGCTCGCGGTGCTTGGCGCGCGCGGCGGCTTCGGCGGATTCGCGGTCGGCGTAGGCCATGCGCAGGCGCGCGATCGGCTCGCCGCTGCCCACCTTCACTTCCTGGCGCTGGGCGCCACGCACGTCGCGGTAGTAGGCGATGGTGGTGCCGGCATCGTCGCGGGTGGCGATGGTGACGCGGTAGCTGCTGCCATCGGCCGGGGTGAGGGTCACGTCCGGAATGCGTTCGCCGCTGGCGGTAGTCGATTCGCCACGTTTGACCAGCACCAGTCGACCGCCGCCCGGTTTGGCGATGGCGTCGTGCTGCTTGGCCAGGCGCAGCAGCAGGTTCATGTCCGACTCCTGCGACTGCACGGTCAGCGGCAGCACGATGGATGCCAGCGACGCACTCACCGCCGCGGTCAGTCCGTGCTCGGCCGCCATCCGCTGGACCATGTCGCCGATCGTCGTGCCCTTCTTCCAGGTGCGCGTTTTCTGTGTCTGCAGATCGTTCTTGCCGCCTTTGCTGGTTTCGAACGGCGCGGCGCGCGCGCGCAGGGTCATGCTGCCGGGATAGCCGGAAATCTCCACTTCATCGCAGATGTACAGGCCCATGCGCCGCACTTCGCCGTCGTAGCCGATGAAGGCCTCCAGCTCCGCGCCCACCGGTGGCAGCTGGATCGGGTCGTTCGGATCATGGTCGGCCAGCTGCAGCTCCAGTGTGTCGGAGCTGTTGCCGGTCTCGTCGGTGATGCGCAGCGACTTGAAGCGCGACATGATCTTGTCGGTGATGTCCTGGCTGTTGGCCACCACGCGGAACGCGGGTGCGATGTTCAATCCCACAGCGATACTCCCTTGCGTTCATTGGCGGGACGCTGCACGTCCGGCAGGACAATCGCCACGCCTGCAGTGAGCACAGGGCCGCGCGCGGCCAGGCCGGGGTTGGCATCGAACACCGCGCGCAGGATCGCCGGTGACTGTTCGCCATAGTGCGCGTAGGCAATGCGGTCGACGACGTCGCCGTCGCGGGTGTTATACGTTCGTGCCATCGCTGTGTTTCCGCAGAGTGAGTGTGAAGTCCTGCTTCTGGATCTGGCTGTCGACGGTGAATTCGCTGGAGGTGACGTCGATCTTCTCGATGACCCACAGACCCAGGTTGCCGCCCTTGCCCGTCAGCAGACGCTGCGGTTTTCCCTGGCTGGCCAGCTTGCGCAGTTGCGACATCTCGTTGCCGGCGCCACGGAACAGCGGATAGACAATGCCTGGCAGGGTCATGGTGGCCGAGCCCGGGCCGGTGTACTGCAGGGCAGCCATCTGCCCGACGCGATCCTGGGCTTGCCAGCGGAAATCGTTGGACTGCTGGATCTGCTGGAATACAGCCGTATTGAGGCTGAACTTGAATCCACCCAGCATCAGCAGTACCGGTGCGTTGCCGGAATCGTTGCTCTTGAATTGCGACAGCAGCTTGTCCACTGCGCCGGTTACGAACTCGCGCTTCATGCTTAGTTCCTGTCTCCCAGGGTGGCGCGGGCCTGCACGGCCTGCTGGTGCTGCAGCGCGTTGGCGGTCCGCCGTGCCAGCGCCTCGCTGGATTCACCCGGTTGCTGGTGGATGGTGATGTTGTTGGTCTGTTGCTGTTGCACGGTGGTGGGTGCGCGTGCGGTGGCAGAGGAGGGCATCGGCGGTGCAGTGCGGCCCTGGGACGGCGCCGGCAATCCAGGTGTACGTCGCTCCACCACGCCGCTGTGCAAGCCGCCTACGGTAAAGCGCACGGGCGGCATCGCGACCTTGCCATCCCTGACGGCGGCGTAGCCGGCGGCCGCGCCGTTGGCTGCACCCACTGCGATGCGAGCACCATCCACGGCTTTGTCTTTGGCCATTCCAAGTGCGCTGCCGACCTTGTCCATCACCCCGCCGACGAAGTTCATCAGCGGAGCCAGCTCGGCCATGATGTAGCCGATAGCTGCAGTGGCCTTCTCGGAGATCCAGTCCCATACGCCGCCCAACGTGACGGAGATGAATCCAGCGACCGTACCGATGACATCACCGAGGAGGGAGATGGCTTCAACCACAACCCCGACGACCTGGATGACCAGACGGAAATTGGCCAGCAGTGCCGTGCCCACCAGCGAGCCAATTTCCGCGACGCGCGAAAGTTCGTTGCCGGTGTACTGCGCGGGCGCCAGCATTTTGGAGAGCCAGTCCCACGCCTGGCTCAGCAGGCCGCCGACTGCTTCCCATGCCGGGCGCAGCGGCTCGACGGCGCGCATCAGTTCGCCCACGGCGGCGGTTCCGGCGCCGCTGAGGCCGTCCCAGACGCCACCGAGGAAGGCCTTGATCGGCTCCCAGTACTTGCGCACCAGCAGTGCACCGGCGGTGATGGCGGCGACCGCGATGGCGATGGGACCACCACCAATCGCGCCCACGGCGGTCGCGACCACGCGGAAGCCCGATGCCAGGCGCATGGCGGTGGGGCCGAACTGCCCCATCTGCGCAAGCAGGCTGCCGCCGCGGAACAGCTCGAAGGCCTTCTGCACCGCCAGGATCGGGCCCTGCAGGAACGTCCAGGCGTAGCGCACGCCGAGCACGGCGGTACGCATGCCCATCAGGCCGACCACAACCTGGGTGGTATTGGCGATCAGCTTCGGGTTTTCCTGCACGAACGATGCAACACCGTTCAGCAGCTCGGTCAGCTTCACTGCTGCTTCGCCAACGGCTGGCAGCAGCGCGGTCCCGAAGGCCTTGGACAGGTTGTCCACGGCGATCTTCGCGCCTTCGATCTTCTCTGGATCGGTCTGGATCTTCGCTGCGAAGCCGGCATCGGTGGTGCCTGCCGACGCGTACAGCGCCTTGTCGCGGACGCGGGTGTACTCGTCCCAGTTCTGGATCATCGGGCGCACGAAGTTCTGCGCCTGCGCATCGCCGAACAGCTTGCCGATCTTCGCCTGATCGCCCGCGGTGGCCTGGATGATGCCCTGCATTGCCGCGTCGAACGGGTTGCCGCCGCTGCTCTGCGCCTCGCTGATGATCCTGCGCAGGTCCAGCTTGAAGCCCTTCTTGGCACGGGCCTGCAGGTCAGGCGAGAGGATGCTGGCCATGAAGCGCTGCATGTTGCCGGCCGCTTCGTCTGCGCCGGTGGTTCCCTGGCGGGCAACGTCCAGGGCAGCGCCCATGGTGGCTGCGGCCGCGTTGCCGTGCATCTGCAGCGATTGGAAGGCGCTGCCCAGCACAGGCAACGCGCCGGCCATGTCCTTCAGGCCCAGGCCGCCGTCCTTGCCCGCTACGACCAGCACATCCAGCGCCGACTGCAGGCCGGCCGGATTGATCTTCAATGCCTGCTGCAGGCCTGACGCCGCCAGCGTGACGTCGTCGATGCTCTGGCCGGTAGCGGTGGTGGTGCGGCCGATTGCGCCGAGGCTGGATTGTGCGGTCTGTGCATCGAGACCAGCAGCGACCAGCTGGCTGACCGCACGCTGCAGTTCGCCCGCGCCCTGGTGGGTGCGGCTGGATTCGGCAAGGATGGTCTGTCCCAGCGCCGCGACCTGCGCGCGGGTCAGGTTGGCGGCGTTGCCGATGGCCTGGTTCTCGCGCGCGAAGCCGGCGGCGTTCTCCACCGGTTTGGCCAGCGTGGTGATGGCGCTGCCGAGCATGCCGCGTGCATTGCCGAACGCCGAACCCAGCTTCTCGCGCTTCTCCAGATTCGCGGTGCGCTTGTCTTCGATCCGCTGCAGCGCTTCCTGCGAAGCGCGCAGTGCATCGGCTTCGGCACGCATGCGGACGAACTGGTTGCTCGATCTGCCCATGAAATTTAGCTTGCGCTCGAGCTTGTCGGCTTCCTCTCCGAGGCGTTTCAGGCCATCGTTGCTGAAGGACAGTGCGTCCTGCAACGACCGGGAAACCGAGCCGCCGATCGTGATCGTTGTCGTTTGAACGTTACTCGCCATGTACCGGCAATCCCTGTATCCACCAGATGAACTTCGACACCCGCAGCGTCATGATCTCGCGTAGGCCCCAGCCGGTATGACCGGCCAGGGCGAGCGTTCCCTGCCTGATCTGCGGCAGGGTCAGGTGGTAAAAAGCGCGACGCCGGCCTGCAGGCGGGCGTAATCGCGCAGCGGCATCTTGCGCACGTCATCCGGTGCGATCTCGCACAGGTTGGCGATCATGCGCACTTCGCGCTGGGCGTCGGTGCCCTTGTCGTCCTGGTAGCGCTCCATGTCTTCCACGGTCGGTTCGCGCATGCGCAGCACGGCAGTGTCCATGCCGTTGACCTGGCGGGGACGGGAGAGGGTGATTTCGGCGTAGCCGTCGCGTTCGATGACGGTGTCGGCGCTGGTCTTGGTCTTGCTGGACATGGATGTGTTCCCGGATGTCGATGGAGATGCGGTGGATCCGGGGGCGCTGTGCGCCCCCGTGTACGTCGAGGCGGTGCCCGGAATCAGATACCCAAGGCGCCGCGGATGCCGGCCAGTGCGTCCACGCCGCCCTGGCGGGCGATCATGTTGGTCACGTCGATCTCCTGCACGACCTGCACGCCATGGGTCAGCTTGTAGTAGCTCAGTGCCAGGGAGACCTTGACCGTGCCCTTTTCGCCGACCTTGGTCTCGCCGCGGTCGAGGGTCTTCACCTTGCCGCGCATGTTGTGCACGACCGAAGTGACCGAGCCATCGTCGGCTTCCAGCGCCTCGCGGGCGGTAAAGCCGTACTCCTTGCTCTCGATGACGTGGAACTTGGACATGATCTCCGCGTCATCGGAGGCGAAGGTGACCTCGGCGGTGAGCTTGTCGTGGCCCAGCACGATCTCCGTCGGGGCAAGCATGCCGCCGGCCTGGAAGTCCTCGGTCTTCAGCGACAGCTTGGGGGCGGTGAAGGACATCACGCTGCCGGCAAAACCCTTGCCGTCGACGTAGAAGTTGAAGTTCTTGCGGATCTTGCGCGCCATGCTTAGAAGATCTCCGAGACGTAGTTGTTGTTCATGTGCATGCGGAAGGTCAGCTGCTCACCCGGGTAGGTCGGGGTGAAGTCGAAGTCCCAGTAGAAGCGGCCCTGGGCCACGCTGTCCGCTGCGTTCAGGTCGGGGTCGATCCAGCAGTTGCCGCCGAGGATCGCGCCCTGCGTCTTCAGGCCGCGCAGGAAGGCATTGACGCCCTCGCGCACGTCATCGACGTAGGTCTTGCTGATGCCGCGGTCGACGGCCCACAGGTGGGCAGCCTCCAGGCTGTCGGCGATGATGTCGGCGGTGCGCACCACGCACAGGAACTGCCACTTGGGATCGATGCTGGCGGTGCGGTTGCCCCACAGGCGGAAGCCACCTTCGCGGATGATCGTCGCCACGTTGGCCTGGTTCAGCAGGTTGGCGCGGCTGGTCGCATCGGACAGGCCGAAATCGATCGCACGCGCAGTGCCGACGATGCCGTACAGCTCCTGGTTGGACGGCGACGCCCACCAGCCGCGTTCGTTGTCGCTGCGGGCGATGGCACCGGCCACGGCACCGGAGGCATAGCGGCTGACGATCGCTTCACCCTGCTGCACCAGCACGGCCGGGTCAACCACGTAGACACGCTTGGAACCGGTCAGTGCGGTGGTGGTCTTGGCTGAATCGTCGTTGCTGTTCGGGCCATCCTTGATGATGATGGCGCGCAGCTTGTCGGCGATGCCGAGCAGCTCGGCGATGACCGGGTTGGCCAGCACGGTGTCCGGACTGGCCGGGTCGGCCGGGTGCACGTGGGTGAAGCCCGGTGCCACCAGGATGCGCGGCTTCACACCGACGATGGACTTGGCGGCGAGCAGTGCGTGCACGCCAGAGTAAGCGCCGGTCTGTGCGTTCACGCCGCCCAGGACATTGGCCAGGGTGGCACTGTCGGAGGCGCCGCTCTCGACACGGATCACGACCACGACGGCCGACGACTGGTCGAAGATCGCGTCCAGTGCGCCCGGCAGGGTGCCGGCTTCGGTGCCGGTCTTGGCCGACAGCTTGGCCGCCTGCGATGGCGAGGTCACCAGGACGGGAGTGTTGATGGGGAATGCATCGGCGTCAGCCAGCGGTGCGGTGCCGACGATGCCGATCACGCTGGTGGAGGCGACGGCGATCGAGCGGGCACCGGTGTCGATGTTGACGACCTGTACGCCATGGAGAAATTCGGTCATTCGGAGAGGTTCCTCGGTGTGGTGGTGTGCCTGCAGATTCAGGCGACGTGTATATCTTCGGGAAAGGCGACGGCGGCGATAATTGCAGCCGTGGCCCGGTGATCGATCAGACCCAGCCGGAGGCGCTCACGCTTGCGCTGAAGCTGGAGACCTGCGCGTTGCCGCCGGCACGACGCAGGTGGACGTTGATGCTGGTGGAGGCGCTTTCAAAACTGGTGGACCTGGCGGGCACGCTGATGGAGACGCCTGCAGATTGCGAAGACGCCAGCGAGGCGAACGACGGTGCACTGTTACTGAAGTACGCCGCTCCCTGGTTGCTTACACTGAACTGCACGTCGTACTCGGAGGCATTCGCGCCTGCCGGAAGCCAACGACCGGAGGCAACGACCGTGTTGCTGTTGTTGCCACCGCCGGTGACACTTCGACGGATGCTGTAGTTGCCATCGGACAGCATGTCGATCGAGACCGATGCCGATGCCGATCCGGTCGAGTTGGTCTTGGCACCGTTGCTTGCCGAATAGCCCTGGCCATGGAACGGCAGGCGATAGCTGGCGCTGCCACGCGCAGCCCACAGGTTCGATACGTCCATGCCACCGACGCGATAGCCGACGTCACCGCGTTTGCTGCCGTACTGGATGTGGGCGTAGCGACGGCTGAGGTCGGTGCCGCCCACGCGCAGGCCGCAATCCTGCGCGACGGGGCCTTCCAGGTAAGGATCGAACAGGTCGTCGAAGTCGACGCCTGCAGAGCGATATCCGCTGGCCATGTCAGCGCTCCGCCTTCAGCGCACGCACTTCGGCGGCCAGTTCCTGGATGGCCTTGGCCATGACCGGAAGCAGTTGGTCGAGCTTTACCGTGGCGACGCGTTCGCCGCTGAATTCCACGCCCTCGAGATCTACGGCTTCCGGTACCAGACTGGCCAGCTGCTCGGCAACGAAGAACAAACGGCGACGACCATCGTTGTTGTATTCGGGCTTGTATCGGCCGGCTGCCAGTTCCATTGCTTCGACGGCCGCAAGTCCGTACGACACCGGGCCGTCGATGTCCTTGAGTTTCCGCGATGAACCCAGGTCGTAGCCGCCTTGGGTCCACATGACGCCACCGCTGTTTACAGTGACTTTGTCTCCATCGCCGGAGCGATTGAGACGGGTGACGCCGCCTTGGCAGTACCACGCCCAATCATTGCCTCCGCTACGATCGGCGAACCACAGCGCGGCGTTGCCTCCGGATGTCTTGATGCTGTCGCCAGCCGTGATGGTGGCTTCAAAGATCGCGCCCCCATTGTCCTTGCTGAATGCAAGCGTGCGGATCGCATTGCCAGGCGGGTAGCGCCAAATGGAATAGTGTCCGCCCGCATCAAGTACGACACGCCATCGCAGGGAACCGCCTGTGTATCCGTAGTCGTGCATGACCTGCTGCGTTTCCGCAGCACCGAACATGTGACCAAGTGTCCCTGTCATCGTTCCGCCTGCCCGGCTGATCTTCTCGGACGGATCGAAGTTCCCACTTGTCCAGACGGTCCCGCCGGCATTCAAGGTTGCGTTGAAACCTCCTTCGGCGTTCTTGAAGGTGAATGCTGCGCCAGACTTGAAGAGATAGCTGTCACCCGAGCCGAAGTAGACAACACCATCCGTCGCAGCGCTGCCCCAGCCAGACATCCGCAATGAATTGTTCTTGATCGTGACGGCGCCGGTGAAGCTGCCGCCGACGACGTCCATCTTCGACTCCGGCACAAAATTGCCGGCATGCCACATCGCCGAGCCGTTCCAGCGCGGGGTATCGCCGTGCTTGATGGTGATCTCACTGCTGGCCGCGCGATCATTGCTCCATACCCGCCACAGCCCGGTGTTCGCCCAGCCGCCGATGAACGATTGCTCTGCCCCCTGGGCGCCAAAGCCCACCAGTGGGAACGTTCCGCCGACAAACTGCTGGTCGGTGAAGCCGTTCGTGCCTTTGGATGCCTTGCCGTCCAAGGCAGTCTGCAGCCCGGTCACATCTGCGATGACATGCTTGTGGCCGACCGTAGCGAAGTCACCCGCCAGGGCGAACGCGGATGCGTGCTTGCCATCCAGGGTATCGGCATCCAGGCCATTGCCATGGCCGGTGTCCTTCAGCGCGGCCCCCTTCAGCTCCAACGCGGTGCGTGCGGCGGCCGTGGTTGCGGCAGACAGCAGTGTCCTGGCCAGTGCAGTCGGTGCGGCTGCGCCAAAGCGCTTGTCGGTGAATGCACGCAGGCCGCGCGGGGTCACCGCGCGCTGGGTGTCGGCCGCGTCTTCCGCCTCGATGTTGGTGGCCAGCTCGACCACGCCCAGCACCTCGGTGGTTGCCGGCGGGTAGACGAATTCGGCGTTGCCGAACTGGATCTGGGTGATGTCCACTTCGGTGAAGCGTGCATCCGTGGCCAGCAACAGCATCGAGGCCGCCGTCTTTTCCATGATCGGATCGGTCTGGCCGTAAGTGGCGAACAGCGTGCCATCAGCCAGGTACAGGCCGAAGCCGCGCAGCGAATAGGCGGTCGTGCTGTCGTCGCGGATGGTCACGTGCAGCGTGTCATCGCCCGCGGCCTGGCCACCGAAGGTGGCGACCCGCTTGATCTCGCCTGGCAGCGCGGTCAGGCCGGCCGAAGGGGTGAACGCAGTGGACGTCAGTCCGATCTGGGTAACCAGAACGGCATTGGTGCCGGTATTCGGCGGATTGACCAGCTTGGCGAAGCCGGCGTCGGTGATTTTCAAGCGCATGCGGGGTTTACTCTCCGATCAGTTGGATGCGGCGGAAGGCCGTGGCGTGTGCGGCTGCAAGCGCGCCGATTGCTGCGTCGGCCTGCATGCCCTGGGTGAAGGTGAAGTGCGAGCGCACCGGCTTGGTGCGGGTGATCTCGCCGATGACGTCCTCGACGAACATCGCGGTGGCTGGGGTGCCGCCCTGGTTGGCAATGGTCATCACCGCTTCGAAGGTATGCGGCGGTCCCTTCGGCTGCAGCTGCCACCATTCGCGGATCAGCACTGAACCCCCGAACGCTGCGACCACGTCGCGCACGCTGCCGGCCGTGCCCTTGCGGCGCTGGATGGCGATCGCCGCGCGTACCCGCGCGCGTTTCACCGGTTCGGGCCAGTACGCCTTCCATTCGTCCACCGACAGCGCCCACGCCAGCCAGGGCAGCAACGCCGCCGGACAGCGATCGGCGTCCCACAGGGCAGTGATGTCCACCGGCAGCGGGCGGGCAACGATCGCCCACGACAGTGCGCGCTCGGCATGGGTGGCATTGGGCGGCAGCAGGTTGTCCGATGACGGCACCCGGACCTGTGCGTCAGCGTCGATGATCACGCCGGGCACAGGCGCGGCTGCGAGGGTGACCACGCTACCGGCGATGGAAACATCGTTCAGGCGCTGGCGTCCCTGCCCATCCGTGCGATACACCGCCTGCACCGTTGCGAGCATGCCGCCGGGATGGCGGAATACCTGGTTCTTCCCATCAACCGCGCCACGCAGACGCGCATTGACCTGGCGCGTGGTGGCCTCACTCATCGTTGCCACCGTGGGCCAGCGTCACGGCGGTGCAGTATGTGGCCTGGGTACGGTCCACCACCACGTCCGCGGCGGGGCTGTCGATCACCACGCGCTGTACGCCTTCGGCATGCAATGCAGCGAACAACCCGGAGCGGGTCACGTCGCGGCCGAGACGATGCGATTCGATGATGTAGCGATCCAGGCGTGTGCGTGCTTCAGCCAACACGACCTGCGAGTCGGGACCGGCGAAGGTGTACAGCGTGGCGGTGACGGCGTAGTTGATGATCGTCGCCGGTTTCACCAGTACGTGATCGGTCAACGGGCGCACGTCATCTGCGCTCAGCTTCGCCTCGACCACGTCAAGCAGGCCCTGGGTGGCGGTGCCGTCGGCTTCACGCGACAGCACCGATACAACGACCTCACCGGGCGTGCTGCTGGTGGCGCTGGCATCCAGCACGCGCGGATCCGCGCTCAGTGCATGGAATACGTAGGCACCTTCCGGGCCGGCCACGCTGAAGCCTTCCGGTCCCAGCTGGATGCGGCGACGGAAGTCCTCGTCGTTCTCGTAGCGGGGAAGGACGCCCTCCTGCGGCTTGCCGGGATCGAGTACCAGGCGTGCAATGCCGAAGATCGCCGCGAGCTGATCCAGATCGCTGCCCACGGCGTAGGCCAGCATGACGCCACGCGCGGCATCGTTGACGCGCTGTCGGTCGAGCAGGCGCAGGTAGGTGCAGACTTCCAGGATCTTGAAGGCGGGATCCGACGGCAGCAGCGCGTCGAACGTGGGGTCCAGCGCCTGCAATGCAGTCAGCGACTCATCGAACATTGCTTCGAAATCGAGCACTTCGATGACCGCCGGGGCCGGCAGCTGGGAGAGATTGACACTGGTGAACGAGCCGGATGCCACGGTTAGCGAACCTCGATTCCTTCGATGGTGATGGCCTCGCCATCCGGCAGGTGGATCCCGGTCACTGCCAGGATCATCACGCCAGGGGCGGGGAGTGAGACGTCGACGTTCTCGACGTGCAGACGCGGTTCCCATCGCGCGAGTGCGTCGACGGTGGCCGCGATCAGGTCCATGCGCAGCGAGCGGTTGGTTGGCGCATCGATCAATTCGAAGATGCGCGAGCCGTACTCGCGACGCAGGACCCGGGAGCCAAGGGGCGTGGTGAGAACGTCACGCACGGACTGGTGCAGATGGGCCAGCCCATCCAGTGGTTTGCCGGTGTTGGCGTCGATTCCTCGCATGGTCTCTATCGTCGTGGAGTACGGGTTTTCAGGGCATTGCAGCGATGGCCCATCACGGCTGTGCCGGCGTGGTGGGAGCCGTCGGGCCCTGGGCGGTGTGTTTGTGTGACTTCAGGCTGATGGCACCAGCCTTGACGTCTGCCGATGTGCTGATGTCCTTGCCTGCGGTGATCGCACCCGTGACGTCCAGGTTGCCGGTTGCCCTGATCGACGGCGTGTCGAGCAGTACCGATTCACTGGCATGCACTTCTGCGTTGGCGCAGTTGACGATGACCTTGCCGCTGCCGACGCTGATGGTCAGCGTGGTGGTTTCGCGGTCGTACTCGACAAGACTGCCGTCGGCGTACTGCGTGCGCTGCAGCTGGCGTGTGTCGGCCGGTGCGGGAAAGCGATCCTGGTACAGGCTGCCGAGTACCAGAGCCTGGCCTGGGTCGCCATACGGACACGCCAGCACCACCTGTTCGCCGGGCTCCGGTGCGCACCAGCTGCGCATGCCCGGTCCGGCACGGCGTTCCAGCCAGGGAATCCAGTCGGTGAGCATGCCGTCGGCATCGACGCGCACGCGGCTGCCGGCTTCATCGAGCTCGCGCACGACGCCGATCATCAACAGGTTGCCGATCAACCGGGCATGCTCAGCGCTCATGGTGTGCCCTCCGCGAGCGGTTGGTAGTGCGACTCATGGGCCCGGCCGATCTGCGGTGCGAAGCTGTAGGACGCCTGCGGTACCACGCCATCGGCGTCCTCCCAGGCATTGCCGCCCAGCGCAATGGGCACTGACCATTCGACGATCCACGTGCGCAGATCCGGCTGCGCCGCTGCGGCA
Organism: Stenotrophomonas sp. LST15-1-1.1; assembly: GCF_040815575.1. NCBI lineage: Bacteria > Pseudomonadati > Pseudomonadota > Gammaproteobacteria > Lysobacterales > Lysobacteraceae > Stenotrophomonas > Stenotrophomonas sp. LST15-1-1.1. The sequence continues at coordinate 154,463 of NZ_JBFPNJ010000033.1, forward strand.
TCCTCGGGTAGCGCGGCGATCACCTCGATCGCGCCGCTGGGCGCACCGGGAAAGCGGCCGAGCTGATGCAGCCAGGTGGCCAGGGTCACGGCCTTCCTGCGCAGCTGCAATGCAGCGCCGGCTGCAGCGGACTGCACTGAGATGCGAGCTTCAAAGCGCAGCACAGCCTGCAGTTGGCCGCCGCCATCATCGCTGTCCTTGCCGCGGTCGCAACGGGTCATGGCCAGCAGGCAGGCGGGCGTGGGCAAGGCATCATTGTTGGCCTCGCGATAGAACTCGACGGTGGCCAGATCCGGGAAGCGCGCCCGGATCGCCGCTTCGATGGCGGCGTGCAGCGCGTCCAGGGTGGAGGAGGGGGTGTCGGTTGCCATGTCAGCTCATGCGATGAATGGAAGGAAGAACGCGGCGGGCCGCGGCACGCGCTTTCTGCATGTAGTGTTGCCATTGGCAGGGGCGCGGGGCATTGCACGCGTGGCCGTGGCTGGCTCGATCAGGGCCGGCGCGGTCCGTGAGCGCTGGCACTGCCATCAGCGAGGCAGCCCGCAGGCATCCGTGGTGGTGCACCATTGACGGTGAAACCTTGCTGGCTGCCGAGGCTGCACAGCAGCGCGCGCATCTGGTCGGCCAGTTCGTGGTACTGGCGCGCCACGGCCACGTGGTTGCGCAGCAGCGCATCGTCATCGGCGGCCTGCAGATCGGGCAGTTCCTGCGGCGCGCGCAGTTGTGCCGGTGCAATACTGATGTCAGGGATGACGAGGGCGGCCGGCATTGGCTTCGCGCCAGATGCGCACGAACTCAGCATCAGCATCGCCGCGGTCGCGACCAGGAGTCTTGGCATGGGTGTCGATGTCCTGTTGCAGGGTGTTGAACTGGCGGGTGCGCGCGGACTGCATGGCCAGGCGCTGTGATTCGACCTGTACGCCGGCCTGCACGTTGGTGTGGTCCTGCTGGCGCGCGACGAGTGCGGTGTCGGCACGTCTGGTCTGCTGCGCGACCTGTGCGCTGGCGGCAGCGAGATCCGCGCTGCGGTCACGCAGCTCCCAGCCCAGCCAGGCGCAGCCCACGTGGCTGGCAACCAGGCCCAGCAGGGCGATGCGAAGCCTCACGGGAATCGGCATCACTGCAGAAGCCCCCCAGCAGCGCGATAGGCGGCGCGCAGCGTCTCCAGTGCGTGCTCCTTCTGCCCGTAGCCGGCGCCCGGCAGCGACGCCCAGATGCGGCGGGCGGCGGCGACCGCCGCATCGAAGCGGCCCAGGCGGATCAGATCGTAGGCACCGCATTGTTTGAGCAGCGCCACCGCCGCGCGGTCCTGCGAGACCGGGCCGAAGTCCGGCAGGTCCAGACGTGCTCGAAGGTCGTCCCAGGTGCTGCGCAGGAACTGGTAGCGGCCGGCGGCGCTGGACTTGATGCCGTAGCGTGGCAGCGACACCAGTACGCGCGGATGGTCGCGGGAATCGTTGAAAAGCTGGTCGCCGACGATCACGTCGTAGCCGCGATTGCGGGAGCGCTGGCCGGGAATATCGGTGCCTTCGGATACGGCCAGCATGTCCAGGAACGCGGCCACGTTGGCGCCACCGAGGGCGCTGGCTGCGGCGGCGGTCATGCCGTCGCTCCCGAACGCTTGCGCACCAGGTCCAGCAGCGCATCGATCTGCACGCTCTGCTGGGCAATCTGCGCGCGCAGGGCGCTGACTTCACCGCGCAGCTGGCCAATCTCCTGGGCCATGGCCTCGCGTTCGTGCATCAGTCCATCGGCGCGTGTGCGTTCGGCGGCCAGCTGTTCCTGCAGGGTGCGCAGGGTGTTGCTGGTGGCTTCATCGGCGGTGCGGTCGACCTTGGCGGACGACAGCCATTGCCGCAGCCACAACGACACTGCGATCAGCACCCCGGAGGTGCCGCCCAGGTACTTGGCCCAGTCCGGCACACCGGCCAGCAGGTCACTCTCGTTCATGCGCGTGCGTACCCCTTCAGCAGGGCCGGATGGACGGCAGGGGCCGGGGCAGAGCGCGCACCGCGGAGGGCGCGCTTGATGGTGGTCTGCGATACGCCGAACTCCTGCGCCACGTGCTCGCGGGGCATGCCGCTGGCCACCGCGCGTGCGATCTGCTCGCGACGTTCATGCGCACTGGCGGCGAAGCAGGAGGCCAGGAACAGCAGTTCACCACCGAAGTGGGCGACCAGCCGCTGGGCCACCTCCAGCCCAAGAATGTCGATCAGTCGATGCTGATCGGGCAGGGTGGACGGGACATAGACAATGACGCGGTGGCGTCCGGTGGTGCTGGAGGTGGTCGGCGGCCACGTACGCACCAGCGTGAGGGCTGCGGATTCGCCGATGACCTCGGCAAGGGTCTGGATGCTGTCGGGCAGGGCGTTCATGGCGAGGTTGGTCAGTGGCATTGGTATCCACTGTTGCCATCCCGCCCATCACGTCAACACCTTTCATCTACTTTCGAAGTATGCGGCTGAAGGTGTTCAGATGCATGCGCGAGGATCGCCGAGGACCTGCATGCGCAGGTTTGCAACTCGCCACGCGTTGTCTTTCATCCTTGCCTGTCGATCTTCTGGTTCTGCAGTACTCCTCGTCCTCATCTGCTGCAGACAAAGACAGGACAAGGGAAGGAGGCAGGTACAGGGTGAGGACGGCCAGTGGGAACAATCCTCGTGCCGGTTGCGCCGGGCCCTGAAACGAAAAAGCCCCGGACGATGCCGGGGCTTCAGGACTGCAGGTGGCGCTGGGTCAAAGGTCGAACACCAGGTTGCCGCCGGTCTTGCGCGGGATATAGCCGGCATCTCGCAGCCAGCGGGCTGCATTGACCTGGTCCATGCGCTTGACCGGGAAACGGTTGGCGAACATCAGGAAGCGTGCCACGGTGATCGACTCGCCCTTGCCCTTGAGTGCGGCCAGCGTCTCGGTGAACCAGGGGGCAGGGGGCTGCTGGTTGCCGGGGCGGGCGGCGGTACGCGCCTGTTTGGCGGCAGCGGCGTCGGGCTGGGCGCTGGCCAGCGAGCACAGCGAAATGAAGATCGCATCCAGACTCACGATGTCCTTGCCACCCTTGGGCTGCGACTTGAACAACGCGATGGCCTTCTGGCGTGTCGACGTGAACTGTTCGACCTCCATGACATTTCCTCTCTGCGAAAGCGGTTGGGGATGCAGGGTGACGGCAGGTGCCGTCATTGATGGGGGACGACCTTACATCATTTTCGCCGATGATGGGCCGGAACCTGCGTTATGGATGAAAAAAGCAACGGACCGGCCCGTCGCGCGGCGGCGGTTCCGGCAGGCCGTTCAGATCACGCCACGGCACATCAACTGGTCCAGTGCCGTGCGCACCAGATCGGCCGCGCTGCGGTCGTTGTGCAGCTCGATATCGATCAGCGCGGCGGGCAGCGGTTGGCTGCCGGCATGCAGGTCCACGCTTTCGTGGCCGGGGCGGGTGATGCGGATGACAATGCCACCCTGGCGACGGATGGCGCGTGCCTCGTCATCGAAATGGACATCGGGAACCAGGCCACCTGTGGGCAGGCGTGAGAACAACGAGCGTACCCACAGCTGCGGATGAACGTGTTCGCGGCCTCTTTCGGCGCCGGCGCTTTGCCGTAGCCGGGAAGCGAATGTGTCACAGGGCAGTGCCAGCGCAGAGGCCAGCCCGTTGGCGAGGGTGTCCTTGCCAACGCCCTTGCCACCGGCGATGCCGATGTAGAGCGGTGGCCGCGTCAACGGGACCGAGTGCAGCGGCACGCTGGCAAAGGCGGATCCGCAGCGGAATGCGGCCAGTGTGTCGGCGATCATGCGCTGGCTGCTGTCGAGCGAGGCGGGGATCATGCGGTGTCTACTCCTCGGGGAATGCACAGGTGCGGCGGCAGTCAACAATCGCTGCCGGTGCTGCTGCGGGCGCGCAGGATGCGCTGGGTGATGCGGCCACCGCGTGCTGCGGCGGCGATGGGGTCGAAGCACAGCATCGCCGTGGACGTGCGGCGGCCGGCGGAGAGGTGGTCGCGGATGGTCCGCTGCGACAGCACCGGTACGCGTTGATGGATCTGCTGCACGGTCAGCTGTTCGCCATCGAAGGCATGCAGACGGGCGCGAGGCATGGCTGGGCTCCTGCAAGGTGGCGTGGCCGTTACCGGTATGCTGCCTTTGTGCACGCCGTTAGTCAACACCTTTCATCTACTTGTGTCCAGTTTTCGGGGCACGGGACTGTTGCATCCCATATCCGCATCGCGGCCCTTGCCAGCCGATCACGCTCGGCAGGGCCGCGGGCTGCCTGCACGCGCTGGAGGTACTGCTGGCGGTGTCGGCGCGGACCGATCCTGATCCTGCGTCCGCGCGCATCGATGCAGTGGTAGCCGCCCAGCCCCAGCAAGTGCCGTGCCTCGCAGTCCAAGCGCCACTCGACGCTGCCGCTGCAGACATGACGTCTGTCGTGGGTTCGCGGCATCAGAACGGTCCGGCGGCGTGCTCGGCGGCGCTGCGGCTGCGCGGTGGCATCAGCCACACCTTAGCCCGCTCCTTGCCGATCAGCTTGGTACGCACATCATGGCGCTTGACCACGTAGGCTGCCGCCTCGTTGACGTCACGGCGGTTGGGCTTGTCGATGCCCACCGCAATGGCGATCTCGGTGGCACGATAGGGCGTGCTCCGGTGCTCGGCAGGCAATGACCAGTCGAAGTGACGGTCGATCAGCTCGGCAATCGGCGAGATCGGTTCGTGTTCGCTGTTGGTGGCGTTCAGCGCGTCCAGCTCATCGCTGGCCAGATGCCAGGTCTCGCCGCTGCAGTAGAGCGCATGGGCTTCGGCCCAGACCTGCTGCATGTCGATCCGTGCGGGTTCGCCCAGCGCCACCGCGTGCACGGTCCACCAGCGTGTATTGCCGGTGGCGTCGCGCAGGAAGCGTTCGTCATTGACACTGGCGAACAGGATCGTGCGCCGCGCGTAGCGTGATTCGGTGCGCGCATAGGGACGCCGGATCTCATCATGGCTGCGGGAGATGAACGATTTCAACGCGGCGATATCGGTGCGGCGGAACGTGGCATCGACCTCGCCCAGCTCGACGATCCACTTGGAAATCACCTGCTTGACGCTGTCCTTGTTGGCCGGGTCGAGCACCACGCCATCGGCGATCAGCTGCAGCTCGGCCGGCGCCAGCTGCCGCGCCCAGCGCGTCTTGCCCAGGTTCTGCTTCGACACGAAGGTCAGTATGCCGCGCGCGACCACGCCATCGGGTTCGAATGCGGCGGCAACACCGGAGATCAACCAGCGTCGCATCAGGATCTCCTTCAGGACGCGGCCGTCGGCCATGCGTGTCGGCTGGGCTTCCTGCACCGTATCGAAGAACGCCTGCAGGCGCGATTGCCCATCCCATGGCCGTGAGGTGATCCAGCTGGCGACCGGGTTGTACGGATTGGCTTCGGCTACCTGGCACAGGTTGGTCTCGAAGCTGGCGATGGCCATGCCGGCGCGGTGCATGCAGTCCATCACTTCGCCGGCGGCGACCTCCTTGGCGTTGTCCACCGTGGTCTGCAGGCCGGGGACGAGGATTTCCAGATCCTTGCGGATGACGTTGTAGCGCACGGTCACGCCGGTGCGCCGGCACAGTTCGGCCAGATTGCGTGCGGTCGGCAATGGTCGGCCACGCGCGCTGCAGTCGGGGAACGGGGTGAAGGTGTCGAAGGCGGAGAGATTGCCGGGCACCAGATAGCGCGCAGCGGCCGTTGCCGGTGCGTCATCCTCTGTGGCGGCTTCATCCCCGGTGGCGGCAGCGGCGGGCATCAACTGCGCACGCAGAACTTCCAGTCCCTCGCGCAGATGCAGATCGTTGAAGTCGGTGGGCCGGTGCTCCTCGTCGTGCAGAATGGCGAACTCGGGCCATACCACGCGTGCGTCGATCTCCGCAGCGGCATGCGTGGCGTGGGTGACGCCGGGATTGTCCAGCGGCTGCCGGGTCCATTGGTCGTTGTCGGCACAGATCACGAAGCTTGCCTCGGGCATGGCGGTTCGCCATGCCCGCGCGACCGATGCCAGGTTGCCGGCGTCCCAGGCCACCACCACGCACCAGCCGGTCGCCTGATGGATGGACTCCGCGGTGGCATAGCCCTCGGCGATGGCGATGGACTCGCTGGACAGCGGCTTGCCGAGGACATGGAAGCAGCCCTGTTTGCGGCCGCCAGCCAGGAAGTCCTTGTCGCGACCAAGCGCCAGATCCATGCGTGGAAAGATCGCCTGCAGCGAGACGATGCGGCCTGTGGCATTCATCACCGGAACCAGCAGTGCGTTGTCGATGTGCCGGAACACCAGGCCTTCGCTGTTGCGCACCGGCCACGCCGCTACGCGCAGGCCGTGCGGCTGGATGCCCTTGCGCACAAGATACGGATGGCTGGCATCGGCAGGCACGGCACGGTTCCACAGGACATTGGCCGCCTTGGCCGCCGCGTCTTCGCGCTCGCGCTGCTGTCTTTCCCGGTCCGCGCGGGCCGCTTCCTGGCGCTGCCGGATTGCGCGCTGTTCGGCGGCGGTCAGCGACGTCGGCGACTTCGCACACCATCCATGGCGCAGACCGGTACGCCAGCTGCCGAACTCGCCGGCGGGCACGTTGTCTCCGAACAGTACGGCCCAGCCATTGCGGGTGCCGCGGCGATCCCCCTCGACATGGAAGCGCACCAGCGTGCCGTCAGCCTTGAGTGCATCGCGGCCACGCGCATCAGGCACGATGCCGTGTGCGTGCATGGCCTGCAGGAAGGCTGGAACGATGTCCTGCACTGGGTGCGGTGTCTGCATTCGGCGGGGCCCCCTTGAAGCATGGTTCGGTTCACCGAAGCCGGTTGCGGCCATGGTGCTGTCTGCTGCCCGCTGTACGCGGGACATGCGGCGGCTGACCGACGCAAAGTGGTCAGTGGGTGATGGAAGGTGGTGATGTCATCATGGTGTCGGAATGGGCTTGTTTTTGCAACACCTTGTGGCACCTTTCATCCCCGGAATGGCGTGGCGTCATTGTCTGCGAGAGATCTGCGATGACGGTCGCAGATCGCTTCGTGGCATCGATGCGTCGCAGCCGGCGAGAACGCATTTTCCGATGATGCCGGTGCCGTTCGACACGGCCCTTCGCTCTCTCTCATAGCCCGGCCTGGGCACCATGCACAAGGAGTCCGCATGTCTGAAAACGAACCCGATGAAATACGCCTGTCCGACGCCGCGCTCCCGCCTCACGCGACCGTCGCGGCGTTCTCAATCGGTGCGACCACCCCCCGATAAAATACGACTGGCATGACGGACACCATCGACGAAGCGCAGGAACTGGAAGCGCGCCACCTGCAACGCGCCTTGGCCCAGCACGCAGTGCGGGCCAGCAACGTTGCTCCTCTCACACCCACTGGGGAATGCCACAACCCGGACTGCAGCGAAGACTTCGAAAACGATCCGGCCAGACTGTTCTGTGGGCCTGCCTGTGCCGAGCGTTTCGAAGCCATCCATCAACACCGCAACGCATAGGAACAGGGGACATGTCTCTGAACAGCAACGACGCTGGCTTCACCGAACGCATCGCCGGGGTATCGGCCGAGCTCGCTGTATTGATGAGCCTGGTGGAGCACCACATCCATCTGCAGCTGGCCGACCTGGCTGACTCGGGGGATGTGGACGCACAGGAGCGGTTCGCGGTAGCCGATCCGGAGCGCTGGTTGGAGAACGCCCGCAACAGCCTGCAGGCGGGCGTCATGTTCCTGGAACGCGCTGTGCAGCAGCCTGCGCGGTTCTAGCGTTGTCGCCAGGGGACGGAACGTGCCGGTCACATCGGTCGCCTTTCCGGCAGCTCCGGTGATATCCCCGCGTGGCAGCCCCTGCGTCACGATGTCGCAGGGCCGAAACGGCAACCCTGAACGTGGTCCAAGGTTGCCCTCGGCCTCGTAGAATGGCCGGGTGCGCCGCTCTGTTCTCCACCGCCGGTTCCAGGCCCTGGCATGGCTTGCCATGCTGCTGGTGCTGCTTGCCCCGCTGGTGAGCCGCTGGCTGGCGCATGCGCACGTTGCTGTTGCTGCACCGGTGGCGGTCATGGACCATACCCTGCACGCACAGCATGCGATGGAAGGGCACCACGACCATCACGCGATGGCAATGCAGCATGGCGAAGCGGCACCGAAGCCGCCGGCCGATCCACACGCCGACCACGAGATGGGCGTGGACTGCGACTACTGCCTGATTGCCGCACGACTGATCACCCTGCTGGTGGCGACGCTGCTGTTGATGGTGCCGCTGGCGCCGGTGTGCCGCGCGCTGCGCGGTGCAGTGCAGGCGTTGCCGCAGCGGATCAGCGGCACGTTAGGCGCGCGTGGACCACCGGTACTGCTGGCTGCTTGAGCCCTGCGCGTGCGCCCTTGGATTGATTCTCCCGAGCTGCCAGGCATGGCCTGGCACTACTGCGTGCGCGTTTCCCGAACTCCTTGAGCTTCCCTGCTACTGCGGGGTGGCCTTGCATGCCGTGAAACAATGAAAACAAACCCAAACTCCGCGCGCCTGCGCCGGGCGGCGCTGTCTGTCGCTTGTGCGCTGCTGCTGCACTCCGCTTCTGCCCTTGCTTCCGACGCGGCACCACCGACCACCCTGGATACCGTCCGCGTGGTGGATACCCGCAGCGGTGAGCTGTCCTCCACCGCCAGCACCGGTTCGGCCCTCGGCCTGAGCGTGCTGCAGACCCCGGCCAGCCTGACCGTGATTTCGCGCGAGCAGTTGGAGCAGCGCGGTGATTCCACTCTCAACGACGCGATCACCCGCGCCGGCGCGATCAGCGCACTTCCCCATCCGGGCAACGGCCTGAGTGCGCTGTCCAGCCATGGCTTTACCGATGGCGCCTCGGTGATGCGCCTGTATGACGGCCTGCGCCAGTACGGCGGCGTGGGCATCACCTTCCCGTTCGATACCTGGTCGATCGAGCGCATCGAGGTGCTGCGTGGGCCGGCCTCGGTCATCCATGGTGATGGCGCCATCGGCGGCGTGGTCAACATCGTGCCGAAGAAGCCTTCGCGCGGTGCCATCGAGAACGAGGTAAGCGTGACCCTGGGCAGCGAAGACACCGCGCGACTCGGATTCGGCAGTGGCGGTGCGCTCACGCCGGCGCTGGCCTACCGCGTGGACGTCAGCGGCAACTACAGCAGCGGCTGGGTCGACCGCGGCCACAACGGCGATGCTACGTTTTCCGGTGCGTTGCTGTGGCAGCCACGGGCGGATCTGCAGTTGACGCTGACCCATGCGCAGGGCTACCAGAAGCCGATGCGCTACTTCGGTACGCCGTTGATTGACGGGCGGCAGCTGGATGCCCTGCGCCACGAGAACTACAACGTGGCCGACAGCGTGATCCGTTTCCGCGACCGTTGGACCCAGCTCGATGCGCTGTGGACGCCGAACGAGAACGTGGAATGGCGCACGCGCGTCTATCAGATCGACAGCCAGCGTGATTGGCGCAACGCCGAGGCCTATGTCTACAACGAGCGCACCGGCCTCATCGACCGCTCCGGCAACACCCAGATCACCCACAACCAGGACCAGACCGGCCTGACGTCCACGCTGCGCCTGCTGGGAAATGCGGGTGGTCTGCCCAACAGTTTCGCCGTTGGCTTCGATGCCAACCGTGCGCATTTCAAGCACACCAACAACACCTATGCGGGCAGCTCGGGGCCTGTGGATCCCTTCAACCCGGTGCCCGGCGGGTTCGTCAGCGATGCACCCAACCTGCCGCGCTACCGCAACAGCGCCGAGCAGGTCGCGTTGTTCCTGGAAGACCGGCTGGAACTGAGCGAGCGTTGGTCGGTGCTTGCTGGCGTGCGTCACGATCGCGCCACGATCGACCGCAACGACCTGGTCAGCGGCCAGCGGGCGTTCTCGAAGACCTACAACAGCACCGGCTGGCGCGCGGGCACAGTGTTCGCGATACAACCGTCGATGACCCTCTATGCGCAGTACTCGCAGGCGGCAGACCCGGTCAGTGGGCTGTTGATGATCAGTCCGGCCAATGGCGTGTTCGATCTGGCCAAGGGCAAGCAGATCGAGGTCGGCATGAAGGAGGCCTTCGATGGGGGCGAGTGGACGCTGGCGGCCTATCGCATCCGCAAGACCGGGCTGCTCAGCCGTGACCCGTTGCAACCGGACCGTCGCGTGCAGGTGGGTGCACAGGCCTCGAAGGGAATCGAAGCATCGTTGAACTGGGCCTTCGCGCCGCAGTGGTCGCTGGATGCCAACGCGACCGTGCTCAAGGCCGAGTTCGAGGATTTCCTGGAAGCCACCGGCACGCCGGCGGTGATTGTCTCGCGTGATGGCAACGTGCCGCCGAACGTGGCCGAGCGCCTGGCCAACGTCTGGTTGAGCTGGCAGTTCCTGCCCGACTGGAGCGTGGCCGGTGGCGTGCGCTACGTGGGCAAGCGCTACGCCGACAACGCCAACACGCTGCAGCTGCCGGGCTACACCACCACCGATCTGGCCCTGACCTGGCAGGCAGCCCCACGTACACGGGTGACCGCGCGCATGTTCAACGTGTTCGACAAGGCGTACTACGCCACGGCGTACTACACCAGTACGCAGTGGCTGCTGGGCGTCGACCGGCGCGTCGAATTCACCTTCGACCATCGCTTCTGAGGACGGCCGCCATGTCGCTGCGATCCACTGCCAAGCGCTGGACCTACCTGGTGCACCGTTGGCTGGGCATCGGTGGGTGCCTGCTGATGTTGCTGTGGTTTGTCAGCGGCATGGTGATGCTGTTCATCGGTTACCCGAAGCTGACGCCGGGAGAACGCTTGGCTGCGCTGCCCACACTGGCTGATGCACGCGGCTGGCAGGCACTTTCCGTGCTGCCGGACGCCGTGCGACAGGAGCCTGAGCGGATCGTGTTGACGACGCTGCGTGGCGAGCCCGCCTACGTCGTGCGCTCCGGGGCGAACATGGGCGCATGGTCGGCGCTTACCGCGCAGGCATTGCCGCCTGTATCGGCGCAGCTGGCCGAAGTGTCCGCCGCGCAGTTCGCCGGTGGGCCGGCTTTCGTTGGTGCCATGTCGCTGGACGAGGATCGCTGGACGCATTCGCGCGGCCTTGATCCGCATCGGCCGCTGTACCGCGTCGGCGTGGGTGGCGAAGAGCCTGGTGATGTCTATGTGTCCTCGCGCACCGGCGAAGTGGTGCTGGATGCACCGCGTCTGCAGCAGCGCTGGAACTATGTGGGTGCGTGGCTGCACTGGCTGTACTTCCTGCGCATGCAGTCGGTGGACCCGGTGTGGACCTGGATGGTGATCGTGCTGTCGGCGCTGTGCACGGTGGCCGCGGTCAGCGGGGGCGTGGTCGGCATCTGGCGCTGGCGGTTTCGCGGGCAGTACCGCTCAGGGTCGAAGACGCCGTACCAGGAACCGTGGATGCGCTGGCATCACCTGATCGGGTTGATGGCGAGCGCATTCGTGTTCACCTGGATCTTCAGTGGCTTGATGTCGATGAATCCGCTGGGGGTGTTCAGCAGCTCACACGCTGCGCTCGAGGTTGCGCGCTATCACGGCGAGGTGCCGAGGGATACGGGCACCATCGCGCAACCGGCTGCGGTGCTGGCTGCCGTGGCCACGCCGCAGTTCGTGCCGGTGGAAATCCAGTGGCGACGGATCGGCGGTGACCTGTTCGCGGTGGTGCTGGATGGCAATGCCGATTCACGCCTGGTCACGGAGCGCGGCGGCGCACTGCAGGTATCCACTGCATTCGATGCAGGCTGGCTGCAGGGCAGGGTGGAGGCGATGTCCGACGCACGCCTGCGCAGGTTCACCATTCTGCAGGCGCCCGATGCCTACTTCTACCCGCGTGCTGCAGAGGCGATGAATGGTGCCGCGGTACGTCGCTTTCCGGTGGCGATGGCCGACTTCGATGACGCTGGGGCAACCCGCGTCTATGTCGACCTGGCCACCGGCGATCCGCTGTTGACGATGGGCAAGCGCGAGCGGGTTGGCCGCTGGTTGTTTTCCTTCCTGCACAGCTGGGATCTGCCCGCGCTGATGCGGCAGCAGAACGGCCGCCTGATCATGCTGCTGTTGCTCAGCCTGGCAGGTGCCGCGCTGTGCGCGACGGCGACCGTCATCGGCTATCGGCGCTTGCGGATGACACTCCGGCGCAAGCGTCATCGGCATGCTCCGTTCTCTGAGCGCAGTCGCAGGGATCTGCCTCGCCTCTGATGGCGTACGCCCGCGCCGTCCATGGCATGACAAGGACGCCAGCCGCGCTCGGGTGCATGAAGGCGTGCAGTTGCCGATCGGGCCGGACCGCTGGAGAGCCCGCCTTGGCGCTGTACACATCCCGACTGCAGCAGCCATGAACCGCGATGGCCACGCTCTACCGCCGCCCGGCCGGACGCGGCATCATGGCGATGCACCCGGCACGGAACCCCGCATGTCCTCTACCGTTCACCACAAGCTGCGCATTGGCGTCGATCAATTCACCGGCCAGAAGGTGGTCGACCAGCAGTTCCACGAGTGCGATTTCTCCGGCGCGGACCTCACCGCCACCGAGTTCGTGAACTGCGGTTTCTACGACGCTGAAACGCGCACCGGGTGCCGTTTCAGTGGTGCCACGTTGAAGGAAGCCAGCTTCCGCCAATGCGACATCAGCATGTGCAATTTCAACTTCATCAAGGCGCTGGGGCTGGAAATCAGCGAGTGCCGCGCGCAGGGCGCTGATTTCAGCAACGCTAGTTTCATGAACCAGATCACCACGCGCAGCTGGTTCTGCAGCGCCTTCATCAAGAAGACCAACCTGCGCTATGCCAACTTCTCGCGGGTGACGCTGGAGAAGTGCGAGCTGTGGGAGAACCGTTGGGACGGGGCCAACATCAGCGGCGCCAGTTTCGCAGGATCGGACTTGTCCGGCGGCCAGTTCGATGGCATCGACTGGAACACGGCCAACTTCACCGATTGCGACCTGACCAACTCCGAACTGGGCGAGCTGGATGTGCGCAGCACCAACCTGCGTGGCGCCACGCTCGATGTGCAGCAGGTCGCGCTGCTGATGCAGCGGATCGGCATCACCGTGGTGCCATGAGCGTGCGTCGCGGGCCTATACCGGCGTCGCCGGCGCGTAGCCTACCCATCCCTTGAAGCTGAAGCCGGCATAGAACAGTTCCACGTTGTCGAAGCCGGCGGCCTGCAGCAACGCCACTTCCTGTTCGGGCGACAGCAGCGGCAGGCGCTCGGTGATGGCGGCCACTGCGCGCTGCGCATCGGCACGTGGAATACCGGAGGCCTCCCCGAATGCGGCGTAGCGTTGCAGCCAGCGATGCTTGCCGGCCGCGTCCTGCGGCACGCTGTGGTGGGCTACCACCAGCGGCGCACCCGGCCGCAGCCGTTGCCGCAGTTCGTGCAGGGTGTGCAGGCGCTGTTCAACGGTGAGGAAATGCAGGGTCAGCAGGCAGGTGGCGCCGTCGAAGACGGTGTGCGGGGCATCGTCGATATAGCCTTCCAGCAGCGTGACCTGTGCCATCAATGGCCCCAGGGTCTGTTCGGCCAGCGAGAGCATGGGTGCGGCCGGGTCGATACCGAGCATCCGCCAGTGCGGGTGCGCTTCGGCGAAGGCCTTGAGCTCCAGGCCGCCACCTGCGCCGAGCACCAGCACCTGGCCATCGTCGGGCACATGTTCGGCCAGCAGCAGGTGGGTCATCTGCTGCAGTCCGAGGAAACCCGGTACCTGTCGCAGCGGGCCGTCGGTGTAGCGGGCGACGGCGTGGGGATCGGAGAAGGACATCGGAAGCATTCCTGCAGCAATGGCGAGCATCCACTTTACCGCGCTCCGCAAGTGTCGATTGCAGGGATGCCCGCCTTTGATTAAGGTCTGCGCCTGCCTGTATTCCAGAGATCGCGAATGAACCCTCGCACGCCCCCGATGCCATCGGCGGAAGCCTTCGAACTGGCGCTGACATTGCTTGGACGCGAGGACGTGGATGAGGAGCACGCCGAGCAGGCACTGCTCGCGCTCGGCAGCGAACACGGGCAGATGCGCCGCCTGCTGGTGTGGCTGCCTGAAGCATTCGCCATGACCCTGATCGGGCACATGGAACTGGACGTGCTGCTGCCGCGTACATTCACCGCCTCTGACGCGCAGGGTGAGCTGCATGAACTGCCGCTCGAGCGTGAACCGGTATTTGCCGCTGGCCTGCAGCGCGCGCTGGCCATGTACCACGAAGGTCCGCGCGCTGCGTTCAAGGCGATCTGCGAGCGGAGTTCGTTGCTCAATGCGATCGACAATGCCTTGAACGCCGGGGCTGATCTGGAGGGCGCGACGCTTTCAGGTCCAGAGCTGCTGGACATTCCCGCAGAGACCTACCTCGCCGATTGAGTCCGAGGTATTCAGAGCGCCGGCTTCATTCCGTCTGCTTCCAGTCGATACAGGCCGGTCAATCGCCAGTCATCCTGCACGCGTTGCAGCCGGTACTCATGGATGAGGACGCTGGAGCGGCGCTGTTGTGCGGTACGTATCGACGCTGCGTCGCCGATGATCTGCACGGCCATCACCTGTTCCAGTGCCGGATCATGCGGTGACTCAACGCTGGGCCGTTGCATGACGTTGCGCGGGGTGCCAGGCAAGGCGTAGTGCTCCACCAGCGTTGCGTACGTCGCACTGGCCAACGCCAGTCCGTGTGACGAGCCATGTTCTGTCACCTCTGCAAGCGAGGCATTGTTCCAGTCCAGAAAATCGGACTGGAAAGCACGTATGCGTGCCACCGGTGTGCTGCCGCCCAGATCGAGCGCGCTGCGCTCGAAAACAAGGAGCGGTAGAACCTCGCCGAACCTCACGTCGCGGCCGTAACGGAAGTTGCGTTCGGCCTGCAGCCTGCCATTGCACAGCAGCGCGACGCGACCGGGCCTGCTGGAATGAACCATCAGCTGCCGTTGAAAATACCCCTGCACCGGCGCGGCATCCGCGTTGGATGCCCCCGGCGCGGTGATCTGCAGTTGGCAGTTCCCGTCCGTGGGTGCATAGCCAATGACCTGCAGCGAGCCGTCGCGGGGCCCGAACGTGATGCAGCCACCGGTCAGGCTGCAGGCCAAGGCGATGCCGATCCATCGACGCATGCGGACGCTCCTTGCTTGGATGGCCGGCAGGATAACGCACTGTAATGCTCCAGCCGTTCTACTGCAGCGCCTTCCCCAGTACCTGCCAGATCTTCGGGTCCTGGCACTGCGACACATTGAAGCGGACGTAGTCGGCAGCCTGCTGCGACTGGCTGAAGGCATTGCCGGGTGCCACCACCACGCCTTCGCGCAGGCACTGCCGTGCGACTGACGATGCATCGCGGCCATCGGGCAGCTGGCACCATAGGAACAGTCCTGCTTCCGGTTGCAGCCATGGCGTGATGCCCAGCTTCTGCACCTGCCGCAGCGTGTGCTTGCGCGCGTCGGCCAGGCGCGTGCGCACCGCCTGCATGTGCCGTCGGTAGCCGCTGTCGGTCAGTGCGATCTGCATGAGGTGCGCGGCCAGGTGCCCACCGCCGAAGCTGGTGGCCAGCTTCAGATCGGTCAGTGCTTCGATCCAGTCAGGGCGTGCGGCGATGTAGCCGCACCGCGATGCCGCCGAGATGGCCTTGGAGAAACTGCCGACATGGATCACCCGCGACAGTCCATCCAGCGCCGCCAGCCGCGGCGCCGGGCGCAGCTCGAAGTCGGCGAAGATGTCATCCTCGATGATGATCAGTTCGCTGCGGTCGGCCAGGCCCAGCAGGCGATGCGCGGTGGTCGCCGACAGCACCGCGCCCGTCGGGTTGTGCAGCCCGGCGTTGGTGATGTACAGGCGCGGCGCGTATTCCTGCAGCGCGCTGGCAAACACCTGCAGATCCGGACCGGTATGTGTGTACGGTATGCCGATGGCCTGCACTTGATGGGCCTTCAGCATCGCGTGGTAATTGAAATAGCTGGGGTCGTCGACCAGCACGCAGTCGCCGGGCTTCAGCAGGAAGCGGCAGATCAGGTCGATCGCGTGCGTCCCCGATTCGGCCAGCAACAGCTGTTCCATCGACGCTTCGATGCCCAGCGTGGCCGCGCGTCGCTGCAGCGTCTGCCGCAGTGCCGGCAGGCCGAGCGGCCCGGCGTAGTCGGCCAGGTGTGCGGAGTCGGCGCGGGCCATGCGGCGCAGGCCACGGCGCAGGCCATCGTGGTACAGCCAGTCACTGGGCATCCAGCCGCAGCCGGGCTTGAGGTGGCCGGAAGGGGTTTCCAGTGATTGCCGCGATACCCACAACGGGTCCACCGCGCGATCAAGGCGCGGTTCCATCTCGGCCAGCGCCAGCGGTGCTGCCGGGCCAGTCACGTAGAAGCCGGAGCCGGCGCGCGCGGCGATCACGCCCTCGGCCGCCAATCGCTCGTAGGCCTCGACCACGGTGGACACGGAAACGCCCATCGTCGTCGCCTGCGCGCGCACCGAGGGCAGGCGGCTGCCCGGGCCATCCAGGCGCGAGCTGATGCGTGAGCGGACGGCGTGGATGACGCTGTCGATGCGGCTGGAAGGTCGGGACATGAGCGTGACTGTAAGGGGATTGTGGGCAGTACAGTTACTTGTGACTGTACTGGATTGTAGCTGTGTGTCTCCGCCGCCCGGTGGCTCAATGACGGGCACAGCCGGCTATTGCCCGGTACTTCTGGAGCAGGGTGTGGAACGGTCGGCAAGCGGGTGGATCAACGGCTTCATCGGTGTGGTGATCTTCGCCGGCTCTTTGCCGGCCACTCGCATGGCGGTGATGGAGCTGGACGCCAGCTTCGTTACTGCCGCACGCGCCAGCATCGCCGCGTTGCTGGGGCTGGTGCTGCTGCTGGCATTGCGGCAGCCGCGGCCGGTCAGAAGCGATCTGCCCGGCCTGGCGCTGGTCAGCCTGGGCGTGGTGGTGGGCTTCCCGTTGCTGACCGCGCTCGCCCTGCGCCACGCCTCCTCGGCACACACCATCGTGTTCCTCGGACTGCTGCCGCTGAGCACGGCGGTATTCGGCGTCCTGCGCGGCGGTGATCGTCCACGCCCGGCGTTCTGGGTGTTCTCGCTGCTGGGCAGCGCCTGCGTGGTCGGCTACGCCGCACGCAACGGCATCGAGGCCTCGCTGCAGGCCGACCTGCTGATGCTGGCGGCGATCGTGGTATGCGGGCTCGGTTACGCCGAGGGCGGCCGCCTGGCCCGGCATCTGGGCGGTTGGCAGGTGATCAGCTGGGCACTGCTGTTGGCCTTGCCGGTGATGCTGCCGCTGATGGTGGCGATGCGCCCGGTCTCGTTCACGGCGGTCGCTGCCTCGGCCTGGTGGGCGTTGGGGTATGTGGCGGTGTTCAGCATGCTGATCGGGTTCCTGTTCTGGTATCGCGGTCTGGCCCAGGGTGGCATCGCCGCGGTTGGCCAGCTGCAGCTGCTGCAGCCGTTCTTCGGCCTGGCGTTGGCGGCGATGCTGCTGCACGAGACCGTCAGTGCGGGCATGCTGCTGGTGACCGTGGCGGCGGTGATCTGCGTGGCCGGTGCCCGTCGCTTCAGCCGCTGACCGCGCAGCGCCATCGCCGCGCGATACCGTTGGCGTATCACGCGGGTGTGCAAACAGTATTGGCCGGGGACGATGGCGCTCGCCGATGCTGGCCGGATGAAACCCAATTCCAGTATCTCGTTCGAAGGCCAGGTGGGCCTGGTAACCGGTGCCGCCGGTGGCCTGGGCCTGGCCTACAGCCGCCTGCTGGCCCAGCGTGGCGCGCATGTGGTGATGCATGACGTGGGCGCTGCAACGGATGGCACGGGCGCCGATCCGCAGCGCATCGCCACGGCGGTGGCGGCATTGCGTGCCCAGAGCCTGCCGGTCGAGGCCGCCGGCGGCCCCATCAACCAGCGCAGCGGTTGCCATGCGCTCGTGCAGGACATTCTGCAGCGCCATGGTCGCCTGGACTTCATCATCCACAACGCCGGCTGGGTAGCCTACGCCGCTATCGAAGCGGTGGAAGACGATGCACTGGAGCAGATGCTGTGCCTGGCCGCGAAGACACCGCTGTGGCTGGCACAGGCGGCATGGCCCGCGATGCGCGCTGCCGGCGGCGGCCGCATCGTGCTGACCACCTCCGATCGCGCGCTGTACCCGCAGTATGCGCAGCGCGGCCTGTGTGGCTACGCGATGGCCAAGCTGGCCGCGCAGGGGCTGGTCAATGTGCTGGCGTTGGAGGGCGCCGAGCACGGCATCGTGGTCAACGCGGTATCACCGGTGGCCAAGACCCGCATGTGGGGCATCGACGGAGAGCCGGATGAACTGCATCCCGATGCCGTGGCTACCGGGGTGGCTTTCCTGGTTTCCACGCGTTGCCAGCAGGGGGGATGGATTCTGCGCGCCAGCAATGGCCAGTTCCATGCATTGCGGCTGCAGGAAGCAGAGAACGTGGACTATCCACGCGACCTGCGCGCCGTGGCCGCCGACAGCATCGAAGCGGTGGCCCTGCAGTGGCCGGTCATTGCACGGCCGAGTGTCGACGCGCGCGGCTGAGCGCGTACCCTAGGCGGGTCTCCACCTGCCTGCGATGAAATGATCGATCTGCGCCTGCTCCGCCAGTTCGTGGCGGTGGCTGAAGAACTGCACTTCCATCGCGCCGCTGCGCGCCTGCACATGTCGCAGCCGCCATTGACGGCGGCGATGCGGCGCCTGGAAGACGAAGTGGGCACGGGCTTGATCGTGCGTGGCAACCGTACGCTGGGCCTGACCGCGGCGGGGCAGACGCTGCTGGTGGAAGCGCGCACGACGCTGCAACAGGCCGAACAGGCGCTGCAGCGCACGCGCGAATCGGCGGCAGGGCAGACCGGCAGCCTGCGCGTAGGCTATGTCGGCAGCGCACTGTACGGGCGCCTGCCCGCACTGATCCGCCAGTTCCGCCATGCGTTTGCGAAGGTGCAGCTGCATCTGCACGAAGCCACCTCGCGGCAGCAGCAACAGTGGCTGCGCGAAGGGCGCATCGACCTGGGCATCCTGATTCCGCCGATCATTTCCGCAGAACTGCATCTACAGGCGTTCGACCATGATCGACTGGCCATTGCCCTGCCGCGCGCGCATCGGCTGGTGGCACGGCAACGGCTGGACGTCGCCGCCCTGGTGGACGAGCCGTTCGTTTCATGGCCCTCTGCTGAAGGTATCGGCTTCCATGCGCAGGTGCTGGGCCTGTGTACCTCTGCCGGCTTCACGCCACGGGTCGTGCAGGAAGCGCAGGGCATGCACGCAGTGCTGTCGCTGGTGGCCGTGGAAGCGGGCGTGGCAATCGTGCCAGCAAGCATGACCGGGTTCCGTCCCGAAGAAATCGTCTATCGGCCACTGGACGTCGGCAACGCTGCGTTCGAACTGCAGTTCTGCATGCGCCCGGAATCGCCGACGCCGGTGCTGCAGAATTTTCTGGCGATGGCAGCACAATCAGTAGTGTCGTGATTGCCGGCCGAGCTTCCGTGCTGCACGCGCGGGTAGGGCAGCGGCCGGCGTCGTGTGCGCCTCTGGAATGTGATTCGGCCCGCAGTTCCGTGCTGGGGAATCGTGTCCGCAGCACGCCTGATGCACAGGCGCGGATAACCCCTACATACCGCCTCGCCGACAGCGACCAGCATGTCCCCGTCGGCCATCATCGGCCGACTGGGATTGGCGTCCCACAATCAACTCTGGCACGTGATCGGCAGGCGCACGGATGGCGCCTTCGGATCACGTGACCCGCTGTCCGTGGTGGGCGATGTGTGGGGATCACCATGATCCGCCGGTCAGTCCCAGAGTTGTCCGGTACGCCAACCCGCATCGCCCGCCGCCTGTTCGTGGTCAGCCACGAATGCGCTGATGGCGCTTGCCTCGGGGGTGGCAATGCGCGTCGTGCATGGGGAGCGGCGGCGGGCGGTGCACCTGTCTGCTCAACGGGGACGGGTGAACAGATGTTCGGCCATGTAATCGATGAACACCCGCAGGCGCGCGCTGGGGTGACGATTGCCGGGCCAGAGCAGTGAGAATTGCCCGCACTGCGGCTCCATCATCGGCAACACCTGCTGCAACCGGCCATCGGCCAGTGCTTCGGCCGCCAGGAAGTCGGGCATCCAGGCGACGCCCATGGCGCCGATTGCAGCGGCCAGCAGCGCTTCCATGTTGTTGCAGGTCATCGCCGTCGCCAGAGCGGCGCCGGCGTCGCCATCGACGCCGGGCAGGCTCCAGGGCTGCAGCGTGCCGGTGGTCGGGAAGCGGAAACGCACCGCCTGCAGCGGACGCAGTTCCGGCAGCGACTGCGGCCAGCCGTGTGTTCGCAGGTAGGCCGGCGCAGCGCACAGCACGAAATGGAAGCTGCCGAGGCGCCGCGACATCAGGCTGGAGTCGGCCAGTTCACCGCTGCGTATCACCGCATCCAGTCCTTCGCTCACTACATCAACGAGCCGGTCATTGAAATCAAGTTCCAACTGCACCTGCGGGTAACGCTGCTGGAAGTCGGGCAGCACCGGCAGCAGAAAACGGTAGCCGATGGTGGGCAGGCCAATCCGCAGTAGGCCACGCGGAGCGAATTGGCGTTGCGCAAGATCAGCCTGGGCCTCGGACAGTTCATCCAATGCCCGGCGGCAGCGCTGCAGCAGCAGGTCACCTTCGTCGGTAAGGTGCATGCGGCGCGTGGTGCGGTGGAACAGTCGCGTACCCAGGTCCTGCTCCAGGCGGGCGATCCGCTTACCCACTGCCGAAGCGGACAGTCCCAGCATGCGCGCGGCGCCGACAATGCTGCCGGCCTCGGCGGTGCGGACGAAGGCGAGCAGTGCGGAAATCGAGTCCATGGCGGAATGATTGCGGAACATATGGCCGTAATCAAACGCCTTTGAGTCTGTTTTTCTCGGATCGCAGCCTGGCCATCATCAATGGTCCCGTTTGCAGGAGGCCCCGATGGCCCGTTTCTTGATGGAATCCCAGCCCGTACAACGGCGTTGGGCGTTGGTGTCGGTGTGTCTGGCAGCGCTCGCGTTGCCGTTGTCCTTCTCAGCCGGCGCGGTAGCGGTGCCGGTGCTGGCCATCCAGTTGGCCAGCTCGCCCGCTTCGTTGGCCTGGGTGACCAACGCCTTCATGCTCAGCTTCGGTAGCCTGCTGCTGGCGGCAGGGGGACTGGCGGACCGCTATGGGCGACGCCGGCTGTTCCTGCTGGGCAGCGGCGGTTTCGCGTTGGCGACGTTCTTCGTCTGCATGGCGCCGGATCTGTTCTGGCTGGACGTGGCGCGCGGTCTGCAAGGCGTGGGCGCTGCCGCGGCATTGGCATCGGGTAGCGCGGCGCTGGCGCAGGCGTGGCACGGCCAGGCCCGTATGCGTGTGTTTGCCCTGCTGGGCACCACCTTTGGCGCCGGCCTTGCGCTGGGGCCGCTGCTTGCGGGCGCGCTGCTTGAGGCGATGGGTTGGCGAAGCGTGTTTGCCGCCGGTGGTGTGCTGGCTCTGCTGGCATGCATGCTGGCAGTGCGCGTGCTGCCAGAGAGCCGCGGGCAGGCCGGGCGGCTGGACGTGCCGGGCATGCTGGCTTTCAGCCTGATGCTGAGCATGCTGACCCTGGCGCTGTTGTGGCTGGGCGAATTCGGCCTGCCCGCAGCGCGGGTACGGTGGGCATCGCTGGCGGCCGCGCTGCTGGCGGCTTCGTTCGTACTGATCGAGCGCAGGCAGCCGGCGCCGTTGCTGGATCTTTCGCTGTTCGCGCAGCGGGCATTCGTCGGTGTGCAGCTGCTGCCGGTGGCAACCTGCTTCGGCTACGTGGTGCTGCTGGTGGTGCTGCCGCTGCAGTTGCTGGGCGTGCATGGCCAGGGCGTCGCCACCGTCGGCGTGCAGATGCTGGCGCTGTCCGCGCCGATGCTGGTGCTGCCACTGCTGGCCGCGCGCTGGGCCGGCCGGATGGGAAGCACGCGCCTGTGCGTGGCTGGGTTGCTGCTCTGCGCGTTGGGGCTGTATCTGCTGTCGCGGCAGGCGGTACATCCGCTGCCTGCGCAATGGATCCCGCCGCTGCTGCTGATCGGTGCAGGCACCGCATTGCCCTGGGGGTTGATGGACGGGTTGTCGGTCAGTGTGGTGCCGGTGCAACGCGCGGGCATGGCGGCGGGGATCTTCGGCACGGTGCGGGTAGCGGGCGAGGGCATCGCACTGGCGGCGGTGACCGCATTGCTGGCGACGCTCATCAGCCACCGCCTGCAGGGCGCATCTGCTCCGGCACTGGGCAGGGCGGCGGCCTATCTGGCAACCGGAGCATTGCATTCGGCCCAGCCGCTGCTGCCCGGAGCAACGGCCCTGCAGTTGCAGCGCGCCAGCGGCGAGGCGCTGGCGCAACTGCTGCACATGTTGTCAGCACTGACCGCTGGCAGTGCAGTGCTGCTGCATATGCTGCTGCGGCGGTCAACGGCCGTTGCAGTGCCAGGAGCCGGTAACTGATGGTGGCGGTGGCCGCCTCAGGGAAGCCCGTCTGCAGCGCCGCGGATGCTCATCCAGGCGCCGCCGTCGGGCGCGCTGCCGGCGCGGACGCGGAAGCCGTGCAGTCCGGCAATGGCGGCCACGATCGACAGCCCCAGGCCAAATCCTGAACCTTGACCGGCAGTGCTGCTGCCGCGAAAGAAGCGCTGGTAGATCAAGGATCGGTCCTGCGGCGGGATGCCCGGCCCGTTGTCGATCACATCGATGCGGGGCGCGCCGTGGTCGTCCACCGCGCGCAGCAGGATGCGCCCGTGTGCGGGCGTGAACTGCAGGGCGTTGGACAGCAGGTTGGCCACCGCTTCGAACAGCAGCTCACGATCGCCGCGCAGCATGCCGATCTGCGGCGCGACCTGCAGCTGCAGCTCCTGTTGTTTCTCCTCGGCCAACGGCAGGTAGAACTGGTGCAGCTCCTGCAGCAGGTCGGCGATGTCCACCTCGTCGAAGGCAGAGCGGCGCTGGTGGCTTTCCAGCTCGGATACGCGCAGCAGCGCGGCGAAGCGCGCCATCAGCATGTCGGTCTCCGCCAGCGCCTTGTCCAGCGGGTCCGCATGCGGGTCGTGTTCGTCCAGGCCCACGCGCATGCGGTAGAGGTGCGCACGCAGCCGGGTGAGCGGTGTACGCAGGTCATGCGCGATGCTGTCGCACACGCCTTTGACCTCGGTCATCAGCTGTTCGATGCGTTCCAGCATGGCGTTGACGATGCTCGACAGCCGATCGATTTCATCGCGCCGGTTGGACACCGGCAACCGTTGCCCGAGGTCGCCGGCGATGATCCGGTTGGTGGCCGCTTCGATCTGTTGGATCCGCTTCAACGGGCGCCGGCGCAGCAGATGCCAGCCCACCAGCCCGGGAATGACAGTCAGTGACACGCCCCACAGCAGCGCATCGAGGATGATGCTGTTGACCGCCATGAGCTTGCCGTTCTGGCGCACGAACACCAGTGTCCGGCCATCGCGGGTCACCACGCCGAGCGCGCTGCCACCGCTCTCATGCCGGCCATCAACCAGTGTCCAACCCGCCACAGGATGCGAGTTGCCATCCAGCGGCAGTCCCTCGGGAATGGCCGTCAGCGGGCCCGCCATCGGCATGCCGGCGTTGTCGAACAGTCCGTACGTATACACCTGGTGCAGGTCGAAGCGCTGGCTGTCGCGCAGCGCGTCATCCAGTGCCGGGCCGTCGAAGCTCATGAACAGATGAGCGCGCTGCTGCAGACCCGATTCGGTCAGGTCGTTCAGGTAATCCGAGATGCGCCAGTACATCACCCCCAGCAGCATGCTCGACCAGGCAACGAACAGGATGCAGTACAGGCCAAGGAGGCGGCTGCTGGACGAGCGCCACTGATCAGGATTGCGCGTCGAAGACATAGCCGGTTCCCCTTACGGTCTTGATCGGCTGCGTGCGGCCGGGCTGCTCGACGCGTTTGCGCACACGACCGATATGCACGTCGATCAGGTTGGTGCCCGGATCGAAGTGGTAGCCCCAGACCTCCTGGAACAACATGGTGCGGGTGACCACCTGGCCGGCGTTGCGGACCAGGAATTCGAGCAGCTTGAACTCGGTCGGCAGCAGGCTGATCTCCTGGCCGCCACGGCGCACCGAGCGGCTCATCAGGTCCAGTTCGAGGTCGCCGGCGCGCAGCATGCTGTCGACGGTGCCCGGCTGTCCGTGGCGGCGGATCAGCACCTCCACCCGCGCTGCCATTTCATCCGAAGCGAACGGCTTGGTCAGGTAGTCGTCGCCACCGGCGCGCAGCCCGCGCACGCGCTCGTCCACGTCCGACAATGCGCTGATCATCAGTACTGGCGTGGTCACGCCTTCGCGGCGCAGCGTGGTGACCAGGGTCAGCCCGTCCACGCCCGGCAGCATGCGATCCAGGGTGATCACGGCGTAGTCGCCGGCGCGTGCCAGCGCCAGGCCATTGCTGCCATCGGCCGCCAGGTCGACCTCGAAGCCGTGGCTGCGCAGCTCGGTGGCGATTTCCTCCGCGGTGACAAGGTCGTCCTCGATGGTGAGTACGCGCGGCATGGGCCACTTTGCAGATTGGGACCAGCGCATCCTCGCAACCACGGGCGTGCACTGCAAATGAAAAATGTTTCATGCGTTTTTCGCTGGATCGCAGCGCGGGGTCTTCTATATTCGGCGCCGAGCGCTCCCCCCGGCGCGTGGAACCTGCTGCCGATGACCCTTCCGTATTCCTTCCCGCCGGCTGCGGCCTGGCGCCTGCCCCGAACCTGGCGCCTGCCGCTGCTGTTGCTGGCCCTGGCGACCCTGCTGGCCGGTTGCGGCAAGGACGCGCCCAAACCAGGCACAGCGACGCCGGAAGTGACCGTGCTGACGCTGCAGAACCAGGCGCTGGCGCTGGAACAGGAACTGCCGGGACGCACTATCGCCTCGCAGGAATCGGATGTACGCCCGCAGGTGGACGGGGTGCTGGTGAAGCGGCTGTTCGAGCAGGGGCAGCTGGTGAAGGCCGGGCAGCCCCTGTTCCAGATCGAGCCGGCGCTGTACCAGGCCGCCCTGAACGAGGCGCAGGCCAACCTGAAGACCGCCGAAGCGGCGGCCGTGACCGCGCGTCTGCGGGCGCAGCGGATGCAGGCGCTGGGCAAGGACCAGCTGGCCGCGCAGCAGGACGTGGACGATGCCATCGCCAGTGGCCAGCAGGCGGCTGCGGCGGTGCAGGCTGCGCAGGCGGCGCGCGATACCGCCAGCACGCGGCTGGGTTTTGCCACGATCACCGCACCGATCGCCGGCCGCATCGGGCGCGCGCTGTTCACCCCGGGTGCGCTGGTGACATCCGCCCAGGCCGATCCGCTGGCGCGGATCCAGCAGGTGGATCCGATGAACGTGGACATCACCCAGTCCAGCAACGAGTACCTGGCGCTGCGTCGTGCCATTGCCGAGGGTGGCGTGCAAGCCAACAGCGCGCCGGTGCGGCTGCGGCTGTCCGATGGCACCGAGTACCCGCTGCCGGGCACGCTGGAGTTTGCCGACATCGACGTGCAGCAGGAGACCGGCAGCATCACCCTGCGTGCGCAGTTTCCCAACCCCGAGGGACAGCTGCTGCCCGGCATGTATGTGCGCGCGCAGGTGGGCCAGGGCACGCAGCAGCAGGCGCTGCTGGTGCCGCAGTCGGCGGTGGACCGCAGTGCCAAGGGCGAGGCGCAGGCGTGGCTGGTGGACAAGGAAGGCAAGGCGCGGCTGCGCATCTTCCGCACCGCACGCGCGGTCGGCAACCAGTGGCTGGTGCTTGATGGCATCAGCGCCGGTGAGCAGGTGGTGGTGGCGGGTGGGCAGGGACTTGCCGATGGCATGCCGGTGCGGGTAAAACCCGCGCCCGTGGTTGCGCCGGCCGGAAAGGACTGAGCGCATGCTGCCGCGCTTCTTCATCCACCGCCCCGTATTCGCCTGGGTATTGGCGATCTGCATCATGGCGTTCGGCACGATTGCGGTGACCCAGTTGCCGGTCGAGCAGTATCCGGACATCGCACCGCCGCAGGTCAACATCACCGCCAACTACACCGGCGCGTCTGCACAGACGGTGGAAGACAGCGTCACCCAGGTGATCGAACAGCAGATCAAGGGCATCGACCACCTGCTGTATTTTTCTTCCACCAGTTCATCTTCAGGGCAGGCGAGGATCACGGTCACCTTCGACCAGAGCGCCAACCCCGATATCGCCCAGGTGCAGGTGCAGAACAGCGTCAACCAGGCCATCAACCGGCTGCCGCAGGAAGTACAGCAGCAGGGCGTGACCGTGGCCAAGTCGCAGGGCGACTCGTTGATGGTGGTTTCGCTGTACGACACCAGCCGGCGCATGGAGCGGGTGGACGTTTCCGACTTCCTGGTCAGCAACGTGCAGGATCCGATCAGCCGCATTGCCGGCGTCGGCGAGATCAACGTGTTCGGTTCGGCCTATGCGATGCGGGTGTGGCTGGATCCGCACAAGCTGCGTGCCTACGACCTGATGCCGTCGGATGTGCGCAGTGCGATCCAGGCGCAGAACACCCAGGTCACGGCCGGTGAACTGGGGGCGCTGCCATCCAGTGCGACGCAGAGCCTCAATGCCACCGTCACCGCGCAGTCGCGCCTGCAGACCCCGGAACAGTTCCGCGCGATCATCCTGCGCACGCTGCCCAGCGGCGCGGCAGTGCACCTGGGCGATGTGGCGCGGGTCGAGATCGGCGCGGAGAATTACCAGACCAGCAGCTACCTCAATGGCTATCCGGCCGCAGGTTTCTCGGTGACCCTGGCCTCCGGCGCCAACGCGCTGGCCACCGCTGATGCAGTGCGCGCGGAGCTTGAGCGGCTGCGGCCTACGTTCCCGCCCGGGCTGCAGGTCGCCTATCCACGCGACAGCACGCCGTTCGTACGGGTCTCCATCGAAGGGGTCATCCACACCCTGATCGAGGCGATCGTGCTGGTGGTGGTGGTGATGTTCCTGTTCCTGCAGAACGTGCGCGCCACGCTGATTCCGGCGATCACGGTGCCGGTGGTGCTGCTGGGTACTTTCGGCGTCCTCGCGGTGGCCGGCTTCACCATCAACACGCTGACGCTGTTTGCGATGGTGCTGGCGATAGGCCTGCTGGTCGATGATGCGATCGTGGTGGTGGAGAACGTGGAGCGAATCATCCACGACGAGCATCTACCGCCGCGCGAGGCGACCGAGAAGTCGATGGGCGAGATCACCGGTGCGCTGATCGGTATCACCGTGGTGCTTGGCGCGGTGTTCCTGCCGATGGCGCTGTTCGGTGGTTCCACCGGCATCATCTACCGGCAGTTCTCGATCACCATTGCATCTGCCATGGCACTGTCGGCGCTGGTCGCGCTGACCCTGACCCCGGCGCTGTGCGCGACCCTGCTCAAGCCCTCGTCGGCGCAGAAACCACCGGGGCGCTTCTTTGCTGCGTTCAATCGCGGCGTCGAACGCAGCCAGTCGGCCTACCACGGCAAGCTGGGGGGCGTGGTGGCCCGTCCGCGGCGCTGGATGGCGTTCTACCTGCTGGTGGTGGTCGCTATGGGCGTGCTGTACGCACGTATGCCGACCGGCTTCCTGCCGGTGGAGGACCAGGGCCAGGTGACCTTCCAGTTCTCCACGCCGGAAGGCACGCCGATGGCACGCACCGAGGCGCTGGGCGAGCAGATCAGCCGCTACTTCATGGAGCACGAGAAGCAGAACCTGGACGTGGTGTTCGTGGTGGTCGGTCGCAACAATGCGGGTACCGGCCAGAACGCCGGGCAGGGCTTCCTGGCGCTCAAGCCGTGGGACGAGCGTAACGGCGAGAACACTGCGGCAGCGATCATCGCGCGTGCCAATGCCTATTTCCGCAAGCTGCCCGATGCAAAGGTCAATGTGCTCGCTCCGCCGGCCGTGCGTGGCCTGGGCCAGTCCAGCGGTTTCGAACTGTGGCTGCAGGACACCAGCGCGGCAGGTCGCGTGGCCTTGCAGGCGGCGCAGGAACAGCTGGTGCGCGCAGCCGGCGAGGATGACGGGCTGACCTCGGTGCGCTTGAACGGGCTGGGCGACAAGGCCGAGCTGCGGCTGGACATCGACCACGCCCAGGCCAGTGCGCTGGGTCTGGCCCAGGCCGACATCAATTCCACCTTGTCTGCCGCCTGGGGCGGCAGCTACATCAATGATTTCCTGGACCGTGGCCGGGTCAAGCGTGTCTACATGCAGGGCGACCAGCCCTACCGCAGCGTGCCCGAGGACATCGGCCAGTGGTATGTGCGCGGCGGCAACGGTCAGATGGCCTCGTTCGCCAGCTTTGCCAGCAGCCACTGGGCGCGTGGGCCGCAGCTGCAGCAGCGCTTCAACGGCCTGCCTGCCATGCAGATACAGGGCAGCGCCGCCGAAGGGCGCAGCTCGGGCGAAGCCATGCAGCGCATGCAGGCGCTGGTGGCCGATCAACCTGGCTTCGATCTGCAATGGAGCGGACTGTCCTACCAGGAGCAACTGGCCAGCAACCAGACCCTGTACCTGTATGCCGCATCGATCGCCTTCATCTTCCTGTGCCTGGCCGCGCTCTACGAGAGCTGGACGGTTCCGGTGGCGGTGGTGCTGGTGATCCCGCTGGGTGTGATCGGTACGGTGCTGGCGACGACGGCTGCGGGCTTCGTCAATGACATCTACTTCCAGGTGGGGTTGCTGACCACGATTGGACTGTCGGCAAAGAACGCGATCCTGATCGTGGAGTTCGCCGAAGCGCGCTACCGCGCCGGCAGTTCAGCGGTGGACGCGGCACTGCAGGGCGCGCGCCTGCGCCTGCGGCCGATCGTGATGACCTCGCTGGCCTTCGTGGCAGGTGTCATTCCGCTGGCGTTGGCCACCGGGGCCGGTGCGGTCAGTCGCCGTGAAATCGGCATGAGCGTGATCGGAGGCATGCTCTCGGGAACCGTACTGGCGGTGGTGCTGGTGCCGCTGTTCTTCGTGCTGGTACGGCGGCCGGGCAGGGCGCGGCCAGTGCACTGAGGGCAGGGCCGCCAGCTGTCATCGGTATGCCGCAGCGCCGTCACCCGGTCTTGGCCCGGGCGTCGGTAGGGTAGATCGTCCCCGTCCCCCACGGAGACCTGCCATGTGGTTGCTCGACCGACTCTGGCCCTCGCGCCCGGTGCTGCCTACCGAGACCCTTCCGCCTGCAGCGGACATGCCCGCGCGTCGAATGCCGTTGAAGCGTCCGTTGCGCGTCGGCCGGGCCAGCATGGCGCCGTGGCAGAAGGTCGCGCCGCCGCCCCGGCGCAGCCGCCACTAGCCGGTGCGATCAGAGGGGTGGTTGACCCCGTCGCTGACTGCAACGGTTCCCAGCGCGAACGGATCGATGCCTTCCAGGCAGGCCACGTTGTAGCCGTACTGGTCCGGGTTCGAGCGGCGGCGGTGGTGCGTGTAGATGCCACAGACGCCGCAGAAATAGTGTTCGGCCACGTGGGTGTTGAACTGGTACAGGCGCAGATGGTCCTGCCCGCGCACGACCTGCAGCCCGTCCCGCGCCACGCTGGCGGCGATGGCGCCGCGGCGCCGGCACATCGAACAGTCGCAGCGGCGCGGGTCGACGATGCCCTCGGGCAGGTCCAGCAGCAGCTCGACCGTGCCGCAATGACAGCTGGCCCGGTGCTTCGCCTGCACGGCGACGCCGGCCACGGTGGTGATGCCCATCTCTGCTCCCTGCGCGCCCTTTGGTGGGTGCCAGTATGCCCTCTGCCGCGCTTGCCTGAACCGGTTGTAGATGTCGCCGTGAGGCGGCTTGTGGCTAACTATGCCGCCCCGGGACCTCGACAGGACGCCAGTGAAAGCCGCAGGACGATGGATGACAGGATGTGTGATGGTGCTGCTGGCGCTGTGGGTGGCCGGTCTGTTGACCTACCAGATGCCCGGGCCGGGCTGGCTGGGCGTCACCGCGGCGGTGCTGTGGCTGCTGGCCGCTGCCTGGGCGGCCTGGCAGGTGGCGCGCGGCCGTGGCACGCGCAGGCTGTGGGCAGCCTTTGCCGGCGCTTTGGCGCTTGCCGGGCTGTGGTGGCTGCTGCTGACCCCGCGCCAGGACCGCGACTGGGCCGATGACGTGGCGCAGCGCCTGCACGTGCAATCCTTCGATGGCCGCCACGTGGTGCTGGACAACGTGCGCGATTTCACCTGGCGCACCGAGACCGACTACGACGCGCGCTGGGTGCGCCGCAGCTACGACCTGGACCAGCTGCGTTCGGCCGATCTGGTGCTGTCGTACTGGATGGGCCCGGCGATCGCCCACACCCTGGTCTCGTTCGGATTCGAGGACGGGCGCCACCTGGTGTTCTCACTGGAAATCCGCAAGGAGCGCGGTGAATCGTTCTCGGCGCTGGGCGGCTTCTTCCGCAAGTTCGAGATGACGCTGGTCGCCTCCGAGGAAACCGACATCATCCGCACCCGTACCAACGCGCGCGGTGAGGATGTCTATCTGTACCGCCTGCATGGCATGGACCGCAACCAGTTGAAGACCCTGTTCGCTGCCTACATCGACCAGGCACGCCAGCTTGATGCCAAGCCCGGCTTCTACAACACCCTGACCAGCAACTGCACCACGATCGTCTTTGATCTGGCGCGGCATATCGCCCCGCGCCTGCCGCTGGACTACCGGCTGCTGGCCTCGGGCTACCTGGCCGAGTACGCGCAGGAGGTGGGCGCGCTCACGCCTGGCGTGCCGTACGCCGAACTGCATGCCAAGGGCCGCATCACCGAGCGCGCGCTGAAGATGGCCCCCGACGATGATTTCTCCACCGTGATCCGCCAGGGCATCCCCGGCACCGAGCAGGACCCGCAGCAATGACCCCGATGATCCTGTTCCGCTGGCAGCGCGTGCTGCCGGCGCTGTTGGCTGCCTTCCTGCTGATGGGGGGCAGCGGCTGCGCGATGGTCACCGTCAAGCAGGTGGCGTCCAGCGATTACCTGGTCAACAAGCGTGCCGACGTGCTCAACACCGGCAAGCTCAGCCCCGCCTCGCGCGAGACGCTGAGTGCGGCCGGACTGGACGAATCGCAGTGCGAGAAGGACTTCCTGGTCTGCCGCAGTACACTGTTGATGACCGATGACCTCAACGTCGAACAGCGCTTGTCGACGCTGTCCGAGCTGTGGGTGAAGGCCGCTCTGGCAATGACGCCGAAGAAGCAGGCGGCCAACGAGCCGCCGATGAGCGATGCGGCGCTGGATGCGTGGCTGGAGGCGGCGCGCTATGGCTACGCCTATCTGTTCTACAGCGGACGCTCACCCTCCGATCGCGCATTCGAGGACCGGCAGACGCAGGTGCGCGATTACTACAACTACGCTGCCGAGAAGGCCGCCGTGGTGTTGTTCGCGCGCGCTCGTGCCGCCGCATTGGCCGGCGAGGACTACACCAAGCCGGTGTCGGCGGGCAGCTGGACGCTGGCGTCCGATTTCCAGCGGCTGTCGCTGAAGAGCATCCCCAAGCAGCTGGTGCCGGCAGGCACCGTCAGTTTCGTGGGCATGCGCAGCACTTATCGCCGCGATGGTTTCGGCGCCGAGCTGGTGATGGTGATGGACCCGCCGAAGCTGGTGGTGCCGGCGGTCGCCGCGGAAGGGGCCAAGGCCGAAACGGCACAGGCGCAGGCCACGAAGGACGACCAGGAAGACGGCACCCGCCGTGGACGACGCCACCAGCACGACGATTCGGTGCCCGAGTACAGCGAGATGTCCTCGATCAACGTCACCGCATTGCTGCGTTTTGAAGGCAACACGCTGGAAGACGTGATGCGCACCCGCCAGGTGCTGCTGGATGGCTATTCGCCGGAGGCGACCGAGCGCATCAGCCTGCATGGCGAAGAGGTGCCGCTGGCGGGCAACTTCACTGCCGCCTACGGCCTGTGGCTGGCGCAGAGCGGGTTCGCCACGCAGTCGCTGCGTACCCTGTTCGGCATGAGCGAGGGCATCGGCGAGCCGCACATCTACCTGATGCAGCCGTGGGATCCGAACCGCCGCATCATCTTCATGCTGCATGGCCTGGGCAGCAGCCCGGAAGCGTGGGTGAACCTGGCCAACGAGATCATGGGTGACCCCGAACTGCGCCAGCAGTTCCAGGTGTGGCAGGTGTACTACCCGACCAATGCGCCGATCGCGCTGAACCGCTATGAGATCGCCAACGCATTCAACGACACGTTGAAGCACTTCGACCCGAACGGCAGCACGCGTGCCTCCAAGGACATGGTCTATATCGGCCACAGCATGGGCGGCGTGCTGGCGCGGCTGCTGGTCAGCGACTCGGGCGACGTGCTGTGGAACGATCTGCTGGCCAACTATGACCTGAAGGGCGAACGCCTGAAGCGGGTGCAGTCCAAGCTCGGTCCGCTGCTGCACTTCAAGGCCGAACCGAACGTGGAGCGAGCGATCTTCATCGCGGCCCCGCACCAGGGCACGGACATCGCCGGTAACAAGGTCGGTCGCCTGATCGGCCGCCTGGTTCGCCTGCCGCTGACCATCCTCGGCAAGTTCGAGGATGTGTTCCTGGCGCTGGCGCAGGCCGAGCAGCAGGTGGATGGCACGGCCAAGCCGAAGATCCCCAACAGCATCGACAACCTCAAGGCCAGCGACCCGTTCGTGAAAGCCGCTGCACAGCTGCCGATCACGCCGGGCCTGAAGTACCACTCGATCATCGCCCAGCGCAAGCCGGAACTGCCGGTGGAGAAGTCCGATGATGGGCTGGTGCCGTACTGGAGTTCGCACCTGCCCGGCGCGCTGTCGGAGAAGGTGATCATTTCCGGTCACAGCGTGCAGGAAACCCCGCAGGCGGTGCTGGAAGTGCGCCGCATCCTGCACCAGGACATCGATGAAGTGGGCACGGTGGCGAAGCCCTGATCGCGGCGTCCGCCGGGCGCGCCCCGGCGGAACCTGCGTCTCCGTCTACACGCGACGTGCAATCACGGTGGCGAACGCGGCCAGGCCCAGGGTGATGGCCAAACACAGGATGTAACCGGTATGCGGGGCGCTTTCCACGAACAACGCGAACAGCGCGCCGGATACCGCCAGTGCGGTGGTCACCGACAGCGCTTCGCTCAACTGCAGGGCCGAGGTGTTCGCGCCTTGCTCGTGCGGCGGTGATAGTGACAACGTCAGCACCGACAGGCTGGCGTAGATCATGCCCATGCCGAAGCCGGTCAGCGTCCAGCCGACCAGTGCGACCGGCAGTGGTACCGCAGTGAACAGCACCGCCAGTGTCGCGGCGATGCCCACGGTCATCAGCGGCGTGCCCACGCGCAGCAGTTGCTGCCGAGACCAGCCGCGCTGCTGGTGACCCTGCAGCCACGAGCCAGTGAACCAGCCCAGTGCACCCAGGCTCAGCACGGCACCGGCCCAGCTGGGCGACAGCCCACGCTCGCGCTGCAGCAGCAGGGGCAGGTAGGCCTCGCAGGCGAAGAACGCGGCAGCGGCCACTCCGCGCAATGCGATCACGCTGGGCAGGCCGCGGCGCAGGCGCAGGGTGCCGGCGGGCAACAGTCGATGTACGCAGAACAACAGCGCCAGCATCGCCACGCCGATGCACACCAGTGCCGGCACGCCCTGTTGCTGCCCACCCAGATACAGCAGCAGGGCGGCGAGGGAGGCGCCGCTGGCCCAGCGCACGATATTGCTGCGGCCATCATCGGCAACATCCGTGGCTGCAGCCTGCATGCGCGCCAGCGCCGGTCGCAGCAGCAGGCCGGCCGGTATCGCCAGCAGCGGCACCGCCAGGAACACCCAGCGCCAGCCCAGATGCTGCACGATCACCCCGCTCAGTGCCGGGCCGATCATCGAGGGCACCACCCAACCGGCGGAGAACGCGGCGAATACCTTCGGCCGCAGATGTTCGGGATAGGTACGGCCGACCATCACGTACAGCGAGACCGAAATGGCACCGGCGCCGAGGCCCTGCAGCAGACGGCCGGCCACCAGCATGCCCATGCGCATCGCGAAGCCAGCCAGCAGCAGGCCCAGTACGAAGCAGGCCAGGCCCCACCACAACGGCCGTGCCGGCCCGTGGCGGTCGGCCCAGCGGCCGGCCAGGGTCATGCCGATCACGCTGGTGGCCAAGGTGCCACCGAAGGCCAGCGCATACAGGCGCAGGCCGTCCAATGCCTCGGCCACGGTGGGCATCGCGGCGGCTACCGCCAGCGCCTCGAAGGCATGCAGGGAGACCAGGGCGACCATGCCCACGGTGGTAGCGCGGTAGCGCGCGGACAGGATGGAGGAATCGACCGGATCGGCCGTGGCAGCGGGGGAGGGCATCGGGTTCCTGCGGGTGGCGGACGGGCCGCGCTTGTCATCTGGCGGCGATGGTAGCAGCATGCCACCTCAACCAAAGTTGAGGTCAATCGATGCTGGCACAGGACATGAGCGTCGGCGATGTCGCCCGCCGCAGTGGCGTGGCGGTCTCTGCGCTGCATTTCTACGAGCGCAAGGGGTTGATCAGCAGCCTGCGCACGTCGGGCAACCAGCGCCGCTACGCCCGCGACGTGCTGCGGCGGCTGGCGGTGATCCGCGTGGCGCAGCGCGTGGGCATGCCGCTGGAAGCGGTGGCGCGTGCGTTCGAGAGCCTGCCGCAGGGGCGGGCGCCGACCAAGGCCGACTGGGCCAAGCTGTCGGCACGCTGGCAGGTGGAGCTCGAAGAACGCATCCACATGCTGCAGCTGCTGCGTGACGAGCTGACCGGCTGCATCGGCTGCGGCTGCCTGTCACTGAAGCGTTGCCGCCTGGCCAACCCGGAGGACGTGCTCGGCGAACGCGGCGACGGCCCGATGCGCTGGGGCTGACCGTGCTGGTGGGTGCCGACCCTGGCCGGCACGCTCGTTACCAGACAGTGATGGTTTCGCCGCTCTGGATGCCTTCCACCGCGCGCTGGAATGCCAGCGCCGCGCGCTGTGCGGTTACTGCTTCAAAGCCGGGGAAGTACGGACCGTAGGCCTCCATCGATTCCACCAGCACGTTCGGGCTGACCACGTTGATGCGCAGCCCGCGCGGCAGCAGCTCCAGCGCCGCCGCGCGTACGAAACCTTCCAGTGCATGGTTGACGGCGGTGGCATTGGCACCATCGCGGATCGGCTGCGCGCTGACGATGCCACTGGTCAGGGTGATCGAGCCGCCCGCGTTGAGGTGGTGCTGCGCCGCCAGCGCAAGACGCACCTGGCCGAGCAGCTTGTCCTGCAGGCCGACGTTGAACTGCTCGGGTGTCATCTGCTGCAGGGGGCCGAAATGCAGCTTGCCGGTGGTGGAAATCACTGCATCGACCGGGCCGGTCTGCGCGAACAGCTCGCGCACGCTGGCGTCGTCGGTGAGGTCCACGCGCAGGCTGCCGCTGCGGCGGCCGGCTGCGAGGATGTCGTGCTGCTGGCCCAGGTGGCGGGCAACGGCCTGGCCGAGGGTGCCGCTGGCACCGACGAGAAGAATCTTCATGACAGCTCCTTGCGAGAGGGAATGGACGCAGTCTGCGCCGTCACTGGGTAGTTTGGTAATGGGCGTATCATTCGCATATTCCTAACCATCGGTTTGCAATGGACACTTTGCGCTGCATGCAGGCCTTCGTCGCCGTGGCCGAGCACGGCAGTTTTTCCGCTGCGGCCAGCCAGCTGCAGGTCTCGGCGGTGATGGTCGGCAAGTACATCCAGCAGCTGGAAGCGCATCTGGGCACCGCGCTGCTGCAGCGGAACACCCGGCGCCAACGACTGACCGAAGCCGGCAATGCCTATCTGGCCGGTTGCCGGCAGGTGCTGGAACAGGTGCAGCAAGCCGAGGCCGACGTGGCCGGGCTGCAGGTGCAGCCACGCGGGCTGTTGCGGGTCAGTGCGCCGACCACCTGGGGCAGTTGTGTCCTGGCGCCATTGCTGGCCGAGCTGCTGCGGGCACAGCCGCTGTTGAACATCGAGCTGGACCTGAGCAATCGCCGCATCGATCTGATCGAGGATGGCTTTGATGCAGCGATCCGCGTTGGCCCGCTGCCATCACAGGAACTGGTGGCGCGGCCGCTGCCGCCGTATGCGATGAGCCTGTGCGCATCACCGGCGTACCTGCGCCGCCGCGGCACGCCGCGCACGCCTGCCGATCTTGAAGGACATGATTGCCTGAGCCACCTGGCCTGGCGCGGTGGGCACGGCTGGCAGTTGGCCAATGGCGAACAGGTGGACTGGGAAGCGCGGCTGACCAGCAATGACGGTTACGCGCTGCGCGAAGCGGCCGTGGCGGGTGCGGGTCTGGTGCTGCAGCCGACTGCACTGCTTGCCGGTGAAATCGCGGCAGGACGATTGAAGCCACTGCTGCGCGACTCTCTGCCCGAGCCAAGGCCGATGCACCTGATCTATCTGCCCGACCGTCGCCCTCGACCGCGGCTGCAGTGTTTCGTCGATTTCGTCATGGCGAAGCTGGGAACGTAGGTCCACGCCGCGCGTGGATGACGGTGGGTGCCGACCGTTGGTCGGCACACCTGTTTCAATCATTGGCCGCTGACAATTCCTGCCCGCGCACCTGCGCCGCACGCAGGGCCTTTTCCACCAGCGCTTCAAACCCGCCGGCCTGGAAGTTCTCGATCGCCGCCTGCGTGGTGCCGTTCGGCGAGGTCACCCGGCGACGCAGTTCGGCGGGGCTTTCACCCGCTTCGTCCAGCATGCGCGAAGCGCCCAGCAGCGTCTGCACCACCAGCGTGCGCGCCGCCTCTGCGGGCAGGCCCTGTGCGATCCCCGCCGCTTCCATCGCTTCTGCCAGCAGGAACACATAG
Organism: Stenotrophomonas sp. LST15-1-1.1; assembly: GCF_040815575.1. Lineage (NCBI taxonomy): Bacteria > Pseudomonadati > Pseudomonadota > Gammaproteobacteria > Lysobacterales > Lysobacteraceae > Stenotrophomonas > Stenotrophomonas sp. LST15-1-1.1. Next base: position 191,117 of record NZ_JBFPNJ010000033.1, read on the forward strand.
GCCGGGCCACTGCCGGATACGGCGGTGACCGAATCCATCTGCGCTTCGTCGTCAATCCACACCGTGCGTCCAGCGCTGGCCAGAACCCGTTCGGCCTGCGCATGCTGCTGCGCATCCACCGACGGCGTTGCATACAGGCCGGTAACCCCGGCACCGAGCAGGGCCGGGGTGTTGGGCATCGCGCGCACCACCGGCAGGGAGCCCCCCAGCCAGCGCTGCAGCTGCGGGCTGGTGATGCCGGCGGCGATCGAAATCACCAAGGGTTTCTGCGCCTGCGCCAGCCCCTGCAGTGACTGGCAGACATCGCGCAGCACCTGCGGCTTCACCGCCAGCAGCCACGTATCGCCCTGTGCCGCCGCGTCGGTCGCGTTGTCATGCGTCTGCACGCCGAAATCGGCAGCGAGTGCTTCTCGCAGTTCGGCCACCGGTTCGGCCACGTGGATGTGCGCGGCCGGCATGCCCTGCCGGATCAGGCCGGCGATCAGGCTGCGGGCCATGTTGCCGCCGCCGATGAAGGTGATGGAATCAGCTGCCATGGGAATCTCCTTGGAATCAGGCCGGGCGCGGACGCGCGCCAAACAGGGCGGTGCCGATGCGTACCAGGGTGGCACCTTCGGCAATGGCTTCAGCGTAGTCGCTGCTCATGCCCATCGACAGGGTGTCCACCTGCGGATGACGGGCGGCCAGCGCCTCGAAAAGTGTGCGCATGCGCACGAACGCATCGCGCCGGCGCTCGGCCTCGGGCCACGGCGCAGGAATCGCCATCAGGCCGCGCAACCGCAGATTGGGTTCGGCGGCGATGGCCGCGGCCAGCGCCTCCACGTCCTCCGGCACACAACCGTGCTTGCTCGATTCGTCGTCGATGTTGACCTGGATGAGCACGTTCAGCGGGCCGCGTTCAGCGGGGCGGTAGCGGGCCAGGGCGGTGACCAGCTTGGGCCGGTCCACGCTCTGCACCCAGTCGAAGTGCGTGGCGACCGGCTCGGCCTTGTTCGACTGCAGGTGGCCGATCAGATGCCATTCCAGGCCCAGCTGCTGCAGTTCCTGCATCTTGGCCAGCGCTTCCTGCACGTAGTTCTCGCCGAAGGCGGTCTGGCCCTGCGCGGCAAGGGCCGCGACAGCCTCGGCCGGCTGGGTCTTGGACACCGCCAGCAGGCGCGGCGGTGGCCGCCCGGCGGCATCGGCGGCGTTGTGCAGGTTGCTCAGGATCTGGGGCAGGGGAGTGGCCACGTAACGCGTTCCGTTCAATCAGGAGGCTATACTGCCGCCCGGGGAAAGATCCTTCCAGTCGAAGCCGTTATTGGGGAGTAGCCGCTCATGGATATCGCCGAGCTGTTGGCGTTTTCCGTAAAGAACAAAGCGTCCGACCTGCATCTGTCCGCAGGCCTGCCGCCGATGATCCGCGTGGACGGCGATGTTCGCCGGATCAACATTCCAGCCCTGGACCACAAGCAGGTCCACGCGCTGGTGTACGACATCATGTCCGACAAGCAGCGCCGCGATTACGAGGAATTCCTCGAAGTCGACTTCTCCTTCGAGATCCCGTCGCTGGCGCGCTTCCGTGTCAACGCGTTCAACCAGAACCGTGGCGCCGGTGCGGTGTTCCGTACCATTCCGTCCGAAGTGCTGACCCTGGAAGACCTGGCCTGCCCGCCGCTGTTCCGCGAGGTGATCCAGCAGCCGCAGGGCCTGATCCTGGTAACCGGCCCGACCGGTTCGGGCAAGTCGACCACGCTGGCGGCGATGATCGACTACATCAACAAGAACGAATACGGGCATATCCTCACCGTCGAGGATCCGATCGAATTCGTGCACACCTCGCAGAAGTGCCTGATCAACCAGCGCGAAGTGCATCGCGATACGCACGGCTTCAACGAGGCGCTGCGCTCGGCGCTGCGTGAGGACCCGGACATCATCCTGGTCGGCGAACTGCGTGACCTGGAAACCATCCGCCTGGCGCTGACCGCCGCGGAAACCGGCCACCTGGTGTTCGGCACCCTGCATACCAGTTCGGCAGCCAAGACCATCGACCGCATCATCGACGTGTTCCCGGCCGGCGAAAAGCCGATGGTGCGCTCGATGCTGTCCGAATCGCTGCGCGCGGTCATTTCGCAGGCGCTGCTGAAGAAGGTTGGTGGTGGTCGTACCGCCGCCTGGGAAATCATGGTCGGCACCCCGGCCATCCGCAACCTGATCCGCGAGGACAAGGTGGCGCAGATGTATTCGGCCATCCAGACCGGCCAGCAGTACGGCATGATGACCCTGGACCAGCACCTGCAGGACCTGGTCAAGCGCAGCCTGATCACCCGCAACCAGGCCCGCGAATACGCCAAGGACAAGCGTCTGTTCGAGTAAGGCGGGGCAATGGCGGGGCAGGGCGCAGCACTACGCCGCCGGCCCCGCGCTGTTTCCTCCACCGATCGATTCCTGGTACATGCCCCATTGGGAGCCCGCCGTGAACACCACCGCGTCCACCATTGATTTCACTTCGTTCCTCAAGCTGATGGCGCACCAGCGCGCCTCGGACCTGTTCATCACCGCTGGCATGCCGCCGGCGATCAAGGTCAACGGCAAGATCTCGCCGATCACCCAGACCCCGCTGACGCCGCAGCAGAGCCGCGACCTGGTGCTGAACGTGATGACGCCGGCGCAGCGAGAGGAATTCGAAAAGACCCACGAATGCAACTTCGCCATCGGCCTGTCCGGTGTCGGCCGCTTCCGTGTGAGCTGCTTCTACCAGCGCAACCAGGTCGGCATGGTGCTGCGTCGCATCGAGACGCGCATCCCGACCGTGGAAGAGCTGAGCCTGCCGCCGATCATCAAGACGCTGGCGATGACCAAGCGCGGCATCATCCTGTTCGTCGGCGCTACCGGTACCGGTAAATCCACGTCGCTGGCAGCGATGATCGGCTACCGCAACCAGAATTCGACCGGGCACATCATCACCATCGAAGACCCGATCGAATTCGTGCACAAGCACGAGGGCTGCATCATCACCCAGCGCGAAGTCGGCATCGATACCGACAGCTGGGAAGCCGCGCTGAAGAACACCCTGCGCCAGGCGCCGGACGTGATCATGATCGGCGAGGTGCGTACCCGTGAGGGCATGGACCACGCCATCGCCTTCGCCGAAACCGGTCACCTGGTGCTGTGCACGCTGCACGCCAACAATGCCAACCAGGCGATGGACCGCATCGTCAACTTCTTCCCGGAAGATCGCCGCAACCAGCTGCTGATGGATCTGTCGCTGAACCTCAAGGGCGTGGTCGCGCAGCAGTTGATTCCGTCGCCGGATGGCCGCTCGCGCAAGGTCGCGATGGAGATCCTGCTGGGCACGCCGCTGGTGCAGGACTACATCCGCGACGGCGAGATCCACAAGCTGAAGGAGCTGATGAAGGAATCGGTCCAGCTGGGCATGAAGACCTTCGACCAGAGCCTGTTCGAGCTGTACCAGGCCGGTGAGATCAGCTACGAGGACGCACTGCGCTACGCCGATTCGCAGAACGAAGTGCGCCTGCGCATCAAGCTCAGCCAGGGCGGCGATGCCCGCACCCTGTCACAGGGGCTGGACGGGGTGGAGATTTCAGAGGTCCGGTAAGCAAGGCGCCGGTCACCGGCGCCAGTGAGATGGATGGCAGGTCGGCATTCATGAAATCCAGTCATGACCGACTGCCATCCAGGTCATTCAATCCGCCGGTCCTGCAGGCGTATCGTCATCGCTCCCCTACTGGAGCACGACGATGCAGACACGTGAACTCGGCCGCAGCGGCCTGAAAGTCTCCGCCCTGGGCCTGGGCTGCATGGGCCTGAGCCACGGCTACGGTCCCGCCGTCGAGCAGAGCCAAGGCATCGCCCTGCTGCATGCGGCGGTCGAACGCGGCGTGACCTTCTTCGACACCGCCGAAGTCTATGGGCCGTATACCAACGAAGATCTGCTCGGCAAAGCGCTGGCGCCGCACCGCGACAAGCTGGTGATCGCCACCAAGTTCGGCTTCAAGGACGCACAGGTCGACACCGGCCTGGATAGTCGCCCGGAGAACATCCGCGCAGTGGCCGAAGCCAGCCTCAAGCGCCTGCGCACGGACCATATCGACCTGTTCTACCAGCACCGTGTGGATCCGAACGTGCCGATCGAGGACGTCGCCGGTACCGTGCGTGACCTGATCGCCGAGGGCAAGGTGCGCCACTTCGGTTTGTCCGAAGCCAGTGCCGCCACGGTGCGTCGTGCCCATGCCGTGCAACCGGTGGCTGCAGTGCAGAGCGAGTACTCGCTGTGGTGGCGCGAGCCGGAGCGCGAACTGCTGCCGGCGCTGCAGGAACTGGGCATCGGCTTCGTCCCGTTCAGTCCGCTGGGTCGCGGTTTCCTGACCGGCGCGATCAACGCCGACACGACCTTCGCCGACAACGACTTCCGCAACACCGTGCCGCGCTTTGAAGTGGAAGCGCGCCGGGCCAATCAAGCGCTGGTTGATCGCATCACCACGATCGCGGCGGCGCGCGGTGCCACCCCGGCACAGGTCGCGCTGGCCTGGCTGCTGGCGCAGGCGCCGTGGATCGTGCCGATTCCGGGTACGACCAAGATCCATCGCCTGGAAGAGAACCTGGCCGCCGCCGACCTGCAGTTGTCGCCGGCCGAGCTGGAGCGCATCGCGCAGACACTGCAGGAAATTGCCATCGTCGGCGAGCGCTACAACGCGCAGCGTGCGGCGCAGGCCAAGGGCTGATCGCGCTGGGTGCGTTCTGCGGTGGGTGCGGACCGTTGGTCCGCACCCCTCAATTCATCATCGGCCCGCGCAGCGCATCGAGTACGGTGCGCATCGCCACGGTGACATGCCGGCGCGACGGGTAGTACGCGTAGTAGCCGTCGAAGTGCGGGCACCAGTCATCCAGTGTTGATTGCAGCCGGCCCTCCTGCAGGGCCGCCTGCACCTGGTCCTCGGGCAGCCAGGCCAGGCCACTGCCGGCCAGTGCTGCCGCCCGCGTCATACCCATGGTGTTGAAGGTCCATTGGCCGGAGACACGGACACTCAGCTCGTTGCCATCCTGGCCGAAATCCCACGGCATCAGGCCGCCATGGGTGGGCAGGCGCAGGGTGATGCAGTTGTGCCCGGCCAGATCGTGCGGATGCACCGGCGCCACGTGCTGGTGGAAGTACGACGGCGCGCCCACCACACGCATGCGCAGCGGCGGGCTGATCGGCAACGCCACCATGTCGCGTGCCAGGCGCTCACCGAGACGGATGCCGATGTCGTAGCGCTCGGCGACGATGTCGGCCAGGCCGTAATCGGTGGTCAGCTCGACCTTCAGGTCCGGGTACTGCTGCAGCAGCGGCGCCAGCCTTGGCCAGGCGAGGTATTCAGCGGCGTGGCCGGTGGCATTGATGCGGATGGTGCCTGCGGGGCGTTCGCGGTACTCGGCCAGTGCGGCCAGTTCGTCTTCGATCTCGGCCAAGCGCGGGGCAAGGGTTTCCAGCAGGCGGGCACCGGCCTCGGTGGTGGCGACGCTGCGGGTGGTACGGGTCAGCAGGCGCACGCCCAGCCGTTCTTCCAGCCCACGCATGGCGTGGCTGAGGGCGGACTGGGAGACGCCCAGCTGGGCGGCGGCCTTGGTGAAGCTGCCTTCGCGGGCGACGTGGACGAAAGCTTGCAGGTCGTTGAGGTTTTCACGCGGCATGAGGGGGATGATACGGCCGGGCTGCGCCCGGCGCCCGCGGTAGTGCCGGCCGCTGGCCGGCAACCCCAACAGCAACAGCCGAAGCAAGAGCAAAAGCCGAAGCAACAGCAACATCGGTTTCCAGGGTTTGGCAGGGTGGGTCCGGTTGCGGGGGACGCCGTGAATACGTCCCTGTAGGCTTGGCCGCAGCATCCATGCCGCGGACACCCCCGCAACCGGACCCACCCCGCCTTCGACAGTTTCCCGCGATCTTTTGGAATGGCATGGCCTGCTCTTGGTGGGTGTCGACCTTGGTCGACACGTAGATCCACGCCATGCGTGGATAGGTGCCGGGCTGTGCCGGTGCTGGTTTGTAAATCCGCCATGTCGATTCGTGGTTCCGTGGTTCGTCGAATGGGTACTTTCCAGACAACAGGGAGCAGCACATGAGCAGCGACAGCAAACCCAAGGGCCCGGCGTCCTACTTTCCTTCCATTGAGAAGACCTACGGGCAGCCGGTCGCGCATTGGCTGGGGCTGTTGGCCAAACGGCCGGGGCTGAAGCACATGGAACTGGTCAGCGTCCTGAAATCCGAGCACGGGCTGGGCCATGGCCACGCAAACGCCCTGGTCGCACACCACCTCGCCACCCAGCGCTGAGACAACCGCTCCACCGAGCGCAGCGACCCGCTTCTGCTCTTCTTTTCTCTTTACGTGGCTGGACGCGCGCGGAAATTGTCTAAGGCCGGGCGGGTGGGCTGTGCAGGGGCGTGAGCCGCATGGGCCCGAGGCATGCCTCGGGCGGGTTGGGCAGGACGCTCAACCCCGGTCTTGCCGTGCGCGCGGGATAGCGCGCACGAGCAAGCGGCGACCGAGCTTACATGGACGTACTTGCAGCGCCCCCTGCACAGCCCACCCGCCCGGCCCACTGCCAGATTTGGGGGCAGTATGCCGCCCAGCCACGAGGGGCTGCGCCGTTCGCCGGAACTCCCAACTGAACGATTTCATCTGCAACTGTCATGCAGATCGTGTCTAATACCGCTCCCCACCCGTAGTGCCCCCACCTGTATGTCCCTCCAATCCCATGGCCCGGCGCCGTGCGACGACGCTGACGGCCACCTGGTCACCGCTGGCCCGCTCACCCCGCCGCCCGACGTTGCCGGCACCCCCGCCGATGAGAAGGCACTGCGCCACTCGGTCGCCGAGGACGTGCAGGGCATGGTGCTGGCGATGCTGGTGGCCTCGCTGGGCCTGGCCATCTTCGCCAAGGGCGGGCTGATGATCGGCGGCATGGCCGGCATGGCATTCCTGCTGCACTACGCCATGGGCTGGAACTTCGGCCTGGTGTTCGTGCTGGTCAATCTGCCGTTCTACTGGGTGGCCGTGCGCCGCATGGGCTGGGAATTCACCCTGAAGACGTTCGCGGCGGTCACCGCCTGTGGCCTGCTGACCGATATCCTGCCGCGCTGGGCCGATTTCTCGCATATCGCGCCGTTGTATTCGGCACTGGTCGGCGGTGCGCTGTCCGGCCTGGGCATCCTGTTCTTCATCCGCCATCGCGCCAGCCTCGGCGGCATCGGCATCCTCGCGGTGTACCTGCAGCGCACCCGTGGCTGGAGCGCCGGCAAGGTGCAGATGTCCTTTGATGCGTGCCTGATGGTGGCCGCATTCTTCGTGCTGTCGCCGTCGAAGGTGATGTACTCGGCCATCGGTGCGGTGGTGCTCAGCCTGGTGCTGATGTTCAACCACCGCCCGGGCCGCTACATGGGCGTCTGACGGCTCACGGGCACTGCCGGCCAGCGGCCGGCACTACCGGGGGGATGCCTGCACCCATGGTGGCGCCAGCTTCAGCAGCTTGGCGTGCACCGGGCAGTCCTCGGCATGCGCGCCCGGCAGGTAGCCCAGGCTCATCAGGAACTCGCCGGTGATCTCGCCGCCGGTGAAGCGGAACGTCTTCTTGAACAGCTTCACCCAGTCAGCCTTGCTGCGCGGGTGGTGCGCGTCCAGCCATGCGGCGAAGCTGCCGTGGCTCTGCCGCAGCTGCTGGATCACCTGTGCGTTGTGGATCGCCGCCAGCACCTTCAAGCGGTTGCGGATGATGCCCGGGTCCGACAGCAGACGCTCGATGTCCTGCTCGGCATAGGCGGCGACGCGATCGACGTCGAAAGCGTCATAGGCCGCGCGGAACCCCTCGCGCTTCTTCAGGATGGTTTCCCAGCTCAGGCCGGCCTGGTTGATTTCCAGCAGCAGGCGCTCGAACAGCTCGCGCTCATCGCGCTGCGGGAAACCATATTCGTTGGCGTGGTAGTACTCGTGCACCGGGTGGCCCGGGGCGATGCGGCAGTATCCGCTCATTGTGTGGCCGCCTCCGCGCGGTCTTCGCTGCGATCAATCTCCAACTGGCCCGCCGCGCCGTCAAGCAGCAGCGTGGGCCAGCGCGGCGGTTGCACGGTCAGGCGGCCATCGCGCAGGGCCTGTGGGGCCTCGTCCGAAGTGCGCTGGTCAACGTCCTGGAAGGAAATATCACCCTCCTTTCTCCAGCCAACCGGTTCACGCACGTGCAGCTGGCAGCGCGGACCGCTGTACAGACTGGTCATGCACAACAGCACTTCATCTTCGCCATCGCCGTCCAGGTCGCGACGCAGGGCGACACAGCGCTTGTCGCCGGTCTTGTCGGCGTCCAGGCAATCGCCCGCGCTCAAGCGCCGATCCAGTACTGCCTGCCACCAGTCATCGGCTGGCGATGCGGTGCCCTTGGCCAGCACGATCCGTGCCTTCAGGTCGGCCAGGTCGCGCACGCCATCGTCGATGTCGTTGTCCCAGCGCGACTCGCGCTTCTGCCGGGCCAGTGCCTGCACGATGATGCTGGACGCGCGGGTGTCGGCCGCCAACGACGGCGCCTTCTGCAGCGTGCGCAGCGCCTGCACGCCACGGCGGCCCAACTCGAAGCGCAGCTGGTTTGCCGCGTCCGCGGTCATCAATGCCGGATCGGCGCGCAGGCGCTTCATCTGGCTGGCCAGGGTGATGCGTACCGGGTCGATCACCGGGGAGATGGCCAGCAGTGCAGTGGCCAGCACGGTCCAGCACATCCAGCGGTTGACCGGCTCAAGCCGATGCAGCCAACGCCCCTGCCGGCGCAGTGCGGCGAAGGCGTAGCCGATGGCATAGCCGGCGATCAGCACCGCAACCGCGAAGCCCCAGAAGCGCGAGAGGGTCCAGCCGTACTGGCTGACCCGCAGGGCCATCGCGTACAACGCCAGACCGGCGTAGATCGGCAATGCCAGCAGACTGGCCTCGACCAGCCGGCGCAGCCAGGCCGGGTAGGGCGGGGTGCCGTCGTCGTGCTGGTAGACCGCGTTGGCAAGGCTGATCAGCAGCGCCGCCAGCACCAGCAGCAGGCTGGCGGCCGAGCGCGTAGCCCACAGCGGCGCCAGCCCGGTGAACGGCAGCGACAGCACGAACAGCACCGCGATGAACGACAGCAGCGGCAGCAGGCCGCGGCAGATCGCGAACAGCACCTGACGGGTGATCTGCATCGCGCGATGCTGGGTGCGCCCGATCAGCACGCCGAAGCCCGCCAGCATGCCGGTGGCCAGGGCGATGAAGGCGTCGCTGCCGAACAGCTCGTGGAAGAAGTCGACCTTGACCATCCGGAACAGCGCTGCCCACAACCACAGCAGCAGCCAGGTCAAGCCGGTGAACACCGCCGCCAGCACCAGCGTGAGACCGTTCTGCCACGCACGTTCGAACAGTGCGCCATAGTCGGCCCGCCAATGACCGGCGTGCAGGCGGAACTGCCACCAGGGCAGGGCAATGAACGTGGCAACCGCCAGGCAGACCGAGAGCGGAACCTGCAGCCCGGCCGCATACAGCGCGGTTTCTCCGCTCAGGTTCCAGGCGGCCCAGGCCGCCAGCGCAAGCACCAGCAGCGAGGCCAGCCCGGCGTGCAGCCACAGGCGCCAGGCCTTCAGATCAACCAGCGTCAAGGCCACCGCGGTGGGCACGGTCAGTACCCAGGCATACCAGCAGTAGCGCCAGCCGATGTCCCGGAACGGCCATTGATCGGCCAGTTCCTGGGCGGCGAAAAGCATCAGCCCCTGCAGCAATGCGATCAACACGATCATGCTGCGGGTGGGCCATGACAGCGTTGCGTCCTGCTGCATCCGGTCGTCCTCCTTGCAAGAGCGCCATCCTAGCCCATCCCTTCGCGCCCGCATCCGGCCGCAGCGGTTAGAATGACGCCCATGCCAGTAACGCCGACTTCCCTCGCCAATCACCTGCTCGTGGCGCTGCCGTCGCTGATCGACGCCACCTTCGCTCGTACCGTTGCGCTGATCTGCCAGCACGACGAGAACGGGGCAATGGGGGTGCTGGTCAACCAGCCTTCCGAGTACACCCTGGGCGAAGTGCTGGCGCAGATGGACATCGCCACCGTCGATGGCGTCCTGCAGGCGCGTCCGGTGCTCAATGGCGGGCCGGTGCATCCCGAACGTGGCTTCGTCATCCATGACGATGCACGCGCGTGGGATTCCAGCCTGGTCGTGGGGGATGGCCTGTACCTGACCACCTCGCGCGACATCCTCGAGGCGATGGCGCGCGGCGAAGGCCCGGCCAACGCCGTGGTCACCCTGGGCTGCGCGGGCTGGAGTGCCGGCCAGCTGGAAAGCGAGCTGTCCGAGAACAGCTGGCTGACCGTGCCGGCCGACGCCGAGCTGGTGTTCCAGCTGCCGCTGGAACAGCGCTGGCAGGGCGCTGCCTCGCGCATTGGCGTCGATCTGTTCCGGCTGACCGATTACAGCGGCCATGTCTGAGCCCGCCCTCATCCGTCGCGATGGCACCGTACTCGGTTTCGACGTCGGCTCGCGCCGGATCGGTGTGGCGATCGGCAGTGCGTTCGCCGCGCATGCGCGCGCGGTGGCCGTGGTCGATGTGCACGGCAATGGTCCCGACTGGGCAGCGATCGAACGCCTGCTCAAGGAATGGAAGCCCGATGGCCTGGTGGTTGGCGATCCGCTGACCCTGGACGGCCAGGACCAGCCCAACCGCAAGCGCGCGCAGGGCTTTGCCCGCCAGCTGCGGGAACGTTTCAAGCTGCCGGTGGTGATGATCGACGAGCGTTCCAGTTCGGTCGAGGCTGCCCGCCGCTTCGCCGTCGAGCGCGCCGAAGGGCGCAAGCGCCGCCGCGATGCGGCTGCCCTCGATGCCGTGGCTGCGGCGGTGATCATCGACCGCTGGTTGTCGTCGCCGGACGACGCCATTCCCATTCCCTGACGATACGAACTCCGCCATGACCGCCCAGCAACTCGATGACTCCGGCCGCCTGCGCCACCTGTTGACGCTTGAAGGTCTGCCCCGCGACACCCTGGTGCAACTGCTCGACCGCGCCGGCCAGATCCGCGATGCCGCGGTCGGCCGTGTCGGCAACAAGCGCCACGTGCTGGGCGGATCGGCGGTGTGCACGTTGTTCTTCGAACCCTCCACCCGTACCCGCAGCTCGTTCCATCTGGCGGCGCAGCGGCTGGGTGCGGACGTGCTGAACTTCGACGCCTCCACTTCGTCCACGCGCAAGGGCGAAACCGCCTGCGACACGCTGAAGAACCTCGAAGCGATGGGCGTGCGTGGTTTCGTCGTGCGCCACCCGGATGACGGCGCCGTGGCCGCGCTGGCTGCTGTGGCGGGCGAGGGCACCGCGCTGGTCAATGCCGGCGACGGCCGTAGTTCGCACCCGACCCAGGGTCTGCTGGACATGCTGACCCTGCGCCAGGCCAAGGGTCCGGACTTCTCGAAGATGAAGGTGGTGATCGTCGGCGACGTCAAGCACTCGCGCGTGGCCCGCACCGACCTGCATGCGCTGCGTACGCTGGGCGTGGGTGAGATCCGCGTGTGCGGCCCACAGTCGCTGCTGCCGGACGACGACACCCTGAAGGGCTGCGTGGTGGGTGATGATTTCGACGCGATGCTGGAAGGCGTCGACGCACTGATGATGCTGCGCCTGCAGCGCGAGCGCATGGAAGAAGGCCTGGTGCCGTCGCTGGAGCAGTACCACGCACAGTACGGCCTGAACACCGCACGCCTGGCCCGCGCCGGCAAGGATGCAGCCGTGCTGCACCCGGGCCCGATCAACCGCGGCGTGGAAGTGACCGACGAAGTAGCCGACGGCCCGCAGTCGTGGGTGCTGCGCCAGGTCGCCAACGGCGTCGCCGTACGCATGGCCGTGCTGGAAACCCTGCTGGGTTGAGACCCCGCGTCCCGATTGGGTGGGTGCCGACCGTTGGCCGGCACAAAGGGGGATTCACCTTGAACTGCCTCGGTGGGTGCAGACCGTTGGTCGGCACAGAGGAGGATTCACCTTGAACTGCCTCGGTAGGTGCCGACCGTTGGTCGGCACAGAGCAGTCAGTCCCGTGGTGCTGGGCGCAACCATGTATTGGCTACAGCCCTACCTGCATCGGGGTGGTTGCCCGATAGAAGGGGACTGCCGGTAGGCACACGCTTGGCCCCATGAACCGTGCACGCCTATGCCTTGGCCGCCATTCCCGGATCGGGCAATCCTACATCCTGACCACCGTCACTCAAGGGCGTCGACGCTACTTCGACGATGCCACTGCGGCGCAGGTGGTGATGGACGTGGTCCGCCGCATTGATGCTGAAGGTCTGACGCACTCACTTGCCTATGTGGTCATGCCGGACCACATCCATTGGCCTGTGGAGCTCCGCGCGTTCTCGCTGGACTACATCATGCAACGCTTCAAATCGAGCAGTGCATTGAGGATCAACCGCATGTCCGGCCGGTCAGGACGATTCTGGCAATCGAGCTATCACGATCACGCGATCCGCTCCGATGAATCTCTGTTCCGTCATGCAATGTACGTGTTGGGGAATCCGATCAGGGCAGGGCTGACCGCGCAGCTTGGTGAATATCCCCATGCGTGGTGTCGATGGGAAGTTGAAGGGAGGTTCCAGTCAGTTGAACATATGGGATTGGAGAAATAGTGCCGACCAACGGTCGGCACCCACCGCGGAGGTTTTCCAGCAGGAGCTGTAGTTCAGCGCTTCTGCTTGAACAACCACGCCCACATCGCCGCGTCGGCGTAGGTGGCATCCCAGGCGTTGTGGTTGCCGTCCGGGTACTCGGTATAGCGCACGTCACGCGCGCCTGCGGCCTGGAACGCGGCATGCAGCCGGCGATCATCCTCCGGCGGCACCACATCATCCAGCGCGCCGTGGAAGATCCAGATCGGGGTGCGCTGCAGGCGCTGGGCGATCACCGTGTAGGGATCGGTCTCACGCGCCACCTGTTCGACGAACAGGGTGGGGCGGACCGCGCGCGGCGCCAGCACCGCGCCGCAGACCGGCACGATCGCGGCAAAGCGCTGCGGGTCGTCCAGGGCGATGTTCCAGCTGCCGTAGCCACCCATCGACATCCCTGTCAGGTACTGCCTTGCAGGGTCGGCGCCGAATTCGGCGATTGTTGCATCGAGCGCGGCCACGGCCACACGGTTGTTGCGTCCGCTCCATTCTTCGCGGCCGGGTACCTGCGGAAACACTGCCAGTGCCGGGAAGTCGGCGGCTTGCCGGCGCAGGTACGGGCCCAGGCCTGCATGGGTCTGCTTCACGCCATCGCCGCCGCGCTCGCCGGAGCCGTGCAGGAACAGCACCACCGGCAGCGGCCCTGCTGCACGCGCGGCAGCGGCTGGAATGAACACCTGGTAGTAGGCGGTTTCGCCGTCCACCTTCACCGCGCGTGCCTCGAAGTGGCCGCGCGCACCGGGCGGCGTACTGGCGCACCCGGTCATCATCAGCAGGGCCAGCAGTGGCAGCCAGCGCGAGAGCGATCGAAGCATGGCGATTCCCATGAGGGCGAGGTCGCTTCGATGGTAGTGCGCAGCAGCCAGCCCGGCATCGTGCGCCGCATCACTGCGGGCGCGGGAAGCTGGCGATGATCTGCAGCTGCTCCTGCGCTTCGGCATTGCCGCCTGCGGCTGCGGCCTGCACCTGCGCCATGTCCGGATGCAGCACCACCAGCAGCGGGTTCTCGCACACCGGGCACACGTACTCGGTGGCGTCCTCGTCCAGCTCCATCACCATTGCCCGCGAACTGCCTTTCCATTCGCAGGCCGCACAGGTGTGCAGCTGGTCGCGCCAACCTGGCGCAAAATAGTTTTCGATTGTCGTTGCCATGGCAGTTCCAGTCAGTGCAGCAGGACCATGGTGGCCAGGCCGAGGAAGGTGAAGAAGCCCATTGAATCGGTCACCGCGGTCAGGAAGATGCCGCTGGCCAGCGCCGGATCGAAGCCGAAGCGCTTCAGGCCCAGGGGCACCAGCACGCCGGCCAGTGCCGCGAACAACAGGTTGCAGGTCAGCGCGATGGCGATCACCGCCGACAGTCCGGGCGAGTGGAACCAGGCGAGCACGATCAGGCCCAGCACCGAGCCGAGCACCACGCCGTTGAGCAGGGCGACCCGTACTTCCTTCCACAGCAGCGTGCGTGCGTTGGAACTGCCGACCTGGCCCAGCGCCAGGCCGCGCACCATCAGCGCCAGCACCTGGGTGCCGGCATTGCCGCCGAGCCCGGCGACGATCGGCATCAGCACGGCCAGTGCGACCAGCTTGTCGATGGTGCCTTCGAAGTGGCCGACCACGCTGGAGGCAAGGAACGCGGTGCACAGGTTCACCGACAGCCACATCAGGCGGCGCCGCATCGCGCGCCAGACCGGGCTGAACAGATCCTCGTCCTCGTCCAGGCCGGCGGCGCCCAGCGCCTGGTGCTCGGCCTGGCCACGGATGATGTCGACCACGTCATCGATGGTGATGCGGCCGATCAGGATGTTGTTGTCATCCACCACCGGCGCGGAGATCCAGTCATGGTCGGAGAACTGCCGTGCCACTTCCTGGTCACTCTCGCCGACATCGATGGCAGGCTGCTCATCGTCGATCAGGCGGTTGATCGGCGTGGTGTCTTCGTGGGTCACCAGCGAGGCCAGCGACACGCGGCCGAGATACTGGTGACGGCGGCTGACCACGAACAGGTGATCGGTGTGGTCGGGCAGCTCGCCGCGCAGGCGCAGGTAGCGCAGCACCACATCGACGTTGACGTCGGCGCGTACCGTCACCACGTCCGGGTTCATCAGGCGGCCGGCGCTGTCCTCGGGGTAGGACAGCACCTGTTCCAGGCGCTCGCGGTTCTCGCGGTCCATCGACTTGAGGACTTCGTCGATGACCGTGTCCGGCAGGTCTTCGACCAGGTCGGCCAGATCGTCGATGTCCAGGTCTTCGACCGCGGCGATGATCTCGTCCGGGTCCATGTCCGCGAGCAGGCTCTCGCGCACGTCGTCGCCGACGTGGACCAGCACCTCGCCGTCGTCTTCCGGATCGACCAGGCCCCAGACGATCTCGCGTTTGCCCGGTGGCAGCGATTCGAGCAGGTTGCCGATCTCGGCCGGCGCCAGGGTATTGACCAGACGGCGTACCGGGCCCAGCCGACCGCTGTCCAGTGCATCGGACAGCATCCGCAACTGGCGCGCAGTCTTGTCGTGGCGTACAGCCTCAGCCATCGCAGCTCCCGCGGGGATAAGAAAAGCCGCGATCCTGGCAAGGATGCGGCAACAGGGGTGTTCAGCGCGTCATTATCGCAAGGGGATGTTTCAGCGCATACCCCGCCGGCCTGCGGCCACCGGGGTCCACGCATTCCGCCGGGTATGGCCCGGCGCTGCCAAAGGTGACACGCGGCGGTAGCGCCGGGCCGTGCCCGGCGAGCGCGTAGCGCGGGAATCAGGACGCGTCCGCCACCAACGCCAGCCAGCGCTCGATGCCGCGGCGGTCACGCATGCCCAGCAGCTTCGGTGCGCGGGCGCGCAGCGCACCGAGGTCGGCATCGCGGACAGCCCGGCGTACTTCCAGCAGGGTGCCCGGGTGCAGGCTGAACTCGGTCAGGCCCAGCGCCAGCAGCAGCGGGGTCATCCGTGCGTCGCCCGCGATTTCGCCGCAGACCGCTACCGGAATGCGATGGCGCGCGCCGGTTTCGATCACCATCTGCAGCAGGCGCAGCACGGCCGGGTGCAGCGGCGAATACAGTTCGCCCAGCGCTTCGTTGTTGCGGTCGGCGGCCAGCAGGTACTGCACCAGATCGTTTGTGCCGATCGACAGGAAGTCGACCAGGTCGATGAAACTCTCCAGCGCCAGCGCGGCGGCGGGCACTTCGATCATCGCACCCAGCGGTACATGCTCGGCCACCATGTGACCCTCGGCGCGCAGCTGCTCGCCCAGCTTCAGCATGCGTCGGCGTACCGCCAGCAGTTCGTCGCGGGTGCTGACCATGGGCACCAGCACGCGCAGCTTGCCGTAGGCCGAGGCACGCAGGATGGCGCGCATCTGGGTGTCGGCTACTTTTGGCCTGGCCAGCGACAGGCGCACACCGCGCAGGCCCAGCGCCGGGTTTTCCTCGTTGCTCAGGGTCAGGCCGGTGCGGTCGGCCTTGTCTGCGCCCAGGTCCAAGGTGCGGATGGTCACCGGGCGGCCACTCATGCCCAGCGCCGCATCGCGGTAGGTCTGGAACTGTTCTTCTTCGTCCGGCAGTTCGTTGCGCTGCAGGAACAGGAATTCGGTGCGGTACAGGCCCAGGCCGTGGGCGCCCAGCGCATGCGCCTGGGTCACATCTTCCAGCGATTCGGCATTGGCCAGCAGGGCGATGTCGACCTGGTCGCGGGTACGGCTGGGCTTGCTGCGCAGGCGGCCGAGCTCGCGCTGCTCGCGCGCGTGCTCCTTCAGGCGCGCCCGGTAATCACGCAGGTTGTCGGCCTGTGGGTTGACGGTGATGCTGCCGTCGGCGCCGTCGATGATCAGCACGTCGCCGTCGATCACCTTGCTCAGCAGCTGCGGCACGCTGACGATCAACGGCAGGTGCAGGCTGCGGGCAAGGATCGCACTGTGCGACAGCGCGCTGCCGGCGCTGGTCACGATGCCGACCACACCGTGCGACTGCAGCTGGGCCAGCTCGGAAGGGGCGATGTTGTCGCAGACCAGGATTTCACCGGCCAAACCCTTTACCGCTGCCGGCCGCTCGGGCTGCAGGAACGCATGGATGCGCCCGATCACATGGTCGAGGTCATCCATGCGGCTCTTCAGATAGGCATCGTCCATGCCATCGAAGACTTTTGCCAGGCGGTCGCGCTGCAGGCGCAACGCATAGCCGGCGCTGTAGGGACCACTGCGGATCAGTTCGTCCAGGCCGAACAGCAGTTCGGGATCGTCCAGCAGCAGCGCATGTAGGTCGAGGAACTCGCCCACTTCCTGGTTCAGCGCACCATGCAGGCGCTGGCGCAGCTCGTGCATTTCCGTGCGCGCCGCGTCGACGGCGCGGTGCAGGCGTGCCAGCTCGGCTTCAACCTGGGAAGGAGCGACGCGCTGTTCGGCCACTTCCAAGGCATGCGGCAGGCGCACGCGGGCGCGACCCATTGCAGTACCGCGGGCGGCGCCGTGCCCGGCCAGCAGCTGTACCGGCCGTTGGCCGGTAGGGGCTTGGCCGGCGCGCGCGCGCGGCACGCTCAGTTGTCCTCGTCGAAGCGGCGCTCGAACAGGTCGACCACCGCGTCCATCGCGGCCACTTCGTCTTCGCCGTTGATGCGGATGGTGACCGGCGTGCCTTGCCCTGCCGCCAGCAGCATTACGCCCATGATGCTCTTGGCGTTGATCTCACGGCCTTTGGCGGCCATGGTCACGTTGCAGCGGAACGGCGCCAGGGTCTGCACCAGCTTGGCGGTGGCCCGGGCATGCAGGCCCAGGCGGTTGCTCACAGTGAGTTCTCGTTCAAGCATCGTCGACTCTCGCTCCATTACGGGTGCCCGCCGCCGCAGTGGCAGGCAGTTGATCCAGTCCCTGTTCCGGATAATTCATCACCCGCAGCAACATCGGCAGACTCAGCGCCGACACCCGGCGAACCGGGGTCCCCAACCGGGCCAGCTGCCCGGCAAGGTTGGCGGGGCTGGCGCCGTACAGGTCGGTCAGGATCAGCACGCCCTCACCCCCATCGACCCGCCGCAGAGCGGCCGAGGCGAGCGGGAGCAGAGCATCCAGGTCTGCGTCGAACGGTACTTCGAAAGCTTCGGTTTTCAACGGCAACTGCCGCAGAAGCCGGGTCGCCACCTCAAGCAGGGCGATCCCGACCCCAGGATGTGTTACGAGGAGAATGCCACAGGTCATTACTGCACGTTAACAGGTCAAGGTGAATTGGCGATAGCAGCAGGAGAGGGGCACTGTGTCCCGTATTCAGTGTTGCTCGGGTCGGAGCCCTTTTTCGTTGAAAAAGGGATCCGACCCCATCCGTTTTTCGATACCCGACAGAGATTCATCCACGCATGGCGTGGATCTACCGTGTCGACCAAGGTCGACACCTACCAACAGCAGCAGAGAGCGCCAGAGAGCGCCGTCCCGACAGATCGCGGGAACCTGTCGAAGGCGGGGCGGGTCAGCAAGCGGGGGCGTGAGCCGCATGGATGCGGCGACCGAGCTTACATGGACGTACTTGCAGCGTCCCCCGCTTGCTGATCTGCCCCGCCACCCCGGGGAATGCAGGCGTTTGCCGTTGACGTTGCCGTGGTTTCTGCGGGTGCCGGGCGCAGCCCGGCCGACCTCCCCTCAATCCTGTTCGCGGTGGTACGTCGCCACGTCTTCCCAGCCCATCTCACGCGCATGGCGGGCCAGGCGTTCGGCCAGGAACACCGAGCGGTGCTTGCCACCCGTACAACCGAAGGCCACCGTCACATAGCTGCGGGTGCCATCGCCCAGCTTGGGCAGCCAGGTATCCAGGAAATCCATCAGCTGCGCCAGGTAGCGCTGCACATCCGGCTGCGCTTCCAGGTAGTCGCGCACGCCCGGTTCGCGACCGCTCAGCGCCCGCAGTTCCGGATCCCAGTGCGGGTTCGGCAGCACGCGCGCGTCGAACACGAAGTCGGCCTCGGCCGGCACGCCACGTTTGTACGCGAACGATTCGAACAGCAGCGACAGGCGGGTGGCATGGCCCATCGCGAATTCGGTGATGATCCGCCGCCGCAGCTGATGCACGTTCAACGCACTGGTATCGATCACCGCATCGGCTTCGCGGCGCAGCGGGGCGATCAGCTCGCGCTCGCGGGCGATCGCTTCCGGCAGCGACAGGCCGAGCTGGCTCAGCGGGTGCCGGCGACGGGTATCGGCATAGCGCTTGAGCACTGTTTCATCGCTGGCCTCGAAAAACAGCACCTTGGCGTCCACCCCGGCATCGCTGGCCAGCTGCCGCCAGCTGGACAACTGGGTCAGGTCGCTCTGCCCGCGCACATCGATGCCCACCGCCAACCGGCGCGGTGCCGTGCCATCGTGATGGCTCAGGACATTACGCACGAAATCCGGCAGCAGCTGGATCGGCAGGTTGTCCGAGCAGTAATAGTCCTGGTCCTCGAAGGTCTTCAGGGCGACGGATTTACCCGAGCCGGACAGGCCGCTGACGATGATCAGGGTCGGGGCGGTGGGAATGACGGTGCTCATGGACGGGCTCTTCGAAGGACAGGGGGTCAGGGCGTTCGCCGTTCCAGCAGGTTGCTGTGGCGGGCGATGAACATCGCCGCCGGGTCGATACCCTTGGTACGTAGAATGTGCAGGCGGGTGGCCGCCTCGGTCAGAACGGCCAGGTTGCGGCCGGGCATCACCGGCAGGGTGATCAGCGGCACGTCCAGGTCCAGCACGTGGCGCGTGCCCGAGTCGCCGGTCAGGCGCTCGTAACCATGGGGGGTGGGCTCGGTCATCGGCTTGGTCAGGTGGACGATCAGCCGAAGGTACTTGTTCTTCTTTACAGCGGTGTCGCCAAACATCTCGCGCACGTTCAGCACGCCCAGGCCGCGCACTTCCAGCAGGTCCTGCAGCAGTTCCGGGCAGGTGCCGTCGAGCACGTCCGGGGCGATCTGGGTGAACTCGGGGGCGTCGTCGGCCACCAGGCGGTGACCGCGGCTGAGCAGTTCCAGGGCCAGCTCGCTCTTGCCCGATCCGGCTTCACCGGTGATCAGCACGCCGATGGAGTAGATCTCCATGAACACGCCGTGCAGGATCACCCGCGGCGCCAGTGTCCGGGCCAGGTGGTAGGACAGGTGGTTGAGCAGCTCGTGGCCGCGCTTGGGCGAGAGCCACAGCGGCGTGCCGGATTCATCGGCGGCCGCGCGCAGGTCTTCCGGGCAGGGCTGGTTGCGGGTCAGCACCAGCGCCAGCGGATGCGACTGCATGATCTTTTCGATGGTCTCCCAGCGCTGGCGGGGTTCCAGCGCATCCAGCCAGGACAGTTCCTCGGTACCGAGGATCTGCACCTTGTTGGGATAGATCGCATTGAGATAGCCGGCCAGCGAAGGGCGCCGCGAGACCGTATTGCCGGCCTCCAGCTCGCGCTTCTCGCCGGATTTGCCCGCTGCCCAACGCAGACCGAGCCGCTCACGCTGCTGTTCGAAGAGTTCGCGGGCAGTGATGCTGGTATTCATGCGGCGCTCGCCGGTGGGGGCAGGTCCAGGGCCTGGCGCAGCTCCCGTGCATCGCTGGCCTCTCGCAGCGCCTGGCGGATGCAGGGTGCGGAAAACAGCTCGGCCAGCTCGGACAGCAGCATCAGGTGTTGATGGGTGTAGTGGGCAGGAACGGCCATGGCGAACACCAGGTCCACCGGCTCGTCGCCACCGAAATCGACCGGGGTCTGCAGGCGCAGCAGCGCGCCACGGGGTCGATCCAGGGTCGGTGCACGACCATGCGGAATGGCGATGCCGTAACCGATCGCGGTACTGCCCAACGCTTCGCGCTGGCACAGGTTGAGGTAGATCTGTTCGGCATTGGCCTGGCGGCAGGCCAGCAATCCGGCCGCGGCCTGCAGGACGCTGTCGCGGTCGGTGGCCGTGCAGAGCTGGGTCTGCACGGCCGCCAGGAGGTCAGTCAGGGGCATGTCTGCGGGGAGCGGTGGCGATCAGCCACCATTGTCGCCCACCGGCAGTGGTGCGTGCTGCTGTTTTTTCTCCTTGTGCTTGATCACCAGGCGGTCAAGCTTGTCCGCCAGCAGGTCGATCGCGGCATACATGGTCTGCGCATTGGCTTCAGCGTGCAGGGTCTGACCCGGAATATTGAGGCTGGCATCGACGTGGTGCTCGGTCTTCTGCAGCTTGAGGGTCACCCGCGCTTCGCAGTGCTGGTCGAAGTGTTTGCCGATCCGGGCCAGCTTCTCCTCTACATAGGACTGCAGGGCCGGGGTGACTTCGACATCTTTGCCAAACGTTTCGATGCGCATCGGGTTTCTCCTTTGATCGGATGTGCCAATGAACCTCTCCGCCGGGCGCGGCGGCGCGTCAAACGATTCTGACTCTTTCGTGCGAGGCGGAGATGTTCATGGCCTCACGATACTTCGCCACGGTGCGCCGCGCTACTGGGATTCCCGATGTTTTGAGCAGGTCAGCCAGCTTGGCGTCAGAAAGCGGCTTGCGTGGGTTCTCGTCATCGATCAGGCGCCGGATCATGGCCTGGATGGCCGTGCTGGACGCTTCGCCACCGCCGTCGGTGTCGATGCCCGAGGCGAAGAAGGCGCGCAGTGGCAGGGTGCCGCGTGGCGTACGCACGTGCTTGCGGGCAATCGCGCGCGACACGGTGGATTCGTGCAGGCCCAGTTCGCCGGCGATCTGGCGCAGGGTCAGCGGGCGCAGAGCCTGTTCGCCGAATTCAAGGAAGCCCGCCTGCTGCTGGATCAGGCTGCGCACCACCCGCAGCAGCGTCTCGCCACGCGCCTGCAGGCCCTTCAGCAGCCAGCGCGCTTCCTGCAGCTGGCCGCGCAGATAACCGGCATCGGCGTCACCGCAGCGGCGGATCATCTGCTCGTAACCGCGGTGGATCACCAGCTTGGGGCCGGCATGGGCGGCCAGCGCGGCGCGCCAGATGCCGTTCTGGCGCCACACGACCACGTCGGGCACCACGTAGGTGTCCTGCGCGAGCGGAGCGATCTGGGTGCCGGGGCGCGGGTCCAGCGAGCGCAGCAGGGCCACGGCGGTCTCGACCTCGGCCAACGGCTGCTTCATCTGTTGGGCCAGGCCTGCCACGCCGCTGCGCGGCAGTTGTTCCAGTGGGCCGGCGGCGACCTGCCGGGCCAGGGCCAAGCACGGGGTGTCGGCAGGAAGCACGTCCAGCTGCAGTTGCAGGCATTCGCCGAGGCTGCGTGCGGCAACGCCGACAGGGTCGAAGCGCTGGATCTGGTGCAGCACGGTCAGGATTTCGTCTTCACCGGCGTGGATCGCCGGCAGCAGCGCTTCGGCGATGGCCGAGAGCGGCTCGCGCAGATAGCCATCGTCTTCCAGCGAATCGATCAGCGCGGCACCGATGCTGCGGTCGCGGTTGGACAGGTGGGTCAGGTGCAGCTGCCACAGCAGGTGGTCTGCCAGGGTTTCGGTTTCGGCGACGCGTTCGGCAGCACTGCCGTTGTCGTCGTCATCATCGAAACTACCGCTGCTGCCGCCACTGCTCCAGTCCAGCTCGGCGGGCGTCCAGTCGTCGCCACTGCTTTCAGCATTGTCCGGCGGGGCGTCATTGTCGCCGCCCGCCTCGTCGCTGCTGGCGTCCTTGTCGACACCGGCGCCTTCGTCGCTGCTGTCGGACCAGTCCAGCAGTGGATTGCTCTCCACTGCCTGGGCGATTTCAAGCTCCAGCTCGGTCGTGGACATCTGCAGCAGCTTGATCGCCTGCTGCAGCTGGGGCGTAAGCACCAGCTGCTGTCCCAACGATGTCTGCAGCCGAGTCTTCATGCCTGTGCCGAACGGAAGGGAGAGGGCCCGGCGGCCGCGGTTACAGCTTGAAGGAATCCCCAAGGTAGACGCGGCGCACGTCGGCGTTGTCCAGGATCGCCTCGGGCGAGCCCTGGGCCAGTACGGTGCCCTCTGCGAGGATATACGCGCGGTCGCAGATTCCCAAGGTCTCGCGCACGTTGTGGTCGGTGATCAGCACACCGATGCCGCGCTGCTTGAGATGGGTGACGATGCGCTGGATTTCGCCGACCGAGATCGGGTCCACACCAGCGAAGGGTTCGTCGAGCAGGATCAGGCGCGGCTTGGCGGCCAGTGCACGCGCGATCTCGCAACGACGGCGTTCACCACCGGACAGGCTGGCGCCGAGCTGTTCGGACACGTGCCCCAGCTGCAGTTCGTCGAGCAGGCTGTTCAGTTCGCGCTCGCGGCCAGCCGAATCCAGGTCCTCGCGCAGTTCCAGCACCAGGCGCAGGTTGTCGGCCACGGTCAGCTTGCGGAACACCGACGGTTCCTGCGGCAGGTAACCCACACCCTGCTTGGCGCGGGTGTACATCGGGTCGCCGGTGATGTCCTTGCCGTCGAGCACGATGCTGCCGGCATCGGCGCCGACCAGGCCGACGATCATGTAGAAGCAGGTGGTCTTGCCGGCACCGTTGGGGCCCAGCAGGCCAACCACTTCGCCGGCGTCCAGGGTCAGCCCGAAGTCCTTGACGACTTCGCGCTGCTTGTAGCGTTTGCGCAGGCCAGTGGCGACGAGCATTACTTCTTGCCTCCTGCCGGAGCCGGAGCCGGAGCGGCAGCAGGCGTCTTGTTCTTCGGCGGAATCACGGTGCGCACGCGGCTGCCATCGCCGCCGGAGTTCATCTCACCGGTACGGGTGTTGTAGACCATGCGCTGGCCGGCATTGGTGCCGCGCGCGCTGGTGACCTTGTAATTGCCGGTCAGGGTGATGATCTCGGTGGTGATGTCGTAGTCGATCCGGTCGGCCACCGCATCCATCCAGCTGCCGTCGTCGAGCTGCTGCTTCATCTTGGCCTGCTTGCCGGTGAACACCGCACGCACGGCTTCGCCGCCCTTGAGGTAGATCTCGGCCTCGGACGAACGCAGGTCCAGCGTGCCCTGGGTGATGATCACGCCGCCCGACAACACGGTCTTGCCGTCACCGGTGAGGGTGCCGGACTGCGCGCCGGAATCAATGTTCATCGCTTCATTGCGGTCGGTCGACTTGGCAAAGGCGACAGCGGGGACAAGAAGACTGAGTGCGAGCACGGCTGCAAAGGGAATCTTCATCGGGGTCCGTTCTACCGGTGGTGGCCCGCCGGCGGGACCGGGGGCTGCGGGTGGGGGCTGCCTGCTTCGCGCCTGTCGGGAAGACGTCGCGGGCGGGCGGCGGAATCAGCGCTTGGGCGTGTAACGGCCCTTGGACTGGCTGAGGAAATGATACGTGTTGTTCTTCGAATCCACCTCGAACCCGACGCCGGACTGCTCCATGCCTGGGCGGGTCATGGTCACCAGGGCATCGGTGCGGGCGCGGTTGTCCTTCGGGAACACGTCCAGGTGGTCGGTGCGGAAGGTGGTCGGGACCACGCCGGGATCAGCCGGGCTGTCGCCGGCGACGTTGCCCCGCAGCTTCATCTCATCGCCCTTGGCACTGAGCCAGCCGGTCTCGGCCCGCAGCGTCCAGTGCTTGCCGTCCTTGTCGGGCATTTCGAACAGCGGGGTGGTGATGTTGAGCGTCTGGTCGCCACGCTGGCGTTCCAGCAGGGGCGCGCGCAGGGTGGTCGATTCCTTGCCGTGTTCGTCCAGGGCGACGATCTGGAAATCGTGCAGGATGTAGTCCACGCCGGCATCCTGGCCTTCGACGGCAGGCGCCTTTTCACGGTTGCGCAGCGCGGCCCAGCTGCTCAGCAGGGCCGCCAGCAGCAGGCCCACGCCGAGGATCATCCGCCAGTTCAAGGTGGGGGCATTCATGCGCCGAACCTCGCCAGCACGGCATCCAGGCGGCCCTGCGCGGCCAGCAGCACGTCGCACAGCTCGCGCGCGGCACCACGGCCGCCGTCGGCGCGGGTGATCCAGTGCACGCGCTCGGCGATCCAGGGATGGGCATTGGCCGGGGCCACGGCCAGGCCGACCGCGCCCAGCGGCGCCAGGTCCGGCAGGTCGTCACCCATGAAGGCCACCTGCTCCAGGCTGATGCCGTGCTGCACGCACAGCGCCTGCACGCTGGCCAGCTTGTCGCCGACGGCAATCTGGGTGTCGATGCCCAGGTCGGCGCCGCGCTTGAGCGCGGACTGGCTGTTGCGCGCGGTGATCAGCACGGGGTGGATACCGTGCTGCTGCAGCAGTTTCAGGCCCAGACCATCCTGCACGAAGTACGCCTTGCTCTCGTTGCCATCCTTGTCGTAGTACAGCCGACCGTCGGTGAGGGTGCCGTCCACGTCGAAGCAGGCCAGGCGGATATTGGCCGCAACGGCATGCAGATGGGCGGGGAAGGCGGGCAGGGGGGACCAGGGCATCAGGGCATCGGACTCGGTGGTTGCGGGCTCGTTGGTACAGACTGAATGGGGTCTACGGACTGTCGGTTAAACCACCCGGGCCCGCAACAGGTCATGAATGTTCAGGGCGCCGACCGCGCGGCCCTGGCTGTCGACCACGATCAGGCCGGTGATCTTGTGGGTTTCCATCAGCCGCGCAGCCTCCACCGCCAGCTTGTCGGCGCTGATGGTGCGCGGTTGCCGGGTCATCACATCGGCGATCTTCGCGGTGCGCACGTCCAGGTCGGTATCCAGCGCGCGGCGCAGGTCGCCGTCGGTGAACAGGCCGATCAACACGCCCTGGTCGTCAACCACGGCGGTCATGCCCAGGCGCTTGCGGCTCATCTCCATCAGCGCTTCGCTGAGGCTGGCGCCGACATCGACCTTGGGCAGGTCCTCGCCGGTGTGCATGACGTCGGTGATGTGCAGCAGCAAGCGGCGGCCGAGGCTGCCGGCCGGGTGCGAGCGGGCGAAGTCGTCGGCGGTGAAGCCGCGCGCGTCCAGCAGGGCCACTGCCAGCGCGTCGCCCATCGCCAGCGAGGCGGTGGTGCTGGAGGTGGGCGCCAGCGCCAGCGGGCAGGCTTCGGCTGGCACGCTCACATCCAGGTGGAAATCAGCGGCGCTGGCCAGGCTCGACTGCGGGCGTCCGGTCATGGCGATCAGCACATTGCCCTGGCGCTTGAGCACCGGCAGCAGCATCAGCAGCTCATCCGATTCGCCCGAATAGGACAGGGCCAGCACCACGTCGTCCTCGGTGATCATGCCCAGGTCGCCATGGCCGGCCTCGCCCGGGTGCACGTAGAACGCGGGGGTGCCGGTGGAGGCCAGGGTGGCGGCGATCTTGCGCGCGACATGGCCGGACTTGCCCATTCCGGTGGCGACCACCCGGCCGCGGCTGCCCAGGATTGCCCGGCAGGCCTGCTGGAAGGCGTCGCCGAGGCGGTCGGCCACGGCGTCCAGCGCCTGCCGTTCGATCTCGAACACGCGCCGGCCACTGGCGACCAGGGCGGCAGGGTCGGCGGAACGGGGGGGCAACAGGGATTCGGCCATGCGGACGCCACGCAGCGGAAGTAGAATGGACGCACATTTTATTAGGAAAGCCCGTTGGACGCCGACACCATCCGCAATCTGATCGAAACCGGCCTGCCCGGCGCCCGCGCCGACGTGCAGGGTGACGATGGCGTGCATTTCGAAGCGACCGTGGTCAGCGAGGCCTTTGCAGGCAAGATGCCGCTGGCCCGCCACCGGATGGTGTATGCCACTCTGGGCGACCTGATGGGCGGCGCGATCCACGCGCTCGCATTGAAAACCGTGACCCCGGCCGAAGCCGGCTGAACCGCAGAAGATCCCCAATACATGGCCAAGATCGTTGTGACCGGCGGCGCTGCGCTGCACGGTGAAGTAAGCATCTCCGGCGCCAAGAACGCCGTCCTCCCCATCCTGTGCGCAACCCTGCTGGCCGACGCACCGGTGGAAATCACCAACGTGCCGCATCTGCACGACGTGGTGACCACGGTGAAGCTGCTGGGCGAACTGGGCGCGAAAGTGACCATCGACCAGGGCACGCTGTCGCGCGGCAGCGCGATCGTGGTCGACCCGCGCTCGGTCAACCAGCATGTGGCGCCGTACGAGCTGGTCAGGACCATGCGCGCCTCGATCCTGGTGCTGGGCCCGCTGCTGGCCCGCTTCGGTGCGGCCGAAGTGTCATTGCCGGGCGGTTGCGCAATCGGCTCGCGCCCGGTCGACCAGCACATCAAGGGCCTGCAGGCACTCGGTGCGGACATCGTGGTCGAGAACGGCTTCATCAAGGCCACCGCCAAGCGTCTGAAGGGTGGCCACTTCACCTTCGACATGGTCAGCGTGACCGGTACCGAGAACGTGCTGATGGCAGCGGTGCTGGCCGAAGGCACCACCATCCTCGACAACGCGGCGATGGAACCGGAAGTCACCGATCTGGCGCACTGCCTGATCGCGCTGGGCGCGAAGATTGAAGGCCTGGGCACCGCCCGCCTGGTCATCGAAGGCGTCGAACGCCTGTCCGGTGGCCGCCATGAAGTGCTGCCCGACCGCATCGAAACCGGTACCTTCCTGGTGGCCGCCGCGATGACCGGTGGCAAGGTCACCGTCAACCGCGCGCGCCCGAACACCATGGACGCCGTGCTGGCGAAGCTGGTGGAAGCCGGCGCGACCATCGAGACCACCGAAGACAGCATCACCCTGGACATGCACGGCAAGCGGCCGAAGGCGGTCAACCTGACCACCGCGCCGTACCCGGCGTTCCCGACCGACATGCAGGCGCAGTTCATGGCGCTGAACTGCGTGGCCGATGGCGTGGGCGTGATCAACGAAACGATCTTCGAGAACCGTTTCATGCACGTCAATGAACTGCTGCGCCTCGGCGCGGACGTGCAGGTGGAAGGCCACACGGCCATCGTGCGCGGTCACGAACGCCTGAGCGGTGCGCCGGTGATGGCCACCGACCTGCGCGCATCGGCGTCGCTGATCCTGGCCGGCCTGATGGCCGATGGCGATACCACCATCGATCGCATCTACCACCTTGATCGCGGCTACGAGAACATCGAAGAGAAGCTGTCTTCGCTCGGCGCCACCATCCGGCGCGTGGCCGCATGATCCTGCGCGGCAAATTCAGCCGTCGCCGCAAGGCGCTGCTGGTGCTGGTGCTGATCGTACTGGCGTGGCTGGGCTACGCCTGGTACGCCAACATCGCCATCACCAAGGGCATCGAGCAGAAGGACATGGACTGGAATGGCGACGGCACGGTGACCCGTGACGAGATCATCCAGTCGTTCTACGCGGTGGCGGTGAACGACAGCCAGGACGGCAATCGCCATTGCCGTACCTTCGTGCGCCGATCGACGGGCGAGCAGATCCGGGTCGACTGCCGCACCGAGTTCGCGCCGGCGGAAACGCCGAAGAAATAAAAAAACGCCCGCGGAAGCGGGCGTTTTTTCTTGCGGCATCCCTCCACGCATGGCGTGGATGTACGGCGGCTCCGGGGTCAGAGCCCTTCCTGTGAGGAAGGGATCCGACCCCTGCACTCAGTTCATCGCCTTGATGGTCAGGTCCAGCGCATCGCGGCCGCTTTCACGCTGCAGCATGCGCGCCGGTACCGGGAACTCCGGCACGATCCAAGCGATCAGCTCCTTGTTGCCGTCGACGCGCGAGACCTTGGTCGCCTCGTAGCTCTTGCCGCCAACGGTGACCGATTCCTTGCCCACGACGCGGTAGGTCATGTTCTTGATGCGGCCTTCGTCGACCATGCGATAGGTCAGCGGCTTGCCGGCAGCCAGGTCGCGGGCGATGGCCAGGTTGATCAGCAGAGCGTCCATGTCGCCCGCCTTCAAGGCGATCGGCCCGGCGCGGTCCGGTTTGATGTCGCCGGTCCAGGTGGCCTGGTTGCTGGTCCAGTTGTAGTTCGCCTGCACATTGCGCTTCTTCACCAGCAACGCCGAGCGGTCCTGGCTGCTGAGTGGGCGCAGCTGCCCGCGCACTTCCTCGAACACCGTGCTCTGGCTCAGGTCGGCCAGCTGGTTCTTGACCTGCAGGCTGTAGCGCCACTTGTTGCTGCCTTCGCTGGCCAGGGTCATGCTGCCGTTGGCCTGCATGCCCATGTAGCTGGCCAGGTAGTCGGCCTTGAACGGCTGCAGGGCCATGGCCGGCAGGCTGGCCACCGACAGTGCGGCAGCGGCGATCCAGGTCAGGGGGCGGGTCAGGGTGTTCATGCTCAGACTCCTTGGTATTCGATCAGGCGCAGATCGACGCGATCTTCGCCGTCTTCGCGTTGCAGGATGCGCACCGGGGTGGGGACACCGTTGGCGATCCAGAGAATGGTTTCGTTGTTGCCGCCGTTGGTGCGATACACCCGCAGCGCGTTGTAGGACAGGTCGCCGACTTCGACGTTTTCGGTCTGCGGCGCGGCCTGGTAGTCGTGCTGGCGCACCTTGCCCATGTCGACGTAGCGATAGTGCATGGCTGCCCCGGGGCGGGCATCGCGCATGATCGCCAGGTTGATCAGCAACGCGCTCTGGTCACCCGCCTGCAATGGGATCGGCTGGGCGCGCTCCTTCTTCACGTCGCCGCTCCACTGTGCGGTGCCGGCCTGCCAGTTGTAGGTGCCGACGGCCTTCTTGCCGAGGAACAGGCCCTTGCGCACCGTGCTCTGGCTCAGTGGCGCATAGACGCCGTTGCGCTCCTCGAACACGGTGCTCTGCTCGATGTTCAGGCCAAGCACGCTGGCAAAGCCGCGGCGGCCGACCACCTGCATGTCCACCCGCCACTGGCTGCCGCCGGTGTGGGTCACCTGCATGGTTGCGTCGCCCGCTTCCTTGCTCTTGTAGAACGCCTGGTAGGTCGCGCTGAACGGCTGCAGCGGCGGCGGTTCCCAGGCCAGCGCAGGCAACACCGGCGGTGCCACCTCGGCAGGTGCCGGCGCAGCAGGCGCCGTTGCCTGGCCCCAGCCCGCACAGGCAAGGACGGCAAGCGGCAGCAGCAGGGTTGTACGCAGCAGGGACGTGGTCTTCATGGCCGACAGGAACCGCAGGAGGGGAGCAGGATGCCAGCCCCGCAGTCAGCGGGGCGTGTGCACGGGCGTTACCGGTTCAGGTTCCCGGCGGAATCTAGAGCCAACGGGCTAAACAGGGGGTGACCGTCGAATGTCGGCTGGCCTTCCCGTTCAGCCAGGCGGCCTGCACAGAGCAGTTCCAGCGTCCCGATCAGCAGCGGATGCTCCACTGCGAGCACGCGTTCGGCCAGGGTCTGCGCATCATCGCCGGCAAGCACCGGAACCCGCGCCTGCGCCAGCACCGCGCCGGCATCCAGTTCCGGTACCACCAGGTGGACGCTGGCGCCGTGCTCGACGTCACCGGCCTCAAGCGCCCGTGCATGGGTGTGCAGGCCCTTGTGCAGCGGCAGCAGCGAGGGATGGATGTTGACCAGGCGGCCATTGAACCGCTGTACGAAATCGGCGCCGAGGATACGCATGTAGCCGGCGCAGACGATCCAGTCCGGAGCAGATGCTGCCAGCGCATCACCCAAGGCCTGCTCGTAGGCGGCGCGGTCGCTGAATTCCTTCGGCGCATGCCCCCAGCGCCGATCCGCTGCCACCCGCTCCAGAGCGGTCGCGTCGGGGCGGTCGGAGAACACACCGACAACCTCGGCCTGCAGCCGCCCTGCAGCGATGGCATCAACAATGGCCTGCAGGTTGCTGCCGCGTCCCGAGGCCAGCACCGCGATTCGGCAGATGCTCATCGCACCGCGCTCCGGCGCACCAGCGGCCACAGCAGCAGGCTGCCCAAGGTCGCCAGCAGCATGTCCGCGTGCGCGTCCCACATGTCGCCCTGCTGGCCGTTGTAGGCCTCGGCCGCTTCCGGCGACAGGGCAAGGGCGATGCCCCATTCCAGCCACTCATACGCCAGGCTGGAACACATCACCGCCATCAGCGCCAGGGTGAAGGCCTGGCCGATGCGCAGTGCAGGCCAGAAGCGTCGCGCCAGCTGCAGCAACGCGGGCGTGAAGCAGACGCCATAGAGGAAGTGGATCAGGCGATCGAAGTGGTTGCGCTGCCAGCCGAAGGCGGCATCCGGCGACCATCCGAGCAGCGACTGCAGCCAGGCGTCATAGGGCACGTTGGAATACAGCCAGCGTGCGGCCACGCAGTGGATGGCGATGAAGCCGCAGATGGCGATGAACGCGCCGTTGCCCAGCTGCCAGCGCCGGTCCACCCACCACAGGGCAAGCAGGCCGATCACGGTCAGCGAGCTGTGCAGGGTCTGCTCGAGCGGCCACAGCGGATGGATCCAGGTTGCCGCGAATATGCACAACACCGTGGCCAGCGCGACCTTCTTCGGTGCTGACAGCGAGTGGGTGGCGCGGTTGCTGGCGAGCGAGGGGGCAGCAGGCGTGGACATGTCGGAGCGATCAGCAGAAGGGACGGAACATGCGTCTGCCAGCTCAGACGCTGACGTGGTCGCCGCGGTCGAACAGTGCAGCGATCTCCGGCTTGCGCAGGAAATACACCGCGTAGGCGGTCAGCGCCATGCCCAGCGGGCCGGCAAGCACTGCCGCCCAGGCCGCGCCGCGACACCAGGCCAGGTGGCAGCGCTGGCCAAGCAACCGCGCGGTGCGCAGTTGCAGGACGCCCAACCCGATGGCCAGAAGCGACACCGCGCCGTACACCGTGGCCAGCACGGCGCCGTCATCCATGCCACGTTCGAAGGCGACGATGCCGACAAAGCCGAGGAACATCAGCGCTGCCAGCCAATGGAAGCCTGCCAGTGCGTAGAACAGGATCTTCAGGTTGTGCAGATGGCTGGCGGTCTGCAGGTCGGCCAGGGTCTGCCGCGGCAGCGGCGGTGGGTTCAGTCCATCGTTCATGCCACACCCGCCTGGCCAGCGAAGGCGGCCTTCACCTGCGGGCGCAGCAGCACGACCAGGGTGAACACGCCGAGGATGGTGCCGATGGGAGTGAACAGGCACGACAGCCCGGCCACGATCATGCACAGCAGGTAGCGGCGCTGCTGCGACAGGCAGCGGCCGGCATAGGCGACGAAGCCGGCGAGGGTCAGCCCACCAAGCACGATGCAGACGCCCATCACGGTGAACAGCCAGCCGACGAACTGCTGCTCTTGCGGCGATGACGGTTCACCGCCGGACTTCATCGGCAGCGAGCCGGACAGCATGGCGATGCCCAGCACGATGTGCAGGATGAAGATCAGCGAGAACACTGCCATCAGGCCGGCGACCACGTAGTGGCCGATTGCCAGCTGGCGCAGCTGGTTGGCGTCCTGCGGGCCGAACACCGGCAGGGCCGGGTTCGGCGGCAGCACCGGCGGAGCCGGCGACGTCGACAAGGGAGGGGGTGCGTCCATGCGGTTTCCTGTGTCCTGTGGATCAGGCGATGTGGACGCGTTCGCCACCCTGGGCGGTGACCACCTGGCCGATCGTCCAGTGCTCCAGGCCCTGCGCCTTGACCGCAGCGGACACGGCCTCAAGCTGGTCCGGGGCGACGATCAGCACGAAGCCGATGCCGCAGTTGAAGGTGCGCCACATTTCGCTGTCGGCCACCGCGCCTTCCTTCTGCAGCCACTGGAACACCGGCGGCAGGGTCCACGACGAGGCCTGGATGTCCAGGCCGAGGCCTTCGGGCACCACGCGGATGATGTTCTCGGTCAGGCCGCCGCCGGTGATGTGGGCCATGCCGTGAATGGCTTCACCGTGCGACTTCAGCAGCGACAGGATCGGCTTGACGTACAGGCGGGTGGGGGCCATCAGCGCATCGACCAGCTTGACCCCGCCTTCCAGTTCCAGCTCGGCCGGGCGGCCGGCGCGGTCATAGATGCGGCGGACCAGCGAATAGCCGTTGGAGTGCGGACCGGACGAAGCGATGCCGATCAGCACGTCGCCTTCGGCGACATGGGCGCCGTCCTTCAGCTCGCTCTTTTCGACGGCCGCGACGGTGAAGCCGGCCAGGTCGTACTCGCCCGGCGCGTACATGTCGGGCATCTCGGCGGTTTCACCACCGATCAGCGCGCAGCCGGCCTCGGTGCAGCCATTGGCGATGCCGCCCACGACTGCCGCGGCAGTGTCGATGTCCAGCTTGCCGGTGGCGAAGTAGTCCAGGAAGAACAGCGGTTCGGCGCCCTGCACCAGCACGTCGTTCACGCACATGGCGACCAGGTCGATGCCGATCGTATCGTGGCGGTTCAGCTGGTGGGCCAGCTTCAGCTTGGTGCCGACGCCGTCGGTACCCGACACCAGCACCGGTTCGCGGTACTTGTTGGACAGGTCGAACAGGGCGCCGAAGCCACCCAGGCCGCCCATCACCTCCGGACGGAAGCTGCGCTTGACCAGGGGCTTGATCCGCTCGACCAGCTCGTTGCCGGCGTCGATGTCGACACCCGCGTCACGGTAGGTGAGGGGAGAAGGGGCGGAAGACGGGCTGTTGGTCACGGGCGTCGGCGCTGGCAGGGGTTGAATCGCCGATTTTAACAGGCCGCATTGGCGCAAAGGCCGTATTCGGGCAACAATTCCCCCCGGATACGTCGAGCCAATGGATGTCCTGATGCGCCGCAGCCTGTTTTTGACCCTGCTCCTTGCGCTGTGCCTGCCGGTGGCCACGATGGCCCAGAGCGGCATGCGAACCGAGGGGGATGTTGCCACTGCCAGTGGTGCGTACGAGGCCGAAGTGCCCGTCAACAGCCAAGCCGAGGCTGACCGCAACGGTGCACTTGCCCGCGCGTTGAGCGTGGTACTGGGCAAATTGTCCGGTGATCGCAGCGTCATGTCCCGCCCCGGCGTGGTTCAGGCGTTGCGCAATGCCAAGGACTACGTGGCCAGCTACGACTACAAGCAGGACCAGAGCGTAGGCGCCAGCGGCGCGCCGAGCTTCCGTACCCTGCTGGTCGCGCGCTTCCGCGAGGATGACGTGGACGGGCTGGTGTCGGCCCTGGGCCTGCCGCTGTGGCCGCAGCCACGACCGAAGCCGGTGCTGTGGCTGGCCGTCGATGATGGCAGCGGTCCGCGCTTGGTCAGCGTGCAGCAGGCCAATGCCGCGCGGCCGTTGCTGAGCCGGGCCATCGAGCGCGGCTACAAGCTCGGCCTGCCCAGTGGTGGCGCCGCCGAGCAGGCCCTGGCTGGTGCCATCTGGCGCCAGGACAGCGCCGCGGTCGCCCGGGCCTCGTCGCGCTATTCGCCGCCGATGCAGCTGATCGGCAAGCTCTACCGCGCCAATGGCGGCTGGCAGGCGGACTGGGTGTTCGTCGACAACGGCCGGGAACTGAACAAGTGGACCAGCAAGGACGCCAACGCCATGCGCGCGATGGCCGCCGGTGCCGATGGCGCTGCCGACGCGCTGGTCAAGCGTTATGCCAAGGCCGGGGCGGCCACCGGCCAGGCGGGCACTTACCGCGTGGTGGTGACCGGCATCAACAGCGCCGACGAATACCTGCGCCTGGCCGCCGGCCTGCGTGAAGTGGCCGTGGTACGCAATGTCACCCCGCTGCGCGCGACCGCCGACCATCTGGAGCTGAATCTGGAAATGACCACCGGCTTGGCCGGCTTCAACCGCATGCTCGGCGACAACGGCGTGCTGGTGCCGTCGGCGACACTGCCGGCCCTGCCGACGCCGATCGACGACACGACCGGTGCACCGGCGCCGGCGCCGGTCAGCAACGAGTACCGCCTGCGATGATCCTGTCCCCGGAAGCGGAAATCGCGCAATTCCTGCGTCGGCTGAAATACATCCTGCTGGCCGGCCTGATTGGTTGGGTCGTCTGGTTGCTGGCACCGATCCTGACCCCGTTCGTGCTGGCGCTGGCGCTGGCCTGGCTGGGCGATCCACTGGTGGACCGCATCGAGGCCACCGGTCGTTCGCGCATGACCGGCGTGGTGCTGGTATTCGTGGCGATGGTGCTGGTGATCGTCGCGCTGCTGCTGGTGCTGGTGCCGATGATCGAACGCCAGATCACGACCTTGATCGCAGCGGCACCGCAGGCGCAGGCCTGGCTGATGGAGAAGGGCATCCCCTGGTTCGAGCAGAAGACCGGGCTGGAAGTGATGCAGTGGATGGACCCGGACCGCCTGATCGAATGGGTGCGCAGCCATTGGCAGCAGGCCGGCGGGTTCGCAACCACCTTCATGGGCTACGTATCACGCTCGGGCTTCACGGTGGTCACCTGGGTGGTCAACCTGTTGCTGCTGCCGATCCTGGCGTTCTACTTCCTGCGTGACTGGGACAAGCTGGTCGAGCGCGTGGCATCGGTGATCCCGCGCAACCAGATCGGCACGATCACCTCGCTGGCGCGTGAATCCAACGAAGTGCTCGGTGCGTTCATCCGCGGGCAGTTCCTGGTGATGCTGGCGCTGGGCGTGATCTACGCCGGTGGCCTGTCGCTGGTCGGGCTCAAGCTGGGCTTGTTGATCGGCCTGATCGCCGGCCTGATCAGCTTCATTCCCTACCTGGGCGCGACCACCGGCATCCTGATGGCGATCGTGGCTGCGCTGGTGCAGGCGCAGGGGTTCGACCTGAAGCTGCTGATCCTGGTCGGCGTGGTGTTCACTGTCGGCCAGCTGCTGGAGAGTTACGTGCTGACCCCGCGCATCGTCGGCGACAAGATCGGCCTGCACCCGGTGGCGGTGATCTTCGCGGTGATGGCCGGTGGCCAGCTGTTCGGCTTCCTGGGCATGCTGCTGGCGCTGCCGGTGGCGGCGGTGAGCAACGTGCTGTTGCGCTATGCGCACCAGCGCTACCGGCAGAGTGAGCTGTATGCCGGGGAGAAGCCCGCGATCGTGCTTGATGGCGTGATCGACCAGCCCCATATCATCGTGCCTGGCAATGACAAGGGTCCGGAACTGAAGTGATTGGTGT
Organism: Stenotrophomonas sp. LST15-1-1.1; assembly: GCF_040815575.1. Lineage (NCBI taxonomy): Bacteria > Pseudomonadati > Pseudomonadota > Gammaproteobacteria > Lysobacterales > Lysobacteraceae > Stenotrophomonas > Stenotrophomonas sp. LST15-1-1.1. The sequence goes on from NZ_JBFPNJ010000033.1 coordinate 226,466, forward strand.
GCCGCAACTTCCGCTGGCCCTGCATTACCCGCGGGACCAGCGCCTGGAGAGCTTCATCGGTGCGCCGGACGGTGCGCTGGCGCAGCTGCATGCCATCGCGGTAGGTGCCAGCCACGATTGGATCTACCTGGAAGGCGCGGCCGGCACCGGCAAGACCCATCAGGCGCTGGCGATGTGTTCCAGCGCCGAGCAGGCCGGGCGCCTGCCGACCTACGTGCCGCTGGCCAGTGTGGTTGGCCGGGTGCGGGTGGCGCTGGAAGGGCTCGAGCAGCGCGAGCTGGTGGCGCTGGATGGCCTGGATGCGGTGGCGGGCAACCGTGAGGATGAGATCGCGCTGTTCGATTTCCACAACCGCGCGCGCGCCGCCGACGTGACGGTGCTGTACACCGCGCAGAAGTCGCCCGGCGAACTGGGCCTGGTGTTACCGGACCTGCGTTCGCGCCTGGGCCAATGCGTGCGCGTGCTGCTGCAGCCGCTGGACGAGGAAGGCCGCGCGGCGGTGCTGCGCGAGCGCGCGCTACGCCGAGGGCTGGCGATCGACGAGGCCGCCATCGAGTGGCTGCTGTCGCACACCGGCCGCGAGCTGGGTGGGCTGATCACGCTGCTGGACTGGCTGGATCGCGAATCGCTGGCGGCGAAGCGGCGGATCACCGTGCCGTTCCTGCGCCAGGTACTGGAAGAAGGCCGTCCTCGTTACTGAGGGGTGTTGTTCAGCAGGGCTGCGCCCTGCACCCGCCGAAGCCAGGGCAACGTCAACGTCAACAGCAAAAGCTCGCTATCCGTGGGATGGCGGGGTGGCTCAGGTTGCGGGGGACGGCGCAAGTACGTCCATGTAGCCTCGGTCGCGCCATCCATGGCGCTCACGCCCTCGTAACCTGAGCCACCCCGCCTTCGACAGGTTCCCGCGATCTGTCGGGACGGCGTTCTGCACCGCTGTTGGTGGGTGTCGACCTTGGTCGACACCAGAGCAAGCGCAGCGAAGCGACCCGCTTCTGCTTTTCTTTCTTTTTCCGTGGTTGGACGCACACGGAAACTGTCAAAGGCCGGGCGGGGTGGGTTCGCGGGGGTGTCCGCGGCATGGATGCCGCGGCCAAGCCCCCAAGGATGGGTTGCGGTGGTCTAATGAACTTGGACACTCGATAGGATCAATTTCGAGCATCGAGGTAGACCCATGGCAAAACAGATCACTCAGGGCATGAGGGACGAGGCGGTTCGCCTTGTCGTTGTAGAGGG
>NZ_JBFPNJ010000034.1:0-209461 GCF_040815575.1 Stenotrophomonas sp. LST15-1-1.1
AGAAAGGCCCAAAAGAGCGCTTGGCGGACTAACGCCCGCCCAGTACGCCGCGCAGTTGGCGACGAAGAAAGATAACATCAGCACCGGACTCTAAACCCGCCCACTACTCAAGCCGGGGGGACGTCGCCAATGGCTGGTGGCCATGAAGCATCAAGAGAAGCGCTGAATTTTTTCGGCTGTTCTTTCGCCGGCACAGAAAAGGCACCTGGGCCGACGCCAAAGTGCCTGATTCGATGGCCCACCATCAACCCAATAGACCGATCAAGTTATTGAATACAAAAGATTTTATTCAAGGCCACCATCAGCATTACTCACAATATTACTCACTTTCACGGATATGACTGTTAGTAGCCTGGTGAGAATGAATCCAGCTCACAGCAGGTCATCCAAGAATTCGCAAGCCGGGGAGACCGCCGATACATGGAGGCTGTCACGCGCCCTGGTGAAGGCTACGTACAGGAGCTGTCTCTCGGTATCGTAGATTTCGGTCAGCTCAACATCGTCTGCAGCCGACTCAATGCGGGCCTGCGAAGGGATGATTTCCTCGTCGCAGGCCATTACAGCGACAACTCGGAACTCCAGGCCCTTCGCTAAATGCATTGTCGTTACGCTAACGTAGCCTTCCTCCGTGACCATATCTTTGCCAAGCACGCGGCTATGTAAGCCTGCGGCATCGATACTCGCCTGCGCACGCGGCAGCTCGTGCTCCGAACGTACAAAGACACCTATTTCATGTGGCAGCACACATTTGTCTACCCACTGTTTCAGCCACTGCCCCACAGCATGGCTTTCCTCACTAGGATTCCCGAATCTACGGACAATCGGTTCTGGCCCATTGAAGATGGAGATTGCCCCCTTGCGGCTCTCTTTGTTGCCGTCGACATCGGACACTTCAGGCCCCAACAAACGATCGGCCTGAGAGCGAATTTGATGGGATGTTCGATAGTTGATATTCAAGGTGCGCGAGCGGCCACGCACATCAACACCAAGCGACATCCATGAGAATGGTTGCTGGAAGATGCGCTGGCCCAGGTCGCCGGCGAAAAACAGCGCATTTGCACGATTGCCAGCGATAGATGCAAGGAATCGCAGTTGCTGGACGCCAATGTCCTGAGCTTCATCGACCACCACGTAGTCAAAGACAGGGTATTTGCGCTCTGGCATGACACCAGCCAGCCGACTAAACATCTCGGCCTTGGTGATTTTTCCGGACTGCTTCAGCTGACTCTTTACCCTAGCAAAAACCTGCCAGAGCAAGACGCGTTGCGCTTCCGGCAAGCGGGTCTTTCGTCCCAGTCGCTTGGCATCCCGGTAGGCCTCCCAACTGTCGAGTTGCCAGGTATCAACGATGTCTCCCCACTCCGAGAACAGGAAGGCCGAGCTCGCCTTCAACCCAGCGACCTGTCGGACGGCCGATTGCATGAGCGTGGAAATTTCTTCGCGGTTGGCGAAAACAGGTTTACCGAACTCCGCAGAGTAAAGCTTTATGCCGACAGCATCCATCGCGGTGACGTCGATGCGCTCGGCCAGCCGAGGGGTGTTGTACGCCAACCGGAACAAGCTTGAGCGCAACGCATTAGCCAGATTTTCGGAGAATGTTGAAAGCAGAACGCGAGCATCCTCGTCATTGCGCGCCAGGTGCACGGCGCGATGCAGCGCCACCACGGTCTTGCCGGTCCCCGCCGAACCGGAGACGCGCGCCGGCCCGTTGTAGTCCCGATCTACCAGCTGCCGCTGAGCCGGGTGCAAAAATACCGTCCACTTGTCCCACGGGTATTCCAACGCACGAGTGAGTTCCTCCACGTCAGACATGACCCGGAAGCGGCGCTGCGCATCCGGATGCTGGAACGGGTCGTCGGCCCGCTTGGCTGCGTTTGGCGCGACCGGAGTACCGCCCGTAGCGAGCTCCAGCAGTGCCTCGGCCGCCTCACCTGGCAGGTGATCCACCAGATCCAGCAGACTGTCTTCGTTCGCCCCCCGTATGTCGGCCAACCACTCCGGAGGCACGCCATATGAGAGCAGTCGCTCATCGCTGTAATTGGCGAACAAGGCCGCAGGAGCATGTTTGGCCGTCCCAATGTACTTGGGAACAGCAATTTCCTGTACACGCTCGCGAATTTCGACCAACTGCGCGGCACCAGTAGTCGGATGTGTTTCCAACTTGCGGCGCTCCGCCCACAGATAAGCCTTGTCGTGGTGATCGACGTAGCAGAGCAACAGGCTACCAGCCGTCTTGTGGACGATCAGACGGATGTCGCGGGTAACGCGCAGCGACCAGAAATTTGCATCTTTGGCCTTGTCGAGCTTGTGGAAGCTCATGCCGTTGCCGGCAGGATCAATTTGCAAATCAAAGGCTGTGGTCTTGACTGCCTTCTGCTCATCTCCGGTCAAGCGGGCGAGGCTGGCGGTGAAAGTGTCGGCGATACGGAACTGCATGCTCTACTCCTTGTTTCGCATCAATCGGCCCATTCGGTAGCAGCCCAAGCCAACATCTCGTTCTCAAACACGTCGATCTCCTTCTTCGACCAGCGATCGCTCTTCTCGATCATGGCTGCAACCCGCCCCGCTACGAGCAAACCCGTCATGGCATAGGAACTCGCCTTTTCCTTCGCGGGCTTGTCCCTGAGTTTAGAGTTCAAGTTGGGAGTGAGCAGCACGAGGTTCCCCAGTCGATGCTTTTGCTTCTCCGGCGCCTTGCTCTTCGCATGGATATGCTCAATGGAATCAGACGGACTTGCCATCCATATTTTTTCCCACTGGTCCTTTGAGAAGATCATGCCCTTCTGTTTGGACAGGTGCTCCTCATACCTGAACATGAAATACCGAAGTTCAACTTCCCAGCCTTCGTAGCAATTTGCTTCACGAAGTTCATCGATGGCCTTCTCGATCGGGAAGTCCTCTCCGATGGCCGCCATCCCCTTCCTGATGTCCGCAGAAGGAAGCTCTTCGTTGACAACCTTCCACGCCAGCCGTATGTAGTCGCCAACGCGCGTTCTCGCATCGTGACCCATCATTCCGTAGATGCGGAACGTCACCCGTTCCCATTGGGCCAGCAGCCTCTCCTTGTCATCCTCCGATAAGTCGTCACGCAGGTTGATAGCAACCGCAAGAAGTCTTGCCTGGGAGATGCGGGTCACTGCGTTCAAACGATGATTGCCTACCACCTTATCGGACGCCTTCGTTACCTCCAGCAACCAGGAAGCAACCTGACGCAGACGCTTGGCACTGTTCAGCGCCAGATCCCTGAGCGCATGAACAGAGTCTTCTTCGCTCATCGGACGACTCGGAGCAGTAGCCGCTCGCAAGGTCGCAGCGAAACGTAGCGCCTCGGTACTGAGGCCCTGGCGCAACCCAATGACTGCGTAGATATCTCGCCACTTGGTGTGGAGTTCCTTGATCAACGCGTCGTTGTCCGCCTTGGGCAACTCGAACGCATTACCCATCAGGATGCTCTTGAGCCGATCCAGCCAGGACACCGAAAGCCCACGACTATTGAGCACCTCGAACACGGTATAGACGGCTTTCTCCTCTTCGATCTCGTGGAGGAGGAAATACAGCCTGTTCTTCAGCAACGCCCCCAGCGACAGGAGATCATTCCCGTTCGCCTTCCACTTACGCAGAAACTGCTGGCAATCCTCGATTGCCTGCAGGATCTGCCGATCCGCCGTTGTCTTCGCGGTTGCAGCCGCGACGAACCTGCCCTTGCGCAGAAAGTCCCCGAAATAGTGGCTGCTGTCATGATTGGTCTGCAGCAGCAACAGTTCGTCACTCTCGGGCTTGACCAGCAGATCGCTCAGCTCGTCCAGGAACTTCTTCTCCGGGCCATGCTTCGGATCCAGTGCCAGGCAAATCGCTTTGAGCAGCACGATCAGAGTCGTGATGCGTTGCTGCCCATCGACGACGTCGAGCACCTGGAACTCATCCGTCCCCAAGTCCTGGGTTCCGCGTCGTAGGCACACGACGGCCGCCATGAAATGGCCTTCATCCTTGCCTTTCGCATGAGTTTTGGCCAGGTCTTCGAAGAGATCCTTGCGCTGTTGTGATGTCCAGCTATAGGCCCGCTGATAGTCAGGAATGCGGAACAGCCGCCGATCCAGCAACTTGGACAGGGATAGGTACTGCGGTTGGATCCTGATCATCGGGCAATCCTTGTTTGAACCGGCTCAGCCGACCTTGAACACCTTCATCACCTCATCCCCCAAGTGGTTGATGACCTTCACCGCGAAACGACCGGTGCTTGGCTTGGGGAACGGGCGGGAGGTGTCGGAATTCAGCGTGGCCCAGGCTTCGGGGTCGATCTCGGCCTTGAGGGTGGTTTTCAGCGCCTTGTAGGGATCATTGGCGCCAAGGAAGTAGGCGTGGCGGACGAAGAAGGATTCTTCGTTGTAATCGGTGTCGAGGAACCAGCAGGCGATGCCATCGGCACCGTCGCTACGGACTTCGCCGGTACCGGGATGGAACACGTCCACACCATTGATGCGCACCACCAGTTCTTCTCCGGCGGGGACAGTGATCACATCCTTGATGCCATCATACTTGCGGATGCTATTGCCCTTGGTGTCCAGCACGTCCACGTCGGGTTCGCCGAAGATCACGAACAGGTTGCCCTTGCCGGTATTCTTCAGGTCCTCGGCCATGTGCAGGTCCGCGTTCATGCGCGCCTTGAGCACGTTGATGCGACCGAGCTTGCTGAGCTCGCTGGCAGGGGCGTCGTAGTTGAAGGCGCAGCTGATTAGCACATCGAAACCGGCATCTCCGGCCTCGCGCGCAGCATCCACCAGATCGGCACGGGAAACGGTACCGAACTCCGGACCAATCAGGATTCCGGCGCGTTTGGACGCACCCTTCTCCAGGTAGCGACCCTCGGCGCAGATCAAGTCGCCGGGCCAAGGTTCCAGCGATTCGAACTCGATCTTGTCGGCCTTGTGCGCCTGCTGCACGCCGGCGGTCTTGAGGTTGTTCAGGATCATCGAGGTGAAGTCCTGGCCATAATCGGCCCGGTCGTCCTCGACATGGTCGATCAGGTTGTCTTCTTCGTCCACGCCAAGCACACGGTGTGGGCTGAGACTTTCGACGGTGAAGGGGCCGGCCACGCGCACCTTCTTCTTGTCCTCGTAGGGCCTGTCGTAGAGGAATTCGAACTCGGCCTTGGCCGCGATAGAAGCATCGATCTCCTGCTGCCGGGCGATACGCTGCTGCCACCATTCAGCATGTAGCTTTTTCGCGGCATCGCTCCAATTGGCATCGGCCTCGCGGGGGATTTCCCATTCCCGCCACTGCTTGTCGAGCACCTTGTTCAGCGCTTCGCGCAGCGGTTCGAGCTTCTGCTGGGCGGACTCCCAGATGACATCGATCTCGGCGTTGTTGGCGATCGACTTCAGCGTGATGTGCGGCACGCGCTCATACACGAAACCAAGGGCGATATTACCGTGCACGCTATACGATGACGGTGCGCTGCGGGTGACTTCGGCTTCCTTGAGCTGGCCTTCGCGGCTGTCGGCGAGCAGGTAGAGCGGATAGCGTGCCCCCATGATGCGGGCACGAGCTAGCGCCAGCGCCACGCGCGATGTGTCGATGGTGATCCACCGACGGCCCCATTGTTCAGCTACGTATGCTGTTGTACCCGAACCGCAAGTTGGATCCAGCACTAGATCACCAGGATCGGACGCCATCAGCAGGCATCGCTGGATCACTTTCGTGTTCGTCTGAACAACATAGACTTTTGAGTCTGTGAAGCTACCGGTACCTGTATCAACCCAAAGATTGCGGATCGGAATTACTGGATAGTCATCAATACAGCGGACATAGGCAAGTGACGCGCCAGAAACCATGACGCGAGACGCCATCTTCAACCGACTCATTCCATGGACCGGAGTGGCCCATTGGCGCTTGCCTACGTCGTAGCTTCTGCCCTCGAATTCAACGGCGTATCGAGTTGTCGACGCCTGGGTTTGCGAAGTTAGCTGGTCAATGCGAAACACCCTTGGCTCTGCGTCAATTGGAAACTCGTCCGAGGAGGAATTTCTATGACGGAGCCCATCATTCGTAATTACATGCCGGTAAAGTTGATCCGAAGATGCAGAATCCTCTTTGCTGGAGAAAAGTGATCTGTACTTCGCTCTCGACGTGTCCCGCGCATACCACAATACGTGATCATTGATGTTATCGATGAACTGACTCGATGCACTAGTCGTTGTTTGAACAATAAGATCGGCTACAAAATTATTGTCACCAAAGACTTCATCGAGCACCCCGCGGACACGGTGCACATTCTCATCACCGATCTGCACGAAAATCGACCCCGAATCTGTCAGCAGGTCTCGTGCCACCATCAACCGGTCACGCAGATAAGTCAGATACGAATGGATGCCATCACGCCATGTATCACGGAAGGCCTTCACCTGCTCAGGTTCGCGAGTGATGTGGTCGGCATTGCCGTCCTTCACATCGCGGCTGGTGGTTGACCATTGGAAGTTGCTGTTGAACTTGATCCCATACGGCGGATCGAAATAGATGCACTGCACCTTGCCGCGCAGCCCTTCGCGCTCGGCGAGACTCGCCATCACCTGCAGGCTGTCGCCCAGGATCATGCGATTCTGCCAATGACCTTCGTGCTGGTAGAACTCCGTCTTATCCGCACCTTCCGGCAGTCCGTTGAAATCGCCGAACAGGTCCGCCATGTCGCCCGCTTGCTTTGATGCGGCTTGTTCGCTCATGCGGCGCAGGTCGTCGATTAGCACCTTGGGCTTTACCTTCTCCTGGATGTAGAGAGGTGGCGCGTTGACCACCAGGTCGGACCAGTCCTGCTGGTCCTTGCCGCGCCACACCAGCTGCGGGTCCAGGTCCGGATTGCGCTGCGCCTTTTCGTCATCCAGCCCACTGCCGCCACGCGGATACTTCACCTTCACAGGTGCCTGCTCGTGGTGCTGCATCACCGACTGATGCTCTACCGTCGGAATGTTCTTCCGTTTGGCTTCACCGTGGATGAGGTCGGTGACCTGCTTGGGCGTGGTGAGTTTGGAGGACTTCTTGGTAGCCATTGGTGGTTGGATCCGGTGGAATTTACTACGGCGATCGTCATTCAACGATATTCAGTTTTCGATTGGAGCACTACATTGATCCGCAGGTCTTCCTAGGATCAGTCATGTTTGACCGGCACTGGTCCGAAGCTTTTGTGCCGGATTCGCTGTTGCCAGGGTATGGTCTTGAAGGTTTTTAACTTCATGCAGAGGCATCTGTGAAATACAGATTGCAGCCGGCATGCGCGACTTCCAATACCACTCCGCTCGAGTGCATATGCTTGGACAGAAAATTCCATCTACATGGATGGTCCATCGTCTTCCCCTGCTGATCTTCTGGCAGATCGGCATCCATTTTTACCCTGATTTTCTCGAACAACGCTTTGATGTTCCGCTGCCTGACGTACGCGATCACCAAGCCGCGGGATTCACGCCCCGTCGTATACCGAACCAATAATTGGCCCACCCCCTTCAGGTGGTAATCCGGGCCGCTATAAATTTTCGCCTCGCCAAGTTTCTTCCTCATCGGAAAGCAATGATCTGCGTGGATGGTGATATCCACATGCCCATTCGAATTCGCTTCCTGACATACGCTCAACCCCGGCACGCTCAGTGCGGCGGCCAAGACTGCTGTCAATCCATTCTCATCCAGCACGGCAAAATTCTTGCTATTGCTCTCTAGATGATGGAGTGCCTTCTCCAGGAGCACATCAAAAGCCTTCTCGAACTCCGCATCGGATTGGGCGGCCATCAGATCCAAATATTCAGGTGCTTTGGCCTTCATGCATTCGACCAGCGCAAACAAAGAGCTGTCACCATTAGCCATGGGCATGCTCCAGCGCGATGGGATGCCATGTCACTTCGACCAATTTTGCCCATTCCCTCCAAACAGCGGCTCCGGATTCTCCCGCTCCTCGCAGGATTCCAAGTCTTGTGGACACCTCGCGAGGCGAAACCACAGATCCATCGGGGCTCCTGAGAGCCAATCGAAATTGCCCAGGCTGATCGCCGGTCAGGAAAGAAAGCACGGAAAATGCTTCGTCCACGTCACACTTGGTATCTCGTTCCACGCGTGCGATGTCGCTCAGGAAGATCCTGTGATCCTCGCGATGCGCAGCCAGTCCCCAGAAAGCGCGGACGACAGGGGTCAATTGAGGTAGATGCTTCAAGACTGGGGCGAGCAGCTGCTCCGAACGATTGGCCAAGATAGTTAGCAAATTAAATTCGCGGCCGCACGCAGACTCCACCATTTTCGCAAATTCAAACTCGACCCGCTGTGCAAAGTCTTCCTGCATTTCGTACACATCGCCGAACTCTGCGAAGGCCCAGCGGCCGTACGTGCCGAGGTAGTTCACGCCAGGAATCCAGTACGTATCCATCGTGGACTTTTTCTCTTTCGCGTCCTCGCGGCGATAACCTTTGATTTCCACGATCAGGTTGAGGGGGGCGTCCGCGCCGTGGCCGTCATCCACCTTGACGATGAAGTCAGGGAAGTAGCGTCGCGTCAGCGAACCGTAACGGTACGGCACCTCTAGGCCGAGATTATGGTTCTTGGTGTAGGCAAGCACTTTGGGGTGCGATTCGGCCACACGGCAGAACTCGCCTTCCCAGCCGCTGTCCAGGATCACCCAGTTGACCTGGTTTTTCGGCGGGGGGCCAACCGTTTCCCAGCGGTCTTGGCGGGAGGTGTTGAATCCAACGTGTGCGGTGCTTCCGACCGGGTTGAACGGATCGAGGATAGCCTTGACCTGGCGACCCTTCTGCAACTCCTTGTTGGTGATGCCCTTCGTAATGCGTTCGCAGGCCATATCCGCCAACTCGCGGTACATCAATTGCGCCGGGTAGGTGCCCCCCTTGCATTCCAAACAGGTATCCAGCCATTGCCGGGTAATGCGCTTGAGCTGGCCGAACAGGTTGATCGGCGCATCCTCACCCGGCTCGCGCCAATGCTGAAAAATAAGGTGCTTGGTCAGTTCCATCAGAAGCGTTGACTGGCGCACGTCGCCCAAGTGCTTGATATCCAGTTCCACAGCCTCGCCGATGATGCCGGCGTTGCGCGTATTCGTCGCACCAACATCATCCGGCGTCAGTGTCAGGACGTGATCGGCGTTGAAATCGGCTTCGAGCTGATCTTCAGGCAGTTCGACGCGGTAACCCTGCACACGCGGGAATTCGATTTCCAGAGAATCGCGTGCAGGCTTCACCGCTTTGACGTGCACGGTCTCGCGCGGCTTAGGTGGGGTGACGACCACCGGCTTGGCAGTGAAGTCAAACGGGATGCCGAAAACGTCGGCGTATTCCACATCGAATAGGCCTTGCTCATTAAGCTCATAGGATTGGCGGCGCAGGGCGCGACCGATGACCTGCTCGCATAGCAGCTGTGTGCCGAACGCGCGCACACCGAGGATATGCGTCACGGTATTGGCGTCCCAACCTTCGGTAAGCATGGACACCGACACTACGCAGCGGATGGCCTCGCCCAGGCGACCTTGCTTACCGACAGTGTTCATCACCTCGCGCAACAAGTCCTGGTCCGTAATGGTCTCGGCCTGCTTACGGTCGCCAGTACGCTCGATGATTTCGCGGCGGAATCGTTCGATCTCGTCGCTGGCCATTCCGCGGAAGTTGTCGTCCAGCGCCTCGCCGGATTCGAGCTGCTCGCTGTCGATCAGCAGCGTGTTCGGCCGCGCCAGTGGATTGCCGTGCTCGTCGAAGTTGCGGAATAACTCCAGTCGACCGGCTTGGTAGGTGGCACTGCCGTCGTTGTTCTGGCGTTCAAAGCCGGAAATGTAGTCATACACCAGCTTGGAAGTTGCAGTGTTGTTGCACACCACAATAAAGCAAGGCGGCACCTTGATACCGGCCTGCTTCCACGCGTCATACGTCTTGACATAGTGGCCGTAGAGGGCCTCCATCGCGGTCTGCAGTTCCACTGGAATGGCCAGTGGATCGAGCGATGCATTCTTGCCGCGGCCTTTTTTCGGCATCTTCTTGCCGATGTGCTTCCACAACTCGCGGTAGATGGGCATCTCCGCGCCGGGAATGTTGTCGGCCACCGGCACCCGCGGCAGCTTGACGATGCCGCATTCGATCGCATCCATCAGCGAAAAGTCGCTCATGGTCCACGGGAACAGGGTCCCTTCCACGTAGCCGGACCCAGCCAGAAAGAACGGCGTAGCCGACAAGTCGATAACCTGCTGCAGACCCAGCTTACGGTTCACTGCCTCCAGGCCGGAGATCCAAAGGCGCGCGGCCTCATTGTTATCCGCAGCTTCGGCCTTTTCTTCGGCGGGCAGATCTTCGTCACTTTCTTCCGCCGGCTTTTCCCGGTAACAGTGGTGTGCTTCGTCGTTGATAGCCAGGACGTTCCTCATGCCCATCAGCTCGGGCATGACCCGCTGCAGCATCTGGCCTTCCGTCTCCAGTGTGTCTAGCGTTTCGCCTGTGCGGCCCTGCAGCAGACGGCGGCCGCCCTTGGAAAGCTCAATGCGCTCGCGCAGCTTGAAGGCATGGTAGTTGGTGATGACGATCTTGGCCTTATCCAAGTCCGCCAGCATGTCGCGCGGCACGATCTCGCGACTGGCGTAGTAGCTGTCCGGGTCGTTGGGCTGCAGGACTCGGAGGCGATCCTTGATAGTCAGGCCCGGAGCGACCAACAAGAAGCCACGGGTGAACTTCTTGCTGTTGGGGTGACGCACGGCATTAATGGTCTGCCAGGCGATCAGCATGGCCATGACCGTTGTTTTGCCTGCGCCGGTGGCCAACTTTAGGGCCAAACGCATCAACTCCGGATTTGCGTCACCGTTGGCCTTGGCCAGATGTTCCAGGAAGCGTTCGCCGTTCTTACCGATCTGCGGAGCAACCTCCGTCAACCAGATAGCAGTCTCGGCGGCTTCGACCTGGCAGAAAAATGGGCGGATGCCAGCGAACTTGTGACAGCGCCAGTGATCCAGCAGACGGGCCGTTTCGGCAGTGACTCGCCACTGGGCCCGCGGTAGACGACGCCAGGCATCGACCTCCTGCCGCACCGCATTGATGATGGCAGTGTGGTCGTAGGCCTGCTCGGTGGTAGAAAGTCCTTTACCTTCGTCGAAAGTCAGGCTGGCCTGGTGACCGGCACCGCCCGCGCGCTTGCGCGGTTTGGGAATGGGCGTGATGAAGTCGGCCCGACGGCGACTGGCAACGATTTCCTGGGTCGGCTGGCCGGTCGCGTCCAGCTCCCAATGTCTAGCCGGATAGTCGTACGGCGAGTTGAGAATCGGCTGTTCGAAAAAGGCGTTGCTCATTGTCCCCTGACCCCCAACCAGAGCAGATGCCACTGGCTTTCTTGTAAGACTCCGGATGATAGCCCGCAGAAGAGCGGGTGTGTTCCCGCCCCACTCGTTAGGCCGCAGGAGAATCGGAGCTGGTGCCATGCCGCTCTCTACTTAGGGCATCACAAGCGAAGGGATCCGCTCCCCGCACGTATCTGGCCAGCATGTCTAACGAGGCATGCCCCGTTTGCCGCTGGATGATGGCTAGCCCCACCCCAGCTTCCACTGCCGCCGTCACATAGCCGACTCTCAAGCTGTGGCCGGATATCAATTCCGTGGACAGGCCCTCCCTGTGGATCCCGGGGAAGACATACTCGTAGCGCCCTGGCAGTGGATGCAGATCCCGGAGAATATTCACCGACTGCTTCGACAAGGGAACGATATGAGGCGTCCCGGTCTTGGTTGCCGTGAAGCGCCATTCGGCAGCATCCAGGTTGAGTTCCGCCCAGCGCGCCTGCCGCAGCTCCCCAGGCCGCACGAAGACCAAAGACGCCAGCTTCAATGCCGCCATGACAACCGAGGTACCCTGGTAGGCATATAGCGCCCGGAGCAGAGGGCCGATCTGACTCGGCTCGGTCACACTGGCAAAGTGTCGCTTCTGGGGCTGCTCCAGTGCCCCTACCAAGTCTGGGGCCGGGTTGTGGGCCGCACGAGCTGTAGCGATCACGTACCGGAAGACCAATCCGACATGGCTGCGGGCCCGGTGTGCGGTTTCGACTACCCCACGATTTTCAAGTTTACGTAGCTCCTTGAGTAGGACCGGAGCAGTGATCGCGGTGATCGGCAATCCTGCAATGCTCGCGAGGTCCTTATCGACCAGACGCTTCTCGCGCTTCACGCTACCCGGACTTAACCCCTCACGCACCCGCTTTTCGAGCAGTTCGGCGGCAATTTGACCGAATGTGGTGTCGCTTTGCTCCACCTTGGCCGCGCGCTTCAGCCTCGCCACCGTAGTTGGGTTAGAGCCCGCCGCCAGCAACGCACGCATGCGGTCGCGTTCCGTCCTAGCCTCTCCAGGGACACCGCCGGGTACTGCCCCAGCGGTGCCATGGTGGGCTTCCCGTTGAAGCGATAGCGGTAACGCCAAAACCTCGCTCCGGTAGGACGCACCTCAATACATAGCCCATTGGTGTCTGCCACGCGATAGAGCTTCGCCTTGGCTTTCAAGCTTCGAAGTTTGGTGTCAGTGAGCATGCTCTTTGACCCCGTGAGTAACGCAAGTGTGAGTAACACCCCAGAAAGAGGGGCCCGCTACTCACAAGCTTACTCACACTCCTGCTGGATGCAATGGAGTGCCGAAAGATACGAAAACACAAGAAATGCCGGAAATTCTAGTGTTTTCTTGATCTCCGCGGATCTTCCTGGATGCCGCAATATACCGAAATGGTGGGCCCACCAGGATTCGAACCTGGAACCAAGGGATTATGAGTCCCCTGCTCTAACCGTTGAGCTATAGGCCCTGCGCAGCGTCACAGTGTAGTGGAGCACGGCAGGAATCGGCTACTCAGCCGGCAGCAGCCACCACTTCGCCAACACGCTGCAGCCGTCTCTCCGCCATCCCCGCCAATCGCTCCATCTCCTGCAGATGCGCCTGGAACAGCGCCACCGCCTTCATGGCACCTTCCAGCCCCTTGCGGTTGCCACCGGCAAACCCCGCAACCAACTGCTCTCCTGACTGCGTCAGCAGCGCCAGCGTGGCCCGTCGGGCGAAGCCAAGCCGGTCTTCGCGTTCGTCCTGCATGACGTCCTCCCACGTCATCAACGGCGGGAAATCCAGGGCAGCAACAACGGGCAGATCATGTTCAACAGCATTCATGGCCAAGCTCCAATGCTCAACAGGGTTGATGCCGCAGATACACGCAGTGCACGTGTCCCTGCAGCGCGTCCGCATCGGTGCCGGTGATCCGGCCCGCCCACGAGGTGTGTTGAGCACCTGCGACGCCAGAGTGCGTTTGTCACCCCGGAAGGTCAAAGGGCGCATGCGTCACCGCCAACGGAAGCCGAACACCGGCTCGGCGCTGCAGCAGATTCCGCCCAAAGAAAAACCCCGCCGAAGCGGGGTTTCTCTCAACACGTCAGCACGCGCTGGAGATCAATCGATATCCAGGAAGCTGCGCAGCTGCTCCGAACGGCTCGGGTGACGCAGCTTGCGCAGGGCCTTCGCTTCGATCTGGCGGATGCGCTCGCGGGTCACGTCGAACTGCTTGCCGACTTCCTCGAGGGTGTGGTCGGTGTTCATGTCGATGCCGAAGCGCATGCGCAGCACCTTGGCTTCCCTCGGGGTGAGGCCGGCCAGCACGTCGCGCACGGTTTCAGACAGATTGATGTTGGTGGTGTTCTCGATCGGGGACTCCACATTGGTGTCCTCGATGAAGTCGCCCAGATGGGAATCCTCGTCGTCGCCGATCGGGGTTTCCATCGAGATCGGCTCCTTGGCGATCTTCATCACCTTGCGGATCTTGTCTTCCGGCATGTCCATTTCCTTGGCCAGCTCCTCCGGCGTAGCCTCGCGGCCGTACTGCTGGAGCATCTGGCGGGAAATGCGGTTCAACTTGTTGATCGTTTCGATCATGTGCACCGGAATACGGATGGTGCGCGCCTGGTCGGCGATCGAACGGGTGATGGCCTGGCGGATCCACCAGGTCGCATACGTGGAGAACTTGTAGCCGCGGCGGTACTCGAACTTGTCCACGGCCTTCATCAGGCCGATGTTGCCTTCCTGGATCAGGTCGAGGAACTGCAGGCCGCGGTTGGTGTATTTCTTGGCGATGGAGATCACCAGACGCAGGTTGGCCTCGACCATTTCCTTCTTGGCCTTGCGCGCCTTGGCTTCGCCATAGGCCATGGCACGGCTGAGTTCCTTCAGCTCGTCCAGGTCCAGCAGGGTGACCTTCTCGATGTCGATGGTGGCCTGCTGCTCGGACACGATCTGGTCCTTCACTTCACGCAGCGCCGAAGACCACTTCTGCTTGCGCTTCAGTGCGTCTTCCACCCACTCCAGGTTGGTCTGGTTGCCTTCCCAGGAACGGATGAAGTCCTTGCGCGGCATGCGGGCAGTGACGGTGGCCAGGTTCAGCACGCGGCGCTCATGCGCCTTGATGCTGCCCATGGTGTCGCGCAGCTGCTTGGTCAGCACGTCGGTCAGCGGCAGCGGCAGCTTCAGGGTGACGAACACCGCCGACATCTCCTCGCGGAGCTTCAGCAGGTTCTTCTTGTCGCCCTTGGCGGCTGCCTTCTTGAAGGCGTTGAGGGCATCGCCCAGCGCCTGCATGCGCGCAGCGACTTCCTCCGGATCCGGGCCGGTCGGTGCGGCTTCTTCATCGCCGCCGTCGACGTCGTCTTCTTCCTCGTCGGCGTCCGCGTCGGCATCGTCCGCGTCATCGGCCACCACAGCGGCCGGGGCCGGCACGTCGTCGGTCAGGTCGTTGAAGCCGACGATCACTTCGGCAAGGCGCTTGCGGCCTTCCTTGTGCGCTTCGTAATCGGTCAGCAGCGATTCGACCGACACCGGGAACTGGCCGAGTGCGGCCTGGACCTGGGACAGGCCTTCTTCGATGCGCTTTGCAATGGCGATTTCGCCTTCGCGGGTCAGCAGCTCGACGGTACCCATTTCGCGCATGTACATGCGCACCGGGTCGGTGGTACGGCCACCTTCGGTGTCGAGCGCGCTCAGCGCGGCGGCCGCTTCTTCGGCTGCGGTGTCGTCGACCTCACGGTTGCCCGTGTTGCCGTCGTTGAGAAGCAGGGTTTCCACATCCGGAGCAACTTCATGGACATCAATGCCCATGCCGTTGATCATGCCGATGATGTCTTCGATCTGTTCCGGGTCGACCATGTCGTCCGGCAGATGGTCATTGACTTCGGCATAGGTCAGGTAGCCCTGTTCCAGGCCCTTGCTGATCAGTTGCTTGATTTCGGATTGGGCAGGACGTTCGTTGGCCATGTAGTGCTCGCGCCACCGGCTAGGGGGAAATAGGGAACGTAGCATTATACCAGCCCGGGGCCCGGCCTGCCGGGCGGTGGTCCCGGCGGCCTAGGGCCTGAGGAGGAAGGTCACGGGACCGTCATTGACCAGGCTGACGACCATATGGGCACCGAAGCGGCCCGTTTCCACCCCCGGCGCGTGATTTTCACGACAAATGTCGACAAATCGATTGAACCCGCGTTCAGCCTCCTGCGGCGGTGCCGCGCTGGTGAAGCTCGGCCGCATGCCGGAACGGGTGTCCGCGGCCAGGGTGAACTGGCTGACCAGCAGCAGGCCGCCGCCGGTATCACGCAGCGAGCGGTTCATTTTGCCGGCCTCATCTGCAAACACACGGTAGCCAAGCAGGCGTTCGGCCATCCGCTGCAGCTGGGCCTCGCTATCGCCCGGTTCCATGCCGACCAGGGCCAGCAGACCGGGGCCGATCTGCCCTACCGCTTCCCCTTCCACATGCACGGCGGCCTGGCTGACACGTTGAATCAGGACGAGCATCGGCAGGCTTCCAGGCAAGGGGCCGGCCACGATAGCAGCGCCCTTGGCTAAACTGGGGGTGATGAATCCACACCGCAAAGCCCGGCTGGTCTACCGCGCCACCACCCTGTTCGCCCGCCTGCCCTGGCCGCTGCTGCGCGGATTCGCGCGTGCCCTGGCCTGGACATGGGTGCGCCTCGATGCCCGCGAAAGCCGCGTCACCCGCCGCAACCTGGAGCTGGCCTACCCCGAACTGGACGCCTCGGCACGCGCACGCCTGCAGCGCGACCTGCTGCGCTCCACCGCCCTGCAGGCCATCGAGACCCTGCGCCTGTGGAGCCGGAAGCCCGAGGACAACCTGCGCCTGCACCTGAAGGAGCGCCACGGCCAGGCGCTGTACGACGCGGCGCTGGCCAGCGGCAAGGGCGTGATCGTGGCGGCCCCGCACTATGGCAACTGGGAGCTGCTGAACCAGTGGCTGGCCTCGCGCGGCCAGATCGCCATCGTCTACAAGCCGCCGGAGGACGAGGCCAGCGATGCCTTCCTGCAGATCGTGCGCGGCGGCCACAACGTGCAGCAGGTGCGCGCCGAGGGTCCGGCCGTGCGCCAGCTGTTCAAGGTGCTCAAGGACGGCGGCGCCACCGGCATCCTGCCCGACCAGCAACCCAAGGCCGGCGACGGGGTGTTCGTGCCGTTCTTCGGCGTCCAGGCGCTGACCATGACCCTGGTCAACCGGCTGGCCGAGCGCACCGGTGCGACGGTGCTGTATGGCTGGTGCGAGCGCATCGGCCCGGACATGGAATTCGCCCTGCACATCGAGCCGACCGATCCGGCCGTGGCCGACCCTGACCCACAGATCGCCGCCACCGCGCTCAACGCGGGCATCGAACGCATCGCCCGCCGCGACCCGGCGCAGTACCAGTGGACCTACAAGCGCTATACGCTGCGGCCCCCGGGCAGCGGCGAGGAAGACCCGTACGCGACCGACGAGCATCCGCACTGAGAGCCGCTCCACCCGGCCTGCGACACACCGCCGCAGCACGTTGAATACGACGCTGGCGCCCCCATAGAGACACCGATGTCCGCCTCCCCCGGTCCTGCCATGTCTGCTTCCTCCCTGTTCGGTGATCCGGCAGCGATCCGCTGCGAGCGCGCGGTCGCCGAACTGCGCGCCGGTCGCCCGGTCCTGCTCCACGATGGCCAGGGCCAGCGCCTGGCGGTGATCGCGCTGGACAGCGCCACCGCCAGCAGCTTTGCCGCCTTCGCCAGCGCCGCGCGCGAGCGCCATTACCTGTATCTGACCGCCACCCGCGCCCGCGTGCTCGGCGTGGAGGCGCCCGAGGGCGCGCGCCTGCCGCTGTCCGGCGTCGCCTTCGATGCCCTGCCCTCGCTGGGTTACCTGCGCGAACCCGGGCCGATGCCCGCGGCCTGGAGCGCAGGCGATGCGTTCGATGCCGGCGCGGTGGAACTGGCCCGGCTCGGCCTGCTGCTGCCGGCGATGGTGGCCGTGCGCCTTGAAGCGGCTGACAACACCTTCGATGGCGCCGCCGACGTCGGCCTGTGCGATCTGGCCGAAGGCGCTGCGCATGCCGCACATGATTACGAACTGGTGGCCCGTTCTCCGGTGCCGCTGCGCGATGTCGGCATGACCACGTTCGCGGTGTTCCGCGGCGGCGTCGCCCAGCGCGACCAGGTGGCGATCATCGTCGGCGAACCTGACCTGTCCGCCGTGGTGCCGGTGCGCGTGCATTCGTCCTGCCTCACCGGCGATCTGTTCGGTTCGCTCAAGTGCGACTGCGGCGACCAGCTGCGCCGTGGCCTGCGCAAGCTGAAGGAACTGGGCGGCGGCGTGCTGCTGTACCTGGACCAGGAAGGCCGTGGTACCGGCATCGCCGCGAAGATGCGCGCCTACGGCTACCAGCATGACGGGCTGGATACCATCGACGCCGATGCGCAGCTGGGCTTCGGCGCCGACGAGCGTCGCTATGGCAGCGCGGTGGCGATGCTGCGCGGGCTGGGCGTGTCCCGTGTCGCCCTGCTCAGCAACAACCCGACCAAGGCACAACGCCTGCGCAATGCCGGCATCGAAGTGCTGGACTGCATTCCGGTCACCGGCGAGATCACCGCCGAGAACGAGCATTACCTGCGCACCAAGGCCGACCGCGCCGGCCACCTGCTGGATGTCGACGCGCTGATCCAGGCCGCCCAGTAACGCGGGCGACCTGCTAACGTCTGCGCGGTGCGGCCATCACCGCGCCTGCCCGCCCTGCTGCCCGACGGACGCCCGCGTGACCGAACTTCCCTTGCCTGTTGCCGCCGCCGAAATGCCCCTCGACCACTGGCAACCCCTGCCGCGGCGCGCTGCCCGGTTGGCGGCGCTGGAGGGCGCCTTCGGCGGACTCTTCATCCCCGGCGCACCGCTGGCGGCACTCTGGTGGTTCTTCGAACTTCCCGGCGGACTATGGGCGGCGTCTCTGGGCCTGCTGGCCGGCGTTGCCTTCGGCGGCTGGATCGGCCATCGCCGCCTGACCCGCACCCGCTGGCGGCTGGATGCACAAGGCCTGGGCCTGCGCCGCGACCTGATGTGGCAGCTGGAGACCCGCATTCCCATTTCGCGCGTGCAGCACCTGGACCTGCGGCGTGGGCCTCTGGAGCGGCGCGCAGGCCTGGCCACGCTGATCGTGCACACCGCCGGCACCCGCCTGAGTGCAGTCACCGTCAACGGCCTGGACGAAGCCGATGCCGAGCGACTGCGTGACACCCTGGCCCATCAGCTCGACCAGGACGCCGACGCCCTGTGAGCCTGCCGCCGCCCCTGCCGCCGCCCCTGCCCAGTGGTAGCGAAGAACATCGCCTGCACCCGTGGTCGTGGCTGTTCGTGCTGTTGATGCAGCTGCGCCACTATTTCCTGCCGCTGGTCGCGTTGCTGGTGTTCGGCCAACGCGGCGATCGCGATCCGATGTGGGCACAGTTGATCCCGTTGACCGCCATCGCCGCACTGGTGCTGGTCTCGGTACTGCAGTACCTCAGTTACCGCTACCGCATCGGCAACGATGCGATCACCGTGCGCAGCGGCCTGCTGGCGCGCAACCGGCGCGAGATACCCTTTGCCCGCATCCACAACGTGGAAGTGCGGCAGAACCCGTTGCATCGGTTGTTCGGGGTTGCCGAGCTGCGCCTGGAATCGGCCGGTGGCGTGCGCCCGGAAGCGGAGATGCGGGTGCTGCGGCTGGACCAGGCGTTGGCCCTGGAACAACTGGTGCGCCAGCGTGGACAGGCGCCCGAGCCAGCGCCGGGCGACGCGCCGGCTGCCAGTGTCGTGCCGTCCGACGACGAGCAGGTCCTGCTGCGTCTGTCGAGCTGGGATGTGCTGCGCATGGGCCTGCTGTCCAACCGGGGCTGGGCACTGGCGATCGCCGCCTTCGGTGTTCTGTTCCAGACCGTACCGCGCCCGGTGATGGACGATGCCATCCAGCGCGGCGGGCGCGAGGCCTTCGGCTACGCCAGCCATCTGCACACCGGGGTAACCGGTGGGCTGGTGCTGCTGGCCGCGGTATTGCTGCTGGGCTGGCTGCTGCTGCGGGTGTTGTCGGCGGTGCTGACGCTGCTGCGTTACCACGGCTTCACCCTCAGCGAGCGCGAACGGCGCCTGACCGTCTCCACCGGCCTGCTCAGCCGCACCCGCAGCAGCGTCGCGCGCCGCCGCATCCAGGCATGGACGCTGGGCGAGAGCACCCTGCAGCGCTGGTTCGGGCTGCGCCAGCTGCGCATCGACAGCGCCGCCGGTGGCCCCGCGCGCGACGACGACCGCGCGCTGCGCGAACTGGCACCGCTGGCTGGCGCCAGCACCTGCGACGGACTGGTGCGCCACCTGCTGCCGCAGCTGCAATGGCCGCCGCAGCAATGGCAGCCGATACCGCAACGCGGTTGGTGGCGATTGTCGCTGTCCACGTTGCTGACGGTGCCGTTGCTGACCGTCGCGCTGTACTGGCGCTGGGGCCTGCCGGCGCTGGCACTGCTGGCCTGGCTGCCAGTCAGCCTGTTGATCGCGCACCGGCAGATGGCACGGATGGGCTGGCACCTGGATGGACAGTTCGTGGCGGTGCGCGGCGGCTGGTGGAAGCGCTGGTGGCGCTGGGCCGAGCTGGACAAGGTGCAGGGCCTGCGCCTGCAGCGCTCACCGCTGGACAAGCTGCTGGGTACGGCCAACCTGCAGCTGGATACCGCTGGTGCGCATGGCGATGTGGCGCTGGCGCTGCGCTACCTGCCGCAGGCGCGTGCACACGCGTTGATGGAAGAACTGGCCACGGCGCTGGCGCGGCGCAAGCTGCGCTGGTAGCGCGGACGGTCATCGAACCGCACATCCACGCATGGCGTGGATCTACTGCGGTGCTGGGGTCGGATCCCATTCCGCAGGAATGGGCTCTGACCCCTGCGCACCCATCACCGCTGCGACGGCCCCCAGTAGCCCAAATCCTTGCGGATCTGCAGGTCACGCACCCAGCTGCCGAACGGCTTGCGACGCAGCACGCCCATCTCGCCGGACAGGAAATCCTCGGTCGCGGTGATCACCCGCTCACTCGACAGGCCATCGCGGTAGGGGTGGATGGCATCGGCGTAACGCACGATCTCCGCCTGCAACGCCGCATCCGGATGCAGCGCGCGCGCCAGCATGGCCGGCAGCTGCTGCGGATCGTCGAAATCGATCATGTGCGGCTTCGGCACGCGGTTGCGGAAGGTCACCACCGGCTTGTGCTGGACGATGAACTCCGAAACGATCGATGAGGTGTCCGACACCAGTACGTCGGCGGCACGCTGGGCGGCCATCACCTGCTCCGGTTCGATGAACCGCGCATTGGCACCGGCCAGCGCGCGGTAGCGTTCGAACAGTTCCGGCGGGCACTTGGGGTGCAGGGTCAGCAGCCAGTAGTGCTGCCCGGCGGCGATGTCGGCCGCGATCTGCGCATGCAGGTGCGGGGCGGCACTCAAGCGCTCGGTGAAGGTTGAACCGAACAGGATCACCGGGCGGCCGCCGGCGGCACTGCGCAGCGCGGCACTGTCGCCGCCATCGTCGCGGAACAGCGGGTCCAGCTTCGGCCAGCCGGTTTCCGCCACGGCGAAATGGCCCTGCTGTGCCGCGATCTCGCGGAACGGCGCAGTGGTGGCAGGGCCCTGCGTGCAGTACAGGTCGAACATGCCACGCACCCGGAAGTGGCCACGCGCACTGTCGCGTTTTTCCACGTTGAAGCCATGGAACAGCTGCACCTTGGCCCCCGACAGGAAGGTCGGCACCCAGTTGGCCGCGCTGAACACTGCCCGCGGACGCATCGCCAAGGCCTGCTTCAAGCCGATGTTGGGCACGCCGGGCAGCTGGCTGCCGGCCGCACCATCTTCGAACCAGGCCGCCACTTCCTGGCCGGAAGCGTGCAAGGCCTGCACCAACGGGGCGAGAATAGGCAGCGCATAGCGCTCCGTCGCAAACAACAGGTACCCGGCCATCATGTCCTCCACGACCGCTCCCATCGAACGGCCTCGCATCTCGGCCTGCATTATCGCGTTCAACGAGGCCGGGCGCATCGGCGACTGCCTTTCCTCACTGGCCTTCTGCGATGAGATCGTGGTGGTGGACTCCCTGTCCACCGATGCCACGGTGGCCATCGCCGAGGCTGCCGGCGCCCGCGTGCTGCAGCGCCCGTTCGATGGCTTCCGCAGCCAGAAGGCGTTCTGCGTCGAGCAGGCCCGCCATGACTGGGTGCTGTGCCTGGATGCCGACGAGCGCATCAGCCCGGAACTGCGCACGGCCATCGAGCAGGCCCGCGACGGCGGCTTTGCAGGTCACGCCGGTTACCGCTTCGCGCGCCTGTCGGAGTACTTCGGCCGGTTCCTGCGCCACGGCAATGCCTATCCGGACCGGGTGATGCGCCTGTTCGACCGCCGCCACGGTGGCTGGCGCGGCAAGCGCGAGATCCATGAAGCAGCCAGCGTCGACGGCACGGTCGGCACCCTGCACGGGGATCTCATCCACTTCCCTTACCGCTCGCTGCAGCAGCAGCTGGCCAAGACCGAGAAATACGCGCGGATGATGGCCGAGCACGAGTTCGCGCGCGGCAAGCGAGCCACTCTCGGCAAGCTGGTATTGGCCCCGGCCTGGCGGTTCTGGCGTGGCTTCCTGTTCCGGGGTGGCTTCCGCGACGGCTGGCATGGCCTGGTGTATGCCTACGTGCGCGCCAACTATGTGCGGCAGAAGACCATCATGCTGTGGATGCTGGGCAACGGTCAGGCCGTGTCCGATCCGCCCCCCCCCTGAGTGTGGAGTCGGACCTGGCTGGGCGCTATGGGGCGTTCTTTGCCCGGTGCCGCGCCCCTTCCACGATCGACAGGCCGGTCAGCAGGCCGAGGATGGTGACGTAGAAGCTGGCGGTCATCTGGTGCGCGAACATCGATTGGGTCAGCCCGCACAGGATGTAGGACACGACCACCATCACACCGGCGGCGGCCGGCCCACGGAAGGTGCTGTGCCCACTGCGCCGGTGCAGGCGCACGAACACCCACAGGGGCACCCCGTACACCGCCAGCAGCAGCAACAGGCCCGGCAGGCCCTGGGTGGCAGCCCATTCGGCCAGATCGTTGTGTGCGTGGCGCAGGTGGCAGCGGATCTCCTGCGGATTCTCGCGGCAGGCCGGCACCCGCTTCATGGCGGTGTCGAAGTGGCCGATGCCTACCCCGGTCAACGGATGGTCGAGGAAGGTCTCCCACGCCACCTGCAGGCGCTCGACGCGCGCCCCGGCCGAAGAGTCGCTGTCACCCTGCTCCATGCGCTGCACATCGCTGTGCAGTTCGGACAACCGCACTTGGTGGCGCAGCTCGGGCACCGACAGCAGCAGGGTCGCGCCGATGGTCAGCATGCCGGCAAGCACCGACAGGCGCGCCACGCCGGTGCGCCAGCGCAGGCTCAGTGCCAGCACCACCAGCAGCGCCAGCAGCGCCGCGAACACGCCGCGGCTTCCGGTCAGGATGATGGTCCCGCACCCGGCGGCCATGCCGACGATCACCAGCGACCAGCGCCGCGACGGCCGGCAGAACACCAGCAGCACCATCAGCATCATCACGATGTCGGCGAGCACGATCGCGTTGGTGAACAGTTCCGCGCGTGGCGCACCCTGCAACACCTGCAGCGCCGAAAGCACGAAGGTGCCCACCAGCCCGGCCAACGCCCCCCGCCACAGCCACCGGATGTCCGGGCGCAGCGCGCACACCCACAATGCGATCCACGGAATGACCAGGAAGCGGGATCGATTGTCGACGTCGCGCAGGCCCTGTTCGAACAACACGACCGACGCGATGGCCATCACCAGCACCGCCAGCATCAGCCAACTGAGGACCTTGATCGGCTGCACGTCCATCCGCCGGGCCTGCCACAGCAGACCAGGCACCATCGCCGTGCTGACCAGCAGCAGCAGCGCGTAGGGCAGCAGGTTGATCGGGATCGTCAGCACCAGCGCCGGCATGCAGAACAGGCCGATCTGCGCCAACCAGTGTGCAGCGCGCGGGCGACCACCAACAGGTATGCCCAGCGGATCGCCGACCGGGGATTCCAGGTTGTTCTGTGAAACTGCCACGTCGAAAAGTTTCGCTGCGATCCTGCGGAATGAACGGGACCGCCGGCACGGTCGATCCCACGCTGACGTTTTACTGCCTTTGGCGCCACTTGGGCAGTCTGGACAAGCACAGGCCAGAGTGGTTACTCCTCACGCTGCAATCGCCGTTCGCGTTCGCGCTCGTCGGCGCTGGCCACGCACCGGCCCTGTACCGCGGCGGCCGGCACCAGCCACCAGCGGCGGCGGTTGGCGATGCCCGCCAGTTCGGCACGGCTGCGGTCGATGCAGGGCAGCAGCGCGTCTTCGTGTACCAGCAACCAACGGCGCCGGGGCGCCAACTGCTGCCATTCCACGGCCGCAGCCAGCTGCGCATCCCAAGGCTCGTTGAAACCGAAGGTGGCTGCCGGGCGGTCGGCCATCAACAGATTCTGCTCCTTCCAGGCCACCAGTCCCAGCTCTGCATCGGCGCCGATACGCTGGCCGGTGTGCCGCATCAGGCCGCGCGCGGAACTTGAATCATTCAGCAGCGGATAGCCGATCAGGCTGTACAGCACCCATACGGCAGTGAGGGTCGAGACCAGCGCCAGCTGACGGCGGCCGCGCCCGAACAACAGCAGGCTGGCCACACCCCAGCCACCCATCGCCATCGCCGCCCAGGCCAGGGCATTCATCTCGCCCTCGCCGATGCCACGGGTCTGCATCAATCGCGCTTCAAAGCCCGGTTTGCCCAGCAGGGCGGCCAGCCCGGCGGCCAACGTGCCCAGTGACAGCAGCAGGGTGAACGCGCCCAGCAGCCATTGCACGTCGCGCCGACGCAGCAGCCCCGGCAGCAACGGCGCCAGTGCCAGGCAGAACATCGGCAGCGCCGGCAGGATGTAGACGTCGCGCTTGCCATTGGGGATCGAGAAGAACAGCACGATCAGCGCCCACCAGCCCAGCAGCAACAGATAGCGCGCATCCCTGCGCTGCAGCCGGCGCCGCCAGGCAGGGATCGCCCACGGCAGCGCCAGGAACGCAGGAATCCACATCGACGGCATGGTGCCCAGGAAGTACCACCAGGGCTGGTGGTGGTCCCAGGATTGCGCATAGCGCTTGGCGGTCTGCCGGAACAGGATGTCGTCCATGTACGCCAGGTACTCGCCGGAGCGGGTAGCCAGTGCGGTCATCACCATCGGCACCAGCCACAGCGCGATGGCCAGCACGAACGCCAACGGCGCCAGCCAGAAGCGCAGGTCGCGCGCATGCAGCCGCACCCGCGGCCAGTGCAGCACCGAACCGATCAACGCTGGCACGATCATCAACAGCGCGATCACGCCCACGCCCTTGGTGATCACCCCGATGCCGGCAAAGAACCAGCCCAGCCACCACCAACGCCAGGCGGGCCCCAGCAGCAGGTGGCGCAGCAGACCGTAGTTGGCCAGCGTGATGAACAACACCACCAGCGGGTCAATCTGCGCCTTCTTCGACTGGAAGGTGAACTGCAGGGCGAACAGCAGCGCCCAGCCCGCGTACAGGCCAACCTGGCGGGTCCACAGGCGCCGGCCCAGGTCGACAACACACCATAGCGTGCCGAGTGCGGCGATCAGCGAAGGCAGCAGGAACGCCACGCGCCAGTTGCCGACCACGCTGTACAGCGTGGCCTGCCACCACATCAGCATCGGCGGCTTGTCCGAGTACAGCTCCAGCCCACGGTGCGGGAACAGCCAGTCGCCGCTGTCCACCATCTGCTTGGCGACCAGGGCGAAGCGCGGTTCGTCCGAGGGCCAGGGGTCACGTAGTCCCAGGCCGGCACCCAACACCAACAGGGCCATCACAACGAACAGCCACGTCTGGCGTGACGCACGGGTTTTCAGCATGGGGGCTCGGACAGCGGTTGGGTCAGCCCTTTTTTAGCAGACGCGCGTAGAAAAATCCGTCAGCATCGTTTTCACCGGGCAGGCGCTGGCGAGCGATACCGTCACAGTCCAGACCAAATGCGTCACCCAGCGCGACCGCTTCCGCATCCGCGTGCCATTTCAGGAAGCCCTTTACCTGGTCGACGTTTTCCGCACGCAGGATCGAGCAGGTGGCATACAGCAGCACGCCGCCGGGGCGCAGCATCGACCAGCAGGCTTCCAGCAAGCGGGCCTGGATGCCGACCAGTGCATCGATGTCTTCGGCACGGCGATGGAACATCACGTCCGGCTGCCGGCGGATGACGCCGGTGGCCGAGCACGGCGCATCCAGCAGGATCGCATCGAACGGAACGCCGTCCCACCACGCCCCCGGATCGCTGGCGTCGGCCACCAGGACCTCGGCGCCCTCGCCCACGCCGGTACGGGCGAACGTATCCTTGGCGCGCGCCAGGCGACGGGCATCGATATCCAGCGCCAGCAACCGCAGGCTGGGGTCACGTTCGAGCAGGTGCGCCGACTTGCCCCCCGGGGCGGCGCACGCGTCGAGCACGCGGCTGCCGGTCGGCGGCGCCAGCGCGTCGGCGGCACATTGCGCCGACAGATCCTGCACCGACAGCAGGCCTTCGCCGAAGCCGGGCAACTGGTTCACTGGAACCGGCGCGGCCAGTCGCAATGCATCGGCGCTCAACGGGCTGGCTTCGGCGGCAATGCCCGCTTCGGCCAGGGCCGCCATCATCGTTTCTCGCCCGCCGTGCTGGCGGTTGGCACGCAGCCACAGTGGCGCCGGCTGCAGGCTGGCGGCGAAGATCGCCTCGGCCTGTGCCGGCCAATCGCGTTCGACGGCCTCGGCCAGCCAGACCGGAAATGCATCGCGTGCCGGTTGTTCGGGGAAGCCCTCGCGCTGGGCCCGGCGCAGGATCGCGTTGACCAGGCCGGCCTGGCGTTCGCGGCCGAGTGCGCGTGCAGCGTCGACCGTGGCCGACAGCGCCGCATGAGCCGGCAGTTCCAGCACATCCAGCTGGGCGAAGCCCACCATCAGCAGCGTGCGCAGGTCGGCATCGCGTGCGGACAGCGGCTTCTGCATCCATCCCTGCAGGGCGGCGTCATAGGTGCTGCGTCGGCGCAGCACCGCGAAGCACAATGCTTCAAGCAGCGCGCGGTCGCGGGTGTCAGCCAGTTTGGGCAGCGCCCAGGCCAGCTCCGCCTTGAGCGAACGACCGCGGGTGAACACCTGCGCCAGCACGCGCGCGGCCAGCATGCGCGTGGCTGCGCCCGGCGCCGCCTTGGCGATGGACAAATCCTCTGCCTTGCTCACCGGTCAAACCCCCACGCGCAGGTCACGGCGGGCATTGAGGTAGTCGGCGGCGGTGATCGCCTTGCCGCCTTCCCGCTGCAGCACGCGCAGGCGCAGTGCGCCCTGCCCGCAGGCGATGTCGATGCCCTCGCGGCCAGCGGCCAGCACCGTGCCAGGCGCCTGGCCATGGGCCACATCCAGCGCCACCGCGCCGTGGATGCGCACGCGTTCCCCGGCCAGCAACGCCTCGGCAATCGGCCACGGATTGAACGCACGCACGGTACGCGCCAGCGCTTCGGCGTCCTGCGCCCAGTCCAGCTTTGCCTCGGCCTTGTCCAGCTTGTGCGCGTAGGTCACGCCCTGCTCCGGCTGCGGTCGTGCGATGGGCTTGATGCCGGCGCGCAGCAGGCCCAGTCCATCGGACAGCACCTGTGCGCCGAGCTCGGCCAGCTTGTCGTGCAGCTGGCCACCGGTATCGGTGGCGGCGATCGGCAGCTCCTGGTGCAGCAGCACCGGGCCCGTATCCAGGCCTGCCTCCATCTGCATCAGGCAGATGCCGGTCTTCTCGTCACCGGCCTGGATGGCACGCTGGATCGGTGCGGCGCCGCGCCAGCGCGGCAGCAGCGAACCATGCACGTTCCAGCAACCATGGGTCGGGATGGTCAACACCGCCTTGGGCAGGATCAGGCCGTAGGCCACCACCACCATCAGGTCCGGCTGCAGGTCACGCAGCTGCTGCTGGGCCGCCTCGTCCTTCAGCGTTTCCGGCTGGTACACGGGGATGCCGCGGGCGACCGCTTCCAGCTTGACCGGCGAAGGCGCCAGCCCACGGCCGCGACCGGCCGGGCGATCAGGCTGCGTATAGACAGCCACCACCTCATGATGACGCGCGGCCGCGCGCAGCGACGACACCGCGAATTCCGGCGTACCGGCAAAGACAATCCTCATGGCAACCCCACTTGCAGGATGAAATCGTGCAGGAAAAAAAACGGCGCCGTCGGCCGGCGCCATGCAGCCCGCGCGTCACGCGCAGGCGCGGGCCACCCGGAAGGGCGGCCCGAAGCAGCGATCACGCCACGTGCTTGCGCTGCTTGGCCAGCTTCTTGCGGACCATCTCGCGCTTCAGCGGCGACAGGTAATCGATGAACAGCTTGCCGTCCAGATGGTCCATCTCGTGCTGCACGCAGACCGCCAGCAGGCCGTCGGTGGTCAGTTCCTGCGGCTGCCCCTGGCGGTCCAGGAACTTGACGGTGATGGTGTCGGCACGGGTCACGTCGGCGAAGATGCCAGGCACCGACAGGCAGCCTTCCTGGTACACCTGGCCCCCGTCCTTGGCGACGATTTCCGGGTTGATGAAGACGCGCGGCTCGTTCTTTTCTTCGCTCACGTCGATGACCATGAAGCGCTGGTGCACGTCCACCTGGCTGGCAGCCAGGCCGATGCCGGGGGCGTCGTACATGGTCTCGAACATGTTGTCGAGCAGCTCCTGGAACGCCGGCGTGGTCACTTCGGCGGCATCGATCAACGCAGCCTTGGTACGCAGGCGCGGATCGGGGAACTCAAGGATGGGGAGTAAAGCCATGGCAGTTTCCGGGGTTGGGGCCGGGTTACGCCGGCATACGTCGCAGATTCTAGCTCCAACGCTTGCCTTGCGCCCCGGTTTCTGGACTATAGTGCGCGAACCTGTTGGGGAATCAGGGCTTCACACCTATGTTGCTTCGTTTTCGTACGGTCGTCGCCGCGGCGATGCTGACCGTGGCTGCCTATGCTACCGCCGTGGAAGTGAATGGCGGGCACCCGGACACCTATGTGGTCCGCAAAGGGGACACGCTGTGGGATATCGCAGGACGATTCCTGCAGAAACCCTGGCTGTGGCCGGAGATCTGGCAGGCCAATCCGCAGGTCGCCAATCCGCACCTCATCTATCCCGGTGACGTCCTCAGCCTGGCCTACCTGGACCGGGTAACGGCCAAGCCCGGCCCACGCCAGGAAGCGCCGGTGACCGGCGTGCCGCTGGCCCAGGTCGAGCCGTTCCTGAAGCAGCTCAGCGTGGTCGACAGCATCGAACAGCTGCCGTATGTGGTCGGCCTGGAAGACAACCGCCTGCGCGCCACCGGTGGGCAGACCGCCTATGTGCGCCTGGCCGACGCCCAGACCGGGCAGCGCTGGGCCGTGGTCCGCCCGACCGTGCGCTACGCCCAGCCCAAGCCCACCGAGGACCTGACCGCCAATGGCGATGTCACCCCGGGCAGCGGCAATCTCTGGAGGGCCTTCAGCGCGCCCAACCACCGCCGCGGCATTCTGGGTTACGAGCTGGCACAGGTCGGCACCGGCACCATCACCAAGGTGGCGGGCGGCAAGACCGAAGCGTCGACCCTGGCCCTGGACAACGCCAGCGGCGGCCGTGAAGTGCGTGCCGGCGACCGTCTGGTGCCGGTCGAGGCCACGCCATACGACCTGCAGTTCTTCCCGCATGTGCCTGCAGCCGGCGTGGAAGGCATGGATGTGCGCGTACTGGCGGTCACCGACATGTTCAGCACCGGCGGTCCGCGCGATGTGATCGCGATTTCCGCTGGCCGCGCCCAGGGCGTGGACAACGGCACCGTGTTCTCGCTGTGGCGCCATGGCAGCCACGTGGCGCACCGGATGAAGTTCCCGGGGTCCTCGCGGATGGACGACTCGGTCAGCACGGGTGCCGGCCGGGTCAGCCTGCCCGATGAGTACGCCGCGCATGCCATGGTCTTCCGCACCTTCGACAACGTCAGCTATGCGCTGGTGATGCAGGGCGTGAAGCCGGTGCGCGTGGGCTACAGCGCGCTGCATCCGGACGCGAAATGAGCCAGCGCCGTCAGCCCCGGCCTCGGCAGGGGCTGACGGCCACACCCGTCGGCAACCTCCGGGATACCCTGACAGCAACACGCGAAGGCGCCCTAGGGCGCCTTCGTCGTGTGGGGTCGATAGTCGAGGGATGACTGAGCATGGACATGAGGCGCTGCTGCGCCTGTTGATCGCGGGTGGTTCACTGGCTTCCAGGCGCACCCTGTTGCAGACCACCGGCAGCGCGGATGCAGCGTTGGCGCTGGGCGTTGCGGGCTGGCGGGCGCACGGCTGCACGCCGGAACAATGCGCTGCGCTGGAGCGTCCCAACAGCCGCGCCCTCGCGCTTGCGCAGCGCTGGCTGCAGCAACCTGACCACCACCTGCTGGCCTGCAACGATCCGGCCTTCCCGCCCCTGCTGCTCGATGTTCCCAATCCGCCTTTGGCGCTGTTCGTTGCCGGGGAACCGGCCATCGCCTGGCGTCCCGCCGTGGCCCTGGTCGGCAGCCGTTCACCCACCCCCGCCGGTCGTGCCCTCGCCGCCCGCTTTGCCACCTGCTTCGTCGAGGCCGGGCTGGCCGTGACCAGTGGATTGGCGGCAGGCATCGACGCGGCTGCCCACCAGGCGGCACTGGACGCAGGCGGCTGCACCCTCGCGGTGATAGGCACCGGCCCGGACCGTGCCTACCCCACCAGCCACGCCCGCCTGCAGGCCAGAATCGCCAGCGAAGGAGTCGTGCTCAGCGAATATCTGCCAGGCACCACCGCACGGCCGGGCCACTTCCCCGCGCGCAACCGGCTGGTGGCCGGGCTGGCCCTGGCCACGGTGGTGGTCGAGGCCGCACAACGCTCGGGCGCCCTGATCACGGCCCGGCTGGCGGCCGAAGCGGGCCGCGAGGTCTGTGCGATACCCGGCTCGGTGCTCAATCCGCGCGCCGCAGGCTGCCACCGGCTCATCCGTGAAGGGGTCGCCCTGGTCGAACGTCCCGAGGAAGTGCTGGAACTGCTGGCCCCGGCATTGCGCCAGCAGCTTCCGGGCTTGCAAACCCGGCTTGCCACCCCCACTGAACAGGCAGCGCCGGCGGACCTGCCGGCATGCTGGGCGAACGACGCTGACTACCAGAGCTTGTGGCGGGCACTGGAGTACGACCCCATCAGTATGGATTCACTGATCACGCAGTGTGGATTGACGGCGTCGGAGGTGTCCTCCATGCTGCTGGCCATGGAACTTGCGGGGATCGTGGTGTGCGTACACGGCCGCTACTGTCGACGTCCCTAGTTTCTTCACCTCCACAGCGTCGCGCGACGCAGGCCGAGGGGCAATGAAAGAGAGCATCCTGGATGTACTGTTGTACCTGTTTGAACACTATTTCAGCGAAGATGCGGACCTGATCCGTGACCGCGACTCACTGCAGAATGGCCTGATCCAGGCCGGTTTCAGCCCCACTGAGATCAACAAGGCATTCGAATGGCTCGATGCCCTGGCAGCGCAGCGCCCCAGCGCGGCCCAGGCCCGGGTCGACGGCCCGGTGCGCATCTATCACGGCCCGGAGCTGGACAAGCTTGACGTGGAGTGCCGTGGTTTCCTGCTGTACCTGGAACAGCACGGCATCCTGGATGCCGGCCAGCGCGAGCTGGTGCTGGACCGGGCCATGGCCCTGGACCAGGACGAACTGGACCTGGACGACCTGAAATGGGTGGTGCTGATGGTGCTGTTCAACCAGCCCGGCGCCGAGGCGGCCTACGCCTGGATGGAAACGCAGATGTTCGTGGACGAGCCAGAACCCCTGCACTGACCGTACACTTGGGGGCCGTGCGCATTCAGGAGCGTCCCCCGTGAGTGAGTGGTTCCATGCCGAAGGCAACCGCCAGCAAGGCCCGTTGCCCTCGGAACAGTTGATCGAGCTGTTCCGTAGCAACCAGATCACCCTGGACACCCTGGTATGGCGCGACGGCTTGCCGCAATGGCAGCCGTTGCGCAATGTGGTCGACGAACTTGGCCTGATCGTGCCCGCCGTCGATGCACCCGCCACTGCGGCACCGCCGCCGCCTGTCGCTCCTCTGCCGCCCACCCTGCCGCCTGCCTCTCCGTACGCGACCACGCCGATGGATGCCGCGCCGGTTGCGAAGAAGGGCCTGTCCGGCTGCGCGTTGACCGCCATCATCGGCGGCGTTGCACTGCTGGTGGTGGTACCGATCCTGGCCATCCTGGCAGCCATTGCCCTGCCGGCCTACAACGACTACACCGTCAAGGCCAAGGTCGCCGGTGCGGTCACCGCGCTGCAGCCGCTGAAGGACAAGGTCCAGCATTTCGCCGATGACCAGGGCCGTTGCCCGGGCGCCAACGACGCCGGTTTCCCGGCGGTGGACGAATTCGCGGGCCAGGGCCTGTCGGCCGTGCATATCGGCCGCTTCAACAATGGCCACTGCGGTATCGAAGCGACGCTGGCGTTTCCGGGCAAGAGCCAGGATGGCGACCTGCTGTGGCTCGAGTACGACCGCGACAGCGGACGCTGGGAATGCAGCGGCGAAAGCGACGACAAGTATCTGCCCACGCAATGCCGCGGCTGAGCCGCGCATCGGGCAACCCACCAAGGACGACCCAACAGGGGACATGCAATGACTGAGTGGTACTACGCCGAAGGACAGCAACGCCAGGGACCGCTGGAGGTCACCGAGATCCGCCAGCGTTTCCAGCGCGGCCAGTTGAACCTGGACACCCTGGTCTGGCGCGAAGGCATGGGACAGTGGGCGCCGCTGCGGCAGATGGTGGACGAACTTGGCCTGCAGACCCTGGCCGATGCCAGCACGTCCAACGCCACCGGTGGCTTCGACCTGCGCAACGACTACGCCGCGATCGACAACGGCACCGCGCCCCTGCCGGGCACCGGCGCCCTCAGCAGCTCGCCGTACACCGCGCCCGGCGCGGGCGGCGGTGACTACTCGCAGCCGGTGCAGGGCGGCGAGGTGGTCTACGCCGGCTTCTGGAAGCGCTTTGCCGCCTACCTGATCGACTATTTCGTCCTGCTGATTCCCAGCGGCGTGGTCGGCGGCATACTGGGCTTCGTGCTCGGCGCTGGCATGGGTGCCACCGGCAGCGGCGAAACCGCGGTGGAAGTGGTCACCCAGCTGATCAGTGGCCTGGCTGGCCTGTTCATCGCCGCCGCCTACTACGGCTGGTTCCATGCGTCCCGTGGCGGCGCCACCCTCGGCAAGATGGCCATCGGCATCAAGGTCGTGCGCGGCAACGGTGATCGCCTGACCCTGGGCCGCAGCATCGGCCGCTACTTCGCGACCATCCTCAGCGGCCTGACCCTGTGCATCGGCTACCTGATGGCTGCCTTCACCGAGCGCAAGCAGGGCCTGCATGACCTGATCTGCGACACCGTGGTGGTCGACCGCTGGGCCTACACCGATCAGCCGCAGCTGCAGCGTCGCGAGCTTGGCACGGTGACCATCGTGATCCTGGTGCTGGGCGGCCTGCTGATGCTGGCCGGTTTCGCCGCGATCATCCTCGCCGTCGGCGTCATCGCCAACATGGCGTCGTGATCCGGGATCGAGGGCCAATGCGCCGTCGCGGACGGCCATCCTCACGCCTCCCTGCTTGACAACGGCAGGCCGGGCGTGATTCCTCTAATAAGGTGAAACCTGAACGCCCGGCACAGTCCCGGGCGTTCAGTTTATTGATTTGCCCGTGGCCGCTTCACTAATGCGGCCGTTTGCTCCACCCTAGCGGCCCTTCCCCGCGGCTTACCCACAGACCCTGCTGCCATGCCCAAGCACCTGCTCATCGTTGAATCGCCGGCCAAAGCCAAGACGATCAACAAATACCTCGGCAAGGACTACACGGTCCTGGCCTCGTATGGGCACGTGCGTGACCTGATCCCGAAGGAAGGCGCGGTTGACCCGGACAACGGGTTTGCCATGCATTACGACGTGATCGAGAAGAACGAAAAGCATGTCGATGCGATCGCCAAGGCCGCAAAGGGCGCCGACGACATCCTGCTGGCGACCGACCCGGATCGCGAGGGTGAAGCGATCAGCTGGCATATCGCCGAGATCCTGAAAGAGCGTGGGCTGGTCAAGGACAAGCCGATGCAGCGCGTGGTCTTCACCGAGATCACGCCGCGCGCGATCAAGGAAGCCATCAGCCAGCCGCGCGAGATCGCCAGCGACCTGGTCGATGCCCAGCAGGCGCGCCGCGCGCTGGACTACCTGGTCGGCTTCAACCTGTCGCCGGTGCTGTGGCGCAAGGTCCAGCGCGGCCTGTCGGCAGGCCGCGTGCAGAGCCCGGCGCTGCGCATGATCGTCGAGCGCGAGGAAGAGATCGAAGCCTTCATCGCCCGCGAGTACTGGTCGATCGCCGCCGAGTGCGCGCACCCCTCGCAGCACTTCAACGCCAAGCTGATCAAGCTGGACGGGCAGAAGTTCGAGCAGTTCACCGTCACCGACGGCGACACCGCCGAGGCCGCCCGCCTGCGCATCCAGCAGGCTGCACAGGGCGCCCTGCATGTCACCGACGTCGCCAGCAAGGAGCGCAAGCGTCGCCCCGCGCCGCCGTTCACCACCTCCACGCTGCAGCAGGAAGCCTCGCGCAAGCTGGGTTTCACCACCCGCAAGACCATGCAGGTCGCGCAGAAACTTTACGAAGGCGTGGACATCGGCGGCGACGAAGGCACGGTCGGCCTGATCTCGTACATGCGTACCGACTCGGTGAACCTGTCGCAGGACGCGCTTGCCGAAATCCGCGACGTGATCGCCCGTGATTACGGCATCGCCTCGCTGCCCGACCAGCCCAACACCTACCAGACCAAGTCCAAGAACGCCCAGGAAGCGCACGAAGCGGTGCGCCCGACCTCGGCACTGCGCACCCCGGCCCAGGTCGCACGGTTCCTGACCGACGACGAGCGCAAGCTGTACGAGCTGATCTGGAAGCGTGCGGTGGCCTGCCAGATGATTCCGGCCACGCTCAACACCGTCAGCGTGGATCTGTCGGCCGGCAGCGAACACGTGTTCCGCGCCAGCGGCACCACGGTGGTCGTGCCCGGCTTCCTGGCCGTGTACGAAGAAGGCAAGGACAGCAAGAGCGCCGAGGATGACGACGAAGGCCGCAAGCTGCCGGCGATGAAGCCGGGCGACCGCGTGCCGCTGGAACGCATCGTGGCCGACCAGCACTTCACCCAGCCGCCGCCGCGCTTCACCGAAGCGGCGCTGGTGAAGGCGCTGGAAGAGTACGGCATCGGCCGTCCTTCGACCTACGCCTCGATCATCCAGACCCTGCTGTTCCGCAAGTACGTTGAAATGGAAGGCCGCAGCTTCCGCCCGTCCGATGTCGGCCGTGCGGTATCCAAGTTCCTGTCCAGCCACTTCACCCAGTACGTCGACTACGACTTCACCGCCAAGCTGGAAGACGAGCTCGATGCCGTCTCGCGCGGCGAAGAAGAGTGGATTCCACTGATGTCGCGCTTCTGGGGCCCGTTCAAGGAACTGGTCGAAGACAAGAAGGAATCGGTCGACCGCGCCGAGGCCAGTGGTGCGCGCGAACTGGGTACCGACCCGAAGACCGGCAAGCCGGTCAGCGTGCGCCTGGGCCGGTTCGGGCCTTACGCAGCCATCGGCAGCACCGCCGAGGATGCCGAGGACAAGCCCAAGTTCGCTTCGCTGCGGCCGGGCCAGTCGATGCACACCATTTCCCTGGAAGACGCGCTGGAGCTGTTCCTGATGCCGCGCGCGCTGGGCGAGGACAAGGGCGAGGACGTCAGCGTCGGCATCGGCCGCTTCGGCCCGTTCGCCAAGCGCGGCAGCACCTATGCCTCGCTGAAGAAGGAAGACGACCCGTACACCATCGACCTGGCCCGCGCCGTGTTCCTGATCGAAGAGAAGGAAGAAATCGCGCGCAACCGGATCATCAAGGAGTTCGAGGGCAGCGACATCCAGGTGCTGAACGGTCGTTTCGGCCCGTACATCAGCGACGGCAAGATGAACGGCAAGATCCCCAAGGATCGTGAGCCGGCATCGCTGACCCTGGCCGAAGTGCAGCAGTTGATGGAAGAAACCGGCAAGCCGGTGCGCAAGGGCTTCGGCGCCAAGAAGGCTGCCGCGAAGAAGGCCCCGGCCAAGAAGGCGGCAGTGAAGAAGGACGCCGCGCCGAAGAAGGCCGCTGCCAAGAAGGCGCCGGCGAAGAAGGCGGCTGCGAAGAAGGCACCTGCGAAGAAGGCCGTGGCCAAGAAGGCACCGGCAAAGAAGGCCGTCAAGAAGGCCGCCAAGTAGTTCCACGCCATGCGTGGATGAGAGGCCAAGGTGTGCGGACCAACGGTCCGCACCTGCTGCTCCACCCGTTGTGCACGCAGCGGGGGGATAATGAAGGCCCACGCCGGGCCCGGTCGCCGCCATGAAAGAACTCACACTGGACACCGCAGTCGCCACGCTCCGCAGTGGCGGGGTGATCGCCTACCCGACCGAAGCCGTCTGGGGCCTGGGCTGTGACCCTTCGCATGAGGCGGCGGTACACACGCTGCTGCGGCTGAAGCAGCGGCCGATCGAGAAAGGCATGATCCTGGTCGCTGCCGAATTGTCGCAGCTGCAGGGCTGGGTGCGGCTGCAGGCGCTGCCCGATGCACGCCAGCGCGCGGTACTTGCCAGCTGGCCCGGCGCCAACACCTGGATCCTGCCCGCCGGTACGCGCGCCCCCGGCTGGATCACCGGCGAACATAGCGGCATCGCGGTACGTATCAGCGCCCACCCCCTGGTCGCAGCACTGTGCCAGGCCTGGGGTGGCCCGCTGGTCTCCACCAGCGCCAACCTTGCCGGCGAGCCACCCGCGCGCAGCCGCGAAGAACTGGACCCGCGCCTGCTGCGCCTGCTCGACGGCATCCTTGATGGACAAACCGGTGGCCTGGCCCAGCCCACACCGATCCGCGACGCGCTCAGTGGCAACGTACTGCGCTCCTGACAGATTGATTGCGTCGGCGTTGCCGATCGCGCACGCTGCGCATATGACCCTGCTGCGCCCTGTCCTGTGCCTGGTCCTGCTGCTGCCGTTGCCGGCACTTGCCGCTGACGATGTGCGGGTCTACCGCTGCGTCGGCAGCAATGGTGCCGTCGCCCTGCAGGACAAGCCCTGCACCGCCGGTCGCCAGGAAGTGCGCGACCTGCAGCGGCCACGCGACCCGCCGCCGCGGGTGGTCAGCACCGACGCCGCAGTGACCGCGCCGGCGCAGACACCGCCGATGCGCGAGCGCGAGGTACGCCATGTCTACATCCAGCCGCCTCAGCCGATGTACGAATGCGTGAGTGAAGACGGCGACCGCTACACCAGCGACAACAACGAGGGGAATCCGCGCTGGGTGCCGCTGTGGACCACGGTCTGGTATCCGCATGGTCACCCTGGCGGCGTGCGCCCCGGACCGCATCCAGGGCCGCGCCCGGCGGGTAGCAGCAGCACCATCGGCGCCCCCATCGGCGGCGGGCCGCCGGTGTATCGCCCGCCGTCAGTGGGCGTCGGTGTCAACGTGCCTGCCGGCAACATTCTGGTTCGCGATACCTGTCACGCCCTGCCCCCCCAGGAAGTATGCGCACGCCTGCGTGATCGTCGCTGGGAACTGGACCGGCGCTACAACAGCGCACTGCAGAGCGAGCGTACCGCGATCAGCAACGAACAGCGCGGCATTGACGCACGGCTGGCGCAGGACTGCGGTCGCTGAGCCCCAGCTCAGGTAGACGCCCACCTGGGTGGGCGCTGGCAGACAGCGGTGCCAACCAGGGTGGGCAGCTACCCGGGCATGGGCCATCGCTGTAGGCTGCTGGCATGAGAAAACTGATCTGGCTGGTCATGGGCCTGTTGCCCGGCCACGCGTTGGCCGATGACATGGTGATCTACCGCTGCACGTCGGCCAGCGACGTGCAGACCATCCAGCGCATGCCTTGTCCCGAGGGCAGCACGCAGCGCGTGCAGCGGGTGGCCGATCCGGCACGGACAGCGCCTGCCGCTGCCACACCGGACGCTCCTCCACCGAGCGCCAGGGCCTTGCCCACGTCGCCCCCCAGCGCAATGCCCAGCGCGCCCACCGCCACGTCGGCCAGTCCGCGCGCCGGCGAAGAACGTCCCGTCATGGAAGCCCGCATGGTCGACAGCGCGGAGGGAGACACCATCCTCGACAGCGCGACGCTGCACCACCACGGTGATGGGGCTGCAGCGGACAAGGACGCGCCAGCGAAGCCACCGCTGCCGGCGATCTACCAGTGCGTCAGCAGGGAGGGCAGCGCCTACCTGCATGAGTACGAGGCTGCACCCGGCCGCTGCGAACTGTTGCAGGTACAGGGCCTGGGTGGGGCAACACCGGTCAACGCCGCCAGTTGCGAGGTGGTCAGCGACCGCTGCACGGAAGTGGCCGAAGCGCAGCGCTGCGGCAGCTGGCAGCAGCGCTTCCGCGATGCACGGGGTCGCGAGCGGTTCGCCGCGCCGGAGAATCAGCAGGCGGCACGCGACGAACGCGAGCGCCTGCAGGCCGTACTGGAAGCCAGCAGTTGCCCGGTGCCGCAATGAGGCATCCGCAGAGAGCTGCCGCGATCAGAACCCGTAACGCAGGAAGCCGCCATCCACCGCGATGCATTCGCCGGTGACATAGCTCGATGCCGGCAGGCACAGGAAACCCACTGCCGAGGCCACTTCTTCCGGCTCACCGATGCGCCGCATCGGCGTGCGTCCGATCACTTCCTCGTAGTAGTCGGTATCGGAAAGCGGACCGGAGGTGCGACGGGTGCGGATGTACCACGGCGCCACCGCGTTGACCCGGATACCGTCCTCGGCCCACTCCACTGCGAGGTTGCGGGTCATCTGGTGCATCGCCGCCTTGGTCATGCCGTAGACCACGCCACTGCGCACATGGGTCAGGCCGGACACGCTGCCGACGTTGACGATGGCCGATGACGCGTGGCGCGCGAGCAACGGATGCGCATAGCGCGACAGTTCGAACGCCGAGAACAGATTGGTTTCGAAAATGCCGCGCCACTCGTCTTCGGAGTACTCCGTGGCGGGCTTGGTGATGTTGCCACCGGCATTGTTGACCAGGATATGCAGGCCATCGGCGTGGTCCTCGACCCAGTCCAGGATCTGCCGGCGGTCTTCGTCGTCGGACACGTCGGCGGCCAACGCATGCACCTGATGCTGCGGATACACATCCAGCAGTTCGTCGCGGGCACTCTCCAGCATATCCAGGTCGCGGCCGACGATCATCAGATCGGCGCCGAGACCGGCCAGTTCATGCGCGATCGCCAGGCCGATACCGGCGCTGGCACCGGTGATCAGGGCCGTCTGCCCATCCAGGCGCCACCGTTGCTGGGTCATATGTCCTCCGGGGCCGCGCCCACTGTGTTTCGATGCGGCAAGGATACGCGCTCACGACCGTCCCCCGCCCGTGACGCGACACTTGCCCCACGCCCCTCGTGGAGAGCTGTCATGCGCGTCCTGATTCCCGTCCTGCTGTCGGCTGCCGTGCTGGCCGGGTGCCAGCGTCCCGCACCGCCGAATCCGGAACGACCGCCGGAACCGCAGGCGGTGGCCAAGGCGATCAATCAACCCCTGGACCGCGCCAAGGGCGTGCAGAAGACCATGGACGAGGCGGCCGAGCGCGAGCGCAAGGCAGAGGCCGACGCGCAGTAGATGCCCGCATGCAACAACGCCCGGCCAAGGCCGGGCGTTGTGAGTTCAGTAGATCACGCGATGCGTGGACATCGCTGATCGGGCATCAGAACCCGCAGAAGCAATACGCCAGCGACTTCACCGGTGCACCGTTGCCCTTCTCGCGCGCGGCGTTCTCGACAAAGCGCAGCTGCGTATCGATTTCCGGCATCGTGCGCGCCAGCATCATCCGGCCGACGCCGGAATCAGCCAGCATCCAGGCGCCGGCGTGGCTGCCGGCGAAGCCGCTGACGAACTGCGCGAACGGCGTCGCTGCCTTCTCGATGTAACGCACACGGTACTTGTCGGTCGCGCCCAGCTTGGCCCGACCGGCAGCGTCAGCCACGGCGTCCTTCAGGCCACCGAAGGCATCGACCAGACCGCGCTCCTTGGCCTGCGCACCGCTCCAGACACGCCCGCGGGCCACTTCGTCGATCGCCTCGACCGGCTTCTTGCGGGCCTCGGCGACACGACCGGTGAAATCGGCATAGCCCTTGTTGATCACCGACTGGATGACCTGGCCCACCGCCGGGTCCATCGGCCGGGTGACATCGAAGGCACCGGCAAAACGGGTGGTACCGACGCCATCGGTGTGCACGCCGAACTTGTCCAGCGCACGGCTGAAGTTCGGGATCATGCCAAAGATGCCGATCGAACCGGTGATCGTCGACGGGTCGGCATAGATGCGATCGGCGTTCATGCTGATCCAGTAACCACCGGACGCAGCGAGGTCGCCCATGGACACCACCACCGGCTTGCCCGCAGCCTGCAGGGCCACCACTTCGCGACGGATCTGCTCGGAGGCGTAGACTTCGCCACCGGGCGAATCCACGCGCAGCACCACGGCCTTGACGTCGTCATCGTCGCGCGCCGCACGCAGCAGCGCCGAGGTCGATTCACCACCGATGCGGCCGGCCGGCAGATCGCCGCCGCTGATTTCACCGGAGGCCACAATGACGGCAACCTGCGGACGCGAATCAACCGGGTTGCGACGCGCATCGAGCTGGGCCATGTAGGTGCCGAAATCGATGTTGCGGAAGCCGCCGTCGGCGTCTTCGTCGGCCACGCCGCGTTCGATCATCAGATCCTCGAATTCCTCGCGGGTCTTCAGCGCGGTCACCAGCTTCTGCTGCAGGGCGAACTTGGCCAGGTCGCCACCAGCGGCAGCGACGCCTTCAGGCAGGGTGTCGATGCCGGCCGCCAGCTGCGCCGGATCCAGGCGGCGGGCCTTGGCGATGTCGCCGAGGTAGCGCTGCCACACATCGTTCATCCAGAACAGATCGGCTTCCTTGGAGGCCGGCGACGCCGCGTCGAGCACGTACGGCTCGGCGGCCGACTTGTACTCGCCCACCTTGAACAGGTGCACGTCCACGCCCAGCTTGTCCTGCAGGCCGGTGCGGAAGTACTGGCGGTAGCGGCCCAGGCCTTCCAGCACCACCGAACCCATCGGGTCCAGATAGACCTCGTCGGCCTGTGCGGCGAGCAGATACTGCGACTGCCCCATGCTCTCGCTGAAGGCGACCAGCTGCTTGCCCGAAGCGCGCAGTTCCTGCAGCGCAGCGGACACTTCGCGCAGCGAGGCGAAACCGGACGGCTGCAGCTTGTCCAGTTCCAGCACCACGCGCTCGATCTTCTTGTCATCGCGCGCGCTCTCGATCACCCGGATCAGATCGCGCAGCTGCACTTCCTCGGCACCGTTGTCACCGACGGCCTTGGCCAGCGCGCGGCTGACCGGATCGGCGCTGTACTGCTCGACCAGGCGGCCTTCCGGCGCGATCACCAGGGTGGTGCGGTCCTGCAGCGCCTTGCTGGCGCCAGCGCCCATGCCCGCAGCGACGATGAACATCACCAGCACCAGCAGCAACAGGCCGAAGAACACCAGGTTGAGGATCAACCGGCGGGTGAAATTCATCACGTCCCACAGCCCGATGAAGAAGCTGGCGACTGGATTGCGGTTCGCCGGGGGCAGCGGCGGCACGGGTTGGTTCATGGAGCACTCCGGATGGCTTCTTGCCGTGGTGACAGCATAGCCGGTGCCGCGTGAGGCAGCATCGGACACAAGTCAGGGGATCGCCGGTCACGGTTGCCCTGGACCGGCGTGATGTCAGGCCAGCGTGGACTGGCCGATGCGCTTGCTGCTGCGGCTCAGGCGCCAGCCCATCAGGATTGCCGCCGCGGTCAGGCCCACGATCAGGCCGATCCACATGCCCTGCGGGCCCATGCCCAGGCCGAGGCCGAGCCCCGCGCCCAGCGGCATGCCCAGGCCCCAATAGGCGAACATGGCGATGAACATGGGCACGCGGGTGTCCTTCAGTCCTCGCAGCGCGCCGGCCGACAGCACCTGGATGCCATCGGGGAACTGGAAGGTGGCCGCGTACAGCAGCAGGGTCGAGGCCAGACCGGCCACGGCCAGGTCGTTGGTGTAGACACCGACGATCGCGTCGTGGCCGAACAGCAGCGCCGCCGCCGACAGCGTCTGCGTACCCATGATGATCGCGTAGCCGGCCCACGCCGCGCGGCGCACGCCGAAGCCATCGCCACGGCCAACCGCATGGCCGACACGCACGGTGGTCGCCTCGGCCACGCCCATCGGGATCATGAAGCACAGCTGCGCCACGTTGATCGCGATCTGGTGCGCGGCCGCTTCATTGGCGCCCAGGCGGCCGATCAGCAATGCAGTGACGATGAACAGACCACCTTCCATCAGCACGGTGATGCCGATCGGCAGGCCGGTGCGCAGCAGGTCCCAGATCGCTGACCAGCGCGGACCCTCGAAGTGCGAGAACAGCTGCAGGTGGGCAAAGCGCTTGGTGAACCACAGGTAGGTACCGAAGGCGATCGCCTGCAGCCACATCATCACCGCCGAGGCGATGCCCAGGCCTTCGGCGCCCATTTCAGGGAAGCCCAGCTTGCCGTTGGCCAGCACGTAGCCCATCGGCGCCAGCACCAGCAGGCCGCCAAAACCGAGCAGCATGGTCGGCAGCGTCCAATGCATGCCTTCACTGAGATAGCGCATGCAGAAGTACAGGGTCAGCGCCGGGCCACCCCAGCGCACCGCATGCAGGAACGCCGTTGCACCGGGAACGATGTCCGGGGCGATGCCGAAGGCCGGCAGCAGCGGCGGCACCACGGTGAGGAAGGTGAACATGATCAGGCCCAGGCCCAGCGCCAGCCACAACGCCTGCCGGAACAACGGGCCGATCTCGCGCTCACGGCCGGCGCCATGCAGCTGCGACACCGAGGCGGTGAGTGAGATCAGCGTGCCGATCGGGATCAGCATCGGCAGCCACAGCAGCGCAGTACCGATGGTCACTGCGGCCAGGGTGGATGTCGCGTGGTGGCCGGCAATCACGTTGTCGACGAAGGAGATCAGACCGGTGGAGACGTGCCCGAGCACAAGCGGCAGGGCAAGCAGACCGGTAGCGCCGACTTCCTTGCTGAAGCGCGGCGTGGAGGTTGCAGTAGACATAAGGTGCTTGACGCGAACTACGGTTGCGCGCGAAGGGCACAGGCACCGGGTTGCGGCCGGCCATCTTACGCGCGCTGGGCGGTCATTCCCATGACTGCCCCATAAAGGGGACGGAGGGAATCAAGTCGTATCCGGCACAGTCGGGCCTGAAATGACTTGATTCCCTCCGTCCGCTTTTTGCTTACTGCCCGGCCTGGCGCTTGAGCCAGGTGTCGCGTTCGGCGGCGGGGACGGTGAGGAATGCGCTGCGTACGCTGTC
This sequence comes from Stenotrophomonas sp. LST15-1-1.1, assembly GCF_040815575.1. Taxonomy (NCBI): domain Bacteria; kingdom Pseudomonadati; phylum Pseudomonadota; class Gammaproteobacteria; order Lysobacterales; family Lysobacteraceae; genus Stenotrophomonas; species Stenotrophomonas sp. LST15-1-1.1. The sequence goes on from NZ_JBFPNJ010000034.1 coordinate 42,797, forward strand.
GCGTTCCTGCGGTGGTGTGCGCTGCGCGACCAGGGCCAACTGTGCCAACTGCGCAGGGCTCAGCTGGCGCAGCACGGCAAGGACCGCGTCGCGCTGTTGCGGCGGCACGAAGCCGAACAGGCCGTGCAGCTTGGGGAACTCGGCACCCAGTTGCGGGCCCAGACGCCAGCCTTCGCGGAAGGCCTGATCCTGTGCCAGGAACTGCGTGCGCAGGCGCTGCTGCTGATCGGCCGGCAACGCGGCGAAACGGCTGGCAGCCTGACGGATGCGTTCGCGTTCACCCTCTGGCAGGGCCCGCCACGCGGCGTAGTCGCTGCGTCGCTGGCGTTGCTGGGCGGGATCAAGCTGCGCGAATGCCGCCGCCGCAGTGGGCGCGGGCGCAGCCGCCGACGGTGTTGCCGACGGCGTGGGCAGCGGAACGTTCACTGATTGCGGAGCGGCAGCCAGCGACAGCGGCATGGCCAGCAGCAGGCCGGCGAAGAGGTGCTTATTCATCGGCAGCCGAGGTTTCCAGCGCTGCGCCGACCGGTTCCGGCCGGGTCGGCTTGGGTTGTGATTCGTCCACCGGCAACGGGCCACCGGCAGCACTCCAGGCATGCATGTCGGCCTCGGCCAGCAGCGGGTAATCGCGGTCGGCCAGCATGGCGGCATCTTCGCTCGCCTGCGCATCGCCGCCTGCTGCGGGGCGGACATCGCTGGCGGGCAGTGCCTCGACGGTGACCGGCCCGGCCTCACCCACCACGCCCTCGGGCAGGGGGCCATCGGCCGTCAACGCGCGGCCCTGCCAATGGCGCCAGCCCAACGCAGCCATCAGCAGCACCGCCACAGTGATCAACAGGATCACCGGGCCACGCCAGCGCGGCTTGGCATTGGGGCGGCGACGCTTGCCGCTGGCAGGCGCGCGTTCGTCGCGCGGTGGCGCACGCCAGCTGGAAGCAGGCGCCTGATTGTTGGCCGCGGGTGCGGACGGTTGCTGCAGCTGCTGCAGGCGCTTGGCCGGTAGGTCGCGGATACGCGCCTGCACCTGTTCGGCCAGCGTCCGCCATGCGGCGGCATCGGGCTGGCCAGCGGCATCACGTGGGCAGGCCGTGGCCAGCAGGCGTTGATACCCCTCCTCGTCGACATCCAGAACGCGGGTGGCAATGCCCTCGTCCAGGCTGCCGCCCACCCGCAGCAGCAGCGCCAGCCGCGGCAGGGGGGCCATCTCGCCCAGCGCGGCCAGCGTCGGCGGCCACTGACCGGTGGCCGGCTCGCGCAGCGCCTGGCGCTGGCCCAGCAGGGTCCAGAAGCGGCCGGGCCACTGCGCCATCGGCAGGTCGCTGGCGACGGCGGCGAAGGCGCGCATCACCGCCACCAGTGTCTGCTCGGCACGGGCGGGGTCACCGCACTGCAGTTCAGCCACGACCAGGGCACGGCGTTCGACGCCACGCAGAAATGCCGACAGCGCGCCGGCCGCGGTCGAGGAAACAGGGGCGGGCACAGCCGTCATCGGTCACTCCAAGGGTCTGCCGGCATGATAGCGGCAGCCCATCGCTGCCCGGCAGGACTTGCGATTCCAGACGCTTTCTGCTGCAGGTTGTGCACAGCATCACGCAGGAACCGGGCGATTCCTCGATGAATAGCTGAATTCACCCTGTTTCAGCAATGTTTCACACTTAAGTTGTTGATTTTCATTGAATTTAAAGTGTGGCTATTTTTTGACCAACCCAAGCGTGAGGCCGTCGCCATCGGCCTCATGCGGCGCCACGAGCCGCTAACGCACAGACTTATCCACAGAAGATGTGGATAAGACTGAATCTCCAATAGACACCGATATTTAGGTGACATTTATGATTCGCTGAAGGGCATGCCAGTCGCATCTGACTCTGCCATGCGCCCTCGCACTGGCCGTTACACTGACCCGATGCTCGCCCCTGAATCCGGCCCTGTCCCGACCCTGCAGGTCGCCCTGCCCGTCCCCCTGCCACGCCTGTTCGATTACCTGCCGCCGCAGGGCGCGGGCCCGACGGTGGCGATCGGCTGCCGGTTGAAGGTGCCGTTCGGCAACCGCGAACTGATCGGCGTGGTGGCCGGCCATGGGCAGGTCGAAGACAGCCAGGGGCTGCGCCAGGCGCTGGCCTGGTGTGACACGGCACCGCTGCTGCAGGGCGAGCTGTGGCAAAGCCTGCAATGGCTGGCCCGCTATACCCACGCCCCCCTGGGCGAGGTGCTGAGCACCGCCCTGCCCGGCCCGCTGCGGCATGGCGAACCGCTGCCCGACACCCATCACTGGGGCTGGCAGCTGACACCGGAGGGCCATGCCCAGCGCGAAAAGCTGCGCGCCGGCAGCCGACCACGGCAATTGGCAGAGCTGCTGGCCGACGCGGTGGTGGACGAAGATGTCCTGTCCGCGCGCATGCCGGACTGGCGGGTGGCCGCACGCAGCCTGGGCAAGCGTGGGCTGGCCGAGCGCATCGCCCTGAGCGTGGCGCCGCAGCACGCCCAGCCCCTGCCCGGCCCCACCCTCAATACGGAGCAGGCCGAGGCCGTGGCCGCGATCACCGCTGCCGATAGCTTCCAGGCCTTCCTGCTGGACGGGGTGACCGGCAGCGGCAAGACAGAGGTCTACCTGCAGGCGATCATCCATTGCCTGGCGCAGGGTAGGCAGGCACTGGTGCTGGTACCCGAGATCGGCCTGACCCCGCAGACCCTGGCACGCTTCCGCGGCCGTCTCGGCATTGCCGTGCACGCGCTGCACTCGGGCCTGACCGACAATGAGCGCGCGCGGGTCTGGGCTGCGGCCTCGCGCGGCGAAGCACGGGTGATCGTGGGTACGCGTTCGGCGGTGTTCATCCCGCTGCCGCAGCCGGGCCTGCTGATCGTGGACGAAGAGCATGACGGCAGCTACAAGCAGCAGGACGGCATCCGCTACCACGCACGCGATTTCGCCCTGGTGCGGGCCAAGGCGCAGGGCGTTCCGGTACTGCTGGGCAGCGCCACGCCCTCATTGGAAACCCTGCACAACGCCTACGCCGGCCGCTATGCGCACCTGCGCCTGAAGCAGCGCGCCGGTGATGCCCGACCGCCGCGCGTGCGCATCCTCGATGTGCGCAAGCGCCCGCTGCGCGATGGTCTTTCCGCCGACGTGCTGGCCGGCATCGGCGAACACCTGCAGCGTGGCCAGCAGGTACTGGTGTTCAAGAACCGGCGCGGCTATGCGCCGGTGCTGCTGTGCCACGACTGCGGCTGGACCGCGCCCTGCAACCGCTGCGATGCACCGATGACCGTGCACGGCGGTGGCCGTCGCCTGCAATGCCATCACTGCGGTGCGCGGCAGCCGGCACCATTGGCCTGCCCCGCCTGTGGCAGCCTGGCGCTGCAGCCACAGGGCATCGGCACCGAGCGGCTGGAAGAACACCTGGTCAGTGCGTTCGCCGATTTCCCGGTGGTGCGCATCGACCGCGGCACCACCGCACGGCGCGATGCGCTGGAGCAGCAGCTGGCCAAGCTGGGCGACGAGCCCGGCATCCTGGTCGGCACGCAGATCCTGGCCAAGGGCCACGACCTGCCCAAGCTGACCCTGGTGGTGGTGGTGGGCATCGACGAAGGCCTGTTCTCGGCCGATTTCCGCGCCAGCGAAAAACTGGCGCAGCAGCTGATCCAGGTAGCCGGCCGCGCCGGTCGCGCGCGCGATCCGGGCGAAGTGTGGCTGCAGACCCATCACCCGGGTCATCCGCTGCTGGAGACGCTGGTGAACGGTGGCTACCACCCGTTCGCGCAGGCTGAATTGAACCAGCGCGAGGCGGCAGGTTTTCCACCGTTCGCGCACCTGGCGCTGATGCGCGCCGAAGCGCAGCAGCTGGAGCACGCCAATGCATTCCTGCTCGCCGCGCGAAGGCTGCTGGGCGAGCAGAACGTGGTGGAAGCCTATGGGCCGATGCCCGCACCAATGCCACGCCGTGCTGGCTACCAGCGCACGCAGTTGTTGTTGTCGGCGGCGCAGCGGCCACCGCTGCACGGGGTGCTGGCACAGCTGGTGCCGCAGCTGTACGCGCTGCCGGAGGCACGCAAGGTGCGCTGGTCGCTGGATGTGGATCCCACCGACCTGTATTGATCGGCAGAGCGCTGCCGAGCATGGCTCGGCACTACTGTAGAGCCCTGGATGGCTTGGGGTCAGATCCCTTTTCGCAGAAAAGGGCTCTGACCCCGAACGTCGCCCTTCGCTTACGTCATCGGTGACATCACGCCGCGCTGGTACGCCGGGCGTTCGCGCAGGCGTGCATACCACTCGGCCAGGTGCGGCAGGTCCGGACGCTGGATCGGCAACTCGAACCACGCGTAGATCAACGAGCCCAGGGCAATGTCACCCATGGCGAATTTCTCGCCCGACAGCCACGGTTGCGTGGCCAGGGTCGCGTTGGGCAGCGCCAGGAAATCACCGGCACGCACGATCGCCGCGTTGATGCGCGCCTCATCGCGGTCGGCCGGCGCGGTGCGCATGATGCCCCAGATCAGTTCGGAGTACAGCGGCGCCATCCGCGAGGTGCTCCAGTCCATCCACTTCTCGGCCTGCGCACGCTCCATCGCGTCTTCCGCGTACAGCGTACCCAGCGAATAGCGCGCACTGAGATAGCGCACGATGGTGTTTGATTCCCACAGCGGCAGGCCGTGGTCTTCGATCACCGGCACCAGCCCGTTCGGGTTCATCGCCACATACTCCGGCGACTGCGTGCCACCGTGGCTGCCACCCACCTCGATGGACTCGTACGGCAGGCCGATTTCCTCGGCACACCACAGCACCTTGCGGACGTTGCTGGAATTGCGGCGACCCCAGATCTTCAACATGCGGATTTCCTTGCGTGCAGCGCTGCGCCAAGAGGGCGCGGAGCCGTTACGATACGCCGATCCACAAGGAGAAATAGCATGACCGCATGGGATGCAGTGAACTACGCTCTGCTGGCAGCAGGTCTGGTGGCGCTGGTGCTCGGGTACCGCCGATCCAACCGCAACATGCTGCTGTGTGCCGGGCTGTTGCTGCTGGCGTTCAACGGAGTTGAGGATTTCGCCGATGGATTCGCTGCGGGCTACGCGGGGTCCGGCGCACGCGCGCTGTAGTGCGTGCGGTAAGCAGCCGAGCGTGGCTCGGCTCTGCTTCGCACCGGCGTTTTCCGGCGTTACCGGTTCTTCTTTGGCAGCGCGCGCACGTAGGAGGATTTACCGTCCTTCTTCAGTTCAAACAGACCGATCGCGGCCAGCAGATCGCTGAGCTTCCCGTACCCGTAGTTGCGCGGATCAAACGAGGCCTGGTTGCCGATCTGGCTGCCTACCGGGCCCAGGTGCGACCAGCCATCCTCGCCTTCTGCCGAGGACACCGCGCGGCGCAGCATCTTCACCAGGCGCGTGTCGCTGCGCATTTCCGCGCCGCTCTTGCGCGGGCGCGCATCGTCGCTGCTCGCCTGTTCGCTGGGCGCCTGTTCGTTCGATGATGGTTCGTTCGATGCCTGCTCGACATCCTGAACGCTGGCGTGGGTCTGCCCCAACGCTTCGAGATAGGTGAACTTCGAGCACGCGTTGACGAAGGGCTCCGGGGTCTTCTTTTCGCCGAAGCCATAGACCTTCACGCCATCGGTCAGCAGGCGCATCACCATCGGGGTGAAGTCGGCATCGCTGGACACGATCGCGAACCCATCGAGGTTGCGCGCGTACAGCAGGTCCATCGCATCGATCACCATCGCCATGTCCGACGCGTTCTTGCCCTTGCTGTAGGCGAACTGCTGGATCGGCCGGATCGCGTATTCGTGCAGCACCGCCTCCCACCCTTTCAGCCGCGGGCTCTTCCAGTTGCCATAGGCACGGCGCACGTTGGCCACGCCATAGCGGGCGACCTCGGCCAGGACTTCGTCGATCTTCGAGGCCGGTGCATTGTCGGCGTCGATCAACAGGGCGATGCGCTTTTCCGGTTCGCTCATGGACTCCTCACGGGCAATTGCCTGAACCCGAGTATCGCCGATCCCGATGCACGCTGACGTGACAAGGACCGGCCATGCGAAGATGCCAGGCACTTCCCCCATGCCCCCCTGGAGTGAGTCGATGAGTCGTGATCGCGTCCCCCACCTGGTCGTTGTCGGCGGCGGTTTCGCCGGCCTGTGGGCCACCCGTGCGCTGGCCCGCGAACGCATACGCATCACCCTGGTCGACCGTCGCAACCACCACCTGTTCCAGCCGCTGCTGTACCAGGTGGCCACCGCGGGACTGTCTGCGCCGGATATCGCCGCACCGCTGCGCCACATCCTCGGCCACCAGCGCAACGTGGAGGTGCGGCTGGGCGAAGTGGTGGCCATCGACAAGGAAGCCCGCCAGGTGCGCATGGCCGATGGCAGCACGCTGGACTACGACAGCCTGCTGCTGGCCACCGGCGCCACCCACGCCTACTTCGGCCACGACGAATGGGCCGACGATGCGCCCGGCCTGAAGACCTTGGACGATGCCATCTCCCTGCGCCGCAAACTGCTGCTGGCGTTCGAGCGCGCCGAGGCCGAGCCGGACCCGGCGAAGAAGGCCGCATGGCTGAGCTTTGCGGTGGTGGGTGGTGGCCCGACCGGCGTCGAGCTGGCTGGCACCCTCGCTGAAATCGCCCGGCATACGCTGCGCAATGAATTCCGCCACATCGATCCAGCCAGTGCCAAGGTGCGGCTGGTCGAAGCCGGTCCGCGCGTGTTGTCCACTTTCCCCGAAGTGCTTTCGCTGAAAGCACGCCGGCAGCTGGAAAAGCTGGGCGTGGAAGTGATGACTGGTACACCGGTCAGCCACATCGATGGACAGGGCTTCAAACTGGGCGACCAGTTCGTGCCCGCACGCACCGTGGTCTGGGCCGCCGGCGTGGCCGCCTCGCCACTGGCGCGCACGCTGGACGTACCGCTGGACCGCGCTGGTCGCGTGCAGGTGCAGCCGGACCTGACCCTGCCCGGCCATCCGGAACTGTTCGTGGCCGGCGACCTGGCCGCGCTGAGCCAGGCCAACGGCAAGCCGGTACCGGGCGTGGCCCCGGCCGCCAAACAGATGGGCAAGTACGTGGCGGAAACGCTTCGCGCACGCCTGCACGACATGCCGGCACCGGGGCCGTTCAAGTACGCCGACTTCGGCAACCTGGCCACCATCGGCCGCATGGCCGCGATCGTGCACCTGGGCAAGCTGCAGCTGTCGGGCGTGCTGGCCTGGTGGTTCTGGCTGGCCGCGCACGTGTTCTTCCTGATCGGTTTCCGCAACCGCGTCGTGGTGCTGTTGAACTGGGCGGTGGCGTACTGGAGCTACCAGCGCAGCGCGCGGATCATTTTTGGCGATGACCGCGAAGACCGGCGACCGAAGCGGTAGAACCGTATGCAACGGGGTCGGATCCCTTTCCGCAGGAAGGGGCTCTGACCCCGTCAACACCATCCACACATGGCGGGGATCTACCTCGGACCGCCGGGGCGAGGCGGGCGTGGCCATACTTGGCAGAAGACTTCCTTCCTCGCGGTGTCGCCAATCTGCGCGGCACTCCAGTGCCGGGTGATCCAGATCGTCAGTGCGCTGCTGCTCAGCTGCCAGCGCAGCATGCCGTGCTGCGGCTGCCGCCACAGGTGGCGGCGGGCAATCCAGTAGGCCTCGCGCTCGACGTCGGGCACATTCTCCTTCATCGCATCTTTGTCGAAAAACTGCGCGGTGAAGCTCCAAGGATTCATCGGCTGGCGCCCGGTACGCGGGTCACTGCTGCATGCAGCGACGCCACTGGGCGCGCGATCAGCCGGCTTCGGCCAGCCTTCCACCAGCGCCAGCCCCAGCAGGTACAGCAGGCCGGGCAGCAGCGCGATACCGGCGACCAGCACGACGACCGAGAGCCACGCCTTACCGGCGACACGCATCGCTCACGGCGCCTTCGGCTTCGGGTACCACAGCGCGTTGACGATGACCCAGCGCTGGTCGAAGCGGCCCATGTGGAAGTAGTCGACGAACCACGGGGTTTCCAGCCGTACCGAGGCCGCATTGCCGGTCACGTCCAGCACCGTGCAGCGCCGGTCCCATTGATCCTTCGGGGTCTTCAACGCGCCCTGTTTCGTCAACGCGACCAGCTCTTCCTTCGACATCCGGCGCAGGCCGAGGCGTTCGTCGGGCGTATCACCGAGTACCGCGCGCTTGGCCAGGTCTGGATGCAGGGAACGGGCGACGCGCTGCGGGTCGGCGTCCAGCTGTCCGTCGACGTAGTCGTGGCAGGTCGCTTCGATGGCGGCGATCGTGGCGGCGTCGGCAGCGGGGCTTGCCGCTGCGGAAAGCGCGAACAACAGGGCAACGGCGGACATCCGGGTCTCCAGCGCTGAGGGCTGGGCGATCATGGCATGGTCGGGAGCGCCCCATCCACGCATGGCGTGGATCTACCGGCGATGTTGTAGAGCCGAGCCCATGCTCGGCTCTACAGAACAGCCTCGGCCGGCGCCTGCAGCCAGGCCAATTTGCGTTCGCGCGGCTGCTGCTTGAGCTCCCATTCGGCGCGTGAGGCCGCTGCCCTGTCCGGGTATTCGCGTACCGCCAGCACCCGCAGCGGCGGACGCGACCGGGTATAGCGCGCCCCCTTTCCGGCCTGGTGGGCGGCGAAACGGGCCTGCACGTCAGTGCTGATGCCGGCGTAATAGCTGCCGTCGCGGCATTCGAGCAGGTACAGGAACCACGGGCGGGAAGGCGAAACCATGGCCGGATTATGCCGTGCTGCACTGCAGCGGATATACTGGCAGCCGAATGCAGGAGAGAGGCGCCGCGCTGGCGCCCGCCGAAGGCGCAGGCTCCCATGATCGCTCAGGCCGGTGGGCTGGAATCCCACCAACCATGCATTCGACTCGCCGAGCTGGAGAGAGGTCACCGGGCATGCCCGGGACGATCCGCCGAAGGGGCACGCGGCTCACGCCGCTGAACTCTCAGGCAAAAGGACAGCGGGAGCGGCACCGGTCATCGTCATCCCGTCATTGCGCAGGCAACGGCGGTGGTCGCGCATGGCCGGCCCCACCGCGCCCGGAGCCTGTCCCATGCTGCTGTCCATCATCTACCTGATCGCCATTTCCGCCGAAGCCATGACCGGCGCCCTGTCTGCGGGTCGTCGCCGCATGGATCTGTTCGGCGTGGTCATGATCGCCTGTGTCACCGCGCTCGGCGGCGGCTCGCTGCGCGACATCCTGCTCGGCCACTACCCGCTGGGCTGGGTGAAGCATCCCGAGTACCTGGGCTTCACCGTGTGCGCGGCGCTGATCGCCACCTGGGTGGCGCGCTGGATGCATCACTTCCGCCGCACTTTCCTGGTGCTGGACGGGCTGGGCCTGATCGCCTTCACCCTGATCGGCTGCTCGATCGCGCGCGAGGCGGGCCATGCGCTGCCGATCGTGCTGATCGCCGGCATGCTCACCGGCGCCTTCGGCGGCGTGCTGCGCGACATCCTCTGCAACGAGGTGCCGCTGATCTTCCAGAAAGAGCTGTACGCGATCATCTCGCTGCTGACCGGTGCGGTGTATCTGCTGTTGCTGCACTGGGGCGTGGCCGATGCCACGGCGATCCTGTGCTGCCTGGGGGGTGGCTTCGCCGTGCGCCTGCTGGCGATCCACTACCGCTGGGAAATGCCGAAGTTCGTGTACCACGACGAAGTGCATTGATCGTTTGACGGTGATGCCGGCCGTCAGCCGGCATTTCCGGCTGCGCTGCATGACCAAGGTCACGCGGCGACGGCCCGCGTAAACCGCTACCATTGGCGCCCCGTCGCACGCGCGACGGCATCCAGCCACGCCGCGTCCGCGGCCCCGCCAGACAATTCCCCTCCCCCGCTGTCCGTGGCCCTTCGTGGTGCCGACGGGCCCGCATGACCCTGCGTGCGCGCAGGGCGCAGGATGCCCCATGTCTGTCGCCGAAAACTCCCGCTTTCGCCGTGCCCGTCCGCTGCTGGTCGTTGCCGGCCTTGCCCTTGTCGCTGGCCTGGCGTGGTGGCTGTGGCCGCAGGCCGAGGCGGACGGTGGCAAAGAAGCCGGTGGCGGCAAGGCAGTGCCGGTACGCATCGCCCGCGCCAGTGCCGAACCGCTGGTGCTGCGGATGAAGGCGGTCGGTACGGTCACGCCGCTGCACAGCGTGGTGGTGCGCAGCCGCGTGGACGGCGAACTGATGCGCCTGCATTTCCAGGAAGGTCAGCAGGTCAAGGCCGGCGACCTGCTGGCGCAGATCGATCCCCGCCCCTACCAGGTGAAGCTCGCGCACGCACAGGGCACGCAGCAGCAGAACCTGGCCGAGCTGGAGAATGCCGAGCGCCAGCTGCAGCGCTACCGCGAACTGCAACGCCAGAACTACGTGTCCGCGCAGGAACTGAGCGACCAGCAGAGCAAGGTGCGGCAGCTGCAGGGGCGTCGCCTCAGCGACCAGGCATCGGTGGATGAAGCGCGACTGCAGTTGCAGTACACGCGCATCGTCGCCCCGGTCAGCGGCCGTGTCGGCCTGCGCCGATTGGACGTCGGCAACCTGGTGCACGCCAGCGATACCGAAGGTCTGGTCACGCTGGCGCAGACGGCGCCGATCAGCGTGCTGTTCACCGTGCCCGAACCAGAGCTTCCCGCCCTGCTCGATGCCGTACAGGCGCAGCCGGCGCTGGCGGTGGAAAGCTGGGACCGCGAGGAACGCCGGCAGCTCGCCAGCGGCACCCTGTCCAGCGTCGACAACCGCATCGATACCGCCACCGGCACGCTGAAGCTGCGCGCGCAGTTCGACAATGCAGATCAGGCGCTGTTCCCCAACCAGTTCGTCAATGTGCGCCTGCAGCTGGGTGAGCATCCCGCACTGCTGGTTCCCGATGCCGCCGTGCAGTTCGGCAGCCAGGGCAACTACGTGCACATCATCGACAAGGACAACAAGGCACAACGGCGCACTGTGGTGCTCGGCCCGGCCGATGACGGTCGCGTTGCGGTGCGGTCCGGTCTGGTGGCCGGTGACAAGGTGGTGATCGAAGGCATCGACGGGCTGGAAGACGGCACCGCGGTGGAGATCATCACCGAGGAGGCATCGACCAAGGCCGGCGCATGAACCTCTCGCGCGCCTTCATTCTGCGCCCGGTGGCCACCACGTTGCTGATGGTGGCGCTGCTGCTGTCCGGGGTACTGGCTTATCGCCTGCTGCCGGTGGCGGCGCTGCCGCAGGTCGACTATCCGATCATCCAGATCACCACGCTCTACCCCGGTGCCAGCCCGGAGCTGACCACGCGCACCATCACTGCGCCGCTGGAGCGCCAGCTCGGGCAGATTCCCGGCCTGAAACAGCTGTCGTCCACCAGTTCCGGCGGCGCCTCGGTGATCACCCTGCAGTTCGGCCTGGAGGTGTCGCTGGGCGTGGCCGAACAGGATGTGCAGGCGGCGATCAACGCGGCCGGCAGCTTCCTGCCCGGTGACCTGCCGGTGCCACCGGTGTACCGCAAGGTCAATCCGGCCGACACGCCGATCCTGACCTTGGCGGTGACCTCGCAGGGCCTGTCGCTGCCGCAGGTGCACGATCTGGTCGACACCCGCATCGCGCAGCGCTTGGCACAGCTGCCCGGTGTCGGTCTGGTCAGCCTGGCCGGTGGCCAGCGCCCCGCCGTGCGCATCCAGGTCAATCCGGGCGCACTGGCCGCCAACAACCTGGGCATGGACCACATCCGCACCGCGATCGCCGCGGCCAACGTCAACCTGCCCAAGGGCAGCTTCGATGGCCCGATCCGCGCGGTGATGCTCGATGCCAACGACCAGATGCGCAGCGTGGCCGAGTACCGCGCACTGGTGCTGGCTTGGCGCGAGGGCGCACCGCTGCGTCTGGGCGATGTGGCGACCATCACCGACGGCGCCGAGAACCGCCAGCTGGCGGCATGGAGCGGCACCACCCCGGCGGTACTGGTGAACATCCAGCGCCAACCCGGCGCCAACGTCATCGCCGTGGTCGAACAGGTGCGTGCGTTGCTGCCGCAGCTGCAGGCCACGCTGCCGGCCGGCGTGCAGATGACCGTGCTCAGCGACCGCACCGAATCGATCCGTGCGTCCGTGCGCGGCGTACAGAAGGAACTGGTGCTGGCCATCGCGCTGGTGGTGCTGGTGACCTGGGTGTTCCTGCGCAACCTGCCGGCCACGCTGATTCCCAGCGTGGCGGTGCCACTGTCGCTGATCGGTACGTTCGCGGTGATGCTGCTGGCCGGCTATTCGCTCAACAACCTCACGCTGATGGCGCTGACCATTGCCACCGGCTTCGTGGTGGACGATGCGATCGTGATGCTGGAGAACATCGCCCGCCACCTGGAAGACGGCGAAGGCCCGCGCGAGGCGGCGCTGAAAGGTGCCAGCGAGATTGGCTTCACCCTGGTATCGCTGACGGTCTCGCTGATCGCCGTGCTGATCCCGTTGCTGTTCATGGCCGACCTGGTGGGTGCGCTGTTCCATGAGTTCGCGGTGACGCTGGCGGTGGCCATCGGCATTTCGCTGCTGGTGTCGCTGACCTTGACGCCGATGTTATGCGCGCGCTTCCTGAAGCCGCATGCCAAGGGATCAGAACCCCAAGGGGATCTGACCCTGGCGGGGTCGGATCCCGTCAGGGCTCCGACCCCAAAGCGCGACGTCTTCGATCGCATCATCGCCCTCTACGACCGCCAGCTGCGCTGGGTGCTGCAGCGCCAGCCGCTGATGCTGCTGGCGACGGTGGCCACGCTTGCGCTGACGGTGGCGCTGTACTTCGCCGTGCCAAAGGGCTTCTTCCCGGTGCAGGATGCCGGCCTGGTACAGGGCATCAGCGAAGCCCCGCAGGCGATCTCGTTCCAGGCCATGCGCGAGCGCCAGCTTGCCCTGGCCACGGCCATCGAACAGGACCCGGCCGTGGCCAGCCTGTCCTCCTACATCGGCGTGGACGGCAACAATGCCGCCCTCAACACCGGCCGCCTGCTGATCGAACTGAAGCCACACGGCGAGCGCGAGAGTGCCGACGTGGTGATGGCACGCCTGCAGCAGCGCGTGGCGAAAATTCCCGGCATCACCCTGTACCTGCAACCAGTGCAGGAGCTGGGCATCGAAGATCGCATCAGCCGCAACCAGTATCAGTTCACCCTGACCACGCCGGACCTGCAGACGCTGGAAACCTGGACACCGAAGCTGCTGCACGCGCTGCGCCAGTCGCCGGCGCTGCGCGATGTGGCCAGCGACCTGCAGATGCAGGGCCGACAGGCCAAGGTGAGCATCGACCGCGATGCTGCCGCACGCCTGGGCGTGAGTGTGGAAGCGGTGGCCGACGCACTGTACGACGCGTACGGGCAGCGGCAGATCTCCACCATCTTCACCCAGGCCAGCCAGTACCGGGTGGTGCTGGAGGCCGATCCGGCGCGGCAACCGGGGCCGGAGGCGATCACCGGCCTGCGCGTGCGCAACAGCAACGGCCAGACCGTGCCGCTGGGGGCGGTGGCGCGCGTCGAACAGGGGCCGACGGCGCTGCTGCGCAACCATGTCGGCCAGTTCCCGGCGGCCACGCTGTCGTTCAACCTGGCACCCGGTGCATCGCTGGGTGAAGCGGTGGATGCGGTGCATGCCGCGCAGGCGCAGGTGGCATTGCCGCAGAGCATCGAGCTGCGCCTGCAGGGTGCGGCGGCGGCCTTCAGCAGCTCGCTGTCGAGCACGCTGTGGCTGATCCTGGCGGCGGTGGTGGTGATGTACATCGTGCTGGGCGTGCTCTACGAGAGCTTCATCCATCCCATCACCATCCTCTCCACATTGCCCTCGGCAACCGTGGGCGCCTTGGCCGCGTTGTGGGTGAGCGGACGCAGCCTGGATTTGATCGCGGTGATCGGCATCGTGCTGCTGATCGGCCTGGTGAAGAAGAACGCGATCATGATGATCGACTTCGCGCTGGACGCGCAGCGCACACGCGGCATGAGTCCGCGTGAAGCGATCCACCAGGCGGCGCTGCTGCGCTTCCGGCCGATCCTCATGACCACCCTGGCGGCGTTGTTCGGCGCGGTACCGCTGATGCTGGCCACTGGCTCGGGCGCCGAGCTGCGGCAGCCGCTGGGCTGGGTGATGGTGGGTGGCCTGATGGTCAGCCAGGTGTTGACCCTGTTCACCACGCCGGTGATCTACCTGGCCTTCGATCGTCTGCAGCGTCGCCGCACTTCGGCACCGGCAACAGCAGAAGAGGCCGGCGCATGACCCCTGTGGCACGCCTGACACAGGCCTGCGTGCAGCGTCCGGTGGCGACCCTCCTGCTGGCGGTGGCGCTGGTGCTGGCCGGCCTGCTGGCGCTGCGCCTGCTGCCGGTGGCACCACTGCCCCAGGTTGACTATCCCGCCATTGAAGTCAGCGCCAGCCTGCCCGGCGCCTCGCCCGAATCGATGGCGGCCACCGTGGCCACGCCGCTGGAGCGTGCGCTGGGCAGCCTGCCTGGCATTTCGCGCATCGATTCAGCCAGCACCCAGGGGCAGACCGAGATCGAATTGAAGTTCGTGCTCGGCCGCGATATCGACGAGGCCGCGCGCGAAGTGCAGGCGGCGATCAACCTCGCCCGCGGCCAGCTGCCCAGCGGCATGCCCGGCATGCCGCAGTACCGCAAGGTCAACCCCTCGCAGGCGCCGATCCTGGCGTTGGCGCTGACTTCAGACACGCTCTCGCCGGGCCAGCTGTACGACCTGGGTTCGACCGTGCTGGCGCAGAAGCTGTCGCAGGTACCGGGCGTGGGCGAAGTGCAGGTGGGCGGCAGCGCGCTACCGGCGGTTCGCGTATCGCTGGACCCGAATGCCCTCAATCACGCGGGCCTGGCACTGGAAGACGTGGCACAGGCGATCAGCCGCGCCAACGCGGTGCGGCCCTTGGGTGCGGTCGCAGGCGCGCAGCAGCACTGGCAACTGGAGGCGCCGCTGCAGCTGCGCCAGGCCGCGCAGTACCGGGAACTGGCGTTGAAGGCCAGCGATGATCGGCTGCTACGGCTGGGCGATGTCGCCGCCGTCGCCGATGGCGTGGAGGACCGCTATGCCAGTGGCTTCCACAACGAACGCCCCGCCGTGCTGCTGATCGTCAGCCGCCAGCCCGGCGCCAACATCATCGCCACCGCAGATGCGATCCAGGCACAGCTGCCGCAGCTGCACGCCCTGCTGCCGAGCACGGTGGACATGCGGCTGGTGATGGACCGCTCGCCGGTGATCCGCGCCACCCTGCGCGAAGCAGAAGTAACCCTGCTGCTGGCGATCGCGCTGGTGGTGCTGGTGGTGCTCGGCTTCCTCGGCCATTGGCGTGCGGCACTGGTACCCAGCGTAGCGATTCCGGTGGTGCTGTTCGGTACGCTGGCGTTGATCGCGCTGATGGGCTTCTCGCTCAATACGCTCTCGCTGATGGCCCTGATCGTGGCGGCGGTACTGGTGGTGGACGACGCCATCGTGGTGCTGGAGAACATCGCGCGCCATCGCGAGCTGGGCACCGACCGCTGGCAGGCCGCGATACGCGGTGCGTCCGAAGTGGGCGCTACGTTGCTGTCGATGAACCTGGCGCTGGCCGTGGTGTTCGTCTCGATCCTGTTCCTGGACGATTTCGTCGCGCGCGTGTTCCGCGAATTCTCGCTGACCCTGGTGGCGGCGATGACGGTGTCGGTGCTGGTGGCACTCAGCCTGGTACCGATGCTGTGTGCGCGCTTGTTCGTCGATGACGCACAACAGCCCTCGCGCTGGCAGCACGGCAGCAATGCGCTGTTCGAGCGCGTGCGTGGCGCCTATCTGCGCACCCTGCAGGCCAGCCTGCGGCAACTACGCTGGCCCCTGCTGGCCTTCGTGACAGTGATCGCACTCAATGCCTGGCTGTTCCAGCAGGTACCCAAGGGCATCGTTCCGCAGCAGGACACCGCACAGCTGCGCGGCTTCGCGCGTGGCGATGACGGCCTGTCCTTCCAGGCGATGCAACCGAAGATCGATGCCTACCGCAAACTGCTGCTGTCCGACCCGGCCATCGAGGACATCATCGGGTATATCGGTGGCAGCAACGGGGTCAACAACGCCTTCATCATGATCAAGATGAAGCCGCTGGCCGAACGCGGCGTCTCCAGCCAGCAGGTGATCGACCGCCTGCGTGCGCGCCTGCCCAAGTTGCCTGGGGGCAACCTCTATCTGTGGGTGGACCAGGACATCCGCCTGGAAGGCGCCGGCAGCAGCGGCAAGTACGAATTCCAATTGCTGTCGGCCGATACCGCGCCATTGCGCCAATGGGCACCGAAGGTCGCTGCTGCGCTGCGTGGCCTGCCGGAACTGGTGGACGTGGAAGCGCAGGGCGAGGCCGGCATGCGCCAGGTGATGCTGGACATCGACCGCGAGGCCGCCGCGCGCCACGGCGTGGACCTGCGCATCGTTGCCAACATGCTCAACAATTCCTTCAGCCAGCGCCAGGTCGCCACGTTGTACGACAGCCTCAACCAGTACCGGGTGGTGATGGAGCTGGACCCGAAGCACACCCAGGACCCGGGTACGCTGGCGCGCCTGCAGGTGATCGATGGCGGCGGCCAGCGCATTCCGCTGTCGAGCATCGCCAGCTGGCGCTACGGCATGGCGCCGGACCGCGTGTACCACAGCGAGCAGTTCGCCTCGATCTGGATCGAGTTCGCGCTGGCGCCGGGCGTGGGCCTGGAGCAGGCCACGCAGGCCATTGATGCGGCGATGGCCAAACTGATGCTGCCGCGCTCGGTGCAGGCCAAGCTGTCCGGCGAGGCCGGCGGCCTGGAGCAGCTGCGGTCGCGCCAGTTGTGGCTGGTGCTGGGTGCCACCCTGGCGGTGTACCTGGTGCTGGGCATCCTCTACGAGAGCTTCCTGCAGCCCTTGGTGATCCTGTCCACGCTGCCGTCGGCCGGTATCGGCGCGCTGCTGGCGCTGTGGCTGTTCGGCAACGAACTGAACCTGATCGCGTTGCTGGGGCTGTTCCTGCTGGTGGGTGTGGTGATGAAGAACACCATCCTGCTGGTCGACTTCGCGCTGGCCGGCGAACGTCGCGGGCTGAGTGCGCGCGATGCGGTGATGGAAGCGGCACGATTGCGCCTGCGGCCGATCCTGATGACCTCGCTGGCGGCACTGCTGGGCACGTTGCCGCTGATGCTGGCCAACGGCGAAGGCTGGGAGCTGCGGCAGCCGCTGGGCATCGCCATTGTCGGCGGGTTGCTGGTCAGCCAGTGGCTGACGTTGTACACGACCCCGGCGATGTATCTGGCGTTGTCGAGAGTGCGCGCACGGCGCACTATGTAGAGTCGAGCCATGCTCGACTTGCGCGCGAAGCGCGGTGATTACGGCGAAGAGCAGTCGAGCATGGCTCGACTCTACAAAAGAGCAGCCTGCACCACCCCGGCGATGTACCTGGCGCTGTCGTACATACGCAGCGCCAGGCGCATCGCCGGTGCAGACGGGCCGATCTCCAACTCCGACCGGCCCTGATCGCGGCCGCACCCCCGCAGGCGCGGGCCGCCATCCACACACGTGCCGCCGTCAGGCGGCTTCGGACACCTTCACTTCGCGGCGGGCGCGGACGGCAGCGGCGAGCCGCTCCAGCACCGTCACGGTGGTGTCCCAATCAATGCAGCCATCGGTGATGCTCTGGCCGTAGACCAGCGGCTGGCCTTCGACCAGCTCCTGACGGCCACCGACCAGATGGCTTTCAACCATCACACCGACGATGCGCTGCTCGCCGTCTTCCAGCTGGGTGGCGATGTCTTCGATCACCTTCGGCTGGTTCTCATGGTTCTTCAGGCTGTTGGCGTGGCTGGCGTCGATCATCAGGCGCGTCGGCAGCTTGGCCTTGGCCAGTGCCTGGCAGGCATCGGCCACGCTGGCCGCATCGTAGTTCGGCTGCTTGCCACCACGCAGGATCACATGGCAATCCGGGTTACCGGTGGTGGAGACGATGGCCGTGCCGCCCTGCTTGGTGACCGACAGGAAGTGATGCGGATTCGAGGCCGCGCCCACGGCATCGGCGGCGATCTTGACGTTGCCGTCCGTGCCGTTCTTGAAGCCGACCGGGCACGACAACCCCGACGCAAGCTCGCGATGCACCTGGCTTTCGGTGGTGCGTGCACCAATCGCGCCCCAGGCCACCAGGTCGGCGATGTACTGCGGCGAGATCACGTCGAGGAACTCGACACCGGCAGGCAGGCCGAGCTTGTTGATGTCGCGCAGCAGGCCACGGGCGATGCGCAGGCCCTTGTCGATCCTGAAGCTGCCATCCAGGTCCGGATCGTTGATCAGGCCCTTCCAGCCCACCGTGGTACGCGGCTTTTCGAAGTACACGCGCATGACGATTTCCAGTTCACCGGCCAGTGCATCGCGCAGCGGCTTCAGGCGCTGTGCGTACTCGATGGCGGCTTTCGGGTCGTGGATCGAGCATGGCCCGACCACCACGGCCAGGCGGTCGTCGCGGCCGTGCAGGATCTGGTGCAGGGCCGCGCGCGAGGCGCTGACGGTGTCGGAAGCTTCGTCATCGCAGGGCAGCATCGCCAGCAGCTGGGCAGGCGGTGTCAGCGGTTCGATGGTGCGGATACGCAGGTCGTCGGTGTGCGGGGGCATGGTGGGGGGTCTCTACGGAACGTTGGGGGTCCGCAGCGTGGCGACATGAAAAAAGCCGCCAGGTTCGCTGGCGGCTTTCGGGAATGCGTCTGAAGCTTTCTTCAGGGTGAGCGCAATCCTTCCTCCGCCGGGGGCTTCGGAAAGTAATACCAATAAAAGCTGGCGTGGGTTGCGTTCATGGGATCTATTGATAACACAGGGTTTTGGCAGGTGCCAACTGTTTCATCCGCAACTGCGGGCGCGGTTCAGCGGACTATCGGCCGCCATGCACTTCCACGTCCAGCAACAGCGTCTCGTGGATGTCGACCCAACGCTCCACTACCCGGTCCAGTTCCTGCCGGGCCTCATCCAGCTGTTCGGGGTTGAGCATGGACCTGGCCGTATACAGATCGGACACCAGCTGCCGCAGGGTGGCTTCCTGGATGGCGACCACCGGCCCTTCCAGGCCGGGTACCTGCAGCGCGGGGCTGCTGCCCAGCGCTCCGTACAACGTCACCTGGACCTTGCTCTGCATGCTCGACTTCCCTGCGGATGGATACGGCCGAGCGCCATCTTTACCCGGAATGGATGACACGCGCATGTGCCACGGCCGTGTCGGAGTGCAGTCCGTTGAGAGGATGGGACGAGGGGGATTCGTTGAAGATCATGAGGTTGCCGGCCAGCGGCCGGCATCAGCGGGAAACGGATGAACGGTGCTGCGTTACAGCGAGCGCAGCGCACGCTTGCGGATGTAGGCGTTGGCGACGCTGTCGCGGGTTGACTGCCACCTCGTGCACACAGTGCGCACCCAATCAGGTTGGCTCTTGCCGGCGTCGTTGAGCCAGTTGCCCACCGAGTCCTGCACGTAGCGCTCGGGATCATCGGCGAGCACTTCCAGCAAGGGCAGCACGTGCTCGGGCTGCTGCTTGAACAAGGCAATATGCGTGGCCCAGACGCCGCGGGGGCGCAGCGCCTCACAGGCGAAGCGCCGCAGATGCAGCGACGGCTGCTGCGCCCAGGGTTGCAGCAGGGCGAGCGCATCCAGTGGCCCGGCGACGATATCGCTGCGCAGCGCCAGCCACGCCCATTCGCGCACACCGAAGTGCGGATCGTCTGCCAGTGGATGCATCGCCTGCAGCTTGTCGGCCAGCGTCGCCTGCGCGTCAGCGCCGATCAGATAGCACGCCCACCCCCGCACGGTGTCGGAGGGATGGGCCTGCCAGTGCTGCACGTCGCCCTGCCCTGCCTCGCGCAGCAGCGCTGCGGCCAGGGCCATGCGCTGGGTGATTCCCTTGCCCGCGGCGGCGCGAATGCGCTGTATCGCGGCCGGTGGCAAGGTCGGTGCCACTGCCTGCAGCAACGCAGCAAAGTCCACCGCCAGGCACTCGGCCAAATGCGTGCTGGCGGCGCTTCCCGCATTTAGTGCCTGCAGGCGTGCGGAGGCGATGGCGGTGCTCATGTGCCTGTTTCCTGGCCTGCGTCGGTGTGTCGCCAGACCTTTTCCAACAGCAGCGACAACTGCGCCTGTTCGCTGGAATCAAGACCGTTGAACAGTCCGCCGATCCATTGCGTGTGCTGGCCGAACAACTCATCTGCCAGGCGCCTGCCGCGTGCCGTCAGCACGATCTGCAGACGGCGGCCATCTTCGGCGTCGCTGTGCCGCTGCAGCAGGCCGTCACGCTGCAGGCCATCGAGCAACCCACTGATGGTGGCGCGGGTGACGCCGGCACGCTCGGCCAGCTCGTGCGGCGGCAAGATGCCGCCGGCGCCGTGCAGCAGGAACAGCACGACGAAGCGGCCTTCGCTGAGGCCGTGCGGTGCGAGGCGCGTGGCGCAGTCACGGTCGATCGCACTGGACAAGGCAAGCAGCTGGAAACACAGGCGCAGCTGGGCCAGGTTTGCGTCGCCACGACGCTCTGCTTCGTTGATGAGGGCAAGGTGTTTGAGTTCCAGCACGCGCATCATCCACTATGATTAGCCGCCTAATCATAATATGAAAATGGATGTAACGCATAGCGCAGGCGCCGTTACGCCGCCACGATCAGCCTCGCCACAAGGCCGCCGTCTTCACGGTCCAGCAACTGCAGTTCACCGCCGTGACGGTGCGCCGCATTGGCGGCGACTGCCAGGCCCAGCCCGGCGCCTCCCGTGTCGCGACTGCGCGAGGTTTCGCTGCGCTGAAATGGCTGCAGCAGGCGCTGCCGGTCTGCCGCTGCGATGCCGGGACCGCGATCCAGTACCTCCAGATGCAGCCTCCGTCCCACCCGTGCAACACGCAGCTCCACTGCACCGGCGTAGCGCGCTGCGTTGTCGATCAGATTGTCCAGCGCCCGCCTCAGCAGCAGCGCATCCGCGTGCCACGACAGCTCGGCAGGCAATGTGGCAATGATGACCACCCCACGCCCGCGCGCCGACTGCACGCAATCGTCCAGCAACGCCACGATATCCAGCGGCTGCAGCACAGGAGGTTCGAGTTCCCCACGCGCGTAGTCCAGAACCTGCTCGATCATGGCGTTCATGCGTTCGATGTCAGCCACCATGCGCGCTGCCTGCGCTGGCGGCGCGCTGTCGGCACGCAGGCGCAGGCCGGTCAGCGGCGTGCGCAGGTCGTGGGCTACGGCGGCCAGCATCCGGGTCACATCGTGGGCCTGACCGCGCAAGCGTTCGCGCGCCGCGTTCATTGCGGCGGCCAGCACCTGCACCTCGTGCGGCCCTTCCACCGGCAGGGGGGCGCTGGCCTGCAGCGACAGATCCGCACTTGCATCGGCCAGCCGTCGCAGCGGACGCGTCAGGCGCAGCGCCAGCCAGGCGGCTGGCGGCGCCAGCAGCACGGCGCCGGCCAGCAGGGCCAGCAGCACCTGCCGGCGCCACTGCAGCAGCTCGCTGTGGTTGGCGCCCACGACGCTCCACCGCCCATCGGGCTGCTGCACTGCCAGTTCAAAGGCGGGCCAGCGCAGGCCCGGCAGCAGCAGCGCCTGTTCCACCGTGGCGCGCTGCTCGGGCCCGGTTTGCAGCAGCTGCCCCTGCTTGATCACCTGCACCTGTACAACGGCCGGGTCGGGCGTGCGCCGCCAGACCGTGCGCACCCGTGCACGCGGCACCTGCAGCTGCGCGGCTGCCACGGCACTCATCCAGTCGTTGTCCACGCCGGCCGGCGCGTTGGCCTGGCTCCAGCGACGCAGGCCCAACGGAGCGGCCGCACGACCGCCCATGACCTGCACGGCGTCAAGCAGACTCATCTGTGGTGCAGCCGGGCTGGGCACCGCCCAGACCACGGCAAAGCTGACCAACTGCGCCACCAGCAGGGTGGCCAGGATCAGCAGTGCCACCCAGGTCGCGGTCCGCCAGGGACGCTTCATCGGCGGCTGACCGAGGCGGAGAACCGGTAACCTTGGCCGCGCAGCGTCTGCACCAGTGCTTCGCCGCCAGGCGCGACCTGCGCAAGCTTGCGCCGCAGGCGGCTGATACCCAGATCGACGGCGCGGTCGAACGACTCGCTGGCATCGCCCCGGGTAAACAGCAGCAACTGCTCGCGGCTGAGCACGCGACCGGCGCGCTCGGCCAGCGCGCACAACAGTGCGAACTCGCCGCTGGTGAGGGTGACGTCGGCCCCGGCGGGCGTCAGCAGGCGATGGTGTTCCAGCTGCAACTGCCAGCCATCGAAGTGCAGCACCGCGGCCTGCGCGCTGTCGGCCTGCTTCTGCACCCGCCGCAGCAGTGCGCGCACCCGTGCCAGCAGTTCACGCGGGTCAAAGGGCTTGGCCAGGTAGTCATCGGCACCCACTTCCAGGCCGATCACGCGGTCGGGCGTGCTTGCCATCGCACTGAGCATCAGGATGGGGGTGCCACTCGATTGCAGGCGACGGCATACCGACAGTCCATCTTCGCCTGGCATCATCCAGTCCAGCACGATCAGGTCGGTGCCCCGCTGGGCAAGCAGTTCGTCCAGTGCGGCCGCGTGCGCCGCCACCCGTACGTGGTAGCCATGCGCGCGCAGGCAATCGGCAATCGCTTCGCGGATGCTGAGGTCATCGTCGACCACCACGATGTCGGTTGCTGCAGTCATGCGGCGATTATGGCGCGCGTTTGTATCAGGACTGTATCTGCCGAAGCCGGAGCGGACATCTGCCGGATACGCGGGTGGGCTGCAATGGCCTCCCCAATGGAGACCTGCACGATGCGAATCCGTACCCTGCTGGCGCTTGCCTGCATGACCACGCCACCGCTGATGGCCGCCCCGGCTGCCCCGCAAACCCATGTACTGCCAATGTGGATGCAGGGCGGGCACCCCGCCGTGGCGGTGCAGTTGGGCGACAGCGTCGAACCGCTACACTTCGTCATCGACAGCGCCGCTGGCGCCACCATAGTGGATGAGGCGACAGCCCGCCGCCGTGGGCTGGAAGATGCGGCCAGTGCCGAGACACGCGTGGAAGGCGCTACCGACCGCAGCACGGTACTGCGGCGCACCCGTAACGCGAGCTGGCACCTGGGCACCTTCGCCTTTGACGCTGCGATGCTGCAGACCGATCTGAGCAGGCTTGCCGGCAGGACTGGCCGCCGCATCGACGGCATTCTCGGCAACGATGTCACCAGCCGCTTCGACACCACCTATGACATCGCCGCGCAGCAGGTGCTGCTGCAGCCGGCCGGATCGCTGGTGCACGATGACGCATGCCTGCGCAATGCCCTGCCCGTGCGCGATGCCAGCATGCAGCGCTTCGGCTTCGTGCAGATGCAGGTGCCCGGTACCGACGTCGAGGTCATTGCGGTTGTCGACACCGGCGCGGCACAGACGGTGCTCAATGCAGCCGCCGCTGCAGCACTCGGTTTTCGCACCGACGGCAGCGACGCGCGAGTGACGGTCCGCGCCAAAGGTACGCAGGGCCTCGGCGAACGGGTGGTGGAAACCTGGCTGGCGCCCTTGCCGGGACTGCGCATGGGCAGCTGGGAACACCCGACGCAGGAAGTGCGCATCAGTGAACTGCCGGTGTTTGCCTCGCTGGGACTGAAAGAACGCCCCGCGTTGATTCTGGGCGCTGATGCCATGACAGATACCCGCGTGCAGATCGGCAGCGGCGCCGAGTGGATCTGCCTGCGTCGCAGTGAAAAGCCGCAGCTGCAGGACACTCCGGCAGCTGCCCGGTAGTTGCGCAGCGAACACCGATCATCGCCCACAAAAAACCCCGCCTTGCGGCGGGGTTTTTCATTGCAGCAGGGAAGCGTGCCGACCTGGGTCGGCCGCTGCCGGTGCAGCGGGACTTAGAAGTCCATGCCGCCCATGCCACCCATGCCGCCCATGCCACCAGCGCCGCCCATGGCCGGCTCGTCCTTCTTCGGAGCGTCGGCAACCATGGCTTCGGTGGTGATCATCAGGCCAGCGATCGAGGCTGCGTTCTGCAGCGCCGAACGGGTCACCTTGGTCGGGTCCAGGATGCCGAACTGCAGCATGTCACCGAACTCGCCGGTGGCGGCGTTGTAGCCGAAGCTGCCGGTGCCTTCCTTGACCTTGTTGACGATGACCGACGGCTCTTCGCCGGCGTTGGCGACGATTTCGCGCAGCGGGGCTTCCATCGCGCGCAGGGCGATCTGGATGCCGTGGTTCTGGTCTTCGTTGGCACCCTTCAGGCCAGCCAGCGCGGAGACCGCACGGACCAGGGCAACGCCGCCGCCCGGAACCACGCCTTCTTCAACGGCTGCACGGGTAGCGTGCAGGGCGTCGTCGACGCGATCCTTCTTTTCCTTCATTTCGATTTCGGTCGAAGCGCCGACCTTGATCACTGCAACGCCACCGGCCAGCTTGGCCACGCGCTCCTGCAGCTTCTCGCGGTCGTAGTCCGAGGAGGTGTCTTCGATCTGGGTCTTGATCTGCGCAACGCGCGAATCGACCGCAGCCTTGTCACCCACGCCATCGATGATGGTGGTGTTTTCCTTGGAAACCTGCACCTTCTTGGCGCGGCCCAGGTCCTTGATGGTGGCCTTTTCCAGCGACAGGCCGACTTCCTCGGAGATCACGGTGCCGCCGGTCAGCACGGCCATGTCTTCCAGCATAGCCTTGCGACGGTCGCCGAAGCCCGGCGCCTTGACGGCCACGACCTTGACGATGCCGCGGATGGTGTTGACCACCAGGGTCGCCAGCGCTTCGCCTTCGACTTCCTCGGCAACGATCAGCAGCGGCTTGCCGGCCTTGGCGACGCCTTCCAGCACCGGCAGCAGGTCACGGACGTTGGAGATCTTCTTGTCGTGCAGCAGGATGTACGGGTCATCCAGGTCAGCGGTCTGCGACTGCTGGTTGTTGATGAAGTACGGGGACAGGTAGCCGCGGTCGAACTGCATGCCCTTGACCACGTCCAGCTCGTTGTCCAGGCCCGAGCCTTCTTCAACGGTGATCACGCCTTCCTTGCCGACTTCCTTCATCGCGTTGGCGATGATCTGGCCGATCGACTCGTCCGAGTTGGCCGAGATCGTGCCGACCTGGGCAATGGCCTTGTCGTCAGCGGTCGGCTTGGAGATGTTCTTCAGCTCGGCGACGGCAGCCACGACGGCCTTGTCGATACCGCGCTTGAGGTCCATCGGGTTCATGCCGGCAGCAACGGCTTTGGCGCCTTCGCGGATCAGGGCCTGGGCCAGCACGGTGGCGGTGGTGGTGCCGTCGCCGGCGTCGTCGTTGGTACGCGAGGCGACTTCCTTCACCATCTGCGCGCCCATGTTCTCGAACTTGTCAGCCAGTTCGATTTCCTTGGCGACGGACACGCCGTCCTTGGTGATGGTCGGGGCGCCGAAGCTCTTCTCGAGCACGACGTTGCGGCCCTTCGGGCCCAGGGTGGCCTTGACGGCATTGGCGAGAACGTTGACGCCGCGCACCATGCGCGAACGGGCGTCTTCACCGAAACGAATATCCTTGGCAGCCATTGCGTTTACCTCATTGGTAGCGCCGGGCCATGCCCGGCGGCTGGGTGTTGGAATCAGGGGATGAAGCAGGTCGCGCCGACGCTCAGCCGATGACGGCGAGCACGTCGTCTTCGCGCAGGACCTTGTACTCGACGCCTTCGCTCTTGTACGAGCTGCCGGCGTACTGGCCGTAGATGACCTTGTCACCGACCTTCAGCGACGGAGCGCGCACGTTGCCGTTGTCCAGCGGCTTGCCCGGGCCCACGGCCACGACTTCACCCTTGGTGGACTTTTCCTTGGCGGAGTCCGGGATCAGGATGCCACCGGCGGAAACTTCGTCGGCTTCGATCGGCTTGACCACAACGCGGTCGTGCAGCGGCTTGATGCTCATGTGGGACCTCTTAAGTTATTGATTGGTCTGAAAAAGTCCGGCGATGTTAGCACTCGCACCAGGCGACTGCCAGCAACGCGCGTGAAAAAGCCCGACAGGTCGGGAGCACGACAGAGATGGAGACCTCCGGAGGCCTTTCAAGGCCCGCCGCCGAAATTTTTCTGCGGAGACCCGGCGGCGCTCCATTCCTGCGCGGACGCCTTTATAGGGATGCGACGCGGCAAGCCAAGGGGGAAATCGCGGGCATTTGGTGACCGCCGTCTCACTGTCAGATATCTGGCGTTCATTTACGACAAAGTGTCACCAGATCGGCTTTAGGGTGGCCCGGCATTCCCAATCACAAGGAGTAGTCGATGCGATTGCTGTCCCCGCTCGCCGCCGCCTGCCTGCTGGCACTGGCTGCCGCGCCGGCCCAGGCCGAGGTCTTCATCAACGAACTGCACTACGACGACAGCACCGCTGCCGGTGACGTCGGCGAAGCCATCGAGGTGGTCGCCACCGCCGGCGAGGACCTGTCCGGCTACCGCCTGTACCTCTACAACGGCAGCAATCCGTCGGCCGCCACGGTCTACGCCAACAACGCGGTACCGGCGGGAACCTCCGCCAGCTGCGGCAGCGCCAGCCTGGCCGTGGTCACCTACCCCACCAACGGCCTGCAGAACGGCCCCAACGACGGCATCGCCCTGGTCGACGCCAGCGGCAAGGTGGTCCAGTTCCTCAGCTACGAGGGCGCGATCACCGCCTCCGGTGGCCCCGCCGCCGGCATGACCAGCCAGAACATTCCGGTTGCCGAAACCAACAGCACCGCGGCGGGCACCTCGCTGCAGCTGACCGGCAGCGGCAGCCAGTACGCGCACTTCACCTGGGCCGAATCGGCCAAGCAGACCTTCGGCAGCTGCAACAACAACCAGACGTTCAGCGGCGGTGGCACCCCAGGCCCGAACACGCCGCCGTCGGTGTCCACCACCACGCCGGCACAGGGCAGCAGCACCTTCCCTGCCGCCGCCGACCTGGAAGTGGTGTTCAGCGAGACGGTCAACCTCGCCAGCGGCGCCTTCGCACTGACCTGCGGCACCTCCGGCAGCGTACCGCTGACCTGGCCGGCCAGCGGCAGGAGCGTGAAGCTGTCGACCAACACCGCGCTGGTCGCCGGTGAGGCCTGCCGCTTCGACATCCGTGCCGCACGCATCACCGACGCGCAGGGTGCGCGCCCCGCGACCGACAGCCGCATTGCCTTCACCGTGGCCACCACCACCGGCAACCCGGACCCGGGCAATCCCGGCGGGCCGGCGGGCTATTACTCGAAGGTCAACACCAGCAGCCCCAGCCAGCTGCGCTGCTCGCTGCACGCCACCATCAAGGGCCACACCGCGTATCCGTACAGCGGCTCGGGCACCAGCACCTGGACCATCCTGGAGATCGCCGACGAAGATCCGAACAACGCCGGCAAGATCCTCGATGCCTACCGCAACCGCAGCTACACCAAGGTGACCGACCGTGCCGGCAGTGGCAGTGGCCTGAAGTACAACCGCGAGCACACCTGGCCCAATTCGCTTGGCTTTGCCAGCACCACCGGCGACAAGGGCCTGCCGTACGCGCCCTACACCGACACCCACATGCTGTACCTGACCGACGCGCAGTGGAACGCCGACCGCGGCAACAAGCCGTTCGGCAAGTGCGACGCCAACTGCGGCGAGCGTGCCACCGAAGCCAACAACGGCCAGGGCGGCGGCAGCGGCGGCTACCCGGGCAATTCGAACTGGGTACGCACGCCGGATGGCAACGCTGGCACCTTCGAAGTGTGGGGTGCGCGCAAGGGCGACATGGCGCGCGCGGTGATGTACATGGCCATCCGCTATGAAGGGGGCAAGGATGCAGCCACCGGCCAGTCCGAACCGGACCTGGAACTGACCGACGACCGCAGCAAGATCGTCAAGACCAGCAGCTCGCCGGCCTACATGGGCCTGCTGTCGACCCTGATCGACTGGCATCTTGCTGATCCGCCGAGCGCTGCAGAACGTGCCCGCAATGACGTGATCTACAGCTTCCAGGGCAACCGCAACCCGTTCATCGACCACCCCGAGTGGGCCACCCCGGCCCTGTTCACCTCGGCCAAGCCGGCCACCTGCCAGCTGGCCAACTGACCGCGCAACGCTGCGGTCCACTGCCGTCGCCGGGCCCTGCCCCGGCGACGGCCCTATACTCGACGGTCATGCCGACCGTCGATCCCGTCCTGCTGCTGTTGACCACCTGCCCGGACCGGGCCAGTGCCGAGCGCATCGCGCACGCGCTGGTCGCCGAGCACCTGGCTGCCTGCGTCACCCGCCTGGACGGCGCACAGTCGACGTACCGCTGGCAGGGCGAGGTCACCACCGACGCCGAACTGCAGCTGCTGGTGAAGACCACCACAAGCCGTGTCGATGAAGCCATCGCCCGGATCGTCGAACTGCATCCGTATGAACTCCCGGAGTGCATCGCGGTCGAAACCCGGGCCGGCCTGCCGGCGTATCTGGACTGGATCCGGGCACAGACCCGGGAGGACACTGATTGAAGACTCTGTTTGCGCGTGGCGCCGCCGTGTGCGCCCTGTTGTGGCTTTCATTGCCGGCCTTCGCGCTGGATGAAAAAGATCTGCTGCCGGTGGACCAGGCGTTCGCGCTGACCGCCAGCGCGCCCGAACGTGGCCAGATCCAACTGCAGTTCAAGATCGCCCCCGGCTATTACCTGTATCGCCACCGCACCACGGTGAAGGCCGATCCGGCTTTCAATGCCGCTGCGCTGCAGATGCCCGCAGGCAAGAAGCACCACGACGATTTCTTCGGTGAGGTGGAGACCTACCGCGAGCGCCTGCAGGCCACACTGCCCGGCGCGCCCACCGATGCCGCCGGCACCATCAGCCTGGAAGTGCGTTACCAGGGCTGCGCCGATGCCGGTGTCTGCTACCCGCCGCAGAAGCGCGTGGTGCAGGTGACCCTGCCCGGCGCAGGCGGTGCGGCTGCTGCGCTGCCAACCGCGCGTGCCACCGGCGCCAGTGCGTTCAACAACCCGCTGGCCGGCGCCGGCAGCAGCGGTGGCCTGCGTCTGCCGGGCACCAGCAACAGCCAGGCACTGCCGCTGCCGTCGGAACAGGCGTTCGGCTTCGATGCCATCGCCAGCGATGGCAACACGCTGCTGCTGCGCTTCAGCCCGGCACCGGGCTATTACCTCTATCGCGATCGCACCTCGCTGAAGCTGGAAGGCAGCACCGGGGTACTGGCCGACAAGCCGCGTTGGCCGCAGGCGCAGTCGCACCGCGACGAGCACTTCGGTGATGTGGCGGTCTATTTCAACCAGGTGGAAGTGCCGGTGCCGCTGCGCCGCAGCCGCGCCGAGGCCGTCGACAGCACGCTGGTGGTGACCTTCCAGGGCTGCCAGACCGATGGCATCTGCTACCCGCCGATGACCCGCCGGGTGAAGTTGTCGATCCCCGCCGGCAAGGCCAACTCCACCAGTGATGCACCTGCCGCACGCGACGAAGTGATCCGCTCGCTGCCGGCTTCGGCCGCTGCCAGCACCCGCGAGGGTGCCAACGGCACGCCGCTGCGCCTGCTGCCGACCGTGCCCAACGACGCACCGGCCAACACCGGTGCTGCCGACGCCAGCAGCGGCGCGCGCGATGCATTCGCTGCCGACGCGCAGCAGGACAATGCATTGCGTACCAAGGCCCCCAGCCGCGTACCGAAAACCGACAGCTCGCTGCTGTGGGTACTGCTGCTGGCGCTGGGCGGAGGCCTGGTGCTGAACCTGATGCCCTGCGTGCTGCCGATCCTCTCGTTGAAGGTGCTGAGCCTGGCGCAGAGCGGCGAAAGCCCCGAGCGCGCCCGCAGCCATGCCATGTGGTACACGCTGGGCGTGCTGGTTGCCTTCGCGGTGATCGGCGCGCTGATGGTCGGCCTGCGCATGCTCGGCAACGCGGTCGGCATCGGTTTCCAGCTGCAGCACCCCGGGGTGGTCGCGGCGCTGGCCTACATCATGTTCGCAGTGGGCCTTAGCCTGTCGGGCGTGTTCACCATGGGCGGCGGCATCGGCAACTTCGGCCAGTCGCTGGCGCGACGCAGTGGCCCGGCCGGCGACTTCTTCACCGGCGTGCTGGCCTGCGTGGTCGGCAGTGCCTGCGTGGGTCCGTTCTTCGGCCCTGCGGTGGCCTATGCCTTCGTTGCGCCGCCGGTGGCGGCGATGCTGGTGTTCCTGTTCCTCGGCCTGGGCCTGGCCCTGCCGTTCCTGCTGATCGGCTTCGTGCCGGCGCTGGCCCGTCGCCTGCCCAAGCCGGGCCAGTGGATGGAAACCCTGAAGCACGTGCTGGCCTTCCCGATGTACGCCGCTGCGTTGTGGCTGCTGTGGGTGCTGGGCAAGCAGCGCGGTGTGGACGGCATGGCGCTGGCGCTGGGTGGCCTGCTGCTGCTCACCGGTGGCCTGTGGCTGTTCGAGCGCAGCCGCTGGCGCAGCCAGCGCGCGGCCGGGCTGCTGGGCGTGCTGTTGGTGATCGCGGCGCTGGTGCCGGTGTGGGGCGTGACCCAGCTGGCACCGCCGGCACGCGCCGCTCAGGCGAGCAGCGAGAACGTGGTGGAGTATTCGCCGCAGATGCTGGACCGCCTGCGCGCCGACAACCGCGTGGTGTTCGTCAACATGACCGCCGACTGGTGCGTGAGCTGCAAGGCCAACGAACGCGCGGTGCTGTCGCGGCCGGAGTTCAAGGAACTGCTCAAGCGCACCAACGCGGTGTACATGCGCGGCGACTACACCAATGTGGACCCGCAGATCACCGCCTTCCTGGATGAGCACAAGGCCGTGGGCGTGCCGCTGTACGTGGTGTACGGCCCGGGCGCGCCGCCGACGGTGCTGCCCACCCTGCTGACCCAGGCGCTGGTGGAAGAAGCGCTGCTGCGCACCGCACGATGAAGTGGCAACGGCCAGCACTGCTGTGGACAGCGGTGCTGGCTGCCGGGCTTGGCCTGTGGGCCGGCAATCGGCTGGCGCCGGCGCCAGCGGCGCAAACCCCAGCGCCTGTTGCCGCGTTACCGCCAGCGCTGCCGATGCTGCGCCCCGGTGATCCGCTGCCGGCGCTGGTCCTGCCCGATGCTGAAGGTCACGCGCAGGATATCCGCGAACGGTTCAAGGGCCGGCCATTGCTGGTCAATGTGTGGGCCAGCTGGTGCGGCCCGTGCGTGGAAGAAATGCCCGAGCTGGCCCGCTTTGCCGAGGGTCAGGGCGCGCGCGGCGTACAGGTGCTGGGCCTGGCGCTGGATACGCCGGACGGCGTGCGCGATTTCCTGCAGCGGGTACCGGTGAACTATCCCATCGTGCTGGATACCCCGGGCCCACGCGATGCCAGCGTGCAGTTGGGTAATGCGCAGGGGCTGCTGCCCTACAGCGTGCTGTTCGATGCGCAGGGACGGATGGTGAAGGCCAAGCTCGGCCCGTTCGCGCACGGCGAGATCGAAGGCTGGGCGAAGTAAGGTCGGCAGGGCTGCGCCCTGCACCTGCAGAGGCCGAAGCAACAGCAACAGCAACAGCGGGCATTCCGTGGGATGGCGGGGCGGTGTCGGATTGCGGGGACGCCGTAAACCCATCCCTGGGGGCTTGGCCGCGGCATCCATGCCGCGGACACCCCGCAATCCGACACCGCCCCGCCTTCGACAGTTTCCCGGTAGCCAGTAGATCCACGCCATGCGTGGATGAATCTCTGTCAGATATCGACATCACTCTGGGGTCAGATCCGTTTTCCTACGGAAAACGGATCTGACCCCATGCCATTCCGGTGTCGACCAAGGTCGACACCCACCAAGACCAGGCCATGCCATTCCGACAGATCGCGGAAATCTGTCGAAGGCGGGATGGGTCCGGTTGCGGGGGTGTCCGCGGCATGGATGCCGCGGCCAAGCCCCCATGGATGGGTTCACGGCGTCCCCCGCAACCGGCCCCACCCCGCCTACCCTCAGGAAACCAGCTTCGGCTGTTGCTGTTGCTGTTGCTGTTGCTGTTGCTGTTGCAGTGGCCCCGGCCTCTGCAGGTGCAGGGCGCAGCCCTGCCGGCAACCCCTCCTTGACCGCAGCGGCCCGGGACCCGGAGAATTACGAGATTAATTCTCATTTGCTGTTGCGCAGGATGCGGGCGGCAGCCTCGACGGCCCTCGATCCCGATGTTCAAGAACATCCTGTTCCAACTGCACTGGCTGCTGGGCATCAGCGCGGGTGCCATCCTGGCCGTGATGGGCCTGAGCGGCGCCGTCCTGTCGTTCGAGGATGAGCTGCTGCGCGCAGCAAATCCTGGCTTCGCCGCCATCGCCGAACACCATGCCGACAACCAGCAACCGCTCGCCTTGAGTGAACTGGTGCCGTTGCTGCAGGCGGGCAGCGAGCGGCCGCTGCAGCGGCTGCGGGTGGATGCCAGCGGCCAGCGACCGTCTGTCGCGCGCTTTGCCGGTGGCAAGGACCACTGGGTGTATTTCGACCCCTACAGCGGCGAGCGCTTCAGTGCGCTGCGCGGGCAGGCTTTCTTCGATTTCGTCGAGGACCTGCACCGCCATATGGTTGCCGGCGAGCGCGGCTCGTGGATCACCGGCAGCTGTGCGATCGCGCTGCTGTTCTTCACCCTGTCCGGGTTGTACCTGCGCTGGCCGCGTCGCTGGTGGCACTTGCGCAGCTGGTTGGCGGTGGAGTGGGCGCGCACGGGCCGCGGCTTCCTGTGGAGCCTGCATTCGGTGATCGGCACCTGGGTACTTCTGATCTACCTGATGAGCGCGCTCACCGGTTTGTGGTGGTCGTTCGACTGGTACCGCAACGGGCTGACCCAGCTGCTGGGTGTCGCGCCCCCCGCCAAGCACAAACCCGCCACGGATCTTCCCCTGGATCTGCACAATGTCGAGGCCACGCTGTATGCGCTGCCCGGTGTGCGCCAGGGCTACATCGACCTGCGCCTGCCGGAGAAGCCCGGTCAAGCGCTCAACGTGAGGGTGATGTCGGCTGACCCCGCTCAACGCGGTGGCCACCACGATCGCGCGCACGACCTGCTGCAGCTCGACCCGGCCACCGGCGCGGTTCTCGACGCGCGCCCGTACGCACGCCAGGGTGCCGGCGGCCAGCTCACCACCAGCATGTTCGCCCTGCACTCGGGCAGCTTCTTCGGCATGCCAGGACGCATCGTGGTGATGCTCAGCAGCCTGGGCATGTGCCTGTTCTTCATTACCGGCTGGCTGTTGTACCTGGACCGCCGCCGCGGCCAGCGCGCAGCGCGCGCGCTGCGGCAGACCGTTCCGGCAGCGGTACTCCACGCCGGGGGCTCACCGTGGCTGGTGGTGCATGCCAGCCAGAGCGGCCTGGCCGAACAGTTGGCCTGGCGAGCGGCGGCACAGCTGCAGGCGGCCGGCCACGGGGTACAGGTACTGCCGCTTGCGCGCGTGACTGCCACGCGGCTGCAGGCCACCACACAGGCGCTGTTCGTGCTCAGCACCTTCGGTGATGGCGAGCCACCGGACAACGCACGGCGCAGCGCGCGCCAACTGCTGGCACAGGTGCCGGACCTTTCCCGCCTCCGCTACGGCATGCTCGCGCTGGGTGACCACCAGTACGAACGGTTCTGCGGATTCGGCATGCAGATGGACGACTGGCTGACCCGCGCGGGTGCACAGCCGTTGTTCGCGCGAATCGATGTCGATGCAGCTTCGGTGACGGCGCTGCGCCAGTGGCAGCTGCAGCTGACCGGGCTGACCGGCATCGACACCGATGACAGCGTGCTGCCAGCGGCCACGGTGATGCACGACTGGCGCCTGCTCGGCCGCACCCTGCTCAACCCCGGCAGCGTCGGTGGCCAGATCTGGAAGATCCGCCTGGCACCGCCGGCCGATGTCGATTGGCGGGCTGGCGACATCCTGCATATCGCGCCACGCCACGACGCGCTGCATGTGCGCGCGGTGCTGCAGGCGCATGGCCTGGATCCCCTGCAGACGGTACTGATCGACGGTGCTGCGAAAACGATGTTGGAACTGGCCAGCGAACGCGTGCTGCCCCATGCCGGCAGTGCAGTGCGAGTACAGGATGCAGGCCTGTGGTTGTCAGGCCTGCCAACACTGCCCGGGCGTGAATACTCCATCGCCTCATGCGCCACCGATGGCGAGGTGGAACTGGTGGTGCGGCTGGTTCACGACGCAGCCGGCCGCGCCGGCCTGGGCTCGGGCTGGTTGGCGCTGCATGCGCCATTGGAAGGTGCGGTTGCGGCCCGCGTGCATCACAACCCTGGCTTCCATCGGCAACCAGGTGCACCAATGGTGCTGATCGGCAACGGCACGGGCATCGCCGGCCTGCGTAGCCTGCTGCGCGAAGCGGCGCATCACGGTGAGCATGGTCATTGGCTGCTGTTTGGCGAGCGTCAGCGCGCGCACGACTTCCTGTTTGCCGAGGAAATCATCCGATGGCAGGCTGACGCGCACCTGCTGCGGTTGGATCAGGCGTACTCGCGTGATGTCGACGATGGCAGCTACGTGCAGCACCGCCTGCGTGCTGCGGTGGATGAACTGCACGCGTGGCTGGCACGCGGTGCAGTGATCCATGTGTGTGGATCGCTGCACGGCATGGCCGAAGGCGTGGACCAGGTGCTGCGCGAGGCACTGGGCGATGACGCGGTGGAAACCCTGCTTGAGAACGGTCGTTATCGGCGCGACGTGTATTGAGTCCGTTCGCCGGGCATGGCCCGGCGCTACCCGTCATGGGTTTCTACGCTAGCACCGGGCCATGCCCGGCGAAGGCGATCAGGCCATCACGCCGCCGCACGCGCGCGCCGCTCGGGCTGCAGGCGGAACGCGCCCACCGCTTCGGCCAGGGCCTGCACCTGGGCCTGCATCTGCGCGGTGGATGCGCTGGCCTCTTCCACCAGGCTCGCATTGCGCTGCGTGCTGGCTTCCATCTGCACGATGGTCTGATTCACCTGGGCGATGCCCGCATGCTGTTCGTGCGATGCACTGCGGATGCCCGCCAGCAGCCCGGCCAACAGCTGCACACTGCTGACGATCTCGTCCATCGTGGTACCCGCCTGCTCGGCCTGGGTACTGCCCTGGCCAACCCGCGTCATCGAATCCTCGATCAGCCCCTTGATCTGCTTGGCCGCATCCGCACTGCGCTGGGCCAGCAGGCGCACTTCGGCCGCCACCACCGCGAAGCTGCGGCCCTGCTCGCCTGCACGCGCGGCCTCCACGGCCGCGTTGAGGGCCAGGATATTGGTCTGGAACGCGATGCCATCGATCAGCTGGATGATGTCGCCGATGCGCCGCGACGCCGCACTGATGCCCTGCATGGTCGCCACCACCTGGCCGACCGCAGTGCCGCCGCGCTCGGCAACCTTGGCCGCATCACGCACCAGTCCATCGGCTCGCTCCGTCGCGTCGGCATTGTGGCCGACGGTGCCGGTCAGTTCATGCATGGATGCCGCAGTTTCCTCCAGATTGGCCGCCTGCTGCTCGGTGCGCTGGGAAAGATCGTGATGGCCGGCAACGATCTCGCCGACACCTGCATCCAGGCGTACCGTGGCCTGCTGGATACGGGTGACGATGTGGCCCAGCTGCGCGACGGTGGCGTTGGCATCATCCCGCATGCGCGCGAACACGCCCTGCAGATCGCCTTCCATGCGCACGCTCAGGTCGCCGCGTGCCAGCGCGGCCAGCAGCGCCTGCAGGTCGCCCAGATTGGTCTCGAAAGTGGACAGCAGGCGATTGATGCTGGTCGACAGCGTGCGCACGAACCCCTGTTTGCCGTCCAGCGCGATGCGCCCCTGCAGCTCGCCATGCGCCGCCGCATCGACCAGTGCCGCCACTTCGGTTTCCAGCAGCGTTTCCAGCGCGCGGCTGCGCCATTCCACCGCGACACCAAGGAAGTGGTCGTCCTCGACGATGGCGTTGGCGATCAACTGGTAGCGGGTACCGGCGTGGCCGAGCTCACGCTCTTCGCGCCGACGGACACCGATCAGTCCCGCCAGCGCCGGATGCAGGCGGACCGCGTCGCTGCCAAGCAACGTCTCTGCGGAAAGATCCAGCAGCTGCAACAGCGCGGGGTTGGCATAGGCCACCTGCCCTTCCGCATCAACCACCATCAGGCCGGTCTGGGCGCTGTCCAGCGCCTGCCGCACGCGCGTGTTGCCGCGCGCCACCGCGCGTTCGGTCTCGGTCCGCGCACGCAGGCGTTGCTGCATGTCGATCAGACGCTGCGCGAGCTGGCCGATCTCATCATTGGCGTTGTGCACGCGCAGCGTGGTGTCGAGCCGATCATCCGCGATATCGCCTGCAAAGCGCAGGGTGTCCTGGATCGGCCGACGCACCGCGCGCACCACCAGCACCAGGCTGGTGATCAGCACACCGGCCACCAGCAGCAGGGTAGCCACGAACAGCACGCTGGCCATCCTTGCGCCCGATCGCTGGCGCAGTTGCGCCTGTTCCAGTGCCGCAACCTGGGCCTTCTGGAACGCGGCCAATGCCGGGCCCACGGCTGCCGCGGTCTCGAGCAGCGACTGCGCCTCCACGTCCAGGCCGACGCGGGCGGCGGTATAGCCCAGCAACGCGGCCTGGTAGGCCTCCATGCCGTTGCGCACGTGCTCCTGCACCTCGGCTGGCAAGCCGGCCAATGCCAGATCGAAGGGCAGCTTCTCTTCGCTGGCACGATCGGCGTGGGTGGAATCGCCGTCGAGCAGCAGCAACGCTTCCTG
Organism: Stenotrophomonas sp. LST15-1-1.1; assembly: GCF_040815575.1. Lineage (NCBI taxonomy): Bacteria > Pseudomonadati > Pseudomonadota > Gammaproteobacteria > Lysobacterales > Lysobacteraceae > Stenotrophomonas > Stenotrophomonas sp. LST15-1-1.1. The sequence goes on from NZ_JBFPNJ010000034.1 coordinate 79,339, forward strand.
GCGTCGCATCCGCTGCACATGCAGGGACAGCGCTGGGCGCTCCAGCGCATCCACCTGCGCCTGCAGTGCGTCGGCCGCCTGCTGCAGCTGCGCGGCCAGGCCGGCGTCGCCGCGGCCCATCTCATCCACCCGCTCGAACAATGCGGCGATGCCCTGTGAGAAGGCATCGACCGCCTCGGCCATCGCCTGCAGCACCTTGCGCCGGCCTGCATCCATCGGCATGCCACGCAAGGCCTGCAGGTCCTGCTTCAACATCTGCTGCGTGGCCAGCAACTGGCTGCGGTCCGCATCATCGAAACTGCGCGCATACTGGGTCTGCAGGCGTCGGGCCTCGGCCACCCGTGCTGCCAGCGAAGCAACGCGGTCACTGCCGTGCTGGTAGCTGGCCTGGTCACGCGCCGCCTGCGTACTTGCGTGGCTGGTCCAGGCGTGGACAGCGGCGATGGCCACCAGCCCCAGGCTGCAGACCAGCAGGGTCGCCTTGAGCTTGTCGGCGACGCTGAGCCGATGGGGCTGCAACCAGCGCAGCAGGCCAGGGAAACGGGAGCGCAACCCGACAACGCGGCTACGCAGGGACCGAAGGTGGGGAACGACGGCCGACATGACAGACTCCAGGCGGAAGGACGCACCTGTATCGACCGGTTCTGGCGGAACTTTAGCGCCGGGCCGATTCCTGCCGCGCGCAGTGGCCAGTCGTCGCTGTTGTACCGGCCGCAGGCGACCGGGGGATGACACTGGCGCGGCACGCTTGACCTCAACCCCGGTTGCGGTAGCACAGTGGAGCCCCCCGCCCGTGGTGCCTGCCATGTCCGTTGACGTCCCCCGCTATCTGCAGCGCCTGCAGCTGGATGCCCCGCCACCGCTCACCCTGGCCGGGCTGACCCTGCTGCAGCAGCGCCACAACGCCCTGCTGCCGTTCGAGACCCTGACCAGCCTGCTGCGCGACGCGGTCGCCATTGACCTGGACAGCGTCCAGCACAAGCTGCTGTACGCGCAGCGCGGTGGGTACTGCTTCGAGCTCAATGGTGCATTCCTGGCCCTGCTGCAGGCCCTGGGCTTCGATGCGCAGCCGCTGAGCGCGCGGGTGCTGCTGTCGGCTGCCGATGGCGAGCTGACCGCGCGCACGCACCTGCTGCTGCGCGTGCATCTGCAGGAAGAGGACTGGCTGGTCGACACCGGCTTCGGCAGCCTGACCCCGACCGTGCCACTGCGCCTGCATGAGACCGCAGCACAGGACACGCCGCATGAGCGTTATCGCGTGCAGCAGCTGGACGACGGTGACTTCATGCTCGCCGCCGAAGCGGCGGATGACTGGCGGCCGCTGTACCGCTTCGACCTGCAGCCACCGGCGCCGATCGATAACGAGGTGGGCAACTGGTACGTGTGTACGCATCCGCAGTCGAGCTTCCCCGGCCAACTGCGTGCATCACTGACCGGGCCGGATTGGCGGCGCACCATCGGCAGCGGCAACTACACCGAATATCGCCCGGGGCAGGCACCGGTCAAGCGCCCGCTGCGCGATGTGCAGGACGTGCGCGAGGTGCTGCAGCACGGCTTCGGCATGCGCCTTCCAGACGATCAGCGATTGGATCCGGCCATCGCCGACTGGCTGCAGCGGTCACGGGCCACGTCCGTGTAGAGCCAGGCGATGTAAGACCGCTGACCTCAGGGCTATGGTGTGACGAGCGCCTGCAAGGCGATCCGGTTGCCCTCGCTGTCGCGGATCTCGGCCACCCGCCAGTCACCTGCCACGTCCGGGCCAAAGCACAGCACAGCGCCGGCCTGCAGGGCACGCTGCAGGCTGTCATCCAGATCGTCCACGCCCAGATAGATGCGCGGGCCCTGCTCCGACGGCCGGTAGTCAGCACCGTGCACCAGCGCCATGCTCGCGCCCGCGCCCCTATCGTTGAACGGCAGGTACGCCATCCGGCAGTCATGCACGTTGATCGGCGTAGCGATGTCCACCTGCAGCCATTGCCGGTAGAACGCCATGGCACGGTCCAGGTCGGCAACGGGAACTTCAACGTGCAGGATGGGATTCATGGTGATCAGGCTGGGCGTGCAGGCGGATGAAACACAGGATCGCAGCTCTGCACACCACACGATACGGCCACAGCTGGCATGCTGGAACGCCCCGCCGTACCGGAGTCCACCATGTCCCTGGCCGATCACCGTCATGCGTTGGCCCCGCTCGGCTACCTGCGTGTTGCCATCAACCTCGGCAACCCGGTGCTGGCCCAGGGCGACGCCGATGCACCACGCGGGCCATCGGTGGAACTGGCCACCGCGCTGGCACAGCGGCTGGGTGTGCAGCCCCGCTTCAGTTGCCACGACTCGGCCGCATCGGTGGTGGCAGCGGCGAGCGACGATGCGTGGGACCTGGCCTTCCTGGCAGTGGACCCGGCGCGCGCCGACCGCATTGCCTTCAGCACGCCCTATGTGGAGATCGAAGGCACCTATCTGGTGCGCGATGACAGTTCGGCACGACGGGTGGCAGACCTTGATCGCAGCGGGCTGCGCGTCGCGGTGGGGCGCGGCGCCGCCTACGATCTGTTCCTCAGCCGCGAGCTGCGTCAGGCAACGATTGAACGTGCCGACACCTCGGCCGCCGCCATCACCCTGTTCGACCAGCAGCGGCTGGATGCAGCGGCCGGCGTACGCCAACCCCTGCAGGCCTGGGCACAGGCACACCCCGGCCATCGCGTGCTGGCAGATCGTTTCACCGTCATCCAGCAGGCAGTCGCAGCGCCCGTTGCACGGCCCACGGCAGCGTTGCAGGCACTGTTCACGGAAGTGCAGGCGATCAAGGCCGGGCCGCTGCTGGGCGAGGCCTTCGCACGCGCCGGGCAGGCGGTCACGCTGCTGCGCTGACGCGCACGCCACAGCATCGCGCCTGCGCGACGGGCGCTACCCCGCGTCTGCGGCCTGCATGTGCCGCACGTGCTCGGCGGCCTGCGCGTGCAGCCACTCGCGGAAGGCCAGGAAACCACGGTGCCGCACCGAGCGCTGCGGGTACACCAGCCAATGCGGCCATGCGGTTTTCAGGCGCAGGTCCGACAACGCAACCAACTGGCCGGAATCCAGCAGCAGCCGCGCCCGGGTAACCCTTCCCAACGCAACACCAACGCCGTCCAGTGCAGCGCGATGGTGGGCCTCGGAATCATCCAGCACCGCCACGAACCGCGCGGGCGGGCGCTGCCCGATCAGCGCGAACCATGCGCCCCACGCACCGTCTGGGTCTCCCAATAGCGGCCACTGCGCCAACGGTAGGTGGCCGATGCCGCCCATGCGCTCGATCAGTGCCGGGCTGGCCATCGGCAGCAGCCATTCGTCGAACAACGGTTCCACCACCAGTCCCGGCCATTGTCCGCTGCCCAGCCGCAGCGCCGCATCGAACTGCAGTTGCCGGTCGAAGTCGATCAGTCGTTCGCTCGATTGCAGATTGATTTCGATCTGTGGATGCGCCGCCACGAAATTGCCCAGCCGTGGCACCAGCCATGCGCTGGCCATCGACGGCACGGCACTGATGGTGAGCACATGCTCGGGTCGTGCAGCGTAGGGCTGGAAGGCTTCGTTGATCGCATCCAGATGGGGCCCGACCTGATCCAGCAGGCGCTGTCCTTCCAAGGTCAAGGCCACACCGCGTGCCTGCCGGATCAGCAGCGGCTGGCCCAGGCGTTCCTCGAGCTGTCGCATCTGATGGCTGAGCGCACTGACCGTCAGGTTCATCGATGCGGCGGCGCGGGACAGTTTGCCCAGGCGTGCGGCGGCGACAAAGCCCTGCAGGGCATGTAGCGGTGGGCGGGACATAAGCCTTGAATTCCTCTCAAGTCGACCTTGCGGAAATGTCGCTTTTTGCGCCCCCATGCTGCCCGTATCGTGCATTCCACTCAAGTGGAGGCACGATCATGAACATCTTCAGCGGTCTGTTGTTCCTGCAGGGTCACGTGACCAACGTTGCCTTGGCCCAGCGCCTGGCCGAACCGGTTCCCGCAGCGCACGATGCGCGCCGGGCATTGCGGCCGGCCAACGTCCCGGCCACCTCGGGAAGTGTCACCACCCGCGCTGCAGGTGCTCCGGCAACCACGGCTCGGGATCGATAGCGAGCGCACGATACGCATCGAGGGCTTCGCGCAGTGCGACCACACCGACCGGCGTGCGCAGGCTTTCCTCTTCCGGCGCCTGCGCTGCGGCCCAGTCATGCAGCCGGTCCAGACGCTGGACCATCGCCGCCCGCAGCCACAGCCGCAGCGGATAGGTGTGATAGCCCTGTTGTGCCAGCGCACGTACCGCCTCGGCCAATGCGGCATTGGCCCCGCGCACCCATTCGGTGCGCCCACCAGCCTTGTCCTGCACCGTCATCGGCGCCGGCGCGCGATGCAGCTTGAAGGGCCGGCGCAGCTGCAGTTCCAGGTCACGCGCATCCCGCTCTGATTCCGCCTCGACCAGCGCACCCGCTTCCAGATCGAAGAACTCGAACCAGCGCCGATGCAGCGCACTGATCCGGCCCAGCGGATCGCGCGAGAAACCAATCTTCGCGTAGTCCTCCCAAGCACAGGGAAAGACGTAGGCGAAGACGCGGCCGTCGATGCGGATGTCTGGCTCCATGACCACAGGATCGCGTGGCGCGTATTCGCAGGATGTGCAGGCAATGCCCACGGCATGCGCACTTCCGGCTACGCTTGCGCGACCATGTCTTCATCGCACGCCCCTCGCCCGCCCGCGTCATCGATCACGATCGATGCCCTCTCCCTCGAGATCCTCCAGCAGCAGCACGCGGAGCTGCGACGACCGCCGGCCTCGCTGACCAAGCTGATGACGGCCTACACCGCGTACGACCTGCTCGCGCAGTCGGGCGGTTCGTGGTCGAACACGATCGCCATCGATCCGCGCGACGTACACGAGGTGGCCGACGATGAAACGCGGATGGGCCTGGTGCCCGGCGAACGCATCGCCCTCGGCAGACTGCTGGAGGGCCTGATGGTGGTTTCCGGCAACGATGCCGCGCTCGCCCTGGCCCGTCACTTGGCCGGATCGCAGGCGGCGTTCGCGCAGCACATGAACAACCACGCGCGGGCGCTGGGCCTGCACGATACACACTTCATCTCCGCGTCCGGCATCACCACCCCGGGCCATCTGTCGACCGCACGCGACATGGCGATGCTGGCCGCCCACCTGCTGGCGCGCTACCCGGGTCTGCTGGCGATCACCGCACAGCGCAGCTTCGCGCACCGCACGCTGCACAAGGCGAACCAGAACGCCCTGCTCGGCGAAAACGGTGTGGATGGCTTGAAGACCGGTTACACCCAGGCTGCGGGATTCTGCCTGGCGGCCACCGCCCGTCGCAGGTGCGCTGGGCACGCCTTGCCACTGCGCCTGATCAACGTAGTGCTGGGCGCTGATTCCCGTGCGTCGCGCGATGAGCAGGTACGTGCGCAGCTTGATGCGGGCTTTGCCATCGCCGAGAGGGCCGAGGCCCATCCCTTGTGACGGGCAGACCGGGCAGACCGGGCAGACACCAGATGCAATGCGCTCTATAGTCCAGCGCCCGAAGGAGTACCCCATCGATGGATCGACGTCTCTTGTGCTGCATGCTTGCGCTGTTCTGCACGTTCGCCGCCGCACTCACCCATGCCGGCGAACTCAGCCCTGCCGAGACCGACGCGCTGCAGCAGGATGTGCGATCGCTGCTGTCCACGTTCGCCCGCAGCGATACCGATGCCATGATCGAGCGCACGCATCCCAGCGTGAAGCGGTTTGCCGGCGGCGATGCGGCGTATGTGAAGGCCACGCGCGAAACGATGAAGGCGCTCGACGACATGGGTCTGAAGGTCATCAGCGATGATGTCGGTGAACCGACCCGCACCTATGCTGCCGGCGACGAAGAAGTCTGCTTCGTGCCACGGACCACGGTGCTCTCCGTCGACGCGCAGACCGTGAGAAGCCTCACCTTCATGATCGCCATCCGGCAGGTGGGCGGTACGCAATGGCGCTACATCGATGGTGCCGCGATGCAGGCGATGCCCGAGCTGCTGCGACAGCTGTTGCCGGATCTGCAAACCGACGTGCCCCTGCCACCGGTCAGCGTCGAGCGACTCCAGGTCGCTCCGCGCACATGATTCAGGTGCTGCGCTTGACGATGGCGATGATCACGCGCTCCAGCTCGGCCTCGGCGGCCGCATGTTCCACCGCACCAGCCGCAACCGCTTCAGACAGGGTTTCGGCGGCACCGAGGATGGCCCAGAGGCTGGCGGCTGGCACGACCTCCCCCGCTGCGAACGGACCCAGCCACTGTGCACACTTGTCGATGAAATCCTGCTGATAGCAGCGGCGCACCGCACGCAGTTCCGGCGATCCCGCCAGCGCGGCGAGAATGTCCTGGATCTCGCTGCCCTGCGAGAGCACGCAATCGATGTAGCCCGAGGCGATGGCATGCGCGCGATCCTTCAGCCGCGCCTTCGCACTGCCGATGCGCTCTTCGAAGACCACGGTCTGCCTCTGGTCATAGTCGGCATACAGCGCAGCCAGCAGGCCGTTGCGGGTTTCGAAGTGGTCGTAGGCCAGCGGCTTGGCGACGCCCGCCGCCTCGGCCAGGCGCCCCAGCGTCAGCGCATCGGTGCCCTCTTCGCCGACCAGCGCCCACGCCACGTCCAGCAGCTGGCGCGCACGTTGTTCTCGGGTCAGGCGGCGACGGGGCTCGGGCGTGGCAGGTCTGGAAGGCAAGGGAGATCGTCAGGGCGCGGGGGTTCCGATCTTACGTCCGATGTCCACCGCCGTCTGCAGATGCGTTTCGGCCATGCCGCTGTCGGCATCCAGCAGCAGCGTGGATGACAGCACCGGCGCTCCGCAGTAATCGAAGATGCCCTGGTCGATCTGGGTCTTCATCGCCTCGCCATAGCCACGCCGGTCGATCATCTGCTGGCCGGCGCCGCCCAGCCCCACCAGATGCACCTGCAGCCGCTGCAGCTTCTTTTCCACCTTGCCATCGGCGCCTTCGTCATAAGCCCAGCCCTGGGTGAAGACGCGATCGATCCAGCCCTTCAGCAGCGCCGGGAACGACCACCAGTAGAGCGGATAGACCAGCACGAGCGTGTCGGCCGCATCCAGCCGCACGTGCTCGGCGGCCACATCGGCCGGCAGTGTCGTGGTCCTGCGGAAGAACGCGTGGTCCTGCGCGTTGAAGCGTGGATCGAAGCCTTCCGCCGTCAGATCCTCGGTGGTGACCGTGTTGCCCGCATCGGCGTTGACGATCGCCTCGCCGATCCGCGCGGCCACGGCATGGGTGAGGGAGGTGGGTTCAGGGTGGGCTACGACGATATGGGTATGCATGGTGGGCTCTGGCAGTTCATTAGCTACCAATGGTAACTATGATTGCCGCCAGCACCAGCACCATCGGTGGAATGCTGTCGCGCATCGCGGGCACGCTTGTGCACATCACAGCCACGCCGGGCTGCCATCGTCTTGATGCCTGTCAGTGGATGCTTGCCGGACCACCGCAGCATTCGCACGACAACACACCATGCAAAGCAGCAATGAACGACCCGCGACACTTCCGCGCCTGCTCCTTGTGGAAGACCAGCTCGATCTGGCTGATCTGATGGAACAGGCCCTGACCGACGAAGGCAATGAGATCGCCCACGCCAACAGTGTCTTCGAGGCATTGGGCATGCTCGACAGTGGCCACTTCGACGGCGCTGTGCTGGACGTGGAACTTCGTGACGGCGTGGTGTTTCCCGTTGCCGATCGGCTGCTCGAGCTCGGCATCCCCTATCTTTTCGCTTCGGCGGTATACGACCAGCTGGTGCCGGTCAGGCATCGGCGTGCGCCCTTCCTGGCCAAGCCGTTCCATGTGCAGGGCCTGCAGCGCGCGGTGCGTGAAGCGCTCGGCAGGACGCCTCCCTCACCTGCACCGTCGCACTGACCGGCCCGTGCCTACGGCTTGAACAACCCGTTGAGCTCGGCACCTGACGGCGTGCCCGGCAGCCCGTCGAATGATCCGCTGCCGAGCATCTGCTCGGATGCCTTGAGAAAGCCCGCCCACGCACTGCGGGCCAGCGCTCCGCCGACGCTGACCCGGCGCACGCCCAGGCTGGCCGCCTGCTGCAGCGTCATCTGGCCGGGCGAGCCGATCAGCAGGTTGACCGGCTTGCCACCGGCGGCATCCACCACGGCGCGGATCTGCGCTGCGCTGCGGATGCCAGGCGCGTACAGGCAATCGGCACCCGCCTGCGCATAGGCGCGGATGCGGGCCAACGTGTCGTCCAGATCGGGGCGCCCGACGAAGAAGTTCTCCGCGCGTCCCACCAGCATCACGTCGTGCCCGCTTTCGTCGATGGCACGGCGCGCGGCCTGGAGCCGGGCCACGCTGTCTTCGATGCTGCGCAGCGGATGTTCCGCATCGCCGGTGGAATCCTCGATCGACAGGCCGGCTATACCGGCGTCGATCGCCATCGCCACACTCTCGTGCACCGCTTCCGGGCCGCTGCCGAACCCATCTTCGAAGTCGGCGTTCACCGGCAGATCGGTTGCCGCCACCATCGTCCGCAGATGGGCGAGGATCTCATCGCGACCCATCGCCCCGTCAGGCTGCCCGTGGGCCCAGGCATGGCCGGAGCTGGTGGTGGCCAGTGCCTGCGCGCCCAGCCGCGCCAGCGCCACGGCGCTGCCGACGTCCCAGGGATTGGGCAGCAGGAAGCACCCGGATGCATGCAGCGCCCTGAAGGCAGCGCGGCGGTTCTGGATTGCGTCGGCACTCATCACGGACTCCTGGTTGGTACGCCTTCCCGCGCCGCCGCCAGCGCAGCTGGTCACTTGGCAGCGTGCTTCACGGCGCTGCCACCCGGTTCTGCCGTCGTCTGCAACGGCAGCCCCTGCAACACCGCCTTGTCCACCTTCGCCGCCACGCCAACACTGCGCCCGGCCAGGTTGGCCACCTGGTACTGCACCGCCACGCCCAGCACCTGGGTCGCCTCGGACAACGTCAATCCATAGGCCTGGCGCAGCCACTGCAGCATGCCCGAGGTGGCGATGCGCAGCGCATCATCGCTGGAGCCGCCCTGGCCCAGGGTCATGATCTGCGTTGCCGATTCCACACGTGGCGTCGCGATCGCATGCTGCTTCAGCAGCTCGACCTTCACCTCCACATCCAGCGACGTCTCCAGCGCCCACTGCGTGGTTTCGCCATCGCCCTGCAGCGCGTGGCCATCGCCCAAATACATCAGGGCGCCAGGCTGCTGCACGGGCAGGTAGACCGTATTGCCTTCAACCACGGCGTTGAAATCCATGTTGCCGCCGAAATCGGCGGTATCGCCGGTGGAGAAGGGTGGATAGCCGAAGCCGGGCGCCAGCGCCAGGCCGCCGAGCATCGGCTTCACCGGCACTTCGAAATGCCGCAGGCCACCACTGGCTCCCTGCGGACGGGCGACGCCCCTGCTGCGGTCCAGCTGCCAGCGCACGGTCTTGCCCAGCTCGCTGGATTCAGCGGCCACGCGCGGCGTCTTCAAGCGCCCCACCAGGCCATCCAGGCTGTCGGCATGGTCGCGGTTGAGCTTCAGCGACGTGAGCGTGATCGCCAGCGTATCGCCCGGTTCGGCACCGACCACGAAGAACGGCCCGACCTGCGGATTGCCGAACAGCGCACGGGTGACGCCGTTCTCGTCCACCCCGCCAGAGTCCAGCGTGCGCGTCTTTACCGAATCCCCCGGCCAGATCACCAGCACCGGCGCGCGGTCGGCGCTGAACGTATTGGAATAGTCGGTCGGCGTGAACACATGGCGCTGCGGTGCTGTCGAGCCCCGCGCCGGTACCTTCCAGGCGCTGAAGGCGTGGACGGCACGCGCATCGCGGTTGTTGGTGTCCGGCTGATCGCTCTGTCCCTGCATCCGTGTACCGTCAATGCGCCCATCGAACTGATAGCGCTGGCCCTGGCTGTCGGTGGCGGTGAACACCATCTGCCCGGCGCTGAGGGTGCCGATGACCGGGTCGGCGTCCAGCCGGCCGGCGATACGCCCGCCCTGCACGTCCAGATGCAGGGTCTGGTAGTTCCTGTTGCCCCACAGGTCGGTGGCAACGATCCATTGTTCGGCAGCCAGCGCATTCAAGGGCAGCATTGCCAGCAAGAGTGCGGGCAATCGCAAGGAGATAGGCAAGGCGGGCATCCATGAACGCCGACGTGGCGGGTAGGCGCAGTGTAGGAATGCCATGGCAACCTTCGCAGTGTCGAACGTAACGCGGCCCGGCGGTGGCGGCCCGGCATGGGGGATGGTCGGCACGCGCAATTTCCACTATCTATAGGAAGCCTTCCCACGCCCGTCCACCACGCAACCACGCGGACGAAGGCATTTTTCAAACAATTGTTTTAAACACCACTAATTTCGCCGAACTGGACAGCATCCTCAGCTTCCGCCAGACTGCCGCCCTTTCCCGTCAATCGGATCCCATGGCGAAGCTGCTGGTCCTGCATGGCCCCAACCTCAACCTGCTCGGCACCCGCGAGCCGGAGGTCTACGGCCACACCACGCTGGCGGACATCGACCAGGCGCTGGTCGCCCAGGCCGCTGCCGCAGGCCACGCGCTGGAGAGCCTGCAGTCCAACGCCGAGCACGTGCTGGTGGATCGCGTGCAGGCCGCACGCAACGACGGAACCGCCTTCATCCTGATCAACCCGGCCGCCTTCACCCATACCTCGGTTGCCCTGCGCGATGCGCTGGCGGCAGTGGCCGTGCCGTTCATCGAGATCCACCTGTCCAACCCGCATACCCGCGAGCCCTTCCGCCAGCACAGCTATTTCAGCGACAAAGCCGTTGGCGTGGTGTGTGGCTTCGGCGCCGACAGCTACCGCTATGCGATGGACGCGGCGTTGGCACGGGTGCAGGCTGCCGCCGCGTCATGAGCCTGTCGCGCGTCCTCGCCAGCGTTGTGCTGTGGGCCGGCCTGTGCGGCATCGCCGCCGCGTCCGACCGTGAGGCCGAAGGCATCGACTGCGCGCACCCGACCACCACGATGGAGAGCGACCTGTGCGCCTCGGACGTGGCAGCGGCCGCCGACGTCGAACTCAACACCGTCTACGCCCAGGCCCGCAGGCAGCTGCGCACGCCGGCCAACGGTGGCAGCTGCAGCTACTGCGGCAACGCCGAACAGGAACTGGTGCTGGCCCAGCGCGCATGGATGCAGCTGCGCGACCACGACTGCCAGGCGGTGTACGCCCTCAATTCCGACGGCACCGCGCGCAACGGCGCACAGATGCGCTGCCTGATCACCCTCGCGCGCGACCGCACCCGGCAGCTGCGCGACTTCTACGAACTGCTTTGACCCGAGCGCAACGCGCTTCCCACCACACTGACATCAAAGAGCAAAGAGGCCACCATGGATCTCCGCAAAATCAAGAAGCTGATCGACCTGCTGGAAGAGTCGAACCTGGCTGAAATCGAAATCAAGGAAGGCGAAGAGTCGGTGCGCCTGTCGCGCGCTCCGGTGTCCGGCTACGGCATGATGCAGGCCCAGCCGCAGATGATGATGGCCGCCCCGGCCGTCGCTCAGCCGGCCACCCCGGCAATGCCGATGCAGTCGCCGACCGAGGCCTCCACCGGCGGCACCGCCAAGCCGGGCAACGCCCTGCCGGAAGGCCACGTGCTGCGCTCGCCGATGGTCGGCACCTTCTACGCCTCGTCCGCTCCGGACAAGCCGGCGTTCGTCAGCATCGGCCAGCAGGTCAAGGCCGGCGAGACCCTGGCCATCATCGAAGCGATGAAGATGTTCAACCCGATCGAAGCCGATGCGTCGGGCACCATCGTCGCCATCCTCGGCGAGAACGGCCAGCCGGTGGAATTCGACCAGCCGCTGTTCGTGATCGGCTAAGGGGCGGCTGCCATGCTCGACAAAGTCGTCATCGCCAACCGAGGGGAGATCGCGCTGCGCATCCTGCGCGCGTGCAACACCCTGGGCATCCGCACGGTGGCCGTGCACTCCACGGTCGACCGCAACCTCAAGCACGTGGCCATGGCCGATGAATCGGTCTGCATCGGTCCGGCGCCGTCGGCGGAAAGCTACCTCAACATCCCGGCGTTGATCGCCGCGGCCGAGGTCACCGACGCCCAGGCCATCCACCCGGGTTATGGCTTCCTGTCCGAGAACGCCAACTTCGCCGAGCGCGTGGAAGAGTCCGGCTTCATCTTCATCGGCCCGAAGGCAGACACCATCCGCCTGATGGGCGACAAGGTCGAAGCGATCCGCGCCATGAAGTCGGCCGGCGTGCCGTGCGTGCCCGGCTCGGGCGGCCCGCTCGGCGATGACATCGTCGCCAACACCAAGATCGCCCGTGAGATCGGCTACCCGGTCATCATCAAGGCCGCCGGTGGCGGCGGTGGCCGCGGCATGCGCGTGGTGCACGCCGAAGCCTCGCTGAAGACCTCCATCGAGACCACCAAGAGCGAGGCCAAGGCCGCGTTCGGCAATGGCGAGGTCTACATGGAGAAGTTCCTGGAGAATCCGCGCCACGTGGAGATCCAGGTACTGGCCGACGGCCAGGGCAATGCCATCCATCTCGGCGAGCGTGACTGCTCGATGCAGCGTCGTCACCAGAAGGTGGTCGAGGAAGCACCGGCACCGGGCATCACCACCGAGCAGCGCGAGCAGATCGGCAAGGTGTGCGTGGAAGCCTGCATCCGCATCGGCTACCGTGGCGCCGGCACCTTCGAGTTCCTGTACGAAGACGGCCGTTTCTACTTCATCGAAATGAACACCCGCATCCAGGTGGAGCATCCGGTCACCGAAATGGTCACCGGCATCGACCTGGTCGCCGAACAGCTGAAGATCGCTGCCGGCCAGAAGCTGTCGATCAAGCAGAGCGACGTGGTGCTGAGCGGCCATGCGATCGAGTGCCGCATCAACGCCGAAGACGCCGAGACCTTCGTGCCGAGCCCGGGCACCATCACCGGCTTCCACGCACCGGGTGGCCCCGGCGTGCGCGTCGATACCCACATCTACAGTGGCTACCGCGTGCCGTCGAACTACGACTCGATGATCGGCAAGCTGATCGTGCACGGTCCGGACCGCGAGACCGCCATCGCCCGCATGCGGGTGGCGCTGAGCGAGATGGTGGTCGATGGCATCAAGACCAACATCGCCCTGCAGCAGCGGATCATGCGTGACAAGGGCTTCCAGGCCGGTGGCCAGAACATCCACTATCTGGAAAAGCGCCTTGCCGAGCGCAAGAGCAAGCCGATCGCGTTGACCTGATCGGCTGCTGCTGTCGCTGGACATGAAAAGGGCGGGGATTTCCCCGCCCTTTTCTGTTTTCCGTCCGGTAACGCCGGGCCAGGCCCGGCGAAAAGACAACCGAGCGCAATGCCGCCGGCATCGCCGGCGCCACCTTCAACGCTTGTCGGCGACTTCCGCGGGAATCTGCGAGTTCGCCAAGGGACGCACACCGTTCGGCGAGGTCGGATCGACGATCACCATGGTCTCGCTGGAGCCATCGGGCCACACCACCTGGAAGGTGCTGCCGGCGGGCAACGACGAGAACGGCACGCCGCTCTGCGCGCGGTAAACGGCGGCCACCTGGCTGGCACCGGCGCGGCGCACGTCTTCCTGTGTCTTCACCGAGGTCAGTTCCACCTTCGACAGATGCCGGTAACGGTCTTCGTAGGTGTCGATCATCAGCAGGCCTACGGCACCGGCCGAGTACGCCACGAACAACACCACCCAGAACCAGAACTTGGCCCCATGCAGGAATCGACGGTAGTTCATCGCCCGTCCCTCGTTCCAATCAATCGCTTGATCCATTCCTTCATTTTCCCCGCACCTTGCCGCGAAACCGCGGCGTCATACACAAATTCACGGAAGTCCTGCGTTCCATCCGGCGAACAGATCCCTCCATTCGCACAAAAACTGTTGACCAGCACGCTGTCGGCTCCACAGGGAAGACCGAGTTCGCAGGCCGCAACCCGCCATGCCAGTTCACTGAGCTGTTCACCGGCAACCATGCCGCTGAGCGCCTTGTCGCCGGCCGCGCGCAACCCCATGCCCGGCGCGATCGCCATATAGGCTTCCGGATCGCGCGAGGTACGCACGCGCTCGACCAGATCACGGCGGTACTGCTCGTTGTCGTGCAGCGGTTCACCTTCGGCAAACAGCGCCGCTTCGGCAGCGAGGTTGCCCTGCTGGGCCGCGCGACGACGCTCACCGAGCACCAGCGCCGGCCCCAGCTTGTCGCCGGGCACGAAGCCACCGCAGCGCTGCGCCACTCGTTCGCGCGCCTCCACCATCACCGGTGCGGCACTCAGGCCGAGGCCGGCCAGTACGTTGTTGTCCAGGCGATAGCCGCCCGGATCAACGGCGTACTGCGCGCAGTAGTCGTAGACCCGGCTGAGCATCCAGCGCGCCTCATGGTTGCCCTGGTCGGCCTGCACGCGCAGGCGCTGAGCGTAGGCGTACAGATCGGTGGCATCTTCGATGTCGGCTCGGATATCCAGCGGCAGGCCCGAAGGCAGCGCGGTGCCACGTTCGAAAGCAGCCAGGCGGCGTGCCAGCGCTTCCGGCATCACCGGTGCCAACACCCCCTGCGCATCGCTGGACTGGGGAGCCAGTGGCACGTCGGCGCGCGCGTCCATGTCCCGACCGTGGCCATTGGCCCGATAACCGGCCACGCCCAGCACGGCCACGGCCGGCAGGACGAGCAACCAGGTTTTCAGGGTCGGGGCGAAAGCCATCGGCAACGGTCGGTGGTACGGCGCACAGGAAAGCGCCGAGTTTAGCAAGGCCCGTGAGGCCTGTCTGAATCGGCCTCGTTCATCCGAGGGTGGCATCTCAGGCAATACGGAGACGCCCCGATGGTCTAGCATGGCCCCCTTTCCCGCCATTGCCCTCACCGCCATGCCGTTCCTGGAACTGACCCTGCGTTGCACCGAAGCCACCCAGCCCCGCTATGAGAACGCGCTGGAGGACGTCGGCGCGCTGGCAGTGACCCTGCTTGATGCCGAAGCCGACACCAGCAACGAGCAGGCCATCCTGGAACCCGGCGTGGGCGAGACCCCGCTGTGGGACACCCTGGTGCTCAGCGCGCTGTTCCCGGCCGACAGCAACGCCCTGCTGCTGCTGGCGGCGCTGGAAGCTTTCGACCCGGAACTGGACTGGAGCAACGGCAGTTTCCGCGCCGTGGAAGACGAAGACTGGGAGCGCGCGTGGCTGGACCAGTTCCAGCCGATGGACTTCGGCAGCCGTACCTGGATCGTGCCGTGGAACCATGAGCTGCCGGAGGCCGCGCAGGCTGCCGACGCCGCCATCGTTCGCCTGGACCCGGGCCTGGCCTTCGGCTCGGGCACGCACCCGACCACCGCGCTGTGCTTGCGCTGGCTGGACCAGCTGGCCGTCGATGGCCAGCTGCAGGGCGAGCGCGTGCTCGACTTCGGCTGTGGCTCGGGCATTCTCGCCCTGGCCGCGCTGAAGCTCGGTGCCGCCCAGGCCATCGGCGTGGACAACGACCCGCAGGCACTGATCGCCACCGCCGACAATGCCGAACGCAATGGCGAACAGGCACGCATGCAGGTGTACCTGCCGCAGGACGAACCGGTCGCCACCTACCCGATCGTGGTCGCCAACATCCTGGCCTCTGCGCTGGATGCACTGGCCGAACTGCTGGCCGACCGTGTCGCGACCGGTGGTCGCATTGCCCTGTCGGGCATCCTGCATGGCCAGGAAGACGAACTGCTGCAGCGCTATGCGGCGTGGTTCGACGACCTGCAGGCCACCCAGGATGGCGACTGGATGCGCATCACCGGCGTACGCCGCGCCTGATCGTGGTTGAATGACCGCTGGATCCGAGCCCGCGCCCTGAGCATGTCCGAGCCGAACCCACCGCGCCGTCCCCTCGCCACGTTCCTGCGCACCGCGCCGGGGCGCGATGTCGCGCCTGAGACCACGGCACCGCGCGAGCCGGGGCCGACCGATGCAGCGCCGGTGATCGACGACCTCGACCCGGCAACGGACATCGCGGCGGCAACAGCAACAGAACCGCCGCCCGCCGATGATCCAATCATCGAGCCGGCGCCCACTGCCACGCCCGGCATCGCTGTCACCGCCACCGATGCGCCCAGCTTCCTCGGCGTGCGCCCGCGCGCACTGCCAACCCCTCGCTGGCATTGGCTGCTGGTGGCCGCGCTGGCGCTGCTGCTGTTGCTGCAGAGCGTGCTGGCCGATCGTGCACGGCTGGCAGCCGATGCCGGCACCCGGCCGTGGATCGCCGCGCTGTGCAACGTGCTGCGCTGCGAGCTGCCCGCCTGGCGCGAGCCCACTGCCTTGACCATGACCAGCCGTGAAATACGTCCGTTGCCGGCCCAGGCCGGCGTACTGCAGATCCAGGCCAGCATCCGCAACGACGCGCGCTGGCCGCAGGCATGGCCGGATCTGCGCCTGTCGCTGTCCGATGCCGATGGTCGCGTGATCGGCACCGGTGTGTTCGCACCGGCGCAGTACCTCGGTGAAAACCCGGGTGCGGTCCCGCTGGAGCCGGGGCAAAGCGCGCGCATCGCCTTCCGCGTGCAGGAGCCTGCCGCATCCACGGTCGCATTCACCTTCGAGTTCCTTTGACCTGGGTTGGACCGTCCGGCCGTGGCAGGCCGGGCACGCTCGCGCTAGACTGGCCGCCATCACCTCATCCGGTCCGGCGCCCCGCGTGCATGGACCAACCAGATCGGGAACCCCTTTGAACGCTGTCCTTTCTCGTCCTGACAACAGTCGTGGCGCTGCCCGGCCACCGCTGCGCGAACATGTGGCCCAGTCCGTACGCCGTTACCTGCGCGACCTCGATGGCTGTGATGCGGACGATGTCTACGAGATCGTGCTGCGCGAGATGGAGATTCCACTTTTCGTGGAAGTGCTCAACCACTGCGAAGGCAACCAGAGCCGCGCAGCTGCGATGCTGGGCATCCACCGCGCCACCCTGCGCAAGAAGCTGAAGGAATACGGCATCAGCGCGTAAGCGCAGCACGCCGGGCATGGCCCGGCGCTACCGATTCCGGGTCCACCCGGTTCCCGTAGATCCACGCCATGCGTGGATGGCCCTCCGGCGGAATCACCCGCCGCCGCCCGCCTTCCAGTAATACCGCACCACGTGAAAGAACACCGGCGCGGCGAAGCACACTGAATCCAGCCGATCGAGCATGCCGCCATGGCCCTCGATCATGTTGCCCCAGTCCTTGATGCCGCGGTCGCGCTTGATCGCCGACATCACCAGGCCGCCCCAGAACCCCATCAGGTTGATCAGCAACGACAGGCCGAACGCCTGCAGCGGCGTGAACGGGGTGATCCACCAGAGTGCGGCACCCAGCGCGCTGGCACAGAGCACGCCGCCGACAAAACCTTCCACCGTCTTCGACGGCGACAGCTTCGGCGCGATCAGGTGCTTGCCCAGCAGCTTGCCCCAGATGTACTGCAGCACGTCCGACGACTGCACCACGATCACCAGGAAGGCGAACAGCAGCACGTTGCGCGCCGGATCGTAGCCCGGCACGCGCAGGTTCAGCAGCAGCGGCACATGCGAGATGCAGAACACGCAGATCATCAGGCCCCACTGCACCTTCGACGTGCGCTCCAGGTAGTGGGTGGTATCACCGCCGATGGTGGCCAGGATCGGCAGGAACAGGAACGCGTACACCGGGATCAACAGCGTATACATGCCGTACCAGTCGATCCACACCAGGTAGTACTGCCATGGCAGCACGATGTAGAACGCGGCCAGCAACGCGTAGTAATCGCCCGATCGTGTCGGCGCAAGGGTGATGAATTCGCGCAGTGCGAACAGCGAGATGATCGCGAACAGCACGATCACGCCGGCGCGACCGAAGAACAACGCCAGCCCCACCACGATGGCCATCACCCACCACGCGCGGATGCGCGAGACCAGGTTGGCGATCACCGCGCTGGGCTTGCCGCGCTGGCGCCAGCGCAGGGTTTCGGACACCAGCGTGGCCAGCACCAGCACCGCACCCACGCCGGCGAACAGCAGGCCGGTCTGCTGGCCTACGCTGCGCGCGGCCAGATCACCGGACATATCGATCATGAAGCTCATGCACGGCCTCCGTTGGGGGCCAGGGCCAGCAGCGCCTGGCGGCTGCGCGCCAGGAACGCGGCCTTGTCCTCGTCGGCCTGCAGGCGCAGCGGCGTGCCGAACGTCGCCGTGCACAGCAGCGGCAGCGGCAGGAAACGCCCCTTCGGCATCACCCGCTTGAGGTTGTCGATCCACACCGGCACGAACTCCAGCTCCGGGCGTTGCCGGGCCAGATGGTAGATGCCGCTCTTGAACGGCAGCAGCGGCTCGTCACCGATGTTGCGCGTGCCTTCCGGAAACAGGATCAACGAACAGCCCTCATCCACCGCGTCACGCAGCACCTGCAGCGGATCCTGATGGCGGTTGCCCGCCTCGCGTTCCACCAGCACGCCATTGAACACCGCGTCGATCAGATAGCGCCGCAGGCCATCGCGCTGCCAGTACTCGGCGGCGGCGACCGGCCGCACCTGGCGCCGCAGTGCCGGCGGCATCGACGACCAGATCAGCACGAAATCACCATGACTGGCGTGGTTGCCGTAGTAGACGCGGTGCTCGCTGGACGGCGCGCAGCCGACCCACAGCGCGCGTGCGCCGGTCACCACATGGATGGCCGCACTGCAGGCGCGGGCGATCAGTTCAGCAAACATCGGCACCTCCCATCAGGTCTGCGGCCACAGCACGGCCAGCAGCAGGGCAGCGAACTGCAGCAGCGTGGCCACATACTGGCGCATCAGCAGGCGACGCATGCCGATCCAGCGCGCATCCCAGCCACGCGTCGGCGCCTCTGCGTCCCGCCTGCGCAGGCCGGCCGTGTGCAGTGCCTGGTCCACCCGTTGTGCCGCGCCTTCACCCTGCAGGCCTTCCTGCTGCAGCAGGCGCAGCAGGCTGGCATCCAACTGCACCCGCACCGCGTAGTACGCCTGCACAACGCCTGCAACCAGGCTCAACAGCAGCAGGCCCGCGGCGAACATCGCCAGCCCCGGCTCGATGCCCAGCAGCAACAGGTCCAGCAGCAGCAAGCCCAGTGACAACGCGGCGGGCAGACGTCCCTGCCGCAGCAGCAGATGCATCATCGGCAGATCGGGCACAGCGCTCATGCAACGGTCTCCTGCGCGGCAGCGGCCGCGATCGCCTGTAGATGGACGTCATGCAGCACGATCGACGGCCGCGCGCCACGCACGATCGACACCGCGTCGGCCACATCACGCGCACGGCCGGTGCGCAGCAACCAGGTCGCCACGCTGGCCGCACTACGCGAATAACCCAGCGCACAACACACCAGCACGGGACCGAGGTTTTGCAGGCGCTCGATGGCGTCCGCCGCGGCACGCAACTGCGCGGCCGATGGCACCACCAGGTCCAGCATCGGCACGCTGGCATACGCTGCCCCCGGCGCACGACAGGAAAGCTCGGCACAGGTGTCGACCACGCCCACCAGTGGCACCGGCAGTGCGGTAGCCGGCAGGCGCCCCAACCAGACGGCGTCGATGACCGGCACCGGCTGCGGCGCCCTCCGCGTCCACAGCCGCGAGTTGATCCATGCCGCAGCCAGGTACGGTGCCAGCAGCCAGCGCGCGGCCATCGTCAACCGGCCATCGGCGCGCTTCTGGAACACCGCCGTGCCCAGCCCCGCATAGGCCAGCGACACCAGCAGCAACGACACCATCGGCCACAGCAGCCACAATGCAGCGCCGCGCAGCATCACCACCGGCACCAGCAGCAGCCCGGCACCCAGCGCATACAACGCCGCCAGCCGCCAACGTTTCGGCTCACCCGTGGCCTGCCACGCGCGCAACGGCGGCGTGCCCTGCTCCGGCCACAGCCACACGCACAGCCAGCCGGCCAGCAGTCCGGTGGGAATGTCGATGAAGTGATGCTGGAAGGTGGTCAGCACCGAAATGCCGATCAGCAGCGCCCATACATGCAGCAGCAGCCGCCAGGCACCGTGCAGGTACTGCGCGAACTTCACCCACAGCACGATCAGCAGCACGATGTGCAGCGACGGCGCCTGGTTGAATGGCTTGTCGAAGCCCAACAGTACATCGAACAACCAGCCGAACACCCCGCCGATGTCCGGCCGCTCGAAGCTGAAGCGCAATGGCCACAACAGGAAGCACGCGACCGCGATCACCTGCGCGCTGAGCAGGCGCAGCGCATGCCGGTCCAACTCCAATCGGCGCCGGCACAGGAAGAACGAGATCGCATAGAACAGGTCGATCGACCAGTACGGCACGATCGTCCACGGCACGAACGGAATCTGCGTTTCCCAGGCGAACGCCATCACCGGCAGCTCGGCGTGGCGGCCGGCCATCCAGTTGGCGAAGCCATAGCTGGCGAAGAAGAACGGCCCCAGCAGGGCCAGCCACAGCAGGGCGCGCCGCCACGGGCGCGCCTCGCTGGGTGCTGCGGTTGCCACCAGCGTCGCCATCACGCGATCCGGCGTGCCAGCGATACGGTGAAGATACCGAAGTCATCGATGCGCTGGGCCACCTTCTGGAAGCCGGCCAGGCGCACCAGTTCGTCCATCTCGTGCTGGGTACGGCGGCGCATCACCCATGCCGCGCCACCACGATGACTGGTCAACGCACGCGCGATGAACTCCAGCTGCGGGTGCCACGGCTGTCCGGTATAGGCCAGGTAACCGCCCACCGGCACCGTCGCGGCGATGCCCTGCAGCGAACGCAGTACGGCATCGTTGTCCGGGAACAGTTCGTACAGACCGGACACCACCGCCAGGGTCGGTGCCGGCTCCACTGCCGCCAGCTGCACCGGATCGAACGCATCGCCCTGTTCGAAGCGTGCGATGTCAGCCGCGCCGAGGCGCTCGATCAACGCCTTGCCCTGGGTCACGTTCAGATCGCTGAAATCGCGCAGCACGATGCGGTCGGCACGCTGTTCGCCTTGGCCGAGTGCCTCCAGCACGTAACGACCATGGCCGGCAGCCACATCCAGCACGCGCACCGGCGCCCCCTGCCCGCGCAGTCGCTGCGCAGCATCGCGCAGCAGTTCCTGCAGGTGCTTGCCGCGCACGCGGATGCCGCGCCAACCGATCGCATCCAGATAGTTGCGGTCGACCATCCGGCCCAGCGGGCCCTTGCCCCGCGCTTCATCACGGTAGATGTAGTCCAGCGTGCTGCCCGAGTCGAAACCGGTCTGCAGGCCCAGCGCGATGCCTTCGGACAGCGTGCCACCGAAGCGCAGGCCACCGCGCACCACGCGCCAGCGCAGGTCGGCCAGGCTGTTGCGCTCCGGCGGCCACGACAGGATCTCCGACTCTTCGAAGGTCGGGCCATGCCGATGCGCATCGCGCCGCGACAGTTCCTGCAGCGGCTCGGCAAAGCGTGCCTGGATGAAGCTGCGGACGCGAGCCAGCGCCGGTGCACGGTCGCGCTCGCCCAGGGTGTCGTGGAAGAAGCCCGGCAGGTGCACGCGCTCCTTGATCGGGCTGGACAGGCGTTCGTAGAAGCGGTCCTGCGGGCCGCGATGCACCACGAAGTCCGAGCCCGATACCAGCAGCTGCACCGGCACGCTGATCGCCTGCGCGTCGGCCACAATGCGGTCGGCCGCTTCATACAGGCCCAGCAGTACGCGCACCGAGATCGGCCGGGTGATCAGCGGATCAGTGCGGTAGCTTTCCACCCGCGCCGGGTCGTGGGTCAGCCACTGCGGCTTGACGTAGCTGTTGACGAAGAAGTTGCCGCGCAGCTTCTGCATCAGCGCCAGTCCAGCGCGTGCAAACGGCACGTACAGCTTCACCTTGAAGGCAGGCGAGGCCATCACCAGCGCGCGCAGGCGCGGCGCATAGTCATGCACCCACGTGGCGGCAACCACTGCGCCCACGCTCTGCGCGATCACCACGATGTCCTCGATCGCGATGCCGTGCTCGGCACCAATGTGCGCGATGAAACTGTCCAGGTCGCGTACCAGCGCCGGGAACCCCGGTGCGTCGCCACGCGTTCCGGGTGAGCGGCCGTTGCCGCGTGCATCCCATGCAAAGAACGCCGTGTCGGGCAGGTCCAGTTCGTCGACCAGATGGGTGACCCGGCCGGAGTGTTCATGGCCGCGATGCAGCAGCACGATGGCCTTGGCCGGCGTGGTTGCCGTGGTGCTCGGCCAGTACCGGTAAAACAGCGGTACCTGGTCGAAGCTGTGGAATTCCCGTTCCTGCGCCTGACGCATGCAATCTCCGTATTGGAATGGCGTGTGGTCGTGTTGTGTTTACTGCGGCGAAACCGCCGATTCCTTCAATCCCCGGCGTACGCGGTTGACCATCGTCACCCCGCACAGCACCGCCATCGCAGCGGCCACGCCGCTGACCGTCATCGCACCGCCCCAGCCAAACGCCAGCAGCAGGCCCAGCACGCCGATCACGAACGCGCGGTCGCTCTTGCCCATCGGGCCGTCATAGCGGCGGCTGGCGCCGACCATCAGGCCCAGTACGCCGGCGTACTCGCTCAGCGCGGCAGCCCAGGCCAGCAGCCACAGTGCTTCCGCACGCACGCCCGGTACGCTGAGCAGGCTCAGGTACAGCGCCGCGTCGGCGATCACGTCGCACAACTCGTTCAGATAGGCGCCCAGCCGCGATTGCTGGCCGAACTCGCGGGCCAGCATGCCGTCGACCGCGTTGAGGGCCATGCGCAGCAGCATCCACAGCGGCAGGGCCAGGTACAGCAGCGGCTGCGTGGGAGCGCAGCACCACACCGCAGCGGCCACCAGCAGCGAGACCACGGCCGCAGCCACGGTCACCGCGTTGGCGGTGACGCCCATGCGGTACAGGCCGCGTACGGCCGGACGCAGCAGGTCCTGGAAACGTCCTTTCAATGCATAGATCGACACGATCTGAACCCGCTAATCCTTGGCAGTGCGGGCACAGCCTACCTGATTGCGACAGCGCCACGTATCGAATTGCTGCCAATGCCGGTCCATGCGGGCGCTGCCGAGCGGACCGCGACGGGGGCTGCAGCGGCCAATTTCCCCCACCAGCGCCCGCCACCGGCCCCCACCGCCTACAATATCGGCCCCGCTCCGCTGCCGATTGCCCTGTCCCCATGACTGCTGATCTGTTGCCCGTCCGCCGGGCCCTCCTCTCCGTTTCCGACAAGACCGGCCTGGTCGAGCTGGCCACCGCGCTGGCTGCACGCGGCGTGGAGCTGCTGTCCACCGGCGGCACCGCCAAGGCGATCCGCGATGCGGGCCTGGCCGTGAAGGACGTGGCCGAGGTCACCGGCTTCCCGGAAATGATGGATGGCCGGGTCAAGACCCTGCATCCGATGGTGCATGGCGGCCTGCTGGGCCGCTCCGGGCTGGACGATGCCGTGATGGCCGAGCACGGCATCGGCGCCATCGACCTGCTGGTGCTGAACCTGTATCCGTTCGAAGCGGTCACCGCCAAGGCCGACTGCACCCTGGCTGATGCGGTGGAGAACATCGACATCGGCGGCCCGGCAATGCTGCGCTCGGCGGCCAAGAACTTCGCCCGCGTGGCCGTGGCCACCGATCCGTCGCAGTACGCCGAACTGCTGGCATCGCTGGACGCCAACGACGGCCAACTGTCGGCCGGCACCCGTTTCGCGTTCTCGGTAGCGGCGTTCAACCGCGTCGCCCAGTACGACGCGGCGATCAGCAACTACCTGTCTGCCGTCACCGCCACCGACGCTGCCGTGCCGGCGCGTGCCGAGTACCCGGCGCAGATGAATTCCACTTTCGTGAAGGTGATGGACCTGCGCTACGGCGAGAACCCGCACCAGAGCGGCGCGTTCTACCGCGACCTGCATCCGGTGCCGGGCACGCTGGCCACCTTCCAGCAGCTGCAGGGCAAGGAGCTGAGCTACAACAACCTGGCCGATGCCGATGCGGCGTGGGAATGCGTGCGCCAGTTCGATGCGCCGGCCTGCGTCATCGTCAAGCACGCCAACCCGTGCGGCGTGGCCGTCGGCGCCGGTAATGGCGATGCCTACGAGCTGGCCTACGCCACCGACCCGACCAGCGCCTTCGGCGGCATCATCGCCTTCAACAAGCCGCTGGACGCTGCGACCGCGCAGGTGATCCTGGACCGCCAGTTCGTTGAAGTGCTGATCGCCCCGGATTACGAACCGGCCGCGCTGGAATACGCGCAGAAGAAGGCCAACGTGCGCGTGCTGCGCATCCCGCATGGTGATGGCCTGAACAACTTCGACAACAAGCGCGTGGGCTCCGGCCTGCTGCTGCAGTCGTCGGACAACCGCGGCATGACCCGCGACGAACTGAAGGTGGTCAGCAAGCTGGCACCGACCGACAAGCAGTTCACCGACCTGCTGTTCGCCTGGAAGGTCGCCAAGTTCGTGAAATCCAACGCGATCGTCTATGCCAAGGACAACCGCACCATCGGCGTGGGTGCCGGCCAGATGAGCCGCGTGTACTCCGCGCGCATCGCCGGCATCAAGGCGGCCGATGCGAACCTGGTGGTCGAGGGTTCGGTGATGGCCTCCGATGCGTTCTTCCCGTTCCGCGACGGCATCGACGCTGCTGCGGCGGCCGGCATCAAGGCGGTGATCCAGCCGGGCGGCTCGATGCGCGATGCCGAAGTCATCGCCGCCGCCGACGAGCACGGCCTGGCGATGGTGTTCACCGGCGTTCGCCACTTCCGCCACTGATTGATGGAGCGACACGGATGTCTGCAGTCTCTTTGAAACCGCTCGCCGTGCTCGCCTTCGCGGGCACGGCCCTGCTGGCCGGCTGCAAGCCGGCAGCTGCCCCGCAGGCAGAACCTGCAAAGGCGGCCACCGCCGAGCCGACCGCCCATGTCAGCCGCACCGCGCGGCTGCAGGCGTTTCTCACCGCGCGCTACGGCAAGGACGCCAAGCTGTCGGGTGAGTGGCGCGGCACCTGGACCCAGGAAGGCGAAACCCGTCCCGTGGACTGGCAGGTCTGCGCCGAGCAGCCGGTAGTGACGGGCGACAGCTGGCAGCAGCTGCTGGCAGTGTGCGGTGCGTTGGCCGATGGCGCGCACATCGACCCGGGCACGATCGACTTCTTCGTGCTGCATCCCAAGGGCGAAGGCTTCGACGTGGCGAGCGAACTGACCGGCGAGCGCTTCGGCAGTGGCGGTCAGCCCGGCAGCGCCAGCATCATCCGCGCTGGCAGCGACTTCTACGGCTTCCGCGTCGAAGATGGCTGGTTCGGCCAGGGCTTCTCGCTGCTTTCGCAGACCCTGGTCCTTCCGGGCCCGAACGGGCTGGTCGCCACCGGCAACGTGCGCAGCCACATCGACAACGACGCCCAGTACGAATGCGAGAACGTCGACGCGACCGCCGACCCCGACACTGCCGAGGACTGCCGCACCCGTCGCTTCAGCATCGACTTCGCACTGCGTTTCGACGACAGCGACCGCAGCGCGCGCGTCTGGCCGCTGCTGATCGAGGAAACCGGCAGCACCTGCGGCGGCAAGCGGGTACGGCAGGAACACCGCTTCACCCTTGACCCGAAGTCCTGGACCTACTCCTTCCCCGAATCACTGCGACGCGAAGGCTGCGAATGACGCACACGCGCCGCCGGGGATCTGGAACCTCCCTTCCCACGCAATCTGGAATCTCGTGATGAACGTACTTGTCATCGGCTCTGGCGGCCGCGAACACGCCCTGGCATGGAAGCTGGCCCAGTCCTCCCGTGTCACTGAAGTGCTCGTGGCGCCCGGCAATGCCGGCACCGCCAACGAAGACAAGTGCCGCAACGTCGCGGTGAAGGTCACCGACATCGATGGCCTGCTCGCCCTGGCCCAGGCCGAAGGCGTGGCGCTGACCGTGGTCGGCCCGGAAGTGCCGCTGGTGGCCGGCGTGGTCGACCGCTTCCGCGCTGCCGGCCTGCGCATCTTCGGGCCGACGGCTGCCGCCGCCCAGCTGGAGGGCAGCAAGGCCTACGCCAAGGATTTCCTTGCACGCCACAACATCCCCACCGCGTTCTATTCGGTGCACACCGAGGTGGACGCGGCACTGGCCTACCTGCGCGAAAAGGGCGCGCCGATCGTGGTCAAGGCCGACGGCCTGGCTGCCGGCAAGGGCGTGATCGTGGCGATGACCCTGGCTGAAGCCGAAGACGCGGTGCGCGACATGCTCTCGGGCAACGCCTTCGGCGATGCCGGCGCGCGCGTGGTGATCGAGGAATTCCTCGACGGCGAGGAAGCCAGCTTCATTTCGATGGTGGACGGCGTGCATGCCCTGCCGATGGCCACCTCGCAGGATCACAAGCGCGTCGGCGACGGCGACACCGGCCCCAACACCGGCGGCATGGGTGCGTACTCGCCGGCCCCGGTGGTGACGCCCGAGGTGCATGCCCGGGTGATGCGCGAGGTAGTCAATCCGACCGTGCAGGGCATGATTGCCGATGGCATTCCGTTCACCGGCTTCCTCTACGCAGGCCTGATGATCGATGCCAGCGGCGCGCCGAAGGTGATCGAGTTCAACGTACGTTTCGGCGACCCGGAAACCCAGCCGGTGATGCTGCGCCTGCAGTCGGACCTGGTGGAGCTGGTGGAAGCGGCGATCGATGGCCGCCTGGACCAGGTGGACGCGCAGTGGGATCCGCGCCCGTCTCTGGGTGTGGTACTGGCCGCGAAGCCATACCCGGAAGCGCCCATCACCGGTGACGTGATCTCCGGCCTGGATGAGGTGCCGGCAACGGCCAAGGTGTTCCATGCAGGCACGACGCTGGACGCGCAGGGCCAGGTGCTCAGCGCCGGCGGCCGCGTGCTGTGCGTGGCTGCACTGGGTGGCAGCGTGCGCGACGCTCAGGCGAACGCCTATGCGGGTGTGGCGAAGGTGAGCTGGGCCAATGAGTTCCACCGCACCGATATCGGCTGGCGGGCGATCGCGCGGGAGGGTTGAGGCAGGCGCGGCATCAGGGCATCCACGCATGGCGTGGATCTACTGGTGCTGCACCGGCCGGGTAGATCCACGCCGTGCTTGGATGAAGGCCCGGCCTTGCCCAGTTCCCAGTATCAGGAGCACGGAATGCCCAATCAGCAGAACTATCCCGAAGGCACTGATTGCGTCTGGCTGGGCGTGGACCAGGCTGGCGCGGTTGCGGCCTTCGTCACCGCAGGTGAGGGCGAAATTCCGACGGCGCTTCTGACAGGCGCCGTCGTGGACATCCTCCAGATTGAAGCGATGCTGCTGGACCTCCCTGTCGTGGGGGAAGCCGTGATGCACATGGATCTCCCCCGAGCGGATGACTATCTGGCCATGGCCTCGCGCGGTCTGTACGTCTACGACTGGAGCCGTAACCAGTACACACGCTTTACCACACCTACAGTAGCCATCCAGCACTCCGTACTCACTGAAACGCTACAGGTAGCGGCGGACCTTGCGGTATTTACGTCCGTAGACTTCCCGAAACGCACGTCCCTGTCGATCAACCCGATGATCGAGGCGGTCCAACTCCGTATGCTGTGATGCCGCCTTTCGCCTTCCGAAACAGAAAAGGCCCGGCATTGCCGGGCCTTTCACATTCACTCACAGAACCGCTTCCAAGCCTTTGCGGTCAATAAGATTGAGCAGCTTCAGCGATGGTCCACTCGGCTTCTTGTCACCCTGCTCCCAGCTACGGACCGTGGACACACTGGTATTGAGCACCCCCGCGAAAACCGGCTGACTGAGGTGAAGCGAGGTGCGGAGCGCCCGAATCTGGGCACTGCTGTACTCGGGCACCGTTTCAAGGCAGAGCGCCGCGTAGGTATTCATCCGACGTTTGTCGATGACGCCATGCGCATGGAGTCCGGTCGCCGTGTCGTAGATCGCCTCCAGAAGGGCGCTCTTGGCGCGCGTGCGTTCAGGGGTCTTGGTCACGACAGATTTCATACAGTTCTCCGGACATCAGGGCAGACGCAATCTGTGCACCACTCATACCGAACAGGTCAGTTGCAAGTCCTAGGAGCAGGTCACGTTCGGTACTGCTGATCGTCGCACGCTGGTTCTTCTCATAGCCAAAGAGAAAGAACCAGTGACTCCCTCGCTGCGTTGCAATCAGGGTTCGAACACTGCCGCGCTTGCCACGACCCGGCAAGGCGACCCGCTTCTTGAAGACACCGCCGCCGAGGCTCGCGTCGATCAGTCCCCGGCGCATTTCATCCACTGCCCGACACAACGCCTCATCAGTCAGCGTAGAGCGGCGCATGCTGCGTTCGAAACTACGGGTGCGGAATACACGTGGCATGATCATACCGTGCCACTTAGTGGTACGGCGTGAAAATCGGGACTTGGTGTGTGCCGACGTAGGAATGGTCAGTGTCGAAATGTAGCCACAGTGCGCGCCGTGCATGAATCGCCACGGGCGGGAAAAGAAAAGGCCCGGCAATGCCGGGCCTTCTCTTTTCTTCAACGCCACCCGCGCCTTACGCGGTGAACAGCGCCTTCATCTTCTTCAGCGCGTTAGCTTCGACCTGGCGGATACGTTCGGCCGACACGCCGTACTCGTCCGCCAGTTCCTGCAGCGTCACCTTGCTGTCCGCATCCAGCCAGCGGCGGCGGATGATGTCGCGCGAACGCGCATCCAGTTCCGCCAGGCCTTCGCGCAGCAGCTGCATCTGGTTGTCTTCGCTGTCTTCGCGCTCGTAGGCCATCGACGGATCTTCGTCATTGGCCACCAGGTACGCAGCCGGCGAAGGCGGTGCATGGTCGTTGTCTTCGTCGGTCGGCGCATCGAAACCGATATCGCGGCCGGACAGGCGCGATTCCATTTCCAGCACCTCGCGCTCGGACACGTTCAGGTCCTTGGCCACGGCGCTGACTTCGGCAGCGTTCATCCAGCCCAGGCGCTTCTTCGACTTGCGCAGGTTGAAGAACAGCTTGCGCTGCGCCTTGGTCGTAGCGACCTTCACGATGCGCCAGTTCTTCAGGATGAACTCGTGCATCTCAGCACGGATCCAATGCACGGCGAAGGACACCAGGCGCACGCCCATGTCGGGGTCGAAGCGCTTGACCGCCTTCATCAGGCCGATGTTGCCTTCCTGGATCAGGTCGCCCAGCGCAAGGCCGTAGCCGTTGTAACCGCGGGCCACGTGCACCACGAAGCGCAGGTGCGAATGCACCAGCTCGCGGGCAGCGTCCAGATCGTTGCCGTCGCGGAAGCGACGGGCCAGGTCCTGTTCGTTATCGACCGACAGCACCGGGATCTGGTGCACGGCACCGATATAGGCGTCCAGCGAACCGAGCGCACTGGGAATCGGCAGATTGTTTGCCACAAGGGCAGTAGAGGTGTTCTGGCTCATAGGCACCCATCTTAGCAGTCCGGGATTTGGACTGCTAAAGGAGGAAAAAGTTCCAGCATTCCACTGATGAAACACTGGTCCCAAACAGAGCCCTACCGTAACGCGATTTGATGACAGTGGCGAGCGCGCTTTTCGGGATACACAATCCCTTGCAATTCAATCGCCTGGGCCGGAAAACACGGCCATTCCGGGTCAAAGGGAGCTGAACAGGCAGCGGTTTCGCCCCTCGATCGCCGGGTAGCGTTGCCCGCCGTTCAGCCCGATGGCGTCAGCGACGCCCGCGGCGGCAGCGACCAGTCGATCGGGGCCTGCCCGCGGCGCTGCAGGTACTCGTTGGCCATCGAGAAATGACGGCAGCCGAGGAAGCCACGGTGGGCCGACAACGGCGAGGGATGCGGCGATTTCAGCACGCGATGGCGACCCGTATCGATGACCTTGCCCTTCTGCTGCGCGTAGGCCCCCCAGAGCATGAACACCAGGCCCTCGCGCTCGCGGTTGAGCACGTCCACCACATGGTCGGTGAAGCCTTCCCAGCCGCGCCCCTGGTGGGCACCGGCCTTGCCCTCTTCCACCGTAAGCACGGCGTTGAGCAGCAGCACGCCGCGCTGTGCCCAGGGAATCAGGCAGCCGTGGTCGGGGCGCGGGATGGCGAGGTCGCCCTCGATCTCCTTGTAGATGTTCAACAGCGACGGCGGTACCGGCACGCCCGGCTGCACCGAGAAACTCAGGCCATGGGCCTGTCCACGGCCGTGGTACGGGTCCTGGCCGAGGATGACCACTTTCACCTGGTCGAACGGGGTGGCATCGAACGCGGCGAAGATCTGCGGGCCGGGCGGGAACACCGCCGCACCGCTGGCCTTGCGCTGCCGCAGGAAGCTGGACAGCTCGCGCATCTGCGGCTGCAGCAGGTAATCGCCCACACGCTGTTTCCAGCTCGGCTCCAGCTGGATCGCCGGGGTGTCCACTACTTCATCGATCATCGCAACACGTCATCGCAACAGGGGTCCATCATTCAACCGTGCCAGCCGCAGCTGGAACAGCACCTTGGTGATCAGCAGGCGCTCTTCGATCGGCTTCAGCACCAGGTCGTTGGCGCCAGCCTGCAGCAGGCCGGTCTGGTTGTGCGGATTGCCGTCGCCGGTCATCACCAGCACCGGCAGGCGGCGCTTGCCGTAGCCGAAGTCCACGCGCACGCGCTGCACCACGTCGCGGCCGCTCAGCTCTCCCTTCAGGGTCACATCGGTCAACACCAGGTCGATGCGATGGCGGCTGCGCCCCAGCGATTCGGCGGTCAGCAGGGTAAACGCTTCTTCAGCGCTGACCACATGCATCACGTTCAACTGCTGGCGTTCGAGCATGCGCTTGGTCGCCTCGGCCACCACCCGGCTGTCCTCGATGTAGAGGATGGTCGCGCCGGGAATGGTCTGCGGCTGCACGTAGCCGCGCACGAACGTCGCCAGGGCCTCGTGGCCCAGTGATTTGTCGAAGTAGTCGGTGACGTACTCGGTGAAGCGGCGCTGTTCCAGGTGCTGCTGGGCGTCGCCGGAGACCACGATCACCGGCACATAGGCCTGCCCGGCGGCTTCGCGCACCATCCGTGCCAGCGCCAGCCCGTCGCCATCGCGCAGGGTCAACGAAGTGGTGACCAGATCGACCGGGCCCTGCGCCAGCGCATGCTGGGCGTCTTCGATGCTGTCGCAGCCGATCACCTCCACGCCCGGCAGATCACGCTGCAGGACGTCGGCGATCAGCTTGCGCACCAGCTTGGAACCGTCAACCACCATCACCCGCGTCGCGGGCCCTTCAAGGTGCTTCAGCGCTTGCGGTTGCATGCCGGTCTCAGGTGTCGGTCGGTCGGGTCTGGCGGAGGAAGTGACCGGTCACCAGCCATGCACCCAGCCAGCCCAGCAGCAAGGTGCCGAGCAGTACCAGGCTGCCATGCAGCAGGTCCAGGCCATGCAGCACGAACGGGCTGCCATAGCTGCGCGACAGCTCGGCCAGCGGCGCGCGCAGGGCGGCACCGGCAATGCCGATCAGGCCCAGCGCGACCGCGCCGGCGCCCAGGCCATACCAGGCGCCCAGGTACAGGAACGGGCGGCGGATGAAGCCATCGCTGGCGCCGAGCAGCTGCAGCACGCCGATTTCCTCGCGGCGGGCCTGGATGTCCAGGCGCACGGTGTTGCCGACCACCAGCGCCGCGCCGGCGCCGAGCAGCACCGACAGCACCTGCACCAGCCGCGCGCCGAACGCGAGCCATGCATCCAGGCGCTGGCGCCACAGCGCATCATGCTGGACCAGGTCCGCCCCGGGCAGGCTTTCCAGCGCGCGCGCCAGCCGCGCATCGTCCTGGCCCTGTCCGGGGGTGATCACCAGCAGCGAGGGCAGCGGGTTGTCGTTGAGTGCGTCGATGGCTTCGCCGAGGCCGGCCTGGCGCAGTTCCTCAAGGCCCTGCTCCGGCGTGCGCACGGTGACGCTGGCCACGTCCGGGCGATCGCGCAGTTCTCCGGCCAGGCGCAGCGCACCGGGGCCGTCGACGTCGGCCTTCAGGAAGACGTTGATGTCGCGCGACTGCTGCACGCTGCCGGCGAACTGCTTGAGGTTGTCCAGCGCGATCGACAGGCCCAGCGGCAGCGCCAGGGCCAGCGCCATGACCATCACGGTCAACAGCGTCGCCCATGGTTTGCGGCAGGCACGGCCGAGACTGAACACCACGCTGTGCACGTGATGCTGGAACCACACGCCCAAGCGCGACGGCGCAGCGGCTTCGGTGTTTTCGTTCTTGGCCATGGTTACTCCGCCAGATCCTGCGGCGAGATGTCGTCCACCAGCCGGCCGTGGTCGAGGATCAGCACGCGCTTGCGCATGTGGCGCAGCAGCGGCAGGTCATGGCTGACCACCAGCACGCTGGTGCCGCGCGCGGGCAGTTCGGCGAACAGGGACATGATTTCCGCCGCCAGGGTCGGATCGAGGTTGCCGGTCGGTTCGTCGGCCACCAGCAGCTTGGGCTCGCCGACGATCGCGCGGGCGATGCCGACGCGCTGCTGCTCACCGGCCGACAGCTGCGAGGGCAGCGCCTTCTCGCGGTGGCCCAGGCCCATGCGCTCGAGCACCGACCGCACGCGCTTGTTGATGTCGCCACGGCGGGTGCCGCGCAGGATCAGCGGCAGCGCTACGTTCTCGGCGATGGAGCGGTCCATCAGCAGGCGGTGGTCCTGGTAGACCGCACCGACCGCGCGCCGATGCCGCGGCACATCGCCGCCGCGCACCTTCAGCAGATTGCGCTCGTCGAACATCACCGCGCCGCGGCTGGGCCGCTCGTCG
Organism: Stenotrophomonas sp. LST15-1-1.1; assembly: GCF_040815575.1. Lineage (NCBI taxonomy): Bacteria > Pseudomonadati > Pseudomonadota > Gammaproteobacteria > Lysobacterales > Lysobacteraceae > Stenotrophomonas > Stenotrophomonas sp. LST15-1-1.1. The sequence continues at coordinate 111,942 of NZ_JBFPNJ010000034.1, forward strand.
AGGTGGATCAACTTGAGCAGGGTGCTCTTGCCCGCCCCGGAGTGACCGGTGACGAACAGCATTTCGCCCGGCGCGACCTCGAAGCTGACATCGGTCAGGGCTTCGTGGCCACCGGCGTACTGTTTGCTGACATTGTCGAAGCGCAGGACACTCATGCCCCGATTATGCAGGACCGGCGCGACAGATCGGTAGCGCCGGGCCGCATGGTGGGTGCCGACCGTTGGTCGGCACACCTTTCAAGGCCACCCGACCAACGGTCGGGTGCTACCGGATCAGTTGCCCGACAGCATCCGGCGGATCTTGCGGCCGATACGGGTCAGGAACGAGTCACCGGCATCGGCGCTGGTACGCACCGGCTTGGCCACCACCTGCACCGGGGTGACCGGGCTGGCGCCGTTGCCGGCGTTGCTTGCCACGCCCTCGGCACCCTCGACCGGACGGCCGTGGCGACGACGACGACGCTTGCGCGGCTTGCGCTCGCCGTCCACTGCGCTTTCCGGCGCCGCGTCAGCGCGCGGCGGACGCGGGGCCTGCACGGCAGCGGCTTCAGCCGTCACCGCACCCTCGACGGCTGCAGCAGCAACCTGCTCGCCTTCCACACGCGGCTTGCGCGGGCCACGCGGACGGCGTTCGCCGCTGCGCTCGCCATCACGGCCACCACGTCCAGCGCCGGCACCGCTGCCGGAACGACCGCCACTGCGGCCGCCGCCACGACGCTCTTCCTCGGCGGCACGCGCTTCGCGTGCTTCGCGGAAGATCTGGCCAACGCTTTCGTTCTCGTCGCCTTCCTCACCCGGTGCCGGGGCGGCACGCTCCGGGCGCGGCAGCGAGGTCAGGATCTCGCTGGTGACCGCTTCAACCGGGATCTTCTGTTCGATGTAGGCCTCGATGTCCGGCAGGCCCATCGCGTAGCGCTCGCAGGCGAAGCTGATGGCATCGCCTTCCTCGCCCAGGCGGGCGGTACGGCCGATGCGGTGCACGTAGTCTTCGGCGTCGAACGGCAGGTCGTAGTTGTAGACATACTTGATGCCGTCGATGTGCAGGCCGCGGGCGGCCACATCGGTGGCCACCAGGATTTCCAGCTGACCCTTCTGGAAGCGGTTGAGCAGGCTCTCACGCTTCTTCTGCGGCACGTCGCCGGACAGCACGCCGACGCGGTAGCCAGCACGCTCCAGCGAACGGGCCACGCGCTCGACGAACACCTTGGTGTTGACGAAGACCATGGTGCGCGCGCCTTCGCTGCGCGACAGCAGGCCCAGCAGCAGCGGGATCTTCTCTTCGTCGGCCGGGAAGTAGATGCGCTGGCGCACGCGCGCGGCGGTGATGGTCTCGGCTTCGACCACCAGCTTCTGCGGCTCGTTCATGTGCTCGTAGGCCAGCTCGAGCACGCGGTGGCTCAAGGTGGCGCTGAACAGCAGGGTCTGCCGGGTGGAGCGCTCCGGCATGCGGCGCAGCAGGAAGCGGATGTCCTTGATGAAGCCCAGGTCGAACATGCGGTCGGCTTCGTCCAGCACGCAGATCTCGCAGGCGTGCAGCGACACCACCTTGTGCTGCTTGACGTAGTCGATCAGGCGGCCGGGGGTGGCGATGATCACGTCCACGCCCTGCTGCAGCAGTTCGCGCTGCTTGTCGTAATCCACGCCGCCGTACACCAGGGCGAAACGCAGGCCGAGGTCCGAACCGAACTTGACCGCATCCTTGTGGATCTGGATGGCCAGCTCGCGGGTCGGGGCCAGGATCAGCGCGCGCGGATCTTCCGGCTTGCGATCGGCCAGCGCCGGGCGCGTCAGCAGGCGGTTCACGACAGCGACCAGGAAGGCCAGCGTCTTGCCGGTGCCGGTCTGGGCCTGGCCGGCGACGTCGCCACCGGGCAGCGCGACCGGCAGGGTCAGCGCCTGGATGGGCGTGCAGCGGGTGAATCCGGCTCCTTCAAGACCAGCCTGCAGGGCCGGATGCAGATCGAAGGAGGAAAAAGTCAAATCGGTCAGCGGTTTGTCGCTCATGTGTCCGTCTTGGTATGGCCACGCGCCTGCGGGCGGCGGCACTGAAATCTGTCTGGGGCTCCGTCGCAAACTGCGGCCCCTGCGGCGGGTCGGGCTGGCCGGGACCCCTCGGGTCCGCGCGCCGCACAATGCCCCAGTTTACCGCACTCGGGCCGGCAAACCGGAATCAGGCGTCTCAGAGCTTACGGAGACAGACCTCTTCACCCCGCAGTACCGCGCTTGAACAGCGGCGCCGGCCCCCCATGGCCTATCCCGCCAGCACCCCCATTTCAGCCATGGACAGTGAAATCGGACACATACCGTGCTCAGCCCCGATCACGATACGCTGGGTTCCAGCCAGCACCTGTCCGCGCGCTGCGATAGGGGTACACTGCCGGCCGTGAGCGTCCAGGCATCCCGCCGAACGCACCGTGGCAGTCCGCCGCGAGGCAACGACGAGGGTCACGCCACCGGGCATGGCCCAGTTCACCCACCTCCGGCCTGGCCGGGTGCAATCCAAGACGAGAAACCAAGATGAGCGACAAGGTTGTACACGTCGGCGATGCCGACTTTGATAGCGCCGTACTGAATTCCAAGGAACCGGTGCTGGTCGATTTCTGGGCCGAATGGTGTGGCCCCTGCAAGATGATCGCCCCGGCGCTGGACGAACTGGCCGATGCCTACCAGGGCCGCGCCAAGATCGCCAAGGTCAACGTGGACAACAACCGCGCGCTGGCCGCCAAGTACCACGTGCGTTCGATTCCCTACTTGGTCGTCTTCAAGGACGGCGAGAAGGTCGGCGAGCAGATTGGTGCCGTTGGCAAGGCCCAGCTGGCCGGCCTGCTGGACAAGGCCCTGGCCTGATCCTGCGCGTTACCGGCAGCCGTTTCCCACGGCTGCCGGGCGGGCGCCCCGGCGCCTGACTGAATACCGTATCCGGCGACCCTTGCGTGGCGCCGCGGGCCGATGATAGTGTCGGCACATCCGGCCGCGTTCGCGTGCCGCATCTTCTGGACGCAGTTTCTTCCAGACCCATTCCCAATGTTCGCCGCCCCAGCCGGGCGCTCGCACCTTCAAGCGAGGAATAACGCTCTTGTCCGATAACACTCCCGAAACCGGTAGCGCAGATGCGCCCGCCGAAAAGCGCGTGCGCAAAGCCCGCGTAACCAAGGCTGCCGCTCCGGCCGCCGCCGAAACCAGCGCCGCTCCGGCGCAGCCTGCCCTGCCGCTGGCAGCCGCGCCCGAAGCGCCGGCACCGGCCGCAGCGCCTTCCGCGCCGAGCGCACCCGCCACCGAGGCCCCTGCCAGCAGTGGCGGCGGCGAAGGTGGCGAGGGCCGCGAATCCGGCCAGCCGCGGCAGTCGCAGCAGAACAACCAGGGCGGTGGCCAGAACCAGAACCCCTACAACCAGGGCGGCCAGCAGGGCCAGGGCAACCGCCGTGACCGTTTCCGCAACCGCCGCGACCGTGATCGCAATGGCGGCGGCGGTGGTGGCGGTGGTGGCAACGGCGGTCGCTTCCGCGATGACGGCATGCCCAACGACAACGGCGAACAGCAGCCGTTCGTACCGCGTCCACACGCCAACGTGCCCGAAGGCTTCCCGGTCTATTCGCTGAGCGACCTCAAGCGCATGCCGGCGCAGAAGCTGCTGGAGATCGCCGAGCAGCTGCAGATTTCCGAAGGCGTGGCCCGTGCCCGCAAGCAGGACGTGATCTTCGCGCTGCTGAAGGTGCTGACCCGCCACGGCGACGGCGTTGCCGCCGACGGTGTGCTGGAAATCCTGCCGGACGGCTTCGGCTTCCTGCGCGCGGCCGAGGCCAGCTACCTGGCCGGCCCGGACGATACCTACATCTCGCCCAGCCAGATCCGCCGCTTCAACCTGCGTACCGGCGACCACCTGTCCGGCCGCATCCGCTTCCCGAAGGACGGCGAGCGCTACTTCGCGCTGTCGATCGTGGACACCATCAACGGTGAGCCGCTGGAAGCGTCGAAGAACAAGGTGCTGTTCGAGAACCTGACCCCCCTGTTCCCGCGTCGCCGCTTCACCCTGGAGCGCGGCAACGGTTCCTCGGAAGACATCACCGGCCGCATCCTCGACCTGATGGCACCGCAGGGCAAGGGCCAGCGCTCGCTCATCGTTTCCCAGCCGAAGGCCGGCAAGACGATGATGATGCAGCAGGTCGCCACGGCCATCACCACCAACCATCCGGACGTGCACCTGATCGTGCTGCTGATCGACGAGCGCCCGGAAGAAGTGACCGAAATGCAGCGCACCGTGCGCGGCGAAGTCATCAGCTCGACCTTCGACGAACCGGCCGCGCGCCACGTGCAGGTGGCCGAAATGGTCATCGAGCGTGCCAAGCGCCTGGTCGAGCACAAGAAGGACGTGGTGATCCTGCTCGACTCGATCACCCGCCTGGCACGTGCCTACAACAACGTCGTGCCGAGCTCGGGCAAGGTGCTGACCGGTGGTGTGGACGCCAACGCCCTGCATCGCCCCAAGCGCTTCTTCGGTGCCGCGCGCAATGTGGAAGAAGGCGGCAGCCTGACCATCATCGCCACCGCGCTGGTCGATACCGGCTCGAAGATGGACGAGGTGATCTACGAAGAGTTCAAGGGCACCGGCAACAGCGAAGTGCACCTGAGCCGTCGTATCGCTGAAAAGCGCGTGTTCCCGGCCATCGACATCAACCGTTCCGGCACCCGTCGCGAAGACCTGCTGATCGAGCCGGAGCTGCTGCAGAAGATCTGGATCCTGCGCAAGCTGCTGCATCCGATGGATGAAATGACGGCGATGGAATTCCTGCTGGACAAGATGAAGAACACCAAGTCCAACGACGAGTTCTTCGGTTCGATGAAGCGCTGATCGCGCGGCATTGATGCACTACGGAAAAGCCCCGCCATGCGGGGCTTTTTCGTAGTGCGGCGGCACGACAGACGACTTCACTTCGCGGCCCGGCGTTTTGGCGATAATCTGCGGGACAAATGCCTGACTCTCCGCCCCGACCGCGCTGGCCGGGCCGCCGATTCCCGCTGTTGCCCCATCCGGAGGATCCGGCGGGTCCAGCCCTGCCCGATTCTTCAACCGCATGCGCACGCTGTCCCCCCGCCTCAACCTGGGCAAGCTGATCCTTGCCCTGGCCCTGCTCAGCGCCGTCATCGCCCTGGCCAATACGCTGCTGGCCAGCTATCGCGTGCAGCGCGACCAGCTGGTGGGCAACACCCTGGAAGCCAACCGTGTGTACGCCACCAAGCTGGCCGAGACCACGCAGAACTTCCTGCTGGCCGCGCAGCAGCAGCTGGCCTATGCCGCCAACCGGCTTGGCAACAGCGACATGGACCCTGCCCAGGCACAGGATGAGGCCAGTCGCCTGCAGCTGCAGTCCAGCAGCTTCAATTCTTCGCTGGTGGTGGCCAGCGATGGACGGGTGATCGCCACCTCGCCGCAGAGCCTGCAGCTGCAGGGCGAGATCCTGCGCAGCGCCGGCAGCAAGGCAGCACTCGATCGGCGCGAGCCGATGATCAGCGATCCCTACCAGTCGGCCACCGGCAAGCTGCTGATCTCGATCTCGCATCCGGTATTCGACCGCAGCGGCCAGTACCGCGGCTATGTCAGCGGCACCCTGTACCTGCGCCAGCGTAGTGCGCTCAACACCCTGCTGGGTACGCACTACTACCGCGACGGCTCGTACCTGTATGTGGTGGACCGCCATGGCCGCCTGATCTATCACATCAACCCCAAGGAAGTGGGCACCTATGCGTTGAACAACCCGGCGGTGAAAGAGGTGATGCGCGGCCAGCGCGGTGCGCAGCAGGTGCGCAACAACCACCAGGTGGCGATGCTGGCCGGTTACGCGCCCGTCGCGGCGACCGGCTGGGGCATCGTCGCGCAGCGCCCGACCGAGGCGACGCTGCAGCCGTTGTCACGGCTGATGTCGGCGGTGATCTGGAATGCCATTCCGCTGGGCGTGTTGTCGCTGCTGATCACCTGGTGGTTCGCACGGCGCATTTCGCTGCCGCTGTGGCAGCTGGCGCGCAACGTGCAGGACGGCGAAGACACCGGCAACGCGATCAGTCACGTCAACGGCATCCAAGCCTGGTACTTCGAAGTGGCGCAGCTGAAACAGGCCGTGCTGTACAGCTTCAATGCGCTGCAGGACCGGATCGGCACCCTCAACCGCGCCAGCCGCACCGATCCGCTGACCGGCCTGCTCAACCGTCGCGGGCTGCAGCAGGCGCTCGACGCACTGCAGGTGCAGGGCCTGCCGTTTGCGATCCTGACGCTGGATATCGACCGCTTCAAGTCGATCAACGACAGCCACGGTCACGACGTCGGTGATGCGGCCATCGTGCATATCGCCGAACAGATGCGCCGCCATTCGCGCGAGACCGACGTGCTGTGCCGCGCCGGTGGCGAGGAGTTCCTGGTGCTGCTGCCGGGCGTCGGCATCGAAGCGGCCCGGCAGACCGGCGAGCGCCTGCGCCAGGCCATCGCCGATGAACCCTTCGCGCCGGTCGGTACCATCACCGTGTCGCTGGGTGTGGCCCATTTCCCCAGTTTCCACACCGATCCGGAACAGGCAATGCGCCTGGCCGACAAGGCCCTGTACTTGGCCAAGGAGCAGGGCCGCAACCGGGTGGTCGTGTACCCACACGCCGATTGAGCACATCGATTGAAGCGGAATGCACCGGGACAGGCCCGGTGCATTCCGCAATGACGCCTCAGCCCAGCGGGGTGAGCAGGCGCGGGCCTTCCTGTGCGCGTCCGACCATGTACACACCGCCTTCGGGCAGCAGGTCGGTCCCGGCAACAAGGCTTTCCTCGCCGGTCTTCCACGGCGCCCGCTGGCGCGGGCCTGGGATGTAGGCAGCCCAGCGACCGTAGCGCTCGCTCTGTTTGTCGAAGAAATAATTGACCGGTACGCGCACGGTCCAGAAGTCCCGGTCCTTGTCCTCGCCGGTCGTGGGCGGGTTGAAGGTCCAGTCGCGGGCGTTCCTGACACTGGCCTTGGCCAGCACATCGCGCAGTTGGTTCATCGTGCGCTCGGGGCCGACCACGGTCAGGTTGGTCTGCTCGGCGATCACGTCCGCGACCTTGCCATCCCGCCCGACCCTGACCAGCAGCAGCACGGTGCCCTGGCCGCGGATCGATGCCGCCTGCGGTGGGTAGACCGGCGCGCGCATCCTTGCCCCGGTGACATCATCGGTGCTCGGCCCCTTGGAGTCGCTGAGCTTGCCGAAACGCGCGTCAGCGACCCGTACCTGCATGCTGCCGGCCTCCATGTTGTCGGCAATCAGCCGCAGGCGGACGGAGGTACGGGCCGGTACCGCCTTGCCGTCGATCAGCGTTGGCTCGAAACGCCAGCCCTGTACGGCCTTGTCGACAAAGCCCGCTACGCTGGCGTCAACCTTCTCGCGGTGATCGAGCTGGAACCCTTCAACCTGGCCTTCGCGACCGATGTCGATGACGCCGCTGAGGGTCATGCTGGCCTCGGCCTGCCTGCGTACCTCGCGCGCGGTCTGCGCATCGGCGGTGTCGATCAGGGCGGCACCGCCACCCACGGCGAGGGCCAACGCCAGGAAAAGAGAAGAACGCATCACACCTGCTCCTTGTGCATGTACGAGTGACCGACCCTAGCGCATCTTCGCAGCGGATTCACGCCGACGGACATCATGCCTCATGGCCCTGATTCAGGCCTGCTGCCTGAGCGGTGGTGGGCAGTCGCAGGGCCCGGGGTGCAGCATCACCCCTGTAGACGCCGCCGTCGGTACAGTCGATCACGCCAACCGCTGCGCAGCCGAGTACGGTGGCGTGTCCGGATAGTCACCCGCCGCAAAGCGCGCCTGCAGCCCCTGCCACCAGGCGGGGTCGAACAGATGCCGATAGTGCTCGCGCACCGCTGCCAGCTCCTGTGCCGGCAACCCCATGAATGGCCCGAACCTCTCCGGGAACACATCGCGCGGACCGACATGGAACCAGGGCTCATCGGCCATCGCCTCTTCCGGTGAGGATGGCGTGGGCCAGGCACGGAACACGCAGTCGCTGACCAGGCACAACTCGTCGTAGTCGTAGAACACGGCACGGCCGTGGCGCGACACGCCGAAGTTCTTCGGCAGCATGTCACCGGGGAAGATGTTGTTGCGCGCCATGTCGGTGATCGCCTGCGCGTAGTCGAGTACGGCTGCACGCACGGCCTCGCCGGCCTGCTCACGCAGGTAGAGGTTCAGTGGCCGGAAGCGGCGCTGCACGTAGCACAACGCGATCTCCACCTCGTCACCATCCACGCGCACGCTCTGCGCGCACTGCTGCAGCAGCTCGTCCAGCAAGGCGGGGGCAAAGCGTTCGCGCGGGAAACGCAGGTGCCGGTAGGGCTGCGCGTCAAGCAGGCGACCGACGCGATCGAGGTTGAACACCAGGGCGTACTTTTCCTCCACCTGCTGCCGCGACATCGCCTTGGGCCAGGCGAAGCGGTCGCGGATCAGCTTGAACACCAGCGGATAGCTGGGCAGGGTAAACACCGCCATGACCATGCCCGGCGTGCCTTCGGCGTGTGCCAGCCGTTCGTTCGGGTGTTCATTGAAGTGGCGGAAGAACGTCCGGTAACGCTCGGTCTTGCCCTGCTTGGCACGCCCGAGCACGGTGTAGATCTCGTCGATCGGCTTGCCCGGCAACAGGCTGCGCAGGAACACCACCGCGTCGCCAACGGTGGCCAGGTTGGCCTGGAAATAGCTGCGTGACACGCCGAACAGGTGAGCCACATCGCGACGCCGGGTCAGCACGGCATCGGCGCGCAGGCCCTGGTCGTCGTTGACCAGCGCGATCACGCACGGCGAGAAACGGTGTTCGCCGAACACGCGGCCGACCAGATAGGCGCGACGCTCGCGGTAGAACACGGTATCGAGCAGTTCGATGCTGCGCACCGGGGTGTCGCCCCAGTGCGCCAGATCGTCCTGCAGGCGCACGGCGATGGCAGCGGCACAGCGCAGCTGGTGCGCATACGGAACATCGAAGCGGTAGTCGGCCAGGACGCGCTGCAGCGCCTCCACCGGCCGCGTTGGCGAAACGGCATAGGTATGCCGCGCTACCGGATGGGTGATCGCATCGGAAGGCTCGACATCGAAAGCGATGAACTCCACGTCCGGATCCACGCCGCGGATGGCGAACAGCCGCCGCGACAGGGTGTTGTAGAAGGTCTTGTACAGTTCGGCGTCGATCAGGCCCTGCAGCAGGGCGCTGTAGTGCGCGTGCACCTGCAGCCACAGCGCACGTTCGCTGACGGCGTCGCCGGCCAGCCGCCGCAGCGCATCCATCTGCTCGGCGATGCACAGGTCGTACAGGGCAATGCGCTCCACGGCATCGTGCAGCGCCGCTGCCCAGTCGCGCTGCTCGAAGCGCTTCCGCGCGCGGGCCGTGATCACCGCGAAACGGGTGTGGTACTGCTCGAAACCATCGCGGATGGCACCGGCAATGCGCGGCGCCAGCTCGGCAGCGATGTCAGGCTTGGACATGCACAGCTCACCCGGGAGGACCGGCTCCACCATACGCTGGCGTGGGGTGGCTTGTGTAGCGCCGAGCCCTGCCCGGCCGTTCCTGCCTCAGCGAGCCGGACAAACGCAACCATTCCTACAGACCCCGGGCCACTGCATTGCCTACGCTCTCAGGCCCATAACGGCATGAGGTGACGCATGCAGCAAATGACCCTGATCCCACGCATGGAGGAAGGCAACGTAATCCCGCAGCGCGCCCGCGACGGCTACATCAGTGCAACGGCGCTGTGCCAGTCCGTCAACAAGCGCTGGTCCGACTACCGTGCATTGAAATCGACCGGGGAGTTCATCGAGGAACTGACCGCGCAGACGGGCCTTGCGGAGGACCAGCTCATCCATGTGGTGTCCGGGGGTAATGCGGCGATGCAGGGCACCTGGATCCACCCTTACCTGGCCATCAATCTCGGCCAATGGTTGTCACGCAGATTCGCGGTGAAGGTGTCGCAATGGGTGGTGGAGTGGCAGCAGGGCCGGGCGAACGCGGTCATGCCCGCACACATCGACCGCTACATGCAGAACCGCTCGAAAGTGCCCTACACGCATTTCTCGATGTTGAACGAGCTGACCCTGAACCTGATCGCGCCACTGGAGCAGGCAGGCTATACGCTGCCACAGGAGCTGGTGCCGGACATCTCCGAGGGTCGGTTGTTCTGCAAGTGGTTGCGCGATCACAAGGGCATCGAGCCCAACACCTTCGACACCTATGAGCACAGCTATCCAGACGGCCGCAACGTGCAGGCAAAGCTCTATCCGAACGAGCTCTACGAAGACTTCCGCCGGCACTTCAACGAAACCTGGCTTCCCCTGCACGCGCCCAGATACTTCGCTGCGCGCGACAAGCAGGCGCTGACGTTCGTACGCACGCTTCTGCTACCTTCGACGTGACATCGCACCGGAACGATCCCTGGCTTGCCGTGCAGCAGCCAGGGATCGACGCCATCGAGCCGGTTCAGATCGCCAGCTCGGCCTCCACGTCCTGCACCTTGCGCCGCGCCAGGGCCAGGTTGGACTTGGTCCGGTCCAGCACGATGTAGAAGAACAGACCCTTCTTCTTCGCCACCGGGCGCATGATGTGATACGCCTTTCCGAGCGAGATCAGGATGTCCTCGATGCCATCGTTGAGGTTGAGCGAGGCGGCGGTTTTCATCTTCGCGCGGATCACTTCGGTATTGCCGGCGGCAGCCACTTCCATGTCCATGCCCGAACCGGCTTCGCCCAGCAGCATGCCGCTTTCGTAGTCGACCAGCGCCACGGCCTGCGCGCCATCGATACCCATCAGTGCAGTCAACGAATCATTCAGTCCAGCCACGTCGCACCCCTCTCAATGTTGGTTCGAGCCCCTCGTTCCCCTGCGGCCGGGCTCACGATCCGCTGAGTTCGGCCAGGATCGCCTGGCCACATTCCCTGCTCTGCCACAGCACCTGGCCGATCACGCTGCGCTGGTCACAGGCGGCCATCAGCAGCAGCGGTGCTCGACCTTCGGCCTGGATGGCCAGCATCAGCACCTTGCCGCCAGCGGCCTCCAGCATCAGCGTCTGCAGATCGCCCAGTGCCAGCTCGCGCCCCACCGCCGCAGCCAGGGCCAGCATTGCGCTGGTCATCGCCGCCAGTCGCTCGCCGCGCCCTTCCGCACCGGCGCTGACCAGGGCAAAGCCATCAACGCTGGCCAGCACCACGGTCCGCACCCCTTCCACCCGCTGCTGCAGGCCCTGCAGCAACGGCTGCAGGCGCTCACGCTGGTGGGCGTCGGGCAACGGCGCGCCTTGTCCATCAGCCATGTGCGGCCACCAGTGCATGCGCTTCCATTTCGCTCATCAGTACGTCCATCAGCAGCAGTCCTTGTTCGCGGTCACGGGCGTCCACCGCCAGCAACGGCAGCGGCTGGTCATCGAGGCGGGCGCGCTCGGCCCAGTCATCCAGTGCCGCCGCCGGCACCTGGTCAAGGTGGGTCACCGCCACCACCAGGGCCAATGCCGGACCGAACGGGCGCAGCACCTGCAGGTAGGCGTCCAGTTCAGCAGCCACCCCGGCCCGGCGCGCGTCGAGCAGCAGCACGGCACCGCGTGCGCCCTGCAGCAGGATCGGCCACAGGAAGTCAAAGCGCTGCTGGCCAGGCGTGCCATACAGACGGAGCCTTTCGCCGTTGGGCAGGTCGATATCGGCGTAGTCCAGCGCCACCGTGGTCGACGCCTTGTCCGCACCCGCGCGGTCGCTGTTGGCTACATCGGTATCGACCACCGCACCGGCGGCGATGCTGCGTACCAATGTCGATTTGCCGCTGCCCATGCCACCGAGTACCACCACCTTGTGCTCACGCATCGCGGTCACTCCCGCGCAGCGTCCGCCACAGTCGTGCCAGCAGGCCGGTGTCGGCAGTGCTGGCGCGTACGCCCGCCAGCGGTGCGACAGGCGCAACCTGCAGCTGTGCATAACCGCACAGGTAGGCGGCGTGGATGAAATCGCGCACGGCGGCGGCGGGAAGATCCAGCAGCATCGCGCATTCGTCCACTGTGCAGGCACGCTTGAGCAGCAGCGAACACAGACGGAAGCCATCGTGATCGTGGCCGAGCACGCGGAAATCCGGCCAGCGCAGCAGCTTCACCGAGGCCCCGCGCAGGCGCTCATCCAACGCCTGCCAGTGGCGGCTGCGCTGCGCCCATTGCCACAGCAACGGACGCAGCGGCAGGCGAGCGCGGTCTCCTGCCAGTGCCTGCAGCTGCGCCGGCAGCAGCGCATCCAGATACAGATGCTCGAAGCCCTGCGCCAGCCGTTCCACCAGCGCCGTGGCCGGCTCGTGCAGCAGCACTGCCTGGTCCTGTTCCAGATCCAGCAGCAGCAGCGGCTCTGCGCCCTCGCCCAACAGCGCCTGGCCCTGCCGCAATGGCAGGCGCTCGCGCAGCAGACGGGTGATCGCGTGCGCGCCATCTGCCAGGCGGATCGGTGTCGCTTCGGTGCCGGCCTGCATGCCGCGCAGTGCCCGTCCTATCGCACCATCATCCAATATGTCCTGGCCGCCATCGCCCTCGCGCAACTGGCCACCCAGGTCCTCGATCCAGCAGTGCAGGCGCGGGCGCTGCTGGCGCATGCGCAATGCCGCGTTGCGCAGTGCCGGCGTATCGCGGATCACCAGCAGGTCGCAGTCGTCCAGGTCCTGGCTGCGGCGGATCTGCCCGTCGGGCAGTGCCGAGGCCAACCGCAGCCGTTGCAGCAGGGCCTGTTCGCCCTGGATATCGGTTCCCACTACGAGCACGCGTGCCATCCGTGTTCCCCGTGCGACCACCTCCCCGGCGGTCTCGCATCGCCAAGGCTAGGCCATGGCTTGCCGCCATCGTCGTGATCGACTGCTCATATTGGTGGCAGTGGCAAACACGCACGCATCCGTTCTGCGACGGCCATCGCGGGCAAGTTTCATGCCGTGTTGACGGCATTCCGACAGATGACGGATTTCACGGTTCTGGGCGCGAGTGGACCTACGCCATGGGTGGGGTCAGAGCCCTCTGCGCTGCAGAGGGATCCGAGCCCAGGCTGGCAGAAAAAGAAACCCGCGCCGAGGCGCGGGTTTCGAGGTCACAACCAGACGGCCACGGATCAGCCGCGCAGCTGCTCCAGCGCAGCATTGAAGGTCGCACTCGGGCGCATCGCGGCAGCGGCCTTGGACACGTCCGGACGGTAGTAGCCACCGATGTCCACGGCCTTGCCCTGCACCGCGATCAGCTCGTCAACGATCTTCTGCTCGTTGTCGGCCAGTGCCTTGGCCAGCGGAGCGAAGCGTGCCTGCAGTGCAGCGTCTTCGTTCTGCGCAGCCAGCGCCTGTGCCCAGTACAGCGCGATGTAGAAGTGGCTGCCGCGGTTGTCGATGCCACCCAGCTTGCGCGACGGCGACTTGTCGTTGTCCAGGAACTGGCCGTTGGCCTCGTCCAGTGCCTTGGCCAGCACGCGGGCAGCGGCGTTGTCGTAACGATTGCCGAGGTGCTCCAGCGACGCGGCCAGGGCCAGGAATTCACCCAGCGAATCCCAGCGCAGGTAGTCCTCTTCGACGAACTGCTGCACGTGCTTCGGGGCCGAACCACCGGCGCCGGTCTCGAACAGGCCACCACCGGCCATCAGCGGCACGATCGACAGCATCTTGGCGCTGGTGCCCAGCTCCATGATCGGGAACAGGTCGGTGAGGTAATCGCGCAGCACGTTGCCGGTCACCGAAATGGTGTCCTCGCCCTTGCGGATGCGGGCCAGCGAGAACGCGGTCGCTTCCACCGGCGGCAGGATGCGGATGTCCAGGCCGTTGGTGTCGTGGTCCTTCAGATACGTCTCGACCTTGGCGATGACCTGCGCGTCGTGGGCGCGGGCGGCGTCCAGCCAGAATACGGCCGGGGTGCTGCTCAGGCGGGCGCGCTCGACGGCCAACTTGACCCAGTCCTGGATCGGCGCGTCCTTGGTCTGGCACATGCGCCAGATGTCGCCGGCTTCCACGGCGTGTTCGAACACCACGGTGCCGGCGTCGTCGGTGACCTTGACCACGCCATCGGCAGCGATCTGGAAGGTCTTGTCGTGCGAGCCGTATTCTTCAGCCTTCTGCGCCATCAGGCCGACGTTGGGCACCGAGCCCATGGTGGCCGGGTTGAAGGCACCGTTGGCCTTGCAGTCGTCGATGACGGCCTGGTACACACCGGCGTAGCAGCGGTCCGGAATGACGGCCTTGGTGTCCTGCAGCTTGCCTTCGGCGTTCCACATCTTGCCGGAGTCGCGGATCATCGCCGGCATCGAGGCGTCGACGATCACGTCGCTCGGCACGTGCAGGTTGGTGATGCCCTTGTCCGAGTTGACCATGGCCACGCCCGGGCGCTGTGCGTACTCGGCAGCCAGGTCGGCTTCGATGGCGGTGCGGGTGGCTTCGGGCAGCGACGGCAGGCGCGCGGCCAGATCACCGATGCCGTTGTTGGCATCGAAACCGGCCTGCTTGAGCACGTCGGCATGCTTGGCGAGCACGTCCTTGTAGAACTCGTTGACCGCCACGCCGAACATGATCGGGTCGGAGACCTTCATCATGGTCGCCTTCAGGTGCAGCGAGAACAGCACGCCCTGGGCCTTGGCATCGGCGATCTGCTCGCCGATGAAAGCGGCCAGCGCCTTGCGGCTCATCACAGCGGCATCGACGATCTCACCGGCCTTGACCGCGGTCTGTTCCTTCAGCACCACGGTGCTGCCGTCGTTGCCGTGGAAGGTGATCTTCAGCGACCCGGCGTTGGCCAGCGTGGCCGACTTCTCGCTGCCGTAGAAATCACCGGCGGCCATGTGCGCGACGTGCGACTTCGAATCGGACGCCCAGGCGCCCATGCGGTGCGGGTGCTTGCGGGCGTAGTTCTTCACCGACAGCGGCGCGCGCCGGTCGGAGTTGCCTTCGCGCAGCACCGGGTTCACCGCGCTGCCCTTGACCTTGTCATAGCGCGCCTTGTAGTCGCGCTGCTGGTCGTCGGCCGGGGTTTCCGGGTAATCCGGCAGCGGATAACCCTGGTCCTGCAGTTCCTTGATGGCTGCCTTCAGCTGCGGCACCGAGGCGGAGATGTTCGGCAGCTTGATGATGTTGGCGTCGGGGGTGGTCGCCAGCTGGCCCAGCTCGGCCAGGTCATCGTTGACCTTCTGCGCATCGCTCAGCAGTTCCGGGAACAGCGACAGGATGCGGCCGGACAGCGAGATGTCACGGGTTTCCACTGCGATGCCAGCGGTGGAGGTATAGGCGTCGACGATCGGCAGCAGCGACTGGGTGGCCAGGAACGGTGCTTCGTCGGTCAGCGTGTAGAGGATCTTGGACATGGGGGACTTGGACTCTGTAGCAGTGCTCAGGGGAAGGCCGGCGCCAGCGCCGGGCCACGTGCAACCGTGTCGCTTTCCTCCGCCGCCGTCAGGGTGGGCGCGCGCCGGAGAAACCCCTGCATTGTCGCGTTTTCAGCCGCGCGGGGCAAAGCCGCGCCATACGCGGCGGTACTGCACCCCGGCAACGCTGTGATCCATCCACGCATGGCGTGGATGGACGCACCGGGTGCGGGGCGTCAGTAGATCCACGCCATGCGTGGATGGAGCCTTCGCGCGAAAGCCACAAACAAAAAAGGACGCAGCCTCGCGGCTGCGTCCATCGTGAGTCCAACCGGGAGAGAGTCGGCGGACTTACTTGACCTCGAACTCCTGCGGCGTTCCGGCCGCCTTACCATCAACCATGACTTCGGCGCGGTACTTGCCGGCCGGCCAGCCATTGGCATTCTTGAAGGTGATGTTGGTGGTCTCGGCACCGCTGGTGTTCAGGGTCGCGTTCTGCTCACCGGCCACCTGGCCATCCTGGAAGGTCAGCTTGGCGCCGACGGTGACATTGTTGGCTGCGCCATCGGTCTTCACCGAGACGATGACATCGTCCTTCGGCGCGAACAGGGCAGCGGTGGTCACCGACTTGTCAGCAGCGGCAGACTTGCCGACGGTGACGGCCGACACAGCAACGGCCGATGCAGCCATCGGCGGCGGCGCGCCGGTCATCGGAGCGGGCGCTTCGGCCGGCGCGGTCGCTGCCGGAGCGGCATTGTTGTCTGCGGTTTCTTCCTTCTTCTTGCAGCCCACCAGGGCGACACTGCCCAGCAGCGCGGCCAGCAGGGCATTCTGAAGCGGGGTCGTCTTGATCATTCGGGATTCCTCCAAGGATTGTTCGGACGGCGATTGGATCGCCGGTATTACTTCGGCGGCAGTTTCAGGGTCTGGCCCGGGAAGATCTTGTCCGGGTCGTCGAGCACATCGCGGTTGGCTTCGAAGATCTTCTTCCAGGCGTTGGCATCGCCCAGGTGCTGCTTGGCGATCTTCGACAGCGAATCACCCTTCTGCACGGTGTAGGTGCCACCGCTGACCACCTCGGCGGTACTGTCCACCGAGGCACTGACGCCGGAAAAGTCCGCCTTGGGGACCTGCTGGGCGGTACTGTCGACGCTGCCACTGACGCCGGAGAAATCGGCTTTCTTCTCGGTACTCATCCACACACTCCCGTCTGTATGACTACATGGCTGGCACGGTGTCATAGAGGTTGTTAAATGGGGATGGTGCCGATGTGAAGCCCGCCCCCGGGGCGGCTGAACAATCGGGGCGGGACGCCGCCGATGGGCTCGCCGGGCATGGCCCGGCGTTACCAGTAACCGCCTGCGGCGGTTACTGCCGCAGTTCGCGGTAGGTCGCGGCCGGGGTGGCGATGCCGGGGCTGGCGCGCCACGGGTTGATGTCCAGGCCACCGCGACGGGTATAGCGGGCTTCCACTTCCAGCCACTGCGGCCGGCAGCGCGCCGACACTTCGCTGAAGATGCGCTCGACGCACTGCTCGTGGAACTCGGCGTGCTCGCGGTAGCTGACCAGGTAGCGCAGCAGGCCGGCACGATCGATCTGCGGGCCGCGATAGCGCACGCTGACGGTGGCCCAGTCCGGCTGACCGGTGACCGGGCAATTGGACTTCAGCAGGGCCGAGACCAGGGTCTCCTCCACCAGTGCGTCGGCGTTGGCCGACAGGTAGTCCGCCTGCGGCGGGCCATAGCAGTCGATGTCCACCTCAAGGCCATCGATCGACTCGCCCAGCGGCGATTCGCGCAGCGCCGGCAGCCCGAACGTGACCTGGACCGGGGTACCGGCGCAGGCCGACAAGTCGGCGACGAGGCGCTCGCGCAGGGCGTCGGCACTGTCCAGGCGGGTGCTGTTGAGCGAGTTCAGGTACAGCTTGAACGACTTCGACTCGATCAGCCGCGGCGAGGTGCACGGCACCTGCACGGTGGCGACGGCGACCTGCGGTTTGCCGCGCGGGTCGAGCCAGCTCAGCTCGAAGGCGTGCCAGCGGTCGTGGCCGACGAACGGCAGCGCGGCCTCGTCCAGACCGATCTCGGCGCGGGCGCCGACGCGGGGGATGGGAAACAGCAGGCCGGGATCGTACTGCGACGGGTAACTGACCTCGCGACCGAGGCTGGAATCCTGTGGGGTGTTCATGGTGCTTATTGTATCGCGCGCAGGGCGGGCCTTCGGCCGGGTCGGCCAACGGCGGAGCCCCTCCGTGGTGGACCCCAAAGCACAGTTCTGGGAGTTGGCCGGGTGGGTAGACGGGTCGGGGGACGCCGTAAACCCGTCCTTGGGGGCTTGGCCGCGGCATCCATGCCGCGGACACCCCCGCCCCGCCTACCCACCCGGCCTCTGACAGTTTCCTGCGCGCAGCCGCCACCACGGGAAAGATCAGAAAAATCAAAATCAAAAGCTGATTCTTCAGACCTTCCAGATGCCTGCCATCCACGCATGGCGTGGATCTACCGTGTCGACCAAGGTCGACACCCACCAACAGCCGCGTGGTCGACACCTACCAAAGCAGTGATGCCGTTCGGACAGATCGCGGAAATCTGTCGAAGGCGGGGTGGGTCCGGTTGCGGGGGTGTCCGCGGCATGGATGCCGCGGCCAAGCCCCCAGGGATGGGTTTACGGCGTCCCCCGCAACCGGATCCACCCCGCCATCCCACGAATAGCCAGCTTTTGCCGTTGCTCCGGCTGTTGCCGTTGCCTCGGCGGATGCAGGGCTGCAAGCCCTGCCTGCAACCCTCAACCAGCCGGGGTGCCGCCGCCGTGCAGATAATCCAGGCTCACCTGCAGCAGCGCGCGGAATCCGACATCCAGCGCCTTCTCATCCAGCAGGAACTTCGGCGAATGATTGGCCGGCGCCGTCGCCGGGTCGATGCCCACGCTGGTCGAGCCGATGAAGAAGAACATGCCCGGCACTTCCTTGGCGTACAGCGAGAAATCCTCCGCGCCCATCTGCAGCGGCGGCTCGTACACGTTGTCCTTGCCCACCACTGCCTGCAGGCTCGGCAGCATCTTCGCGGTCAACGCCGGGTCGTTCACCGTGGCCGGGTTGCCTTCCGATTCGTAGATGTCGGTCACCGCCTTGGCCCCGTGCGCGGCAGCCGTATGCTCGGCCACGTTGCGCAGGTCGGCGAAGATCTGCTGGCGCATGCCTTCATCGAAGGTGCGGATGGTGCCGACCATCTCCACTTCATCGGGAATGATGTTGTAACGGATGCCGCCGTTGATCGCGCCGAAGGTCAGCACCGCTGGCTGCTTGGAGAGGTTGGCGCGGCGGCTGACGATGGTCTGTGCGGTGCCGATCAGATCGGCAGTGGCCACAATCGGGTCAACGCCGTTCCACGGTGCCGAGCCATGCGTCTGGCGGCCGATCACCTTGATGCCGAAACGATCGGACGCGGCCATCAGCGGGCCACCGCGCACTGCGATCTGCCCTGCCTGCACACTGGAGAACACATGCAGGCCGAACACGGCTTCCGGCTTGAAGTCTGCAAACAGGCCTTCCTTCAGCATCAGCGCAGCACCGCCCTCTTCCGGCGGCGGCGCACCTTCCTCGGACGGCTGGAAGATCAGCATCACCTGGCCCGGCAGATCCTTCTTCATCGCCACCAGCGCTTCGGCCACGCCCAGCAGGGTGGCGGTGTGCGCGTCATGACCACAGGCGTGCATCACGCCTACGGTCTGCCCGCGGTACTGCGCAGTGGCCTTGGAGGCGAACGGCAAGCCGGTCTGCTCGGTCACCGGCAGTGCGTCCATGTCCGCGCGCAGGGCGATCTTCGGGCCGGGCTTGCCGCCTTCGATGATCGCCACCACGCCGTGGTGGGCGATGCCGGTCTTCGGCTTCAGGCCCATCGCACGCAGGCGCTTGGCGACCTCGGCGGAGGTGCGCTCCTCGCGATTGGACAGTTCCGGGTGCTGATGGAAATCGCGTCGCCATTCAACCACCTTGGCCTGCAGGCGCTGCGCGGCAGCGGTCACTTCCGGGCGCTGGGCGTCCTCGGCATGGGCAAGGGCCGGCAGGGCCAGCAGCAGGGCGGACAGCAGCAACGAACGGCGCATCTCGATCTCCACGGAAGGGGTCTGCACCTGAATGTAGGGCAACCTCGTCGCTACGGGAACCTCCACCGTCGCCCGCCGGTCTGAGCGCCCGTCCCATCCGTCATGCAGGAAACCCGGTGGGCCACAGGTATGCTTTGCGCATTGCCACCCGGGGTGCCACCCCGTCCAGCCCTCTTGGAGTCTTGAATGTCACGTGTTTGGAAGATCGTGCTGCTGGTCGTGGCGGTACTGGTGCTGGCCGTGGTCGGCCTGCGCGTACTCGGTGGCGGCAAGGACAAGGCCGCCGGGCAGGAAGCAGGCGCCCGCCAGGGCGGTGAAGATCCCGATGCCGGCCCGGTGCCGGTGACCGTGGTCGATGCCGCGCGCCAGGACGTGCCGGTGTATGCCAGCGCGCTGGGCACGGTGACCGCGATGAACACCGTGACGGTCAGCCCGCAGGTGGGCGGCCAGCTGATGAGCCTCAATTTCCGCGAAGGCCAGGAAGTGAAGAAGGGCGACGTGCTGGCGGTGATCGACCCGCGCACCGCCCAGGCCAGCTATGACCAGGCCGTCGCCTCCAAGCGCCAGAACGAAGCCTTGCTGGCCACCGCGCGCTCGAACTACCAGCGCTCGAACGCGCCGGAGTACCGCCAGTTCGTGGCCAAGACCGATCTGGATACACAACGAAACCAGGTGGCACAGTACGAAAGCGCAGTGGCGGCCAATGAAGCCAGCATGCGTTCGGCGCAGGTGCAGCTGCAGTACACCAAGGTCACCGCGCCGATCACCGGTATCGCCGGCATCCGCGCGGTCGACGCCGGCAATGTGGTCAACGCCGGCACCGCACTGGTCACCCTGACCCAGATCCATCCGATCCACGTGCTGTTCAACCTGCCCGAGCGCCAGCTCGGCGACGTGCGCCAGGCGCAGGCCGCCGGCAGCGTACCGGTCGCCGCGCTGGACCGCGCCGATTCGCACGTGCTCAGCGGCGACGGCAAGCTGGACGTGGTCGACAACCTGATCAGCGCCGACAGCGGCACCTTCAAGGCGCGTGCGGTGTTCGACAACACCGACAACGGCCTGTGGCCGGGCCAGTTCGTCAATGTGCGCATGCAGTTGCGCACCATCGGCGGCGGCGTGGTGATCCCCACCCAGGCAGTGCTGCGTGGCCCGGACGGCGAGTACGTCTACGTCGTGCAGGGCGACAACACGGTGAAGATGCAGACTGTGCGCAGTGGCGTGGAAGTGGGCGACAGCCAGGTGCAGATCGCCGAAGGCCTGAAAGGTGGCGAGCGCGTGGTCAGCGAAGGCCAGTTCCGCCTGAAGCCGGGCAGCAAGGTGACCGCGCTGAAGCCGGGCGAGACGCCGGCTGCACCGACCGAGGCCGAACTGAAGGCCGCCGAACAGAAGAGTGGCGGCGGTCGCCGCGGTGGTGGCCCGCGCTGAGCGCAGGCCCCTGCTCTTCCCCGCGCCGGCGATCCCGCCGGCGCTGCCATTGAAGTGCCAGCAAGGATCAGTCCGTGGGCTTTTCGACGATCTTCATCCGCCGCCCGATTGCCACCTCGCTGTTGATGGCGGGCTTGTTGCTGCTGGGCATCCTCGGTTACCGCAAGCTGCCGGTGTCGGCGCTGCCGGAAATCGATGCGCCCAGCCTGGTGGTGACTACCCAGTACCCCGGTGCCAACGCCACCACCATGGCCTCGCTGGTGACGACGCCGCTGGAGCGCCAGTTCGGGCAGATCTCCGGGCTGGAACTGATGACCTCCGATTCCTCGGCGGGGTTGTCCACGATCATCCTGCAGTTCTCGATGGACCGCGACATCGACATCGCCGCGCAGGACGTGCAGGCGGCGATCCGCCAGGCCACCCTGCCCTCGTCGCTGCCGTACCAGCCGGTCTACAACCGGGTGAATCCGGCCGACGCGGCCATCGTCACCCTCAAGCTGACCTCCGATACGCGGCCGCTGCGCGACGTCAACAACTACGCGGACTCGATCCTCGCCCAGCGCCTGTCGCAGGTGCAGGGCGTGGGCCTGGTGTCGATCGCCGGCAACGTGCGTCCGGCCGTGCGCATCCAGGTCAATCCGGCGCAGCTGTCCAACATGGGCCTGACCCTGGAAGAGCTGCGCAGCGCGCTCACCCAGGCCAACGTCAACGCGCCGAAGGGCTCGCTGAACGGCAAGACCCAGTCCTACAGCATCGGCACCAACGACCAGCTGGCCAGCGCCGCCGAGTACCGCGACACCATCATCAGCTACAGGAACGGCCGCCCGGTGCGGCTGTCCGACGTGGCCGAAGTGATCGATGGCGTGGAGAACGACCAGCTGGCCGCATGGGCCGATGGCAAGCCGGCGGTGCTGCTGGAAGTGCGCCGCCAGCCGGGCGCCAACATCGTGCAGACCGTGGAGCGCATCCGCGCGCTGCTGCCGCAGCTGCAGGGCGTGCTGCCGGCCGACGTGCACCTGGACGTGTTCTCCGACCGCACCGAGACCATCCGCGCCTCGGTGCATGAAGTGCAGTTCACCCTGATCCTGACCATCGGCCTGGTGGTGGCGGTGATCTTCGTGTTCCTGCGCCGGTTCTGGGCCACGATCATTCCCTCGGTGGCGGTGCCGTTGTCGCTGGCCGGCACCTTTGCGGTGATGGCCTTTGCCGGCATGTCGCTGGACAACCTCTCATTGATGGCGCTGGTGGTGGCCACCGGCTTCGTGGTCGACGATGCGATCGTGATGATCGAGAACATCGTGCGCTACATCGAGCAGGGCAAGAGTGGCAAGGAAGCGGCGGAGATCGGCGCGCGCCAGATCGGCTTCACCGTGCTGTCGCTGACGGTTTCGCTGGTGGCGGTGTTCCTGCCGCTGCTGCTGATGCCCGGCGTCACCGGCCGCCTGTTCCACGAGTTCGCCTGGGTGCTGAGCATCGCCGTGGTGCTGTCGATGCTGATCTCGCTGACGCTCACCCCGATGATGTGCGCCTACCTGCTCAAGCCCGATGCGCTGCCGGAGGGCGAGGACGCGCACGAACGTGCCGCTGCGGCCGGCAAACAGAACCTGTGGACGCGCACCGTCGGCCTGTACGAGCGCAGCCTGGACTGGGTGCTGGAACACCAGCCCCTCACCTTGGCCGTGGCCGCTGCCGCGCTGGTGTTGACCGTGCTGCTGTACGTGTTGATTCCCAAGGGCCTGCTGCCCGAACAGGACACCGGCCTGATCACCGCCGTGGTCCAGGCCGACCAGAACATCGCGTTCCCGCAGATGGAGCAGCGCACCAAGCAGGTGGCCGAAGCGCTGCGCAAGGACCCGGACGTGACCGGCGTGTCGGCCTTCATCGGTGCCGGCAGCATGAATCCCACGCTCAACCAGGGCCAGCTGTCGATCGTGCTGAAAGAGCGCGGCGAGCGCGATGGACTGGATGACATCCTGCCGCGCCTGCAGAAGTCAGTCGCTGGCATTCCCGGCGTGGCGCTGTACCTGAAGCCGGTACAGGACGTGACCCTGGACACCCGCGTGGCCGCCACCGAGTACCAGTACTCGCTGTCGGACGTGGACAGCGTGGAGGTTGCACTGCAGGCCAACCGCCTGACCCAGGCGCTGCGCCAGCGCCCGGAACTGGCCGACGTCGACAACAACCTGTCCAACCAGGGCCGCGCACTGGAACTGAACATCGACCGCGACAAGGCCAGCGTGCTCGGCGTGCCGATGCAGACCATCGATGACACACTCTACGATGCGTTCGGCCAGCGCCAGATCTCGACCATCTTCACCGAGCTCAACCAATACCGTGTGGTGCTGGAAGTGGCGCCGCAGTTCCGCACCAGCACCGCGCTGATGGAGCAGCTGGCGGTCGCCTCCAACGGCGCCGGCGCACTGACCGGCACCAACGCGACCAGCTTCGGCCAGGTCACCTCGTCCAACTCGTCGACGGCCACCGGTATCGGTGCGCAGAACACCGGCATCACCGTCGGTGCCGGCAGCATCATCCCGCTGTCGGCGCTGGCCGAGGCCAAGGTGTCGAGCGCGCCGCTGCTGGTCAGCCACCAGCAGCAGCTGCCCGCGGTGACGGTATCGTTCAACGTCGCCCCGGGCTATTCGCTGTCCGATGCGGTCAAGGCCATCGAAGAGACCAAGGCCAGCCTGGACATGCCGGCGCACGTGCATGCGCAGTTCATCGGCAAGGCCGCCGAGTTCACCGGCAGCCAGACCGACGTGGTGTGGCTGCTGCTGGCGTCGCTGGTGGTGATCTACATCGTGCTGGGCGTGCTGTACGAGAGCTACATCCACCCGATCACGATCATCTCTACCCTGCCGCCGGCCGGCGTCGGCGCGCTGCTGGCACTGATGGTCTGTGGCCTGAGCCTGTCGGTGGATGGCATCGTCGGCATCGTGCTGCTGATCGGCATCGTCAAGAAGAACGGCATCATGATGGTCGACTTCGCCATCGAGGCGCGGCGCACCGGCGCCAACGCGCGCGAGGCCATCCGCCGCGCCTGCCTGCTGCGCTTCCGCCCGATCATGATGACCACCGCGGCGGCCATGCTCGGCGCGTTGCCGCTGGCGCTGGGCACCGGCATCGGCTCGGAACTGCGTCGTCCGCTGGGCATCGCCATCGTCGGCGGCCTGCTGCTGTCGCAGCTGGTGACGCTGTACACCACGCCGGTGATCTACCTTTACATGGAGCGCTTCTCGGAATGGCTTGCCCGTCGCCGTGAACAGCGCGCGCTGCGCGATGGCACGGTGCAGGAGCCGCAGGCATGACCCTGGTCCCGCACCTTCGGCGGGCTGCACGATGAACCTGTCCGGCCCCTTCATCCGCCGCCCGATCGGCACCGCCCTGCTGGCCATCGGCTTGTTCATGGTCGGCGTGATCTGTTACCTGCGGCTGGGCGTGTCGGCACTGCCGAACATCGAGATCCCGGTGATCTTCGTGCACGCCAGCCAGTCCGGTGCGGACGCAGCGACCATGGCGTCCACGGTGACCGCACCGCTGGAGCGCCACCTCGGCCAGCTGCCGGGCATCGACCGCATGCGCTCGTCGAGTTCGGAAGGCAGCTCGCTGGTGTTCATGATCTTCCAGAGCGACCGCGACATTGATTCAGCCGCGCTGGACGTACAGACGGCGATCAATTCGGCGCAGGCCGACCTGCCCTCGGGCATGGGCTCGCCGATGTACCAGAAGGCGAACCCGAACGACGACCCGGTGATCGCCATCGCGCTGACGTCGCAGACGCAGTCCGCCGATGAGCTGTACAACGTCGCCGACTCGCTGCTGGCCCAGCGCATCCGCCAGATCGGTGGTGTCGCCTCGGTGGACATCGCTGGTGCCTCCACGCCGGCAGTGCGCGTGGACGTCAATCTGCGCCTGATGAACGCGCTGGGACTGACCGCCGACGACCTGCGCAATGCCGTGCGCGCGGCCAACGTGACCTCGCCCACCGGCTTCCTCAGCGATGGCAACACCACCACGGCGATCATCGCCAACGATTCGGTCGCGCGCGCGGCCGACTTCGCCGATCTGGTGGTCAAGACCCAGGGCGATGGCCGGGTGATCCGCCTGAAGGACATCGCCAACGTCTACGACGGCCAGCAGGATGCCTACCAGGCCGCGTGGTTCGACCACAAACCGGCCGTGGTGATGTATGTGTTCACCCGTGCCGGCGCCAACATCGTCGAGACCGTGGACCGGGTGAAAGCGCAGATTCCCGCCTTGCGCGATTACCTGCAGCCGGGCACCACGATGACGCCCTACTTCGACCGCACCCCGACCATCCGGTCGTCGCTGCACGAAGTGCAGATCACCCTGCTGATCAGCCTGGCGATGGTGGTGCTGACGATGGCGCTGTTCCTGCGCCGGTTGGCGCCGACACTGATCGCTGCGGTCACCGTGCCGCTGTCACTGGCCGGTGCCGCGCTGGTGATGTACGTGATGGGCTTCACCCTGAACAACCTGAGCCTGCTGGCGCTGGTGATCGCGATCGGCTTCGTGGTGGACGATGCGATCGTGGTGATCGAGAACATCATGCGCCACCTCGACGAGGGCATGCCGCGGATGCAGGCGGCCTTCGCCGGTGCGCGCGAAATCGGCTTCACCATCGTCTCGATCACCGCCTCGCTGGTGGCGGTGTTCATCCCGCTGCTGTTCGCCAGCGGCATGATGGGCGCGTTCTTCCGCGAGTTCACCGTGACCCTGGTGGCGGCGATCGTGGTGTCGATGATCGTTTCACTGACGCTGACCCCGGCGCTGTGCAGCCGCTTCCTCAGCGCACACGACCACAAGGCGGCGCCGTCGCGCTTCGGCCGCTGGCTCGATGCCGGTCACGAGCGGATGCTGCGCATCTACACCGTGTTCCTTGATTTTTCGCTGCGCCATGCGCTGCTGCTGTCGTTGACGCCGTTGATCCTGATCGGCGTCACCATCTTCCTGTTCGGTGCGGTGAAGAAGGGGGCGTTCCCGCCGCAGGACACCGGCCTGATCTGGGGCCGCGCCAACTCCAGTGCGACGGTGTCCTTCGAAGACATGGTCAGCCGCCAGCGTCGCATCACCGACATGCTGATGGCCGACCCGGCGGTGAAGACCGTGGGCGTACGCCTGGGCAGTGGCCGCCAGGGCTCCAGCGCGCAGTTCAACGTCGAACTGAAGTCGCGCAAGGAAGGCCGCCGCGAAACCACCGCACACGCACTGGCACGACTGAGTGCGAAGGCCGACCGCTACCCGGACCTGCAGCTGCGCCTGCGCGCGATCCAGGACCTGCCCAGCAATGATGGTGGTGGCAACAGCCAGGGCGCGCAGTACCGCGTCTCGCTGCAGGGCAACGATCTGGCCGCGCTGCAGGAATGGCTGCCCAAGCTGCAGGCGGCGTTGAAGAAGAACCCGAAGCTGCGTGATGTCGGCACCGACGTCGACAATGCCGGCCTGCGCCAGAACATCGAGATCGACCGTGCCAAGGCCGCGCGCCTGGGCATCTCGGTCGGCGCCATCGACGGTGCGCTGTACGGCGCCTTCGGCCAGCGCCAGATCTCCACCATCTACTCGGACATCAACCAGTACAGCGTGGTGGTCAATGCGCTGCCATCGCAGACCGCCACGCCCGCGGCGCTGGACGAAGTGCATGTGCGCGCACGCAATGGCGAGATGGTGCCGATCACGGCGGTGGCCAGACAGGCGCCGGGCCTGGCGCCCTCGCAGATCACCCATGAAAACCAGTACACGACGATGGACCTGAGCTACAACCTCGCTCCCGGCGTCAGCATGGGCGAGGCCAAGGCCATCATCGACAGCACCGTGGCGGGCATGCGCATGCCCGGCGACATCCGCCTGGCCGACGACGCGGGCTTCGGCTTCAATTCCGACCCCAGCGACATGCTGATCCTGGTGCTGGCGGCGATCCTCACCGTCTACCTGGTGCTGGGCATCCTGTACGAAAGCCTGATCCACCCGGTGACGATCCTGTCTACCCTGCCGGCGGCCGGCGTGGGTGCGTTGCTGGCGCTGTTCGGCACCAACACCGAGCTGTCGGTGATCTCGATGATCGCGCTGGTGCTGCTGATCGGCATCGTCAAGAAGAACGCGATCATGATGATCGACTTCGCCCTGGTGGCGCAGCGCGAACATGGGCTGACCCCGCGCGATGCTGCCCGCGAAGCCAGCATCGTGCGTTTCCGCCCGATCATGATGACCACGATGGTGGCGATCCTGGCGGCGGTGCCGCTGGCGATCGGCCTGGGTGAAGGGTCGGAACTGCGTCGCCCGCTGGGCATCGCGATGATCGGCGGCCTGCTGTTCTCGCAGAGCCTGACCCTGCTCAGCACACCGGCGCTGTACGTGATCTTCTCGTGCCTGGCCGAGCGCTGGAAGGCGCGGCGCGCGCGCAGGCGTGAAGCGAAGCTGCTCAAACGCGCGCAGCGGGCGTAGCAAGGCCCATCCACGCATGGCGTGGATGTACTGCAACACCTGCCTCAGGTGGGTGCGGACCGTTGGTCCGCACCCCGATGGCATTTGACGCGCTGTAACGAAAAGAGAACAATTCTCATCCAGCCATGGTCCTGCGCCCCCTTGCGGCGCCCCGCTGCCGTTGCCGGCACGCCTGTGTGATCCCAGCCACCGACCTTTCCCCCCCTGCATGGGCGGATGGCCCGTGGCCGCCCGCCGAGGATCTCCATCGATGTTGCCCATCCGCTCCCCCCGCATGGCCGTGCTGGCCGTCGCGCTGTCCGCCGCCTGCACTGCCCACGCCGAATCCCCGGCCGAATCCCGCAGCACCACCGATCTGGACGCAGTCAAGGTCATCGCCGAGCGTACCCACACCGAGGCTGGCGCCCTCGGCGATCGCGCCCTGCGTGATACCCCGTTCGCGATCACCGCTGTCGGCCGGGAACAGATCGAACAGCGCCAGGTCGTGTCGTTGGGCGAGGCGTTCCTGCTCGATCCTTCGGTCACCACGCAGGTAAGCGCCTATGCCAGCGGCTGGAGCTCGCCGATCCGCAACCGCGGCATCGACCTGAATTTCGACAGCTACCGGGTCAACGGCCTGCAGGTCTCGTCCTGGGGCACCGAGTGGCCGCTGGAAGTGATGGAACAGGTCG
This sequence comes from Stenotrophomonas sp. LST15-1-1.1, assembly GCF_040815575.1. Lineage (NCBI taxonomy): Bacteria > Pseudomonadati > Pseudomonadota > Gammaproteobacteria > Lysobacterales > Lysobacteraceae > Stenotrophomonas > Stenotrophomonas sp. LST15-1-1.1. The sequence continues at coordinate 139,945 of NZ_JBFPNJ010000034.1, forward strand.
ACCTGCTGAAGGGCCCCGGCGGGTTCCTGTACGGCTTCGGCGCACCAGGCGGCATCGTCAACTACATCACCAAGAAGCCGACCCAAGTGCCGACCTTCTCGGCCCAGCTCGGCTGGCGCGAGCAGGGCATCGTCAGCGGCGGCATCGACGTCGGCGGCCGCTTCGGCAACGAGCAGATGTTCGGCTACCGCTTCAACGCCTACCAGGAAAAGGGCGAAACCTTCAACGGTGGCCATGTCGATCGCAAGGTCGGCGCACTGTCGCTGGACGCGCGCTTGAGCGATGCGCTCACCTGGACCTTCGACGGCGTGTTCCAGTCGCGCGATCTGCGCGAGGAATCACCGCAGTACTATTTCCGTGGCCTGACGTCGCTGCCGCGGTCGATCGCCGGCGATGTCGACAACAGCGTGCCTGGCACCTACTACGACACCCGCTCCAGCCTGCTGTCCACCGCACTGAACTGGCAGATCAACAGCGACTGGAAGGCCAACCTGAGCTATGGCGTCACCACCTCGTGGAACGACGTCAACAAGATCTTCGCCTACATCGACGACCTCAACGGCGACTACGACGTCAACGTCTACGAGCTCGGCGGCAAGAGCGAGTGGAAGCTGGCGCAGGCACTGGTGCAGGGCAGCTTCGGCACCGGCCCGCTGCGGCACCAGCTGGTGGCCGGCGTCAGCCACCAGACCGGGCTGGGCTGGGACCGTCCTTACGAGTTCAGCCTGATCGGCCGCGCCAACCTGTACCAGCGCCATGACATCCGCCACGACGCAGTCGGTTCGCGGGTGATGACCCGTGGCAGCGAAACCGTGCAGAAGGCCGTGTTCGTCAGCGATACCGTCGACCTCGGCCATGGCTGGTCGGTGCTGGCCGGCTGGCGCTACAACGATTTCGAGACCAAGGGCGCCTACCACACCTACCCGGTCACCCCGACCTACGCGGTGATGTTCAAGCCCAGCGAGGCCGTCACCCTGTATGCCAGCTACATCGAGTCGCTGGAAGCCGGCGGCCGCGTGGGCAACAGCTACGTCAATGCCGGCGATGTGCTCGACCCCACCATCAGCAAGCAGTACGAGATCGGCGCCAAGGTTGAAGCGGATCGCTGGAACGCGAACGTCGCTGCCTTCCGTCTGGAGCGTGGCGCCAACATCGATCAGCTGACCGATGCGGGCAAGCGCCTAGTGCAGGATGGCATCACCCTGTACGAAGGCATCGAGGCCAGCGCCGACCTGCACCTGAGCGATGCGCTGACCGTCGGTGGTGGCGTGACCTGGCTTGACCCGACCTACGACAAGCTGTCACCGGGCAGCGCAGCGCAGGAAGGCAACCGCACCGTCGGTGCTGCACGCTGGAGCGGCGTTCTGCACGCCACCTACCAGCTGCCGTGGGTGGAAGGGCTGGAGACCTACGCCGCCGTGCGCTACTACGGCGATGTCTGGTATGACGCCGACCACACCCTGAAGCTGCCCGACTACACGCTCGTCAATGCCGGCATCGGCTACCGCCTGCTGGCGTCCGGTCACCCGGTGACCCTGCGTGCCAGTGTGGAGAACCTGGCCAACCGCAGGTACTGGTCGAATGCGGGCGTCGGCCTGCCGCGCACCTTCGCGCTGAGCGTGCGGTTCGACATGTAAGCGACCGGCAAACGGTAGTGCCGGCCGCTGGCCGGCTCCTCGCACCTTCGTCCGGGCTCAAGAGGAGCCCGCCGGCGGCCGGCACTACCGGGTATCGAACGGAAAATCGTCCACGCATGGCGTGGATCTACCATTTCACGCGCGGCCCGCAATAATGGTGGTCGATCCTTCCGCCGAGCCTGCATGTCCGCACGCGAATCCCGCCTCAGTCGTCTGTGGGCCCACGAGAAGGCCAGCTATGGCCTGCGGGTGTTCATTGCCCTGACAGCGGCCCTGGCCGTGTGCTGGCACCTGGATGCGCTGACTGCACTGCCCGGTGTGTTCCTCGGCATCATCGCCAGCGCGATTGCCGAGACCGATGACAACTGGTGGGGCCGGACCAAGGCCGTGCTGCTGTCGCTGCTGTGCTTCTGCCTGGCGGCGGCCTCGGTGATCTGGCTGTTCCCCTGGCCGTGGATCTTCATCACGGCCCTGGCGCTGTCCACGTTCGGCCTGACACTGCTCGGCGCACTCGGCGAGCGCTACGCGTCCATCGCCCAGGCCACCGTCACCCTGGCCATCTACACCATGATCGGCCTGGAACAGCATGGCGCCCACGACCTGCACAGTGCGCTGGACGCGGTCAGCCACCTGCTGGCGGGTGCGGTCTGGTACGGGCTGCTGTCGATCCTGTGGACCACGTTGTTCGCCAACCGGCCGGTACGCGAGCGCGTGGCCCGCCTGTACGTGGAACTGGGCCGTTACCTGCAGCTCAAGGCCGCCCTGTTCGAACCCGTGCGCGAGGCGGACCTGCAGCGCCGCCAGCTCGACCTGGCCGAACAGAACCGCCGCGTGGTCGGCGCGCTGAACGAGGCTAAGACGGCGATCCTGGCGCGTTTTGGTCGCTCCGGCCGGCCCGGCGTCAACTCCGGCCTGTACCTGCGCCTGTATTACATGGCACAGGATTTCCATGAGCGCGCCAGCTCCTCACACTATCCGTACGGCGCGCTGGTCGATGCGTTCTTCCACAGCGACGTGCTGTACCGCTGCCAGCGCCTGCTCGACCTGCAGGGCCAGGCGTGTGCACGGCTGGGCGAAGCGATCCGGCTGCGCCGCCCGTTCGTCTACGGCGAGAGCAACCAGCAGGCCGGGCGCGATCTGGCCGATGCGCTGACCTACCTGCGCGACCAGCAACGTCCGCAATGGCAGCGCCTGCTCGGCTCGCTGGACCTGCTGGTACACAACCTGCGCAGCATCGAGCGCCGCCTGCTCGATGCCGAACGTTCCGAAGCCAGCCTGGACAACGTCGACACCCGCCTGCGCGACAGCAACCCGCACACGCTGCGCGAAATGGGCGTGCGCCTGCGCCAGCAGCTCACCCCGGGCTCGGTGCTGTTCCGCCATGGCCTGCGCATGGCGCTGGCACTGATCGCCGGTTTCGTTGCCGTCCATCTGTTCAATGCACAGAACGGCTCGTGGGTGTTGCTGACCATCGTGTTCGTGTGCAGGCCCAGTTTCGGCGCCACCCGCCAGCGCCTGGCCCAGCGCATCGTCGGTACGCTGGCCGGCCTGGTACTGACCTGGGCGCTGCTGCAGCTGTTCCCCCTGCTGGAGATCCAGCTGCTGATCGCGCTGCTGTCGGCGCTGCTGTTCTTCTTCACCCGTTCCGACCGCTATCTGGTCGCCTCAGCGGCCATCACGGTGATGGCGCTGACCTGCTTCAACCTGATCGGCGACGGCTTCGTGCTGATTGTGCCGCGCATGGTCGATACGATCCTCGGCTGCGCGATCGCCGCAGCGGCCGCGTTCCTGATCCTGCCGGACTGGCAGGGTCGACAGCTGCACCGCGTGCTGGCGCGGGTGCTGGATACCGCCGCCCGCTATCTGGAATCGGTGCTGGGCCAGTACCGCAGCGGCATGCGCGACGATCTGGCCTACCGCATCGCCCGCCGCGACATGCACAACGCCGATGCCGCGCTGTCCACCGCCCTGTCGAACATGCTGCGCGAACCGGGCCACGTGCGCCGCAACCTCGATTCCGGTTTCCACTTCCTGGCGTTGTCCAACACCCTGCTCGGGCATCTGTCGGCGTTGGGTGCACACCGCGACCAGGTCGACAGCTACGCGGGCGATCCACTGGCGCTGGCCGCTGGCGAGCGGGTGCGCAAGGCACTGCAGCAGCTGGCATCGGCATTGACTGCGCAGCAGCCGGTGTCGGAGGAGGACAACGACGCCGATCGTGCGGTGGCTGCGGAACTGGAGCAGCTCGATGACACGATGCCGCCGAAACTGCAGCTGATCCGCACGCAGATGGCGCTGGTGCTGCGGATGCTGCCGAAGGTGAGAGCGGCGGCGAATGGTGCCGTGCGTGGTTTGAGCTGACGGCATCCACGCGTGGCGTGGATCTACGGGTGCGGCTGACGGCCGTGCAACATCGTGTTGCGTCCACAGAGGCATTCCGATCACGCCCGGGCGCCGATACTGCCGTGTCGCCCACGCAGGATCTCCCCCATGAAGATCGAACTCAACGACCGCACCGCGCTGGTCACCGCGTCCACCGCCGGCATCGGCCACGCCATCGCACAGGGGCTCGCCGCCGCCGGCGCGCAGGTCATCCTCAATGGCCGCAGTGCCGACAGCGTGGAACGTGCGCGCCAGCGCCTGCTGGCTGCCCTCCCCGGGGCCAATGTGCTGGGCGTGGCCGCCGACCTGTCCGACGCCAGCGGTGTCGACACGCTGCTGGCCGGCCTGCCGGGGAAGGTCGACATCCTGGTCAACAATGCCGGCATCTTCGGCCCGCAGGACTTCTTCGAGACCGACGATGCCACCTGGGAGCAGTACTGGCAGACCAACGTCATGTCCGGCGTGCGCCTGTCGCGCGCCCTGCTGCCGGCGATGGTCGACGCCGGCTGGGGCCGAGTGTTGTTCATCTCCTCGGAATCGGCACGCAACATCCCCGCCGACATGATCCATTACGGCGTCAGCAAGACCGCGCAGCTGTCGCTGTCGCGCGGCCTGGCCAAGCGCGTGGCCGGCAGCGGCGTCACCGTCAATGCGGTGCTGCCCGGCCCTACGTTGTCCGACGGCTTCGCAACGATGTTCGAAGAAGAACGCGCGCGCACCGGCAAGCCGCTGGAACAGATCGGCCGTGAGTTCGTGATGGCCCATCGCCCTGCGTCGGTGATCCAGCGCGCGGCCACGGTCGAGGAAGTGGCCAACATGGTGGTCTACCTCGCCTCGCCGCAGGCGTCTGCCACCTCCGGCGCAGCGTTGCGGGTCGATGGCGGCGTGGTCGACGATATCGTCTGAGGTTCTCAGGTGTGCGGACCAACGGTCCGCACCCACCGATGGGGTCTGAGTAGATCCACGCCATGCGTGGATGCATGCCGCCACGGTCCCGACAGATGGGCAGGAATGCTAGGCTGCGCCGGTCCAAGGAGGTTCCATGTCCGGTCACAACCAGTTCGCCCTGCTGCGCCAGCGCCGTTTCCTGCCGTTCTTCATCGTGCAGGGGTTGGGTGCCTTCAACGACAACGTGTACCGGCAGGCGATCATCGGCCTGCTGTTCTACCTCGGCGTGGCCGAGAGCGAGCGCACGCTGTACACCAACCTGGCGCCGGCGCTGTTCATCCTGCCCTACTTCCTGTTCTCCGCCCTGGCCGGGCAGATCGCGGAAAAGCTGGAGAAGTCGCGACTGATCGTGATCACCACCACCATGGAGATCGTGATCATGACGCTGGCGGCGGTGGGCTTTCTCACCGAGAGCCTGCCGGTGCTGCTGGTGGCCCTGTTCTGCACGGGCCTGCAATCCACCCTGTTCGGTCCGGTGAAGTACTCGGTGCTGCCCTCGGTACTGCGCCCGGAAGAACTGACCGGTGGCAATGGCCTGGTCGAGATGGGCACGTCGATGTCGATCCTGACCGGCATGATCGTCGGCGGCCTGGTGTTCACCCTGGCCGGCACTCATGGACCGATCGTGGCCGCCACGGCGGTCATCGCGCTGGCGATCTGCGGAAACCTCGCCGCGCGCATGATCCCCAAGGTCGATGCCGGCGCCCCTGATCTGAAGATCAACTGGAATCCGATCCCCGAATCGCTGGCGGTGCTGCGCATGGCCAGGAAACAGAAATCGGTACGCAACGCCATCCTCGGGGTGTCCTGGTTCTGGTTCGTCGGCACCATCCTCACCGCGCAGCTGCCGTCCTATGCGGTCACCAACCTCGGTGGCGAGCCCACCCTGTACATCTTCGCGCTGGCGCTGTTCTCGGTGGGCACCGGCATCGGTTCGCTGCTGTGCGAAAAACTGTCGGCGCGCACGGTGGAGATCGGCCTGGTGCCACTGGGCGCGTTCGGCATGACCGCGTTCCTGCTGGACCTGTACTTCGCGCGCGCCGGTGAAGCCACTGCGCAGGGCCTGTCGGTCACCCAGTTCGTACACCAGGCGGGCAGCATCCGCATCATCATCGACCTGCTCGGCATCGGCCTGTTTACCGGCTTCTTCGTGGTGCCGCTGTTTGCGTTGATCCAGAGCCGCACGCCGAAGTCGGAGATGTCGCGCGTGTTCGCCGCGCTGAACATCCAGAACTCCGGTTTCATCGTCGCTGCGGCGGTACTTGGCCTGCTCACCCAGCGCCTGCTCGGCTGGACCATCCCACAGTTGTTCCTGGCACTGGCCATCGCCAACGCCGTGGTGGCGATCTACATCTTCACCATCGTCCCCGAATTCCTGATGCGTTTCCTCAGCTGGGTGATGGTGCGCACGCTGTATCGCCTGCGCCCGCATGGCATCGAGGGCAACGTGCCCGATGAAGGCGCCGCGCTGCTGGTCTGCAACCACGTCAGCTACATGGATGCGCTGATCCTGTCGGCGACGATTCCGCGCCCGGTGCGCTTCGTCATGTACTACAAGATCTTCAACATCCCGGTCATGCGCTGGATCTTCCGCACCGCCAAGGCGATTCCGATCGCCGGTGCGCGCGAAGACCCGGCGCTGATGCAGCGTGCGTTCGATGAGGTCGATGCCGCACTCGCCGAGGGCGAGCTGGTGTGCATCTTCCCGGAAGGCGCACTGACCCGCGACGGCACGATGGCAGCGTTCAAATCCGGCGTTGAGAAGATCCTCGAACGCCGCCCGGTGCCGGTGGTGCCGATGGCCCTGCGCGGCATGTGGTCGAGCATGTGGAGCCGCCGCGACACCCGCCTGGGCCGCATGCGCGTGCCGCGCCGGTTCCGGGCGACCGTAGAGGTGGTCGCGGCACCGGCGGTGGATGGCCAGTCCACCGATGCCGCCGCCCTGGAGGCCCAGGTCCGTACCCTGCGCGGCGATCTCGCCTGAGGGGCCGATCACGCCGAAGCGTGCCCTGAAAGCCGGCGCCAAGCGCCGGCTTTTTCTTGTCCCGTCAAGCGCCAAAGGCGACGGGATCTGGCTGTAACCGCATACATGCGTCGCAGGTTGCGGTAGATTACGCACCCACAGGGGGGAGGTTCGGCCTGTCTACGACACGCCGACCGCCAAGGAATGGAGTCTTGCTTTGAATCAACCGCCACCGCTCAGCCGTCCGGTCTACATCCCCAACCATCTGGTCTGGGCGATCCTGACGACGCTGTTCTGCTGCCTGCCGTTGGGCGTGGTGTCGATCGTGTATGCCGCCCAGGTCGATGGTCGCCGCGCGGCCGGTGACCTGCCGGGGGCCTACAGCGCGTCGCGCAAGGCGGGCTGGTGGGCGGTGGCTTCGGCCGTCGCCCTGCCGGTCCTGTTGCTGTTGTGGTTCGGGCTGTTCGGCGGCTTGGCCGTGCTGGGCGCTCTATCCGACCTTTGATTCACCACTACCACCCATCGAGGAGCTTGAACCATGAACACCAGTACCCCGCAGGTCCCCAACAATCTGGTCTGGGCCATCCTGTCCACCCTGTTCTGCTGCCTGCCGGCCGGCATCGTGTCGATCGTCTACGCCGCCCAGGTCAACGGCAAGCTGGCAGCCGGCGACCTCGCCGGTGCCCGTGAATCGGCCGACAAGGCCAAGAAGTGGGCCATCTGGTCGGCCATCGCTGCAGTCGTGGTTGGCGTCCTGTACGTCATCCTGATCATGGCCGTTGGCGGCCTGGGCGCCCTGAGCGGCGGCAACGGCAGCTACTGATGCCCGCGACGGGGTCCGGCCACGCGCCGGATCCCGCTCCCGCATGTCCGCACTTCCCGCGCGTTCCCGCCTGGCCCGCTGGGCTCCCCTGCTGGCCGCATCCGGCCTGGCGGCAGGTGCCGCCGTGGTCCTGCGCCACGTCAATCCGTACGTCTCCGGCAATCCGCTGCCGGGCTGTCCGCTATATGCACTGACCGGGTTCTACTGCCCCGGCTGCGGCAGCACGCGCTGCCTGTATTCACTGGTCCACTTCGACCTGCCCGGCGCGATGGCGATGAACCCGTTGCTGGTCATCAGCCTGCCCTTCCTGTTCCTGATGCTGCTCAACATGGCTGGCGTGCGCCCGCGCGTGCTCGATCCTCTGATGCGGATACTGGCCAGCCCGACGTTCTGGCTGTGGCTGCTGCCGGGCTATGCCGTGCTGCGCAACCTGCCGTGGGCGCCGTTCACCGCGCTGGCTCCGGTGTAGTTTCCCGCCAACGGCGCAGCCCCTCGTGGTGGTCGTTGAAGGCAGAAGCCGTGGGGGTTGGCCGGGCGGGTGGGCTGCGCAGGGGCCGCTGCAAGTACGTCCATGTAAGCTCGGTCGCCGCATCCATGCGGCTTACGCCCCTGCGCAACCCACCCGCCCGGCCACGGACAATTTCCGTGCGCGTCCACCACGGAAAAGAAAGAGAAGATCAAAAGCGGAAGCGGATCGCTTCGCTCTGCATCCACGCATGGCGTGGATCTACCGTGTCGACCAAGGTCGACACCTACCAACAGCCGCCGGAACCTGTCGGGGGTGGGGCAGTGTGGGGCTGCGGGACCGTTGGCGCCATGGGCCCGAGGCATGCCTCGGGCGGGTTGGGCAGGAGGCCCAACCCCGGTCTTGCCGTGTGCGCAGGACAGCGCACACGAGCAAGGCGCCATCGAGCCCCCATGGGTGAGGGCGCTTTGCTTGCGAAGCACTGCTTCGCAAGCGCCCGAACGCCCAGCCGCTAGCGGCTGGGCCGGTCTGGGGGTTCACGGCGTGTCCTGCTGTCCCACACCGCCCCGCCCAACCCTCAGCAACCCAGAGCCGCTTTGGCTTTGGCTTTGGCCTCTGCAGGTGCAGGGCTGCAAGCCCTGCAAAGCAACTACGTCACCCAGCCTGCGATCACCAGCAACGCCAGCACCGCCAGCCACAGCAGCAGCATCCGCCACACCAGGCTCATCGCATCGCGCAGGTCCGGCAACCGCTGCCACACCGGCAGCAGGCCGGCTTCGGTGTAATCATGCGCATCTTCGCGCAACTCGGCATTGACGCTGGCACGCGCCACCGCGCCCAGGAAACCAATGCCGCCGGCCAACCGCTCACCATGCGCCTGCCGCCATGCCTTCCAGGCGGTGTCGAAGTTGCCGACCAGGGCCATCGAGAACGCCATCAACTGCGCCACCGGCCACTCGATCCAGCCCAGCAGCCGCTGCGCCAGCGCCAGCGGTTCCACCGGCACGCGCGCGCGCATCGGGCTTTCCGCCATCAATGCCAGCAGGCGATAACCGAGCGCACCCACCGGCCCCAGCAGCAGGAACCAGAACAGCACCGCGAACCAGCGCCGCAGTGCGTTGAGCACGGTCGCCTCGACCAGCGAAGGAACATCCTCGCGCAGGCTGCCACCGGCCGACTGCAGGTTGCGTACCGCCGCCTGCCGGGTCGGTGCATCATCGGCATCGATGATCGCTTCAATGTCGCGGTCCAGATCCCGTGGGCCCCAGCACCAGGCCAGCACGGCCACGCCCAGCAGCAGCGCCGGAAGGCCGAACAGCACCCCGCGCAGCAGCCAGGCGACCAACGCCATCAGCAGCAGTGGCGGTACGATCGCCAGCGCCACACCGGCGGCCCCCTGCCAGGCCCGACCACCGTGCGCGTCCAGCCAGCCCAGCCAGCGCCGGAAGCCGTCGAAACGGCGCAGCGACGCGGCAGCGGCCGGGGCGACATGGCCGAGGGCCAGTGCCACCAACACGGCGACCAGGGTGGTGAACATGGCAGGTCTCCCTACGAGCAAGCGTTCGGCGTCGCTACCTTACCTGTCGCAGCGTCGCCGTCAGCGGTGAACCGTACTGTAACCGGCAGCGTGTTCAGGTGGCGGCAATGCTGACGCCGCCGGACGCAGGTTGCTGGCGGTACCAATGCTCGATCAAGCCCCGCGAAATGGAGATCGGCGGTGACAGACGGATGCCTTCACCATCGTCCTCAACGTCGCGCGCGAGGGCCGCACCCACCTCCTCGGCGCTGAACCAACGCGCGTCTTCCAGCTCACCGTCCACGGTCGGCACGTCGTCCTGTGCCTGCGCACGGAAACCGACCATCAACGCACCGGGGAACGGCCAGGGCTGCGAGCCCAGGTACTGGCAGGCGGTCACCCGCACCTTGCTCTCTTCGTGCACTTCGCGCGCTACGGTCTGCTCGAAGGTCTCGCCCGGCTCGACAAAGCCGGCCAGCACCGAATAGCGGCGCGGGGCCCAGTTGGACTGGCGGCCCAGCAGCAGCCGTCCCTGGTTCTCCACCGCGACGATCACTGCCGGATCAACGCGCGGATAGTGCTCGGTCGCGCACTGCGGGCAGCGGCCGACGAAGCCACCACGGGCGAACGTCACGGCCGTGCCGCAGACCCCGCAGAAGCGGGTACGCGATTGCCAGTAGGACATGCCGCGGGCGTAGCTGAAGGCGGTGGCATCGGCCACGGTCCACAGCAACGCGGCCTGGCGCAGATCGAGGCGGCGTGGGGCGGTGACGGTCACGCTGGCAGCTTCCACCGAGAACCACGCCTGCTCGCCACGCAGGCCGAGGAAGATCGCCACACCGGGCCCGCCACCGACATCAGCGCCGGTCAGCGCCAGTGGCTGGTCGTCGTCACCGGTGAAGGCGGTGCCGTCCTGGTCCAGGACAAGAATGCGCGCATCCGGCCACAGGCGCGCCAGAGCATCGGCATCTTCGCGCATGGCATCGGCGCGCTCCAACGGTTCACCCACGAAGGCAAAACCGGAAAGCGGCGAAGGAGAAGTGAGCATCCAGCTAGCCTGCCGCCAATCGATGCGGGTGGCAAGCCGCAGACGTTGCGGAAAACCGCCTGTGGGTGCAGAAAAGGCCATCCACGCATGGCGTGGATCTACCGACGGCACCGTGCAGGGCGCATGCCCCACGCCCTGCAGTTACATGCTGAAACTGCTGCCGCAGCCGCAGGTGGTCTTGGCGTTCGGATTGCGGATCACGAACTGCGCACCGGTCAGGCTCTCGGTGTAATCCACCTCGGCGCCCATCAGGTACTGCAGGCTGAGCGGATCGACCAGCAGGGTGACCCCGCTGGTCTGCACCGCCAGGTCATCGCCGGCACGGTTCTCATCGAACTCGAACCCGTACTGGAAGCCCGAACAGCCGCCGCCCTCGATGTACACGCGCAACGACAGGTCGGGGTTGCCCTCGTCCTGGATCAGTTCCTTGACCTTGGCCGCAGCGGCCTCGGTGAAGTTCAGCGGCCGATCCAGCGACTGGTAGTCGGGCGCGGCGGCCGGCGTGGCGCCGGGGAGGGAGACGAGCGTGTTCATGGGCTCAGCATGGGGGCGCGGGCGATGGCTTTCAAGCCATCGCCTCGGCCAGCTTGCGGCGGGCAGCGGTGTCGCCCTTGCCGTCAGCGGACGCTTCGCCTTCCGGCGCCGGCAGGGCCTGCATCGGGGCGCTGGCATGGATCAGCCGGCCGTTCAGCTGGGCGCCCGCATTCATTTCCACCACCTGGTAATGAACGTTGCCGTTGACCCGGGCACTCGGGGTCAGTTCAACCTTCTCGGTGGCATGCACGTCGCCGTCCAGGCGGCCACTGATGACCACCACCTGGGCACGGATCTCGCCTTCGATCACGCCGTGCTCGGCGAGGGTCAGGGTCGCCGCGCTGGCGCCCTCCTGGGCGATCACCTTGCCGTGGATGCGACCTTCCACGTAAAGACCACCACTGAATTCCACATCGCCACGGATCACCACCTGGTTGCCGATCAGGGCATCCACCACCAGTTGGCCATCACGGCTCGATTTGCTGCTTCCGAACATCTGCCTACTCCCCTTTGCTGGCCGGTGCGCCGGCCTGTTTCCAGTCGAATACCTGCGTGGTGCCCCCCGCACCACTCCCCAATGTCACCTTCACCCGTTGCGGGGTGAAGTCAGCCGGCAGCATCACGCTGCCGGTGAGCTGCTGGAAGTACCGGAACGAGTAATCCTGTCCCGGCACCTTGCTGCGCTGGTGCAGCTCGTCCCAGCTGATGGTGGCCAGCTTGCCGTTCTTCACGCCTTCCACCGTGAAACGCATCTGCCCCTGGCTGATCGCCCCGCGGTTGAGGTTCTGGGTCAGCACCACGCTGTACTGCCAGGTGCCGGCCGATTCCGGGCTGAATTCAATCGAATGGGTGTTCAGGCCCTTGCGCTGGCTGGTCGATCCCACCAGGCGTTCGTAGAAGGCGACATCAGCGCGCAGGCCGGCGATCTCTTCATCGCGCTCGGCCAGCGAGGACTGCACTTCATTGTTGGCGGCGCGGCTGATGCGGTCCGACGCTTCCAGCGTGGCCTGCTTCTGCTGCAGCTCGGTCAGCTGGGTCTGCAGGGTATCGGCGCGCTTCTCGGCCGCCTGCACACGCTGTCCCTGTTCACCGCGCGGTGCGCCCAGCCAGCAGCCCCCCAGCACCGCGAGCACCAGGCTCAGCAGCCAGATGCCCGCGATCACCAGCAGGCGACGGCGGTCGGCAGGGGGGTGCGGCGAACCGGGAAGGCGGACCTGCACACGCATGGGAGGGCGGTTGTTCATGGGTAGTCTCCGTGGCATCGCAGTGGCGACGCCAGTACGGCCCCTTGGGCAAACGACGGGCTAGTGTATGACAGGAACGGCAGGTTTCCCCCGTGCCGGCCGGCGGCGGGCGGTGGCATTCAGCCACTCCATCGTCGATAGTGTGGCACCCCGCACAGTTCCGCCGCCGGAGCCCGTCATGACCGAAGCCCACCTGTTCGTGATCGGCATCCTGCTGGCCTGGCTGGCCGGCATCCGCGTCTACCTCACCGTATTTGGCGTCGGCATCGCCGGCCTGCTCGGCTGGGTCGACCTGCCTCCGGCGCTGCAGGCCACCGAATCGTGGTGGGTGCTGGGCACATCGGCAGCGCTGGCCATCGCCGAATTCTTCGCGGACAAGATTCCCGGCGTGGATTCAGCCTGGGACCTGGTGCAGACCTTGGCGCGCGTGCCCGCCGGCGCCTTCCTCGCGGCAGCGACACTGTCGCCGGACGGCGACCTGGGTACCGGTGCACTGGTGGCGGGCGCGGGCGTTGCACTGGCCAGCCACGGCCTGAAGGCCGGCACCCGCGCCCTGCTCAACACGTCGCCGGAACCGGCCAGCAACTGGGTCGCCTCTGCGGCCGAAGATACCGTGGTGATCGGCGGGCTGGCGCTCGCATTGGCGCATCCGTGGATCGCGCTGGTGGTGGTGCTGGCCTGCAGCCTGGCCGGCGCACTGCTGGTCTGGCTGGTCTGGCGCACCCTGTGGAAAAGCGTGCGCTGGTTGGCACGTGGTGGCAGCGACGACGGACAACGACAACCCCGTACCGGCTGATCGGCAGGCTTGTCGCATAATGGCCGCGAACACCAGGAGCATCGATGGCCGCAAACGAATCCGCCGCGGGCCCCCGCCCGGGACGCGCTGAAACCCCTCCGGCCGATCATTGGCAACGTTGGGCCGCCCCCTTGGCTGCGGCGACGCCTGCCGAGGCAGTACCGGCCATGCCACAGGCATCCACCCTGTCAGCACCCAGCGACGGTACCCGGCTGGCTCCGCCGCCGCCCCTGCCCTCCACCGCGACACTGCCGGAGGCCGGCAACAGTGACATGGCGCCTGTCGACGCCGACTCGCCCTACCGCGTGCTGATCGTCGAAGACGACCGTGCCCAGGCGCTGTTCGCGCAGAGCGTGCTGCACGGCGCCGGCATGCAGGCGATCGTGCTTGGCGATGCCGATGGCGTGCAGCAGGCCATCCGCGAGCAGCGTCCCGACCTCATCCTGATGGATCTGCACCTGCCCGGGCTGGATGGCATGCGGCTGACCGCGATGATCCGCCAGCAGCCCGGCATGCAGCTGCTGCCGATCGTGTTCCTCAGCGGCGACCCGGACCCGGAGCGCCAGTTCGAGGTGCTCGACTGCGGTGCCGACGACTACCTGAGCAAGCCGATCCGGCCGCGCCACCTGATCGCCGCAGTGGCCAACCGTATCCGCCGCGCACGCGCGCAGGCCGCCACCCTACCGGGTGCCAATGGCGCACCGGCGACCAGCAACCCGGAAACCGGACTGCCCACGCGCCACCATGTGCTGCAGCAGCTCAACGCGACGCTCGCCCAGCACGAACGCGGTGGCGTGTTCTTCGTCGAAATCTCCAGCGCTCTGGGCCTGCGCGAGCGCTACGGCTACGCGGCCTTCGAACGGCTGATGGTGCAGGCCGGGCAACGCCTTGCCGAGGCCGGCCATCCGCACCTGCTGGCGCGCCTGAACGACAACAGCTTCCTGCTGCTGGCGCGCAACATCGACGAGGAAAGCCTGGAAGCGATCGCCGGCACCCTGCGCGAGCAGCTGTCCGCGCGCGCCTTCGTGATCCGCGATGACGAATCGGTGCACCTGCGTGGTGTGGTCGGCTACGCGCCGCTGTCGCCGGGTTTCGACGATGCCAGCAGCGCCCTGGAAGCGGTCGAACGCACCACCCTGCAGGCGCGCCTGCTCAGTGCCGGCGTGGCCGGCCACGTGCATCGCCAGATCACGACCGAACAGGAACACCTGGCGCTGTTGGAAGGCCAGCTGGAGCTCGCTTACCAGCCGATCGTCGCCGTCGCCGGCGGCAGCAGTGCGCAGTACCAGCTGCTGCTGCGCCTGCGCCGTGCCGATGGCAGCGTGCTGACCGCCGGTCAGGTGATTCCGGCGGCCGAAGCTGCCGGCCGCATCGCCGATCTTGACCAGCAGGTGCTGGAGCATGCGATGGGCCTGCTCGACCTGTATCGCCACGCCACCCAACCGCTGAACCTGTTCGTTTCGCAGTCGCTGCGTACCCTGCAGCGCGATGCCTTCGCTGACTGGCTGCTGGAATCGCTGCAGCAACGCCGCCTGCCCGGCAGCGCGCTGGTGATCGACGTGCGCCTGCCCGATGCGCTGATCCACACCGTGCCGTTGCAGCAGTTCTGCCAGCGCATGGCCAGCGTCGGCGTGCGCTTCTGCCTGAGCCAGTTCGAACCGGGCAGCGAAGCGCTTGCTCTGCTCACCCAGCTGCCGCTGTCGTTCGTGCGCATGGCCGCACGCTTTTCCAGCAGCCACTCCAACCCGGATACGCGCGAAGAACTGCGCCAATCGATCGAGCAGGCGCATGCCGCCGGCCTGCAGATCATCGGCCAGCAGATCGAGGATCCGCAGGCCGCGGCCGCGATGTGGGTCGGCGGTGTCGATTACATCCAGGGCAACATGGTGCAGTCGGCCGGCAGCGACCTGAACTTCGACTTCCACAACGCGGTGCTCTGAGTGTCACCGACGGTCGCGCTGCTGGCGGTGTTGGCCTTGGCCATCATCGCCCTGCTGGTACTGGGCCTGCGATTGCGTTCGCGCAATCACACGCTGGCGGCACTGCAGCGCGACCGCATCACCCTGATCAGCGAGCGCGACCAGCTGCGGCGCACCACCGAGCGACAGGGCCAGCTGGAACATCAGCTGCTGCAGGCCAAGCAGGCGGCCGAAGCGGCCGTGCTGGCCAAGGGCGAGTTCCTGGCCACCATGAGCCATGAGATCCGCACGCCGCTCAACGGCATCCTGCCGATGCTGGAGCTGATCGCCCGTGGCCCGCTCGGCGAGGACCAGCGGCAGATGCTGGCCACTGCCTCGGCCAGCTCGCAGCAGCTGTTGCGCATCGTCGATGACATCCTCGATTACTCGCGACTGGAAGCACAGGCACTGGAACTGGAAATCACCAGCTTCAACCTGCGCGAACTGCTCGACGGCGTGGTGCAGCTGCTGCAGCGTGCTGCCGAAGCCAAGGGCCTGACACTGAGCCTGCAGCTGGATCCGGCCGTGCGCCTGCCGGTACGTGGCGACCCGGTACGTCTGCGCCAGGTACTGGGCAACCTGCTGGCCAATGCCATCAAGTTCACCGCACGCGGCCAGGTGCAGCTGCGCGTGCAGCGGCTGGGCGAAGGCCCCGCCCAGCACCAGCTGCGTTTCGAAGTGGTCGACACCGGCATCGGCATCGATGAGGCCCAGCAGGCGCGGCTGTTCCAGTCCTTCAGCCAGGCCGACGCGTCCACCACCCGCATCTACGGTGGCACCGGCCTGGGCCTGGCCATCTGCAAGCGCATCACCGACCTGATGCAGGGCGACATCGGCGTGCGTTCCACCCCGGGACAGGGCGCCACCTTCTGGTTTGAAATACCGCTGCTGAAGGTCCCCGGCGATCTACCTGCGCTGGCACGCGCGCCGGCAGCGCTGCTGCTGTACACCGCCGATGCACAGCTGCAGCCACGCATCGAGCGCATCGCCGCGCACCATGGCCTGCAGGTACAGCTGCTGGCCAGCATCGATGAAGTAGTGGAACGCCTGCGCGTGGCGCCACGTCCGGGCCAGAGCACACCGGCATGGCTGCTGGTGGACGCGCGCCATCGCCGCACTGGCGAGGCGGCCCTGCAGCGGGCCTTGGCCGAGCGCGGTGCCGACGATGCACTGCAGGTACTGTGGCTGCAGGATGATGCGGTTGCAGCGAAGCCGCGCCAGCAGCAGCTGCACAGCACATTCACTGATGCCGCCCTGCACGCGCTGCTGGCGCAGCCAACCGCCACCGCGCGTCCAACAGCGCTGCTGGCCAACGCCGAGGACGCGACGCCGGCCGCCACATTGCCGTCATTGGATCTGCGTGTCCTGCTGGTCGAGGACAACACGGTCAACCGGATGGTGGCCGAGCACCTGCTGCGGGTCTTCCAGTGCCAGGTGCGCAACGCCGCGGACGGCGAGCAGGCGCTCGCACTGCTGCGCGAAGGTGGGATCGACGTCGTGCTGATGGACTGCCAGATGCCGGTGCTTGATGGCTACAGCGCAACACAGCGCTGGCGCAGCGAGGAAGCCGAAGCGGGAAGCACGCGGTTGCCGATCATCGCGATGACCGCCAACGCCATGGCCGGTGATCGCGAGCGCTGCCTGCAGGCGGGCATGGACGACTATCTGTCCAAGCCGATCGCGCGCGAAGCACTGCATGCGTTGCTGCAACGGTGGGGCCGGGTATCCGCGGATCGCGGACATGCAGCGCTGCCGGAACCGGCACGGTCGCCCGCAGCGCCGAGCGTGGTCGACAGCGAAAGCTCACACGATGGCCCGGCACGCTCGACCCCGACTCCACAGCCGGTGCTTGATCGCAGCGTGCTGGATGAACTGCATGCGGTGATCGGTGATGCCGCTGCGCAGATCGTGGCGGTGTTCCTGGAAGACGCGCCGCAGCTGGTGCAGCAGTTGCAGCAGGCAGCGCAGGGCAACGACATCGAACGTCTGCAGGCGCTGTCGCACAGCCTGAAATCGTCCAGCGCCAACGTCGGTGCGCTGTCGCTGTCGGCAGTGGCGCGGCGGATCGAACACGAAGCCCGTAGTGGCAGCCTGCAGCGCCCCGCCGTGGCAGTGGCGCTGCTGGTGGCGGAGTTCGCCCGCGCGCGCGTGGCGCTGACTGGCTACCTCGCCGGCCAGGCGCGCTGAATCACTCTTCGAGCTTGCTCAGCAGGTACTTCGGCTCACCGATGCGCTCGATCAGTTCCAGCTGGGTTTCCAGCCAGTCGATGTGCTCTTCCTCGGAGTCGAGGATCTTCACGAACAGCTGGCGGCTGACGTAGTCGCCGACCGAATCAGCGTAGGCCACCGCTTCGCGCAGGGTGACCACGCCGTCGCGTTCCAGCGACAGATCGCACTGCAGGATCTCGGTCGGGTTCTCACCGATGCGCAGCTTGCCCAGCGCCTGGAAGTTCGGCAGGCCTTCGAGGAACAGAATGCGATCGGCGAGCATGTCGGCATGCTTCATTTCTTCGATCGATTCCTTGTACTCGTGTTCGGCCAGTTCCTTGATGCCCCAGTTCTTCAGCATCTTGGCGTGCAGGAAGTACTGGTTGATCGCGGTCAGCTCGTTGTAGAGGACCTTGTTGAGGAATTCGATGACCTTGGTGTCGCCCTTCATGGGGATGCTCCTGCACGCTGAAATCGCGGGCACTGTAACGCCTTGCGCGCGCGCGTGAAGGAACGCGAATCGTGCGCATTGGCCAGTGCAGCCAGCAATGAAGACCAGGAGAGCGCGGCGTCAACGCGCCGCGAAACGACTCAGGCGACCTGCGCCAGACCCAACACCGGCAGCGGCAGATCGTGGGTGGCACGTGCCTTGGCCAGCAGGTCGCCGGCCATGTCCAGGCAGGAACCGCAGGTAGCGCCGCATCCGGTACGCATGGTCAGCTCGGCCACCGACGTGACGCCATGGCTGGCGGCTTCGCGGATCTGGTGGTCGGTAACACCGTTGCAGATGCAGACGTACACGGGCGGGAACCAGGGCAGCAGGCCAGTAGCGGCCTGGTCGCTATTCCAATGGAAACGAGAATGGTTGTCAATCAGAGACCTGAACCATTCTCGATATGGTTCAGCGTCCAGCCGAACCCGCCCGCCCTAACGGGCTACAGACGCAGCAGGCCAAGTGCCAGCACCGGTGCACTGAAGAAGACGATCAGCCACTGCACGCCCCCACCTGCTGCTCTCAGCCGAAGCAGGTGATCCGCCAGGAACAGCGCACATGCACAGGTCGCGAAGGCGACGCATACCCCCAGCGCAAGCGGCATCCATGCGATGTCGCCGAGAACCACCACGCTCAACAGCAGCCAGGGGAGGCTTGCCAAGCGGACAACCAGTCCCTGCCGGAAATAGCCGGCAGCGCTGTGTTGCGACCGATCGATCCGCTCATTGCGCAGCCTGCGCGTCAAACCGCCCCCGGTTCACCCTTGGCTTTCCGCGGCCAGTACCCGCCGCGCATGGGCGTGCGCTTCCTGGGCCTGTCATGGCCGGCGGCGTGGCCAGGCATCCAGGCCTCGGCAGCGCTCTTGGGCATGGCACTGATGCCCTGCCCCGCCACTCCCTGGGCCAACGGCGCCAGATGTCGCAGAGCACGCGCATAGACGCCACGCTTGAACACCACCACATGCTCCACCGGGTACCAGAAGTCGACCCAGCGCCAATGATCGAACTCGGGAGAGTCGGTATGGTCCAGGCTGACGTGGGCCTCGTCACCGGTCAGGCGCAGCAGGAACCAGACCTGCTTCTGGCCGATGCAGACCTGGCGTTCATTGCGGCGGATGGCACGCGCCGGCAGCTTGTAACGCAGCCAGCCCGGTGTCGCCCCAAGCACTTCAACGTGCTCCGGCAACAGCCCGGTCTCTTCCTGCAGTTCACGATACATGGCCTCGACAGGCGTCTCGTCGGTGTTCATGCCACCCTGCGGGAACTGCCAGCCATCCCGGCGCACACGTCGTGCCCAGAACACCTGCCCGTCCTGCCGCATCAGCACGATGCCGACGTTCGGTCGATAGCCGTCCGGATCGATCACGATGCGGACTCCTAAGAAAATCTACTGGTTGGGACTATCCCATGCCGTCTGTCGGGCCACAAGCACGATACAAAGGTGTTGACAGTCCTCGTACACATCAGCAGAATAGCGGGCTCACCAAGGCTATGTAGCTCAGCCGGTTAGAGCACAGCACTCATAATGCTGGGGTCGGTGGTTCGAGTCCACCCATAGCCACCACGTTGAAGTTGTTTTTCAATGTGAAAAGTGAGAAAATAGTTACACGTTACATTGCCCCTTAGCCAAGCGGTAAGGCACCTGACTCTGACTCAGGCATCGGTGGTTCGAATCCATCAGGGGCAGCCAAATTAAACGCAAAAGGCCAGATCGAAAGATCTGGCCTTTTGCGTTTAATCTGGTCACGCATTCCACCTTATCCCCGCGCCTGTCGGCGCACCCCCTTGAACATCAAGGGGGCTCTCCTCCAGACAGAACTCCAGGGTCGGGTATGCGGAACCACGGGGAGTGCTGGCCGCTGGCCGGCAACCCGGAATGCACACCCCCAGAACGACAAAAGCCCGGCCGAAGCCGGGCTTTTGCTTTTCCAGCCAGCGGGCCTCCGAGGGAGCCCAACCAGGCGCAGCAGATCAGCGCTTGGAGAACTGGGTGGCGCGGCGGGCCTTGTGCAGACCGACCTTCTTACGTTCGACTTCGCGGGCGTCGCGGGTCATGAAGCCAGCCTTGCGCAGCTCGGACTTCAGGGTCTCGTCGTACTCGACCAGAGCACGGGCGATGCCCAGACGGATCGCACCGGCCTGGCCGGTGGTGCCGCCGCCAGCGGCGGTGACCAGGATGTCGAAGCTCTCGGTGTTCTTGGTCAGCTCGAGCGGCTGGCGCACGATCATGCGAGCGGTCTCACGGCCGAAGAACTCGTCCAGCGGACGGCCATTGACGGAGATGTTGCCCGAACCCTTGCGCAGGAACACGCGAGCGGTGGAGGACTTGCGGCGGCCAGTGCCGTAGTTTTGAGTGATAGCCATGATTAGATATCCAGAACCTGCGGCTGCTGTGCGGCGTGCGGATGCTCAGTGCCGGCGTAGACCTTGAGCTTGCGGTACATCTGGCGACCCAGCGTGCCCTTCGGCAGCATGCCCTTGACGGCGGTCTCGATCACGCGCTCCGGGTGGCGCTCAAGCGCCTGGGCGAGGGATTCGGTCTTCAGGTTGCCGATGTAACCGGTGAAACGGTGATACATCTTGTCCTGCAGCTTCTTGCCGGTGACGACAATCTTTTCTGCATTGATGACGACCAGGTAGTCGCCGGTATCAACGTGCGGGGTGTAGACCGGCTTGTGCTTGCCACGCAGACGGCGGGCCAGCTCGGTGCAGAGACGGCCCAGGGTCTTGCCCTCGGCGTCGACGAGGTACCAGTCGCGCTGGACGGTCTCGTTCTTGGCAGTGAAAGTGCTCATGAAGAACTCTTGGTTAGGTCGGGCTCATTGCGGCGAAGGACTCGCCGGAACTCTGCCACGCGTTGTGAAAGGTGGAGCGTAAGGGGCGGCATTGTACGCAGCTTGGCTGGCGGGTGCAACCCGGCTTCCGCCCCGGGTTGGCAGGGGACCGGGGCCGGGCGAGAATCGGGTTCTCCCCCGCTCCACGCCGTGCCGCCATGACCGTGCTTCGCCAGACCACCCCGCTGGACCATCTGCTGACCGAGGCGCAGCGCGCCCTGGACACGGTGTTCGGCAACCCGCCGGCCAGCCGTCCCTATCCGGCCACGGACACCGGCGAGCCCGGCATGGACAGCGCGCAGCGTCGCCACGCGGCCGGGCTGATGCGCATCAACCATGTCGGCGAGGTCTGCGCCCAGGGCCTGTACTTCGGCCAGGCCGCGGTGGCGCGCGATCCGGCGACCCGCGAGCATCTGCTGGAAGCGGCCCAGGAAGAGACCGACCACCTGGCCTGGTGCGCCACCCGGCTGGGCGAACTGGACAGCCGCCCGAGCCTGTTCAATCCGCTCTGGTACGCCGGCAGCTACACCATCGGCACCCTGGCCGGGCTGCGCGGCGACGGCTGGAACCTGGGCTTCGTGGTCGAGACCGAGCGCCAAGTGGAAGCCCATCTGGACGAACACCTGGTCGACCTGCCAGCCGGCGATCTGCGCAGCCGCGCGGTCATCCGGGTGATGAAGGAAGACGAGGCCCGGCATGCCGAGCATGCCGAGCAGGCCGGCGCACGCCGCCTGCCGTTCCCGATTCCCGGCGCGATGGCGCTGGCCTCCAGGGTGATGAAGACCATTGCCTACCGCATTTGAGGGGAAGCCCCCACCAACGGTGGGCCCGACCCAACCACACGGTGGGACCCGACCCAACCACACGGTGGGGCCCGACCCAACCACACGGTGGGGCCCGACCCAACCACACGGTGGGGCCCGACCCAACCACACGGTGGGGCCCGACCGTTGGTCGGGCCACCTTTCAGTTGGGTGACACCAGCTTCAGTCCGATCACACCGGCCACGATCAGGCCCACGCAGGCCAGGCGTGCCGGCGAGGCGCTGTCGTTGAACAGATAGATGCCCAGCACCGTCACGCCCAAGGCGCCGATACCGGTCCAGATCGCATAGGCCGTGCCGACCGGAATGTTCTTCATCGCCTGGCTCATGAGGTACAGGCTGATCAGGGCCGACACCACCGTCAGGGCAGTCGGCACGGGTTTGCTGAAACCTTCGGAGTACTTCATTCCAAGGGCGAATCCGATCTCGAACAGACCGGCCAGCAGCAGATAGATCCAGGGCATGGGTGGGGGCTCCTTACCTTTTTTGAGAAAAACGAAACGGCCCGGTGTTTTCACACCGGGCCGTAGGTCGGTACATCGCCGTGGAACTGAAGATTGCGCCAAGCGCAGGCTCCACGGGGCGGGGCGTCCCGCCTGGGTGGCGATGCCTGACGGCATCGCGCATGGGTCACTCAGCCAGGTTGCGGCCGTGGAACAGCTCTTCGATCTCACGACGCAGCAGCGCTTCGATCTTCATGCGTTCCTTGAACGAGATGTTCTTGGCCTTCTCCTCGAACAGGTACTGGTCCAGGTCGAAGTCCTTCAGGTGCATCTTCGTGTGGAAGATGTTTTCCTGGTAGACGTTGACGTCGAACATCTCGTAACGCGACTTGATGTTCTTGGCCAGGAAGTTCTGGATCGAGTTGATCTTGTGATCGATGTAGTGCTTCTTGCCCTTCACATCACGCGTGAAGCCACGGACACGGTAGTCCATGATCACGATGTCCGATTCCAGGCTCTCGATCAGGTAGTTCAGTGCCTTCAACGGCGAAATGACGCCGCAGGTAGCCACGTCGATATCGGCGCGGAAGGTGGCAATGCCTTCCTGCGGGTGCGTTTCCGGATAGGTGTGCACGGTGATGTGCGACTTGTCCATGTGCGCGACCACGGCATCGGAAATCAACTCCTTGCCGGCCTGCTTCTTGTCGATCACCGGCTCTTCGGAGATCAGGATCGTCACCGAGGCACCCTGCGGATCGTAATCCTGGCGCGCCACGTTGAGGATGTTGGCGCCGATGATCTCAGCGACATCGGTCAAGATTTGAGTAAGCCTGTCGGCGTTGTACTCTTCATCGATGTATTCAATGTAACGCTGACGCTCCTCTTCGGTGCGCGCGTAACACACGTCATAGATGTTGAAGCTCAGCGCCTTGGTGAGGTTGTTGAAACCCTGCAACCTCAGGCGAGGCAACGGCTTGACCACGGCGGTCGATTCCTGTGTAAGAAGGGAAAGGGGGAATTATGCGGCATAAGTGTCTCCAGGGGGAACGTGAAGACGCTCAGGTTCTGGCACACTGTTTGCCCTTAACAATTGCGCTGGTTAAGCTCCGCTATCGACCCCGTGAATCCGTTCATGCGCAGAGGGAGCGCCCCTATCGTGTCAACCGTGCGCCTAGCTAGCAGCCCATTGGCCTTGGACATCGCAACAATCGACCGCTTCCTGGCACACAGCCACAGGCGGCGCTATCCCACCCGTACCGACGTCTTCCGACCCGGTGACCCGGCAGGCACCCTGTATTACGTCATCAGCGGCTCGGTTTCGATCATGGCCGAGGAGGAAGAGGACCGTGAACTGGTGCTGGGCTATTTCGGCGCCGGTGAGTTCGTCGGCGAGATGGGCCTGTTCGTGGAGTCGGACCGCCGCGAGGTGATCCTGCGTACCCGCACCGCGTGTGAGCTGGCCGAAATCAGCTACGAGCGCCTGCATCAGCTGTTCCTCGGCCCGCTGTCGGCCGATGCCCCGCGCCTGCTATACGCGCTGGGCCAGCAGATCTCCAAGCGCCTGCTGGACACCAGCCGCAAGGCCAGCCGCCTGGCCTTCCTGGATGTCACCGACCGTATCGTGCGCACCCTGCACGATCTGGCGCAGGAGCCGGAGTCGATGACGCACCCGCAGGGCAGCCAGCTGCGCGTCTCACGCCAGGAACTGGCCCGTCTGGTCGGTTGCTCGCGCGAAATGGCCGGCCGGGTGTTGAAGAAGCTGCAGACCGATGGCCTGCTGCACGCCCGCGGCAAGACCGTGGTGCTGTACGGCACCCGTTGATCGACAGATGTCCGCCGGGCATGGCCCGGCGCTACCCCAAGGCCTCCACCACGATAGCGCCGGGCCATGCCCGGCGGATCGCCGTACGTGCGACGTACCATCGCATGTCCCGCACACCCGCTTCCGCTAGGCTCGGTCCATGGAGCTGAGCAGCGAATTCTGGTGGTTCATCCTCATCGGCCTCGGCGCACAGCTGGTCGATGGTGCGCTGGGCATGGCATTCGGACTGGTTTCTTCATCTGTGCTGCTCAGCATGGGGCTGCCTCCCGCACAGGTCAGCGCCAGCGTCCATACCGCTGAAGTGTTCACCACCGGGGCCTCCGGTGTGTCGCATCTGGTCGCCGGCAATGTCGACAAGCGCCTGTTCTTTCGCCTCGCCCTGCCCGGCGCCCTGGGCGGCGCACTCGGCGCGTATGTGCTGACACAGGTCCCTGGCGACCTGATCCGCCCGCTGATCTACCTGTACCTGCTGGTGCTGGCCATCATCATCCTGGCCCGCGCGGCCGGCCGCTGGATGCCCAAGGGCGAGATCCGCCGGGTGCCGGTGCTGGGGTTCTTCGCCGGCCTGCTCGATGCCAGCGGCGGCGGCGGCTGGGGCCCGGTGGCGACCTCCACCCTGCTCGCCCGCGGCGGCCTGGCACGGACCACGATCGGCACGGTGAACGCTGCGGAATTCGTGGTCACGCTGACGGTATCAGCGACCTTCCTGCTGTCGATGGGGGTGCAGCACCTGCAGATCGTCGCCGGCCTGCTGATCGGCGGCATGATGGCCGCGCCAGTGGCGGCAGTGCTGGTGAAGCGGGTGAAGGAACGCTGGGTACTGGTCGCGGTCGGTGTGCTGGTGCTGGGCATCAGCCTGTTCCAGGTGGGCCATGCCGTGTTCGGGTACCTGTACCGCTGAGCGTTCGCCGGGCGGGATCCGGTAGTGCGATGGGTTCAGAGCCCCTGCGGGGATCTGACCCCGGACTATGCCTTGTCGCCACCGCGGTCCACGCAACCCCAGTTGAGGATGCGGGTACCGGCCGGCAGCACGCGACGGAAGAATTCCACCTTGGCAGGCTTCGGGTTGACCACCACCGGCGCTTTCGCCGCAAGCAGCAGCGGCAGGTCGGCAGTGCTGTCGGAGTAAGCGATATCGATGTCGCCGTAGCCGCGCTCGCGCAGCATGCGCATCTTCTCTTCGTTGTGGCAGTGGCGGGTCGGCCCTACCCCGCCCAGACGCGGCCCCACTTCGGTGCCGATCACCGGTACGTCCTGGTGGGCGACAAAGGCCAGGATCGCGCGCGCAAGCTCCGGCGGTGCGCCGGTGGCCACCACCACGCGATCGCCCTTGGCACGGTGCGCGGCGAACACCTCCAGCGCCTGTGGCAGCAGCTTGGCGCGCATCTGCGCCTCGTTGCGCAGCACGTAGGCATCGATCACCTTGTTGAACTCGCGCGCGCGATGCAGGCCGAAGCTGCCGATCCAGACATAGACCGAGATGCCTGCACGGCGGGTCGGCAGCATCGCCACCATCGGCCCGGCAATCGGGGTGACCAGCAGCGCCGCCAGCATCCGCAGCGGGTTGCGCTTGATCAGCGAAGCGAACAGGTGGGTACCCGAATCGCCGTCATACAGGGTGTGGTCGAAGTCGAAGACCACCAGCGGCGCATCCTCGCGCGGCGTTGGATAGTACGTTTTCATGCTGCGAAGAATAGCTGACGCAGACCCTCACCCGGCTCTTCCACGCGCATGAAGGCCTCGCCGACCAGGAACGAGTGGATGCCGGCATCACGCATCAACGCCACATCCTGCGGCCCGAGAATGCCGCTCTCGGTGACCAGCAGGCGGTCACGCGGCACGGCCAGGCGCATGTCCAGCGTGGTCTGCAGCGACACCTCGAAGGTGCGCAGATTGCGGTTGTTGATGCCGATCATCGGCGCCGGCACCTGCAGCGCGCGCTCCAGCTCGTCGATGTCGTGCACTTCCACCAGCACGTCCATGCCCAGCGACATCGCCAGTTCGGACAGCGTGGCCAGCTGCGTATCGTCCAGCGCGGCGACGATCAGCAGGATGCAGTCGGCGCCGAGCACGCGCGCCTCGACCACCTGGTAGGCGTCGATCACGAAGTCCTTGCGCAGCACCGGCAGCGTGCAGGCTTCGCGCGCTTGCTGCAGGTAGGCGTCGGCCCCCTGGAAGAAATCGACATCGGTCAGCACCGACAGGCAGCTGGCGCCGCCGAACTCATAGCTGACCGCAATGTCGGCCGGGCGGAAGTCGGGGCGGATCACGCCCTTGGACGGGCTGGCCTTCTTCACTTCGGCAATCACCGCTGGATCGCCATTGGCGACGGCAGCCTGCAGCGCGCGCACGAAGCCGCGCACCGGCGGCGCCTCGGCCAGCGCCGCCTGCAGCTCCTCAAGCGGGCGCTGGGCGCGGCGCTGGGCTACTTCTTCGGCCTTGCGGGCCAGGATCGTCTGCAGGATATCGCTCATCGTCGTCGGGTCGGTGCTGGGGCGGTGAGGACGACCATTATCGGCCATCGGGTGGGTCAGGCTGAACCGCGTGCTCAGGCAACCAGCGCGCGGGTGGTGTCGACATACTGCTGCAGGCGGGCACGGGCGCTGCCATCGGCAATGACGGCGCGGGCGCGGGCCAGGCCGTCGCCAATATCGCTGGCCACGCCGGCCACGTACAACGCCGCGCCCGCATTCAGGGCGACGATGTCCAGTGCCGGGCCCGGCTCGTTGTCGAGCACCGCACGCAGCATGGCGATGGACTGTTCCGGGCCGTCCACGCGCAGGTTGCGGCTGGCCGACATGGCGATGCCGAAGTCTTCAGGGTGGATCTCGTACTCGCGCACCTTGCCGTCACGCAGCTCACCCACCAGGGTGCCCGCGCCCAGCGAGATCTCGTCCATGTTGTCGCGGCCCCACACCACCATCGCGCGCTCGGCGCCCAGTTCGCGCAGCACGCGCGCCTGGATGCCCACCAGATCGGGGTGGAACACGCCCATCAGCACCGACGGCGCATTGGCCGGGTTGGTCAGCGGACCGAGGATATTGAAGATGGTGCGCACCCCCATCTCGCGACGCACCGGCGCCACCACCTTCATCGACGGGTGGTGGATCGGCGCGAACATGAAGCCGATGCCGGTCTGTTCGATGGCCGCGGCCACCTGCGCAGGCTGCAGCTCGATCGCCGCGCCCAGTGCTTCGACCGCATCGGCACTGCCGGACTTGGACGACACGCTGCGGTTGCCGTGCTTGGCCACGCGCGCGCCGGCGGCAGCGGCAACGAACATCGCGCAGGTGGAGATGTTGAAGGTATGCGAGCCATCGCCACCGGTGCCGACGATGTCGACCAGGTGGGTGGTATCGGCGACCGGCACGGCCAGCGCGAATTCGCGCATCACCGTTGCGGCGGCAGCGATCTCGTCGATGGTTTCCTTCTTCACCCGCAGGCCGGTGAGGATGGCGGCGGTCATCATCGGCGAGACGTCGCCGCGCATGATCTGCCGCATCAGGTCGACCATTTCGTCGAAGAAGATCTCGCGATGCTCGATGGTGCGTTGCAGGGCTTCCTGGGGGGAGAAGCTCATCGGAATACTCCTTGGATCAGGCAGCCGGGCGCTGCAGGAAATTTCGCAGCAGGGCGTGGCCGTGTTCGGTGAGGATCGATTCGGGATGGAACTGCACGCCCTCGACCGGGAACTGGCGATGGCGCAGGCCCATTATCTCTTCGATCGAGCCATCCTCGTTCTCGGTCCACGCGGTCACTTCCAGCGCGTCGGGCAGGCTGTTCTTGTCCACTACCAGCGAGTGGTAGCGGGTGGCCTGGTAGCCATCCGGCAGGCCGGCGAACACGCCCTTGCCTTCGTGCCGGATCGGTGAGGTCTTGCCGTGCATGATGTTGCCGGCACGGATGACCGTGCCGCCGTAGACCTGGCCGATACCCTGGTGGCCCAGGCACACGCCGAGGATCGGCGTGGTCGGCCCCAGGCGCCGGATCAGCTCCAGCGACACGCCCGCTTCGTTGGGCGTGCACGGGCCGGGCGAGATGACGATGCGCTCGGGTTTCTGCGCGGCGATCTCGTCCACGCTCATCGCATCGTTGCGCACCACCTTCACTTCGGCACCCAGCGTCTGCAGGTACTGCACGAGGTTGTAGGTGAAGCTGTCGTAGTTGTCGATCATCCACAACATGGTCAGGTTCCGTCGCTTATCAGGAAAATGGCGTACACGTTTTCGGTGTAGGTAATGGGGCCGGCTTCGATCGATTCCGGTGCAGCGGGCGCAGGCGCCGAGGCCGGCGCGTAGCTGCCGGTCACCGAGATCCGGTCGAGGTACTCGCCATCCCCGCCGAGCTGTGGCCACTGCCCGGCCCGGATGCCATAGGCGAAGTCCGGTGCCACATCGGAGATGCTGTACAGGCCACGCACCTTGGTTCCATAGGCCTTGGCCAGGCCCTGCGCAGACTCGCGGGTCTTGGCGGCCGCCTCGCCCTTGAGCTCGCGTCTCAGCGCCACTTCGCCCGAGTAGGTCGGGGCCACGCTGCTGACCTGCACGTTCTCGTTGGCCTTCAGCGCACCCAGCACGTCCTGCATCGCCTTCACGCTGGAGAAACTCGCACGCAGCTGGCGCGACACGCGGGTGCCGATGAAGACCTGCCGGCTCTGCTCGTAGCGGGTGGCTGGACCAATCTGGAGGTTGTCCGCACGCACGCTGCCTTCCACGGCCTTGTGCTGCTTGAACAGCGCCAGTACGCGGGCGACGTTGTCCTGCACGCGGCGACGCGCGGCATCGGCATCCATATCGGTCTCTTCGATGTTCAATTGCAGGCCGAACCGGTCAGGCATCACCAGACGGCGCGCCTCGCCCTTCACCAGCAGGTGCGGCTGCGAGGGAATGGTGTTGGCCTGCGCCCACGCAGACGGGGCCATCGTGGCCAGCAGCGACGACCACAGCAGAACGCTCAGCAGCTTCATGCGGTACTCCTTGTCTTGAATGGAAACAGCGAAGGGTGCTGCGGCTCAGGCCACAGCACAGGGAAACTCACAGGCCCTTGGCGGCCTGGGCGACGGCGCGGAACAACGCGCGGCCCTTGTTCATCGTCTCGTCCCATTCCTTGTCCGGGTCGGAGTCGTAGACGATGCCGGCGCCGGCCTGCACATACAGGCGGCCGTCCTTGATCACCGCGGTGCGGATCGCGATCGCAGTATCGGCATCGCCGTGCCAGCCGATGTAGCCGATGCTGCCGGCGTAGACATTGCGCTTGATCGGTTCCAGCTCGCGGATCACTTCCAGCGCGCGGATCTTCGGCGCGCCGCTGACCGTACCGGCGGGGAAGGTGGCGCGCAGCACGTCGGCGTAGCTCAGGCCCGGCTGCAGCTGCCCGGTCACTTCGCTGACGATGTGCATGACGTGGCTGTAGCGTTCGATCACGAACTGCTCGCCCACTTCGACGGTGCCGGCCTTGGACACGCGGCCGGCGTCATTGCGGCCCAGGTCGATCAGCATCAGGTGCTCGGCGCGTTCCTTCGGGTCGGCCAGCAGCTCGACCTCCAGCGCCTGGTCCAGCTCCGGCGTGGCACCGCGCGGGCGGGTACCGGCGATCGGACGCACGGTCACTTCACCGTCCTGCAGACGCACCAGGATTTCCGGCGAGGAGCCGACCACCTGCAGGTCGCCGACGTCCAGGAAATACATGTACGGCGACGGATTCAGTGCACGCAGCGCGCGGTACACATCCACCGGGCGCGCCTTGAACGGCACGCTCAGGCGCTGGCTGAGCACCACCTGGAAGATGTCGCCGGCACGGATGTATTCCTTGCTGCGCTGGACCGCGTCGACGAAGCCTTCGCGGGTGAAACCGGAAACGAAATCGGACTCGTCCAGCACGTCGCTGGTCAGCGGTGCCGGATAGCCGGCACCCGGCGCGCGCAGTTTGGCGGTCAGTGCATCCAGGCGGGCCTGGGCCTGCTCGAAGGCGCCTTCGACACGCGGATCGGCATGCACGATCAGGTACAGCCGGCCCTTCAGGTTGTCGAACACCGCCAGCTCATCGGAATGCAGCAGCAGGATGTCCGGGGTGCCCAGTTCGTCACGGCCGGCCGGCGAGGCCAGGCGCGGCTCGATATAGCCGATGCATTCGAAGCCGAACCAGCCGACCAGGCCACCGGTGAAGCCCGGCAGGCCTTCCAGCTTCGGCACCGAGTGGGCGCTGCGCAGCGCCTCGACCTCGGCGAACGGGTCGGCCACTTCACGGGTTTCCACCACATCACCGTGCTCGCGTACGGTCAGGGTGTGGCCGTGGAAGGCGTACACGCGACGTGCCGGCAGGCCGATGATCGAGTAACGACCAAAGCGCTCGCCGCCTTCGACGGATTCAAACAGGTAGGTATTGGGGCCGTCGGCGAGCTTCAGATAGACCGAAAGCGGCGTGTCCAGGTCGGACAGCACTTCGCGGACAACGGGAATATGGGTGTGGCCTTCAGCGGCCTGCTGCTGAAACTGAGCGTGCGAGATCAAGACGACTTTCCTTCCGGGACACAGCGTTATGGGGACGGACGACGGCAACAGGCCACCATCGCCACCAACGGCGTGCGGAAGAAAGGGTATGCGGGGTCGTCAGGCTGGACACCCAATGACTGTATCGCAGCTTTGGCCGCAGGGAAACCCTTTGGCGACGGGCGGTTTGTCTTCGCCCTAGCCCATCCGCCGCGCCTGTTCCTGGGTCTCCTGCACCTGCTGCTGGGCCAGCGACACCCCCTGCGCCTGCTCGCGACTGGCATTGATCGCGTCGATCTGGGCGGTGCTCGCGCTGAGCGGCTGGGCCATGCCCGCCGCCACATCAACGTGGGCATGGCGGCGGTGCGCGGCGTTCAGGTCGGGCGTATCCACCGCGAAGGCGCGGCTGTGATCGTCGCTGAGCACCACGTGGGAAATGGACTCCAGCCCCTCGCGCTTGGCCTGCACGGCCAGCGCACCGGCGAGCTGGTCGCTCTGCAGGTTCGGCACGCGGTTGTGGGCGGCATCCAGGGCGTGCACGCCGGTCTGTGCGCCATTGAACAACCGGTAATCGGCGTGGCCAGGGTCGTTGATGCCGGGCCCACGCGCAGCCGGTTCTGCCGCCACGCCGGCGCGACGGCCATCCTCCGGAGGTTGTATGCGCTGGTGCTGCTCGACCAGCTTGCGAGCGGCGGCTTCCTGCTTGATCAGTTCCGAATCCAGGCTGGGGATGACGGTCGGATCCATGCCATGGCGGGCAGTGGCCTCGCTGAAGGCCGGCATCATGCCGCGGATGACACGTTCGGACTTGTCGAGGTTGTGCAGCCTCATTGCGTCCAACGGCAGGTTGCCGGTCGGCAGGTGGGTGGCGGCGGCAGCCCCCATGCCCACCGCGGCACCACCCAGCGTGGACAGGGTGATCGGTGCCTTGGCGGTGATGCCCTTCACTTGCGACGCCACCAGGTCATAGCCACGATCGACATGGGCACCGGCGGTGGCGAATCCGTTCTGCAGCTTGCCGGCCACCCATCGGCCGTCGTGGCTGATGGCAGCGGCCATGCGTTCACCCGCCGCGCGCGTGCCTGCGGCGTCAGCAACGGCCTGTTTCGTCGCGTGCTGCGCATGCTGCTCGCCGTGGTCACGGACAGCTTCGGCCTGCTTGGCAAGTCGGCCGGCAACGTTGTCCGCGCCCACCCGGTCAGCCACCCACGACAGTGCGGACAGGCCATGGGAGCGGGTCTGCGATTCCACGTGGTGCAGGGTGGCTTCGATGCTTCCGGTCAGTTCGCGCCCCGAAGCAATCACCGTACTGGTCGCCCGGGTGCTCACCTGCAGGCTGGTGGACCCCATGTTCACCACCTGGCCGATGACCATGCCTTCGGTCTTCAGTACGCGCTCGACACCATCGCCCACCTTGTCCAGCGCATGGGCAGTGGCGGCGCCGGCCCGTTCGACCTGCTCGCCGGCCAGGCGACCGCCGCGCATGCCGTACGCCGTGGCGTGCAGCACGGTGGACAGCGGGCCCGCCAGTTCCGCTACCTGGCTGGGCGGCGCCACATGCGGGCGATCGACGAGTGCCCCGTGCGCGTCGCGGGTCTTGGGCTCAAGCAACAGTTCGAGGCGCCCTGCCGCGAGCGGAATATCACGCAGCGCCTGCTGGCCCGGCTGGCTTGCGAGTTGTTCGATGAACTGTGCAGCGGAGGTCTGCGCACCCGGAGGCAGCATCTCGCGCAGCTTTTCGCCGACGACCTTCTGCATGGCCGGATCCTTCAGCACCATGCCGAGCTCATTGGCAAGCACGCCATAGCCACGGCGCTGCTGCTCGCTCAGGCGGTGCATGCCGTTCTGCACATCGTTCAGCACCTCACCGGTGGTCTGGTAGGTGTGCACGGACTGCTGCGTGTCGAAGGTCGGCAGGCCGTTGTCCTTGGCATAACGGGCCGGGGTTGCCGGATGCAGGCCGGCGGCGTTGAACGTGGTGGCACGTGCGCCGGTGACTGCGGACGCGGCGGAAGCCATGCCGCCGCCGAGCGAGTGGCCGGCGATTTCGAAGCCGCCCGGGCGTTCCTGATTGACGATCAAGGCAAGACGCATGGCGCGATCGTAGTAATCGCTGCGCATGCCGATGCCCTGCTGGCCGTTGTTGAGGAAATCCTCGCCGCCGGATTCTCGTTTTCCATTGGGCGCCAGCGGGTCAAGAATCTCCCCCGTAGATCCCTTGTAGACCACGACAGGTTTCGCATCCTCACCGAAGACGCGCTTGTCGGGGATGTAGATCTCGGCACGGAATCCCGATTCAGGCGGCTGTAACAAGTCGCGCACGGTTGCGTCCGACAGTTCGAAGCCCGCCGCACGCAACGCGGCAGGATCCGTGCTTGCGCGAGTCCAGCCAGCCGGCGGCTCGCCAGCATGCTTCGCTGACTGATACACATCGGAGGCAAGTCCAGACATCTCACGTGCGCGGTATGTCTCCTGCAAGCGCTCTGCATCTTCGTTGTGGCCGCTTGCGCGCAACTGCTCCACAAGCTCGCGCTGTTCCTGGACTGCGCGTGCCCGCGCGTCAATGTCGTGATCCGTCATGGCAAGCTCCATTCACCTTGAGGGGACATGCCCCCGTGACACATATCGATTATCAGATCCGTTTGCTAATGTCACGTCTCGAGCACCGTTGCGGAATCAACATGCCCATTCATGTTTTTGAAAGTGTGAAACGGATGTTCCCGATCGTGGTCTGCGCCATCTTTCTGATGGTAAGCGGATGCGCCGTTTCATCCAGCCATGGCGCCGAACAGTACTTCGACGGAAAAAACCTTGAGCTTGCGATAGCAACCGAGCATGGCGATTCGGACACCGTTCGGCGCCTGATAAAGAACGAAGGAGTCAATCCCGACAAAGTCTTCGCTCGTGATGCTGGAATCCCCCTGGTGGCGTGGCCTCTTCGGGCGAAGAATCTTGATGGATTACGCGCTCTCCTGGACAACGGCGCAGATCCAAATGCACGCGCATACAAGACGGTGGATGGACGCAGGCTTGGTTACAACAATGCGATGGTCTACGCGGCAAAGATGGACGACCCTCGCTTTCTTGAGCTGCTGCTGAAGCACGGCGGAGACCCCAACACCCGCAACTCGGCCAACGAGACTCTACTGCTGCAGGCATTCCTAAGCGGAAATCAGTGGAAGAACATCCAGGTACTGATTGAGAACGGGGCCAACATCAATGAATCAAGCCTGGACCTGGGCGACGACACGGTCCTGAGCTGGTACACCACGCGAGGCGGCTTCGATTACGCGTACTGGCTTCTGGAACATGGTGCTGATCCCGCGATTGCAAAGCCGGAAGGGTCAAGCCAGCCTGGCCGGCAGAAGATGGTCGAGGACATCTACTGGGAAATCACCACACCCGACAACCTGCCGTGGCAGAAGAAATGCCAGCAGTGGCTGATCGAACGCAACATTCCCCGCCCGCCAATGCCCGAGCACATCCGCAGGAAGCGCGAGGCCTTCAAATTCCCGAGCAGGGAAGAAGATATTCCGCTGCTGTAATTCCTGTGTCAGCGACCGGAAAGCAGCACGCAGTCATCCGGCAGGTGCATCCGCACCCTGCCCGCCACGCATTCGATGCGGAAGCTGCGTGCCTGCACCGGTTCGCCGTCCAGGTTCAAGGTCAGCGGCTGCGGTGCGTCGATCTGCAGCCACGGCAGCTGCGCGCGCGTGGCGACACGTTCAAGCGCCGCCTCCTTGCCGCCGGTCAGCATCTGCCCAAGAGTAGCGGCGACTTCACCGTCCAGTTCCGGCACCACGGTGACGTCCAGCAGGCCGTCATCGATCAGTGCCTGCGGGCAAAGCTGCTGACCACCACCCGCTTGGCGACCGTTGCCGATACCCAGTGCGATGAACCCACCTTCCCACTGGAAATCCGGGCCGCTCAGGCGCGCGGTGATCGGTTCGATGCGACCGAGCTTGGCGATACCGGTAATGACATAGGCCAGACCGCCGAGCATTTTCTTCAAGCCCGCATCGGTTTCCACCGTGACCTGGGTACCGAAGCCGCCGCTGGCGAGGTTGGCGCACCACCATGGCTTGCCGTCGGCATCAACACGCAACAGGTCCATCGGACGCGGCGTACCGCTGGCAATCAGTGCGAAGGCCTCCTGCGGCTCCACCGGAATACCGGCAGCGGTAGCGAAATCGTTGGCGGTGCCCATCGGCACCAACGCCAGCGACGGCAGCGCCCCAGCCGGCTCGTCACGATGCGCCAGCGTCTCGGCCACCGCGCTTAGCGTGCCGTCGCCGCCGGCCGCCACGATCACGTCCACGCCATGGTCGATGGCCTCGGCAACGTACCGCTCGGCGTCACCGTCTTCCCAGGTCACCCGCACTTCCAGCTGCACGCCACGGTCGCGCCAGTGGCCCACGGCATCGCGCAGATCGTCGTTGCCTGCAGACTTGCCGTTGAGGATCAGGCGCCAGCGCGGTGTGCTCATGCGGTACATCCAGGGAAAGGCGGCACAGGCTAGCAATCGCGCGTTCGGGGCCAGTGAAAGACGCTGGCAACCGTTCAGGTCAGATAGTGGGCTCGCCAATGCGGGATGTCATGCAAGTGTCATCGGCGGCCCGGAGAATGGAAGGCCATAGCAGGGACGACGGATGGAGGCAGGATCAGCCTCCCACGCATGCAGCAAGGCCACGCCAGTGTTTGGCGTGGCTTTTTTTTATCCGCTGCGCGGCGCTGCATATGGGCTTACAGGTAGGCTTCAATGGGACTGTGCAGAAGGCAGCTGTCGAAGGTCTCGATACTGCGCAACATCGCTTCATCGACTGCGTACTGCTGCAGCAGTAGGGTGAGCGCCGGAATTCCAGTCACGAACCTGCGTTCCACCCGCGTCTGCGCGTCCTGCATGGCGTAGTCGTAGTCGAAGCCATGGGTGGTCTCGGTGAAGCGTGCGGCATGGGTGATCAAGCGCAGCTCGTAGGTCTCTTGTTCGCCGGGAATGACATGGGCGAAGCAGCGCAATCCGGTGTCCACCGAGGCCAGCTCCGCCGCCATCGGGCATCCCTTTTCGAGCGCTGCGAACGGCGGTGGTGGCGGCAACGGGTGCCGGCGGCGCCAGAGCACGAAGGCGCGCTCGATGTCATGACCAGCAGCCTGAAGATCGATGGCGGCGTCGGTGGCGCCCGATCCTGTGCGGTGCCTGTAGTCGGCCACGAGCTGATCAACCACCAGGGTGTGCGCCAGTAGCAGGTCACCGCCGGAAGCCTGCAGCGCCTGCCTGCAGACAGCAATCGAGGCCGGCAGCCGCTGGCGGAGCGCGGCAATGGCGTATTTCATCGGCAGGCCAGTCACCAGGACACGGTCTACCCGGCGAATGCCTTCAGCGCCTCGCCTTCCAGCCGGTACACCGTCCACTCGTCCTGCGGCTTGGCGCCGGCTGCGGTATAGAACTCGATGGCCGGCGTGTTCCAGTCCAGCACCGACCACTCGAAGCGCCCGCACCCTTCAGCCACCGCCTGCCGGGCGATGTACTTCAGCAGCGCCTTGCCCGCACCGGAACCACGCTTTTCCGGGCTCACGTACAGGTCTTCGAGGTAGATGCCCTTGCGGCCCAGCCAGGTGGAATAGTTGTAGAAATACACCGCGTAGCCGATGGCTTCGCCGTTCGCCTCGCAGATCAGCGCGCGGGCGGTGGCGTCGGCACCGAGCAGGCTTTCGGCGATGCCGATCTCATCGGTCTGCACCGAATGCTCGGCCTTCTCGTAGATCGCCAGTTCACGGATGAATCGAAGGATCAGGCCAGCGTCGGCCACGGTGGCCGGGCGGATGTTCAACACGGCCACCGTGCTCATGGCTCAGCCCCGTGCCGCAGCGACGTTGGCGCGCATCTGCGCGATCACGTCCTGGTAGCTGGTCTTGGCGTTGAAGATGGCCGAGCCGGCGACGAAGGTGTCGGCACCTGCAGCAGCGATCTCACCGATGTTGTCCGCCTTCACGCCACCGTCGATCTCCAGGCGGATGTCACGGCCGCTGGCATCGATCTTCTTGCGCACCACGCGCAGCTTGTCCAATGCCGACGGGATGAACGCCTGGCCGCCAAAGCCCGGGTTGACCGACATCAGCAGCACCAGGTCGAGGTCGTCCAGCACCCAGTCGAGGATATCC
Source organism: Stenotrophomonas sp. LST15-1-1.1 (assembly GCF_040815575.1). NCBI lineage: Bacteria > Pseudomonadati > Pseudomonadota > Gammaproteobacteria > Lysobacterales > Lysobacteraceae > Stenotrophomonas > Stenotrophomonas sp. LST15-1-1.1. Next base: position 176,529 of record NZ_JBFPNJ010000034.1, read on the forward strand.
ACCGGGGTGGCCGGGTTCAGCACGATGCCCGGCTTGCAGCCCAGCGAGCGGATCAGCTGGATGGTGCGGTGCACGTGGCGGCTGGCCTCCGGGTGGAAGCTGATGTAGGTGGCGCCGGCCTCGGCGAAGTCCGGGATGATGCGGTCCACCGGCTCGACCATCAGGTGCACGTCGATCGGTGCGGTGACGCCGTGCTTGCGCAGCGCCTGGCAGACCATCGGGCCGATGGTCAGGTTGGGCACGTAGTGGTTGTCCATCACGTCGAAATGGACCCAATCGGCGCCAGCGGCCAGGACGTTGTCGACTTCTTCGCCCAGGCGGGCGAAGTTGGCCGAGAGGATGGAAGGAGCGATGAGGCAGTTGGACATGGCCGGGGCCTTCGGAACGGGGAAAGGGGTCTCCCGCCCGCAGGCGGGACTGTGGGGTCAGCGCTTGCGCAGGGTCTTGATGCGGTCGTAGGCGGCGTTGATGCGCCGCGACTTCTGCTCGGCCTGCTGCTGCAGCTCGGGGGCGGCGCCGCCCAGCTTGTCGGGGTGGTACTGGGAGATCAGCTTGCGGTAAGCACGCTCGACCTCGGCATCGGTGGCCTCGGAGGTCAACCCCAGCTCGCGGTAGGGGTTCTCCTTGTTCAGGCGGAACCAGTCCGAGTCGAAAGCGTGGCCGATCAACAGGCCGACTACCGCGCCGAACAGCGGATTGGGCCGGAACAGCAGGGCCCCGGCAATGAATCCGAGCAGTTTTCCGTACCAGCGCATGGCGCTCCGGGGTCGGCCGACGAAATGGACGCTCATTTTACGTCACAGCGGGCCCGGACCGCTTTACACTAGGCCGCCCGCTGGTCAGCGGGCCCGCCGGGTCCGTTGGGCAGCCGTATCGACGAAGCCCCAGGAGTGCCCGTGCCAACCACGCTGTTGCAATCCGATCTCCCCGGCCTGCCCTTGCGCCACCGCGGCAAGGTGCGTGATGTGTTCGATATCCCGCGCGAGCGGCTGCCGGCCGGTACCCCGCCGGGGGACTACCTGTTGATGGTCGCCACCGATCGCCTGTCGGCGTTCGACGTGGTCCTGCCCGACCCGATTCCGGGCAAGGGCGAGATGCTCTGCCAGGTGTCCAACTTCTGGTTCGCCAAGACCGCGCACCTGATGCCCAACCACCTGACCGGCATCGATGTGGCAAGCGTGCTGCCCGAAGGCGTGGACGCGGCCCTGTACGCCAAGCGCGCGGTGGTTACCCGCAAGCTGAAGCCGGTGCCGGTGGAAGCGATCGCCCGCGGCTACCTGATCGGCAGCGGCTGGAAGGACTACCAGCGCACCGGCAAGGTCAGCGGCATCGACCTGCCCGACGGCCTGCGCCAGGCCGAGCAGCTGCCCGAACCGATCTTCACCCCCTCGACCAAGGCCGCCGTGGGCGACCATGACGAGAACATCGACTTCGACGCGATGGTGAAGACGGTCGGCGCGGAGATGGCCGAGCGCGTGCGCGACGCCACGCTGCGCATCTACAAGTTCGCGGCCGATTATGCACGCGAGCGCGGCATCATCCTGGCCGACACCAAGTTCGAGTTCGGTACCGACGCCGATGGCCGCCTGTACATCATGGACGAGATGCTGACGCCGGATTCCTCGCGCTACTGGCCTGCCGACGAGTACGAAGTGGGCACCAGCCCGCCGAGCTACGACAAGCAGTTCGTGCGTGACTACCTGGAGACGCTGGACTGGGGCAAGACCGCCCCGGGCCCGAGCATCCCGGCCGAGATCATCGAGCGCACCCGCGCCAAGTACGCCGAGGCGCTGCAGCGCCTGGCCGGAATCAGCGTCGACTGATTCCCCTGCGCCCCCGGCCGGCCTGGCTGGGGGCGTTCTGAATGCGGTAGTGCCGGCCGCTGGCCGGCAACCTCGGCAAACCTGCAGCCAGGCATGGCCTGGCTCTACTGTCGGCCCCGGCCGGGGTATGCTGGCCGCATGCAGACCACCACCCAGCTTGCGCGTCCGATCGACCGCTACTTCGCCAGCTACTCCGATGACCACCGCAATCTGGTCAACCAGCGCATCCACGTGGTGGCGGTGCCGGCGATCCTGTGGTCGGTGGTGGCCCTGCTGTGGTGCGTGCCGCCGCTGATCACCTGGTTCCAGTACGGCATCTGGTCGGCGTTCGCGATGTTCAGCGCCTGGTGCTTCTACAACAAGCTGTCGCGCCCGCTGGGCATCGGCATGCTCATCCAGTTCTTCGTGTTCGGCTGCCTGTGCCGGCTGCTGGAAGCGGAAATCGGCCTGCACAACCTGCGCTCGCTGGCCATCGGCGTCTTCGTCGTCGCCTGGATCGCGCAGTTCATCGGCCACAAGTTCGAAGGCCGCAAACCCAGCTTCCTGACCGACCTGACCTACCTGCTGATCGGCCCGGCCTGGGTGATGGCCAAGGCCTATCGCAAGCTCGACTGGCGCTACTGACCGGCGTCGCCGCATCGACGCCTTCGTTTCCTGAACGGGCAGATGCCATCACCCACACTGCACGGCGCGCCTGCCAGCCTGCCGCGGTGACCTCCTCTCCCAGCCCCGCCCGACGGCGGCGGTCCCTGTGCGACAGGGGCTGCGGTCTCCCTGCGTGGGCGTAGGGTGGACCTGCCAACCGGGTCCAGACGGGGCATCCGCACCGCATGCTGCATCGCAGAAAAAATGAATCAGCGCACGTTACATGCAATTGATCGCTGTTCAATGGGTTTCGGCGACATTTGGCGGCCTGTTATGCTCCCTGACCTGCTCGTGAATCATGGATTCCCTGCATGCTCCCCAGCCTGCCCCTGCTGCTGGCCCTGCCGTTCCTCATGGCAGTGGCTGTCGCAGCCTTCCCCCGTAGTTCGCGCTCGACTGCTGCCTGGCTGGCGGCGCTGGCGCCGTTGGGCGGGCTGGCGATCCTCGCCTGGCTGACCCCATCGGTGCTCGATGGCCAGGTGGTGCGGACGATGGTGCCGTGGCTGCCGCAGATCGGCCTGGACTTCACCCTGCGCCTGGATGGCCTGGCCTGGATGTTCGCCGGGCTGGTGCTGGGCATCGGTGCGCTGGTGGTGCTGTATGCGCGCTACTACCTGAGCCCGCAGGACAGCGCGCACCGCTTCTATACCTACCTGTTGCTGTTCATGGGCGCCATGCTGGGCATGGTGTTGTCGGGCAATCTGTTGCTGCTGATGATCTTCTGGGAAATGACCAGCATCAGCTCGTTCCTGCTGATCGGCTTCTGGTCGCATCGCCAGGACGCCCGCGAGGGCGCACGGATGGCGCTGGTGATCACCGGCGGCGGCGGCCTGGCCCTTTTGGCCGGCGTGCTGCTGATCGGCCGCATCGTCGGCAGCTTCGACCTGGACGTGGTGCTGGCCGCCGGTGAGCAGATCCGCGCCAGCGCGCTGTACCCCTATGCGTTGTTCCTGGTACTGGCGGGCATCTTCACCAAGAGCGCGCAGTTCCCGTTCCACTTCTGGCTGCCGCACGCGATGGCCGCGCCCACCCCGGTGTCGGCCTACCTGCACTCGGCCACCATGGTGAAGGCCGGCGTATTCCTGCTGGCGCGCCTGCATCCGGCGTTGGCCGGCAGCGATCTGTTCTTCTACACGGTCAGCGGCATTGGTGCGATCACCCTGCTGATCGGTGCCTGGAACGCGATCTTCCAGCATGACCTGAAGGGCCTGCTGGCCTATTCGACGATCTCGCACCTGGGCCTGATCACCCTGCTGTTCGGCCTGTCCACGCCGATGGCGGTGGTCGCCGGCGTGTTCCACATCCTCAACCACGCCACCTTCAAGGCCTCGCTGTTCATGGCCGCCGGCATCATCGACCACGAGACCGGTACCCGTGACATGCGCAAGCTGGGTGGCCTGCGCAGGCTGATGCCGTTCACCAGCGCGCTGGCGATCATCGCCTCGCTGGCGATGGCCGGCATCCCGCTGCTCAATGGCTTCCTGTCCAAGGAAATGCTGTTCGCCGAAGCGCTCTCGGCCGGTGGCACCGACACCATGCGCATGGCGGTGTCGATCGCTGCGCTGCTGGCTGGTGTGTTCGGCGTGGCCTACAGCCTGCGCTTCGTGCACGACACCTTCTTCGGCAAGGGCCCGCATGGCCTGGACCGTGTGCCACACGAGCCGCCGCGCTGGATGAAGGTACCGGTGGAGATCCTGGTGGTGATCTGCGTGGCGGTGGGTATCGCCCCGGCACTGACGGTGGCGCCGGTACTGCACGCGGCAGCGGCCTCGATCCTCGGTAGCGCGATGCCCGAGTACAACCTGTCGATCTGGCATGGCTTCAACCTGCCGCTGGCGATGAGCGCCGCGGGCGTGGTCGGTGGCGTGGCCCTCTACTTCGGCCTGCGCAAGCTGATCGACCTGCATGGGGTAACCAACACCACGCCGGGGCGCAACGTCTTCCACCACCAGCTGGACCTGCTGTCGGCCGGTGCGCAGCGGTTGACCGCCGGCATCGCCAACGGCAGCCTGCAGCGCATGCTGCTGGGCCTGGTGCTGGTGGCGATCGTGGTCGCCGCTGCGCCCTACATCGCCAACCCGGCCTCGCCGGAATGGACCAGACCGCAGCCCATCCCGCTGCTGGGCTGGGCACTGTGGCTGGTGATGATGTCCTGCGCGGTGGCGACGCTGCGCATGTACAAGCAGCGCCTGCTGGCGGTACTGCTGGTCGGCGGTGTCGGCCTGATGGTGGCGCTGACCTTCGTGTTCCTGTCCGCACCGGACCTGGCGCTGACCCAGCTGCTGGTGGAGATGGTCACGCTGGTGCTGATGCTGCTGGGCATGAACTATCTGCCGGCACAGTCCGGCCCGGAGCGACCGCGCTGGCGCAAGCGCCGTGATGCGCTGATCGCGATCGTGGCCGGTGCCGGCCTGGGCGCGCTGGCCTACAGCGCGATGACCCTGCCGCCGAACACCATGGCCGGCGAACTGCTTGCCCGCGCACTGCCCGAGGCGTACGGCCAGAACGTGGTCAACGTGATCCTGGTCGACTTCCGCGGCTTCGATACCTTCGGCGAGATCACCGTGTTCGGCATCGCCGCACTGGTCGTGCATGCGCTGCTGCGGCGTACGCGGATGGCGCCGGAGCAGATCATGCCCGGTCCGCCGATCAAGCTGCCGGTGCCGGCCGATCTGGCCCAGATCATGTTCCCGCTGACCCTGACGGTCTCCATCTTCCTGTTCCTGCGCGGCCACAACGCGCCGGGCGGGGGCTTCATCGCCGGCCTGGTGCTGGCGGTGCCGCTGCTGATCCAGTACGTGATCCAGGGCACCGCGTCGGTGGAATCGCGCTTCGGCTTCGACTACATCCGCTGCATCGGTACCGGCCTGCTGATCGCCATCCTCAGTGGCGCCGCGTCGATGCTGTTCGGTGTGCCGTTCCTGACCAGCGGTCACCTGGACCTGCACCTGCCGTTGATCGGCGATGTACCGCTGGCCAGCGCAATTGGTTTTGATATCGGCGTGTACCTGGTGGTGTTCGGTGGCGCGATGCTGATGCTGTCGATGATGGCCACCGTCAAACCCTCGCGGACGCGCACCGCGCGCAAGGGCGAGATCGACCTGCAACGCCGCTCGGCACGAACGGGGGAGATGCACTGATGGAACTGGCCCTGGCCTCTGCGATCGGCGTGCTGACCGCCATCGGCATCTACCTGCTGCTGCGCGCGCGCAGCTTCGATGTGATCCTCGGCATGACCTTCCTGTCCTACGCCACCAACCTGCTGATCTTCGCCGGTGGCCGCGTGGTGCAGGGCAAGGCGCCGGTGCTGCAGGAAGGCGTGGAGAGCCACCTCGGCAACTACACCGATCCGCTGCCGCAGGCACTGGTACTGACCGCGATCGTGATCGCGTTTGCGATGACCGCCGTCAGCATCGTGCTGGCCATGCGCAGCCGCAGCGACAACCACAGTGACCATGTGGACGCGCACGAGCCGGACGACGATGCACCGCCGCGCCGGGGCGAGGACCGCGCATGAATCATCTGGTGATCCTGCCGATCCTGGTACCGCTGCTCGGCGCCGCGTTGTCGCTGTTCGTCGAACACCGCCGCTATGGGCCGAAGGTGCAGCGTGCCGTGGCGTGGACCTCGCTGGGCGCGCTGGCGGTGGTGGTCGGCCTGTTGTTCGCCGACACCGCAGGCGGCGACATCCGCGTGTACCTGCTGGGCGACTGGCCGTCGCGCTTGGGCATCGCACTGGTGGCCGACCGGCTGTCGGCGTGGATGCTGCTGACCACCCTGCTGCTGGCCATTCCCTGCCTGCTGCATGCGTGCTCAGGATGGGACCGCCGCGCACCGCATTTCCATGCGCTGTTCCAGTTCCAGCTGGTGGGCCTCAACGGCGCCTTCCTGACCGGCGACATCTTCAACCTGTTCGTGTTCTTCGAGGTGATGCTGATCGCCTCCTACGGCCTGCTGCTCAGTGGCGGCCGCGGCCTGCGCATGCGCATCGGCCTGCACTACGTGGTGTTCAACGTCACCGCCTCGACCCTGTTCCTGATCGCGCTGGGCCTGCTGTACGCCTCGCTGGGTTCCTTGAACATGGCCGAGCTGTCGCAGCGCATTGCCGAGGTGCCGCCTGCGCAGCTGACCCTGGTGAAGGCGACGATGGGCCTGTTGCTGCTGGTGTTCTGTGCCAAGGCCGCGCTGATGCCGCTGTACCTGTGGCTGCCCGAATCGTATGCGCGTGCACCGGCGGCGGTGGCGGCGCTGTTCGCGATCATGACCAAGGTGGGCCTGTATGCCGTGCTGCGCATCCAGATGCTGTGGTTCGGTGAGGATGCGGGTGCAATGGCCGGCTACGGCCGCGACTGGCTGCTGTGGGCCGGCGTAGCGACGCTGGTGCTGGGCGGCCTGGGTGCGTTGGCCGCAGCGCGCCTGCGCGTGCTGATTTCGTATCTGGTGATCGTCTCGGCGGCGACGCTGTTCATCGCCTTCTCTGTCGGCACACCGAAGGTGCTGTCTGCCGGCCTGTACTATCTGCCGCACAGCAGCTTCGTCGCCGCCGCACTGTTCCTGGTCGCCGACCTGATCCGACGCCGTCGCGGCGGCGCCAGCGACCGCAAGGAAGTGATCGCACCGATGCCCGGCAAGGAGACCCCCGCCGTGCTGTTCCTGATTGCGGCGGTGTCGGTGGCCGGCCTGCCGCCGCTGTCCGGCTTCCTGGCCAAGGCCGCGCTGTTGGCCGGCATGCCCGACCAGTACACCGGCGCGGTATGGACGGCAGTGCTGGTCAGCAGCCTGCTGGTCATCATGGGCCTGACCCGCGGTGGCATCCGCCTGTTCTGGCGCGTGCCGCTGCCTGATCCCGAGGCACCACCACCGCGCAAGGCGCCACTGCGCCGTGTCGAGCTGTTTGCCGCCTGCATCCTGCTGGCCTACGGCATCGGCATGACGCTCTTCGCTGCCCCGCTGATGCAGCACACCGACGCCATCGCCACCCAGCTGCTGCAGCCGGGCGACTACGTGCAGCAGTTGCGCGCGACCACGCCGGAGATCCGCCAGCCATGACCGCCAAGCGTTCCCCGATCCGCCGCCTGCTGCCCTCGCCCGCGCTGAGCGTGATGGTGGTGGTGTTCTGGCTGCTGATGTCCGACAGCTTCACACTCGGCCAGTTCCTGCTGGGCCTGCTGCTGGGCGTGGTGATTCCACTGTTCGCTGCGCGCCTGGACCGCGAGTTCGCCCGCATCGGCACCCTGCGGCCGCTGCCGAAGCTGTTGTTCGTGACCCTGTGGGACATCCTGATGTCCAACATCCGCGTGGCCATCCAGGTGCTGGGCCCGGAAAAGAACATCCACCCCGGTTTCATCTGGCTGCCGCTGGACATCGCCAACATCCACGGCATCGCCGCGCTGACCAGCATGATCACCCTGACCCCCGGCACGGTGTCGGCCGCGCTCAGCGACGACCGCAGGTTCCTGCTGGTGCACGTGCTGCACCTGGAAGACCCGCAGGACCTGATCGACACGATCAAGCGCCGTTATGAAGCCCCGTTGATGGAGATCTTCCCATGACTGGATTCCAGATCATCCAGACCACCCTGGTGGTATGCATGCACGTGGTCGGCCTGGCCATGCTGCTGGCCACCTGGCGCCTGCTGCGCGGGCCGACCGTGCCCGACCGCATTCTTGCACTGGATACGCTGTCGGTGACCGCCATCGCCGAACTGATGCTGTTCGGCATGTACCTCAATTCGGCGATCTACTTCGAGGCGGCACTGATCATCGCCATGCTCGGCTTCGGCAGCACCGTGGTGCTGAGCAAGTTCGTGCTGCGCCGGGACATCGTCGAATGATCACCTTCATCCAGATCGCGCTGTCGATCCTGCTGCTGTTCGGCTGCTTCTTCATCCTGGTCGGCGCGCTGGGGCTGGTGAAGCTGTCCACCTTCTTCAAGCGCCTGCACGCACCGACCAAGGCCAGCACGCTGGGCGTGGGCTGCGTGCTGGTGTGCTCGGTGTGTTACCACATCTTCCTGGGCCAGGATCCGCAGCCGCGCGAGCTGCTGATCACCGTGTTCCTGTTCATCACCGCGCCGATCAGCGCGCACCTGATGGCCAAGGCGGCACTGTCGCTGCTGATGGAAACGCGCCCCAGCCTGCCGGGCAACGAGCGTGCGGAAGAAGAACAGCTGCCACCGCCGGAACCGGAGCGGGAAGAGGAAACCACCGCGCGTTGACGGTGGGTGCCGACCGTTGGTCGGCACGACATTCGATCAGGCGGCGGTCAATGCGATTTCCAGCCCCAGCCAGGCCACGAACGCGCCCAGCAGCACCGCACCTTCGATGCGGCTGATGCGCAGGTCGCCGCGTAGCATCGGGTACAGCACCAGGGCGAACGCCAGCAGCGCCGGCAGCTCCAGACGTACGAACGAGGCCGGCAACGCCAGTGGCTGCAGCAGCCCCATCGCACCGATCACCAGCATCAGGTTGACCACGCTGGAACCGAGCACGTGGCCCAGCACCATGTCGCCGTGACCACGGCGCGCCGCCGCGACGGCGGCGGCCACCTCCGGCAACGCGGTGCCGATCGCCACCGGCAACAGACCGACCAGCAGCGGCGTCCAGCCCAGCGCAGCACCAAAATCAACGGCAGCACCGACCACCAGGCGCGCGCCCCAGTACAGCGCCACTGCGGCGATCAGCAGGCGCAACACATTCAACGGCAGGCTGGTGCGGCTCAGTGCCGACTCGGCGATGATCGCCTGTACCTCGGCGCTCTCATGGCGCCCGCGTCGCAGCAGCAGGAACTGCACCACCACGAACCCGGCCACCAGCACGCCAGCCTCCCAGCGCACCAAGCGGCCATCGAGCCCGAACACGATCAGCAGCAGGCCCGCGGCCAGCAGCGCCCACCACAGCACCGTCTGCAGGCGGGCGCGCAACAGCAACGGCGCAGCAATGGCAGCCATTGCCAGGGTCAGGCCAAGGTTGACCACGCTGCTGCCGACGGCGTTGCCCAAGGCCAGCTCCGGCTGGCCCACCACCAGCGCGCGGGCGTTGACCGCCAGCTCCGGCAGCGAAGTAGCGATGCCCAGCAACAACAAGCCGGCGGTGAATGCGCTGGCACCGAAGCGCTGCGCTAGGCCGGAAACGGCTTTGACGATGGAGTCCCCGCCCAGCGCCAGCAGCAGCAGGCCGAGCAGGAACCAGGCAATGGCAATGGCGATCATCGAGCACTCCCCAGCGGTCGTGGCGCGATTCTACGCTCGGCCCACCCGCAGCGGGTGAGCCGAGGAGGGTGGCTCAGCCGCAGCCTTCGGCGTAGTCCACCTGCGGGGTCCTGCCGACCCGCCAGGCGCCGACCTTGCCGTCAGCGCCGAGGGCGAAATCGATGATCGCCGCGCCTTCCTGCGCCGGGCGCACGCGCAGGTGCTGGGCCTTGTCGTCGTACTTGTCCGGGCCAACGTCGGCGCGCTCGGGATAGAGCACCTGCAGCTCGCCCAGGGTCATCCCGACCCGGCCGCCACCGGGGGCGACGATCGACGGGCTGCGTACGTCGTAGCGGACCAGCTTGCGCGCCTCGAACATCAGGCGCGGGTCTTCGGCGTCCTGCGGGCGCAGGAAGTAGCACCCCTCATTGGCATCGTCGGCTGGCAGCGGCTTGCCAGCGGCATCGGTACCCAGGCCTTGCAAGGGGGTGCCGAAGCCACTGCGGACCTCGGCGATGCCGGCGCCCAGCGTGGCGCCGCCGAAACCATCCAGGCGTGCCGGGCTGTCGCGGCGCGGGTCCACCGGCGATGCGGTGGCCAGATCGGCGTCGGCGGGAACGGAGGCGTCTTTCGCCGGTGTGGCGGCGGCAGGCGCGTCCGGCGCGGCGGTTTCGGGACTACGGTTGCAGGCGGCCAGCGACAACAGCAGCAGGCCGGCAATCGGGAGGTGCTTCATCGGTGCGGATCCTTGGCACAGGGTGGGTGAACGCTACCGCAGCCGGCGTGCAGGCGCTGCATTGTCATCGCGGTTTCATCGCCCTCATTCAGGCTGGGCAAGCACCGACTTGGCTGTCCTCCCCATGCAACCGCGCAAGACCGACCTCGCCCGAACCGCGCTGCTGGCCCACCGCGCGCCGCTGGACATGCGCCAGCGACGGCTGCTGATCCTGTGTGATGGCCAGCGCAGCATCGCCGAGCTGACTGCACTGCTGGGGCAGGACGCGGCAGCGATGGTGATCCAGCTGATCCAGGCCGGATATCTGGTGACCGGTGCGGACGCCGCCGTTTCCATGCAGCCTGCGCCGAGTGTGGCTGCTGCCCCGCTGGCACCGTCAGCCGCCGCAGCGTCCGCCGCTCCGGTCGAGCGACGCCGCTCGCTGGTCGCCGCGCGCATCTATGTGCTGGGAATCTTGGAGATGCAGCGGCACCCCAACGCAGCAGCGCTGTTCCGCGACCTGCAACAGGCGCGTGCCGAAGGCGAGGTCCTGCGGGTGATGCAATCAGCGCTGCAGGTGCTGCCGGCGCTGACCTCGGAAGGCTACTGCCAACGCGTGCGGCAGCGGCTGATGGAGGCGCTGCCGGTGGAGCATTGCAGCGCGTTCGCGGCCATCGCCTGATCCGGCGAACAGCATCCACGCATGGCGTGGATCTACTGCATCACGAAACCGGATGGAACCACGCCATGCGTGGATGCGGTATCGCGCCACCCGGTAAATCCACGCCATGCGTGGATGCGGACGATCAACGGAAGTTGTTGCGCAGGCCGTTCCAGCACTGCTGGTAATCGCCCTGCCGGTGACCGGCGGCCAGCGCCTGCGCGGTCGGGCGGATCACGCCACGGGTCTCGAACATGAAGGCCATGGTGTCCTTGATCACGTCCGGCTTGGTCAGGTCTGCAGTTGAGGCCTTGTCGAAGGTCGGGGCATCCGGACCGTGGCCGCTCATGCAGTTGTGCAGCGACGCACCGCCCGGCACGAAGCCTTCGGCCTTGGCGTCGTAGGCACCATGCACCAGGCCCATGAACTCGCTGGCGATGTTGCGGTGGAACCACGGCGGGCGGAACGTGTTCTGCGCCACCAGCCAGCGCGGCGGGAAGATCGCGAAATCCATGTTGCTGGTGCCCGCGGTGTCGCTGGGCGAGTGCAGCACCAGGAAGATCGACGGATCCGGGTGGTCGTGGCTGATCGACCCGATGGTGTTGAAGCGGCGCAGGTCGTAGCGGTACGGCGCGTAGTTGCCGTGCCAGGCGACCACGTCCAGCGGCGAATGATTGATCGGCGCACGCCACAGGCGGCCGTCGAACTTGGCGATCAGCTCGAAATCACCGTCGATGTCTTCGAACGCGGCATGCGGGGTCTCGAAGTCGCGCGGATTGGCCAGGCCGTTGGAGCCGATCGGGCCCAGGTCGGGCAGCTTCAGCAGCGCGCCGTAGTTCTCGCAGACGTAGCCACGGCTCGGACCATCAGGCAGCTCGACACGGAAGCGCACGCCGCGCGGAATCACCGCGATCTGCTGTGGTTCGATCTCGATCACGCCCAGCTCGGTCAGCAGCCGCAGGCTGCCCAGCTGCGGCACGATCAGCAGTTCGCCGTCGGCGTCGTAGAAGTAGCGGCCAACCATGTCACGGTTGGCGGCGTATAGATGGATACCAACACCAGCATGCGCATCGGGCGAACCGTTGCCACCCATCGTGTACAGGCCTTCGACGAAATCGGTCGGCAGCTCCGGCAGCGGCAGCGGGCTCCAGCGAAGCTGGTTCGGTGAAGCGGGCTGCGCACCGAAATCGCACTGCAGCTGCGATTGCGCGAACGGAGTGAACTCACCGTGGGTCACCGCCGGACGGATCCGGTACAGCCAGCTGCGGCGGTTGCTGCCGCGCGGTGCGGTGAACGCGGTGCCGGTCAGCTGCTCGGCATACAGGCCATGGGCCACCTTCTGCGGCGAGTTCTGGCCGACCGGCAGTGCACCGGGCACGGCCTCGCTGGCGAACTCGTTGCCGAAACCGGACTGGTAGCCGCGGGCGGTGATGGCGCTGGACATGGGGGGCTCCTGGGTACGGCGGGACCGGAACGGAAAGCATCCGAGCATGGCTCGGCTCTACAGATGGGCAGGCGCCGGGACTGGCCCGGCGCTACCGAAGACCTTACAGCACGCCGCGGCGGATCTGGTCGCGCTCGATGCTCTCGAACAGCGCGGTGAAGTTGCCTTCGCCGAAGCCTTCGTTGCCCTTGCGCTGGATGATCTCGAAGAAGATCGGGCCGATGCAGTTCTGGGTGAAGATCTGCAGCAGCTTGCGCTGGTGGGTTTCCGGGTCGGCGTCGATCAGGATCTTGTTCTTCGCCAGGCGGGCAACGTCCTCACCGTGATTCGGCACGCGCTGGTCGATCACGTCGAAGTAGGTCTCCGGCGTGTCGAGGAAATCCACGCCCTGCGCGCGCATGGCTTCAACGGTCTCGTAGATGTTCTCGGTGAAGCAGGCGATGTGCTGGATGCCCTCGCCCTTGTACGCGTCCAGGTACTCGTTGATCTGGCTCTTCGGGTCGGACGATTCGTTCAGCGGAATGCGCACGATGCCGTCCGGCGCGGTCATCGCCTTGGACACCAGGCCGGTCTTCAGGCCCTTGATGTCGAAGTAACGGATCTCGCGGAAGTTGAACAGGCGCTCGTAGTAGTCCGACCACTGCTGCATGTTGCCGAAGTACAGGTTGTGGGTCAGGTGGTCGATGAAGGTCAGGCCGAAGCCCTTCGGGCGCAGCTCGGCGCCGGCGATCAGCTCGTAGTCGCCATCGAAGATGCTGCCGGCATCGCCGTAGCGATCCACCAGGTACAGCATGCAGTCGCCGATGCCCTTGATGACCGGCGCGTTGACCGCCTTGCTCTCCGGCTTGAAGGCGATGGCTTCAGCGCCATTGCCCAGCGCGGTCTGGTAGACCTCCGCGCCCGGCTTCTTGAAGCGGATGGCGAAGCCACAGGCGCACGGGCCATGCTTTTCAGCGAAGTCGGCGGCGAACGAATCGGGGTCTTCATTGACCAGGAAGTTGACGTCGCCCTGGCGATAGACGGTAATCGGACGCTGCTTGTGCTTGAGCACCGCGCTGAAGCCCATCTTGCGGAAGTACTCGTGCAGCTCGGCGCCACGGCCGGCCGGTGCGGCGAATTCGACGAACTCGAAGCCGTCGATGCCCATCGGGTTTTCGAAGGTGGTGACCTGCATGCCGGGGTTGGGATGCGAGGCGGACGGGACTGCGGTATTCATGGCGTGGCTCCGAATCGGTGCCGCATCGGCACAAACCAGGTGCGGGCGGGGTTGGACCCGGCGAGAATGCAGGGTACGGACCCAACACTTATAGTTACACTTGAAACCACCAGCAAGGTGCACCGCAACATGAGCCCCGCCGATCCCGCTTCCACCCGCCTGCGTGCCTCCCACGTCCTGCTCGACCTGGAACAGTTCCTGCCGTACCGGCTGAGCGTGCTGTCCAACCGGGTCAGCGGCAACATCGCCAAGCTGTACGGCGACCGCTATGGCCTTGCCATCCCAGAGTGGCGGGTGATCACCATCCTGGCGCTGTACCCCGGGTCGTCGGCCAGCGAGGTCTCCGACCGCACGGCGATGGACAAGGTGGCGGTCAGCCGAGCCGTGGCCCGCCTGCTGGAGCGCGGTTTCATCAAGCGTGAGACGCACGGCGATGACCGCCGACGTTCGGTGCTGGCACTGTCCGCGGCGGGGTTCGAGGTGTACGAGACGATCGCACCGATGGTGATCGAGATCACCCGCAAGCTGATGTCGGTGCTGAGCGAGGAAGAGGAGCAGGTGCTGGAGAAGCTGATCCTGCGCCTGGCCGGGGATGGGCTGGAGCGGATGGGCGAAGGGGTCTGACCCCTTCGGGGCGGCGCCCACCCCGCCGCTCTTGGTAGGTGTCGACCTTGGTCGACACATGGACCCACGCCAAGCGTGGATGATGTCGCGGGCTGCGCTGTGAGGGGTCAGGCGCAGGCCATTGATGACGTGCAACGCGCGGTGTTCATGGCCCGCCGACGAACGGTCTTTCGGCCGGGTTCGACTCGACTTGTCGCGTTTACCACCTGATGTTTCGGCATCGGGCCGGTAGAGTCCTGGCCGACAGAGCGGTTGTATCGAAATTCGCGCATCGAATGGCATTGCCTATTGGACGGCCGGTCCCATCGGCCCGAGGGTAGGCGCGCAGCGGAACACCGCTGCCGGGGTTGAAAGCCCGATGATCCGAAGGAAACCACGCCGCACCCGTCGCCGTCCTTCGCGGGCGGCGGCGACTCGCGCTGCCCTGCTTTGGCGGGCGGTGCGTGGGGCCGCATGGCCACCGTTCTTCCTTCGGATCACGGTCTTTCAACCACGCATCGCCTGCCGCCTTTCCGGCGGCCTCTCCCCGGAGCTTCGCCATGACACGTCCCAATCACCCCACCACCGAGCCCATCGACCGCGAAGCCGACCTGCAGCGCATCGATGAGGCGTTGGCCACGTTGGAAACCGTCACCCAGGCGTGGTTCGAACATCAGCGCTTGAAGGCCTGCCAGCCGGGTCTGCTGCTGTCGTTGAACCGGCTGCTCGACCTGACCAGTCTCGCCAAGGGCTATGCCAGTGCGCTGCGGGTGATTGCCGAACCCTGAGTGGTGGAAGAGCATCCACGCATGGCGTGGATCTACGCGGAGTCCGCGCGCAATGGGGCAGTAGACGCACACCACGCGCGGATGGCCCACGTCCTCAGCTCAGATGCTTGCGCCGCGCATGGATCCACGGCACCGCCAGCGCGCCGATGGCGCCGCCGGCAAAGCCCAGCGAGGCGGCAACCGTGGCCGCTTCAACCGCCCCCGGCAGTGCCAGCGCAGCGGTGACCAGCAGCAGCGATGGCAGGCCAACAAACGTCCCAAGGAAGAACGGCCAGCGCGGCGACCAGGTGTTGAGCTGCAGCAGGCTGACCGGCTGCCATGCCTCGGACGAGGCGTCTTCGGCGATCTTGGCGACCACTCTGCCCAGATCCACTTCCGGCAGCAGCTTGCCCGGACGCGCGGCAGCAATCGCTTCGGCCACGGCTTCAACGGGCGGGAAGCTGCCCGGCCATGCCACCGGTGCAGGCACGCCATAGGCGGTCAGCAGCGGCACGCTCAGCCACGGCGCCACCAGCGGGCGCAACCTGCGCCGGCCATGCACGCACCAGATCTGCGGCTGGCCGTGCGCGGTCACGCTGTACAACGCCAACTCGCCCGGCGGCGGGTAGCCCAGCATGGTCACCCGCGCCGCAAGGCTGTCCTGGTCCATCGCACGCAGGAAGCCGGGGCGGCTGCGCCCTTCCTGCATCCAGGCCAAGCCGAGCGCGCCGACCAGATAGGCCTCGGCGACATCCTTGCTGCCCGCGTTGGCGCGGTCATCGCTGGCCAGGTACCAGGCCAGTGACTTCGGTTCGGGGACGTCAGCCAGGCCCCAGCGGCTGTCATCGCCCAGCACGTGGCGCACCGGCAGGCGGGCCGGTGCGGTTTCACCACGCTCGCCGGGCTGCAGGAACGGCAACACGCCCTGCACGAAACTGGACAGGTCGATCGCGCGCACGCCGTTGCCGTGCCATTCCGGCGGCAGCAGACCGGCCAATTGCCCTTCGGCGGCCAGTCGATCCAGCCGCGCCTTCTGTTCCACCAGCTTCTGCACCGCGCCCTTCAGCACCACGTTGTCGGGCAAGGCGATCTGCGGCAACCGATGCCGCGGCGGTGCGAGTTCGAGGGCTTCTGCGCCGGTGCCGGCGTCGTCCAGCAGGGCTTCCTGCGGCGGCAGGCTCACGCCATCAGGCGCCTCACCTTCGGCCAGGGTGCTGGCAGGTTCGGGCAGGCGTTCGGCGTGGTCGCTGTGCATGGGCGCTCCGGTCGCGCCGGGTGGCGCAGTGAGGTCCTTGCCATTAACGGCCGAAGGGTAATGATCTGTAGATCCACGGCACGCGTGGATGTCCGGCCAGGGAGCGGCAGGCGCTACCGCGGCGTTGGCGGCGCCCACTGCTTGAGGAACGCCATCACGCGTGCGGTCTGCACGGTCTTGCCCTTGTGCATCGCTGCGCTGGGCTGTGGCGCCAGCAGCGTGCCGTCGGCATCGATCACCAGCAGGTGCGGGTGCTCGCCCTGCAGCGGCGGGAACTGGCCCAGGAAGGCTGCATTCGGATTCTCGGCACTGTCGTTGACCTTGACCCACACATAGTGGGCATCACGGAAGCGGCGCAGATCGCCGTTGCCTTCCACGGCTTCATCCAGTGCATGGCAGGGCTCGCAGGCGGCGTTGCCCACTTCCAGGATGATGCGCTTGTTGCCGCGCTGGGCTTCGACCTTGGCGGTTTCCAGGTCGGCAACGGGGTCACGGGCCGGGTCGAACTGCGCGCCCAGCCCGGCAATGGCGGCGATATCGGCCGCCGCCGGGGTGTTGCCCGAGGCCACCGGTTCGCTGGGGTCAGCGACCGGTGGCTCGGTGGGGCGGGTATCCAGGGGCTGCGTGGGCTCGGGGGCAGCGGGAGGTTGAGGCTGCGAACAGGCGCCGATCAGCGCCGCACACATCACTGCCACCACTGCACCACCGAACGTTGTACGCATGCCCACTACCCTCTCATTACTTCACGCCGTGCATCAGCTTGTTGATCAGCGGCGCGACCAGGAACAGGACCACACCCGAACCGATCAAGGCCCAGAACCCGAAGGTATACCCCTTCAGGGCCGATTCGACCGTCATGCCGCCTTCACCACTGACCGCACCGGCGAAGATGCCCGACAGGTTGTTGCCGATGCCGGTGGACAGGAACCAGCCGCCCATGCCGAAGCCGACCAGACGCACCGGAGCCAGCTTGGTCACCATCGACAGGCCGATCGGCGACAGGCACAGCTCACCGACCGACTGGATGACATAGACCATGAACAGGGTCCAGAACGGGATCTTGCCGTCCACGACCATGGTCGACAGAGCGAACATCAGCAGGGCGAAAGCAGCGCCGTTGAACAGCAGGCCGAGGCCGAACTTGCGCGGGATGGACGGATTGGCGCGGCCCAGGGCCACCCAGATCCAGGCGATGATCGGCGCCAGGGTGATGATCGCCACCGAGTTGACCGACTGGAACCACGCGGTCGGGAAGGTCCAATCACCCAGCTGGCGGTTGACGATGTTCTCGGCCAGGAAGGTGAAGGAGCTGCCGGCCTGTTCGAAGAACATCCAGAACATGACGTTGAAGGCGAAGATGATCAGCATGGCGATCACGCGGTCGCGCTGCACCTTGCCCTCGCGGATGCCTTCCACCAGCAGCAGCACGGCCAGGGCGGCAAACATCACGCCGAGGATCCAGGCCAGCGCGGTGGCGCCGGTGGCGAGCAGGAAGTAAGCCACCGGAATGGCGAACAGCGAACCGACCAGCACCATGATGATGCGGCCGAAACCTTCAGCACCAGCCGGCGGTGCACCGATGCCCTTCAGGCCGGCACGACCGATGTAGAACCACACCAGCGAGATCAGCATGCCCACGCCGGAGGCAATGAACACGACCTTGTAGGAGGGCATTTCCGAGGTGCCGAAGACCTTGCGGGCCAGGTACTCGGTCAGCACCGGGGCGATCATCGCGCCGATGTTGATGCCCATGTAGAAGATCGTGAAGCCCGAGTCGCGGCGTTCGTCCTTCAGGCCGTACAGCTTGCCGACCATGGTCGAGATGTTGGGCTTGAACAGACCGTTGCCGACGATGATCGTGGCCAGGCCAAGCTTGAAGATGTGCTCCTGCGGCAGCGAGATCATGAACAGGCCGACGGCCATGATGATCGCGCCGGTCAGGATCGAGCGCTGGTAACCCAGTACCCGGTCGGCCACGTAGCCGCCGAAGATCGCGGCGGCATATACCAGCGCCAGGTAGGCGCCGTAGATGCGGCTGGCGTCGCCTTCACCGGCGGCGTTGCCGTTGTAGAACTGGGCAACGATGTACAGCACCAACGCCCAGCGGATGCCGTAGAACGCAAAGCGCTCCCAGAACTCGGTCATGAACAGCATCCACAACGGGCGCGGGTGGCCCATCGTGGTGTTGAAGTCCGGCAGCGCCGGCTCTGGGGTGTTCGCAGTGGCGTTTACGCTCATGCGGAATTCCTGGTTCGGTGGATGGAGGCACGTCCGATGTGCGGTGAAGCAACGCGCGAGGATCACCGACTTCTGGCGTTCACGTCAAATACACGCCGTTTGAGGCAGGTCGCGGCCTGCTCGCTGAACTTGCATCTGAAACGATCCAGCCAGCCGCGGGTGGCCAAGCTGAATGGGGATCAGGCCAGATCCGGTGGGGGCGCGACATGCAGAGTGGTGCGCACCTGGAACAATTCAGGGAAGAAGGTCAGCTCCAGTGCCTTGGCCAGGAAGCCCACGCCGGAGGAGCCGCCGGTGCCGCGCTTGAAGCCGATCACCCGCATCACCGTGCGCATGTGTCGGAACCGCCACAGCTGGAAGGCCGTTTCCAGGTCCACCAGGTCCTCGCACAGCGCGTACTCGCGCCAGTAGCGGTCAGTGTCCTGGTAGATGCGTTCAAAGACCGGCTGCAGTGCATCATCGGCCACATGCGGCTGGGTCCAGTCGTGCGCCTCGTACACCGCCGGCACGGCGTGGCCGAAGCGGGCCAGGTACTTCATGAACTCCTCGTACAGGCTCGGCGCCTCCAGCACGGTGCGCAGCTGCGCCTGCCCGGCCGTGTCGTGCTCGAACACCTGCAGCATCTGCGCGTTCTTGTTGCCCAGCAGGAACTCGATGTAGCGGTACTGCAGCGACTGGAAGCCCGAGGACGGGCCCAGCACGTCGCGGAAGCCCATGTACTCGGACGGGGTGAGCGTTTCCAGCACCGACCACTGTTCGGTCAGCTGGCGCAGCACCTGCTTGCTGCGCGCCAGCACCTTGCGGCACTGCCAGACCTCGTCGCGCTGCAGGAAGCCGATTGCCGCACCCAGCTCGTGACCCAGCAGCTTCAACCACAGCTCGGAGGTCTGGTGCTGGATGATGAAGAGCATCTCGTCGTGATGCGGCGGACTGGACAGCGGCTGCTGCGCGCTGAGCAGCTGGTCCAGCCGCAGGTAGCCGCCGTAGGTCAGCCGCCCCTGCAGATCGGTGTGGATACCGGCTTCGAGATCGCGTTGGTTGTTGTCGACGGACATGGGCGGGACCAGATCGGGGGCGGCAAGGGTAGCGCGTTGCTGCCGCGCTGGCAGCCGCGATGACCGTACCGGGGCGTGCGGCGCGGCTGTGGAACGGCCGTTGCGCGTGGAACCGTTTGCGCCGTTCTACTGGCGCTCAGCCCAGGGCGCGTTGTGATGCTTTGCAGCAATGGCTGAATACGTTGAAGTTATTGGCATCAAGCGCCCGCAAGGGGGTACAAAGGCCGGCAGGCCGTGCTGCGCCGCAGGAGAGCTTTTTCGTACGCATTCCTTAACATGGCGATTCATATCATTTGTAACTTCTCTGTCGAAGGTGCAGTACGCAATGACGGTTGCCGCTGAGTTCAAGATCGAATACCTGCAGTATCTGGACACGGACGGCACGCTCGTCCGCGATGATCTGCCCGAAGCCCTGCGCGACCCGCGCGCGTTGCTGCCGATGTTCAAGCAGATGCTGTTCGTGCGCGTGTTCGACGGCAAGTCGATCGCGCTGCAGCGCACCGGCAAGCTGGGTACCTACGCCGCCTGCCTCGGCCACGAAGCCGCGCATGTGGGCATCGGCGCTGCGATGCAGAAGGACGACGTGTTCGCGCCGTCCTACCGCGAGTACGGCGCCATGTTCATGCGTGGCGTGCGCCCGCACGACGTGCTGATGTACTGGGGCGGCGACGAGCGCGGCAACGACTATGGCGGCAATGCGGCCAAGGACTTCCCGTTCTGCGTGCCGATCTCCACCCAGTGCCTGCACGCCGCAGGCGCTGCGCTGAAGTTCAAGCTCAACAAGGAACAGCAGATCGCGGTGGCCGTGTGCGGCGACGGCGGCAGTTCCAAGACCGACTTCTACGCTGCACTGAATTCGGCCGGTGCCTACAAGCTGCCGCTGATCCTGTGCATCGTCAACAACGGCTGGGCCATCTCGGTCCCGCGTTCGGCCCAGACCGGTGCCGAGACGCTGGCACAGAAGGGCCTGGCGGGCGGCCTGCACTGCCTGCAGGTGGACGGCAACGATCTGATCGCGGTGATGGCCGCCATGCTGCAGGCGCGCGAACGTGCGCTGGCCGGCGACGGCGGCACCGTGCTGGAACTGATGACCTATCGCCTGTCCGACCACACCACCGCCGATGACGCACGCCGCTACCGCGACGACGCCGAAGTGAAGGATGCCTGGCAGCGCGAGCCGATGCTGCGCCTGCGCAAGTACCTGACCAACGCCGGCGTGTGGAGCGAGGAAGAAGAAGCCGCCTGGACCGCCGAATGCGGCAAGCGTGTGGACGAGGAAGTGAACCTGTACCTCAACACGCCGGTGCAGCCGGTCGAGGCGATGTTCGATTTCCTCTATGCCGACCCGCCGCAGGACCTGCTGGCCCAGCGCGCCCAGGCGATCGCCCTGGAGCAGCGCCATGGATGAGATCAAGAACGGCGCGTCCAGCGCGCACACCAACGCCGCCGACAGCGCTGCCGTCGCGCGCGGAGAACAGAACATGACCGACACCCCGATCACCCTCATCGAAGCCATCACCCAGGCACTGGCCTGGGAGCTGGAGCACGACAAGTCGGTGCTGGTGCTGGGCGAAGACGTGGGCGTCAACGGCGGCGTGTTCCGCGCCACCGCGGGCCTGCAGCAGCGCTTCGGCGCCGATCGCATCCTCGACACCCCGCTGGATGAAACCACCATCGCCGGCCTCACCATCGGCCTGGCCGCACAGGGCATGAAGCCGGTGGCTGAAGCCCAGTTCGACGGCTTCATGTACCCGATGGTCGACCACATCATCTGCCACGCCGCGCGCCTGCGTTACCGCACCCGTGGCCGCCTGCACTGCCCGATGGTGCTGCGCGTGCCGTGGGGTGGTGGCATCCGTGCGCCGGAACACCACAGCGAAGCCAACGAAGCGATCTTCACCAACGTGCCGGGCCTGCGCGTGGTGCTGCCGTCCTCGCCGCAGCGCGCCTATGGCCTGCTGCTGGCCGCGATCCGCGAACCGGATCCGGTGATCTACATGGAGCCCAAGCGCATCTACCGCCAGTACAAGGAAGTGGTCGTCAACGACGGCGAAGCCTTGCCGCTGGACGTGTGCTTCGTGCTGCGCGATGGCACCGATGTGACCCTGGTGACCTGGGGCGCGCAGGTAAAGGAAGCGCTGGAAGCAGCCGACAAGCTGGCCGGCGAAGGCATCAGTGCCGAAGTCATCGACGTGGCCACGCTGCGTCCGCTGGACTTCGCCACCATCGCCGAGTCGGTGGCCAAGACCGGCCGCTGCGTGATCGTGCAGGAGGCCCCGAAGACTGCGGGCTTCGGCGCGGAAATCGCCGCACGCCTGGCCGAGGAGTCGATCTACGACCTGCTGGCTCCGGTCGAGCGCGTTACCGGTTACGACACCCACATTCCGCTGTTCCGCCTGGAGATGAAGTATCTGCCGAGCGTGGAGCGGATCGTGGCGGCGGCCAAGCGCGCGGTGGCGGCAGGCTGACATGCGGGCCCGCCTTCTCGGGGCTTACCGCAGCCAGTATCCCAACCCGCTCCGGTTCCGCACCGGCCAGATCGTCGAAGTAGGCGTACGTGACGAGGAATGGCCGGCGTTTGCCTGGGTGCGCACCAGTGATGGGCGCGCCGGATGGGCACCGGTAGCGTGGTTGCAGCTGTTGGACGATGGTCGCGCAGAAGCCCTGCGCGACTATGACGCCCGCGAGCTGGATGTGGAGAACGGCGAGATGGTCAAGCTTCATCACGAACACGGCGGGTGGTGGTGGTCCGAGCGCGCCAATGGCGCGACGGGCTGGTTGCCTGCCCGCGAACTGGAACTGCTGGAAGAGAACTGCAAATGAGCCAGACCAAGAACTTCAACCTGCCCGACCTGGGCGAAGGCCTGCCGGACGCGACCATCGTCGAGTGGTTCGTCAAGGAAGGCGATGTGATCAAGCTGGACGAGCCGCTGGTCTCGATGGAGACCGCCAAGGCCGTCGTCGAAGTGCCCTCGCCGTTCTCCGGCACGGTGCTGAAGCTGTCCGGCGCTGCCGGCGACATCATCCCGACCGGCGCGGTGCTGGCCAGCTTCGCGCTGGACCCGAACTTGCCGCAGCGCGCTGACGGCCAGGACACCGGCCACAGCCACGGCCATGCCGCTCCGGCGGCTCCGGCGGCTCCGGCCGCACCGACGCCGCCGCCGCTGCCGACCGCAGCCGCCCCGGTAGCTGCTGAAGAAGCCAAGCCGGCCGCCGCCGAGCGTGATGACGCCGGCACCGTGGTCGGCGCGATGCAGAGCTCCAACGCGGTGCATGCAGAACAGGCGCTGGCGGTCGGCGGCGTCAAGGCCGTGCCGGCCGTGCGTGCCACCGCGCGCAAGCTGGGCGTGGACCTGAGCCGCGTGCGTGCCACCGGCACCGATGGCGCGGTGACCATGGCCGACGTCAAGCAGGCCGCTGCCGATGGCAGCGCGAAGATCGGCGCTGCGCCGGCAGCGGTTGCTGCACCGGCGGCTGCCGCACCGGCTCCGGCGCAGGTGGCCGCGCCGGTACAGTCCGACGCACGCACCCCGCTGTCTGCCGCTGGCAAGCCGATGCGCACGCAGCCGCCCGGCGTGGTTGCCAAGGGCCAGCCGGAGCCGCTGAAGGGCGTGCGCCGCAACATGGCCCGCGTCATGGCCGATGCGCACAGCAAGGTCGTGCCGACCACGTTGAACGACGACGCCGACATCCACGCCTGGCTGCCGGGCAACGACGTCACCGCGCGCCTGGTGCGCTCGATCGTGGTCGCCGCGCAGAAGGTGCCGGCGATGAACGCCTGGTTCGATGGTGAAGCGCTGACCCGCACCCTGCATGCGCAGGTGGACATCGGCATCGCCGTGGACACCGACGACGGCCTGTTCGTGCCGGCCCTGCGCAACGCCGACATGCTGGATGCCCGTGGCATCCGCGAAGGCGTCAATCGTCTGCGCGAGCAGGTGGAAGCGCGTTCGATCGCAGCCTCGGAGCTGAGCGGCTACACCATCTCGCTGTCCAACTTCGGCATGTTCGCCGGCCGCTACGCGACCCCGGTCGTGGTGCCGCCGTGCGTGGCCATCGTCGGTGCCGGTCGTGCCCGCCACCAGATGACCCCGGTGATGGGCGGCGTGGAAGCGCACAAGGTGATCCCGCTGTCGGTGACCTTCGACCACCGCGCAGCCACCGGCGGCGAAGCGGCCCGCTTCCTGCGCGCGATGATGGACGATCTGGCGCTGGCCAGCTGATCCGGTAGCTGCCAACCTTGGTTGGCACATGAATGGAAAACGCCGGGCATTGCCCGGCGTTTTTTTGTGGGTGCAGCGTGGCGATCAATCGCGCGCGACCATGCCCTCGGCGCGGCTGTAGACACGCAGGCGATGGCCATCGGGATCGACGCCGACGAAGGTGTGGCCGAATTCCAGCGTCACCGGAGCTTGGGCGATCTGCACGCCAAGCCCACACCACTCGTCGTGCATGCGCTGCACCGTTGCTGCATCCGCCACCACCATCGCCAGTTCGGCAGCACCGGCCTCCGCGCTCACCGGCGGCTGCACGTCATCGCGTTGCCACAGGCCCAGCGCGGCACCATCGCCAAGCAGGAACAGGGCGAAGCCGGGCGACTGCTCGACCGGCGGCGTGCCTAGGATGCCGCTGTAGAACGTGGCGCTGGTGGTGACGTCTTTCACGTACTGCAGCAGGGTGCTGGGCTTGAACATGGGGAAGCTCCGTTGTTGGGAGAATCCATGGTGGCCCTGCCCTGCTGACAGTTCCTGTCAGCAGCCTCGAACTTGCTGGACGGCTCTCCGCGAACAGCAAAAGCGTCGAGCAGGCTCGACATCTACCAAAGCGGGTACGTCACGAACGGTCCAGCCAGTCCGGAGCGATGCCCTGCGCCTTCTGCCAGCGCCGCAGCAAGGTGGCACGCGGCACCAGGTAGCACTCTTCCAACGCACGCACATGGCGGATGCGATCCAGGCGGAAATGACGGAAGTCCTCGCGGCCCTCGCACCAGGCCGCCAGCATCGGCACTTCATCGAAGTACCCCAGTGCGAACGGCCAGACCACGCGCTCGGTACGCCGTCCCTGTGCATCCTCATAGGCGAACTGCAGCCGCTGCTGCGTACCCACCGCTTCGCGCACGGCCTGCAGGCGCGCCGGGGGCACCTTCGCTGCCGTACGCGATGGGCCCACCCGGAGGCCGCTGTCACGCAGTGCTTCGCGGCGTGCTGCTGGCAGCACATGGGCGATGCGCGCCAAGGCATCACGCGCGGCCTCGGCCAGCGCCGGCTCGGTGCGTGCCGCCACCCAGCGCAGGCCAAGCACCAGCGCGTCGATCTCGGCCGGCGGCAAGGTCAACGGCGGCAGCACATCGCCCGGTTCCAGCTGGTAGCCGACGCCAGCTTCCCCGCGCAGGTCGGCGCCCTGCTCGCGCAGCGTTTCGATATCGCGGTACAGCGTGCGCAGGCTGATGCCCAGTTCGTCGGCCAGCGCCTGCCCGGGCACCGGCCGGCGGTGCCGGCGCAGCACCTGCAGCAGCTGGGTCAGACGCAGCGCGCGCGACATCAGTCCACCAGGCCCTTCGAAGCCACCACGTGCTCGCCCGGTTGCGGCGCCAGTGCGGCCTCCACCAGCGCGCGGGCAATCACAGGTGCCGGGTTGATCCGCCAGGCGCGGGGCAGCAATGGCCCCAGCACGCCCAGTACCTGCAGCGCGAAGCGTTCGCCACGGCGGACCTGCTGCCGCTCACCGCCGATCAGTCCGGGCCGCACCAGCGTCAGCGACGGGAAGCCCAACGCACGCAGATCGCGCTCCAGCTCGCCCTTGACCCGGCTGTAGAAGATCGACGAACGCGGGTTGGCGCCTGCGGCCGAGTTCAGCGCGAATGCCTGGGCGCCCTGCGCAAGGGCAAGGCGAGCGAACGCCAGCGGGTAATCATGATCGATACGATGGAACGCCTCGCGGCTGCCGGCCTGGGCGATGGTGCTGCCCAGGGCGCAGATCACCGCGTCCACCCGTGCCCAGTCCGGCGCATCAGGCAGCGCATCGAACGCCAATACCGGATTGTGCAGCTGGGTGTGCTGCACGGGCAACGGGCGGCGGCTGGGCGCGACCACGGCGCTGCAACGGGGGTCGGCCAACAGCAGCGACAGGGCGTGACCACCGACCAGTCCCGTCGCCCCCAGCAACATCACACGCATACCCACCTCCACTGCGGCATCCTGTCGCCCATCCTATCGGTTCAAGCCACCGCCAGTTGCGCCGATATGCTGTGACCAGCCTCCCCGCCACCCCAGGATTCGTTCCATGACGGACCAGCCCGACCCCCGCCCTGCTCCTGGTACCGCTATCGGGCCGCCTGCGCGCGTGCGCGCGGTGGTCGATGACGGGCGCGGCGACCGGGTGGTGCTGCAGGGTGGGAACAGCGTGGCATTGCAGCAGCTGTTTGCCGGGGCCGATGCACCCGAGCCGCTGCTGGCTGCCTTCGCCAATGGCATGGCCACCCTGCCCGGCGAGCTGGGCGACATGGGTGATCGCCTGCAATCGGCGCAGGCCAGCGCCGACTGGCCGCGCTATGGCCGGGCGATGCGGCAGCTGATCGACAAGTACATCCGTACCATCGACCAGCACTCGCCCGATGGCCAGCCCGACAGCCTGCGCCTGTCCGAACAGCTGCGGTTGCTGCTGGGCGGGGCGGTGGTGGCGCTGCTGCAGCACGATCCCGACCTGCGCGAGCAGGCGCAGGCACTGGCCGTACGCCTGCGCCAGTGGCAGCCGGGCGCGGCACTGGAGCCGATAGAACAAGGTGCGCGCGAACTGGGTCACCAGATCGGCGTGCGCGCCGAGAGCTGGCAGGAACAGCAGGCACTGCTACTGGAATTGTTCGCACTGCTGCTGGAAAACGTCAGCGAGCTGCTGGATGACCGCAGCTGGCTGCAGGGCCAGATCGCGGCCGTGCGCCAGTTGCTGTCCGGGCCGCTGGAAGCCGAATCGGTAGAGCGCACCCGCGCCGAGCTGCGTGAGGTGATCTACAAGCAGGGCCTGCTGCGGCAGGGAATCGACGATTCGAAAGCGGCCATGCGTGGGTTGATGGGCGAGTTCATCGAGCGCATGGACGGCATGGCCGCCAGTACCGGTGAATACCACGACCGCATCAGCAGCTACGCACTGCAGCTACGCGAAGCGCGCAGCATCGCCGACCTCAACCACCTGCTGCAGGAAGTGATGCAGGACACCGGCAAGGTGCAGCAGCAGGCCGCGCAGGCGCGCGATCACCTGGCCAGCGCGCGACAGGAAGTGGAACGCGCCGAACAACGCATCAACCAGCTGGAACAGGATCTGCGCGCGGCCGGCGATCTGGCACGAATCGATCCGCTGACCCAGGCCTTGAACCGGCGTGGCCTGGATGAACTTCTGCAACGCGAGCTGGCCCGCGCCGCACGCAACAACTCGCCGTTGGGGCTGGCGGTGATCGACCTGGATGATTTCCACCAGACCAACGACGAACACGGCCATGCCGGCGGCGACGCGCTGCTGCAGCATCTGGTGGCGGTGTGCCGGCTGCTGCTGCGTGCCACCGATGGCATCGCCCGGCTGGGCGGCGACGAGTTCGTGCTGGTACTACCGGAAACCCCCGGCGCGGACAGCATGGCCACGGTGCAGCGGCTGCAGCGCTCACTGGCACATCGCGTGCTGACCGTGCAGGACCGGCGGGTACCAGTGCATTTCAGTGCCGGGCTTTCGCAATGGCAGCCAGGCGACGATGCCGATACGTTGCTGCGGCGCGCCGATGACGCCCTGTATGTGGCCAAGCGCGAAGGCAAGAACCGGGTGCACGCCGGGTAGTTCCCCACCGCGCCGGAAACTGCTTGGGTAGGTGCCAACCTCGGTTGGCACACGCAAGAGAAAAAACCGCCGACCAAGGTCGGCCTCCACCGGGCAAGACCCCTGCACTACTTGCCGCGCAGCTTCTGCACGCCGGTCACCACCGCCAGCACGATCGCACCGGCAATGATGCCGACCACCATGTTGCCCAGCGCGTTGACCAGCCAGCCCCACTGGCCTTCACCGCCCAGCGCCTGCACCGCGTGGTGCAGCGCCGGCACGTTGTGCACCAGGATGCCGCCACCGACCAGGAACATCGCCGCAGTACCGGCCACCGACAGGAACTTCATCAGCCACGGTGCCGATACCAGCAGCCCACGGCCGACGGCCGCCAGCGCTGCGCCCTTCCGCGACAGGTACAGCCCCAGGTCGTCCAGCTTGACGATGCCGGCGACCAGCCCATAGACGAACACGGTCATCGCCAGCGCGATCACCACCAGGGTGCTGACCTGGTTGATGAACGACGCCGTGGCGACCACCCCCAGCGACAGCACGATGATTTCGGCCGAGAGGATGAAGTCGGTGCGGATCGCGCCCTTCACCTTGTCCTTCTCCCACGCGACCATGTCCACCTGCGCATCGGCCAGCGCCTTGCGTCGTTCGGCCTGGTGTTCAGCGTCTTCATCGGCTGAATGCAGGAAACGGTGCGCCAGTTTCTCCACGCCCTCGAAGCACAGGAAGGCACCGCCGATCATCATCAGCGGCACGATCAGCGGCACGTTCCAGCCGCGACTGTGCAGCCAGGCTTCCAGCGCGCTGATCGCCAGTGCGGCCGGCACCAGGATCACCTTGTTCACCAGCGAGCCCTTGGCCACCGCCCACACCACCGGCAGTTCACGGTTGGCATTGACGCCGGTCACCTGCTGCGCGTTCAGCGCCAGGTCGTCGCCCAGCACGCCGGCGGTCTTCTTGGCGGCGACCTTGGTCAGCACCGAGACGTCGTCGAGCAGGGAGGCGATATCGTCGAGCAGGGCAAACAGGCTGGCACCGGCCATGGGGGATCCAGTAAAGGGAATGAGCGGATTCTGACCGATCCTGCACCGCCTGCGGTAGCGGGTTCACCGCGCGCCTACCGGACCGCAGGGACACTGCAAGCGTATTCCAATCCCGCCGGGCATGGTCCGGCGCTACCCGGCTGCCGGATCACGGCCGCCCGGTCGTCGCTTTCGAGGAGTTCTGTTTGAGCAAGCCGCCCACCGCCGCAGGCAATCCCCCGCTGATCCGTGGCATGAACCGGCGCAGCCAGATCCTGCGCCTGCTGATGCGCTACCGCCATTCCGGCGTGTTCTCCGGCATGAACCTGGACGCTGCCGGCAGCCACACCGATGTGCCGCCCGACGGCAACCCCGAACAGTTCGTCAGTGACCTGGAAGCGCTGGGGCCAACCTTCGTCAAGCTCGGGCAGATGCTGTCCACCCGCCCGGACATGGTGCCGGTGGAGTTCGCCACGGCGCTGGAGCGGATGCAGGAGAAGGTCGCCGAGATCCCGGTCGAACGCATCCACGCCATCGTCGAGCAGGAGCTGGGCGCGCCGGTGAACAAACTGTTCGCCGCATTCGATCCGCAGCCGCTGGGTTGCGCATCGATCGCCCAGGTGCACCGCGCGGTGCTGCATGACGGCCGCGAGGTCGCGGTGAAAGTGCAGAAGCCGGAAGTGGCCGCGCAGCTGCGCTCAGATCTGGAAGTGCTGCGCAGCTTCGCCCTGGCCGCCGACCATCTGACCCAGATCGGTCGCCGCGTGCGCCTGCGCGACTGGCTCAACGAGTTCTCCAAGACCCTGATGCAGGAGCTGGACTACCACGCCGAGGCCGAGAACCTGTCGCGCTTCGGCCGTCATCTGAAGCCGTTCCGACGCCTGTGGATTCCGCAGCCACTGTGGGACTACTGCAGTCATCGCGTGCTGACCATGGAACTGGCCGCTGGCGTGCGCGTGGATGCCATTCCCGATGTACGCCGCACCGAACAGGCGATGGACCCGTTGGCGGCGGCACTGATCCGTGGCTACCTGGACCAGATCTTCGTGCACGGCGAAATCCACGCCGACCCGCATCCCGGCAACCTGCGGGTGATGCCCGACGGACGCCTGGCGATCTTCGACCTGGGCATGGTGGCGCACATGCCGCCGCGCCTGCGCGAGCGACTGCTGAAGATCCTGTTCGCCGCCGTCGATGGGCGCGGCGAGGAAGTGGCCGATGACCTGATCAGCATCAGCACCCGGCTGGAGGCGTTCGATGAGGAGCGTTACCTGCGCGAGACCGGCCAGCTGATCGCACGCTACGCGGCCAGCGCGAATTTCTCCGAAGGGCGTGTGGTGCTGGACATGGTGCGCATCGCCACTTCGTCCGGCTTGCGTACGCCGCCGGAGCTGAGCCTGCTCGGCAAGGCGCTGCTCAACCTTGAAACCGTATGCCGACTGCTGGCACCGGATCTGGATACCCGACGCATCGTCGAGCGCCAGCTGCAGCACGTGATGCGCGCGCGCCTGAAGAAATCGCTATCGGCTGCCAACCTGGCCAGTGAAGCAATGGAGCTGCAGCAATTGTTGCGCGACGGACCGCGCAAGCTGTCGGACATCATGGCGCTGCTGGCCGAGAACCGCCTGCAGATGAAGGTGACCGGGCTGGAAGAGTCGCGCCTGATGGAGAACCTGCAGAAGATCGCCAACCGTGTTGCCGCCGGCATCATCAGCGCAGCGTTGATCATGGCGGCAGCAATGATGATGAAGATCGATACCGGCTGGCATGTGCTGGGCTATCCCGCCATCGCGCTGGTGCTGTTGTTGATCGGCGTGGTGCTTGGGCTGGGCATCGTGACCAGCGCCTTGTTGTTCGATCGGCGTGCGCGTTCGCGCGAGGAACGTGGGCATCGATAGCGTTGATGCGTTGTCGTATCCACGCGTGTCGTGGATCTACGAAAGCAGCGCATTCATGCGTTTTTTAATGCAATCGAGCGTGAGTTTTCACGCTCGATTTACGTTCGCGGCGTGATATCGCACGCGCGATTTCAACAAACATTTCAGTCAGGTTCGTGCATGCACTATCGGGTCATCGGCCTGTCATGCACATGTGCTTGCGGCAGCGCCGGTCGGATGGACACGCGTCGGTACGACGTCCATCGCCACCCCGTCACTGCCGAAGCTGCCTATGCTCTGGATTCTGCTGCTGTCGTTGTTGCTGCTGTCCTGGTTGTTCCTCGCCTCCGCAAAGTGGGTGTGGTGGAAAGCCGGCTTGTTCTCGCTGTTGCTGCTGGCGCTCAGCGCCTGGTGGCTGATCGACAAGCTGTCCGGTGACGGACTCAACGCCGCTACCCTGTACCACCTGGGTGCGGACATGGAAGGCGCCGGTGTCGCCGACTTCAAGGGCTATATCGCCGGCTTCATCGTGCTGGCTGCCGTGTCGCTGCTGCCGCTGTTCGCGACGCGGGTGAAGCGTTGGCGCCGCCCCACGGCCGGTGGTGCGTGGTTTGCCAGTTTCGCTGCACTGTGGGTGGCCACGATCATGATCAGCCCGCTGGCGCGCGATGGCCAGCGCCTGTACCAGCAGCTGCGCCCGGTGGATTTCGCCCGTATCGCTCCCGAATACCAGATCCCCACGCAGGCCCTGCAACGCCCGCGCAACATCGTCTGGATCTACGGCGAAAGTCTGGAGCGCACCTATCTGGACGAGGCGGTGTTTCCCGGCCTGATGCCCAATCTCAACCGGTTGGCGGCCAAGTCGCTGGATGTGCGCGGGTTGGCCTCGGCCGAAGGCGGTGGCTGGACCATCGCCGGCCTGGTGTCGTCGATGTGCGGCGTGCCGCTGACCACCTCGCAGGGTGATGAGAACAGCATGGACCGCATGGGCAGCTTCCTGCCCAAGGCGGTGTGCCTGGGTGATTACCTCAAGCAGCAGGGCTACACCAACCATTACCTGGGCGGTGCCAACGGCCAGTTCGCCGGCAAGGGCCAGTTCCTGGCCAGCCATGGCTTCGATGAAGTGCATGACCTGGCGTGGTTCAAGCAGCAGAAGAAAATCGGCCGCATCCACTACTCGGCATGGGGCGTGCATGACGACGTGCTGCTGGACACTGCGTACCAGCGCTTCGAGCAGCTGTCGCGGCAGGACGCACCGTTCATGCTGACCACGCTGACCATGGACACGCACCACCCGGCCGGGCATCTGCCGGTGGCGTGCAAGGGCGAGCGCTACCAGAGCCAGTACGGCAACATCGGCATGCTCAACGCGTTGAAGTGCACCGACCGCCTGATCTCGCAGCTGGTCGAGCGCATCCAGGCCAGTCCGTATGGCAAGGACACCTTGATCGTGATCGCCTCCGATCACCTGGCCATGCCCAATGACCTCAGCCATATCCTGACCAAGCAGAAGCGCGAGAACCTGCTGCTGTTCCTCGGTGACGGCGTGGCCCCGCGCCAGCTGGCCGCCGAAGACGGCTCGACGCTGGATTCCGGTGCCACCCTGCTCAGCCTGCTCGATCCGAACCTGCAGACGATGGGCTTTGGCCGTTCGCTGCTGGACGACAAGCGCGCGCCGAGTGCCAGCGCCGCCGCGCGCCGCGATGGCGGCCGCGACTATCCGCAGTACCTCGCCTTCGCACGCTCGCTGTGGTTGGGTGAACCGACGCGGCAGCTGAAGATCGACGGCGACGACCAGGTCGTTGTCGGCCTGCAGCACGTGCAGCCGCCGGTGCTGCTGGAGTACGACAAGGACTGGGACCTGAAATCGGTGTACCTGGAAAACACCTCGCGCCAGTTCGACGATGCCGACCCGGACAACACACTCGCCTACGTTGATCGCTGCACCGCGTTCGAGGATGGCTCAGCCGACGGAGACTGGTGCGCGCTGCTGGTGAACCGCGACAACGGCATCAAGCTGTACCGCGATGGTCAGCTACGCAACGGCATCGACGTGGATGCACCGCTGGATGCGTTCCAGGGCCCCCGCCCCAGCGTGCGCCAGGCACACATGATCACCCAGAAGGGCCGTCGTACCCGTGCCGGCCAGTACATGCTGCAGCTGGTGGCGAGCACGCGCCCGGATCGCGGTTTCTGGATCGAAGCGGTTTCTTCGCAGCGCAAGGTGGTTCTGGCCCAGCAGTGGGTGCAGCCCGATGCCGACGGCAGGATCAATGTGTCGTTCGGCCTCGACCACGAAGTGGACGATCTGGAAATCCGCGCGTGGTTGAACCATGCCGAGAAGCTGGCAGTGGATACATTTGCACTGGTGCCCTCGCGCGGGCGACCGCGGGGGTAAAGGGGTTCTTTCGGCAGGGCTGCGCCCTGCACCTGCAGAGGCGGAAGCAAAAGCAACGGCGGCATTCCGTGGGGTGGCGGGGCGGTGTCGGATTGCGGGGACGCCGCAAGTACGTCCCTGTAGGCTTGGCAGCCGCATCCATGCGGCTGACACCCCGCAATCCGACACCGCCCCACCTCTGACAGATTTCCGCAATCTGGTAGATCCAAGCCAT